>NZ_KQ031373.1:232449-232846 GCF_000963615.1 Rhodococcus sp. PML026 | reverse complement strand
CGCCGAGGCGATCACAGGTCTCAAATCTGCCGTCGTCAACGCGCCCGAACCGATTCGAGAACAGCTCCGGGGTCTGACAACAGTCGCATTGATCGACGCATGCGCAGCACTGCGCCCGACCGCCGTCACTCCAGGTGCACTGACCGCGGCGATCAAGACTGCACTGCGGTCGGTGGCGCGACGGATCCAGCTCCTCGACACCGACATCAAAGCACTCGACAAAAACCTCGCAGTGCTCATCGACGATGCCGCCGAAGACCTCGTCGGCCGGTTCGGGGTGGGCTACGAAACAGCAGCACAGTTGCTGATCACCGTCGGTGACAACCCCCACCGCGTCAGCTCCGAAGCAGCATTCGCCAGCCTCTGCGGTGTCGCACCCCTACCCGCGTCCTCGGGC
>NZ_KQ031373.1:134978-232076 GCF_000963615.1 Rhodococcus sp. PML026 | reverse complement strand
TGTAGCTGGCGATCTCGGCATTGGCCTGCAGCAGAGCCGCATCGGTTGCCGTTGCCATGTTGGTGCTGACGTAGCTGGTCGCGGCGTTGGCTGCCACGGTGCTCAGCAGTGCGGTACCGATCGAGCCGCCCACCTGCTGCATGGTGTTCACCGTTGCTGACGCGACGCCGGAGTCGTCCGGAGCGACGCCGGAGATTGCGCCCTGCATGGCCGGTGCCATGGTGGCACCGAGGCCGAGGCCCATGATGATCAGGCCGGGCAGGATGTGCGTGACGTAGCTGCTGTCCAGATCGATCTGGGTGAGCAGTCCCATTCCGATCGACGCGACGACAAGGCCGGTCGTCATCAGGATCCGCGGCCCGAACCGGGGGAGGATCAGTGCCGTCGACAGTGTCGCGGTGAGGATCAGCGACGCGATCATCGGCATGAACGCGAACCCGGTGGTGATCGGGGTGTACTTCAGCGTGCTCTGCAGGTAGTAGGTCAAGAACAGGAACACCGCGAACATGCCTGCGCCGGTGACGAACACCGCGAGGAATGATCCGGCCCGGGTGCGGTCCAGAACGATGCGCAGCGGCAGCAGAGGGTGTTCGACGCGATTCTGGATGGTCACGAAGACGGCGAGAAGAACGACACCTGCCGCCAGGAATCCGAGGGTGACGGGGTTGCTCCAGCCGTCGGATTCGGCGTGCGCGAAGCCGTAGACGATCGAGAACAGCGCGGCGGAGACGGCGATCGTTCCGGGGATATCGAGCTTGGGCCGGACGTCGACCTTGTGCTTGGCCAGGAACAGGAAGGCTCCGACGAAGGCGAGCGCAGCGAAGATCAGGTTGACGTACAGGCTCCAGCGCCAGTTGGCCCACTCGGTGAGCATGCCGCCGAGCAGCAGACCCAGTGCGCCGCCGCCGCCGGCGATGGCACCGAAGATGCCGAAGGCCTTGGCGCGTTCCTTGGTGTCGGTGAAGGTGGTGGCCAGCAGTGACAGAGCCGCGGGTGCCAGCAGTGCGCCGAAGACGCCCTGACCGGCGCGGGCTGCGACGAGCATGCCGAAGTTGACGGCCGCGCCGCCCACTGCCGACATCAGCGCGAAGCCGACGAGGCCGATGAGGAAGGTGTTTCGTCGACCGAAGAGGTCGCTCAGGCGTCCACCGAGGAGCAACAGGCTGCCGAACGCGAGTGCGTAGGCGGTGACGACCCAGGAGCGGTCGGCGTTGTCGAAGCCCAGATCGAGCTGGGCGGCGGGGAGTGCGATGTTCACGATGGTCGCGTCGAGCACGACCATGAGCTGGGCCAGTCCGAGAGTGGCGAGAATCAACCAGCGATTCCGGTGCGCACGCTCGTCCGCCGGCGTCGTGGTCGACGTTGAGCCGTCCACGTTCTCCGATGAAAGGGTGGTCATGGTGTCCTCGGTTCGACTATGCGGAGGTGTATCCTCCGGTTGTAGGGCAAAGGTAGCAGCTAAGTGGAGGAATGTCCTCCGCTTATCGGGTGAAACGGACATCGAATGAGTGTGAGAGCGGACACAGCGGCATCGAAGCCCCTACGGGCGGATGCCGAACGCAACCGGCGCCGCATCGTGGACGCGGCTCGCGAGCTGTTCGCTTCCCGCGGTATCGACATCACGCTCGACGACGTCGCCGCGCACGCCAAGGTGGGCGTCGGCACCGTCTATCGCCGCTTCTCGTGCAAGGAAGAGCTCATTGACGGCGTCTTCGAGCAGCGCCTCGAGGGAATGCTCGCCAGTGCCGAACGCGCCCTCGAAGCGGAGGATCCCTGGAGCGGGTTGGTGGGCTTTCTCTCGGACGTATGCGAGGAAATGGCGTCCGACCGCGGCCTCGGTGATGTGGTGCTCGGGTCGGACGAGGGTTGCCGCGGCATCGCGGAGATGCGCCGACGGATCGATCCGTTCTTCGCGAAAATCGTCGATCGCGCCCTCGAATCCGGTCAGCTGCGTCCCGATGTGGCCGTCACCGACTTCTATCCGGTGCTGGGGATGATCGGCTCGACCGTCGAATTCTCCAGTCATGTCGATCCCGCGAACTGGCGTAGGTACTTCACGGTGCTGCTCGACGGCCTGCGCGGTGATTCGGTACCCCGATCGGAGCTCCCCGGACGTCCCTTCACCGACGACGAAGTGGATACGGCGAAGGCGGCCATGCACGGTCGCCGCCGCTGACTGGTGATTCGTCCAACTTCGGTCTGTACGTTGTGTGCGCCGTCACGTAAGGTGCGTCAGGGTAAGTGCTACGCGGGGTAGCGCACACCTGGCAGCAGGTGTTCAGACGTTGGGGGTTCGATTTGCGTTCGACGCGTGTCTTCGGTTCGGCCGTGGCAGTGATGGCAGTGTTCATGGGGGTGACTGCGCCGGCCGTGTCGGCAGCACCGTCGACGGGTTCGACCGTCGAATCCGACTTCTACATTCCGCCGAGCCCGCTGCCTGCCGGCGCGCCGGGCGACGTGATTCGTTCCGAGCCTTCGCATCTCGCGCTGTCGGTGCCGGGCATCGGCGGCACCCTGCCGGGTGAGGCAACCCGAATCATGTACCGCAGCACCGATTCCAACGACGACGCCAACGCCGTCACGGGTACCTACATCGACCCGGCCGCGCCGTGGACCGGTCCGGGGCCGCGCCCGCTCGTGGTGTTGGCACCGGGAACGCAGGGGCAGGGCGATCAGTGCGCGCCGTCGAAGATGCTCAACAACGTCATCACCTACACCCCGCCGCTCGGATTCATGGTCGAGTACGAGGTACTGGCCGCGTATTCGCTTCTCTCCCAAGGCTATGGCGTCGTGATCACCGATTACGAGGGTCTCGGCACGCCGGGCGCGCACACCTATGTGAACCGCGCGTCCGAGGCCCATGCCGTGCTCGACGCGGCCCGCGCAGCTCGGCAGTTGCAGGGCACCAAGATCTCCGGCGACGGCCCGGTCGCGGCCTACGGCTACTCGCAGGGTGGCGGAGCTGCCGCAGCGGCGGCCGAGATCGCCGATGAATACGCCCCGGAACTCGACCTGGTCGGCACCTACGCAGGAGCACCTCCCGCGGATCTGAAGGCGACCCTCGAACAGGTCGACGGCACCATCCTCACGGGCGTGATCGGCTACACCCTCAACGGCCTGCTCAATTCCGACCCCGGTCTGCAGCCGATCGTCGACGAGAACATCAACGACGCAGGAAAGGCCATGCTGAACCTGGTCGCGAATCAGTGTGTCGGAGAGACGATTCTGAACGTCGGGCTGCACCGCACCAACGAGTACACCAAGACCGGCGAGCCGTTGTCGGTCGTGCTGGACAGGTTGCCCGTCGCGCAGGAAATCCTGGCCAAGAACAAGATCGGTGAGCGTACGCCGAATGCCCCGGTACTGATCCAGTCCGGTACCTCCGACGACATCGTGCCCCACGGTCAGGCCGTCGAACTGGCCGGCGACTGGTGCGGCAAGGGTGCAACAGTGCAGCTCAGTTCCGCGCAGGTCCCGGCTATCGTGCCGGGTTCCGGTGCCGGGCATCTGATCCCGGACATCCTCGGTCTCGGCGAAGCTCAGAGCTGGATCAAGGATCGCTTCTACGGAGTGCCCGCCCCGTCGAATTGCTGATCGGCAACCGATGATCGAACGGCCCGCGCTCACCGAGCGCGGGCCGTTCGGCGTTCCCTCCCATGTCGACCATCGATTCGTGTCAGCAGGAATGACCGACGTCACACCGTCGAGTTCTCCAACGAGCCCACAGCGGTGTGAGGGTGTAGAAGGATGCGCAGCAGGGTACTGCCCTGCAATGCCCTGAGGTTGGGCTGTCGAGCGGTTGGGGTGAGTGAACATGCGGGACAGTTACACGGAGGCGCTCGACACGTTGGCGTCGGAGCTGTCCGAAATGTCGAGAATCGCGGAACGAGCGATGGCTGACGCCACGCGCGCGCTGCTCACCGCCGACATCGTGCTCGCCGAGCAGACGATCGAGTACCGCGAAGAGATCGACACTCTCGCCGTCGAATGGGAACACGAGGCCTTCGCTTTCCTCGCTCGACAGTCGCCGGTTGCTCACGATCTGCGCCGTGTCGTATCCGGGATCAACATCGTGGCCGACCTCCAGCGCATGGGTGGACTCGCGGTGCACATCGCCGAGCTGGCCCGCCGCCGTCACCCCGCGCATGTGCTGCCGCCCGAGGTCGAGGGCGTGTTCACCGAGATGGGTCGGGTAGCCATCGCTCAAGCGGAGGCGACCCAACGGGTGCTCGAGACGCGGGACGCCGAACTCGCCGCGAGTCTGCGAACGCAGGACGAGGAGATGGACGCTCTTCACCGCAGCCTGTTCATGTTGACCTCCGCGCCCGACTGGCCGCACGGTGTACCGGCCGCCGTCGACATCACGTTGCTCGGCCGCTTCTACGAGCGTTATTCCGACCACACCGTCGAGGTCGCGAAACGGGTCATCTTCCTGGTGACCGGAGCGCGCCCCACCGACGAGTCTTAGTCTGCGAGAACCGCTCGGAGATGGCAGGATCGGCACGATGAAACGTGACGTCTCCGCGTACCTCGATGTCGATGTGACCGAGGCCAGCACCCTCGAGTTCCAGATCGCGATCGCGCCGCACCCAGGAACCGAAGTGTGGGAGGCACTCTCGTTCACACTCGACGGCCAGCCCGTCGAAGCGCAGGAGATCAGCGGCGCACACGGCACTCGCATCCACAAGCTGCACGCCGACGTCGGCAAGCTCGAAGCGTCGTACTCGGCGACGATCTACGGCAACACCGACCCGGCACCGGTGTCCGATTACGACCTGTCGCTGTATCTGCGGCCGAGCCGCTACGCCGAGGCAGACAAGTTCTTCGGTTTCGCGGCAACGGAATTCGGCTCGTACCCGCCGTCGGAGAAGCTGCTCGCCGAGGTGTCGTCCTGGGTCGGAGCCCGGCTGAGCTACGTTCCCGGAAGCAGCGACCCCATCGACGGCGCCGTCGACACCCTCCTCGCCGGTGCCGGGGTGTGCCGCGACTACACCCACCTCGTCGTCGCACTGCTCCGCGCAGTGAACGTGCCCGCTCGACTCGTGGCCGTGTACGCGCCGGGCTGCGATCCGATGGACTTCCACGCTGTCGCCGAAGCCTTCGTCGAAGGACAATGGCGAGTGGTCGACGCCACCTGCCTCGCGCCGCGATCGACCCTGGTGCGCATCGCAACCGGACGCGACGCAGCCGACACCGCATTCCTCGACAATCACGGCGGATCGATCATCCTCAACAGCGCCGTCGTCGGAGCCGTCGTGGATGGGCCGCTGCCCTTCGACGACATCACGCAATTGGTGTCCATCACCTGACCCGGTCGCTTCTGCCGGACATGGCAGGATCGGGGCCATGTCTCGCACTCTGAACCTCGTCGGCGATCCGGAGGCCGATGCACTGCTCGCCGAGGATCCGTTCGCGCTGCTGATCGGCATGCTGCTCGATCAGCAGGTACCGATGGAATCCGCTTTCGCCGGCCCGAAGAAGCTCGTCGACCGTCTCGGTGATCTGAAGGTCGACACCGTCGCCGACGCCGATCCGGACGACTTCGCCGCATTGTGCGCGCAGACCCCGGCCGTGCATCGTTTTCCCGGCTCGATGGCCAAGCGCATCCAGGGACTCGCCGCATTTCTGGTCGAGAACTACGACGGCAAGCCGCAGGAAATCTGAATCCGCGACGACCCCGACGGTGCCGAGGTTCTGAAGCGTCTCAAAGCACTTCCCGGCTACGGCGATCAGAAGGCGCGCATCTTCCTCGCGCTGCTCGGCAAGCAGATGGGCGTGACGCCCGACGGGTGGCGAAAGGCCGCCGGAGCGTACGGCGACGAGGGTGCGCGTCGATCCATCGCCGATGTCGTCGACGAGAAGTCCCTGCTCGAGGTACGCGAATTCAAGAAGGCAGCGAAAGCGGCAGCCAAGAACAAATAAGTCTGTCGGTGCCCGTCGGTACGTTGTGGCAGAACTTGCGCCGGGGGGGACGAGATGACCGAGAAGATCGGGACGTACGAGGGGTGGCTGGCCTCGCTCGACGAGGACGCACTGACGGATCTGTTGCGACGTCGACCGGACGTGGCAACCGACCCGCCACCCCGCTCGTTCGGGTTGCTCGCGCAACTCCTCGGCTCGCCCTGGCGGGTGGCGGCCTTACCGCGGAAACTCGACAGAGGTGCGCTCGACCTGCTCGAGTTGTTCGCGCTCATGGAAGATCTCAGCCGCGCCGAGATCGGCCACTGGACGGGCGAGGGAATCTCGAACGAGACGGCGCATATCGATACGGCCCTGAACACGCTGATGGCCTACGGCCTGATCTGGCCGCACACGGCAGGGGGCTCGGACGCGGTCGAGTACCGCCCCGTCGATCTGTCCGGCGTGTTCTCGCACCCATTTGGGCTTGCTCGCAGGCAGCGAAAGTTGTTCTTGCACTGCGCCGTCGAGCAGGACCGACTTGCTTTGCTGACCCGCCTCGGAGTCGACTCCTCGCTCGATCGAGCCGAACGCGCCGACGCCGTCGCGGCCGCGATGACCCCCGAACGTATCCGAGCTTTGTACGACGACGGCCCGCCCGAGATGCGAGAGATGTTGTCTCGCTTCGTCGATGGACAACCGGCGTCATTGATCTTCGATGTGCCGCCGACCGCAGGTACGGCCGCCTTCGAGCGCGGGCTGCTGTATCGATTGGACGGGCATCGCGTCGAGGTGCCGTTGGAAGTGAGCATCGCGCTGCGAGGAGACGGGTGGCGATTGCCCATCGAGCTCAGGCTTCCAGAATTTGGCACTCATGCTCTCTCGCAGGATGACTCGCAGCGCGCCCGCTCCATCGCCTTGCTGCAGTTCTGTGAGCACACGCAGGCGTTGTTGACGGCAATCGACACCGATGGCCTGGCAATGATGAAGACCGGTGGCCTCAGCGCCAAAGAGCTCCGTGCGCTGACTGCTCGTCTGGGATTCGCCGACGAGCATCACACCGCGCTGATGCTGATGCTGGCGCGCGAAGCCGGTTTGCTCGCCGACCGGGGAAAGACCGGTATCGCATTGACCTCGACCTACGAAACATGGTCGACGAGCTCGCGATCCGAGCAGGCGGCAGCATTGCTGGCCGCGTGGTGGTGCTCGCCCTTCACTCCGACCCATCGGGTGCCACGATCCTCCCAGAAGACCGCGCCGGTGCTCAAGAAGATGCTCGACGATCCCGCAGCCGCAGACGTGCGTTCGACTGCCTTGGCGGCTCTTCTGCGCCTCGGTGGATCCGACAGCCCGACGCCGGTGTTGTCCGATCCCGACGAATTCGCCCGCTACCTCGAGTGGCATATCCCGGTCGTCTCGACGAGCGCCGGGCCCGGCCACGTGCGCGCACTCTGGGCCGAGGCCACCCGCCTCGGAGTTCTGGTCGACGGCGCACCGACCGATCTGTGCGCCACCCTGACGGACTTCCGAGTGGGCCGAGACGGCGATCCGCGTCAGATCGCCTCCGCGCTGGCAACGCAGCTACAGGATCTGGCCGACTGGGTGCCGTTCTCGGTGCGCCTGCTGCCCGATTCGACCGCAGTGGTCACCGGGCCGCCGAGCACCGAGGTGGCGTCGATACTCGGTGCGGCCGCGCAACCCGAGTCGCGGGAAGTGGCGTCGGTCTGGCGGTTCACCCCGGCGACGATCCGCAGCTTCTTCGACACCGGTGGTACAGGGGAGGAGTTGATCGACGCCCTCGCCGAGATGGCCGACACCGACGTTCCCCAAGCCCTGGCCTACACGATCCGAGACTGTTGGCGCACCTACGGCGCACTGGCCGTGCGCAAGATCCCGTGCGCCATCGTCTCCGAGGACGTCGTACTGCTGACGAACATCGAGACGGACGAGGCATTGGCGGTGCTGAAGTTTCAGCGGCTCGCGCCGACAGTCCTGATCAGTTCTGCCACACCCATCGACACTCTCGCGGTGCTTCGCAGGCACGGATACTCCCCGGTGCGACATTCCGACACCGGCCGGCTCGAGCTGGACAGCGCGACCAAGGTCCGCGCCAACACCACCCGCACCCCGCACCCGAGCGCACCCGCAGCACCAGTTCGACGCGAATCACGCGAGCTGGCACGGCTGCTGCAGACAGGCGACCCCGGCACCGTCGACGACGCACGGGTGCGTTCCGCACTCAGCAGGCACAGCAGACTGTTGCCACGGGAGCTCGATGCGCTGACCGACGCCGCAGCGCGCGGCGCACCCGTCTCGATCGACTATCAGAACTCGAAAGGCGCAATCGTGCGGCACGCGATCTCGGACGCGCTGCAGGACGGCAACTGGCTACTCGCGCTGTCGACGTCCACCGGCAGCCGGGAAAGCTTCGCGATCATGAACATCAGAGCGGTGTCCGCCGGTCCACACTGATGCGCGATGCAACCGAGCCGTGGGTTCCTCGCGCACACCGACGCGCGATGCAACTGAGCCAATGGTTCCACCGCGCACACCGACGCGCGATGCAACTGAGCCAATGGTTCCACCGCGCACACCGACGCGCGATGCAACTGTGTCGTCGGTCGCCGGTACCCTTTCGGGCGTGGCCCTCTACCGGAAGTACCGTCCCGCGACGTTCGCCGAAGTCGTCGGTCAGGAGCACGTCACCGAACCGATCAGCGTGGCGCTCGATTCCAACAGAATCAACCACGCCTATCTCTTCTCGGGCCCTCGTGGCTGCGGAAAGACGTCCTCGGCGCGCATCCTCGCCCGATCGCTGAACTGCGCCGAAGGACCGACCTCCACCCCCTGCGGTGTGTGCAACTCCTGCGTCGCTCTGGCACCGGGCGGGCCCGGCAACTTCGACGTCGTCGAGATGGACGCAGCCAGCCACGGTGGCGTCGACGATGCCCGCGATCTTCGAGACAAAGCCGTGTACGCCCCGGCCGAGTCGCGCTACGTCATCTTCATCATCGACGAGGCACACATGGTCACCCCGGCCGGCTTCAACGCGCTGCTCAAGGTCGTCGAGGAACCGCCGGAGCATCTGGTCTTCATCTTCGCGACCACCGAGCCGGAGAAGGTGCTCCCCACCATCCGCTCGCGAACCCACCACTACCCGTTCCGACTGCTCGCGCCGTCGACGATGCGCGTTCTGCTCGAGAAGATCTGTGGTCAGGAACAGGTACCGGTCGAGGACGCGGTCTATCCACTCGTCATCCGGGCGGGTGGCGGTTCTCCGCGTGACTCGCTGTCGGTCATGGACCAGTTGCTGGCCGGAGCCGGACCGGAAGGCGTTACCTACCCGCGAGCTCTGTCGCTGCTCGGCGTCACCGACGTCGCGCTGATCGACGAGGCCGTCGACGCCCTGGCCGCGGGAGACGGCGGCGCACTGTTCGGCACCGTCGACAAGGTGATGGACGCCGGCCACGACCCACGTCGCTTCGCCATCGACCTCCTCGATCGCATGCGAGACCTGATCCTCATGAAGGCCGTACCCGACGCCGGTGAACGTGGCCTGGTCGACGTGCCGGGCGACGTCCTCGAACGACTCCGCGACGAGGCGGACCTGCTCGGCTCGGCGACCCTGACTCGCTACGCCGAGATCGTCCACTCGGGCCTCGGCGAAATGCGAGGGGCCACCGCGCCGCGTCTGCTGCTCGAAGTGATGTGCGCACGGATGCTCCTGCCGTCGGCCTCCGATGCGGAATCGGCTGTGTTGCAGAGGCTCGAACGCGTCGAACGTCGCCTGGACGTCACCCTTCCTGCCGGCGAACAGGCCGCAGTGGCACAGGCAGCCGCAGACCCGACACGACCACAGCTGCCCGCGACCGAAGAGCCTGCACCCTCCGGCCCGCCCCCGGTGAACAAATTCCAGCGACCGTCCCAGCGACAGCCGGCCGCCGAGGCCGCCCCCGCGGCACCGTCAGCACCAGTCCCCGCTCCGACACCAGCGCCTGCGCCTGTCGCGGCACCCGAACCCATGGCGGTCCCGGAACCGTCTCCGGTGCCAGAGCCTGCAGCCCCCGAGCCCGCTCCCACACCCGAGCCTGCAGCCCCCGAACCGGCTCCCGCACCTGAACCGGCTCCCACACCCGAATCGGCTCCGACCCCCGAACCGGCTCCAACACCCGAACCGGTCCCGACACCCGAGCCCGAACCGGCTCCGACACCCGAGCCGGTCCCGACACCCGAGCCAGCTCCAACCCCCGAACCGGAACCCGCGCCCGCACCGGTCACGACTTCCGCTGCAGCGCAACAGCATTCGGAACCATCGCTCTCTCACGAGGATTTTCCGCCGGAGCCCGAGGACGAGTACGGCCCGGAACCCGAGCCGGTGTACGAATCCGAACCCGAGCCTGTCGCGGCACCCGCGGCTGCCTCCAACGAGCCCGATGCGGCGGCCGTCCGCGCAGTGTGGTCCGAGGTGCGAACCAAGGTACGAGAGCGAAGCAGGACCGTCGAGGTGATGTTGTCCGGTGCGTCGGTACGCACCGTCGAGAACGGCACCATCACTCTCGGCCACGATTCGGCACCGCTCGCGAAGCGTCTCGAAGAACCCCGCAACGCCGACGTCATTCGGGACGCGTTGCGTGACGTGTTCGGCGTCGAATGGTCGGTGGTCTGTCTGGTGGGTGCAGCGGCACCACCGGAACCGTCATCAGCAAAAAAAGATGAACCGGCAGCGAAACCCGCGTCGCTGCCGAAGTTCTCGAGGCCGAGCCAGGCAGGGGCTCCCCGTCCGACGTCGGACGGTTTCGGTTCAGCGGGCGATGGATCGGACGCAGATATTCCGATGCCCGAGGCCCCGGACTATCCCGATGATCCCGAGCCGGTAGGTCCGCCGCCTCCGGAGACGCCGGAGGACGAGGAAGAACTGCTCAAGGCCGCGGCCGAACCCGCGGACCCGTCGGTTCGTCGGGACCCGGAAACGGTCGCCATGGAACTGCTGGTGAGCGAACTCGGAGCGGTACCGCTCAAGGAGATCTGAGGCTCACGCGAGCGTGAGATCGTCGGTGTCGACGAACACCAATCGGCCGCTGTCGAGGGCGACGGCCCATCGCTTGGCGACGGCCCAGTCCCGCGAGGTGCTGTCGGTCGCTTGGACTCCGAAGTCGTCGACGATCGCGCCGGTCTCGTAGGCGTCGGATCCAGAACTGTCGGCTCCGGACTTGTCGTCGCTGCGAGTGCGTACTTTGACGCGAGCGCCCACGGTCGGTTCGTTGTCGGTTTCCATGGTCGGTCTTCTTTCGCCTTCGGGTCGATCTGACGCATCGTAATTTCCCATGACGGGGTCGTTCAAACCTGAACCGCATCGTGGGTCATGCGAAACGCTCGTTTCGGTCCTTATGTCGGATCGGTATGCCAACTTACTGTGGCATGAGCTGAGGTCTGTCATGGCCTCGCACCGACGCGATCGGCCGGCACGGCGATCGCGACAAGATCGAGTATGTGGAAGGAACTGCGCGCTGTGACTACAGAGGCATTCATTTACGAGGCCATCAGGACTCCCCGAGGTAAAGGAAAGAACGGCTCCCTGCATTCGGTGAAGCCGATTTCCTTGGTGACCGGGCTGATCGACGAGCTTCGTCGACGTTTCCCCGACATGGACGAGAACCGAATCTCCGACCTCATCCTGGGTGTGGTCTCGCCCGTCGGAGATCAGGGTGCCGACATCGCCCGCACGGCCGTGCTCGCAGCCAAGATGCCCGACACCGTCGGCGGCTTCCAGCTCAACCGCTTCTGCGCGTCGGGCCTCGAGGCCGTCAACCTGGCCGCGCAGAAGGTGCGCTCGGGCTGGGACGAACTGGTTGTCGCGGGCGGCGTCGAGTCGATGTCTCGCGTGCCGATGGGCAGTGACGGCGGCGCATGGGCCATGGACCCGGCCACCAACTACGACACCTACTTCGCCCCGCAGGGCATCGGTGCCGACCTGATCGCCACCATCGAAGGATTCACCCGCGAGGACGTCGACGCGTATGCCGTCCAGTCCCAGGAGCGCGCCGCAGCGGCGTGGTCCGGTGGTTACTTCGCCAAGTCCGTCGTTCCGGTCACCGACCAGAACGGTCTGCTGATCCTCGATCAGGACGAGCACATGCGTCCGGGCAGCACCGTCGAGTCGCTCGGCAAGCTGAACCCGGCATTCACCGGTATCGCGGCCATGGGCGGATTCGACGACGTAGCGCTGCAGAAGTACCACTGGATCGAGAAGATCGATCACGTCCACACCGGCGGAAACAGCTCCGGCATCGTCGACGGCGCAGCCCTCGTCCTCGTCGGCAGCGAGCAGGCGGGCAAGGACCTGAACATGGTCCCGCGCGCCCGCATCGTCGCGACGGCCACCAGTGGTGCCGATACGACGATCATGCTGACCGGACCGACCCCGGCGTCGAAGAAGGTTCTCGCCACCGCCGGCCTGACCGTCGACGACATCGATCTGTTCGAGCTCAACGAGGCGTTCGCTTCCGTGGTGCTGCGTTTCCAGAAGGATCTGAAGATCCCGAACGAGAAGCTCAACGTCAACGGCGGCGCCATCGCCATGGGCCACCCGCTCGGTGCCACCGGAGCCATGATCACCGGCACCGTGCTCGACGAGCTCGAGCGCCGCGGCGGCCGGTACGCCTTGATCACCCTGTGCATCGGCGGCGGCATGGGCGTTGCCACCATCATCGAGCGAGTCTGAGGTAGAACGATGTCTGACAACATGATTCAGTGGGACCAGGACGCCGAGGGCATCGTCGTTCTGACGATGGACGACCCCAACCAGGGCGCCAACACGATGAACCAGCTGTACAAGGACTCGATGGGCGCGACGGTCGACCGCCTCGAGGCCGAGAAGGACAGCATCACCGGAGTCGTGCTGACCTCCGCCAAGAAGACGTTTTTCGCCGGCGGCGATCTGCACACCCTCATCGAAGCCAAGCCCGAGGACGCCCAGCGGGTGTTCGACGAGGTCCAGGAAGTCAAGGGACAGCTGCGTCGGCTCGAGAAGCTCGGTAAGCCGGTCGTGTCCGCCATCAACGGCGCGGCACTTGGCGGCGGACTCGAGATCGCGCTCGCCACGCATCACCGCATCGCGGCCGATGTTCCCGGCGTGCAGATCGGTCTGCCCGAGGTCTCGCTCGGTCTCCTGCCCGGCGGCGGCGGCGTTGCCCGCATCACCCGGCTGCTCGGCATTCAGACCGGCTTCATGACGGTCCTCGCTCAGGGCACTCGGTTCCGTCCGGCCAAGGCTCTCGAAATCGGTCTGGTTCACGAATTGGTCGGCAGCATCGACGAATTGGTGCCCACCGCCAAGGCATGGATCAAGGCCAACCCCGAGGGTGGCGTCGCACCGTGGGACGTCAAGGGTTACAAGATCCCCGGCGGCACGCCGTCGAACCCGAAGCTCGCGCAGATCCTGCCTGCTTTCCCGTCCAATCTGCGCAAGCAGATCAAGGGCGCACCGATGCCGGCTCCGCGCGCGATTCTCGCTGCGGCAGTGGAGGGTGCACAGGTCGACTTCGACAATGCGTGCACCATCGAGTCGCGGTACTTCACCGAATTGGTCACCGGTCTGGTGTCCAAGAACATGATTCAGGCGTTCTTCTTCGACCTGCAGGCGATCAACGCCGGTAAGTCTCGTCCCGACGGCATCGAGAAGACCACCTTCACCAAGGTCGCGGTTCTCGGCGCAGGCATGATGGGCGCGGGCATCGCGTACGTGTGTGCCAAGGCCGGAATCGACGTGGTGCTCAAGGACGTTGCGATCGAGTCGGCGCAGAAGGGCAAGGCGTACTCCGAGGCCATCGAGGCCAAGGCACTCTCGCGTGGCAAGACCACCCAGGAGAAGTCGGACGCTCTGCTCGCACGCATCCACCCGACCGCCGATGCCAAGGACGTCGAAGGTGCCGACCTCGTCATCGAGGCCGTCTTCGAGTCGGAAGAGTTGAAGCAGAAGGTCTTCCAGGAGATCGAGGACCTCGTCGATCCGACGGCGCTGCTCGGTTCCAACACCTCGACGCTGCCCATCACGAGCCTCGCTCAGGGCATCAAGCGTCAGGAAGACTTCATCGGAATCCACTTCTTCTCACCGGTGGACAAGATGCCGCTGGTGGAGATCATTCGCGGCGAGAAGACATCGGATGCCGCTTTGGCCAAGGCATTCGACCTGGTGCAGCTCATCAAGAAGACCCCGATCGTCGTCAACGACAGTCGCGGCTTCTTCACCTCTCGCGTGATCGGCACCTTCATCAACGAGGCCATCGCGATGTTGGGCGAGGGCGTCGAGCCGTCGACCATCGAGCAGGCAGGTCTGCAGGCCGGTTACCCGGCTGCGCCACTGCAGCTTTCGGACGAGCTCACGCTCAACCTGATGCAGAAGATCCGCAAGGAGACCTACGACGCCATCAAGGCTGCCGGCGGAACTCCCCCCGAGGATCCGGCCGGCGAGGTCATCGACAAGATGGTCGACGAGTTCGAGCGTCCGTCGAAGGCCAAGGGTGCGGGCTTCTACGAGTACGAGGACGGCAAGCGCACCGGGCTGTGGCCCGGACTGCGTGATGCGTTCAAGTCGGGTTCGGCGGACATCCCGTTCGAGGACCTCAAGGAGCGCATGCTGTTCATCGAGGCCATCGAGACGCAGAAGTGCTTCGACGAGGGTGTCCTGAACACCACCGCCGACGCCAACATCGGCTCGATCTTCGGCATCGGCTTCCCGGCATGGACGGGTGGCGTGCACCAGTACGTCGTCGGCTACCCGGGTGGTCAGGCCGGATTCGTCGCTCGCGCGGACGAATTGGCCAAGAAGTACGGCGAGCGCTTCCACGTTCCGGCCTCGCTGCGCTGACCCCATGTGAGTGGAAACGCGTAGCAGGCTACGTGTGCTGTCTTGATACATGCGGGACACGGGTGTCTCGATACATGTGAGACACGATTCTAGGCTGCGGGGCGGTGGAGTTGTCCTTGGTAGCGCTTGTCGATGTTCAAGTGCAAATGGCCGAGGACTTCTCCGCTGGCCGTGTAGGTGGTGATGTGGTTGCCGTCGCGCAGGACGGTCACGCGACTGTGAGCGTGGGACCGTCCGACCGAGATCGTGTGGTCGCCGACGGAGATCACGCCGGAGCCGGAGACGGAGTGGGTACCGACTGTGGCGTCGACCTGGGCGGGTAGGTGCTGCGGACCGCCCAAGGTTGCAGCGCCGTTCCATGCCTGCTGCGGGGGCATGTTCACGGCACTGTGGCGGCGGTCGTTGTTGTAGAACGTCTGGTACCGATTGCACGATGTCTGCAACTCGGCGGTCGTGGCGGGCCGGGTGGGTTGGTCGGTGAGCCACTGTTTGAAGGTGCGGTGGTGGCGTTCGACTTTGCCGTTGGTCTGCGGGTGGTACGGGCTCGAGTGAATGAGCCTGGCACCGGACCCGGTGACGAACGCGCCGAACTTCGAGCGGCCCTTCGACGCGGTCGCGCAGAATGCCATTCCGTTGTCGGACAACACGATTGCCGGTACTCCGTAGTCGGTGAACGCTCTGCCGATGGCGGTGATGGCTCCGGCGGTGGTCTCGGCGTGGCAGACGTACGTCGCGACGAGGGTGCGGGTGCAGTCGTCGAGAACCTCGAAGACGGTGGCTTTCCCGCCGCCGGCGAGTACGACTTCGGTGGCGTCGATCTGATAGCAGTCACGGGGTCGGGCGTATTGGAATCGGCGGTAGGACGATTTGGGTCGCTTCTTGGGTTCCGGGGTCACCAGGCCGTGGCGGGTGAGGATGTTGTTGATGGTCGATCGGGCCGGGACCTTCCAGCCTTTGCCGGCCCAATCATGTTCGGCGGCAATCTTGGTCAGCTCGTAGCGGATGTTGTCGGCACCGTTGTCGCGGCCCAATTCGCCGCGGAGCGCGATGATGCGGGCTTCGACAGCGTCGGGGGTGCGTGCCGGGCTCGAGCGGGGCCGGCGGGAGTCGAGTTCCCACCGGCCCCGTTCTCGGATCCGGGCGGCGTGACGGTTGGCGGTACTGCGGGAGAGCCCGTGATCGGCGCAGAAGCCTGACAGGCCTCGTTCGTCGAAGACGTCGGCTCCCTCGATGATCCATGCGGTCAAGGTGGCGTCGAGCAGGTTCATCCGGGCATCCGATCTGGCCATGGATTACTCCATAGCCGGTCACAGTGCCCCGCAGCATCATCACAGCCCGTGTGTCACATGTCCGTGGACATCTCGTGTCTCATATGTCCCCGGACTGAACACGTAGCAGGCTACGAGTTTCCACTCACGTGCGCGTAGCGCACTCACCCGCGATGCGCGATCAACCTCTCGGCGCCGTCTGTGAATTGTTGCTTCATCAATTCGCAGGCGGCGTCGACGTCGTTTCGAACCAGGGCCGCGATCAGA
Organism: Rhodococcus sp. PML026; assembly: GCF_000963615.1. Taxonomy (NCBI): domain Bacteria; kingdom Bacillati; phylum Actinomycetota; class Actinomycetes; order Mycobacteriales; family Nocardiaceae; genus Rhodococcus; species Rhodococcus sp. PML026. The sequence continues at coordinate 215,777 of NZ_KQ031373.1, read as the reverse complement.
TCCTCGTGATTGCGCACGGCTGCTCGGCCCCAGTCGCGGTCGGTGGCGTAGAGACGGGTCGGGGTGTAGCGGGTGGCGTTGTTGAGAAACCACGCCAACTTGGACGACTCGGCCAGACGGTTCAGCACGCGATGGAACTCGAACTCGATGTTCTCGACGTCCTCGGCCCGGCCGTTCTCGACGGCGACCGACAGGGCAGCGGTCAGCTCGGCGAGCCTGTCGAGTTCGACCTCGGTGATCTTCGGTGCCGCCCGGCGCACGAGTTCGACCGCGATCTGCCCCTGCAGCCAGAAGATGTCGACGATGTCGCTCGGCGTCAGCGCAGACACCACATAGCCGCGGTGGGGGACGAGCTCGACGATGCCCTCACCGCGCAAGGTCAGTAGCGCCTCACGCACAGGGGTGACGCTGACGCCCAGCTGAGCTGCGGTCTCGTCGAGCCGGATGAAGTCTCCCGGACTCACCTCTCCGGACATCACCAGGTGCCGGACGTGGCTGGCGACTTCCTCGGACAACTGCGGCCGTCGCCTCAGAGCCGTCCGCTTGTCTGCCATGTCGAAAAGCCAATCACACCGCGGGCTTGGTCCGGAGCACAACCTTCGCGACGGGTTCGACGACGCGAGCAGCGATCGGCCCCAGGATGGCCATCAGCAGCACGTATGCGGTCGCCAGGGCTGCCAGTTCGCCTTCGACAGCTCCTGCGGCGACGGCCAGTCCGGCAATGACGATGGAGAACTCTCCGCGCGCCACCAGAGCCGCACCGGCGCGTAGTCGTCCCGGCCTGCCGATTCCCTGCCTACCTGCCGCCCACCAGCCCGTCGCGATCTTGGTCGCGGCGGTGGTGACGGCGAGGACGACGGCCCAGCCCAACACGGGCGGGATGGTCGACGGGTCGGTGCCCAGACCGAACACGACGAAGAACATCGCAGCGAACAGGTCGCGTAGGGGTTCGAGGACGCGGGTCGCGTTGTCGGCCGTCGAGCCCGAGATCGCGATTCCCAACAGGAACGCGCCGACGGCCGCCGAGACTTGCAGTTCCGACGCGATGCCGGCCACCAGCAGGGCGGATCCGAGGACTTTGAGCAGGACGATTTCGCGGTCGGGACTGTCGACGATCGCCGAGACGAATCTGCCGTATTTCAGCGCGACGACCAACACGAAGGTGATGACGAACAGTGAGATGCCGAGGGCTTCGAGTCCGCCGAGGAAGCTGACTCCGCTCAGGACGGCGGTGAGGATCGGGAGGTAGATGGCCATCGCAAGGTCTTCGAACACCAGGATCGACAGTACGACGGGGGTTTCACGGTTTCCCAGTCGGCCCAGGTCGGTGAGAACTTTGGCGATGATTCCCGACGACGAGATGTAGGTGACGCCGCCCATCACGAGCGCCCCGACTCCGCCCCAGCCGAGCAGCAGCGCGACGACGGCACCGGGCGCGAAGTTGAGGACGATGTCGACCAGACCGGCCATCCACGATCGACGCAGGCCGGTGACGAGCTCTGTTGCGGTGTATTCGAGGCCGAGCAGCAGCAACAGCAGGATGACGCCGATTTCGCTGGCGATCTCGCTGAACTCGTCGATGCCGCCGAGGTTGACGAAGCCGCCGTTGCCGAAGGCCAGTCCGCCGAGCAGGTAGAACGGGATGGGGGAGACGCCGATCCGGCCGGCGAGGCGAGCGAGAAGTCCGAGAACGAAGAACACGGCACCCAACTCGGTGAGGGCGAGCGCGCTCTCGGCCACGGGTCAGCCCCGACTGATCTCAGGCATTGCCGAGCAACTTGGCTGCTGCGTCCAGTCCGTCCGCGGTGCCGACGGCGACCAGCAGGTCACCTGCGGCGAGCGTGAAGTCGGGGGTGGGAGACGGTTGTACCTGGCCGGCGCGCATGACAGCGACGACGGATACTCCGGTCTTGGTGCGCATGGCGGTGTCGCCGAGTGTGCGGCTGACGAACCGTGAATTCGCGCGAATGGGGAGTTGACGAGTGTTGATTCCGGGGAGGTCGCGATGCTCTTCCCCGAGCTGAGCAATGAGTTGCGGCGACCCGAGCAGATTGCCCAGGGCCGCCGCTTCCTCATTGCTCAGGGTGATGGACGCCTGCGTCGCATCGGGGTCGTCCTTGCGCGAAACGATCAACTCGTTCGCGCCGTCCTTGCGGGTGATGACGCCGATGCGGCGCCCGGAAGCGAGGGCAAAATCTTTCCGCACCCCGATTCCGGGCAGCAGGGTCACTTCGACGTTCATGGTCGAAATGCTAGCCCTGCAGGCAACGCGTTATCGCAGGATCAGGAGTGGAGCCTGCAGGAACGACCCATGAAAATGTGAATCAGGATGCGACGGCAGCGAGCAGCGCCTCGCGCTGGTTTGCGCCGAGGCCGCCGATGCGGCGCGTATCTGCGATGGACAGCTGCTCGAGCAGCTGTGCGGCGCGCACGGATCCAACGCCCGGCAGGGCCTTGATCAGCGCGGACACCTTGGTCTTCTTGACGATCTCGTCGTTCTCCGCCTTGGCGAGGACGTCAGCGACGCTCAGTTCGCCGGACTTGACGGATGCGAGCAGCTTCGACCGCGCAGTGCGTGCCTCGGCCGCCTTGGCCAGCGCCGCGGTGCGCTGTTCCGGTGTCAATACTGGTAAAGCCATGGCCTGTTCTCCTCGATTGTGGTGACCCGTCGCTCGTTGACAGGTCTCGACCCTCTTGCATCGTGCCTGGTGGCTCTTCCAATCTAACCGAACAACACGGGTGTCATTCACGGTCGAACCACCGAACCTCCCTCGCCAGGCTACGTCCTATCCGATTCGGGGTGTGCCCCGACCAGCACTTCGGCCTTCCGGAGCCGGTGTGTGCTGGGTGTTCGACGCCTCGAGCCGGCTCGGTCGGGAGCGGTCGCGTGCGTTTTTCGAGGGGCGACGTCGAGTGCCGTGCCGCGGGTTACGTGCAGCGTACCCATATCCGAACGGTCGGTCGGATTGTTATTCTGGCGGCATGATGCGCACCCGAGGACTGCTGGCCGGACTGGCCGCGTCGATGCTCCTGCTCGTCGGCGCGGGTACCGCGGCCGCTGCTCCGATCAACGTTCCGTGGTCACCCGACGACGCGCTCGATTCGGAGGTCAGCTTCGAGTCCGGTGGCATCACCTTCTACGGCAGCCTTCGCATGCCGGTCGGCGACACCCGCGGCGTGGCATTGGTGCTGCCGGGCAGCGGGCCGACCGATCGCAACGGGAACTCGGGTGATCTGCAGCTGAACACGACCACATACGTCGCCGACGAGCTGTCCCGACGCGGTATTGCCAGCCTGCGTTTCGACAAGCTCGGGAGCGGCCGCACCGGGCTGGCCGGGGTGGATCCGAACAACCCGCCCGGCTTCGATGCGCAGGTCGACAATGCTGCGGACGCACTGGCTTTCCTGCAGCAGCGCACCGGTGTCGGGGCGGATCGCACGTCGGTGATCGGGCACAGCGAGGGTGCACTGACGGCACTGCGCCTTGCTGATGCCGACAGCGCGGCGTTCACCCATGTCGGTCTGCTCGAGCCGTTGTCGATCCGCTACCTGGATCTGCTGACCGCGCAGGTCGATCGCAACATCGGCGAGGCCGTGGCGGTCGGCCAGTTCACCGAGGAGCAGGCCGCGTCGTCGCGGGATCGCTTCGCGCAGGCCGTCGCCGATATTCGCGCGGGACGACCGCTGTCCGCGGAGCCCGACCCGATCGTCGACGGTCTGGGACTGCGGCAGAGCGCCACCTTCCTGCGTGAAGCGGATGCCACGGACCCGGCGGATCTGGCTGCCGCGCTGCCGGACTCGTACTCCTCGTTCCTGACCTGCTCGGACAAGGATCTGAACGTGTCCTGCGGCCAGGTCGAGAACGTGCGAGTGGCCCTGGGCCACACCGACCTCCACTTCGCGCACTTCGCCAACAGCTCGCACATGCTGGGCGAGCTCGGCCCGCTGCCCGCCGATCCGAACACCGCCCTGGCGCCGCTGCCGCTCTCGGGGGAGTTTCGCGATGCGTTCGGTCGGTGGGTGGACGGACTCTGACCCGTCGAGTTGGCAGTTACGTCGTCGCTACCGGACAACCGCGAATCGGTGATGCGGCCTGGGTGCCCAGATCTTTCGGGCTGTACCCGACGGGATAGCCGGGGTAGGTCTTGTTGCCTGCGTCGGCCGTAGTGCGTGAGTGTTTTCTCGTGGGCAGGAAGCGCTCCACGCGGGCCTTGGTCCGCAGCGCCCGCACCGCGGCCCGTTCCAGCGTGGGTGAGCCGGCGGGGAAGCCGAATGCGTTCGCCATCCGATCGTCGAGCAACGCGAACACGCCCTGCCGGACGGCCGGGGTGAGCGCGGCGGGAAACCACGAGCAGTAGAGATCGAGGGTGTAGGTGCCGATGCGGCGGTTGTCCTCGCTGAAGCGGAACGTGCGTTCTTCGTAATCGAGCTTGAACTGTGCGAACTCGGTGTACGACTCCGGAATGTCTTTGATGCCCATGCGTTTACCCACTTCGCTGTAGAAGTGGAAGGTCGCGAGCCGCTCGTGGGGATGCAGGCGACGCCACCCGTAGGTGTCGATCCATTCGATGGGCTCGTAGATGAACGTCGTGAGCACGTACAGCATGTCGTCGTTGCAGATGTCGTACTGCGCGTGCATTCGATTGACCGTCCGCAACGATTCGCGACCTCGTTCGGAGTCGTATCCGTGTTCGACCATTTCCGACATCAGCAGCGAGGTGTCGTCGTACCGCTTCTGCGGTCGCTTCTCGAACTCGCCGGTCCGGGCCAGCAGAGCGGAGATCGTCGGCACGCAATACGTTCGGAACAAGGCGAATTCGAGGGCCCGCTGATAATCCCAGGGGAACTCGTACCCCGCGGTGATCCGGTGAATGGTGTGACAGTCGCGGACCGGGTCGAGTTCCTCGACGCGGCGCAACCACCCGTATCGACCCCGACCCGGCGCGATGTCCATGGTCAGCCTCGTCCGTGGCGAAGTTTGAGCGCCAGCACCGAGAGCTTCATGTTCCGGGCTTTGCGCTTCATCGTCAGCAGATCGATCGGTGCCGCGAAGCCCTGCACGGTCAGTGATTTGACGGTGCTGAATTCACGAAGACCGTCGTCGCCGTGGATGCGCCCGAAGCCCGAGTCGCCCGTTCCGCCGAACGGTAGGGCCGGGACGCCGGCGAAGCCCAGCACCGAATTGACCGTCACGACACCACAATCGAGCTTCTCGGCGGCGCGTCGCCCGACCGCGGTGTCCTTGGTGAACACCGATGCACCCAGACCGTAGGAGGACGCGTTGGCACGGGCGATGGCCTCGTCCAGGTCGCGGACCTTGTTGACGACGACGGTGGGCCCGAACGTCTCCTCGGTGATCGCGGTCGAATCCTCGGGAACGTCGGTGAGGACGACGGGGTCGATGTACGGCCCGTGCAGTGAGTCGAGACCTCCCACCAATGCGGTACCGCCCTTGGCCAACGCATCCTCGATCTGGCCGCGGACGATGTCGCTCTGCTTGCCCAGCGTCATCGGGCCGTAGGACGAGGTCTTCGATCCACCGGGCTTCAATTCCTTGACCGCCCTGGTGAATTCGGCGACGAACCGGTCGTACACCGGGGCGGCGACGTAGATTCGTTCGACTCCGGCGCAGGTCTGCCCGGCATTGCCCATCGCGCCGAACGTCGCGAACTCCACGGCCGCAGAGATATCGGCGTCGGCGTCGACGAGCATCGCGTCCTTACCGCCGCACTCGGCGATCAGCGGCGTCAACGATTTCGCGCACGTGGCCATGACTTTCTTGGCCGTCGCGGTCGAGCCGGTGAACGCGATCTTGTCGACGCCGGCCTCGACCAGGGCAGTGCCGGTGGAACCGTCGCCGGTGATCGTCTGGAACACCGGGTGGGGAGCGGCGAGCGACTGCCACTTCTCGGCCAACCAGACCCCAACACCCGGAGTGAGTTCGCTGGGCTTGAAGACGACGGTGTTGCCTGCGGCGAGGGCGTACGCGATCGACCCCATCGGGGTGTAGAGCGGGTAGTTCCACGGCCCGATGACGCCGACGACGCCGAACGGGCGGTAGCTGACGTAGGCCTTCTGGTTGATGGCGAGCAGACCCGATCCGACCCTGCGCTGTTTCAGGGTCTTGCCGGCGTGGCGCGCCGCCCAATCGATGTGCTCGACGCCCAACATGACTTCCAGCAGGGAGTCCTCGTCCGGCTTGCCGGTTTCGGCGGCGATGACGGCGGCAAGGCTCGCGGCGTCGCGGGCGATCGCGGTCTTGAATTCCAGGAGCCACCGCTTACGGCCCTCGAATCCCTGCGCGTCCCACCACCGGGCGGCCGAGCGAGCGCGGGCCACGGCGATCTCGACCTCGGCGGCGTCGGCGATCGGGTACGTGGCGAGTGCGAGACCCGTTCTGGGATCGAGGCTTTCGAAGGTGCTCTCGTTCGTTCGTTCGATCTGGTCCGTCACGGGCTCTATCCTCCAGCAGATCGCATCACATATATTTGATGTGATTCAATGTTGTCCAGGACACACTATGCGTCCGTCACCGTTGCAACAACCCCCGCCGCCCCGCTGTGCAGGAGATGTGGAATGAGCCTCGATCTCACGCGCACGGCATCATCGAAACAGCCGATTCCGCGACGTCCGCAGTTGTCCGAGGACGTCGCCGTGAGCATCCGCCGAAGGATCGTCGCCGGTGCGCTGAAGCCGGGGACGTTCGTCCGCATCGACGAGACCGCAGCCGAGTTGGGAGTCAGTGCCACCCCGGTACGCGAGGCGCTGGTGTCGTTGCGCGGCGAAGGGTTGCTCGAATCGGTCCCGCATCGGGGCTATCGCGTCGTCGAACTGACACGGCGGGACATCGACGACATCTTCTGGTTGCAGGGCACAATCGCCGCGGCATTGGCCGAGCGGGCATCCCGCGGGGTCACCGCGGAGCATCTCCAGCAGTTGACCACCCTCAACGACGACCTACGCGACGCCGTGACACGCACCGACGCCGATGCCGTCGAACGGTGCGAGTTCGAGTTTCACCGCGCCATCAACAAGATCGCAGGCGGCACCACATTGGCGTGGTTTCTGCTCGGTGCCGTCAAGTACACCCCGACGCATCTACATGCGTCCGACACCGACTGGGGACGACGGGCGGTACGCGGCCACGAGGAATTGATCGAGGCGATGCGTCGAGCCGATCACCGGGCCGCCGGTGAACTGATGCGACATCAGTTCACCGACGCAGCGACCCTGGTTCGATCGTTCAGCTGAGTCCGCTCAGCTCAGGTGATGCGGCTGGGGGTGCGACTTGTGCCCCTCGTCCGAGCCCTCGTTGTCCTGATGACCGTTCGACGTGCCCTGCGCTCCTGTTCCCGCCGGAACCATCGAGATGATCACCGACTTCGAAGTAGGGCAGTTGCTCTGCAGCGCAGTCGAATCCAACGGAATCAGCGGATTGGTCTCGGGGTAGTACGCAGCAGCCGACCCACGCGGGGTGTCGTACTCGACGATGCGGAACGACGGCGCGCACCGTTCCACGTCGTCGTCGTCCCACTTGGTGACCAGATCGACCATGTCGCCGTCGCGGAAGCCGAGCGTCGAGATGTCTTCTCGGTGCACGAAGATCACGCGTCGGCCGTTCTCGATTCCGCGGTAGCGATCGCTGAGGCCGTAGATCGTCGTGTTGAACTGATCGTGGCTGCGCAACGTCTGCAGAATCAGATGGCCGGGCGGAACCTGCAGCACGTCGATCGGCGAAACGGCGAATTCGCCCTTCCCGCTCTTGGTTTCGAACGTCCTGCTGTCGCGAGGGGGATGCGGTAGAACGAAGCCGCCGGGGCGTCGAACATTGACCTCGTACCCTTCGCAACCGGCGACGACGCGCGAGATGTGCGTGCGAATGTTGCGGTAGTCGTCGCGGAAACCCTTCCAGTCGAGACCGTATCGGTCGCCGAGTGTCGCCTCGGCGATTCCGCTGACGATCGCGACCTCCGAGCGCAGGTACGGGCTCGCGGGCTTCAGCGGTCCTCGTGACGAGTGCACCGAGCAGGTGGAGTCCTCCACCGAAATCCATTGCTCACCACTGGCTTGCACGTCCTTCTCGGTGCGTCCGAGGGTCGGCAGAATGAGAGCGGTCTCGCCGCAGACGAGATGCGAACGGTTGATCTTCGTGGAGATCTGCACGGTCATGCGCATCTTGCGCAGCGCCTCGAACGTGACGTCGCTGTCGGGCGTCGCCTGTACGAAGTTGCCGCCGAGGCCGAGGAAGAAATGGGCCTTGCCGTCGCGCATGGCGCGGATCGAGTCGACGGTGTCCAAGCCGTGCTCACGGGGCGGCTCGAAGTCGAACTCTGCCGCCATGGCGTCGAGGAAGGCCACCGGAGGGCGCTCCCAGATGCCCATCGTTCGGTCGCCCTGCACGTTCGAATGGCCACGAACCGGAAGCAAACCGGCACCGGCCTTACCGATGTTTCCTTGCGCGAACGCGAGATTGGTGACTTCCTTGATGGTGGCGACGGCATTGCGATGCTGCGTCAGACCCATCGCCCAGCAGAAGACGGTGGCCTTGGAGTCGCGCAGCATCTCGGCGGCCTCGGTGATCTGCTGCATCGACAGGCCGGTGACCTCGGTGACGAGATCGAAATCGACCTCGGCAACGTGTGCCTTCCACTCGTCGAATCCGACGGTGTACTCGCCGAGGAATTCGTGATCGAGGGCGTCCCACTTCACCAACAGCGCCCCGAGGGCCTGGAACAGAGCAAGGTCGCCGTTGAGCTTGATCGGCAGGTGCAGATCCGACAGATCGGTACCGGGACCGACCATGCCGCGCGGGGTCTGGGGGTTCTTGAAGTTCAGCAGTCCCGCTTCGCGAAGGGGATTGATGGACAAGATCTTTGCGCCGTTCTGCTTCGCCAGCTCGAGGGCGGAGAGCATGCGCGGGTGATTCGTGCCGGGATTCTGGCCGGCCAGGATGATCAGTTCGGCGTTGTGTACGTCGTCGAGCGTGACGCTGGCCTTGCCGATGCCGATGGATTCCTGCAGCGCAATGGACGTCGACTCGTGACACATGTTGGAGCAGTCGGGCATGTTGTTGGTGCCGAACGACCGAGCGAACAACTGGTAGATGAACGCGGACTCGTTGGACGCACGACCCGAGGTGTAGAAGATGGCCTCGTCCGGGCTGGCCAGGCTCTTCAACTCGTCGCCGATCAGACGGAACGCATCGTCCCATTCGATGGGCTCGTAGTGGCTACCGCCGGGGAGCTTGATCATCGGATGCGTGATGCGGCCCTGCTGACCCAGCCAGTGTTCGGTGTGCGCATCGAGCTCGGCAATGCTGTGCTGCGCGAAGAACTCCGGAGTGGCCCGCGTGGTCGTCGCCTCCTCGGCGACGGCCTTGGCACCGTTCTCGCAGAACTCGGCGGCGTGCCGATGACCCGGATCGGGATCGGGCCACGCGCAGCTCATGCAGTCGAAGCCCTCGGCCTGGTTCAGCTTGAGGAGCGTCTGCGCGGTGCGCTTGGGACCCATGTGTCCCAGCGCGCGCTTCATCGACACCGCGACGGCGGTGGCACCTGCCGCATGGGTCTTCGGCTTCTCGATGTCGAGCTCGGCCTCGTCGACGTCGCTGTCGGTGCGTCTCATGCGGGTCCCTTCGTTGCGTTACCCCCGCCCTCGACCATAGCCGTAGGCTCAGCCGGCGAGGAGTGCGGTCACCAAATCCACGTACTGCTGTTTCGCCGAATCCTGGCTCGTGCCTTCGAGCTTCGCCCAGGCATCGAACTTCGCCCGATTCACCATGTCCAGCCGTCCAGGACGCTTACCCGTCACGTCTCCGATCGAACCTTGCTTGAAGAGCGAGTACAGGCGCAGCAGATCGTCGTTGCTCGGCTTGGACGTGAGCTTCTTGACGTCAACCTGCGCATCGGCGAACGACTGGTCGAGATCGGACATGAACGAGCTCCTTCGGCTGTAGGTGCCGTCATCCTTGCACGGCGGCCTGCTCGAGGATGCGAATACAGTGCGCGACGAGAGCGTCGCGAGTGGCGTCGAGGGTGCCGTCCAGAAAACCGATGAACAGCGCCGTCAACGCGCCGACGGTTCCGACGGCGACGAGCTGCCGGTCGACGGACTCGGGTAGCCGGGCACGAACCAGTTCGACGAACCCGGGCAGTAGGTCGAGTCCGCGTCGGCTCAGCGCAGGTTCGGCCAACGGAGCGATCAGCAGCACTCGTCCCATCCGAGGCTCGTCGACGACGATTTCGACGAACGCCCGGACGGGCGCGGCCACGGCGTCCTCCGGTGATGCTCCGGCGACGGCGTCCTCCAGGGCCTCCTGCGCTCGGGCCCCTACCCAGGCGTAGACCGCGCGAACGAACGTGTCGCGATCGGTGAAGCTCTCGTAGAAGTAGCGCTCGGTGAGTCCGGCTGCGCGGCACACGGCGCGGACGTTGACCGCGGGTCCCTCCTGCGCGCCGAGGAGTTCGATCCCGGCGTCGAGCAACGCGTCGTATCGCTTGGATCTGCGCTCTTCCAACTGTTGACTACGCATGTTGTCGAGGCTACTTTGACAACATGCGTAGTCAGTTCGATCGACCCGTCCCACTCGGTCCCGACTCGCTCACCTGGAAGTACTTCGGTGACTGGCGCGGGATGTTGCAGGGCGTGTGGGCGGGGTCGATGCAGAACATGCACCCGGGCCTCGGAGCGGGCGTCGAACAGCATTCGACGTTCTTCGACGAGCGATGGCAGCGCCTCTACCGATCCCTGTATCCGATCGGGGGAGTGGTGTTCGACGGCGACCGCGCCGAGGAAACCGCCCGCCAGGTTCGCGGCTACCACAACGACATCAAGGGAATCGACTCGAAAGGGCGCACGTATCACGCCCTCGATCCCGACACCTTCTATTGGGCACACGCGACGTTCTTCATGGGCACGGTGCTCACCGCCGACCGTTTCATGGGCGGACTGACCGAAACGCAGAAAGTGCAATTGTTCGACGAGCACGTGCAGTGGTATCGGCTCTACGGCATGAGCATGCGATCGGTGCCCGAGACCTGGGCCGAATTCCAGAAGTACTGGGAGCACATGTGCACACACGTGCTGGAAGACAACATGGCTGCACGTGGAGTACTGGATCTGTCCGCGCTCGGCCCGCCGCCGTATGCCTCCTGGCTGCCGGAACGAGTGTGGGCCGTGCTGCGCAGACCGGTGGCATCGTTGTTCGTCTGGATCACCGTCGGGCTCTACGACCCGCCCGTCCGGGAGCTACTGGGATACACGTGGTCGGAGCGGGACGCACGACGGTTCGCGGTGTTCGGCAGGGCGGTGAACCTGGCGTTCGGGCTGGTGCCGCGTCGTCGCCGACTCCATCCGCGCGCCCGAGCCGGCTGGGATCGTGTCGCGGGCCGCAGGCCGGAATCGGCTCCTCTGGTGCACACGCCTGCCCGCAATCTGCCGCCGGCGCAGCGTCGCTCGCACCCGTCGCACTACAGCCCGAAAGTGTAAGTTTCCGGTCTCCGGGTACGACGCGGGTATGTACAACGTCAGAACTGGCAGCGGGTCGCCGCTGGTCCTCGTCCACGGGCTCGGGTCCTCGTACCGCAACTGGGATCCGATCGTCCCGGCACTCGCGGAGCACCGCGAGGTCATCGCCCTCGATCTCCCCGGGTTCGGACGGACACCGCCGCTGGCCGACGTGTCCATCGCGTCGTTGACCGATGCCCTGCGCGCGTACCTCGACAGCGAGGGATTGTCCGACGCCGATCTCGTCGGCAGCTCGATGGGCGCGCGGATGGTCGTCGAGCTGGCTCGGCGGGGTCACCGGGGGTCGATGGTGGCCCTCGATCCGGGCGGCTTCTGGAACGACCGTCAGGTCAAGGTGTTCGGGGCGACCATCACCGCATCGCTGGCGTTGATGAAGCGGGCGCAAGCGCTGGTGCCCTTCCTGGCCGGGAACCCGATCACCAGAACCGCTGCACTGGCGCAGTTCTCGGCCGCGCCGTGGAAATTGCCGAGCGGACTGGTCGAACGGGAGCTGAAGGGCTTCTCTGCCAAGACTTCACCCTCGCTCGACGCCGCTCGCAAGGCACTGATCCACGGGCCCAAGCAGCAGGGTGCCCCGAAAGGTTCCCTGCAGGGGTCGCTGCTCATCGGCTGGGGCCGTCAGGACAAGGTGACGACGCCCAGCCAGGCAGAGGTGGCGATGCAGCGTTTTCCCGACGCCACCCTGCACTGGTTCGACAAATGCGGACACTTCCCGCACTGGGACCAGCCGACCGAAACCGCCCGAGTCATCCTGCGGGCGACCGGTCGCTAGCTCCCATGTGAGTGGAACCTCGTAGCCTGCTACGAAGTTCCACTCACAAGGCTCAACCGTTCCACCACGGACGCAGAGGTACGTCGGCCTGACCTTTCGGTCCCAGCTTGACCGCCAGAACCTGGTGCAGCTGAACGACATTGCGCTCGAATCCCAGACGGGACCCGGCCATGTACAGGCCCCAGACACGGGCGGTTCCCTCGCCGGCCTCGGCGACGCACGCATCCCAGTTGTCCACTAGGTTCTGGCACCACCCGGCGAGGGTCAGCGCGTAGTGCTCGCGCAGGTTCTCCTCGTGCCGGACCTCGAGTCCGACGTCCTGGATCTCGGTGATGATGCGACCCGATCCGGTGAGCTCCCCGTCGGGAAAGACGTACCGGTCGATGAAGCTGCCTGCCTTGGCGTGCGCGCGGTTGTCGGGCCGGGTGATCGAGTGGTTCAGCAGTCGACCACCGTCACGCAGCTTGGACTGGATGAACGTGAAGTACGCCGGGTAGTTGCCGACACCGATGTGCTCGGTCAGCCCGATCGACGAGATCGCGTCGAAATTCGTCTCGGGCACGTCGCGGTAATCGGAGAAGCGAACCTCGGCGAGGTCCGCAAGACCCTCGTCTTCGATGGCCTTCTGCGCCCACGAGGCCTGCTCCTGCGAGAGAGTCACACCGATGACCTGAACTCCGCGTCGCGCTGCGTAGCGCACCATCGAACCCCAGCCGCATCCGATGTCGAGCAGGCGATCACCGGGCTGCAGACCCAGTTTGTCGAACACCAACCGATACTTGTTCTCCTGCGCGGCCTCCAGAGACTGCTCGACGTTCTCGAATGCCGCACAGGTGTACGTCATCGAGGGACCGAGGACCATCTCGTAGAACCTGTTGGACACGTCGTAGTGGTGGTGGATCGCTTCGGCATCGCGTGTCTTGGAATGCCGCAGACCTTCGGCGATGCGACGCCACCGCGGAATCGCCTCCTGGGGCGGAGGAGCGATGGGGCGCAGCACGTCCCAGCCGAGCGACCGAGCGATCGAGGTCAAGGTCATGGCCGACGGGCGGCGAAAATGGAGCTCGTCGCCCATCAGCGCGAGCAGTTCGTAGGGATCACCGGGATGAACACCGGTGGCCTCCAGGTCGCCGGAGACATAGGCGCGGGCCATGCCGAGATCGCCGGGAGCTGTTGCGAGATAGGTGGTTCCGCGTGGGCTCTTGAGGTTGAGGCCGATCTTGGCATCCTCGGGGCCGGCCACGCTGCCGTCGTACGCGGTGAAACGCAGGGGAATGTTGCCGTCGGAGATCAGCTCGAGGATCTCGGAGATCTTGAGTTTCTGTGGCCCGTTCACCGTGCGATTGCCGGAGTCCTTGAACGTCGTCATTTGCGCTGCACCGCCTTCGAGTACAAATCCAGCAATCGGGATTCGCGATCGTATTTCTTCTTCAGTTCTCTGTATTTCTCGCCGCTGTAGAGAACGGCGAATTCATCCTCGGTGTAGTAAGCGTCCGAGTACAGCGATTTATGCCCCTCGAACTCGGTGACCTTCTTCTCGATGGCGCGGTTCGCGGCACCCTCGGGTCGACCGGGCACGATCGGCACCGACGACCAGAAGCCGATGTTGACGTAGGTGCGCTTGGGCTCGAGCGGGTACAGCGGCCACGGCCTGGACGGATCGGCTCCGGGGGCGGCCGGTTCGCGAAGACGCAAGGGGCACAACCACAACGGCTCGATCGGAATCTCGTCGAGAAACCAGCGTACGAATCCGGCGGTGTGTTCGATGGGAACCTCGACGTCCTGTACGACGCGTTCGCGCGGCGGATTTCCCTTGCGCTTCTCGAGTCGATCGGCGATGTCGTACTTGCGATCGAGGCCGATCAACTTCCAGTAGAAGCTGCTGCGCCGGTACTTGCGCGGCCAGAAGCGTCGGATCCGGGGGTTCTGGGTTCCGAACGCACGCGAGCACCAGAACCAGTCGGTGTCCCAGCGCCACAGGTAATCGTGGATGGTGAGCCGATCGGTCTTCGGAGTGTCCGACGAATGCTGGATCGAACGGTAGAAGATGTCGGCACCGGTGTAGTCGCTGACGGGTCCGGGCTCGTCGGTCTGAACCCCGAGAGTGAGATAGCTTTCGTCGGCGCTGAAGACGACGCCGTCCAGGTACTGAACTTCGATGCCGTCGTACTCACGCCGAGCGACGATGGTGTCCATCGTCGTTTGAAGCGTGTCCAGATCGTGGAATCGCAAGTGGCGCAGGGCAACGAACGGAAGTACCGGCTCGAGTTCGATCTTCAGCCGCGTCGAGTAGCCGAGAGTGCCGTACGAGTTGGGAAAGCCCCAGTACAGGTCCGCGTGCTCGCCCTCGGGGGTTGCCGTGAGGATTTCGCCGCTACCGGTGAGGACGTCGATCTCGAGTACCGACTCGTGCGGAAGCCCGCTGCGGAACGACGTCGACTCGATGCCGAGTCCGGTGACCGCGCCGCCGAGGGTGATCGTTTTGAGCTGCGGAACGACGAGAGGGGCGAGGCCGTAGGGCAGCGTCGCGTCGACCAGATCCTCGTACGTGCACATCCCCGCCACGTCGGCGGTGCGAGCCGCGGCATCGACGGTGACGACCTTGCTCAATCCCGAGACGTCGAGTCCCGGCGTCTTCGAGGTCGTCCTGGCCCGAAACAGGTTGGACGTCTTCTTAGCCAGACGCACCGTCGCGTCGGTCGGTATTGCGCGATAGCTGCGAAGCAACTTCTCGACACCCGACCGATGCGCTGCGTAACCGCTCTCCCTCGGTTCTGGCCGTCGTCCGAGAAGAGCATTCACTGAAGCCACGAGTAGACGCTATATCTCGTACTGCTCGGTATCCACCGAAGCTGCCGACGGTCCGGTGAAACTTCACGCAACTGTTGTCGAATCGGCCGGCTGAAACAGAACTATTCGGACAAATGGTTGCATCATGCATGTGTTTTTCGACGACAACTGATCCTGTGTGAACCACCTCACACACCCTCGGCGGCAGTGCCGACATCGGGAGCGACGCGAGGCAGGATGGAGAACGCAACCCCAATCGACTCGAAGGAGAACGTTCTCGTGGCTCAGGTCAGCGCATCCAGTTCCGCCACCATCGCCACCACACCCGATCAGGTGCTCGCCGCGCTCGCCGACTACGAAACCGTGCGGCCCCGCATCCTTCCCGAGCAGTATCGCGACTACCGGGTGGTGCAGGGCGGACAAGGCGGCGGCACCGTGGCCGAATGGACCCTGCAGGCCACCGAGAAGCGAGTGCGCAACGTGAGCGCCTCCGTCACGGTCTCCGGCTCGACCATCACCGAACGCGACGCCAACTCCTCGATGGTCACCACCTGGACCGTCGCCCCCGAAGGCAACGGGTCCGTCGTCACCACGACGACCGAGTGGGCGGGTGCCGGAGGAATCGGCGGATTCTTCGAGAAGACGTTCGCGCCCCTCGGATTGAAGAAGATCCAGGCCGCGACCCTCGACAACCTGCGCCGCGAGTTGATCTAGACCCGCTCGAAATCCGGCTCTTCGATCAACGCCAACGTGCCGACCACCACGGTGCGCATCGACCACAGAAACATCCCGTCGGGTCCACGGTCGATCGTGTCGTAGGCCCCCGGCAGGGTGTCGAGGTCGGTGCGCGCCGCGATCGCGTCGTCGTACTCACGGTCGCGGCGATCGGCGTTGTACACCATCTGCGCCAACGCCAGTGCATGTTCGCTGACGGTGATGACGGCCCACGTCGCCTGCTTGGAAGTCAGTTCGTAGCGCACTCGATATCGGGTCTGCACGGTGTCGGCCATGCGCAACGCGTCGACGGAACTGGGAGTCAGTCCGATCAAATACGCGGCGATGCCCGGGTTGCGGTGAACCAGCGCGCGAATGGCGGAGGCAAGTTCCAGCAACGCGTCGTGCATGGGCTCGTCGTCTCCGGGGAGCGGCGGAGACCACCGGCGCAGGATCTCCTCGGCGACCAGGGCCTTGAGCGCGGCCGGACCGTCGATGTTGTTGTAGATCGCGACGATCGATACGCCCAGCGCGTCGGCGACCGACTTCACCGTCACCTTGGGCAGCGTCAGGGCGATGCCCGCCTCGGCCATGGTTTCGGGAGTCACTCGACGCTTGCGCGGGGTCGAGCTCGCCGGCGCGTTCATGCCCTCAGGCTACGTGGGCTCAGAACTGACGGAACCTCAGCCGAGTGTCGAACCAGATCGTGCGGTCGAACGTCGTCCGACACCGTGCGACTACGCTGGAGGTCGCTTCGACCCACGCGAGAGGACGGCACAGTGCAACCCGGTGAACAGCCCGACATGGCCTCGATTCTGCAGCAGGCTCAGCAGATGCAGCAGCAACTGATGGCGGCACAGGCGGAGATCGCCGAAACCGAGGTCACCGGTCAGGCCGGCGGCGGACTCGTCGTCGCGACCGTCAAGGGAACGGGCGAAGTGGTCGGACTGACCATCGACCCCAAGATCGTCGATCCCGACGACGTCGAGACACTGCAGGACCTGGTGATCGGTGCCATCGCCGACGCGTCGAAGGCAGCGCAGAACGTAGCGAGCGAGAAGCTCGGCCCCCTCGCAGGCGGTCTCGGCGGCGGCTCCCTCGGACTACCCGGCTTCTAGGCGAGACGAGTGTACGAAGGTCCCGTACAGGATCTGATCGACGAGCTGGGAAAGTTTCCCGGCGTCGGTCCGAAGAGCGCTCAGCGCATAGCGTTTCACCTCCTGGCCGTCGAGCCACCCGAGGTCGATCGCCTCATGCGCGCGTTGCAGCGCATCCGCGACGGCGTGCAGTTCTGCATCGTCTGCGGGACCGTATCGGACAAGGAACTGTGCCGAATCTGCGCCGACTCCCGACGTGACAGGTCCATGATCTGCGTCGTCGAAGAGCCCAAAGACGTTCAGGCCGTGGAACGTACGCGCGAATTCAAAGGCCGATACCACGTACTCGGCGGAGCGCTCGACCCACTCAACGGGGTGGGCCCCGACCAGCTGCGCATCCGAGAGTTGTTGACCCGCGTCGGAACTCAGGACGACGGCGTCGACGTCACCGAGGTCATCATTGCCACCGACCCCAACACCGAGGGCGAAGCAACGGCTACGTATTTGGTGCGGATGATGCGCGATTTCCCCGGTCTCGCCATCACCCGTCTCGCCTCCGGCCTGCCGATGGGCGGAGACCTCGAATTCGCCGACGAACTCACACTCGGCCGAGCTCTGACCGGTAGGCGTCGTATGTGAGAGCGGCTTCGCCGCACGTGCGTGGAAGTTCGTAGCAGGGGTCGAGTTTCCACTCACGACCCCGTCTATCCACAGCCTGTGGATAGATTCTGACGCGGTCACCGTAAACCGGCCATCCTGAGGTACATGAGGACGAGACCGGCGGGTGCCTGGCAGCGACTACTGGACGATCAGCACGGAATCATCACCACGAAGCAAATGCACGAGAACGGGGTCAACAAGGACTCGATCGACCACTGCGTGGAAACCGGGCAGTGGCTCAGGGTGTTTCGCGGAGTCCTATCGGTGACCAACGGACCGCTGACTCGTGAGATGCAGCTGTCGGCGGCATTGTTGTTCGCGGGCCGGGGAGCGTTGCTCAGCCACACCACCGCCGCTGAGGAGTGGGGGTGGCGGCGAGTCAGTTCTGGGCCGGTTCATCTCACCGTTCCCTACGGGTGCTCGGCAATCAGCAGGCCGCCGACAATGCGACACGCCAAGCAGAACTTCACGTCAGAGAGCAATGAACAAATTCATCCCGGCGTGATCGTGCACCGTTCCCGAGCCATGAGCCACATCGGCGTCGAGACGAATCCGGCGCGAACGAGCGCCGCCGATACGGTGCTGGATCTGGCAGTCGCGGAACCGTCGTCGAGGCAGGCCGTGATCACGTTGGTTTCAGCGATGTCGTCGGGCGGCGTGAACGTCGCGGCAATGACACGCAAGGTCGAAGTCCGACGGCCGATGCGCTACCTGAAGGCAATTCTGCACACATTGGCTCTCATGCGCGACGGGGTCCATTCTGCGCTCGAGCATCGCTACGTGCTCGATGTCGAACAGGCGCACGGACTTCCGGCCGGGAAGCGACAGGCACCGGTCTTCGTCGACGGGCGGCAACTCTTCGAGGACATTCGTTACGAAATATGCGACCTGATCGTCAGGCTGGACGGCCAGGCCTTCCACTCTGCCAAGCAGCGTCGTTTTCGCGATCGACGACGCGACAATGCCGCTGAGCTACGGAACCTGCCGCGGTTGATGTACGGCTGGCACGAAGTGGCCGAGGACCCGTGCGGTGTGTACCGCGAAGTCCGCGAGGTGCTGGTCAGAGAGGGATGGAACGACGCTTCGTACCCTTGTGAACGGTGCTCGTCGTGAGTGGGAAATCGTAGTGGGCTACGAAGTTTCACTCACGTGCGGCGGAGCCGCTCCTTGCGGAGTTGCGTGACCTCGGGGAGGTCGAGGGGAGCAAGGGTAGTGCCCAGCGCCCGTTCGAGTAGGTAGTCCGCCAACTCCGGGTTTCGGGCGAGTACCGGCCCATGCATGTAGGTGCCCAGCACCGAACCCTGCACGACGCCTTCACGTCCGTCGCCGACACCGTTACCCACCCCGTGCGTGACCTTGGCGAGTGGTGCCGCGTCTAGACCGAGTGTCGTTCCGCCGCGGTGGTTCTCGAATCCACTGAGCTTCTGGGTGAGACCGTCGAGCGTGGGTTCGGTGACGACTTCACCGATGGATCGGGTGGCCTGGGGCGCGGTGGTCACGTCGAAGAGGGAGATACCGTCGACGCGTTCGCCTGCGGAGGTCTCGTACCAGTGCCCGAGCACCTGGATCGCGGCGCAGATAGCGAGTACCGGCACACCGCGAGCAGCTGCGTTCTGCAGGCCCGGGTATCGGGTGAGGTGACGCGTCGCGAGGCGCTGAGCCGAATCCTCTGCTCCACCAAGGGTGTACACGTCCAACGAATCCGGGACCGGATCGTTGAGCGTGATGTGCACGACCTCGGCATCGATGTTGCGCATCCGCAGTCGCTGGCGGAGAACGAGGGCGTTGCCGTTGTCGCCGTACGTGCCCATGACGTCGGGCAGAACGAGGCCGATGCGAACGGTGGACTCAGACATCCTTGGTCTCCCGTGCCAGTGCGCGACCGAGATCGCGGAACGCGGTGTAGTTGGCCAGCACTTCGACGCGTCCCGGCGGGCAGGATGCGATGGCCTGCAACGGATCTGCGATGGTGGTGTGCTGCGAACCGGCATACAGCAGGCGGACGCCCAGGTCGGTCGCGCGTTCACCGGCCGCGACGACGGCGACGTCCTCGAAGTGCTCGAAACGCACGTCCCACAGCCACGACAGGTCTTCACCGTCGGGTACTTGCCCGTTGACGGCGATGACGAGACCGTCGCACGTGGGGTCGATCATCGACAGCGCTTCCTGCCATCCGGCGGGATTCTTGGCCAGAAGCATTCGGACGGAATGCGATCCGTACTGGACGGTGGAGTAACGCCCGGCCACCTCGTCGACTCCCGATGCGGCAGCGACGGCGTCGGCTGGTGCTGCGCCGAGAGTGACGGCTGCGGCCACGGCCTGAGCTGCGTTGCCGCGGTTGGCCTTTCCCGGCAGCGCCAATGTCATCGGCAGAACGAGCCCGTCGGGGCCGTAGAGATTCTCGTCGTCGAGCCACCAATCCGGCGTCGGACGCTTGAAATCGCTTCCGGTGCTGTACCAGTGCTCGCCGTCCCAGACGATGGGTTCGCCGGTACGCGGGCAACTGACGGAGTCGCCGGCCCAGCCGCCGCCCGCGGCGACCCAGACAACGTTCGGCGCATCGAACGCCGCCGAGGTGACGAGGACGTCGTCGCAATTGGCAATGACGACGGTGTCGGGATGACGGGCCAACCCGGCGCGCAGGGCTCGCTCGATCATGTTGATCTCGCCGACACGGTCGAGCTGGTCGCGGCTGAGATTCAGCAGCACGATCGCCGCGGGATCGACCGCGTCGGATACGTGGGGGACGTGGAGCTCGTCGACCTCCAGGGCGGCCAGCTCGGCGTCGAAATGAGCGTGCAGTGCCGCGACGATGCCGGCATCCATGTTGGCTCCGTCGGCCTGGGTGGCGACGTCGCCGAGAGTGGCCAGTGCTGCCGCCGTCATCCGCGTCGTAGTCGATTTGCCGTTGGTGCCGGTGACGATGACGGTGCGTCGCCCTCGGCCCAGACCGCCCAGAATGGTCGGATCGATCTTGAGCGCGACCAGACCACCGATCATCGAGCCCTTGCCTCGGCCCGCCTTGCGGGACGCCCACGTCGCCAGCTCCGCCGCGCGTAATGCCACGCGGCCACGGGCGCCGATACGTCTGCGCTCACCCAGTTCAGCCATCCGCCGAGTCTGGCACAGAACAGGGCGGCGTTTCATATCGGCGGCTCGCTACCCCTGGGTCATCCCGCAGGCTCCACTCCCGCCCTCACACCGGTACTTTCTCCAGAACTGGGGCAGGCTTCCTGGCAGCCATTCCGCCCAGGCAGCCGCCGATGACGATCGCTCCGCCGAGCAGGGCCAACAGCGACGGGGTTTCGTCGAGAAACGCCCAGGCACCCGCGATACCGACGACGGGAACCAGCAGCGAGAACGGTGCGACGAGACCGGCCGGGTTGCGGCTCATCAGGATGCTCCACAGGCCGCTACCCACGATCGTGGCGGGAATCACGATGTACGCCAACGCGACCAGACCGGGCCAGCCCTGCGATCCGAACGAGTCGGCCAGCGCGTGCCAGCCCGTGCTCGGGCCCTCGACGGCCGCCGACAGCGCCAACATCGGCACCGGCGGGATGACGGTCATCCACAGCATCAGTGTCATCGGGGAGTTGGATTTGGCCAGTCGGTTTCCGAGATTGCCGAAGGCCCAGCCCAGACCGGCGAGCAGGGTGAGGACGACAGGCAGCAGGGTGGCGTTCTGGGCGCGATCCCACCCGATGAGGACCATGCCGAGGACGGCCACACCGATGCCGATTGCCTGCCTGCGGCTCACGTGTTCGCGTAACAGCAGCGCGCCGAGAATTACGGTGAACGGAGCGGACGACTGCAGGACGAGCGACGCCAATCCGGTGGGCATGCCTGCCGCCATCGCCGCGAACAGGAAGGCGAACTGCAGGAAGCCGAAGCCGAAACCGTAGAGCAGCAACCATTTGAGGGGCACCTTCGGTCGCGGAACGAACATCACGACCGGAATGGCAATGACCAGAAAGCGCAGTGCCGCGAAGAAGAAGGGCGGAAAGTGGTCGAGCCCGACGCGGATGGCGAGGAAGTTCAGTCCCCACAGAACGGCGACAGTCAGTCCGAGGAGGCGGTCGCGTGTGGTCATGTCTTTTATCGTGACGGGCGCAAACAATCAGCACAATCGAATATATCCGCACCAACAGTTAAGATTTTCTGTATGAATGTGGAGCGGCTCCGGATCCTCGCTGAGCTTGCCGACCGCGGAACCGTTGCATCGGTCGCCGAGGCGATGTCGATGACTCCGTCGGCGGTGTCTCAACAGCTCAAACTGCTGGCGCGCGAGGCCGGCGTGACATTGCTCGAACCGGACGGGCGTCGGCTGCGCCTCACCGACGCCGGGCGGGCGCTTGTACTCAGAACCGACGAAGTTCTCGCTGCCCTCGCCCGCGCCACCGCAGAAATGGATCGCTATCGAGCGTCTCCGCGGGGACGCGTCCGAGTTGCCCTGTTCCCGTCGGGTGCGGCACTGCTGCTGCCCGGGGTCCTGACGCGGTTGGCGGACTCGGACGTCGACATCGATGCGCGCGACGAGGACCTGCCCGCATCCTCGGTGCCCGAGCTACTCGCCGATTACGACGTGGTGCTCACCCACCGAGACGACAGGGCTCCGTCGACGGCGGGTCCACGGATCGAGGTGACGACCCTGATGCGCGAGCCCATCGATCTGGTGTTGCCTCTCGATCACGCACTGGCGCAGCAAGGCTCGATCGATCTGCGAGACTTGATCGGCGAGCGGTGGATCAGCGTTCGCGGCGGTTTTCCGGTCGACGACGTGTTGCTCTCCGTGGCCTCGGTGACCGGAGTGCAGCCGCGAGTTGTCCAACGCATCAACGACTTTCGAGTGACCGAAACACTCGTCGCCGCCGGGCACGGAGTGGCGTTGATGCCGCGCTACGCCGTTGTGCATCCGGGCCTGGTACGTCGAGAGCTCGCCGGCGTTCGAGCCGGGCGAATCTACGAACTCGCGACGAGAACGGATGCGCGGCGACTACCCGCGATCGCCGCTGTGCTCGATGCGTTCGGAGCGGAAGCTACGTTCAGGACAGCGCTTTGGCCTTCAGCGTCGTGAACTCGTCCTGATCGATGGTTCCGTTGTCCAGCAACGCCTTTGCGTGTGCGATCTCTTCGGACGCAGATCGACCGGCGACGTGTTTGATGTACTCCTCCTGCTGGTCCTGTGCGTGCTGCAGGGCGGCAACCTGACGCTTGGCCATGTTGCTGCCGTTCACGATGAGGTAGACCAGCGCGGTGAGGAACGGCGCAACGATGAGGAAGAGTACCCACAGGGCCTTGACGAACCCGGATGTCTTGTGGTCCCGAAAAAGATCTCCGATGATCGAGAACATCACCATCAGATAGGCCACGAAGGCGAACCCGACGATGAGAAGCCAAAGAAAATCCCAGAAAGAATCCATGGCGAACTTCCATTCTCCAAGGTGCCCCGACGGCTGATTCAGTGTGGCATTCGCGGCACCCCGTGCACACGGGTCTTTGGTCCCTTTCGTCGACCGGAAATCCCAGTGAGCCCCACGTCGACCGCGCCCGCTTTCGTTTCGTGAGGGCTCGACAACGCAACACGCCGCCCACCCCAAAAGGTGAGCGGCGTGTCGTCGAGCAGCGAAGTTACTTCAGCGCGCGGTTCACGGCCGAGACCACAGCGCGCAGTGACGCCGTGGTGATCGAGGTCGCGATTCCGACGCCCCAGACGGTGGTGGCGACACCTGCAGGCGAGGTGACCGAGGCTTCGACGTAGGCGGCGGCCTGGGCGTCGTCGCCTGCGGACAGTGCGTGCTCGGAGTAGTCGAGGACGCTGACGTCGTAACCGATGGTGGACAGCGCGTCGACGAACGAGGCGAGTGGCCCGTTGCCGGAGCCGGAGATTTCCTGCTCGACGCCGTCGACCTTGACCGTGGCGGTGATGGTGTCGGTTCCGCCGTCGATTTCGGCAGCCTGTACCGACTGCTTGATGCGCTCGAGCGGACGGATCGGCGTCAGGTACTCCTCGGCGAAGACGTCCCACATCTCCTTCGGCGAGACCTCGCCGCCCTCACCGTCGGTGATGCGCTGGACGGCCTGGGAGAACTCGATCTGCAGGCGACGCGGCAGGTTCAGTCCGTGATCGGACTTCATGATGTACGCGACGCCGCCCTTGCCGGACTGCGAGTTGACGCGGATGACGGCCTCGTAGGTGCGGCCGACGTCCTTGGGGTCGATGGGCAGGTACGGCACCTGCCAGGTGATGTCGCCGATGTCCGAACCCTGTTCGTCTGCGGCGACTTTCATGGCATCGAGGCCCTTGTTGATGGCGTCCTGATGGCTGCCCGAGAACGCGGTGTACACCAGGTCGCCGCCGTAGGGGTGGCGCTCGGCGACGGGCAACTGGTTGCAGTACTCGACCGTGCGGCGAATCTCGTCGATGTTGGAGAAGTCGATCTGCGGATCGACGCCGCGGGTGAACAGATTCAGGCCGAGCGTGACCAGGCAGACGTTGCCGGTGCGCTCACCGTTGCCGAACAGGCATCCCTCGATGCGATCGGCACCGGCCTGGTAGCCCAGTTCGGCTGCGGCAACACCGGTTCCGCGGTCGTTGTGCGGGTGCAGAGACAGCACGATGCTGTCGCGACGATCGAGGTTGCGGCTCATCCACTCGATCGAGTCGGCGTAGACGTTCGGCGTCGCCATCTCGACGGTGGCCGGCAGGTTCA
This sequence comes from Rhodococcus sp. PML026, assembly GCF_000963615.1. NCBI lineage: Bacteria > Bacillati > Actinomycetota > Actinomycetes > Mycobacteriales > Nocardiaceae > Rhodococcus > Rhodococcus sp. PML026. The sequence goes on along the minus strand of NZ_KQ031373.1, from coordinate 191,505 downwards.
GGATCAGAGGCTTCTCGGGCGTCGGGTCGATGACAGCGGTGACCGCGTCGCACACCTCTTTGGCGTAGCTGAGTTCGGTGCCGGTGTAGGACTCGGGGGAGTACTCGTAGCGCCAGTCGGTATCGGGGAACTTGGCCGCTTCTTCGAGAACCTTGCGAGCACCGTCGGTCGCGATCTTCTTGATGACGTCACGGTCGGCCCGGAACACCACTTTGCGCTGCAGGATCGACGTCGAGTTGTAGAAGTGGACGATGACGCTGCGAGCGCCCTCGCACGCGACGAACGTGCGCTCGATCAGCTCGGGACGGCACTGCGTCAGAACCTGGATGGTGACGTCGTCGGGAATCGCGCCGTCCTCGATGATCTCGCGGACGAAGTCGAAGTCGGTCTGGCTGGCGGACGGGAAGCCGACCTCGATCTGCTTGTAGCCCATTCGGACCAGCAGATCGAACATGCGGCGCTTGCGGGCCGGGCTCATCGGATCGATCAGCGCCTGGTTGCCGTCACGCAGATCGACTGCACACCACTGCGGCGTCCGGTCGATGATCTTGTCCGGCCACGTGCGGTCGGGGAGGGTGACGGGCTCCACTTCCTCGGCGAACGGCCGATAACGGAACGTGGGCATCGAGGAGTTCTTCTGGGTGTTCCACGCAGGCTGGTCGCTGGGCGCGGGCCGTGAGGGAGGGGTGATGGTGCGGGATCCCGAGGTGAATGCGTCGGCTGGTGACATGGTCTTCGTCTCTCCGTACAGATCAGAGCAATGGTGTTCGACCGGCGCAACGAACCCCGCGACGGGAAGCCAGTCTGGTCTCAGACCCCGTCGCGGCTGTTAAGAAGGAGAGCTCGCAGCATGGGGTGAGTGTACTACCGCAGACCGACCGCCTACCCCAGGGTTCGGGAGTCGAATTTTCCGGTCACGGTGTCGTGCCTGCGCTGCCACTGATCGATGTCGTTCGGTCGTCCGACATCGTCCGCGGTCCAACACCGTGCGAGCAGTTCGTATCCGAGGTGGTCGACCTCTGCATGCCTCTCCCACATTCGATGCGCCCAGCGGCGATCGTTGTGCGCCGCTTCGGCTCCCGCGAGCGCGGCACCGACCAGCTCGAACTGGATATCTCGTCGTAGCTCCATCGTGGCTGCCGCCGAAACGTTTTCGCTTCGGAGGGCCGTCAACAATCGGTCGGTCAACTCCAGAACCCGTCGATCTGACCACAGCAGCGCGCGCCGAAAGGCGCCCGGTAACAACAACCACAGCGCCGCGAAGGCAAGGGCGACGCCCACCGCGGTCTCCACCACCCGATCGACGACGATGCCGCCGAGCGGAGCGCCCGGATGCGAGATGGTGCCCATCAGTAACGCGAGTGGGGTGATGAACGTGACGGCGAGACCGTAATTGCGCGCCACACTGATCTCGATCGCGAACTGCAGCACCATCAACACCACGATCACCGCGAGACCGGTCAGCGGCGAAAGATAGATCGCCGAGAACAGCACCACTCCGGCCAGCGTTCCGCCGAGCCTCTGCATGCCGCGGTACGTCCCGTGCACACGATCCGGCCCCTGCTGGAGCACCAGGACCGCGCCGAGGATCGCCCAATCCGGCCTGCTCAAACCCATCGCCACACTGATCCCGCCGGCACCTGCCGCCGCGCAGAACACCCGGATCGCCGTGGACGCCGCGTGCGAATCTCTATGCAACGACCGCTTCAACCGATACCCGATGCCCGGACGAGCCAGCGGCAGCTGATCTCGTGGCGATTCCACCGCACTTTCCGGATCCGGGACTGCACCGGCGCGCGCCCTCGTGGCAGCCGCAAACGCGAGATGGGCGTCGAACAGGGTCTGTACCAGCGCGGGGCGCGAGGTCCCGCGCGTCGACCCGGCCTCGTACACCGCGGCCCACGCCGCGTGCAGACGCGAGGCGGCGGTATGTCGATCGCCCACGGACGCCGTCGGCGATGTCGTGTACTTCTCGATCGCCGCCACGGCCGCACCGACGGCCGCCCGTTCGGGACCCCTCGGGTCACGCACCACCCCGGACATCGCGACCACCAGCGCCGACGCCACACCGATCGCCGCGCACACGGCACCGCGGGTCGCGCTGATGTCGGCGGCAGGGAGGTACGACGCCACCGCGCACACCAGCACGAAGAAGAAGGCTCCGGGCGGGCCGAGTCGCAGCGCTGCCACGACGTAGACCGCGACGAGAGCGAGAACCGACAACACGGTCACCGGAATCATCCGCGCCCATCCGGTCTCGCCGAAGTCGAGGGCGAGCCGACCGGCCGTCGCGCCCAGCCACACCGAGGCCACCAGGGCGGCCCCTGCGGTCAGCACCACCCACCACCGCGATCGGTAGGGACGGCCCTCGCCGTAGATCACCGCAAAACTGCCCGAGACCACCAGCAGTGCCTCGGTGTGGAAGCCGAGCAGCCACGCCAGGATCGCCGGAACACCGAACGCCAGCGCCGAACGCAGTCCACCGGGCCAACGCCGGCCGACGGCGGGGAGCCCGAAGAGCACCTTCAGACCTCGTGCCGGCGGTGGTGGGAGATGTTCGGGAACGGTCACTTGAACATGTTAAGGCAGGCGAGAGGCCCTAAAGTCCCAGCTCGGAGCTACCCGGCCCACTGCTCGGGGCATTCGCTCGGTAAGGTGACCCGCGGACAATCGAACGATTGTCGGCTATCCAGCGGAGGTAAAACGCGTGGCTCTCATCGTCCAGAAGTACGGTGGATCGTCGGTGGGGACCGCCGAACGTATCCGACGCGTCGCTGAACGAATCGTCGAGACCAAGAAGGCGGGCAACGACGTTGTCGTCGTCGTATCGGCGATGGGCGACACCACCGACGAACTGCTCGACCTGGCACAGCAGGTGTGCCCGGCCCCGCCCGCCCGCGAGATGGACATGCTGCTCACCTCGGGTGAACGCATCTCCAACGCACTGGTCGCGATGGCCATCCACTCGCTCGGCGCCGAGGCACGGTCGTTCACCGGTTCCCAGGCAGGCGTCGTCACCACCAGCGTGCACGGCAACGCCAAGATCATCGACGTCACCCCCGGCCGCGTCCGCAGCGCACTCGACGAGGGCTCGATCGTGCTCGTCGCCGGCTTCCAGGGCGTCAGCCAGGACAGCAAGGACGTCACGACGCTCGGTCGTGGTGGGTCCGACACCACCGCCGTCGCGCTCGCCGCGGCATTGAACGCCGACGTCTGCGAGATCTACACCGACGTCGACGGCATCTTCACCGCAGACCCGCGCATCGTTCCCAACGCACGCCACCTCGAGACCGTCTCGTTCGAGGAGATGCTCGAAATGGCAGCCTGCGGCGCGAAGGTGCTCATGCTGCGCTGCGTCGAATATGCCCGTCGCTACAACGTTCCCGTTCACGTGCGCTCGTCGTACACCACCAAACCCGGAACGATCGTCTCCGGATCTATGGAGGACATTCCAGTGGAAGAAGCAATTCTCACCGGCGTCGCACACGATCGCAGCGAGGCGAAGGTCACCGTCGTCGGTCTGCCCGACACACCGGGCTACGCCGCCAAGGTCTTTCGCGCCGTGGCCGACTCCGAGATCAACATCGACATGGTGTTGCAGAACGTCTCCAAGATCGACACCGGCAAGACCGACATCACCTTCACCTGCCCCAAGGCCGACGGTCCGACGGCCGTGGAGAAGCTCACCAAGCTGCAGGCCGATATCGGCTTCGCGCAGGTGCTCTACGACGACCACATCGGCAAGGTCTCGCTCGTCGGTGCCGGTATGAAGAGCCACCCCGGCGTCACCGCGACGTTCTGTGAGGCCCTCGCCGACGCCGGCATCAACATCGATCTCATCAGCACCTCCGAGATCCGTATCTCGGTGCTGTGCAGCGACACTCAGCTCGACGATGCCGTGCGCGCACTGCACGCCGCCTTCGATCTCGGCGGCGACGAAGAAGCCGTCGTGCACGCAGGAACAGGACGATAGCCATGACCACAGTTGCAGTCGTAGGAGCCACCGGCCAGGTCGGTGCCGTCATGCGAACCCTGTTGGAGGAGCGCAACTTCCCCGCCGACACCGTTCGCTTCTTCGCCTCCGCGCGCTCGGCGGGCAAGAAGCTGCCGTTCCGCGGCGAGGAGATCATCGTCGAGGACGCGTCCACCGCGGACCTCACCGGTATCGACATCGCACTGTTCTCGGCCGGTGCCACGCTTTCGCGTGAGCAGGCACCGCGATTCGCTGCCGCAGGTGCCACCGTCATCGACAACTCGTCGGCGTTCCGCAAGGACTCCGATGTGCCGCTGGTGGTCAGCGAGGTCAACCCCGAGGCGGCGAAGAACCCGCCCCGCGGCATCATCGCCAACCCCAACTGCACCACCATGGCCGCCATGCCGGTGCTCAAGGTGCTGCACGACGAAGCCGGCTTGCAGCGGTTGATCGTCTCGAGTTACCAGGCGGTGTCCGGTAGCGGCCTCGCCGGCGTCGACGAGCTCGCCACTCAGGCACGCGCCGTCATCGACGACGTCGAAAAACTGGTGCACGACGGTTCGTCGGTCGATTTCCCGGCTCCGAACAAGTACGTCGCGCCCATCGCTTTCAACGTCCTGCCGCTGGCCGGCGCGTTGGTCGACGACGGATCCGGCGAGACGGACGAGGACCAGAAGCTACGCAACGAATCGCGCAAGATCCTCGGACTGCCCGACCTGCTGGTCAGTGGCACCTGCGTGCGCGTTCCGGTCTTCACCGGGCACTCGCTGTCGATCAACGCCGAGTTCGCTTCACCGCTGTCAGTGGAACGCGCTCGTGAACTGCTGGCCTCCGCACCGGGTGTCTCGCTGGTCGACGTACCGACGCCGCTGGAAGCCGCAGGCAAGGACGACTCCCTCGTCGGCCGCATCCGCCAGGATCCGGGCGTCCCCGAGGGCCGCGGACTCGCGCTGTTCGTCTCGGGCGACAACCTGCGTAAGGGTGCCGCGCTCAACACTATTCAGATCGCCGAGCTCCTGGTCTGAGGTCGTGCGCGTTGTGTGTCCCCAGGGGTACGCACAACGCGCACGACGGTCAGTTCAGGCGGTGACCTTCGGCGGAGGCGTCGAAGATGTGCGCATGGGCTTCGTCGATGCGGACGTGAACGCGATCGCCCTTCTCGGGCGGGCTGCGCCAATCGGCCCGAGCGACAATGGTTTCGGTCCGGCCGTTGATGTCCGCGCGGCCGAACACGAAGGCCTCGGAACCGAGCTCTTCGACGACGTCGATCTCGAGAGCTATTCCGCTGCTCGCGATCTCGATGTGCTCGGGACGAATGCCGAACATCACCTCGGTGGCGGAACCGAGCGTCTGACGTGGGACCGGGACTACCTGATCGGCCAGGCGGACGCCGCCGTCGGTGACCGGAGCGCGGAACAGATTCATCGACGGTGAGCCCATGAACCCGGCGACGAATGCGTTGACCGGGGTTCGGTAGAGCTCACGCGGGGTGGCGCACTGTTGCAGCACACCACCTTTCAGGACGGCGACGCGATCACCCATCGTCATGGCCTCGACCTGATCGTGCGTGACGTAGACCGTCGTCGTGCCGAGTCGACGCTGCAACTGAGCGATCTGCGTCCGCGTCTGAACCCTCAGTTTGGCGTCGAGATTGGACAGCGGCTCGTCCATCAAGAACACCTGGGGCTGCCGAACGATGGCGCGCCCCATGGCAACTCGCTGCCGCTGGCCGCCGGAGAGCGCCTTGGGCTTGCGGTCGAGGTACGGCTCGAGGTCGAGTAGCTTGGCGGCCTCCTCGACGCGAGTGCGAATGTCCTCCTTGTTCGCCTTCGCCAGCTTGAGCGCGAACCCCATATTCTCGGCGACGGTCATGTGGGGGTACAGCGCGTAGTTCTGGAACACCATCGCGATATCGCGATCCTTGGGTTCGGAATTGGTGACGTCCTTGCCGCCGATGAGGATGCGTCCCGAGTTGACCTCCTCGAGCCCGGCGAGCATCCGGAGCGACGTCGACTTGCCGCACCCGGAGGGGCCGACCAGAACGAGGAACTCACCGTCCTCGATGTGCAGGTCGAGCTCGTTCACCGCGGGGGTGTCGGAGCCGGGAAAAAGCCTGGTCGTGCGCTCGAAAGAAATTGTTGCCATGACGAAATAGATCCCTCCACCGGCAGGAACGTGCCGGACGATCCGAGTGTGGGGTGACGGCGGGAGCCGACCAGCACATAGTATGGGCCCCATCACAACCAGGAGGAAGGTGGCCGGGTGAGCGGCTCCGTGTCCAGACGCACCGCCCTACGTGGGCTGGCGGCGGCCGCAGTGGCAGCCGGAGCAGCGGCGATACCCGTGGCGTCGACGACTCGTCGAGCGCTGGCCGACGACTTCTTCCGCGGGCAGAGTCCATTGCTGTTCCATTCGCCGCCGCTGACGCCGTTCCGCGACGAGCTACCGCGCTTGCCGCTGATCAGCGGAACCGAGGTGAGCCTGGACGCGCACAGCGCCACCCACGCATTCCACGCCGATCTCAGGCCCGCGCCTACGTTCGGCTACGGACAGTGCGACTACCTCGGGCCCACCATCGAATCGCAGCAGGGCCAGCCGTGGACGCTGAAGTACTCCAACACCACCGCGGGGAATCCGCTCGCCGCCGACATCGACACCTCGCTGCACGGCATGAGCGAGATGGATCGCACGATGACGCCGACGGCACTGCACCTGCACGGTGCCATCACCGAGCCGGCGAGCGACGGGCACTCCGAGATGCTGGTGCGCCCGGGTGAGTCGATGACGCACAACTTCTCGGGTCTGAACGACGCCGCCGGACTCTGGTACCACGACCACGCCATGTCGATGACGCGCATCAACGTCTACGCGGGCCTGCTCGGGATGAACCTCGTCCGTGATCGGTGGGACACCGGCACATCCGACAACGCCCTGGGTCTACCCTCGGGCGAATTCGAGTTGCCGCTGGTACTCCAGGAAAAGATCATGAACCCCGACGGCAGCATGAGTATCCGCTCCAATATCACCGTGCCGCAGGGTAAATGGGAAGGCGGCGGCACCGGAGACGTCGGTGTCGTCAACGGCAAGATCTGGCCGACGATGGAAGTCGCACGGGGTATGTACCGGCTGCGGCTCGTCAACGCCGGGTCGTACAGCGTGTGGAACCTGTTCTTCACCAACAAGTTACGATTCTGGGTCATCGGAAACGACGGCGGACTGCTCGATGCGCCGGTGGAAACCACCAGTATTCGACTCGCACCCGCCGAACGCGCCGACATTCTCGTCGACTTCGCCGCAGTCGAGTCGGGTGCTCTCGTCGAGCTCCTCAACGACGAGCCGCCGCCGGCGCAAGCCGCATCGCTCGGAGCCGTCCCGATGCCGATGTTCTGTCAGTTCCGCGTCGCGTCCGCGGCGGGGTTCCGGGGCGGCATGCCGTCGTTGCTGCGCGGGGGAAAGGGGCAGCCGGATCTGTTGCCCGCGTTGCCGACCCCCACCTTCACCCGCACCGTCACCGTGAACCAGCCCTCCGGCGGGTTGAACCTCGACATGACGCTGATGAACCTGAACAACCTGCGGTACTCCGACCCGGACATCGAGATGCCCAAGCAGGGCACCGTGGAGATGTGGAACATCGTCAACACGACGGTCGAGCCACACCCGATTCACCTGCACCTAGCACACTTTCGCACGCTTGGCCGTATTCCGATCGACCTCGCCGCGTACCAACGCGACTTCCCGCGGCCGACGTTCGGCACCAAATGGGCTCCGCCGGTGGAGAAGTTCCTCACCGGACCCTCGGTGCCGCCGGCCACCTGGGAAGCCGGGTGGAAGGACACCGTCAACACGTACCCGGGCACCGTCACCCAGATCCTCGTCCGATTCCCGACGGCCGACGAACTCGGCTTCGATCCCGACGCCACCTTCGCGGGACCGGCCGCCCACCACGGCGGTCACGATATGAGCGGTCACGACATGAGTGGTCACGACATGCCGGCTCCGGGGCCGACCGAACTGCAGGGGTACATGTGGCACTGCCACATGCTCGACCACGAGGACCACGAAATGATGCTGCGGTACCGCACCGTCGCTCCGTGACGCACATACCCGGACCCCTGCGGGGTCGGGAGCGGGGTTGCGCTCATGGTCCGGCCGGTCCACACTGACCGAGCCTGTACGGCAATCCCCGTAGGCGGCCGACATTCCTGCCTGTCGGCTGACTGCGTCAACGGAACGGACACCGTCCATGACCAGCAGCGGAACCAGATCCGGCCCGTGGGCTCTCACCACCGCCCCCGGCACCTCGGCATACACCATGTACCGCGATCCCGACCACGAGCCACCTGCCCTCGTGTGCCAGGTGGGGTCGACGACCTTGCGATACCGCATCGAGGCAATCGAAGACCTGTACGGTTGGCTCACCGAACGCGCCGACTGGGTATTACTCGGTGCTGCGGACGAAAAGAAGCCGGCTGCGCCGGACACGGTCGAAGCGTGGGGGCGTTCGCCCGACAATCCGGTCGGCGGTTGGTACGGACTCAGGAACGGATACCGCGGCCGCTTCGGAATGTACTTGCCGCCGTTGCTCGAAGAGCTCGGCCTGGCCGAGCTGACCCACAATGCGCGCAACAACAGCGTGCGTACGTTGTAAGGGGCTCGTCGAAAAAGTCTGTCGGTGGGTGGGTATAGCTTTCGTGGTGTGAAGACATGGGGGGATGTGTTCGAGCTCGGGGACCAGGAATTGGTCTCCGAGCTCGCCGACGTGACCTCTCTCGAAAATGCCCTCGCCGCAACCAGATTGACGTTGCTCGCCGACATCGACCGCCGCGGCTTGGCGATGAAACTCGGGCACTCGTCCGTCACCCGCTGGTACGCGAGGTCGGTGCGCATCACGGACGGGTCAGCAGCCCGCCAGAACGCACTGGGGTACTGGCTGTTCGATCACCCCACCGTGCTCGACGCCCTCGCCGACGGCCGGGTCCACACCGCTCACGCCGCCGCCATCGCCGAGGGATACGACGTCGTTCTGGTGGCCGACCCGACGTTGAATCAGGACCGGCGCAACGGAATAGTCGCCGAATTGCTCGACACCGCGATGCGCAACACCGCCGGCCAAGTGACCTCCCGCGCGCAGGCTTTGGCGCATGCTGCCGCCGACGACGCCCGAGCACGACACGCGAAAGCCGAGAAACAACGACGAGAGCAGGAACAGCAGGAACAGGAACGCCACGATCAGGAGCGGCGAAAAGACGATACAGCGACCACTAGCGGCACGCCTCCCGATCCGGAACCACCTGCGCCCGAGCCTGTTCCACCGACGCCTGCACCGCGACCGGTGTCGGAGAACCTAGACCTGAACCGATTCGACCTGCAAGCTCTGGCCAACGGCCGCTTCCAGGTCGGCGGCAACATCGACCGACTCCTCGCCGAGAAGCTTCTCACCGCTCTGTCGCCGTTGACGGCACCGCGACCCGGTCCCGGCGGTGAACGCGATCCACGCAGCCCGTCGAAGCGCCGGGCCGATGCACTCGATCAGATCCTCGACCGACACCTCCGCGGCGGCACCCACGGGTCGGCGGGCGGGTCGCGGGCGTCGGTGCACCTGATCGTTCCCCTGCGGGACTTGCTCGCCCACGACGGTGACAAGCAATCCGATAGCGGTGCAACGGATTCGGGCGACACCGATTCGGTCGCGAAGAGCGCCTCGAACGGCGGCGACAGCAACGGCTCGCGTCCGGATGGAGTGGCTCGAGGGGATATCGCTGCTCGCGGCGGCCGAGCAGCTGGATGTAATGGTGCCGGGAACAAGCTTTTCCCCGAGCCGGGCGACACTGGTCCTCGCAACAAAACAGCGACGGGTGGTGATGGTGGCGGTGGTAGTAGCGCCGGGCATAGGTCTGCCTCCAGCCCAGGGAGTATGGCTGCTCGCGGCGCAGCAGCGTCCGGTGGTGATGGTGGCGATGTCGACCGTGCCGGGCGGAAGTCTGTTCCCGAGAGGGGAGGCGCTGCTGCTCGCAACAAAGCAGCAGCCGGTGGTGCTGGTGCCGGGCAGAAGTCTGTCCCCAAGCCGGGCGACGCGGACTGGCCGTTCCACCTCGACTGGACCGGCCCCATCAGCCGCTTCCTCGCCGAACTGGTCACCTGCGACGCCGACCTCACCCCCGTCATCGTCGACCACCACGGCGTACCACTCGCGCTCGGACGAACCACCAGACTCGCCAGCGACGACCAACGCATCGCCCTGACCATCCGCGACACCTGCTGCGTCATGTGCGGCCGCCCCGCACAGTGGTGCCAAGCCCACCACATCAGATTCTGGGAACACGGCGGCCCCACCGACCTGAACAACCTCGCGCTCGTCTGCGGAGAATGCCACCGCCTCGTCCACCACAGCGACTGGCAGCTCATCATGGGCGACGACGGACACCCGTACGCGATCCCGCCGGAATCCGTCGACCCCAGACAGCACCCCCTTCCCAGCTACCACCGACGAAAACAACGAGCCGCCTGACTCCACGCCGACAGCGGTCCAGCCGATCTATCGGACGGGAGGTACAACCGTGCGGTAGTGCGCCGCGATGTCGCCGGGGGTGGTGAACCAGACGCCGTCGTTGTTGGCGGTCAGGTGCTCGAGTGCAGCACGGAACCGTCGAAGTCGGTAAGGCTGCCCGGTGAGGAAGGTGTGCACGGAAATCGCGAGCACCACCGGTTGCCTTGCCGAGTTCTCCTTCAGCTCGTCGAAGCTTCCGATGATGTTGTGCTCGAACGCTTCTGCGGTCTGATGGTGATGGACGAACATCGGCAGATCGTTGATCTCGTGGGGATACGGGACGCTGAGCAGCGGGCCGCCGCGGGTCTGTAGCCACACCGGTTGGTCGTCGACGGGCCAGTCCAAGGTGTACTGGTAACCGCGCTCCGCGAGGAGGTCCTCGGTGACGCGGCTCGGGTTGGCACCGGGGCTCATCCATCCTCGGGGCGGTGCTCCCTCGTGTCGTTCGATCGCGGCGGTGACATCCTCGATGGAGCGACGTTCGGTGTCCTCGTCTTGATCGTTCGGTTGCACCGCGTTCGTTCGGCCGTGTGCGACGACCTCGGCGTCGAGTGCTCGGAACGCCGCGGTCAGCTGCGGGGCGTGCTCGTAAACCTCAGTATTGACCAGCAGTGTCGGCCGAATTTGGCACTGCTGCAATGTCTCTGCGATGCGGAAGCCGCCGACGCGGTTACCGTATTCACGCCAGCCCCAGTTGTACGTGTTGGGCTGGTCCATCGCAGGCGTGTAACCGAGGCCGGGCTGCCCGTCGTCGTACGGAAAGTGCTCGCAGTTGACCGCGACGTACACCGCGAGCCGCGCCCCGCCCGGCCACTCGAACCGCGGCCGATCGACGATGGGGGAGTACTCGAAGCGGCCGTGCGAGGGGAGAGCCATGGCCGGGGTATTGCCCGCGGCGAGTCGGCACAAACTGTCGGTCAGTCGGTGTGAGTCGCGACGTCCACCAGGTGTGCGATCTGTGGGTCCCGTGGCTCGAACACCTCGAACACTTAGATTGCCGCCAGCTGCGGTGCCAGCTCTTTCAGCGTCGCGATCAGTTCGTCGTGAGCCTCGGTCCCGGGTTCCACGTCGCGGAGCGCGTGCGCATTCGCGACGAACGCCGCCACGGTGCCTTTCCTTATCCGGAGTCCGTCGAACGAGGATCATTCGTTGGAAGTGCCTCCTGGGGACGCACCGAATTACCGGTCACGGTGGATCCTTTCCGTCGACGTGAGACGTGCCCGCCCCCCGGGAACGTGGGTGTGCCCGATATCCGCGCGACGATTGGCTCTCGCGATGGCGGGGTCTTCGTTCGAGATCGGAGTGATGAGCGCAGTTGTGACAAAACTTAAAGTCAGGCTGGACTGTTTGTTGTTTTGGCGCTACTGTGCGAAGTGTGACTACCGACACAGAGCTCAGCGACGGCGCGCCTACCCCGCGCCGCACGCAGGCCGAACGCACCGCGGGGACCCGCGCAAAGTTGCTCGATGCAGCCATCGAGTGCCTCGTCGAGCTGGGTTTCTCGAAGACCAGCACGCAGGAGATCGCGCGGCGTGCCGGAGTATCCCGTGGAGCGCAGCTGCACCACTTCCCGACCAAGGAGACGTTGGTGACCGCTGCCGTCGAGCATCTCGTCGACCGCCGCCTGTCCGAAATCTTGGAAGCCGAGCCCGATCCGGAACGCGGACCCGAGATCCTCGTCGACGCGTTCTCGGGCCCGCTGTTCTATGCCGCGCTCGAGCTGTGGGTCGCGGCACGTACCGATCCGGCTCTGCACGAGGCCATGGTTCCGCTCGAACGACGCGTCGCCGAGGCCATCCAGAGCGGCGCTCAGATCGTCATGGGTAGCCGCATGTCCACCGAGTCCATCGAGCTCAGCGTCGAGCTGGCACGCGGGCTCGCTGTATCGGCTCTGTTCCGTACCCCCGAAGCCGACGCGCAGCTGCGCGGACGGCTCCTCCCCGTCTGGTCCGAAAAGGTGATGGACTCGTGAATTCCGCACTGCCCCAACAACTCGACGTGCTCGTCGTCGGAGCCGGTTTCGCCGGTCTCGCCGCGGTGGCGAAGATCCTCGCCGCCGATCCGAGTGCCGACGTGACCGTCATCGAGCGAGCGTCGGAGGTGGGCGGCACATGGCGGGACAACACTTACCCCGGGTGTGCGTGCGATGTCCCGACGTCGCTGTACTCGTTCTCGTTCGCGCCGAGCCCGAAGTGGAGTCACACCTTCGCGCGCCAACCGGAGCTGTTCGACTACCTCCAATCGGTGGTCGATCGGCTGAACCTGCGGGATCGCATCGTCGCCGATTGCGAACTGCTGTCGGCCGATTGGAGTGACACGGACCAGCGGTGGACCGTGCAGACCTCGAAGGGCGCGGCGAGCGTCAGAGTTCTCGTGGCTGCCACCGGCGCACTGTCGACGCCGAAGATCCCGGACGTCCCGGGCATCGACACATTCCAGGGAACTGTGTTCCACTCCGCGACGTGGAACCACGAGCACGATCTCACCGGAGAGCGCGTCGCCGTGATCGGCACCGGAGCGTCGGCGGTGCAGTTCGTGCCCGAGATCGTCGACAAGGCCCAGCGGCTCACCGTCTTTCAACGCACACCGGCCTGGGTCATCCCGCGCCTGGACCGCACCATCGGCCGGGTCGAGCGGACTCTGTACGAGAAGGTCCCCGCGGCTCATCGCGCGGTTCGCGGCATCATCTACGGGTACCGCGAGGCATACGTGACCGTTCTGGCCGACAACCCGTGGATGTTGCCCGCCGTCAAGGCATTCGCGAAGGCCAACCTGAAGCGTCAGGTCAAGAACCCGACGAAGAGGGCGGCTCTGACCCCCGACTACGCACCCGGCTGCAAACGTCTTCTGCTGTCCAACGATTGGCTGCGGACGCTGGATCGACCCGACGTCGACTTGGTGACATCGGGCCTGACGTCGGTGACCGAGAACGGCGTCGTCGACGCGTCGGGCCGCAACTACGAGGTGGACACCATCATCTTCGCGACGGGGTTCACCCCGACCGAACCGCCGGTGTCGCACTTGTTGCGCGGCAGCGATGGTCGTACTCTCGCGGAGCGCTGGGGCGGTAGCCCGCAGGCCCACCTGGGCACCACCGTCGCCGGGTTCCCGAACCTCTTCCTGATGTACGGCCCCAACACCAATCTCGGGCACAGTTCGATCGTCTACATGCTCGAGTCGCAGGCCAATTACGTCGTCTCGGCGCTCAGTGAGATGCGGGACCACCGGGCAACCGCCGTCGAGGTGTCCGAATCCGCTCAGCAGCAGCACAACTCGTGGGTCGACTCTTCTCTCGACGGCACAGTCTGGAATGCCGGCGGCTGCTCGAGCTGGTACCTCGACGCCAACGGACGTAACTCGACGATGTGGCCCACGTACACGTTCCGGTTCCGCAACAAGACGCGAACGTTCGACACCTCGAATTACCGACTCGTCTCCGACACCCGTGAATCAGACAAGAAGGCGGTTTCCGCATGAGCGACTACGACGTACTGATCATCGGCTCCGGGTTCGGCGGCAGCGTTGCCGCGCTGCGGGCCGTCGAGAAGGGCTACCGGGTGGCGGTGCTGGAATCCGGCCGACGGTTCGCCGATCACGAATTGCCCAAGACCAGTTGGCGTTTGCGTAAGTACCTGTGGGCTCCGGCGCTCGGCTGCTACGGCGTCCAACGTATCCATCTGTTGCCCGACGTGCTGGTGATGGCGGGGGCAGGCGTCGGCGGAGGCTCGCTCAACTACGCCAACACGCTGTACCAGCCGCCGACGAAGTTCTTCGAGGACCCGCAGTGGGGTGCCATCACGGACTGGAAGCGTGAGCTGAATCCGTACTACGACCAGGCGCGTCGGATGCTCGGGGTCGAGACGAACCCGACGATCACTGCCTCGGACAAGGTCATGAAGGAGGTCGCCGAGGACATGGGCGTGGGCGACACGTTCACCTCGACTCCGGTGGGCGTCTACTTCGGTGACCGTGGCAAGACCGCACCCGACCCGTTCTTCGGTGGTGCCGGCCCCGAGCGGACCGGGTGCACCGAGTGTGGTTCGTGCATGACGGGTTGCCGCGTCGGCGCGAAGAACACCCTCGTCAAGAATTACCTGTATCTCGCCGAACGTGCAGGCGCACACATCCTTCCGCTGACGACCGTCGTGGACGTCCGCCCGAACGGCAGCGGCTACGACGTGGTGACGCGCCGCACCGGCGGCAAGCTGCGCCGCAAGGAGAAGACGATCACCGCCGATCAGGTGGTCTTCTCGGCGGGCACCTATGGAACGCAGAAGCTCATGCTCGCCGCGAAGGAGAAGGGCTCGTTGCCGCGGCTGTCGAACAAGATCGGTTCGTTGGTACGTACCAACTCCGAGGCCGTACTGGCCGCAACGGCGCGCGGACGCGAGGTCGACTACCACGAGGGAGTGGCGATCACCTCGTCGTTCCACCCGGACGATCACACGCACATCGAACCGGTGCGATACGGCAAGGGCAGCAACGCGATCGGGCTGCTGCAAACCGTTCTCAGTGACGGCGGCGGCAAGGTGCCGCGGATTCTCAAGACGCTCGGAGTGGCGCTGCGTCACCCCGGCGCGGCGGCCCGCAGTCTGTCGGTCCACAGGTGGTCCGAACGCACCGTCATCGCTCTGGTGATGCAGACCGACGACAACTCCCTCGAGCTGGGCTCGAAGAAGGGGCCGTTCGGGCGTCGACTGACGAGTCGGCCCGGGGCGGGCGATCCCCCGCCGCAGTGGATTCCGCAGGGGCACACGGCCATCAGGTTGCTCGCCGACAAGATCGGCGGCGATCCGGGCGGGTCGATCGCCGAGATCGTCAACATTCCGATGACCGCGCACTTCCTCGGCGGCTGCGCCATCGGTGATTCACCGAACACCGGTGTGATCGACGGCTACCAGCGGGTGTACGGGTACGAGGGCTTGCACGTGCTCGACGGGTCTGCCGTCAGCGCCAACCTCGGCGTCAATCCGTCTCTGACCATCACCGCGCAGGCCGAGCGGGCAATGGCGTTGTGGCCCAACAAGGGTGAGCCGGACCGTAGGCCTGCCGTCGGCTCGGGTTATGTCGAGGTGGCACCGGTTCAGCCGTCCAACCCGGTGGTGCCGGTGACCGCGCCGGGCGCGCTGCGCCTGCCGCTGACCGTCGTGGGGAGGGACTCCTGATGTGGAGCGTCGCCGAGTCGGAGACCGAGCGCACCGATTGGCCGGTCAGCCCCGCAGCGCCGTGGCCGGCGAACGTCCGGGCCACGATCTGGTGGCATCGCGCCCGGTCGTCGGATTTCGCTCCCGCCGGCGCGAAGACGTTGCCGATCACGATGTGCATGGTCGTCGACTACATGACGTCACCCGTCGGTCCCTACCGCGAGATACTGGCGAGCCCGGTGTTGCGCCGGGACGTCGGAAAGATTCCGCGCATGTCGGTGCCGTTCATCGCCGTCGATTCCGCGACGTCGGTGCACGGCGGCAGGACCAACTGGCATCTGCCCAAGGTGCTGGCCGAGTTCGACGGCGACGTGCTGAACAAGGCCGGGGTCAGCGGTGGGGACTGGTCGGTGCGGACCGGCTCCCGCGGCTTCGGGCCCGCATTTCCGATGCGCGGATCGATCGGGTTCGCGCAGCCGGTGCCCGGCGGATCGGCTCTGGGCGTCGCGAGCTTGAAGGGGAAAGCCAGGTTGGCCCGAGTGCAGGTGGATGCGTCGGGGCCGACGCTCGATCGCTGGATGCCGTCGGGCACGTATTTCGGGTTGCAGATCGTGTCGGGTTCGATGCGGACGGGTGAGGCGCGGCTGGTGCCCTGACGGCAATCCTTTTCTTGACTTAGTACAGATTGATGGCATGCTGGTGGTCGAGCTCGAGGGTTTATGCCGCGTGAGTACGGGCATTCCCCATGAGAATCCGGCCGCGCCCTCGGCCGCACAGATTTCGTCCGGGACAGCCCTCTCGGACTCGATACAGCCATCAGGAGGCTTCGTATGACCAAGCCGACCACCAGCAAGCCCACCACCAGTAACTCGGGAATCCCCGTAGCCAGCGACGATCAGTCGCTCACCGCCGGCGCACAGGGCCCGATCCTGCTGCACGATCACTACCTGATCGAGAAGATGGCGCAGTTCAACCGCGAGCGAGTCCCGGAGCGCGTCGTGCATGCCAAGGGCGCGGGCGCGTTCGGCGAGCTCGAGATCACCGGTGACATCAGCAAGTACACCAAGGCGAAGGCGTTGCAGCCCGGCGCGAAGACCGAGATGCTGGCACGGTTCTCCACCGTCGCCGGCGAGCAGGGTAGCCCCGACACCTGGCGTGATCCGCGCGGCTTCTCGCTGAAGTTCTACACCGAGGAAGGCAACTGGGACCTCGTCGGCAACAACACGCCGATCTTCTTCGTCAAGGATCCGATCAAGTTCCAGGACTTCATCCGCAGCCAGAAGCGCATGCCCGACTCCGGTCTGCGTGACAACAACATGCAGTGGGACTTCTGGACCCTCTCGCCCGAGTCGGCGCACCAGGTCACGTGGCTCATGGGTGACCGCGGCATCCCGAAGTCGTTCCGCCACATGGACGGTTTCGGTTCGCACACGTACCAGCTCATCGCCGAGGACGGAACGAAGACCTGGGTGAAGTTCCACTTCAAGACCGATCAGGGCATCGACTTCCTGACGCAGGACAAGGCCGACGAGGTTGCGGGTACGTCACCCGACCACCACCGTCAGGACCTGTTCGGGTCCATCAAGAACGGCGACTTCCCCAGCTGGACCCTCAAGGTCCAGCTCATGCCGTACGACGAGGCCGAAAACTACAAGTACAACCCGTTCGATCTCACCAAGGTCTGGTCGCAGAAGGATTACCCGCTCATCGAGGTCGGCAAGATGACCTTGAACCGGAACCCGGAGAACTTCTTCGCACAGATCGAGCAGAGCTCGTTCGAGCCGTCCAACACCGTGCCCGGCATCGGCTTCAGCCCCGACAAGATGCTGCTCGGCCGCGTGTTCTCCTACGCGGACGCGCATCGTTACCGCATCGGAGCGAACTATGCGCAGCTGCCGGTCAACGCCCCGAAGTCCGAGGTCAACTCGTACTCCAAGGACGGCAACATGCGGTACTCGTTCAACTCTCCGGAGACGCCCGTCTACGCGCCGAACTCCTTCGGCGGTCCGTCGGCGGACACGAACAAGTACGGCGACGACGGAGCGTGGGACTTCGAGCCTCGCTTCGTCCGCACCGGCTACATCGAGCACCCCGAGGACGGCGACTTCGTCCAAGCTGGAGCCCTCGTCCGCGAGGTCATGGACGATGCGCAGCGCGAGCGTCTGGTCGGGAACATCGTCGGACACGTCCTCAACGGCGTCAGCGAGCCGGTTCTGAGCCGAGTGTTCGAGTACTGGACCAACGTCGACCCCGAGCTCGGCAAGAAGGTCGAGGAAGGTGTTCGGTCGCAGCAGAACGAGACCGCTCCCACCACCGGTGCCGGCGCGATCGACGATCCTGCCGACGAGGCCGCCAAGGTCTGATCCGGACGTTCCTAGGATCGGCGTCACAACGACGCCGATCCCGGAACAACCGGCGCGGCGCCGCCGTTGTGCAATACAGACGGAAGCACAATAATGGCGTGCGATGCACACCGTCGTACAACGGCAGGGAGGCCACATCATGACGAACCCCATCACCAGCACCCTCGACGCAGGTCAGCAGAAGATCGCGGGCGACGCTCTGCAGGGCACCGTCGTCGACCTGATCGATCTCTCGCTCATCGCGAAGCAGGCGCACTGGAACGTGATCGGCAAGAACTTCCGGTCCGTGCACCTCGAGCTCGACGAACTGGTCACTGCTGCACGTGAATTCACCGATCAGGCGGCCGAGCGCGCCACCGCGATCGGTGTCAGCCCGGACGGCCGGGCAGCCACCGTCTCCTCGACGGCCGGAACCAAGGGCTTCGGTGCCGGGTGGACCCAGGACAGCGAAGTGGTGCCGGCCATCGTCGACAACATCGCTGCCGTCGTCGACCGGCTGCGTGGACGCGTCGCCGATACCGCGGAAGCCGACCCGGTGACGCAGGACCTGCTCATCGCCATCACTGCTCGGCTCGAGCAGCTGCACTGGATGTGGCAGGCCCAGGCCAGCTGAAACCTGAATTCGATGCGGGCCCCTCACCGGTGGTGAGGGGCCCGTTTTGTTTGCGTGTACAGCCCATGGGTATTCGTACGCCCATGTCTGAAAGTGCTCCGAAGGTCGACGCGGTGTTGTTCGATATCGACGGCACGCTCGTCGATTCCAATTACGTCCATGTCGACGCGTGGTCCCGCGCGTTCCGCGATGCCGGGCACGAGGTGTCGTCGTGGCGCATTCATCGCAGTATCGGGATGGACGGGTCGAAGTTGCTGGAGGCGTTGGTCGGTTCGTCCGACAGCGCGCTCGCGCAGGAAGCGAAAACCCTGCACGGGGAGTACTACGCGGCCGCGTCGCAGACCTTGGAAATTCTGCCGGGTGCACGGGAGCTGTTGGCAGAGCTGAACACTCGCGAGGTCACCGTGGTGCTCGCGACGTCCGCTCCGGAGTCCGAGCTGTCGACGTTGCGTGATCTGCTCGAGGTCGAGGATTCGGTAGCGGTGGTGACATCCGGCGAGGACGCCGAGGTGGCAAAGCCGGAGCCCGACATCATCGGTGTTGCGCTCGAGCGCGCCGGCGTCGACGCCGAACACGCGATCATGGTGGGAGACAGCGTGTGGGACATCGAATCCGCGGGCCGGGCAGGGGTGCGGGCCATCGGCGTGCTGAGCGGCGGTATCTCACGCGCAGAGCTGCTCGACGCGGGTGCGGTGGCAGTGTTCGACGACCCGGCCGATCTGCTGGAACACCTCGCCGAGAGCCCGATCCTTGCCGGCAAGGCAAGTGCTTGAGCAACTTCCGAAAGCCTTGTCCGAGGGTCGACGGGTACGTCCCCATCGAAAGTTACGGCGCGATCGGTGACGGCCGGACCGTCGCGATGATCGCCGACGACGGCCGCATCGATTGGTTCCCGGTACCGAATCTCGATTCGCCACCGCCGTTCGCCTCGCTGCTCGACGCCCCGCACGGTGGGTACATCGAACTGACGCCCAGAGGCGAGTTCACCGTCGAGCGCGAATTCGTGCCCGGCACAAACGTTCTGACCACCACGTTCCGCACCGACGGCGGTACGGTCCGAATCACCGACTCGCTCAACACAGGTGTGGCCGGGCGATTGCCGTGGGTGGAGTTGGCGCGCCGCATCGACGGACTGGACGGAACAGTGGACATGACGTGGTCCGTCGCACCGGGGACGATGCTCGGTATCGCGTCGCCGTGGGCGTACGACACCGAGCACGGAACCGTCCTGCGCGTCGACGGATTGACGCTGGCAGTCCGGACTTTGGGGATCGAAGACGTGCAGCTCGCGGATCGCGACATCAGCGGCATCTTCACCACGCGCTCGGGTTCGCGTCACGTCATCGGTGTGGTCGGAACCGAGAACGAGCCACTGCCTCTGCCGGATCCTCAACACCTCGACGAGGGCATCGACCGGACCATCGACAATTGGCGCGTCTGGTCGGACGAGTTCTCGTACGAGGGCCCGTGGGCGAAGCACGTCGCTCGCAGCGCGTTGGCGTTGAAGCTGTTGCTGCATAGCCCATCCGGTGCTATCGCGGCGGCAGCGACCACGTCACTGCCCGAGAATCGCACCGGTGGCAAGAACTGGGACTACCGCTACGCCTGGGTTCGCGACGCCGCGTACACCATTCGGGCGCTGCAACGGTTCGGTCTGCGTGAGGAAATCCATGCGGCGGTCGCGTGGCTGTTGAAGGTCATTCGAGTCAACGATCCGTTGGTGAACGTGTTCTACACCCTCGGCGGCGAATTGCCGGGCGGCACAGAGCAGCCCGACGTGCCCGGCTGGCGCGGCATCGGACCGGTGGTCAACGGCAACGCCGCGGCGGACCAACTCCAGCTGATGATCTTCGGAGACCTGTTCTCGATCATTCGGCAGTACGTGGACGCGGGCAACATTCTCGACGCGCAAACCGGTCGGCTGTTGGCGACCATCGCGGACGAGGCCTGCGACTCGTGGCAGCGCAAGGATGCCGGTATCTGGGAGCTCGAGGTGGAGCAGCACTACACGAGCTCGAAGCTGGGGTGCTGGCAGGCACTGGACTGCGCGGTGCACCTGGCCGAAGCCGGGGAGATCCCGGGCATACCGGATCGGTGGAAAGCCGAGAAGGAGTGCATACGGCGGTACATCGAAACCGAGTGCTGGTCCGAGGAGCGGCAGACATACCTCGCGTACCCGGGAGCCGACGGGCTCGACGCGTCGGTGCTGTTGGCAGCGGAGATGAATTTCGATCGCGGAGAACGTATTTCGGCCACGATCGATGCGCTCGGCGAGGAGCTCGGTGCCGGGCCGTTGATGTACCGCTACAGCGGAGTGGCCGAGGAAGAGGTCACGTTCGTGGCCTGCGCGTTTTGGCGAGTGTCGGCGCTGTCGTGCGTCGGCCGAGACGACGAGGCCACGGCCCTGATGGACCAGTTGGTGGAAATGTCCAACGACGTCGGGCTGTACAGCGAGATGATCGATGCTTCGGATGGGTCGTTTCTGGGTAACTTCCCGCAGGGCTTGAGCCACCTGGCCCTGGTGAATGCGGCGTTGACCATCGCGCGTTCGCACGACGCCACAGCCTGACAACCGACCTCTAGCGCAAAGTGGGATCGAATGGATTTGGGAATCGACGGTAGAGCCGCACTGGTGACCGGAGCCGACTCCGGCATCGGGTGGCACACTGCGAAGCTGCTGCTGGCCGAGGGCGTCCGTGTGGTCGTCAGCGACAAGGACCAGAGTTCGCTGGACGAAGCCGCCGCGAAACTCGGTGCAGCGGAAGGACAGCTGTTCGCGTTCGCCGCGGACGTGACCGACACCGAGGCCGTCGAGAACCTGGCAGTGCGCACGCAGCAGGCCGTGGGCGACATCGACATTCTGGTGCAGTCCTCCGGCGTCACCGGCGCTCAGGGGCTGTTCCACGAGATCGACGAGGAAGGGTGGCGCTCCACCCTCGACATCGACCTCATGGGCCCGGTCCGCCTACTGCGCGCGTTTCTCCCCGCCCTCCGGCGCGGTGGATGGGGGCGCATCGTGCTGTTGACGTCCGAGGACGCCGTGCAGCCGTACGACGACGAATTGCCCTACTGCTCGGCCAAAGCCGGAGTTCTGGCTCTGGCCAAGGGGCTTTCGCGCAGCTATGCGTCGGAGGGCCTGCTGGTCAACGCGGTCTCCCCGGCATTCATTCACACCCCGATGACCGACGCGATGATGGACAAGCGAGCCGAAGAGAAGGGCACCGACAGAGACGGTGCCATCGAGAGCTTCCTCGACGAGGAGCGCCCGTACATGGAACTGGGACGCCGCGGCGAACCCGAGGAAGTGGCCTCGGTGATCACGTTCCTGTGCTCGGACCGCGCGTCCTTCGTCAACGGATCCAACTACCGAGTCGACGCCGGTTCCGTCGCAACAATTTAGGAGAACAGCATGACCAATTTCGGATACACGTTGATGACCGAGCAGAGCGGTCCCAAAGAGCTGGTGAAGTACGCCGTCGGAGCCGAGAAGGTCGGCTTCGACTTCGAGGTCAGCAGTGACCACTACTCGCCGTGGCTCTCGTCCATGGGCCACTCTCCTTACGCGTGGACCACTTTGGGTGCGGTCGCGCAGGCCACCGAGCGCGTCGAGTTGATGACGTACGTGACGTGCCCGATCATCCGGTACCACCCGGCCGTCGTCGCCCAGAAGGCGGCGACATTGCAGATCCTGGCCGACGGACGTTTCACCCTCGGCCTCGGCAGCGGCGAGAACCTCAACGAGCACGTCGTGGGTGAAGGCTGGCCGTCCATCGACAAGCGACAGGACATGTTCGTCGAGGCACTCGAGATCATCCGCGCACTGCACGCCGGTGGCCTGGTCACCTACGAGGGCAAGCACTTTCGCGTCGACTCGGCTCGGATCTGGGACCTGCCCGAGGGCGGCGTCCCGATCGGCATCGCAGCCGGCGGCGAGAAGGCCGTGGCGAGGTTCACCGAGTACGGCGATCACCTCATCGCCACCGAGCCGGATGCGGATCTCGTCAAGGCGTGGTCGGACAACCACGAGGGCCCGGCGCGCTCCATCGGCCAGATCCCCATTTCGTGGGATCCCGACAAGAATGCCGCCATCGATCGCGCACACGACCGCTTCCGCTGGTTCGCCGGCGGCTGGGCCGTCAACGCGGATCTGCCGACGACGGCCGGTTTCGCCGGTGCGACGAAGTTCGTCAGGAAAGAGGATGTGGCCGACACGATCCCGTGTGGACCGGACCTGGACGCCATCGTCGAGGCCGTGAAGCCGTACTGGGAGGCCGGTTACACCGACATCGCGCTGGTCCAGGTGGGCGACGAAACTCAGGAGCGCTTCCTGGCCGAGGCGGCCGGCCCGCTGTTGGAGAAGCTGCGCGCTGCGTCCAGCTGAGCACACACGAGAAGACCCCGATCGAGACCATCGATCGGGGTCTTGTCGTTGTGCGGCAGTGCTACCGAGCCAAGCGCGGCAGGTTCTTCGAGATGCTCGACGTCAACGCCTTGCCGACGATCGCGGCGAGACCGGGGATCGGGGCGTCGAATCCGATTGTGTAGTCGAGTTCGGTACCGCCGTCAGTGGTGGGGGTCAGCTTCTGCACACCCCAATGACCGCGTAGCGGGCCACCTTTGGTGATGCGGTACTCGATGAGGGTGTTCGGCTCGGAGACGGTTGTGGTCTCCTCGAACGCGGGGAGTGGCCCCAGCTTCAGGCTACGAGCCGATCCGACGCCGTTGCGTGAGGTGTCTCCATCGCGCACCCGGCGGATCTTGGCCAGGAACAACGGGCCGAGGTTCTCGTGTTCGGACAGCGCCGCGAAGACGACGTCGGGAGACGAAGCGAACCGATGGGTGACATGAACGCGGGTGGGGGTCGGCATGCCTCACAGTAGCGCCGATCAGGCAAAGAAAAGGGACCCGCTCGACTGAATCGAGTGGGTCCCTTTTCGTGGTCCAACTGTCGGGGTGGCGGGATTCGAACCCACGACCTCTTCGTCCCGAACGAAGCGCGCTACCAAGCTGCGCCACACCCCGTGTACCGCTGGAGAAGTCTAACTCACGACTGCCTCAGAACGCGAAACGCCCTCGTCGGAGACGTCCTTCGGGCCCTTTCTGGGGGCAGGAGTGAGCGTGATCAGGGTTGCTTCGGGGCGGCAGCAGAAGCGGGCAGGCGCGTACGGCGATGTCCCGAGACCGGCCGACACGTGGAGCTGCGTGTGCGCACCCCACTTGGACGGACCCTTGACCCGGGAGCGATCGATCTCGCAGTTCGTCACCAGCGCACCGTAGAACGGCAGGCACAGCTGGCCGCCGTGGGTGTGCCCGGCGAGGACGAGGTCGTAACCGTCCTGCGCGAACTTGTCCAACACCCGGGGCTCGGGGGAGTGGGTAATGCCGAGGCGCAAATCCGCCAACGGGTTCGGCTGGCCCGCGATGGTGTCGTAGCGATCGCGCTTCAGGTGCGGATCGTCGACGCCCGCCGATGCGATCCGGACTCCGGCGACCTCGAGTTCGCGGCGGACATGCGTCACGTCGAGCCAACCGCGTTCGGAGAACGCAGCCCGCAGATCACGCCACGGCAGCGACTCGCCCGTCGTGCGCTTGTGGTTCTTGTCGAAGTACCTGAAGGGGTTCTTCGGCTTGGGTGCGAAGTAGTCGTTGCTGCCGAACACGAACAGCCCTGGACGCGACAGCAGCGGCCCGAGAGCCTGCACGACGCTGGGAACGGCGCGTTGGTGCGACAGATTGTCGCCGGTGTTGACCACGAGGTCGGGTTCGAGGCGGTCCAGTTCGCGGAGCCAGTTCTGCTTCATCCGCTGGCCCGGCATCATGTGCAGGTCGCTGATGTGCAGTACTCGCAGCGTCGCGGAGCCGGGTTCGAGCACCGCCATCGACGTCTCACGGAGCGTGAACGCGTTGCGCTCGACGAGGGTGGCGTAGCCGATGCCCAAGGCCGCAGCACCCGCCGTCCCGATCACCGAGCTCTTGAGCGGTGCCGCTCTGACGACGTCGCGCGTGTGCTCGGCAACCGACCGCAGTTGCGTGGAAGCGCTGCGCAGTTGCGCCGAGGTTGGCAGTAACGAGGAACTGAAGTGAACGGCCACCCAGTCCACGATACGGCAGCAAGCCGATATGGACGCGCGAGCCGACGGCTGGGCCGCGTAGCGTTTCTGCCATGTCCGAACTCAAGGCCCGTATCCGAACCGACCTGACCACAGCGATGAAAGCGAAGGACAAGCTCCGGCTGGCAACGCTGCGCATGATCCTCGCCGCCATTCAGACCGAGGAGGTCTCCGGCAAGGAGGCCCACGAACTGACCGACGACGACGTCCTGAAGGTGCTGGCAAAGGAATCGAAGAAGCGCGGCGAATCGGCCGAGATCTACACGCAGAACGGCCGCGGCGAACTCGCCGCCAACGAGCACGCCGAGGCGCAGATCATCAACGAGTATCTGCCCACTCCGCTGACCGACGAGGAACTGGCCACCATCGTCGATACCGCCATCGCCCAGGTCGCCGAAGTATTGGGCGAGCGACCGGCCATGAAGCAGATGGGCCAGGTCATGAAGATCGCGTCGGGACTCGCTGCCGGTAAGGCCGATGGATCCCGCCTGTCGAAGGCCGTCAAAGACCGCCTGTAGTGCGCTCCGCGCAGTGGTGCGGTTATGTGCCCCAGGAGGGCCGTAACCACACCACTGCCGCAGGCACTAGCGAGGAGCGGTGAGCCCGGGGATCGCCGGTATCTGGATACCCGGCGGCAGGTCCGGTATCTGGATACCCGGCGGCAGGGCAGGGGCCGGAGCCGGTGCCGGGCGAACCGATCCGTCACTGACGTAGATCGTGATGTTCGATCCGGGAACCGCACTGCCCGACGGTGACGTCGACACCACGGTTCCGCGCGCAGCCTGATCGGCCGTCGTCACCGCTGTCACCTGGAAGCCCGCACCCTGCAGCGTGGACGTCGCGGACGACTGGCTCTGGCCGGTGACGTCGGGTACCTGTCCGTTGGCCGAACCGCGGACGTACTTCTGATCGACCGGTGGAAGTTGGACGGGCCCGTAGTTGGTGGCGATCGGGCTCATCGCGTCGAACCAGGTTCTCGCGGGTTCGTTACCGCCGTACAGGTTTCCCGAACCGCAGGGCCGAAGCGGGAACGAGCAGATCTCGCTGGGCGTCGGTGAGTCGCCGTAGGTGTACACGGCGGCGGCGTAATTGTTGGTGAACCCGAGGAAGCCCGAGGATCGGTTCGACTCGGTGGTACCGGTCTTGCCGGACATCGGCAGGTTCCAGCCGGCCGAGGCAGCGGCGGACGCGGACGTGCCACCTGCCTGGTCGTCCTTGCTCATAGCGTTGGCGAGGGTGTTCGCCAGACCGGGTTCGACGACCTGCTCGCAGGCCTGGTGAGCGACGGGGACGGGCTTGCCGTCGCGGTCGAAGATCGAGTCGATCGGGGTCGGCGGGCACCATTTGCCACCGGAAGCCAAGGTCGCGGCCACGTTGGACAGCTCCAGCGGGTTCACCCAGGTGGGTCCGAGGGTGAACGAGCCGAGGTTCTGACTCTTCTGGAAATCGGCCATCGACTGCTCGGCACCCGAGGAACCCGGGTCCGTGTACGAGCGCAGGCCGAGACGGACGGCCATGTCGACCGTCGGCGTGACGCCGACGGACTCGATCAGCTTGACGAAGGCCGTGTTGGGGGACTGAGCCAGCGCGTCGGTTATGGACAGCGCGGGTGGGTAGTTGCCCGCGTTTTCCACGCAGTAGGTGGAGGCCGGGCAGTTACGAGCACCACCGTCGCCGACGCCCTTGACCTCCACGCGCTTGGGGACCTGCAGCGTTGCGCTGGTGCCCAGTCCGCGTTCCATGGCGGCGGCCGTGGTGAAGATCTTGAAAATGGAGCCGGCTCCGTTACCCACGAGGGAGTGCGGTTGCGGCTGCACGGTCTCGTCGGCGTCGGCGTTGAGGCCGTAGGTGCGGCTGCTGCCCATCGCCAGGACGCGGTGCTGGTCCTGGCCCGGGGCGACGACGTTCATCACCGTCGCCACGCCGTCGAGCGAGGGGCTGGTGTTGCTGACCAGGGCGGACTTGGTGGAGTTCTGGACCGCGGGGTCGAGCGTCGTGCGGATGAGATACCCGCCCTTGTCGATCTGCTCCTGGCTGATTCCGGCCTGAGCGAGGTACTGCAACGCGTAGTCGCAGAAGAATCCTCGGTCTCCTGCCGCGATACAGCCGCGGGGCAGGGTCTGGGGGACCGGTAGCACGCCGAGGGGCTCGGCCTTGAGTGCGGTGAGCTCGGCCGCACGCTCGGGGAGGTTCTGGATCATCGTGTCGAGCACGGTGTTCCTGCGCTCGATCACACCCTCTTCGTTGGTGTACGGGTTGAGGGCGGAGCTGGACTGGACCATGCCGGCGAGCATCGCGGCCTGGACGGCGCTGAGCTGGCTGGCATCGATGCCGAAGTACGTCTGAGCCGCGTCCTGGATGCCGAACGAGGCATTACCGAACGGCACCAGGTTGAGGTAGCGGGTGAGGATCTCGTCCTTGGTCAGTTCCTTGTCGAGGGTCAACGCCATCCGGATCTCGCGGATCTTGCGGGCGGGCGTCGTTTCGATGGCGGCGCGTCGCTCGGCGTCGGTCTTCGCCACGACCAGCAGCTGGTAGTTCTTCACGTACTGCTGGTCGATGGTCGATGCACCCTGCTGGACCTGGCCGCTGGTGGTGTTGGTCAGGAACGCGCGCAGCGTGCCCTGCCAGTCGACGCCCTGGTGCTCCGCGAAGCGCCGGTCCTCGATGGAGACGATGGCCAGCTTCATCTCGTTGGAGATCTTGTCGCTCGGTACCTCGAAGCGGCGCTGTTCGTACAGCCACGCGATCGGGTTGCCGTTGACGTCGGTCATCGTCGAAACAGCAGGTACGGCACCCTCGACCAACTCGGCCGAGACGTTGTCGACGGTATCGGCGGCGCGGTTGGACGCGAACCCGAACCCGCCGGCCAAGGGGAACATCACGCCGGCGAGCAATGCACCGGCGAGTGCTGAACATCCGGCGAGCTTCGCCACGGTTTTTCCAACTGACACAGAGCACAGCGTACGTGTGCCTCGTTCGGATCGGCAGTGCCCCGCATGCGTTGTGCGCTGCGCCCCTGCTCGGGACGCCCGTACCAGAAATGTGACCTCACCGTCTTGCATTCGGGGCCGGGTTTACCTAAATTATGAGCACAGTGTGATTCGCATAACACTTGATAATGAATGTGGGGCAGCTCCTAGAATTTGTGCTTCGACACCGAGGTACAAACTGCTCGGAGCCTCCAGGACGCCCAGTGAGGGCGACCGAGACGTAAAGGGGATCCGCCATGCACACGACAACCGCGCCGACGCGACTCGATGTAGAGGAAGCAGAAGCACGTATCGCTTGGGTGTCACACGCTCGGTGCAAGGGCACGGATCCGGACCAGCTGTTCGTCCGGGGTGCAGCGCAGCGCAAGGCCGCGACCATTTGCCGGCACTGCCCGGTTCTGATGCAGTGCGGTGCGGATGCCCTCGACAATCGCGTCGAGTTCGGTGTGTGGGGTGGCATGACCGAGCGTCAGCGCAGGGCACTGCTCAAGCAGCACCCCGAGGTCGACTCGTGGTCCGAATTCTTCGAGACCCAGCGTCAGCAGCAGGCGGCGATCTGACCGCCTGCCGAAACGGCCGATCAGCCTCTGCGGGTCAGCTGGTCGGCCACCGCGCGTAGTGCGGCGAGGTCGGAGACCTCGAACGGCAGGGACGGAACACCGACGATGGGCACGCGGGGGTGCGCGCCGGTGAAGCGTTTGAGCAACCGCACCTCGCGCGCCGCCGTCACCGCGCGTTGAGCGTGGATACGCAGCACCGCAGCAGTCAGTTCGGCACCGGGGTCGTCGATTCTGTCCAGGAGATCGGCGGCAGTGGCCGCGTGATCGGCCTGCACCGACGACAACGTCGGATGCGTCCGATTTACCACCAGTCCGGCCAGCGGCATGTTCTCGGCGGAGAGTCGCTCGACGAAGAACGCGGCCTCGCGCAATGCGTCGGGCTCGGCGGCAGCGACGACGAGGAAACTGGTGCCGTCCTCGCGGAGCAATTGGTATGTGCGCGTAGCGCGTTCGCGGAACCCGCCGAACATCGAATCCAGCGATTGCACGAAAGCCGAAGCGTCGGACAGCATTTGGCTGCCGATGACGGTCGAGACGCCGCGCATCGCCAGGCTCATCGCGCTGGTGACGACGCGGGTGATTCCTCGTCCGGGAGCGGTCAACAGCCGGATGAAACGACCGTCGAGAAACGACCCGAGCCGTTGCGGAGCGTCGAGGAAATCCAACGCGTTGCGCGACGGCGGAGTGTCCACCACGATCAGATCCCACGACGCGTCGAGGGACAGCTGCCCCAGCTTCTCCATCGCCATGTACTCCTGCGTGCCCGAAAAGGACGACGCCACAGTCTGATAGAACGGGTTGGCCAGAACCTGCGCCGCCTTTTCCGGCGTCGAATGTTCGATGACCATCTCGTCGAACGTGCGCCGCATGTTCAGCATCATCGCGTGCAGTTCGCCCTTGGCGTCGGCACCCAATTTCACCGGCTGCGGGCTGTTGTCGAGGTCGCCGAGCCCGAGGGCCTGGGCCAGCCGGCGAGCCGGATCGATGGTCAGCACGACGACACGCCTGCCCTGTTCGGCGGCACGCAGAGCCATCGCCGCTGCGGTGGTGGTCTTCCCGACACCGCCTGCGCCGCAGACCACGACGATTCGTGACGCGGGGTCGGTGAGGATGCGGTCGACGTCGAGTTCGGTTGCTGCTGGTCGAGTCATCGGACACCCTGTTCTGCGAGCGTGGCGGCGAGCTCGTACAAGCCGCCGAGGTCGACGCCGTCGGCCAACATCGGCAGCGTCATGCGTGCGACGTCGAGTTCGTCGAGTTGTGTTGCGCTCTCCACCTGAGCGGACAGCGTCGACGCGTGCTCGATCGATTCGGTCAGGAGACCGGCGAAGTCGGCCTCGGACAACGTGATTCCGGTCTTGGCCAGACCCTCCTGAATTGCGACGGCATCGATCTCGCCCTCGGCGATGGGTTCGAGGGAGTCGGCAGGCAGGTACGTCGGCTCGGTGCGGTTGACGATCACCGTGCCCAGGCGGAGGTCGGCTGCTTCGAGCTCGCGTACCGCATCTGCCGTCTCCTGCACCGGCAATGCTTCGAGCAGGGTGACCAGGTGCACGACGGTGTCCGACGAATGCAGCAACCGCACCACGCCCTCGCTCTGCGAGCGGACCGGGCCGCCCTTGGCCAGGTCGGCCATGGCCTTGGTGACGTCGAGGAAGTTTCCGATGCGGCCGGTGGGCGGCGAGTCGACGACCACCTCGTCGTACGCGCGGTTGCCCTTCTTGTCGGTGCGCACCACGCACTCCTTGACCTTTCCGGTCAGCAGTACGTCACGCAGGCCGGGCGCGATGGTCGTCGCGAACTCGATGGCACCGATCTTGCGCATCGCGCGGCCGGCGAAACCGAGGTTGTAGAACATGTCGAGATACTCGAGGAACGCGGTCTCGATGTCGATCGCCAGCGCGTAGACCTCGCCGCCGCCGTCCGCCGAGGCGACGCGGGTCTCCACCGGCGGGAGCTGCGGCACGTCGAACAGCTGCGCGATGCCCTGCCTGCCCTCGACCTCCACCAACAACACTCGCCGGCCACCCGCGGCCAGCGCCAACGCCAGCGCGGCAGCGACCGTCGACTTACCGGTACCGCCCTTGCCGGACACGAAATGCAGCCGCGCGGCATCCGCCTTCGCCGGCCATCCCTCTTGCTTCGATGTACCCACGCCTCGACCATATAGAGACGCGATGCCGGTCGTCCGACAGAACCGAGAATCACCCGATCGCAGTGACGCACCCCTCGTACTCCGGTGGGCGATAGGCTTCGAGTCATGAGCGAAAAGATCATCTGGGAGTACTTCACCGCACCGGTGCTGATTCACGCCACCAAGCAGATTCTCGACAACTACGGCTCCGAGGGCTGGGAGCTCGTGACGATCATGGCGGGACCGAACGGCGGCGACACACTGGTCGCGTACTTCAAGCGTCCGAAGGGCTGACGCCGTGGCGAACTGGAGCGAACGCCTCTCCGAGCTGGGCATCGAGCTGCCCGACGTCGTTCCGCCGCTGGCCGCGTACGTCCCCGCCGTACAGGTGGGTTCGCTCGTCTACACCTCCGGTCAACTGCCGATCGTGGACGGAAACCTGACGTCCGTGGGCAAGGTGGGTGCCGACGTGTCGGCCGAGGACGCCACGGCAGCTGCGCGGATCTGTGCGTTGAACGCGCTGGCCGCGGTGCATGCGCTGGTCGGTATCGATTCGGTCGCACGCGTGATCAAGGCCGTCGGCTTCGTCGCTTCCGCGGAGGGCTTCACCGGTCAGCCCGGTGTCGTCAACGGAGCCTCGAACGTCATCGGCGAGATTTTCGGTGACGCAGGCAAGCACGCCCGCTCGGCCGTGGGTGTCGCCGAACTTCCGCTCGGTGCGTCGGTGGAAGTGGAGCTCATCGTCGAACTGCAGTAGTCGACGTCCCATGAAGTGCACCGCAGGTCTCGTCGACTGCGGAACGCAGCAGGTCGGCATACACGGCGTGATCGGGGACCGTCGTCGGGCAGGCCGTCACACAGACGGTGACGACGTCCCCGTATCCGTACACGGCGTGGGTGATGCTGCAGCCCGGGCTCAGCGATGCGACCCCCGCGCACAGGGTTGCCCGGCTCGACCCCAACTCGAGGTCCAGACCGGTTCGATTGACGCTCGTCACCACGGTATGGCTGGTGACACGCTCGGGCGTACCGCTGCGAGGCGCGACGAGCCGAGCGCGGCGACCGAAGCCGAGCAGTAGAGCGGCGGGGTAGAGCTCGGCCGACCGGGTGGCGTCGATGTGGCGGCGATCGTTCACGCGTTCACGCTGCAGGTTGAGCGCGTGCGCCACTGCCGATGCTCGGTCGGGCACGTCGGTGAGCTCGGGATGCAGATCGACGGCAGCCGGGACGGTTCGGTTGACGGCAGGCCAGGCCGCCGACGTCTCGATCGCGGTGGGCACTGTGGCGCGGATGCGGGTGCCGACCCTCTCTCCGTGCGCCGCGAGATACGTCGACAACGCCGCTCCGACGGCGGTGAGTGCGGTAGCCGTGACGGTGGCCGGCCCGCCCGTCCACTGCGACTTCGGGAACTGCAGGACGTGCACCGCTCTCGTTTCGTCGGGATGGGCGTTGACGCGCGTGGGTTCGACCGGTGCGGGGGCAACCAGCTCCCCGGTCCGCACTGCGTCGAGATACGTCTGCTGTGCCCGCCCCATCCGCCGCTGCGACCGCGCCCAGCGGTAGGGCAGGAGCGCCGTCGCAACGACCGCATCTCGCACGCGACGTGGACGAGAGACGGCAGGGTCGTCGGGGAACGTGACGTTGTCGGTCGGCTCGTCCGGTCCGAAGAGAGCTCGAACGATGCGGGTACCGACCGACCCGTCGGACAATGCGTGGCTGACCTGAACGATCACGACGGTGGCCGCACCGCGGATACCGTCGACGCCCGACAGGCCCCGGCCGACGTGCACGGTCCATGCCCGCGTCGTCGCATCGACCGGAACGCACGCGCGTTCGGCCAGAAACGAATTCAGTGTGTGACGACCGTCGGAGAGATCGTGGTCGACCACGTGGTCACGAGGCGGCGTCGGGTCCCTGATCCATCGGGGGTACTCCAACAGACCCACCGCATCGCCGATGCGAATCTGCAGTCTCGGAACGAATCGAGCGCGTCTCTCGACGTGGGCCACGACGTCGTCGAACGTCGGTGGCTCGTGGTCCCCCGAGTCGAAGACGAACGTCGTGTACTGGTCCATCGAGCGATGCGGGGCCGAGGTGTAGTGGAACATCGCATCTTTGACGTCCATGGTGGTCACACGATCAGGGTGCCCACTCCCGCGCCCGATCAATCACCCTCTGCAAGTGCAGTCCTCGGTGCACCGAGCATTCGTGGTCGACACCCGATTCCACCGACTCGAGGAACTCGTCCAGCAGTACGGCGTAACAGTCGGTCGACGACGTGGATCGGTCGGTGAAGGTGTCGACTCCGGCGGGTCCGGACAGCTCGATCCGCATGAGCGACGGCATGACCGGTGTCCGCAGCGACAATTGGACGGTGCTCCGCGCGCCGCCCTCGTGTTCGAGTAGAACGGTCCAACTGTCCGACGCCACGTCGCGGTGCGAGTAGGCAACGCGCGCAATGGTTCCCAGTGCCGCGTCGAGGAGATCGAAGACGTGTGGCCCGATGTCGAGGATCGCCCCGTCGTCGTGTCGCCACTGCGATTCCGAGTACGCCCCGCCGAGAGTGGCACCGGAGAACCAGGTTCCGGAGCCGGCTGCCCAGGGGCGGCCCGCTGTCGAGGCGAGGAATTGCCTTGTCTCCGGGGCGAATCGGAGTGTCAGAGTCACCATGGAACGAACTTCGGCGGTGGTGACGGCCTCGGCCAATTCCTCGGCCTCTGCCACGGTGGCGGCAATGGGCTTGTCCAGCAACACATGCTTGCCTGCTCGCGCGGCGCGGAGGGCGAACCCGGCTTGCACAGCCGGTGGAACCGCGAACGCCACCGCGTCGACGGCATCGAGCAGGGCGTCGAAGGACTCGTAGACGGGTGCACCCAAATCGGCCGCAGCGTCCGGTCTGCGGGCCCACACTCCGGTGAAGTCCACTCCTGGATGGGCGAGCAGCGAGGGGGCCTGAGTCTTGCGGGCCCAGGGGCCGGCTCCGACGAGTCCGATCTTCATATGCGTCGACGTTAGTCGTCGGCACCGGTCCTGTTCCACCTCGAGAACAGTGGGCGTCCTACAGTTGTTTAATGGCCGACTCGAACTTGACGCATCCCGCCTACGGACTGGTCCGGCACGTGACGCCCACGGCGTCGGTTCTGCTCGCGGAGAACCCGGGCAAGATGACGCTGGACGGAACGAACACGTGGATCCTGCGGGCACCGGGTTCCGAGGAGTGCATCGTCGTCGACCCGGGGCCGAAGGACAAGGCCCATCTCGACGCCGTCGCCGCGTCGGGCACGGTGGTGCTGACCCTGGTGACCCATCGCCATGCCGATCACACGGCAGGGTTGAAACGGTTTCACCGCAAGACAGGGGCACCGGTGCGGGCGGTGGGGGAGAAGTTCCTGCACGGCGGCGGCGAGCGGTTGGCGGACGGCGAGGTCATCGATGCGGCGGGTCTACGGATCCGAGTGCTCCACACGCCCGGTCACACGGCGGATTCGGTGAGCTTCGTGCTCGACGACGCGGTCCTGACGGGAGATACGATCCTCGGCCGCGGCACCACGGTGCTCGACCCGAAGGACGGCTCGCTCGCGGACTATCTGAATTCGCTCGATCGGCTCGAGGCCGCCGGTGCGGGCAAGACGGTGTTGCCGGGGCACGGGGCCGATGTTCCGGATACCGCCGAGGTGGCGCGACTGTATCGCGCTCACCGTCGGCAGCGGCTGGATCAGGTGCGGGCGGCGTTGGTCGAGATCGGAGACGACGCCAAACCGATGCAGGTGGTGCGCCACGTCTATTCGGACGTGGACAAGAAGTTGTGGCCGGCTGCGCGGATGTCGGTCAAGACGCAGCTGGCCTACCTCAGGGAGAACTAGCGAGCTGCTGTCTCGAAGGAACTCGGCCTAGCGAGCTCGGCGGGCCAGGCGCTCGGAGTCCGAGATCAGTACGGACTTGCCCTCGAGGCGCAGCCATCCGCGGTGTGCGAAGTCGGCCAGTGCCTTGTTGACGGTCTCGCGCGACGCTCCGACGAGCTGAGCGATCTCTTCCTGCGTCAGGTCGTGGGTGACGCGCAGCGATCCCGCTTCCTGGGTGCCGAAGCGCTGGGCAAGCTGCAACAGCGCCTTGGCCACGCGTCCGGGGACGTCGGTGAAGATGAGGTCGGCCAAGTTGTTGTTGGTGCGACGCAACCGGCGAGCCAGCACGCGCAGCAGCTGCTCGGCGATCTCGGGGCGCTGATCGATCCAGTCCTTGAGAGCAGCGCGGTCCATGCTGACCGCGCGCACCTCGGTGACCGTGGTGGCCGAGGACGTGCGAGGGCCGGGGTCGAAGATGGAGAGCTCGCCGAACATGTCCGACGGTCCCATGATCGTCAGCAAGTTCTCGCGGCCGTCGGGGGAGCGTCGCCCGAGCTTGATCTTGCCGGAAACGATGATGTAGAGCCGGTCTCCGGGCTCACCCTCGTTGAACACCACGTGTCCCCGGGGGAAATCGACAGGCTGCAGCTGCTTCGTCAGTGCCGCAACCGCAGAGGGTTCGACTCCTTGGAAGATGCCGGCCCGTGCCAGGACGTCGTCCACTTGCGCTCCTTTTGGGATGTCGGCGATGCGGTGACCCGCACCCCCGAAGGCGTCTGTACACACTCGTCTCACCACCGAATCGCGCTGCGATTCAGGCGTCGATGCCGATGCAATGTTCAAACACAACAATTACCTCAGGGGAGTCTACTTCGACTCGGCCGAAACCGAGTGATCGACGCCACCACAGGTTGCCAGAGGAACGGTACGTCTGTTCGCGTTCACCGTAAATTCATCCGAATGCGGACAATTGGGTGCTCAACTGGCCCGTTGGTCGACCATGCCGTCGCGCGTGTCGATCGTGCGCGGAGGAGTCTGGTGACGCTTGCGGGTGTTGAACCGAGCCAGGGCGTGGGGGAAGCCCTCGTTCGCCAGTGTGGCGACCTCGGACTTGCTCGCCTGATCGAGGAATTCCTCTACTTCGTGCTCCCGGACGCCGAGCTTGCTGAGCCGGAACTCGACGCGCTCCATCGCGAGTGCGAAGAGCATGAGTAGTACCGGAAAGAGCACCACGGCGAGTCCTTGCATACCGGCCAGTTAACACCGAAAAGGTCTCGATACAAACACAGCTCGGCGCGCTCGCGTAGTTCGTTACGCATTCTTGTCCGTACAGTTGTGGCGTGGAATCGACAGCCCCGAAACGCCCCGACGTGCGCAAACGCGAGGAGACGCGACTCGGCCTCGTGCGGCGGGCTCGGCGGATGAACCGAACGCTCGGGGTCGCGTTTCCGCACGTCTACTGCGAACTCGACTTCACCACGCCCCTCGAACTCGCCGTCGCGACCATCCTCTCGGCGCAGTGCACCGACAAGCGCGTCAACATGGTCACTCCGGCACTGTTCGTGAGATACCGCACAGCTCGCGACTACGCCGAAGCCGACCGCACCGAGCTCGAGGAGTTCATCCGAACCACCGGCTTCTACCGCAACAAGGCCAACTCGCTGATCGGGCTCGGGCAGAAGTTACTCGAGAACTTCGACGGCGAAGTCCCCGCATCGTTGAAGGACCTGGTGACGTTGCCCGGCATCGGCCGCAAGACGGCCAACGTCGTGCTCGGCAACGCGTTCGACGTTCCCGGCATCACCGTCGACACCCACTTCGGTCGGTTGGTACGGCGCTGGCAGTGGACCGAAGAAGAGGACCCGGTCAAGGTGGAGCACGCCGTCGGCGCGCTGATCGAGCGGAAAGAGTGGACCGTGCTCTCCCATCGCGTCATCTTTCACGGTCGACGCGTCTGCCACTCCCGCACGCCGGCGTGCGGGGTGTGCGTCCTCGCCAAGGACTGCCCGTCGTTCGGCCTCGGCCCGACCGATCCGGCGACCGCTGCCGCCCTGGTGAGAGGTCCCGAGACCGATCATCTGCTCGCTGTCGCCGGAATCGTGTCGTGAACAAGGCTGCACTCCGCTGGTCTCTGGTCGCGCTCATTCTCGTCGTCGGGATGGTCTATGCCCTCTGGCCACGCAATGAATCTCCGGCAACGCAGCGCGCCGATGGTCCCGGTCTGGGGCAGCAAGGACCGTCGACGGCCGAGCGTCGGGCCGCCGATACTCCCGAGGCTCTGGCACCGCTGCGGCAGACCGCCGGTCTCGACGCATGTCCGACGCCGTCGGGCGCTGCAGCAGGACCGTTGACGGGCATCACCCTCGAATGCATCGGCGACGGCTCGTCCGTCGACCTCGGCCAGGCTCTGGCCGGGCGACCCGCACTGCTCAACATCTGGGCCTACTGGTGCGGCCCGTGCGCGAAGGAGTTGCCTTACCTGCAGCAATACGCGCAGCGGGCGGGTGATGCAGTCACGGTGTTGACTGTCCACAACGATGCCAACGAGTCCAACGGGCTGACCCGTCTGGCCGAGTACGGCGTCACGCTGCCCGGCGTTCAGGACGGTGCCGGACGCGTCGCCGCGGCGACGGAAGCGCCGAACGTGTTGCCCGTATCCGTTTTGATATCTGCGGATGGCACTGTCGCCAAGGTGCTGACCGAACCCTTCACAAGCGTCGACGACATCGCCGACGCAGTCCGCGAGAACCTCGGAGTCGCGTCGTGAGCGCACCCGAGTGGCTCGGGCGCATGCTCGACGTCGCCGGCAGCGAAAACGGACTGACCGACACCACCGGCATCAACCCGGTGCTGCAACGACAGGCGCAGCCGGCCGATCGAACCCGCTCGGCGGCGGTGTTGGTGCTGTTCGGTGGTCCGGCTGCCGCCGATCCGACCGCGCCCGGTGGGCTGCCCGCCGAGGCCGACGTTCTGCTGACCCAGCGGGCGTCGACCTTGCGCGACCACAGTGGGCAGATCGCCTTCCCCGGCGGTGCCACCGACCCGGGTGACGACGGGCCCATCGGAACGGCGCTGCGCGAGGCCCAGGAAGAAACCGGTCTCGACCCGGCCGGCGTCGTACCGCTCGCGACGATGCCCGGCATCTACGTGCCGCCGTCTCGATTCGATGTGGTTCCCGTGCTCTCGTACTGGCGGAGTCCAACCCCGGTCCGCGTCGTCGACGCCGGCGAAACCGAGCGCGTGGTGCGAGTTCCCCTGCGCGAGTTGCTCGATCCGGCCAACCGATTCCAGGTGCGTCACCCCGCCGGCTACCAGGGCCCGGCCTTCTCGGTGCAGGGAATGCTGGTGTGGGGATTCACGGGCGGTATTCTGGCGGGCCTGCTCGCTGTGTCGGGCTGGGAGTCCGAATGGGACACGGGGGATATACGCGATCTGGAGGCCAGCTTGACTGCGGTAGGAGCGAGGCTCGATCGGTGACGGGTTCAGGGTGGGTCGATATCGCGGTGCTCGCCGTCGCGCTGCTGGCGGCGACGTCGGGATGGCGACAGGGGGCGGTGGCGTCGGCGTTGGCGTTTCTGGGAGTCGTTCTGGGTGCCGTCGCCGGGATTCTGGTGGCACCGCACGTGCTCGAACACGTCGACGGATCACGCACGAGGGTGTTCGTCGGTATCGCGTTGATCGTGGTGTTGGTGATCGTCGGTGAGGTGGCCGGCATGGTTCTGGGTCGTGCGTTGCGCAGCGGAATACATTCGCGCTCAGCCAGATCCGTGGACAGCACGATCGGGGCAGGTCTGCAGGCCGCGGCCGTGCTCGCTGCCGCATGGTTGCTCGCCATTCCGCTGACGTCCTCGTCGCAGCCCGAGGTGGCCAGTGCCGTGCGTGGCTCGACGGTCCTGGGCAAGGTCGACGAGGTGGCACCCGAGTGGCTGCGTCAGGTGCCCAAGGAATTCTCGGCGCTGCTCGACACGTCCGGGCTGCCGGACGTCATCGGTCCGTTCGGACGCACTCCGGTCGCCGACGTCGCTGCTCCCGACTCCGGGATCGCCGCAGGCCCCGTCCCGATAGCGTTGCAGGCGAGCGTCATCAAGATCAACGGAATCGCCCCGAGTTGCCAGAAGGCGCTCGAGGGTTCGGGTTTCGTCGTCGGGCCGGATCTGGTGATGACCAACGCCCACGTGGTGGCCGGTACCTCCGAGGTGACCGTCGATTCTCCGGACGGCCCTCTCGACGCCGACGTCGTCCTGTTCGATCCCGAAGAAGATGTTGCTGTGCTTCGTGTTTCGCAGCTGCAAGCTCCGGTGTTGCCGTTCGCGCCGAACCCGGCCGAATCCGGATCCGACGCCATCGTGTTGGGTTACCCGGGCGGCGGTCCGTATACGGCGAGCCCAGCGCGCATTCGCGAGATCATCAACCTCAGCGGACCGGACATCTACCGCACCGGAACTGTTCAACGCGAGGTCTATACGGTTCGCGGATCGGTGCGGCAGGGCAATTCCGGTGGGCCACTGGTCAATTCGAACGGTGAGGTACTCGGTGTGGTGTTCGGTGCTGCCGTCGACGACCCCGATACCGGATTCGTCTTGACCGCAACCGAGATCTCGGACGAGCTCGCCCGCAGCTTCGATGCGCCGGTCAGTGTGGGTACCGGCGACTGCATCGTCTGACGGCGGGACGTCAGCTTTCGAGCGCGACGCGCAGGATTTCCTCGGACACGACGTCTGGGGCTTCCTGGTGCACGTAGTGCCCGACGTCCCGCACTGTTCGACGCGTCAGCCCCGGTGCCCAGTGCCGATCGCGATCGAGGGTGGTGGGTAGGACGTACGGATCGAGGTCACCGCTGATCTGCGCGACGGGGATCGA
Source organism: Rhodococcus sp. PML026 (assembly GCF_000963615.1). NCBI lineage: Bacteria > Bacillati > Actinomycetota > Actinomycetes > Mycobacteriales > Nocardiaceae > Rhodococcus > Rhodococcus sp. PML026. The sequence continues at coordinate 152,366 of NZ_KQ031373.1, read as the reverse complement.
GGTCTTCACGTCGACGGCGTCCATGAAGCGTCGGCCCTCGGCGCGGAACTGGCTACGGAACGCCCAGCGCTGATATTCGAGTGCGCTGTGCGCGGCCCCGGGAATTCGGATGGCCGAGCGCATCTTGCCTGCGGTATCGGCGAAATCGTCGGTGCGCTGCCATTGCGACCCGGCGCGGCTGCGCATCAACTCCTCGACTGCCGCGCCCCCTCGCCGGGTGAGCAGCTTCTCGGGGCGCAGCGGAACTTGATATCGAACGAAGTGCGGCAGCAGAGCACCGCGCTGTTCGGAATCCTTCAGCACGGCGCGGCGCAGCGAGATCGGGTGCGGTGCATTGATCAGGACCATCGAGCGGACCATTCGCGGATGCAGAGCCGAGCTTGCCCAGCACACCAGGCCGCCGTCCGCATGGCCGACGAACGTCGCGTGTGGGTACCCCAGCGCCCGAACGAGACCGACGATGTCGCCGGCCAGGGTCCATCCGTCGTAACCACGTGGGGGCTTGTCGGAGTCGCCGTAGCCGCGGAGGTCGACTGCGACCGCTCGCACTCCGGAACGCGCGAGCGCGTCGAGCTGGTGACGCCAGGAGTACCAGAAGTCGGCGAAGCCGTGCAGCAACACCACCAGCGGGGCGTCGGGAGCATGCTCGCCGACCTCCACGGTATGGAACCGGATTCCGTTGGCATGGATGTCGCGATGGATCCACTGTCCCGGGTAACGGACCGTGGACGGATCGGGATGATTCATACTGCTCGACTCGCCGGGCGTCGTCTACTTCTTGTAGCCGGGGATTCCGGGAATGCTCTCGTGCTGGTTCGGCAGCACGGTCGACGCCTGCTTGAGGGAGTCGATGGTCTTCTCGGGCTTGCGCAGTTTCTTGACCCTGCGGTAGCCGAGGAACCCGAACAGGCCGGCAACCAGCACCATGAACACGAAGACGATGAGGAACGAGGCCCATCGATAGAGCCACACGTCGAGGAGCTCGGCGGCGAAGAAGAAGAAGAAGAACGAGCTGAACAGCAGCACCGTCAGCGCGACGATGAAGAAGACGCTGCCCTGCAGACCCTTCTTGACCTCGCCGGTGACCTCGGCCTTGGCGAGGGCCACCTCGGCACGCACGAGGGTCGAGACCTGAGTCGTGGCGTCCTTGACCAGGTTTCCGATGCTCGCGCTACCGGGTGTGCGGGCATCGACATCGGTGAGAGGTATCGACGAAATCGTGTTCGGGACGCCGTTGCCGTATCCCTTGTCATTGCTGACGCTCAACTCTCGACCCCTTGTAATCGCTGTGCTCGGTATTGCGGTGATCGCTCTGCTCGGTGTTGCGGAAGATCGTATCGACAGTAGTGCCTAAGTAGCAGATTATCTGTCCCGCGGGGGCCGAGCGACGCTCGGCCCGTCGTCGGTTACCTCTCCGCCCGTCGCGACAAACACGGGAATGTTGCACGAATCGGCAACGAACGGCCCGGGGGCGTGAAATTCTCAGGTATTCATCAGGTAATTTTCAGGGAACTTTCCCCTTCAGGAGCACTCGTGAGTTCACCACACGCCGTCACGGACGACGGCGCAATTCCCGCACCTCAGGTGCCTCGGTCCCGAATCGTCATCGCCTCGATGGTCGGTACGTCCATCGAGTTCTTCGACTTCTATATCTATGCAACGGCCGCAGTGCTCGTCTTTCCCCGCCTGTTCTTCCCCGCGGGCAACGACACGACCGCGCTGCTGGCGTCGTTCGCGACGTTCGGTTTGGCGTTCGTCGCGCGACCCATCGGCTCGATTCTGTTCGGGCACTTCGGTGATCGCATCGGACGCAAGGCCACCCTCGTCGGGTCCCTGCTGACGATGGGTGTCGCGACGTTCGCGATCGGGCTCCTGCCGACCTACGCCGCGGCGGGTCTGTGGGCGCCGGCTCTGCTGGCGCTCATGCGCTTCACTCAGGGCGTCGGCCTCGGCGGCGAATGGAGTGGTGCGGCGTTGCTGGCCACCGAAACCGCGAAGCCGGGCAAGCGAGCCTGGGCGGCGATGTACCCGCAGCTGGGCGCGCCGATCGGCTTCTTCTTCGCCAACGGCATCTTCCTGCTCATCGTCATCGCGACCGGCTACGACTCCGCGAACTCCGGCACCGACCATGCGTTCCTCACGTGGGGCTGGCGCATCCCGTTCCTGCTCAGCGCGATCATGGTGATCATCGGCCTGTACGTCCGCCTCAAGCTCGAGGAGACGCCGGTGTTCAAGCTGGCAGTCGAGCGCGGCCAGAAGGTCAAGACCCCGTTGGCCCAGGTGTTCAAGACGAGCTGGCGTCAGCTGATCATCGGCACGTTCGTCATGCTCGCCACGTACTCGCTCTTCTACATCATGACGACGTGGGTGGTCAGTTACGGAACAGGCAAGGTGGCCGACGTCAACGGGCCCAAGCTCGCGATTCCGTACACGGACTTCCTGGAACTCCAGCTCATCGCGGTGCTGTTCTTCGCGGCGCTGATCCCGGTCGCCGGGCTGCTGGCCGACAAGTACGGCCGCCGCCCCACGCTCATCGTCATCACCGCGGCGATCGTGCTGTTCGGTCTGTCGTTCCACTGGTTCGCCGACCCGTCGTCCGCGTCGGCAGGCAAGATGCTGGTGTTCATGTGCGTCGGCCTGGGACTGATGGGCCTGACGTTCGGGCCCATGAGTGCCGTTCTGCCGGAACTGTTTCCGACGAACGTGCGCTACACGGGCTCGGGAATTTCGTACAACACCGCGTCGATCCTCGGAGCTGCAGTGGCCCCGTTCATCGCAACCTGGCTGGTGAGTTCCTACGGCGTCGGCTGGGTGGGCGTCTATCTCGCCATCGCCGCTGCGCTGACCCTGATCTCGTTGATCATCATGAAGGAAACGCGAGACCAGTCGCTCGACAGCGTCTGAGCGGCTTCGCCGCATGTGAGTGGAACCTCGTAGTGGGCTACGAGGTTCCACTCACATGGGAGCGCTAGCGACCCTTCTTGATAGCCTCGAACACCTTCGGGTCGACGAGGGTGGAGACGTCACCGAGTTCGCGGCCCTCGGCCACGTCACGGAGCAGGCGGCGCATGATCTTGCCGGACCTGGTCTTCGGCAACTCCGGCACGATCGAGATTTCCCGTGGCCGCGCGATCGGCGAAATCTCCTTGGAGACCTGAGCTTTGAGCTCGGCGATCAATGCGTCGCCGGTGTTCTCCTCGCCGCCGCGCAGGATGACGAACGCGACGATGCCCTGACCGGTGGTCTCGTCGGCGGCACCGACGACGGCAGCCTCGGCGACACTGTGATGACTGACCAGTGCCGACTCCACTTCCGACGTGGAGATGCGGTGGCCGGAGACGTTCATGACGTCGTCGACGCGGCCGAGGACCCACAGGGCGCCGTCCTCGTCGTACTTGGCACCGTCACCGGCGAAGTACCAGCCTTCCTCGGCGTAGCGGGACCAGTAGGTGTCCTTGTAGCGGTCCATGTCGCCCCAGATCCCGCGGAGCATCGCCGGCCACGGCTCGGAGAGAACGAGGTATCCGTTGCCGCCGTTGCCCAGTGGCTTGGCGTCGTCGTCGACGATCTTGGCCGAGATACCGGGCAGCGGAGTCATGGCCGAGCCGGGCTTGGTGGATGTGACGCCGGGGAGCGGAGAAATCATGATCGCGCCGGTCTCGGTCTGCCACCAGGTGTCGACGATCGGTGCGCTGCCGCCGCCGACGACGTCGCGGAACCAGCGCCACGCCTCGGGGTTGATGGGCTCGCCGACGGACCCGAGCAGGCGGATCGAGGACAGATCGTGTGCCTCGGGAATCTCCTTGCCCCACTTCATGAATGTACGCACCAGGGTGGGGGAGGTGTAGTAGATCGACACCTTGTACTTCTCGATGACGTTCCAGTGCCGGTGCTCGTCGGGCGAATTGGGCGTGCCCTCGTAGACGACCTGCGTGGCGCGGTTGGAGAGCGGTCCGTAGACGATGTAGGAGTGCCCGGTGACCCAGCCGATGTCGGCGGTGCACCAGTAGACGTCCGTGCCGGCCTTGTGGTCGAAGACGTTGTGGTGGGTGTACGAGGTCTGCGTCAGGTAACCACCGGAGGTGTGGATGATGCCCTTGGGCTTACCCGTCGTACCCGAGGTGTAGAGGATGAACAGGGGGTGCTCGGCCGGGAACGGCTGCGCCTCATGCTCTTTCGACGCTTTCGCGACGGTCTCGTGCCACCACAGGTCGCGTCCCTCGGTCCAGGCGACGTCGGAGTCGGTGCGCTTGACGACCAGAACGTTCCGGATGGAAGCGGCTCCGTCGACGGCTTCGTCGACGGTGTCCTTGATGGGGGCGGGCTTGCCGCGTCGCCACTGGCCGTCGGTGGTGATGACGAGTTTGGCTTCGGCGTCGTCGATGCGCGAGCGCAGTGCGGTGGCGGAGAACCCGGCGAAGACGACCGAGTGGGTCAGACCGAGGCGTGCACAGGCGAGGATCGAGACGATGGCCTCGGGGATCATCGGCATGTAGATCGCGACGCGGTCGCCGGAGACGAGGCCGAGTTCGGTCAGGGTGTTGGCCGCCTGGCTGACCTCGGCGAGCAGATCGGAGTAGGTGATGTCGCGGCTGTCGCCGGGTTCACCTTCCCAGTGGATGGCGACCTGGTCGCCGTGGCCGTCGAGGACGTGGCGGTCGACGCAGTTGTAGGCGACGTTGAGCTCGCCGTCGGCGAACCATTTGGCGACGGGGGCGTCGGACCAGTCGAGTACCTCGGTGAACGGGGTGTGCCAGTGCAGCCGGCGGGCCTGCTCGGCCCAGAACCCGAGCCGATCCTTCTCAGCAGCGGCGTACATATCCGCCTGAGCGTTCGCCTGCGCCGCGAACTCGGCCGAGGGTGCGTAGGAGGCAACCGCGGTCTCGTCGCTGCCGGAGGTACTGGTCGTCATCTCGAATAGCTCTCTTTCGTCCGATGCTTTTCGCCCATGAAACGGCACTCACTAGCCGGTCTCGAGCCCCTAGTGAGGGTAGTCACATGTGATGGCGATCGCACCGTTGCAATCGGCTGCAACCCCTTGATCTGCGGTGATCGGTTGTTTCCGCACGATGGACGGTCATCGCCGTCGTCGACGGGAGGTTGTCTCGGCGACTCTGCCCGCACTGTGGGAAATCGACTTGCCGAAACGTTTCGATCATGTTTCCGACTTACTCGCCGGTCAACAAAACCCGGGGGAGTTCACATGTTCGTTTCAGGATGTGTCTAAAGTTCGTTCCATCAGATCGTTGGTACGGCTCACAGGCCGTGTCTTGCGGTCGCCCACGAATCCCCGGGCGTCGCGCCCGAGGAACTGAGCACGGACGACCCCGTGTTCACATCTGGATGGAGGATTTCCTTGCGTATCAAACGTGCCGCGGTAGTCACCACGGCTGTGCTGATGAGTGCGAGCTTGCTCGCCGCTTGTGGCGGTGGGGGCTCGAGCTCCGGCGGCAGTGCCGATGGGGTCTACAGCATCTACATCGGCGAGCCGGAGAACCCGCTGATTCCCGGTAACACCACCGAGAGCGAGGGCAGCCAGGTTCTCGAGGCGCTGTTCACTCCACTGGTGACGTTCAACGACGACGACAACAGTGTCGAGTACAACGGCGTTGCCGAGTCCGTCGAGTCCGAGGACAACACGACGTGGACCATCAAGCTCAAGGATGGCTGGACCTTCCACGACGGCACGCCGGTCACCGCCGAGTCCTACACCAAGGCGTGGAGCTACAACGCGCTCAGCACCAACGCATTCGGTGCGTCGTACTTCTTCGAGAACATCGAGGGCTACGCAGATCTGCAGGGCAGTGACACCGCAGAACCTGTTGCAACCGAATTGAGTGGACTGAACGTCGTCGACAACACGACCTTCACCGTCAAGCTCAACGGACCGTTCGCCATCTTCCCACTGACGCTGGGCTACACCGCATTCGATCCGCTGCCGGAGGCGTTCTACGCCGACCCCGACGCTTTCGGTGCTCGCCCGATCGGTAACGGCCCGTTCAAGGCCGACTCGGACTTCGTTCCGGGACAGGGATTCACCGTTACGAAGTACGACGACTACGCAGGCGACAACGCCGCCAAGTCCGCAGGCGTCAACTTCAAGGTCTACACCGAGCTGAACACCGGCTACAACGATGTTCAGGGCGGCGGACTCGACGTCATGCTCGATCTGCCCGAGGACGCGTGGGCCACCGCGCGGGATCAGTTCGGTGACCGGTACGGCGAGCGTGCACGTCCCGACATCACCTCTCTCGGGTTCCCGACGTACGATCCGCGCTTCCAGGATCCGAACGTGCGTAAGGCATTCTCGATGGCCATCGATCGTCAGGCCATCGCAACCGCTATCTTCACCGATACCCGTACTCCGGCAAATTCTTTCGCCTCGCCCGTCGTGGACGGTTACCGCGAGGACGCATGTGGTGCCAACTGCGAACTCAACCCCGACGAGGCAAACCGTCTGCTCGACGAGGCCGGGTTCGACCGCAGCCAGCCGGTGGACCTGTGGTTCAACGCCGGTGCGGGCCACGATTCGTGGATGACCGCGGTGGGCAACCAGTTGCGTGACAACCTGGGCGTGAACTACGCACTGCGCGGTGACCTCCAGTTTGCGCAGTACCTGCCGCTGCAGGACGCCAAGGGCATGACCGGTCCGTTCCGTTCGGGTTGGATCATGGACTACCCGTCGATCTACAACTTCCTGTCCCCGCTGTACTCGGCTGCGGCAACCCCGCCGGCCGGTAGCAACTACGTCTTCTTCAACGACCCGGCATTCGACGCCGCGTTGGCCGAGGGCAACAACGCGGAGGACATCGACGCTGCAGCGGCGGATTACCAGAAGGCCGAGGACATCCTGATCGACCAGATGCCCGCGACCCCGCTGTTCTACGGCCTGAACCAGGCCGTGTGGTCCGACCGCGTCTCCGACGTCAAGATCGACAACCGAGGCAACATCATCCTCGAAGACGTCGTAGTCAGCTGACGGCGCGCCCAGGTGGGTGGCAACCAGGCGTAATCGGTTGTCACCCACCGGGTCTCGTTCAACCGTGGGGCGTAACCGTCCCACACCGACCTGCGCCGGCAAGACCCGAGGCGCAGGTTCGTCCCTTGTTCAAGGAGAAGACACACAGTGGGTCGCTACATCACTCGCCGATTACTGCTGACGATTCCCGTCCTGATCGGCTCCTCGTTCTTGATCTTCGCGATGGTCTACGCGCTGCCGGGTGATCCCATCCGCGCCCTTGCTGGAGACCGTCCCCTCGCACCCGGCGTCGTCGCCCAGCTGCGAGACGAGTTCAACCTCGACGACAATCTGTTCGTCCAATACTTCAAGTACATCGCAGGCTTCTTCCAGGGCGACTTCGGAACCGACTTCTCCGGCCGTCCCGTCCTCGACACCATCGAGCGGGCACTTCCGGTGACGGTCCGGTTGACCATCGTCGCCGTCGTCATCGAGACCGTCATGGGTATCGCGGCAGGCGTGCTGGCCGCACTGAAGCGCGGATCTTTCTTCGACAACCTGGTGCTCATCTCGACGACGCTGCTGGTCTCGGTGCCCGTGTTCGTACTCGGCTTCATCGCGCAGTTCACGCTGGGGCTCAAGCTGGGTATCTTTCCCATCTCCGGCATCAACGACGGGTGGTCCAGTTACCTGCTTCCCGGCCTGGTGCTCGCGTCGCTGTCGATGGCCTACGTCGCTCGTCTGACGCGTACGTCGGTGGCCGAATCCATGGCTGCCGATTACATCCGCACCGCCAAGTCCAAGGGAATCAGCAACCGTCGCATCATCGTTCGCCATGCACTGCGGAATTCGCTCATTCCTGTGGTCACCTTCATCGGTGCCGATGTCGGCGGATTGCTCGGCGGTGCGATCGTGACCGAGACGGTGTTCAACCTCCCCGGGCTCGGTCGCGCGATCTACGACGGGCTGGCTCGCCAGGAGGGGGCCGTCGTCGTCGGCATCGTGACGCTCTTCGTGTTCTTCTACATCTTCTTCAACCTCGTGGTGGATGTTCTCTACGCGGTACTCGATCCAAGGATTCGTTATGAATAAGGAAGATTCGAGCGCAGCTCGCCACCTCGCCGAGGAGGGTCAGCCCGGAAATGTCGCCACCGGGGAGGCCGTCGATCTTGTCGGGCAGGCAAGCCTCTGGGGTAACGCGTGGAAGTTCTTGCGTAAGAGCCCGTTCTTCATCATCGGCACGTTCCTGCTGCTGGTGCTGTTGGTCATGGCGGTGTTCCCGCAACTGTTCGCCCGCGGCATCGACCCGCGAGTGTGTTCGCTGTCGAATTCCGGTCAAAAACCCAGTGCAGCACACTGGTTCGGCACCGACATCCAGGGCTGCGACTACTACGCCAACGTCATCTACGGTGCGCGGATCTCGCTGTCCATCGGTGTGCTCTCGGTGATCGGCGTGCTGATCATCGGCGTTCTGATCGGTGCTCTCGCCGGCTACTTCGGCGGTGCGATCGACAGCGTCCTGGCGCGCTTCACGGACGTGTTCTTCGGAATTCCGCTGCTGCTCGGTGCCCTGATCCTGCTCACCGTCACCGCCCAGCGCACGATCTTCACCGTGTCGTTGGCCCTGGTGGCCTTCGGTTGGATGACGGCGATGCGCCTGGTGCGATCGTCGGTGATCTCGATCAAGAACAGTGAATACGTCCAGGCGGCACAGGCATTGGGAGCGTCGACCTACCGCATTCTGGTGCGACACATCCTTCCCAACGCGCTGGCTCCGGTGATCATCTACGCCACCATCTCGGTGGGTACGTTCATCGCGGCCGAGGCGACGCTGACGTTCCTCGGAATCGGATTGCAGGCGCCCGAGATCTCCTGGGGCCTACAGATCAACCTCGGTCAGGCCAGGTTCCTCACGTCGCCGCACCTGGTGCTGTTCCCGGCCGCGTTCCTCTCGGTCACGGTGCTCGCATTCATCATGCTCGGCGACGCACTCCGTGACGCACTCGATCCGAAACGGAACTGACATGAGTATTGAGAAGGACACGGTCCTGACCGTCACCGATCTGACGGTCGAGTTCGAGGTCGAAAAGGTGTGGCGCAAGGCCGTCGACACCGTTTCGTTCACGGTCGCCGCAGGCGAAGTTCTCGCCATCGTAGGTGAGTCCGGATCGGGTAAGTCGACGACGGCGATGGCCATTCCCGGTCTGCTGGCGGATAATTCGCGGGTGTCGGGCAGCATCGTGCTGGGCGAGAAAGAACTGGTCGGGCTGCCCGAGAAGCAGCTCGCACCCATCCGCGGCAAGAACGTCGCGGTGATTTTCCAGGAGCCCATGACGGCGCTCAATCCGGTCTACTCGATCGGCTGGCAGATCACCGAGGCCATCCGGGCGCACACTTCTTTGTCGAAGAAGGAAGCGAAGGCACGGGCCGTCGAGCTCCTCAAGCTTGTCGAGATGCCTGATCCGGAGACTCGGGTGGACTACTACCCGCACCAGCTCTCCGGTGGTCAGCGTCAGCGCGCCATGATCGCACAGGCGCTGTCCTCGGATCCGTCGCTACTGATAGCGGACGAGCCGACCACGGCCCTGGACGTCACGGTGCAGGCCGAGATTCTCGACCTGATGCGCGATCTCCGGAACCGCATCGACGCGTCGATCGTGTTGATCACCCACGACATGGGTGTGGTGGCCGACATGGCCGACCGCATCGCGGTGATGAAGGACGGCGTCATCGTCGAAACCGATGCGGCGCAAACAATATTCAAGAACGCGTCGCATCCGTACACACAGCAGTTGCTCGCGTCGGTTCCGCACCTCGGCAGCAGCATCGAGTCCGTGGCCGCGGGGACCGTCGCCGCACCGAAGGCGGCCGAGGACACTCGCGCACTGAGCATCGTCGACGGTGTCATCGAGTACCCGGGCCGTACCGTGTTCCGGGCTGTCGACGGCGTCAGCCTCGATATCGAGATGGGTGAGGTCGTCGGCCTGGTCGGTGAATCCGGCTCGGGTAAGTCCACGATCGGCAAGGCTGTGGTGGGGCTCAACAAGCTCACCGGCGGCTCGTTGTCGATCGGTGGTGTCGATATCACGAACATGTCGAATCGCGAACTGCGGTCGGTGCGCAGCAAGGTCGGCATCGTGTTTCAGGACCCGGGTTCGTCGCTGAACCCACGCTGGCCGATCGGGCAGTCGATCGCCGAACCGATGCTGTTGCACACCGAGCACAGTGCGGCAGATCGAAATCGGAAGGTCGAGGAACTTCTCGACCGGGTCCACCTGTCGCGGACCATGCGCAACCGCTATCCGCACCAGCTGTCCGGCGGCCAGCGTCAGCGCGTCGGTATCGCGCGGGCGCTCGCCTTGGAGCCGACGTTGCTGGTGGCCGACGAACCGACGTCGGCACTCGATGTGTCGGTGCAGGCAAAGGTGCTCGAGCTGTTCAAAGAGCTGCAGCGGGAGTACGGGTTCGCGTGCTTGTTCATCAGTCACGACCTCGCTGTCGTGGAGGTGCTGGCCAAGCGCATCGCGGTCCTGAACAAGGGTAAGTTGGCCGAGTTCGGTACGACGGACCAGATCCTGCGTCGTCCAACCAATGAATACACCAAGCGGCTGCTCGCAGCCGTCCCGGTGCCCGACCCGGCCGAACAGGCCAAGCGTCGTCGGGCCCGCGCCGAGTTGTTGGCGGCAGGGGCGAAGTAGAGCGTGAGGTGAGGGGGTACCGTCGTCTGTCGTGACGGACCCCCTCGCCCCGCTGCTGGAATTGCCCGGAGTTGTCGATTCCGCCGAACGGGCACGCGATGCCCTCGGTGCCGTGCATCGGCACAAGGCCAATCGTCGTGGGTGGCCGGCGACCGCGGCCGAGGCCGCTGTGCGGGCAGCTCGTTCGTCCTCCGCGCTCGAGGGCGGTTCGATGGATTTCCCTCGCGAAGGCGAGGAGGGCGACCCGATTCTGGCGGGTGCGCTGCGAGTGGCCGCTGCTCTCGATGGTGACGCCCTGCAGAACACGTTGTCGACGTGGAAGCGCGCACCACTGCAGACGCTGGCCCGCCTACATCTGTTGGCTGCCGCGGATCTCGTCGACGACGCGTCCTCGCTCGGTCGGCCGCGCACGGACGCCGGCATCGGTGAGCGGCTCGATCTGCTCGCACAGTTGGTGACGGGTGGAACGTCCGCGCCCGCTCCGGTGATCGCCGCAGTCGTGCACGGTGAACTGTTGACGCTGCGGCCTTTCGGAACTGCCGACGGCATCGTCGCGCGTGCTGCATCGAGGTTGGTGGCCGCATCGTCGGGATTTGATCCGCACAACCTGGGCGTGCCCGAGGTGAGCTGGATGCGTCGAGCGAACGCGTACCGGGATGGAGCCGCCGGGTTCGCCGAGGGCACGGCAACGGGCGTCGGTAGTTGGGTGATCCTCTGCCTCGGAGCATTCGAAGCTGGTGCGGCAGAAGCGACTTCGATTGCAGAAGCTGCACAGTAGGAGTTGTGCACACGTAAAAGGGCGGCGATGCCGACTTGCGTCGACGTCGCCGCCCGTTAGCACGGAGCGCCTGGTTACCAAGCGTGCACAGGTGGGCTGTGATGGACTACCACGTGGCCTCGGCGAGAACTCGACGGTGATGAGGTCATCCCTGCAACCGGTGCAGGGTTCTTGCTGATCACCCACGAATATCGCAGGCCCACAGCGCTTCTGCCATTAGGTGGCAAGCTCCGCGTGGGTGCCGGTGTCCGTGCTGGGAATCGCGGTCGGGAGAAGCGAACCTTCTCTTCCGGTTCGTTCTTGGCCTTCCGTTCTTCCGTACGTCATTTGTACCCCGTGACGCCGCTCACATCAAGGGTTTGGGCTCATCGTTTTCTGCGGAGTAGTCCGTAGGTGATCGCGCCGGCCGCTATGGCGCTGAAACCTGCTGCAGCACTGGCTACTACGGTCTTTCCGGACGGATTCGGAATGCGGGAGCGCAGCGAAACGGGGTTCGAGAATGTCAGAATCGGCCAGCCGAGGGACGAGGCCTCTTTGCGGAGCGCGCGGTCTGGATTGACGGCGGTGGGGTGCCCGACCGCCCGCAGCATCGGCACGTCGGTGATCGAATCCGAGTAGGCGTAGCTCTTGGACAGGTCGTAATCATGTTGTGCCGCCAGGGACTTCATGGCGTCGACCTTGCCCTCGCCGTAGCAGTAGAAGTCGACCTCGCCGATGTACTTGCCGTCGACAGTCACCATCGTCGTGGCCATGCTGTGGTCGGCACCCAGCAGTTCGGCGATGGGATGCACGATCTCGTCGCCCGACGCTGAGACGACCACCACGTCGTGTCCGCGGAGCTTGTGGTCCGCGATCAGATCGGCCGCTTCGGCGAAGACGAGGGGATCGACGATGTCGTGCAGGGTTTCGGCCACCACTGCTCGCACCTGTTCGACGTCCCACCCGGCGGTCATACCGGCGATGTGTGCGCGCATGCGTTCCATCTGGTCGTGATCGGCACCGGAGAGCAGGAACAAGAACTGCGCATAGCTGCTCTTGAGTACCGCTCGCCGGTTGATCAGACCTTGGTCGAAGAACGGCTTGCTGAAGGCCAGAGTGCTGGACTTCGCGATGATCGTTTTGTCGAGGTCGAAGAAGGCGGCGACGCGCGCTGCGCGTCGGCCGGCGGGGGCGTCGTCGGTGTCTGCGCTGAGGGTCACGATTGTCACCATAGTGGCCGGTGGTGACCGGTGGATGTCGCGCAACTTCTCTTCTCGACTCGCTCCGAACATGTCCACAAATTGAGACGGTTGAACTTGCAAACAAGGACGTCCACGGGTGTAGTATTTTCCACGAGCCCGGTTCATTCCGGGCGGTGTTCAGCCCGACCCCCCGGGGCTGAACCAGACGACCCTCGCCTCCTCCCCCCCTGGCGAGGGTCGTCCTCTTTTTCGGGGTAGGCCGAAAACTGGTACCGCGGTACCGGTATTCATCCACAGGGGCCGATCTATTCACATTTCCCCAAGTCGCGCGCCGCGCGAGCGGATTCTCGCGCACGCTTGGGTCCATGAAAACGGATCCGATTTCACGGCGGACGAATGCGAACGCGTCGATGTCGATCGACCATCACGGACTGCGTCAGGACGTGTATCGAATCGCCGCAGCCGCGGATTGTGTTGTGGAAGAGCAGAACTTACTGGTCGGTATCGGATCGGCGCGCCCGATTTGGGAATTCCAAGGAACTATTTTGATCGATTTTTCTTCTGCCGAGTCGGCGCTCGCAGGCGGATTTCCGCGGCGGCCCGGCGTCGTTCTGGTCACGGCCGCCTCGCCGACACTCGACGATTGGCGGACGGCCACAGCGCTCGGTGCCGAACACGTCGTCTCGTTACCCTCGGACGAGGACACGCTCGTTCGCATCCTCGGTGAACCCGTCGCCACATCGCCGGGCGGCGGTGGCGTCATCGTGGTCGTCGGTGCCCGCGGAGGTGCGGGTGCCTCCACGTTTGCGGCGGCGCTGGGCCTGTGCAGCAGTCGCACGGGGCAACGCACACTCATGGTCGAAGCCGACCGGTACGGCAGCGGCCTCGATCTGCTGCTCGGCTGGGAGAACGCCCCAGGTTTGCGATGGTCCGGCCTCGTCGTCGAGGGCGGGCGAGTATCCGGCGACGCACTCCACGGCGCGCTGCCATCGAAGAACGGATTGTCGGTGCTGGCACTCGGGCGAACCGACGACCGGCGAACCGGACTCTCGGCCGTTTCCGCGGCGGCTGTGCTCGACGCAGGGCGCGCTGGAGGCGATCTCGTGGTGTGCGACGCCCCGCGCCACTCCGATGACCTCTCGGACGCCCTGTACGCCGCGGCCGACCTCGTCGTACTGGTGCTGCCTGCGGAATTGCGGGCCGTGACGTCGGCAGAAGCAGTAGCGGACGAGATCTCGAGTCGAAATGCGAACGTCGGATTGGTCGTTCGTGGCCCCGCCCCCGGGGGACTGCGGGCCGCGGACATCGCGGCCGCCCTCGACCTGTCGCTGCTGACGTCGATGCGGGCCGAGCCGGGATTGGCCGAGCGTCTCGAGCGGGGCGGACTTGCTCTCGGCCGCCGGTCACCGCTCGCGGCGGCGGCAACCGTGGTACTGGATACGTTCGCGCACAAGCCCGGTGGTCAGCGGTGGGCCGCATGAGCGCAGTCGTCACCGCCGATCTGCTCGACCGCGTACGAGATCGGCTGGCTGCCTCGGCGCAGTCTCCAATGCCGGCGACCGTTGCCGCGGCCATCCGCACCGAGGCCGGGGGAGTCATCGGTGACACCGATATGCTTGCGGCACTGCGTATTCTGCAGACCGAGCTCACCGGAGCAGGACCGTTGGAGCCGCTCCTGTCCGAGCCAGGGGTGACCGATGTCCTGGTCACGGCGCCGGATCAGGTGTGGATCGATCGCGGTAGAGGCCTGGAACGCACCGGAGTCCAGTTCGCCGACGAAGCCGCGGTCAGGCGGCTGGCGCAACGGCTCGCTCTCTCGGCCGGTCGGCGATTGGACGATGCGCAGCCGTGGGTCGACGGCCGATTACCCGGCGTCGGACAGGGAGCGTTCGGGGTCCGTCTGCACGCGGTGCTGGCACCGGTGGCGAGCGGTGGAACCTGCCTGTCGTTGCGAGTGCTCCGCCCTGCTACCCAGGGGCTCGCCGCGCTCCGGGCGTCCGGTGCGGTGACCGAGGAGGGCTACGATCTGCTCGCGCGGATTGTGCTCGCGCGCTTGGCGTTTCTGGTCGTCGGAGGTACCGGCGCTGGAAAGACCACGCTTCTGGCTGCTCTGCTGGGCGAGGTCGACCCGGCCGAACGAATCGTCTGCGTGGAGGACGCGGCCGAGTTGGCACCGGCGCATCCTCATGTGGTGCGCCTGGTGGCCCGTGCTCCGAACGTCGAAGGTGTGGGCGAGGTGTCGGTTCGGCAATTGGTTCGCCAGGCACTGCGGATGCGACCCGATCGGCTCGTCGTCGGTGAGGTGCGCGGGGCCGAGGTGATCGACCTGATGACGGCGCTCAACACCGGGCACGACGGCGGCGCCGGAACCATCCATGCCAATTCGCCCTCGGAAGTTCCCGCTCGCCTCGAAGCTCTTGCCGCACTGGGCGGAATGGGTCGCGACGCCCTGCACAGTCAACTTGCGGCGGCCGTGCAGGTCGTCCTGCACGTCCACCGGAGCGCCGACGGTACGCGGCGATTGCGGGAGATCGGATTGGTCGAGGTGGATTCGACAGGCCGTGTCCATATCGTGCCGGCGTGGTCCGCTGAATCCGATGCCGTGCCGGGGCGGCGCGGGCTGCACGAACTGCTCGCTCGGCGCTGTGGCGAGATGCGATGACGGCGGCACTGTGCGTCCTGGCCGCTGCATTCATGCTGTGGCCCAGCAGCTCTCGCCGACTATCGCGCCGCGGTCGAGGTGCCGTCGGGGTTCCTGGGTGGGCGTTCCCTGTGGCTGTAGCGTCGGTGTCGGCCGTGGGCATGTTCTGGATCGGCGGTCCGTGGGGCGCGGCGGCTCTGTTCGTGGCGGGCGGTACCGGATGGTACCGACATGGCCGTCGCACCGTACGCGCCCGTCGGACGGCCGAATTGGATTGGTTGGCAACCGGAGTCGAAGTGGTCATCGGTGAATTGCGCGTCGGTGCTCACCCGGCGACTGCCGGCGAGGTGGCTGCGGACGAGTGCGGCGGGATCGCATCGGAGGCGCTGCGCGGTGCTGCGTCCAGATCGCGACTCGGTGGACGCGCTGCCGACGGGATAGCCGCGTCGGATCCACTGTTGAACCCCGAACTGGACCGTTTGGCGGCGGCGTGGCGGGTGGCCGACGAACACGGCCTCGCACTCGCCGAGTTGCTCGACGCCGTGCGCGAGGACCTGCTCGGACGTCGGCGATTCCGGGAACGAACCGAGGCCTCGCTGGCAGGGGCCCGCGCTACTGCATTGGTGTTGGCTGGACTGCCCGTCCTCGGGGTCGCGCTCGGACAACTGATGGGGGCCGATCCGCTGCGCATACTGCTGGGCGGCGGGCTGGGCGGAATTCTGCTCCTCATCGGCACCGCTCTCGGCTGCGCAGGTCTGCTGTGGACCGATGCGATCACCGGCAAGGTGACGACATGACGTGGGCGATCGCACTATGTCTGGCAACGGCATTGGTCGTCGTCCCCGCTGCCCGTGGTGGTTTGTCGCGGGTGGAGGTTGCGGGGCTTTCGACGACCGATGCCGTCGACGACTCCGGACCCGATCCGCTCGCCGTGGCCACGACGTTCGACCTTCTCGCTGCGTGTCTGCGTTCCGGACTTCCGATCTCGACTGCCGCGGCGGCCGCAGCCCACTCCGCTCCGCCCGCATTCGGTATCGCTCTGCGCAAGGCCGCCGATCTACTCGAGCTGGGGGCCGATGCGGCTACGGCGTGGGACGCAGTGGCGAAGGATCCGGAGACCGAGGCGCTGTCACGGATGGCGCGACGATCCGCCCGGGCCGGGTCGTCCATGGCGTCGGCGATGACGGAACTGGCTGCCACCCAACGAACTCGGGCCGAGGACGCGTCGGCGGCTGCGGCCGAACGGGCCGGTGTGCTGATCAGCGGACCGCTGGGTCTGTGTTTTCTGCCCGCCTTCATTTGCCTGGGCATCGTCCCCGTGGTGATCGGCCTTGCGGGCAATGTTCTGGGCGGCGGTCTGATGTGACCGCCGAACAACGAATCGTCCGGTGCGGACACGCCGCGCCGGAATACTGGGAGGGGAAGCGTCATGATGGGGAATGCACTGCAGGAGATCAAGACTCGAATCGCATTGTTCGGTGTGGAGGACGACGGTATGTCGACCGCGGAGTACGCGATCGGCACCATCGCCGCCGCGGCGTTCGGCGCGGTGCTCTACACGGTGGTGACGGGGGACAGTATCGTGACCGCGCTGACGGGGATCATCGATCGAGCGCTCAACACAGCCGTCTGATTCCGGGCGGTGAGGACGGGGCTGTGACGGTGGAGGCGGCGATCGCCGTCGCGTCCATCGTCGCAGTGATCGTGGTGTGCATCGGTGCGATCGTGTCGGTGACGATGCACATCGGCTGCGTCGACGCTGCGCGGGAAGCGGCTCGATTGGCGGCGAGAGGTGATGGGGCCCGGGCTGTGTCGGTAGGGGAGCGGGTTGCGCCGGAGGGTGCTCGGATCACGGTGCGCGAAGACGGTGAATTCTTCGTCGCGCGGGTGGAGGTGGAGAGTCCGCTGCCGGGATTGATGCTGTCGGCGGAGGCGGTTGCTGCTGCGGAACCGGTTGCAGCGGAATGAAATCAGGTGTGCGTGATGACGAGGGCGGGGCGACGGTGTTGGCGGCGCTGGCGATGTCGGCGTTGATCGCCGTCGTGGTGATGGTGATGCACGTCGGTTCGGCGGTGGGCGCTCGTCATCAGGCGCAGTCGGCGGCCGATCTCGCTGCATTGGCCGGGGCGGGC
>NZ_KQ031373.1:28244-134557 GCF_000963615.1 Rhodococcus sp. PML026 | reverse complement strand
AACCCCGGCAGCGACGGTCCGTCCGCAGCGGTCATCGCGGCGTGAATGCGGCGGCACCGGACTGCAGAGGGGCCAACCGAGTGAGTTGAGTGACGTGTTCCGGGGTCAGTTCCGCGAGTGAATTGACCTGCAGCAGTTGCATGGTGCGGATGATCTCCTCCCTCAGAATCTCGATCATGCGGTCGACGCCCGCGCGCCCACCGGCCATCAGGCCGTACAGATACGCCCGGCCGACGAGCGTGAACGATGCTCCCATTGCGATGGAGGCCACGATGTCGGAACCGTGCATGATGCCGGTGTCGACGGCTACTTCGAAGTCGGAGCCGACTTCACGGACGACCTGCGGCAGCAGGTGGAAGGGGACGGGAGCCCGATCGAGTTGTCGGCCTCCGTGATTGGACAGAACGATGCCGTCCACACCCAGTTCGGCCAGGCGCGCCGAATCCGCCACCGACTGAACACCTTTGACGACCAACTTGCCGGGCCAGATCTCACGGATGACGTCGAGATCCTCGAACGAGATGGAGGGATCCATCGCTGAATCGACCAGCTCTCCGACTGTGCCGCCGGTAGAGGTCAGCGACGCGAACTCCAACTTGGGCGTGGTGAGGAAGTCCCACCACCACCATGGACGCGGAATGGCGTTGGCGATGGTCGACGCGGTCAACTGCGGCGGAATGGAGAACCCGTTGCGTTTGTCTCTCAGGCGAGCTCCGGCGACCGGTGTGTCGACCGTGAACAGGAGGGTGTCGAAGCCTGCTTTCGCGGCGCGTTCGACCAGTCCGAACGAGATGTCGCGGTTACGCATGACGTAGAGCTGGAACCAGTTTCGGCCGTTCGGGTTGGTGGCCTTGACGTCCTCGATCGACGTGGTGCCCAGCGTCGAGAGGGAGAACGGAATCCCCGCAGCGCCGGCGGCGGCAGAACCGGCGTATTCGCCCTCGGTCTGCATCAAGCGGGTGAAACCCGTCGGCGCGATACCGAACGGAAGCGCGGACGGTCCGCCGAACACCGTCGTCGAGGTGTCGACGTGGGAGACGTCTCGCAGGATCGAGGGGTGGAATTCGACGTCGCGGAAGGCCTGCCGGGCCCGGGAGAGCGAGATCTCGGCGTCGGCCGCGCCGTCGGTGTAGTCGAATGCCGCGCGCGGGGTACGGCGACGGGCGATGGTGCGGAGATCGTCGATGGTCAGTGCCGCGCTGAGGCGTCGTCGACGCAGGTTCAGATCGGGCTTCTTGAACGAGAGCACCTCGCGCAGGTCGGTGGCTTTCGGTATCTGCCGGGCAATGGTCATGCGTTGTCTCGATTCTGTGGGCTGATCCTCTCCCCACCACACCACCCGAGGTGTTGGCAACGACAAGCAGGGTGGCGCACCAGTTCGATCCAAGCCTTGAACGCGCGCGCGTTTGCGAAAAATGACTGGTAATCCCCGCGAAACCCTGGCAATTTTGCGCGCGCATGGCAAACGCGCGCGCGTTTGCGGTGAACCCCCACTCGGTCCCCAGCCACCAGGTTCCTGACTGCGAGATCGGCCGGCTCATCCCTCGCGAGTGACGGCCGCCAACACTGCGGTCAGCACTCGAACGGCACCCTCTTTGTCCAGGGGGTCGTTGCCGTTTCCGCATTTCGGGGATTGCACACAGGACGGGCAACCGGTCTGACATTCGCAGGAGACGATGGCGTCCTTGGTGGCGGCGAGCCAGTCGGCGATGGCCACGTGTCCGCGGTCTGCGAAGCCTGCTCCGCCGTCGTAACCGTCGTAGACGAAGACCGTCGGCAGGCCGGTGTCGGGGTGTAATGCCGTCGACACTCCGCCGATGTCCCATCGATCGCAGGTCGCGACCAACGGCAGCAAGCCGATGGCGGCGTGCTCGGCCGCGTGCAGCGATCCGGGGAATCGCTCGAATGGAACACCGCTGTGCTCCAACAACTCCGGGGTGATGGTGTACATGACGGCGCGGGTGTCGAGGGTCTGGGCCGGCATGTCGAGTTCGATGGAATCGAGGACCTCTCCCGACGGGAGGCGTCGAAGATATCCCACCACCTGATGGGTGACGTTCACCTGCACCAGCGCGACGCGGACCTCGCCGTAGTCGACGGATTCGTGCACCGCCGTGATCGCGATGTCGGTGATCTCGCGCGCCGAGGTGTTCCACTCGGGTTGTTCGGCATGCACCAGCGCGAGGCCGGCCTCGAGATCGAGCTCGTCGACCACGAAGGACTCGCCCTGATGAATGTGCACCGCACCGGGATGTGCAGTGGCAGGGGCACGTCCGCCGTCGACTGTGCCGAGCATGCGGCCGGATTCGCCGTCGACGATGGCGACCTGCACGCCCGTGCCGCCGCGAATGTTGACCGCACCGTGCGGAGACAGCTGCTGCCCCTCGGGGGTGATGAACCACCCGTGAGGACGCTTACGCACGTAGCCCTTCAGTTCGAGCTCTTCGAGTACCGATTCCGCGCTCAACGCCTCGGCCTCGGCTAGGGTGATCGGTAGTTCGACTGCAGCGCAGAGCAATTGGGGAGCGAGGATGTACGGATTGGTCGGGTCGGTGACGGTTGCCTCGACCGGCTTGTCCAGCAGGGCAGCCGGGTGATGCACCAAGTAGGTATCCAACGGATCGTCGCGCGCGACGAGTACCAGCAGTGAGCCCTCCCCGCGTCGTCCGGCACGCCCACCCTGCTGCCAGAACGAGGCGACGGTGCCCGGGAAGCCGGCGACGATGACGGCGTCCAAACCGGCGATGTCGACGCCGAGTTCGAGTGCGTTGGTGGTGGCCACTCCCAGCAGGGTGCCGTCGGACAGGTCGCGTTCGAGTTTGCGACGATCCTCGGCCAAATAGCCTGCGCGATAAGCGGCGACGCGTCGGACCAGTTGCGGATCGACGTCGGCGAGAATTCTCTGGGTCCCCAACGCAGTGACCTCGGCTCCGCGCCTGGACCGTACGAACGCGAGTGTCCGTGCACCCTCGATCAACAGATCCGCCATGATGCGCGACGCCTCGGCCCCCGCCGATTTGCGTACCGGCGCACCGTTCTCGCCGGTTATCTCCTTGAGCAGCGGCGGTTCCCAGAGTGCGACGGTACGCGCTCCGTGGGGCGAGCCGTCTTCGGTGATCTCCTCGCAGGGCGCTCCGATGAGTCGACTGGCAGCGCGTCCCGGCTCCGAGGTGGTGGCACTGGCGAGAACGAACACCGGAGACGCTCCGTAGCGCGCGCAGAGGCGTCGCAATCGGCGTAGCACCAAAGCCACGTTGGAGCCGAAAACACCACGGTAGTAATGGCATTCGTCGACCACCACGTAGCGCAGGTTGCGCAGGAAACGCGACCATCGTTCGTGCGCACCGAGGATGCCCAGGTGCAACATGTCGGGATTGGTGAAGATCCAGCGCGCATTGGTTCTGGCCCACTGCCGAATCTCGATCGGGGTATCGCCGTCGTACGAGCTGGGAAACACCTCGGCGAGATCGTCTGACAGCGAACGCAACTCGTCGGTGATCGAGATGGTGGTGCGTAGCTGATCGGCACCGAGGGCCTTGGTCGGTGCGAGATACAGAGCCGTCGCCCGGGCGTCGGCGGCCAGCGTCGTCAGAATGGGCAGCTGATAGGCCAACGATTTGCCCGAAGCCGTACTCGTCGAGAGCACCACATGACTGCCCTCGGCGGCGAGCGTCGCGGCCCGGGCCTGATGCGTCCACGGTTGTGCGATGCCCCGAGAGGTGATCACCTGCACCACTTCCGGGCCGACCCACGACGGCCATGGTGCAAAACTGGACGATCGAGCCGGCATCTCGGCGACGTGCGTGACGGGGCCGTCGTCGGCGGGGGTACCGGCCAACACTCGATCCAGCAGCCGCTGCCCGTAACTCCGGACATCCGCACCGTCGTGCGGATGCTTCTCGCTCACTGCCGGTCTCCATGCATTCGTTCGATCTACTGGCCGCCCGTTCGGGCTTGCTGGGTCGTTCCGCAGGCTCCACTCCTGGGCTTGCTGGGTCGTTCCGCAGGCTCCACTCCTGCCTAGGCGCGACCTGGGGTCCTCATGCTATCGCGGACCCGAAACGAGCGGCTCGAGCCCTGGTGAGAGCCGCATTCCACCCGTCCGGCGTTGTGTGTTGTTACAAGACGGGCAATTTGTTCGAAAAGGGGCGGTTTTCGACTGTTGCGAACGCGGAGTTCATGGTTCACTTGACGCGGTCGCAGCTTCTGTGTTCGTTCTACGCTTCGCAGGATCTTATGTTGCGGGCGCGGTACTGGGAGAGCTCGTCCATCAGGGGGAATCCTGAGGGGGATTCGTACAAGTGCAGCGGTCGGAACCGGCCCGATGGATCGAAAGTGCGCTCCATCGAATCCGGTGTTAGAAAGAGAAGGAAAAGCATGGCACAGGGAACTGTGAAGTGGTTCAACGCCGAAAAGGGCTTTGGATTCATCGCACCAGAAGACGGCTCCGCTGAC
The DNA here is from genome assembly GCF_000963615.1 of Rhodococcus sp. PML026. Taxonomy (NCBI): domain Bacteria; kingdom Bacillati; phylum Actinomycetota; class Actinomycetes; order Mycobacteriales; family Nocardiaceae; genus Rhodococcus; species Rhodococcus sp. PML026. The sequence goes on along the minus strand of NZ_KQ031373.1, from coordinate 130,102 downwards.
GTTTTCGTTCACTACTCCGAGATCCAGGGCAGCGGCTTCCGCACCCTCGAGGAGAACCAGCGCGTCGAGTTCGAGGTCGGCCAGGGCACCAAGGGTCCTCAGGCAACGGGCGTTCGCGCAGTCTGATTCTTTTCTCCTCGGAGACGAGAACCTTCATCCCCCTTTCTCGATCGGCCGTGAAAAGCCGTTCGAGAAAGGGGGATGTTTCGTTCGTGGCGAACCACCAGGAAGAGTCGAAAGCAGTGTCTGCCGGTGTCGATGTCCTAATGTCCATGCTGTGAACCAGCTGTCCTTCTTCTCTGCCGAGTCGTTGCCGCCCGCGGTGACCGATCTCAGCGGACTGCTGGCTGCCACCGGCCATGTCGTCACGTCCTCGGGATCAGCGCGTATCTCCGTCGTCGTCGACGCGCAGTGGCGGGCCGATGCCATCGCCGAGTTGATCGAACAATGTGGTCTGTCGGCAGAGCTGGGACGGTCCGAAGAAGACCGTCCTCTCGTCCGCACCGCGTCGGTTCCGGAACTGTCCGCGTTGGCGTCGTTGTGGACCAAGGGTGCGGTGAAGGCCGTGCCTCCCGGGTGGGTGCCCGGTTCTCGGGAGTTGCGGGCATGGGTGCTCGCGTCGGGGCGTCCCGAGGCGGAGGGGGAACGCTACGTACTCGGCCTCGATCCGCACGCGCCGGAGACTCATGCGGTCCTCGCTCAATCGTTGATGCGCGCTGGCATCGCCCCGACTCTGATCGGCACCCGCGGGTCCAATCCTGGCCTTCGAATCACCGGCCGACGTCGGCTGTTGCGCCTCACCGAGAACGTCGGCGAGGCTCCTGCGAATGTGGACGCACGTACCAATTGGCCCCACGCTGAGTAGGAAGATGAATGACTGATCTGCGAGTATTTGCTCGACGTATGTCAGTCTGTTAGGAGTGGGGCAGGCAAATCTGCTTGTGAAAACGCACTAGGGAAGGTTCGGCAGCAAGGTGGCAGCACGTAACAACGGCTCGGGGGACAGCTCCGCCGAGCCGCGTCGTCTGGTCATCGTCGAGTCTCCGACCAAGGCCAAAAAGATCGCTCCCTACCTCGGGAGCAACTATGTCGTCGAGGCCTCGGTCGGCCATATCCGCGACCTTCCTCGCGGTGCTGCCGACGTGCCCGCCAAATACAAGGGCGAGCCGTGGGCACGTCTGGGCGTGGACGTCGACCACGACTTCGAGGCCCTCTACGTCGTCTCGCCCGAGAAGAAGGGCAAGGTCGCAGAGCTCAAAAGCCTGCTCAAGGACGCCGACGAGCTGTATCTCGCCACTGACCCCGACCGCGAGGGTGAGGCCATCGCCTGGCATCTCCTCGAGACCCTGAACCCCAAAGTCCCCGTTCGACGCATGGTCTTCCACGAGATCACCAAGCCGGCGATCCTCGCGGCCGCCGCCGATACCCGTGACCTGGACCAAGACCTCGTCGACGCGCAGGAGACCCGCCGCATCCTCGACCGCCTCTACGGCTACGAGGTCAGCCCGGTGCTGTGGAAGAAGGTCATGCCGAAGCTGTCGGCAGGCCGTGTGCAGTCCGTGGCCACCCGCATCATCGTCCAGCGTGAGCGCGAGCGGATGGCATTCCGCAGTGCCGAGTACTGGGATATTTCTGCCACCCTCGACGCCGGGGCCGAGGCGAGCCCGCGCAGTTTCGGAGCTCGGCTGGTCAACGTCGACGGCAATCGCGTCGCCGCCGGCCGCGACTTCGGTCCCGACGGCAAGCTCAAGACCGAGTCGGTCACCGTCCTCGACGAACCGCATGCCCGACGCCTCGCCGACGCTCTCGAAGGCGTCGACCTCACCGTCGCGTCCGCCGAGGACAAGCCGTACACGCGTAAGCCGTACCCGCCGTTCATGACGTCGACGCTGCAGCAGGAGGCCGGCCGCAAGCTGCGGTTCAGTTCCGAGCGGACCATGCGTGTCGCGCAGCGTCTGTACGAGAACGGCTACATCACCTACATGCGTACCGACTCGACGTCGCTGTCCGCGTCTGCGGTCTCCGCGGCACGGGCGCAGGCGACCGAGCTGTACGGCCCGGAGTACGTGCACCCCACTCCGCGGCAGTACACCCGCAAGGTCAAGAACGCGCAGGAGGCGCACGAGGCCATCCGCCCCTCGGGTGACGTGTTCCAGACTCCCGGTCAGCTGCATTCGGCGCTGCAGACCGACGAGTTCCGGCTCTACGAGCTGATCTGGCAGCGCACGGTCGCGTCGCAGATGGCAGATCTGCGCGGCACCACGCTGACGCTGCGCATCACCGGAACCGCCGGTACCGGCGAGGAGTGCACGTTCTCCGCGTCGGGTCGCACCATCACGTTCGCGGGCTTCCTCAAGGCCTACGTCGAGAGCGTCGACGACGAGGCAGGCGGTCAGACCGACGACGCCGAGTCGCGTCTGCCCGCGTTGAAGGCCGGCCAAGCAGTGACGGCCACCAAGCTCGATCCCGACGGTCACACGACCAACCCGCCTGCTCGATTCACCGAGGCGTCGCTCATCAAGACGCTCGAAGAGTTGGGAATCGGTCGGCCGTCGACGTATTCGTCGATCATCAAGACGATCCTCGACCGCGGTTACGTCTACAAGCGTGGCAGCGCTCTCGTGCCGTCGTGGGTGGCGTTCTCGGTGATTGCGTTGCTGGAAGCGCACTTCGGGCGTCTGGTGGACTTCGACTTCACCGCAGGCATGGAAGACGACCTCGACGCGATCGCGGGAGGCCGTGAGCGGCGCGGAGATTGGCTGCAGAGCTTCTACTTCGGCGGCGAGACCGGTGCCGAAGGTTCGGTGGCGCGCTCGGGTGGCCTGAAGAAGATGGTGGGCCAGAACCTCGAAGACATCGATGCGCGCACCATCAACTCGATTCGTCTGTTCGACGATTCAGAGGGGCGCGAAATCCATGTGCGCGTGGGCCGTTACGGTCCGTACCTCGAGCGCATGGTCAAGAACGACGACGATCCGGACGGCGATCCGATCAGCCAGCGCGCCAACCTGCCCGACGACTTGCCGCCGGACGAGCTGACGATCGATTTCGCCGAAAAGCTGTTCGCCACACCACAAGAGGGCCGCAAGCTCGGTGTGGATCCGCTGACCGGCCACGACATCGTCGCGAAAGAAGGCCGTTTCGGGCCCTACGTCACCGAGATCCTGCCCGAGCCGGAACCCGAACCCACGCCCCCCGAGCCCGACATCGTCCCGGTGCCGTCCGGCAACGACGGTGATGGCGGCGGTGGCGTCAAGACTGCGGTGAAGAAGGCCGCGGCCAAGAAGGCACCGGCCAAGAAGGCTGCCGCGAAGAAGGCCACCGGCCCCAAGCCGCGCACCGGTTCGTTGCTCAAGTCGATGGATCTGGCGACGATCACGCTCGAGGATGCGCTCAAGCTGCTGTCGTTGCCGCGCGTCGTCGGTGTCGATCCCGAGTCCAAGGAAGAGATCACCGCTCAGAACGGCCGCTACGGCCCGTATCTGAAGAAGGGCACCGATTCTCGCTCGCTCGCCGACGAGGATCAGATGTTCACGGTCAGTCTCGAAGAGGCTCTGAAGATCTACGCCGAGCCCAAGCGTCGAGGCCGTCAGGGTGAGGCCAAGCCGCCGCTGCGGGAACTGGGCGTCGACCCGATCAGTGAGAAGCCGATGGTGATCAAGGACGGTCGATTCGGGCCGTACGTCACCGATGGCGAGACCAACGCAAGTCTGCGCAAGGACGACGAGGTCGAGACGATCACCGACGATCGCGCGTCGGAGTTGTTGGCGGACAGGCGTGCTCGTGGCCCGGTGAAGAAGAAGGCACCGGCCAAGAAGGCCGCTGCGAAGAAGGCACCGGCCAAGAAGGCTGCAGCGAAGAAGGCTCCGGCCAAGAAGGCTGCAGCCAAGAAGACCGCCACGAAGACGACGGCGGCCAAGACGACGACGAAGAAGGCTGCTGCCAAGAAGGCACCGGCGAAGAAGACCGACGGCGAGTAGCTCTCGAACTCGAAGTTGTGGATGGAATCAGCAGCGATAACGTCCATAGCTTCGAGTTCGACAGTGTCCGGGAACAGTGCGCCGGGAGTAGTCGGTCCCAACCGTTAGGGTTGCCAGCATGGCGGGTGTGTTCGATCGTTTGGTCGGTCAGGAAGATGTCGAGGCCGATCTGACGGCTGCAGCAGTGGCTGCTCGTACGGGCGTCGACTCGTCGGCGATGACGCATTCGTGGCTCTTCACCGGCCCTCCCGGGTCCGGGCGTTCCATCGCCGCCCTGTGCTTCGCTGCGGCGTTGCAGTGCACCACCGAGGGCACTCCGGGGTGCGGACACTGTCAGGCGTGCTCGACGACGATGGCAGGCACTCACGGCGATGTGCGACGCGTCATCCCGGAGGGTCTGAGCATCAGTACCAAGGAGATGCGAGACATCGTCTCGGTCGCGTCGCGTCGGCCGAGCACCGGTCTGTGGCAGGTGGTCGTCGTCGAGGATGCCGATCGACTCACCGAGGGTGCCGGAAACGTACTGCTCAAGGTCGTCGAGGAGCCGCCCGCTCGGACGGTGTTCCTGTTGTGCGCTCCGTCGGTCGATCCGCAGGACATCTCGGTGACGCTGCGCTCGCGCTGCCGGCACGTCTCGTTGGTGACGCCCACCGTGCCGGCCATCGCGCAGGTGCTGCAGACCCGCGACAAGCTCGACGCCGAGACCGCGGAATGGGCCGCGTCGATCAGCGGCGGCCATGTGGGCAGAGCACGCCGACTCGCCACCGACGAGGACGCGCGGGCGCGACGCAAGCGGGCACTTGCCCTGGCGTCGGCCGCGGCCCGTCCCAATCAGGCATACCTCGCAGCCGAGGAACTGGTGAAGGCCGCCGAGGACGAGGCCAAGGAAATGAGCGCCACTCGTGACGAGGCCGAGACCGAGGAATTGCGCACGGCCCTCGGAGCTGGAGGTACAGGTAAGGGCGCTGCCGGAGCATTGCGTGGCTCGGCCGGAGTGCTGAAGGACCTCGAGAAGCGGCAGAAGTCTCGCGCCACCAGAACCGGCCGCGACTCGCTGGATCGGGCGTTGATGGACCTGGTGGGCCTGTACCGCGACGCGCTCGCGCGTTCGTACGGCTCGACCGCGACGGCTACGCACCCCGACATGGCCGAGCAGGTCGAGCGAATGGCGAAAGCCGTACCGCCCGAGGCTCTGCTGAAGAGTATCGAGGCGATCCTCGAATGCCGAGAGTCGTTGGCTGTCAACGCAAAACCCAAATTTGCGATCTATGCGATGGTGGCGACGCTCGGCGACGTGCTGCGTTAGTCCTTCGCTTTTTTCCGCGCCCGCGAAGCGCGAAGATTGGCGACATTGCCGCACGTCTTCACGTCGTGCCAGACGCCGCTGTTGTTGCGGGAGCGGTCGTAGAAGGCAGATCCACATGCCTCGTTCTTGCATCGCTTGAGTCGACGCCACGTGTCCGCTTGTTGGGCGAGAAGCACTTCGGACCACATCTTCGACGCGATGTAGTCGGCCCCGGTGCCGGTCGGCATCAGTCGTACGGTGCCGTCGTCGCCCGGTACGAGTTCTGCTCGGACGGCCGGACTCGTCGGCAGGTCGCCGGCAATGGCCGCTTCGACATCCGAGCGCAGAGCCCGCAGCGTGGCCGCATCGTCGTCCGACAGCGTGGTCTCCCACACGAGCGATGCTGCCTTCCCGTCCGCTAGGAGGTCGGGGAGGCCGTACGCGTCGATGGCTCGCGTGTTGAGCAGATTCTGAACCACCTGAAGTCCGTCGGGTGCCGGTGCGAGGCGGAAGCGCTCCGTCGGCGACTGTGACATAAGTGAACAGTATTTGACTATGTCGAACTGGTCAACTACTACTGACAGAGTCAAAAGCATTTAACCTCTGTCGTAAGGGTGAGTTCGATGGTGTCTGTTTCGGGAGCAACGGTATTGGTGACCGGCGGTCAGCGCGGTCTGGGCAAGGCGACGGTCGACGCATTGCTCGAGCGTGGGGCAACGAAGGTGTACGCGACTGCGAGGAGCCCGCGAGAGGACTCGGATCCTCGGGTGGTGCCCGTTGCTCTCGATGTCACCGACACGGATTCCGTTGCCGCACTTGCCGATATCGCGTCCGATGTGTCGATCGTCTTCAACAACGCCGGCGCTCCCGGAACGACACCGTTGCTGACGACGTCGATCGATGAGGTTCGCGCGGTGTTCGAGACCAATGTCTTCGGCGCGCTGCGAATCGCGCAAGAGTTCGCTCCGATACTGAAGGCAAACGGCGGCGGGGCGTTGGTCGACATTCACTCGGTGCTGTCGTGGCTCGGCGGTGCAGGTGCCTACGGCGCATCGAAGGCGGCGATCTGGTCGGTCACCAACTCGCTCCGGCTCGAGCTCGCACCGCAGGGAACCCTCGTTGTGGGGGTGCATCTCGGGTACACCGACACCGACATGATCGCCGAACTCGACGTCCCGAAGAACGACCCACGCGACGTGGTGCGCCAGGTGCTCGACGCCCTGGAGGCCGGGGAGACCGAAGTGCTCGCCGACGACCTGACCAGGCACGTCAAGACGATCCTCAGCGGGCCTGCGGAAGGACTCGGCCTCGCGGGCTGACCGTCAGGGAGGGCGATTTTCGTTTCGACCCGATGCTCCGTTAGACTCACCAACGCCGAAAGGCACGCCGCCTTAGCTCAGTCGGTAGAGCATTTCACTCGTAATGAAAAGGTCAAGAGTTCGATTCTCTTAGGCGGCTCAGACTCAGCCCCTCACCGATACAAATCTGTGAGGGGCTTTTTCGTATTCCGCTCCGGTGAGCGTCGGACTCGTCAGCCTCGCGGACCCCGCGACATCCATCACCGAACGAACAGGAACACCCACATGATCGACGCCGTCATCTTCACCAACTACTCCGATACCGAAACCCCCGTTCGAATCAGCACCATCGACGGACACCAGCATGTCGGCAAGATCGGGGCCGTGGACAACAACGATGAGGACGGTGGCTTCATCACCGTCGCCCTCACCGAGGTCCCCACAGGGTCCCCCTACGTCACCGTCGTCATCGCTGTCGACGCGATCACCGCCATCGAAAGCTGAACCGCAGACACCCTGACCTTCCGCACCACCGTCGACGGGCACACTGGACGAGGTGTTCGCCTCCCTCGCCCCGGCCCGTCGTCGCCTCGCGTACGTCGTACTCGCTCTCGTCCTGATCGGGGTTCTCGCGGCCGTGGCGGCCTTCGTCGCATCGCGGTCCACGAACGACCCCGTCGCGAGCGTCGACCAGTCGGTTCCCGGCCCGGTGCTGCTGGTCCCCGGGTTCGGCGGATCCACCGATGCTCTCGAGGTGCTCGCGGCGGAACTGCGGGAGAACGGCCGCGACGCCACCGTCGTGGCCCTGCCCGATGGTGGCGTCGGCGACCTGACCGCACAGGCGCAGACGCTGCGCGACGCCGTCGACGCGGCTCTGACTCGGACGGGAGCGACCTCGGTCGACGTCGTCGGCTATTCCGCCGGCGGGGTGGTGGCCCGGATCTGGGCCGCTGACCTGGGTGGTGCCGAGCAGGCCCGGCGCATCGTGACCCTCGGCTCCCCACACCACGGCACCCAGGTGGCGGGGCTGGCTGCCCAAGTCCTGCCCGACCGGTGCCCGATCGCCTGCCAACAGCTGGCCCCGAACAGCTCCGTGCTGGCCGGCTTGAACTCTGGCGACGAGACGCCGGACGGGCCGCAGTGGGTGTCGATCTGGACCGAACTGGATCAGGTGGTGACCCCGCCGAACTCGGCCCGGCTCGACGGGGCGATCGACATCCCCGTCCAGAGCGTGTGCGCGGACTCGGCCGTCGACCACGGAAACCTGCCCCGTGATCCTCTCGTCGGCGCGATGGTCTCGGCCCAGTTGGACGGCAGCTCTACGGTCGAGCTCGGCGCAGCCGACTGCAGCCGTCTCAGCTCGTGATGTCCTTAGTGGTGAAGTTCGCCCACGCGGCCCCCAGGAGCACGACGACGTAGACGCCCTGCAATCCGACGCCGCGCACCAGGTCCCGCGTCGGCACCGGGTCGCGGAAGAGATCGACGAAGGCCAGCCAGTACCGCGTCGGAAGGTACGGCGCGATGGCGTCGGCGGCGTCCAGCGTCAGCAGTAGCGAGCTGGCGATGAGGAAGGCCAACGCGCCCAGCGTCGCCGCGAGTGGCGAGTCGGTCAGGGTCGACAGGAACAGCCCCATGGCAGCAACTCCGAGCATCGACAGGGTCACGTAGAGCACGGCGATGACAGTGCGCACGGCGACCTGTTCGTCTGTCAGTACCGTGCCGGACACGCTGGACACGCCGGCCAACGACGTGGTGTCGAACAGCGTCGTGCCGACGAAGTATGCGACGGCAGCAACGATGACCACGGCCAGCAGCACGAAGGCGGCCACCGAGATCAGCTTCGCGACCAACAGCTTCGTTCGTCCGACGGGGCGGGCGAGCAGGTAACGCAGGGTGCCGGCCTGAGCCTCGCCGGCGACGGAATCGCCGGCGATGACCGACACCGCGACCGGAAGAAACAGCGGGAGCACGATGGCGAGAGCGGCGAGTGGGAAGAGCTGGCCGTTCGTGGTCACCGCGGACAGGAAGGCAGGGCCGTCGCCGGGACGCGGACCGACGTCGGTGAGTGCCAGCAGGCCCGCGACGATGGTGGGCAGCAGGTTCAGCAGGAGAATGACGACCCAGGTGCGGGGTCGGCGAAGCATCGCGCGCAGTTCGACGCCGATCATGCGGTCACCTCCGATCGGACGGAACCTTCGCGAGGGCCAGCAGGACCGTCGACTCGGTCCGAGCTGGCACCGGTGACCGCCAGCACCGACTGCTCGAGGCTCATCTGCTGCGGGCTCAACTCGCTCACCCGGACTCCGCCTTCGACGAGCAGTCGATTGAGCAGGGCCGGATCAGGGTGTTCGATCACGAGTTGCTGCCCGTCACGCTCGAGCACGGTGGCGTCCTCCACGTCGGACAGGACCGTCACCGCGTCGGCGGGGTCGGGGGTACGCACGAGCACTCGGCCGGTGGGTTGTTGGAATGCAGAGAGCTGATCCTGCAGAACGAGGCGACCTCGATCGAGCACTCCCACTCGGTCGCACAATTGCTCCACTTCGGCCAGCAGGTGGCTCGAGAGGAACACGGTGGTGCCCCGTGAATGCAAGTCCAGCAACAACTCTCGAATCTCCAGGATTCCCTGCGGATCTAGGCCGTTGGTCGGCTCGTCCAGTATCAGCAGCTCGGGGGTGCGCATGAGGGCCGCGGCCAAGCCGAGGCGTTGCCGCATGCCGAGCGAGTACTGCTTGACCGGCCTGCGTCCGACCCCGGCGAGGCCCACCTGCTCGAGGGCCTCGCCGACGCGGGCGGTGCGGGTGCGCCGAGAACCACCGGGGCCGGCCGCGTCGAGCAGCGTGAGGTTTCGTCGCCCGGAAAGATTGGGGTAGGCGGCGGGGTTCTCGATCAGTGCACCCACCCGCGGCAGCACACTCCTGCGTCGTCGGGGCATCTCCTCGCCGAGCACCTGCATCTGCCCGGAGGTGGCCAGGACCAGCCCGAGCAGCATCCGCACGGTCGTCGTCTTGCCGGAGCCGTTCGCGCCCACGAAGCCGTAGATGTCGCCGGCGCGTACGTCCAGATCGACGCCGTCGACGGCCCGCACCGATCCGTAACGCTTGGTGAGGCCGGTCGTGCGGATCATGTGGCTGCTCCTTCGAGCTGCTGGGCGGCGGTGGCCAAGGTTTCTGCGGTGACGGTGCCGGAGAGCAGATATCGGCGGCGGTCTCCGGCGGGCTCGGTGATCAGGACGTTCAGCGGTCCGATCGACAGCGCCACGCTGTCGCCGGTGACGACTGCGCCGGGAGCGGCCCGCAACTGGTCGACGAGCCCGCGCGCGGCGCGACGCGGCAGGGGAGCGGCGATCAGCTCGGTCACGCCGCGGCCGTAAATCCCGACGGATCCCGGTCCGTCGCGGTCCCGCAGATTCAGTCCGGACAGAGTGGACGGAAGACGGGGAGAGTCGATCCCGTCGGCGAACGAGGCGATGTCGAGACCGTCCTGCTGCTGCACATCGGTACCCGGGGGCGGGACGAAACGGACGGTGTCGGCGTCGGGCATCTCGGGTGAGAAGTCCAGGAATGCAGTGCTGACAACAGGGCGAGCGGCCCCGCCGGCGAGCACGTCGACCTGCAGTGGCAGCCCGCTGTCGGGGTCGACCCACACGTCGACCTCGGTGATCGTGCTTTGCGGCTCGGCGGGGACGAGCCGCAGGCCAGGGGCGTCCCGGCCGGCAATTCGGCGGGTCGGCAACCGGGTGACCTCGTCGGTGGTCGCCTCACTGAGCAGCCGCTGCCCGAGCTCCGGCGGCAGCAGGTCGGCCTCGCGCGGCAGACGCAGGCTCGGTTCGGGGACCGGGGTTGCCACAGCCGTGTTCTGTTCGTAGTCCCATCTCCACAGCAGAGCCGGGGACCGGTAGAGACCGCGTTCACCGGCCAGGCGGACAGTGTCGACGCGAAAGCTGTCCGGGGCGCGGTACCAGGCGCGCAGGGTCGTGGTGTCGCCCAACAGATCCGGTAGGCCGCCGAGTCCGTCGGTGACCGGCAGGGTGACGCCGCCAACTGCCTGGGCGTAGCCCGAATACGGTGTTGCGGTGGAGGACTGGACCCGAGACAGCAATTCCGCCGCACCGATGTCCGACGCGTCGACGGGCAGGCGCTCGATCACCGAGGGCGTGGCGACGAGCAGCGCGATGCCGAGCACCACTGCCAGCCACCGCCACTGTCCACGCACCTCATCGACCGTACGGACGTAGCCGATGTGCCGCATCCGGGTGGTACAAAGGCGCGCGGCTAGTGGACGAGCACGAACTCCGCGAGACCGTAACTCACACCGTTGATCTGGAGCTCGATCGAGTGCGGGCCGGGGTAGTACTTGCGCGTGGTCAACGGTCTGAACGAGTGTCGGCGCGCAACCTCGATGCTCTCGCCGGGCGCGACCGATTTGGTCGTCAGCTTGAACGTTTTCCCCGTCACCCCGCCGTTCGCCTTGGTGTGGTGCACGACGTAGTCGATCGCGATCTGTGCGGGCTCGACGCCGACGTTGCGAATATTCGCGGTGAATCCCAGGCTCTCGCCGATCTGCAACTCGGCTACGTCCACGGCAGGGCCCGTCACCTCGAGGTCGGCCGGGGCGAACCCCAGTAACGCGAGCGCGTCGGTGTTCCCCTTCTTGATCATCGTCCGAAGCGCATGGCGCGCGAGCCGGCCGGTGTTGGCGTCCGGCTCGCCCAGCCACCGCGCCGCGGTCCCGACGACGACATCCGGGATGTCTCGGCTGAAGTCGTTGAGATGGTTGGCAACCGACCGCCGAACGTAGTCGCTGTCGTCTCGGTACAGCCTGTCCAGAATCGGCACGGTGACGCCGGGGCGCGCGAGGATTTCGGGCACTCTCACCGACCACGGCAAGTACGGTCGAGTGCCTTCCGACGCGAGGCGGCGAACGTGTTCGTCCGGTGATTGCGTCCACTCGGACGCGATGGCGAGCGCCCGATCCAGATCGGTCCGGAGGAAGGTCCGGATGGCGAATTCGGAGGTCAGTCGGCCGGTGAGCTCGGCGAGCAAGGACATCCCGTCGTCGAATGCGGTCGCAGTTCGCTCGTCGACGGCCTTCGATGCGACAGCACTCGTCACGGGCCAGATGGACCAGCCTCGAAAGTCGGGATCCGCAGCGGCCAGTCGGATGGTCCGAGCGAACTGGGCGTAGTCGCCCGGCAGCCCTGTCAGTAGCGCGTCACGCAGCAGGTCGGCGCGGGCTCGGAGTGCGAGTGGACCCAACCCGTCCGACGACTCTCGAAGCGACGACAGATCCGCGTTCGGAGCAGCCGTACGAATGGTCCGAAACAGCGTGTGGGCTGCGTCCGGACCGAGTAGTTCATCGGCGAAGGGCATGAGAGCTTCTTACCCGACGCTTCGTGCTCGTTCGGCGGCGGACCGAAGGTGCGGATTATCCGGCGAAACGCCCGATTCGAGGCTGCCCGAACGGCAGCAGTGTAAAAAGAACTGCGATAACCTTCGCGAAACACAATGTGCTGAAACGCTGGTCAATGCGGGTTTTCGGTGGTGAAGTATCGAATTCCGGTCTCGGTCCGATCATTCTGTGCAACGCGCTACGAACCTGGGGGGTCGCATCGTGCTCGTCGTCGACTCGAACCGACTCGTGAGCCCGGTGTACCGAGCCGATGAGCGATCGCGGTGAGCGGGTGGCTCTGGGTGGTGATCCTCAACGGGATCACCGCTGCTGCGTACTCGGGGATCGTGCTGTTCATCGTCCGAGGGCTGTTGCGAACCGGGCAGTTTCGCGCCAACCGGCTCGCGGTCGCCACCGCCGCGATCTTCACGACGTGTGCCGCCCACCACTTGATCCATGCGTGGCATCTGACGGCCGGGCTCGGCACTCACGCAGCGCATCTCGGTACCGATTCCGGCATGGGAACCCTGGACGCAATGCGGGAGTCGATGGGCGGGACCGTCGATGTGATGGTGACGGCCTCGACGGCACTCGCCGGCGTCGTCTACCTGGGGATGCGCCGCTTCTACGGACCGTTGCTCCGCTCACCTGCGATGTTCGACGACGCGAGCGAGGCCCGGTATCGGCAGCTGGCGGCGAACCTCCCGCACACGTCGGTGCTCGTCGTCGATCGCGACCTGCGATTCATACTCGTCGAAGGTGCCGGACTGCTGGCGGAAGGATACGACCCGCGGCGGATGGAAGGGCAGCTGCTGCAAGACACTGTGCCGCCGGAGGTCTACGCCCGATTGAAGCCTTACTACGCAGCGGCCATCGACGGCGAGGAATCGTCTTTCGACACCGTGGGTGCCCGGACGGGTTCGATCTTCGCCGTCAAGACCAGACCTCTGCGCGATGACACAGGTCGAATCGTCGGCGCGATGGTGCTGTCCGAGGACGTCACCGCCGAGCGCGAGGCGCGCGCCGAGCTCGAGCAGGCGCGTGCGTTCCGTGATGCGGTGCTGACGGCATCGCCGGACGTCACCATCGTCACCGATGTCGAGACCGGGACCGTGAAGTGGGCCTCGCGCAACGTCAGGTCGTTGTTGACCGGGCCGAACCAGGACGGCTCACCCGGCGACACCGCCGCCCCCGAGGACGGGTTGGAGTCGGTGGTGCCCGAGGACATCGACGTCGTCCGGGCAGCGGACCGGGACGCTGCCTCCCTGCCGGATGGGGAGAGCGTCAGCATCCGGTACCGGGTGCGTGCGGCGGACGGCTCGCACCGGCGCTGCCGCGGCGGTGCTGTTCTGCGATTTGGACGGGTTCAAACGAATCAACGACACCGGCGGCCATGCGGCCGGTGACGCCGTGCTGGTCGAGGTCGCTCGCCGCTTGCGTTCGGTGCTGCGGGCCGAGGACTCGATCGCCCGCGTCGGCGGCGACGAGTTCGTTCTCGTCGTCGATGCGTTGCCTGCGGAGAACGGGACAGGCAAGCCTGCGGGCGGCGCGCTTGCCGCACAGGTCGCCGAACGAATCCGGACGGTACTCGCAGCGCCCATCGCGTACGGAGGCCGTGAGTACGTGGTGTCGGCAAGCGTCGGGATGGTGTTGGTCCGCCGGGGCGTCAGTGCCCAGGAAGCGCTGCGCGATGCGGACTCCGCGATGTACCGGGCGAAGCAATTGGGCAAGGACCGAATCGAACTGTTCGACGACGCGCTGCGGGTGCACGCGATCGAGCGTGCGTACATCGAACAGACCCTGAGGGACGCGCTCGATCCTGATCGCGGCGGTTCCGCGACATTCGGTGTGGCCTACCAACCGGTCTACGATCTCGGCAGTCGGCGACTCGTCAGTTTCGAGGCGCTCGCTCGCCTGCGGGACAGCACGGGCACAGCGATTTCACCCGACAGATTCATCCCGGTGGCCGAGGACACGGGGCTCATTTCCGATCTGGGTGAGCGCGTGCTCGACGACGCTCTCGGCACCCTCGCGCGGTGGAAATCCGAGAACCCGCCTACCTCCGCGTCCGACGAGCCCGTCACGATGGCCGTGAATCTCAGTGCCCGACAGGCTCAACACGTCGACATTTGTGCGGCAGTGGAAACAGCCCTCGAGCGGCATCGAATGGCTCCGGGGGACCTCGTTCTCGAACTCACCGAGTCCGTGTTGCTCGATTCCGGCTCGTCGGTCCTGCGTCAGCTCGGCGAATTACGCACGCTGGGTGTGGGAATCGCCATCGACGACTTCGGAACGGGCTTCGCGAGCCTGCGATACCTCGCTACGCTGCCGGTGAGCGCAGTGAAGATAGACCGGTCCTTCACCTCCAGCATGACCAGTGACGCGACGAGCAGCAGCATCGTCGGAGCAATCATCAATCTGGCTCGCGATCTGAAACTGGGCTGCGTGGTCGAGGGCATCGAAACTCTCGACCAACTCGAAGCGCTGCCCAATTCTGTTCAGGGACAGGGCTATCTGCTGGGCAGGCCTGCCGAGATCGCGTCGGATACCTGGAATCCCTGAGCCTCACCGCGGGGTTGCCGAGGCCCGTCGAGCCAGGGTTGCCACTCCCAGTAGAAGTACCAGCACCAAGGCCGCAAGTCCGGTCATGGCTGCGGTTGCGGACATCGAGAGGGTGGCGATTCCGATTCCCACGGCCGGAATGCCCAGGCCGAGGTACGCGATCAGGAACAGTCCGGCCAAGGCCTCGCTTCGTTCGGCCGGTGCCGCCATCGCGGCGACGGCTCCCACTGCAGCCTTGAACAGGACGCCCGCCCCGATTCCGGCCACGACGCCGCCGACCAGGAATGTCGGCAGGCTCAGGGTGTGCATTCCGACCACCAGCGCGATCAGACCGAGGGCTTCGGCCGAGATGCCGAGTGAGAGTTTCGCTGTGCTCGACATGCGACTGGTCATCGTCTGCGCGAGCGCTGCCGTGCCGAACACTGCGAACACGGTGGCACCGCTGAGGGCGCGGGACGGATGGTCGAGTGTGCCCGCCACGAATCCCGGTGCCACCGAGGTGAACACACCGAACACTGCGAACGACGCGAAACCGGCTGCGGCAGCGGCGAAGTACCCGGCGCGATCACCATGATCGGCACTGATTCGCTGCGGGCGATAGGCGGGCCGCTCCGGCATTTCGGCCACGGTCTCGGGTACCAGCGCGACACCGACGACAGCGACGACGATCAGTACCGCGAACACCAGATACGGGGTGTGCAGGGGAGCCGCGACGAACTGCGCCAGGAACCCGGCTACCAACGGCCCGACGCCGAGTCCGCCGATGTTCGCTGCGGTGGAGACCTTCTCGAATCGCTGGCCGGACGCGGTCGGCCGGTGCGTAGAATGCAGCTCGTGCAGGTAGGCCGTGGCCGTCGCGGTGAGTGCTCCGACGCCGAGTCCGGTGATGAGCCGTGCGACGAGCAGTAGAGGAAGTGCAGTGCCGCTGAGGAACATGACCGCAGCCACCAATTCGAGCAGCAACGCGGCGATCAAGACCTTCTTCCGGCCCACCCAGTCCGAGACATGGCCGGCCAGAACAAGACTGACGATCACGCCGACGGCGTAGGCCGCGAACACGATCGTGACCATGAACGTCGAGAAGCCGTCACGCACCTGATAGAGCGGGTACAGCGGGCTGGGCACGGTGGAGAACGCCATCGCGGTGAGGAATGCCGCCGCAACCACCCAGAAGCCGACGCCGTGTCGACGAGTCGAGGTCGGTGAGTGAGTCTGTGCCGGCGGAGCGGCGGGCAGGGTGTCGTAGGACATGTCGTTCTCCGATGTCGGTGTTGTTCGTTCGGATACGACTGTCCTCGGACTCGACGATCACGTCCAACGAAGAAAAACGCTGACAACTATCTCGATATGCGATCATCGATGGATGGAGCTGCGCCACCTCGAATACTTCGTCGCGGTCAGTGAAGAACAGAACTTCACCCGTGCCGCTGCCCGTCTGCATATCGTTCAATCTGCGGTTTCGGCGGCGATCAAGTCCCTCGAACGAGAACTGGGTGCATCGCTGCTCGATCGCAACTCCAAGCGTGTGCTGCTGACCGAGGCAGGCCGGGCTCTGCTTCCCCGTGCTCGGGTGGTCCTCGATGCCGCTCGCGATGCCCGTGATGCGGTCGACGACGTTCGAGGCGGCCTGCGCGGCACCGTCAGAATCGGCACGTTGACCTCGATCAAGCTGATCGACCTTCCCGGTCTGCTGGGCGAGTACCACCGCCGGTTTCCGCACGTCCAGCTCATCACCGGCGCAGCGCCGTCGGGCACTCAGGGGCTACTCGAATCGGTGGCAGACGGCCGACTGGACCTCGCGTTCGTCTCCGACTCCGGCCGACGGCCCGCCGGGATCGACGTGCGCGAACTCGCGTCGTCGGTATTGGATCTGGTGCTCCCGTCGGACCACCCCCTGGCCGAACGAGAGTCCTTGACGCTGGACGACATTGCACCGTACGACTTCATCGACTCGCCGATCGGCTTCGGAAATCGCGCGGTGGCCGACCGCGCGTTCGCCGACGCGGGATTGCAACGACGCGTGAGCATCGAAATCACCGATATCTCCACCGGCGTTGCCTACGTCCGCAACGGCCTCGGGATATCGCTGCTACCCCGGTTCGTCCTGACCGAGCGGAGCGGTGTGGTCGTCACCACGGTGTCGAAAGTGGATCTGACGTGGCCGCTCGCGGTTGCGACCTCGTCGACTCGCGCTCCGAGCGCGGCGGTACGTGCCCTGCTGGGCGTGCTCGACGAATTTCTCGCCTGAGCTGCGGTAACCGGGAAGCATTGCACGCTGCGACGCGTTGAACACGAGTAATGGATGATCTTCTGGTTGCCCCCACTCGACTCTGGACACCCTCGCGTGTCCTGGTCACCAAGTCTGCGTCCGAGTTACCCCACACCGCGGAAATTCTCCGTCGGTGCGAAGCAGCAGGCGTCGCCGACATCGACATTCTGTCCGGTGACCGCCTCACCGGACTGCGTGGTGAGTCCGAGCGCGAGACCTACGCACGAGCCAAGTCGACGATGGCCGTGGTGGTCGCCCCGCCGAGTGTGCTGAAACCGCAACCGATTCCGCCGAGCGCGGACTGGCGGATCGACCTGGCCAAGGGATGCCCGGCGCATTGCCAGTACTGCTATCTCGCCGGCTCGTTGGCCGGTCCGCCGATCACCAGGGTCTTCGCCAACCTCGACGACGTGCTGGCCGGTATCGGCACTCACGCAGGCCGCGGTTCCATCACCTCCGGCACCGATGAGCGCGGGCACGAAGGCACCACATTCGAGTTATCCTGCTACACCGATCCTTTGGGGATCGAACACGTGACGGGCTCTCTTGCCGAGGCCGTTCGCAGAGTGGGCGCGGGCGTGTACGGCGACGACGTATCGCTGCGTTTCACCACCAAGTTCGACGACGTCCGCGAGTTGGTGACGCTCGACCACGGCCGCCGAACGCGAGTTCGGCTGTCGGTCAACGCCGATGACATCGCGCACCGCTTCGAGGGCGGCACGGCACGTATGCCGGCTCGGATAGAAGCTCTGCGGCAGTTGGCACTGGCCGGTTACCGAGTGGGGTTGACGATCGCGCCGATCATGCCGATCCCGCAGTGGCGCGAGCAGTACGGTCGATTGCTCGCGAATGTCGCCGACGCGTTGCGCGATGTGACCGATCTCGATCTGACCGCCGAAATCATCACTCACCGCTTCACGCCGTCGAGCAAGGATGTGTTGTTGAGCTGGTATCCGGGAACGAAACTGGAGATGGACGAGGGCGCGCGCACAGCGAAGAGAAACAAGTTCGGCGGCGTGAAATACGTCTATCCGAAGGACACGATGGCCGAGATGCGCAGCTGGTTCGTCGACGAACTTCGCGACGTTCTGCCCGACGCGCAGCTGCTGTACTGGACGTGAACCGTCACAGGGCATCGAATCGGTCTCGCGCTCGGTCGATGTCGTCCATGTGCGTGGTTGCCCACGCTAGCAGGACGTCGACGGGAGTTCGAAGCGTTTTGCCCAGGGGAGTGATTCGATATTCCACCGCCACCGGGCGGGTGCTCAGCACCGTGCGTTCGATGATTCCGTTGCGTTCGAGCTTCCGCAGCGTTGCGGTGAGGGACTTCTGAGTCACCTCGGGAATCCCGCGGCGGAGATCGTTGAATCGGCAGGGGCGCTCGCACAATTCGTTGAGTACTTGCAGCGACCATTTGTCCAGCACCTGATCCAACAGTTCGCGGTGCGGGGCAGTGATCGTGAGTTCTGCGGTGCCGTCGGCGGTATCGGTCATGAAACCAGGTTCCCTTGAAGTGTCCTTTGTGTACCAGGTATCAACGTTATACCTGAATTTCTACGACGAAGGACCAACCACGAGCGTCACTCGATTCACCCCGCCCGGAATGATGCAACCCACCCCGTATCACCACGTGGCGGTGGGTCAGGGTTCTCGACACGTCCACGTCAGCGGTCAGATCGCCCGGAACGAGGACGGGTCGGCCATCGATACCGACGACCTCGCCGGTCAGGTTGCGCAGGCGCTGCGCAATACCGCGATCGGATTGACCGGTGCAGGAGCAACATTCGAGGACGTACTGCGGCTGACGTTCTACGTCACGCACTGGGCTCCCGAGCTGATCGGTGAGTTCATGGACGGCGTCACGCGCGTCGCCGACGAGATCGGACTGCCGACTCCCATGCCGCCTGCGTCGTTGATCGGAGTGGATTACCTCTTCGAACCGGACGTGCGGGTCGAGGTGGAAGCAACCGCGATTCTGGACTGAAACCGCGGATAGGCCGGTGACTTCTCGGCGGTGCGGAGGTCGATACCGGCAAACCCACCCGACCTTTGGAGTGACATGGCGATTCTGACCTACAACCTGCATGTTTCCCTCGACGGCTACATCGAGGATCCCGACGGCAGCCTCGACTACTCGATGCCCGACGAGGAATCGCATCGGTTCTCGAATCGACAGACCGTGGAGACGAGCGTCTTTCTGTTCGGACGGCGGCTGTACGAGGCCATGGAGGACTACTGGACCGACCCGGAACGGGCGGCCGGCGACCCCGTCGAAGCCGAATTCGCCGAGCTGTACAAGGCAACTCCCCGGGTGGTCTTCTCGGACACCCTCACTTCCGTGCCCGACGGTTGCCGGCTGGTCCGTAGTGCCGACGCCGTCGCGGAAGTGGAGCGAATGAAACGGGAGACCGAGGGCACGTTGGCCGTCGCCGGCGCGTCGTTGGCCGCATCGCTGTTCGACTCGATCGACCAGTTCGAGCTCATTGTCGTCCCGACCATCCTGGGTGGTGGAAAGCCGTACTTCCCCGTGGGGCACCGACTGAACCTGGTGCTGGAAGAGCAGAGGCACTTCCCCACGTCGGGCTGGATGTATCTGCGGTACAGGGTGGTTCGGTAAGCAGACCTGTCGTCCGGCCCGATCGCGCAGAATGGGCTCATGACATCCGGTGATCGTCGTCAGTGGTGGACCTTGCCCGCGCACCAGCGGTGGCTCGACACAGAATCGGCTCGGCTCCTCCGGTTCGGTAGCTCGCTCGAGCATCCTGCCGGGGGAGCGGCGTGGTTGAACGACCGCGGACATCCGGACCTGAGCCATCCGGCCCTGACCTACATCACTGCTCGGATGGCGCACGTGCATTTCCTGGCCTCGATGCAGGGGTATCCGGGGTCTCGTAGGAAAGCCGATCGAGTGTTCGACGGTCTACTGACGACGTTGCGGGACAGCACGAACGGCGGGTGGTTCGAGTCCAGCGCCGACGCCTCGTCTCCCGATGCGACGAAGACGGCCTACACGCACGCCTTCGTAGTGTTGGCTGCAGCCGCAGCCGCAGCGGCGGGACACCCCAGTGGACGGGGGCTTCTCGACGAAGCCCTCGAGGTCGTGGATCGGCGATTCTGGGACGAGAACCACGGCATGTGCGCAGACACCTGGAATGCGAGCTGGACCGCGCTCGACGGCTATCGCGGAATCAACGCCAACATGCACATGGTCGAGGCGCTGCTGGCGGCGGCCGATGCGGGTGCGCCCGAGGTCTGGCGAAGCAGGGCAGTACGCATCTGCGACAACGTGATCGGCTGGTCACAGGCGAACGAGAATCGCATTCCCGAGCATTTCACTGCGGAATGGCAGCCGATGCTCGAGTACAACAGCGGCGACACAGCAAACCAGTTCAAGCCTTACGGAGCAACGGTGGGGCACGGTTTCGAGTGGGCGCGGCTGCTCGTGCAGGCGAGTCTCGTGGCCGATAGCCCTGGTGGCCACGATTACGTTGCCGCCGCCGCGTCGCTGTATCACCGCGCGGCGCAGGACGGCTGGCAACCCGGCGGCCCGTCGCCTGGCTTCGTCTACACCACCGACTGGACTGGGCGACCGGTAGTGAGAGAGCGTCTGCACTGGGTGTTGTGCGAGGCGATCGCGGCCGCCGCGACACTGGGTCGTCGGACCGGAGAAGACCGCTACGACAACGACTATCGCACCTGGTGGGACATTGCCGCCGACTCCTTCATCGACCTCGTCGACGGCTCCTGGCATCACGAACTCGACGCGGACAACAGGCCCGCAGCCACGGTGTGGAGTGGCAAACCCGACCTGTACCACGCTGTGCAGGCAACATGGATCAGCCGAGGTGTGAACAGCTCGAGTATGGTGGCGGCGCTGCTGGCGGCCTGAATGGCCGCATCGGACCAAAACCGTCCGTTGGGTATGTAGTGTCGTCTCGTGCGCGAAGGTAGAAGACACAACGCCGTCATCGACGTATCCGTCATCGTCACGGTGGTCGCACTCGGTGTCGTTGCGGCCGGACTGCTGCATTCGCCGGAAAGTGAACTGCCGCCCGGAAATGCTGTGTCATCCGGAGAGGCCGCGCGCGACGGTGACTACTCCATCGTCTCCGAGCCTGTCGAGTATCCGGCCGACATTCCGGGGTGCTCCGAGGTCGAGCCACCCCCGCCCAGTGAGGATGGGCGCCTCATCTCGGTCATCGGGAGTCAGGCTCCGTCCTACGACAATCCTGCCTACCCGTGGTTGACCGCGAGCAAGGCGGGAGCGATGACCGACGCTCTCGTGGGCGCACTTCCAGCGGATGTCACCGTGAAGTTGGCCGCCCCATCCCAGTCGCTGACCTTCCAACCGGTGGACGACTTCGGCGGTAATGTGCCGGAGGGCCTCGAGGCAAGCACCAGTGCCCGCGGCGACCTGACTCGCGCGGGGGTGTCTGCGTTTTCCAGCGTCGATGTTCGACCGTCGTCGACGGGGATTCCGGCCTGTGTCGCAGGCGTTCTCGACGCCCGCACCACCGAGCCCGACGGAACGGTGGTCGATACCGACGACAGTTGGTACGAGATCGGCGGTGACCGCACGAACAGTCGCAGAGCGACGGCGTATCACCCGGACGGAACTCTGGTCACCGCGAATCTCAGTACTACCGTCGGTCCCGAATTTCCCTTGGACACATCCGAGTTGACCCGAATCGCGGCGCTGCCGGGCCTCCGAGTCGGTTCGCCTGCACCGGCGGGAAGCGCTGCGCCGCGCCAGGATTGCTCGGTCTCGCTCGCAGGGGAGGCGACAGCGGTGGATATCGACGAGGTGTCCTTGGACGCCGCGAACGAGGCGTTGACGACAACGTGGCAGGCGCTATCCGACGCGCCCGTCCTGAACCGGCCGATCGGGTCACTGGTACCCGATCGCACGGGCAGGGGTGCCTGTACGGACATCGACGTAGTGAACTCCGATGTAGCGCTGTCGATTTCTGCGTCCTCCGGCGCGGCACTCCCGGTGGCGAGGGACCCCTACGATCCGGAAAATGCGTACGAACCTGTTGTCGAGTTGCGAACACTGCCCGACGGTTCGGTGCTCGAATCGTACGACGTCGATCTGTCGAGCAGCATGACCGCGGAGGACGGAACCATGCGGTTGGCGAGGTCGGTCACGCTGACGCGACCGTCCGGCGTGCAGGTGTCGGTTCGGTCGACGGCGGATTTCGTTCCTGGCGGGGGCCGTTCGACACGGCCGGAACCGCTGCCATTCGAGCTACTGGATGCAGTCGCCCAAGCTCCGATCACGGAGTGGCCGTGAAGGATTCGACGACACGCACTGTTCTCGCTGCAGCCGCGGTGACGGTGGCAGTGGTATCCGTCGCCGCGGCTGCGGTCGTGCTGGTGAATGTGGACGTGTCCGTAAAGCCGTCGATGGACGATGCAACGACGTCGGCGTTCGACGAGATGCCGACGTTCTCGGAGGAGACGGAGACAATTGAGGTGCCGGCTGGGCCGGCGCTCGAGCCCAGCTCGCGGATCGACGCAGAGACCGTCTACGGCAGGCAATTCGCTGCATTCCGTTCGCCGACCGCAAGTTTGACGTTCGATCTCGGGGTCACGGGCGTGATCGACGCCGGCGATGTTCTCGTCACCGCAATGGGCCTGCCGAATCCACGGTCGTCTTCGCTCGATGCAGTCGAGTTCGTGGCCCTCGATGCCGACGACGGCAGTGTGCGATGGAAGGCGTCGCCCGGAACAGTCGACGTATGCGCGAGCGTTCCCGTTCAGAGCGAGATCGTCTGTCTCGACACGTATTCCGATGTGCAGTCCCTCGTCACTATCGGTACGAACGACGGGGTGGTGAAGCGGATACCGGTCCCCGAGGACTGGTACGTCTACGCGATCGAGAGCGACGGGACATCGGTGCTGTTGTTGGAAGGCAGCCCTGAGGACGGCGAATCCGTGTTGCACGGCGGGTCGGTGAATGCACTCGACCGAATGTGGAGGCTACCGATCACCACATCCATGGGGTGGGAGGGCCTGAGTGGCACAGTGATTCACACGGCCGACGGGCGAGGCGTCGTGGCGATGGGCGGGGAGGCGACATTTTTCGATCCGACCACCGGAGCACCCGTCCGGGGTCTCGACATGACCTCGGATGACACCGTCGTCGACTCCACCGGCGCTACTGTGTGGGAGTTGCCGGATCCGTTCGATACGGACAAGGTCATCGGCAACACTCGTTATTCGATCGACGGTCCGGCGTATGTCGCAACCACGGATTCCGGTGATGTGCGGTGGCATTGGACCATCCCGGCTGGATCCGATGGGTTCACCGACAGCGGCACTATCGCCCAGACGCGATCGGGTGTGTTCTTCCTCGGAACCGATTCGATGGTTCGTCTCGAATCGGTTCCGAGTTGACGCCGAGCAGCTCTACCGTGCGGCAGTGCTATTCCCGGTGCGGAGTGCGCTCACCGGTGTTCGGGTCCACGTCGAACAGTTGATCGGTGTTGTCGGGGGAGTAGACGACGGTGTCGACTTCCCGCGCGCGTCGTCGGGCACCATCGCGAACGGCGAAGAACGCGGCTGCGAACAGTACGACCACGGTGATGCCGGCGACGATCGCCCATCCCTCGAAGCCGCCCGCCAGAGCCGCGATCAGACCGCCCGCGGATGCGATTCCGGCGAAGATCAAGATGACGGCCAGCATGTTCTCGACTGCACGTGCCCAGCTCGTTTTCGAAGGCCTTTTCTCGACCATGGGGATGTTCCTCTCGCTAAGTTCCGTCGCCGAATACCCGAAACCCGGTCGTCTAAGCCCTGCGGTGCTACTGGGCCTTGCGTGCGCGGTACGCGGCGACCGCCGCGCGGTTGCCGCAGGTGGTGCTGCAGAAGCGGCGAGAGCGGTTTCGGGAGAGGTCGAGAACCAGCCCGTTGCAGTCCGGATCGGCGCAGACGTCGAAACGAGAGAGCTCGTCGGCTCGGATGACGTCGATCATGGCCATCGCGGTCTCGACGACGATGCGGGTTGCCAGTGGACTGTCGTCGGCGACGGCATGGACGTGCCAGTCGAGAGTGTCGTGCCGGACCAGTCGGGGCAGGGCCGAGGATTCGGCAAGCAAGCGGTTCACCTCGAGCACGGCATCGTCTCGACTGCTGGTGAGCAGTGATCGCAGGGTCGGTCGCAGGGCTCGGACGGCGTCCAGCTCTGCGTCGTCGCCGTCGAATCGCCCGGAGTACCCCTGTTCGGTTATGAACTCGGCCAGGTGCTCTCGTGTGGTCAGCGTGTCCGGGTCCTCGGCGGAATTGACCAATGCCACGGCGGACAGAAGCGACAGTTCTGCGTCATGAGCAAAAAGCATGTTGACACCTTACCAATTCACTCTTTACTGTCACATGTCATGACGGCTTACACTCATGACACGACGGTGGATCGCGCGGCTGCACACGACGCTGCCGCGCGATCGCGCCGGCTTTCGGGGCTCGGGTTCGCGTTGCTCTCGGCCGCGTCGTTCGGACTCTCCGGCTCGTTGGCCACAGGATTGCTCGACGCCGGCTGGACTGCCGGGGCTGCGGTGACCGCGCGCATTCTGCTGGCCGCCGCCGTCTTGCTGATTCCGTCGATCTTGGCGCTGCGCGGACGCTGGAGCCTGTTGGCCAAGAACTGGAAGCTGATCGCTGCGTACGGAGCGTTTGCGGTCGCAGGCTGCCAGCTCGCCTTCTTCAACGCGGTCGGCCGCATGGAGGTGGGTGTAGCGCTGCTCATCGAATTCACCTCGCCTGTTGCCGTCATCGGGTGGATGTGGTTCCGCCATCACCAACGCCCCGGTCGCCTGACCCTGGTGGGTGCGCTGTTGGCCGCGATGGGTCTGGTGCTCGTGCTGGACCTGATCTCCGGTGCCGACGTCGACAGCGTCGGTGTGTTGTGGGCGCTCGGTGCGATGGCCGGGGCAGCTGTCTACTGGGTGCTCTCCGCGGACGAGAGCAACGGACTGCCACCGATCGTGCTCGCCGGCGGCGGATTGCTCGCGGGTGGGCTGATCCTGCTGGTTGCCGGGCTCGTCGGAATCGTGCCGTTCGCGGCCCCACTGACCGACGTCACCTTCGTCGATGCTGTTGTGCCGTGGTGGGTTCCGATCATCGGGCTCGGAGTGGTGACCGCCGCGTTGGCCTACGTACTCGGGATCGCCGCGGGTCGACGCCTCGGCTCGCGGCTGGCGTCGTTCATGGGTCTGATGGAAGTTGTTGCGGCCCTCGTGTTCGCGTGGCTGTTGCTCGGCCAGGCTCCGGGTCCGATCCAATTGGCCGGTGGCGCACTGATTTTGCTCGGCGTCGTCGTCGTCAAATCGGGTGAACGCGTGACCGCGGACGAACCGGTGGAGCCGCTGCAGAGCAGGGCATGACAACTGCTCAGCCGTCGACGCGTCCGAACACCACCGCGGCCAGGATGGTGTGGGCACTGGCGATCACCGAGTCCAGAGGTTCGCGTTCGGGGGACAGCAGCCACTGCTGAGCGATGGTGAGGACCGCGCCGACGAGTCCCATTGCCAATGTTCGACGGTTCGGTCCGGCCAGGCCACGGCTGGATCCGACGGTCTCGGCCACCTGTAGCACTGTCGTGGAGAACGAGGTGGTGGTCTTTCGGTACAGCGCGTCGACGGTGGGGGATACGCCGAGAATTTCCACGAAGGCGATACGAGCGGATTTTGGGTGCTCGGCGACGAATGTGAAGAATCCGGTCAGGGCTCCTCGGAGCACCTGTTCGCTGGACTCCGTCTCCGAGGCCGCTCCGGCGAGGATGCTCTCGCGCATCGCGTCGGTGGCGCGGGCGTAGGTGGCCATCAGGAGTTCTTCGCTGTTGGTGAAGGACTCGTAGAAGTAGCGCTTGGTCAGCCCCGCTTCGCTGCAGACCTTCTCCACGGTCGCCGTCCGGTACCCGGTGGTGCCGAACACTTCGACGGCGGCATCGAGCAGCCGGGTTCGACGCTCCTGCTGCCGCTGCTGCGGGGGAGCTCCGCGGTACGTCCTGCCGACGTCACTGTGATGGGTAGTCACAGACAGATCTTGACACCGCTCGGTATCAGATGCAAAGTGTTCGCAGGAATGCATCTCGATCGAGGGGGAGACATGGCGTCATCGACGCTCCGGAACAAGGTCGTTCTGATCACAGGCGCGGCACGAGGAATCGGTGCCGAGACCGCACGTGCGTTGGCAGGTCGTGGAGCCAAGTTGGTACTCGTCGACGTCGACGAGGCTCCGCTGCGGGAGGTCGCGACGCAGCTGAAGGCCGAGGCGTTCGTCGCCGACGTCCGAAATCTGGACGACATGCAGCGCGCCGTCGACGGCGGCATCGCGGCCTACGGAGGCATCGATCTGGTGCTCGCCAATGCGGGAATCGCCAGCTACGGATCGATCCTGCAGGTGGACCCGGCCACGTTCCAGCGCGTCATGGACATCAACGTGATGGGCGTGTTCAACACCGTCCGCGCTGCGTTGCCGTCGCTGATCGAACGCAACGGCTACATCCTCGTCGTCTCCTCGCTGGCCGCGTTCACCCCGTGCCCCGGCTTGGCCGCGTACAACGCCAGCAAGGCCGCAGCCGAGCATTTCGCCAATGCGCCTCGGCTGGAAGTGAACTACCGAGGAGTCGACGTCGGCTCGGCCCACATGGCCTGGATCGATACCCCGATGGTCCAGGACGCGAAGTCCGATCTCACGGCATTCCAGGATTTGCTCGCGGTACTGCCCGGCCCCCTCGGGAAGACGATGACCGTCGAGCAGTGCGTGGATGCGTTCGTCGACGGCCTGGCCAAGCGCAAGCGCCGCGTCTACGTACCGCGGTGGGTTGGTGCGGCGTCCTGGTTCAAGGCCGTCATCACCTCGCGCGTCGGCGATCGCAGCATGTTGGCGCACGTGCCGACGATCCTGCCCAAGATGGACGAAGAAGTAGCGCGCCTCGGTAGGTCCGAGAGCGCCCGCAACAAAATCAGCTGACCCCCCACCGAAGGAATCGTTGCTCATGACTGCCGTACTGACCACCCCCGACGTCGATGTCCTCATCATCGGTGCCGGCCTGTCCGGGATCGGTGCCGCGCGTCACCTCGGGCACGATCTGCCCGGGAAGACGTACACCATCCTCGAAAGCCGCGGGGCGATCGGTGGCACCTGGGATCTGTTCCGCTATCCCGGTATTCGCTCCGATTCCGACATGTACACCCTCGGGTACAGCTTCAAGCCGTGGACGGGAGAGAAGTCCATCGCCGACGGTTCCGACATCCGTAACTATATTGTCGAAACCGCACGAGAAGCGGGTGTGGACAAGCACATTCGATACCACCACAAGGTCGTCGCCCTCGAATGGTCGTCCGAGCAGCAGTTCTGGACGGTCACGGCGCAGCGCAGCGACACCGACGAGACCGTCACGATCACCGCGTCGTTCGTGTTCTCCTGCAGTGGTTACTACAACTACGACAAGGGTTTCAGCCCGGAGTTCGTCGGCCAGGAGAACTTCGGTGGGCAGGTGATCCACCCGCAACACTGGCCCGAGGATCTGGATTACGCGGGCAAGAAGGTCGTCGTCATCGGCAGCGGTGCAACGGCGATCACACTGGCTCCCAACCTCGCTCGTGAGGCCGAGCACGTGACGCTGCTGCAGCGCTCGCCGAGCTACATCCTCTCGCTCCCCTCGAAGGATCCGATTGCGCAGACACTGCGGAAGCGTTTGCCGAAGAAGTTGGCGTACAGCGTGACTCGGCTCAAGAACGTGTCGATGGCCATGTTGATCTTCTCGTTGAGCCAGAAGTACCCGGAATTCATGAAGAAGCGGATCCGGAAGATGCAGGAGGGATGGCTGCCGAAGGGATACGACCTCGACACCCACTTCACCCCGTCGTACAACCCGTGGGATCAGCGCCTGTGCCTGGTGCCCGACAACGATCTGTTCCGCTCGATCCGCAAGGACGAGGTCTCGATCGTCACCGATCACATCGACAGCTTCACCGAGACCGGCCTGAAGCTGAAGTCCGGGCAGCACCTCGACGCCGATATCGTCGTCACCGCAACGGGATTGAACTTGTCCGCACTCGGCGGCGCGACCTTCCGCGTCGACGGTAGAGACGTGGATCTGCCCGGCACCATGGCGTACAAGGGCATGATGCTCACCGGAATCCCCAACTTCGCTTTTGTCGTCGGGTACACCAACGCGTCGTGGACGCTCAAAGCCGACATGGTCTCCAACTACGTCATGCGCCTGCTCGCACACATGGACGAGAACGGGTACAGCACCGTCGAGCTCGAACGCGACCCGTCCGTGGACGAAGAGCCGTTCCTCGATTTCGCCGCCGGCTACGTGCTGCGGGCCGTGGACAACTTCCCGAGGCAGGGCAGCGAAACCCCGTGGAAGCTGCGGATGAATTACTTCCGCGACCTGCCGGTTCTGCGGTACGGCAAGCTCGTCGACAAGGCGATGAAGTTCGGGCGGCCTCGATCGAAGGCCGCGGTCGCCTCCTGACGGGAATAGATCGAGTCCCTGATCGTTTGTTCCGGACATGAAAATTGGCATCATCGGAAGTGGATTCATCGGTGGAACGCTCGTGCGTCGCTTGACGGCGCTCGGTCATGAGGTTCGATTCTCGAACTCACGCGACCCGGAGAC
Organism: Rhodococcus sp. PML026; assembly: GCF_000963615.1. Lineage (NCBI taxonomy): Bacteria > Bacillati > Actinomycetota > Actinomycetes > Mycobacteriales > Nocardiaceae > Rhodococcus > Rhodococcus sp. PML026. The sequence goes on along the minus strand of NZ_KQ031373.1, from coordinate 101,685 downwards.
TCTGGCGGAGCTGGCGTCGGAAACCGGAGCGACGGCGGTGTGGGCAGCGGACGCGGCGCAGGATGCCGACCTGGTCATCCTTAGCATCCCGCAGAAGAACGTGCCCGACCTCGCCGCCGACATCGCCGGCGCGCGCAAGCCCGGAGCACCGATCATCGAAACGAACAACTACTACCCGCAGCAGCGCGACGGTCTGATCGAAGACATCGAAGGCGGCACACCCGAGAGCGTATGGGTGTCGCAGCAGCTCGGTGAGCCGGTGATCAAGGCGTTCAACGGAATCTACTGGAAGCACCTGCTGAAGAATGGTGTTCCTGCCGGGACCGACAAGCGCATCGCACTGCCGATCGCCGGGGACGACGCAGAGTCGAAGAAGCTGGTGTTCTCGGTGATCGACGAGCTCGGCTTCGACCCGGTCGATGCCGGTTCGCTCGCCGAGTCCTGGCGTCAGCAGCCGGGAACCCCGGTGTACGGCAAGGACTTCGGCGTCGACGACACGGTGAAGGCGTTGGCCGAGGCGTCCCCGGAACGCTCCGCGGAATGGAAAGCTTGAGCCGAGCTGCTGAACTACCTGACGCGACCCTCGCGGAGTGTGCGCTCCGCGAGGTCGCGTAGCGGCCCGGTCAGGGCCGAATCGCCGACCCGGCACGACTGCTCGCCCACAGACACGTTCCACACGAAGAGGTCGCGGGCCTGCGACTCGGCGGGCTCGGGTGGGGGCGGCTCAGCGAGGTACGGGCGCGCAGCCTCGACCAGCGACTGCCATTCCGGCTCGTCGGTCTCGACCACTCCGCGTTTGGACATCCCGGCGATCCCACCGGTTCGCAGTACCTCGATGCGCAGGCTCATGCCCCTCGATCACACCCGATCGTCGCTCGGCTCCCGTGTTGACTGAACTCCCACGGTAGACCAACCGGTGGCCACGGCCCGGGCGACGTCGGAATCGGTACCGAATCGCTTCTGCGCTGCGAGCAGCGTCGCCGCGGAGAAACCCGCGAAGTCGACCGTCGGTGCCAGACCCCCGACAGTCATGGTGTCGAACCAGACCTGCCCGACGCGATCCCACGCCGGGCCACCCAACGTGGTTGCGGCGACGGCGAACGCGCGGTTGGGAATGCCCGAGTTAATGTGCACACCGCCGTCGTCCTCGGTGGTGACGACGAAGTCGTCCATGCTCGCCGGCTGTGGGTCCTTGCCGAGTACATCGTCGTCGTACGCGGTGCCGGGCTCGAGAAGCGAGCGCAGCGCCTTGCCCTGCACCGCGGGCAGGAACAGACCTTCGCCGATCAACCACGACGCGTCCTCGGCGTTCTGCTTCGCGGTGTACTGCTCCACGAGTGCACCGAACACGTCGGAGATGGACTCGTTCAGTGCGCCGGCCTGGTCCTTGTATTCGAGCGGGGTGGTGTACTGCGTGAACCCGTGCGCGAGCTCGTGCGCGATGACGCCCAGAGAAACGGTGAAGCGGGCGAACACTTCGCCGTCGCCGTCGCCGAACACCATGCGAGAGCCGTCCCAGAACGCGTTGTCGTAGTCCCGGCCGTAATGCACCGTCGCATCGAGGGGCAGGCCGCTGCCGTCGAGACTCGAGTAGCCGTACACCTCGTCGAAGAACAGATACGTGGCACCGAGACCGTCGTATGCCTCGTCGGTCGCAGCATCACCGGTGGGATCCTCACCCTCGGCGCGAACCTGCTGACCCGGGAGGTCGCGGGTCGCTTTCGCATCGGAGATGGTGCGTTCGAGGGTGCCGCCGGTCCGCGGTGCGATGGCGGTACGTGCCTGGACGACCTCTCGGCCCGCCCGCATCTCGCGGTCGGCCAGCAGAGTCGCGCGGGCACCGGCTCCCTGCAGACGCTCGAGCAGAAACGGTGGAACTACGCCATGCGAGTGGAGCCTGCGGAACGATCCGGAATCGGTATCTTTCGTCATGTGCGGTGACCCCCTAGGTCCGTGGCATGTGCGGTGATGGTTCCCAGTGTGCCCGAGGGCACCGACACATTCGGGTCCACCGCACCGAGCTCACTCACGCAGCGTCGACAGATCGATACTGTCCACCTCGCTCGGGGGACGCAGCGCGGTGACGGTCGCCCAGTTCCGGGCCAGTAGGGAGGCGTCGGAGTCGTCGTCCTCGGCGTGGATTTCGTCGAACCGGACGGTGACGAAATCTTCTCCGCGATCGCCTATTTCGGCCTGCACCGCGCCGTATCGGGCCAGCGAGGCCGGAACGATCCCGGCGAAATCCGACCGTGCAACGTCGGGAATGTTGACGTTGACGACCGCATCGACGGTCAGATGCGAGATCATCCATGTCACCGCCAGATGCGCGACGTGTTCGGCGGTGTCCCAGTGCGACGGCCGGGTGGCGAGCGACGACAGCGCCATGGCGGGAACCCCGTGCGTCAATGCGGTCAGCGCCGCGCCCACCGTGCCCGAATGCAGTACGGCTGCACCGGTATTGGGGCCGTGATTGATGCCGGAGAGGACGACGTCGGGTGGATCGCCGAACGCACCTCGAGTGGCGACGAACGCGATGAGGGCCGGTGAGGCCTGTACCGCATACACTTCGACACCGCGCAACCCCTCGATCTCGGTTCGCCCGATACCGAGGTGATCGTCGACGCCCATCCCCGTCAACGATGCACTGGCACCGCTGCGTTCTTCATGGGGAGCGGCCACCACGACGTCGAGGCCGGCGTCGAGCGCGACCCGCGCCAGCAGCGCGATGCCTGCGCTGTCCACACCGTCGTCGTTGGTGATCAGCGCCCTCATTTCTTGCCCGCCTTGCCGTACGGACGCACGTCGACCGATTCGGTGAGTCCGAGAACCAGGTCTTTCCGGCCGCTACCGAGGCCGCGGCGGGTGACGTTGGCAGTGCCCGCGCCGCCGCCAAGGCGGAGCGCCTCCGGCATCGACAGTCCCTGAGCGATTCCGGCGGCGATGCCGGCGCTCATCGAATCGCCTGCGCCGTGGTGGTCGACCATCTGTAGACCCGGGGTGACGATCTCCAGCACGTCTCCTTCGACCAACGCCAGGGCGGGGTCTCCCGCTCGGGAGATCACGACCACCTCGGCACCGTCGTCGTGCATCTTTTTCATCGCGTCGATCAGGTGCTTCGGGTCCTCGGACTCGGCTCCGCCGTCGGCAATGAGGTCCTCGTGGCTGACCTTGAGCACCGTGAGGCCGCCGGCGAGGGCGGCCAGCATGGTGGGGCCCGACAGGTCGGCGACCACCGGGACCTCGAGTGCGCGCAGGTCGGCACACAGCCGCTCGTACACCTCCGCAGGCACGATGTTGTCGGCGTGCGGACCGCCGAGAATTGCCACGTCGCTGCGGGCACCGGTGGCCAGTGCCGCGCCGAACAGGTCGTCGAGCGCGTGCCTGGCCAGCGGCGGCGGATCGACCGTGGCCAGTACCTCGCGCTCTCCGCTGCGGCGATCGTGCACGTAGGAGCCGCTTTCCTGGCCGATGTCGACGGAGACGACGGATATGCCCTCACTCTCGACGATGCCGCGCAGTACGGCACCGATCTCGCCGCCGAACACCCCGGCGAGTGTGACATCGAGACCCAGCACCGACGCCATCCTGGCGATCCAGTGACCCTGACCGCCCGCGTGCACGTGCAGTTCGGTACTGCCGTTGGGGGCAGCGTCGAGGGTCACCGTCAGTAGTGGGGACGGCGCAAAGACGAGCGCGCTCGGTGCGCGAGAGGAGGTGGACATCGTGAGCGAATGCCCGATATGTCAGGTCCGAAACAGCTACAACTCGAAAACGTCGACTCAGAATCGACGACGCAGGCGCATCCCGATGGGGCGTCCGTCAGGGTCGACGAACAACCGATAGGCGAGTGCGGCGAGTCGCTGCTGCCAGACGGGCGGCACCGTGATCTCGTGCATTCGCAGACGGCCGACGGGCCGGGGTTTCGCGGACGGGTTGCGGTGCCAGTTGTCCAGGGCCGTCGCGCTCGCCGAGATCACGTCGAAGAACTGCTGCGGGTCGACGAGGTCGGCGTCGTCGCCGTCGGTCCGCCCGAGGTGTTCGCGGATCAGTTCGAGTCTCAGGTTGCGCGCGTGGGTTCTGGCACCGTCGCCGAGGCCCGCTGGGTCGAGCGGTGCCCGATCGTCGCGCTGCTCGTCGACGATGGCTGCGGTCAGCTCCGAATCATGGGTCCATGAACGGCGATTGAAGTTGTCCGACCCCACTGCCGCCCACACGTCGTCGATGATGCAGACCTTCGAGTGCACGTATACCGGTATGCCACGGTCGTTTTCGATGTCGAGTACCAGTACGCGGTCACCGCCGGCTGCGCGGATGACCCCGAGCGCCGCCGAGTGTCCCAGCAGCGCAGAGGGAATGGTCAAGTTGCTGTCGTCGTCGAGGTGCTTGGGCACCACCACCACCAGCCGCAGGTTCGGCTTGCGGCGCAGTGCCGCGGCGAACACGCGCGCGACGTCGACGGACCACAGATATTGGTCCTCAATGTAGATCAGCTCGGTGGCACGGTCCAGGGCTTTGGCGTATGCGCGGGCCGCGCTGCGCTCGCCTCTCGTCGCGAACGGGTAGGCGGGTCGTCGACGCGGGTAGGTACGCAGCAGCTGAACCGAGCACGTGCCCTGCGGCTCCGGGGCGGCGGCAGCGGGTGGCAACTCCGACGGTTCACGCGTGACTCCGCGCAGGAAATCGGGAATGGCGTGCCACGGTAGACGCGAGAGCGCCGCGGGATCTTCCCACCGTTCGCGGAAGACGTCCTCCACATCCCGGACTGCGGGCCCCTCGATCTGCACCTGCACGTCGTGCCACGCCGGAATCTCGCCGTACTCGGGCGGGAAGGGGCGCGAGACGGGATCACCGAAGTGATCGGCGTCGTCGCGTCGAGCACGGGCCAGATCGATACCGCCCACGAAAGCGACGTCGGGCAGATCTTTCCTGCCGTACCGCACGACCACGAACTTCTGATGGTGGCTTCCGGTGACCAGCACGCGCTGGTCCAGAATGACCTCGCCGCCCGCCTCCTCCAGCCGCAGCGCGAGCTTGCGGTTCTTCGGACCGGTGAAACCGAGGGTTTCCATGTGGGAGCGCCACACCATGCCCTTGACGACGCCACCGCGGTGCGCGACGGCGGCCAGCGCATCCTCGACGGTCACGCCGTCGTCGGTGAGCAGCTGCTCCGGGTCCCCGCGCCAATCGGTGAAGAGCACCAGATCGTCGCGCTCGGTCTGCTCGAGGGCCCGTGCGAGTGCCGCGAAGTACGTCTTGCCGTGCACGAGGTTCTCGACGCGATTGCCCTCGGTCCAGGCCGAAATTCGGGTGTCGTCGTTGCCTCGCTCGGGCGCGGTCAGGAACCATGGGTGCCCCGGATCGAAACTGCGCTCGGGAGCTGTCAGAGCAGAGGTGGACCGACCGAATTTCTCGGCAACTCCGTCTACGACGCGCCGGATGCGCTGCACTATCACGATGGCATTGTTCCACCCGGTTTGAAGGCCACAGTGGGCGGGCACCCCGGCGATATGACTCAGGTACCCAACGTCACGCTCAGAAACGGCAAGCAGATTCCCCAGCTCGGTTTCGGCGTCTTTCAGATCGACGCCGACGAGACCGCGAAGGCCGTCGAAACGGCGCTCGAGATCGGCTACCGACACATCGACACCGCGCAGATGTACGGCAACGAGAAGCAGGTCGGCGAGGGCATTCGCAACTCCGGCATCGACCGCGAATCGGTGTTCGTCACCAGCAAGCTCAACAACGGTTTCCATCGGCCCGACGACGCGCGCTCGGCGTTCGACAAGACGCTCAGCGACCTCGGGACCGACTACGTCGATCTCTTCCTCATCCACTGGCCGCTGCCCACCCGGTACGACGGCGACTTCGTCTCCACGTGGAAGACGTTGGAGGAGTTCGCCGCCGACGGCCGGGCCCGCAACATCGGCGTCTCGAACTTTCAGCCCGCTCACCTCGATCGCCTCGCCGAAGAGACCGAGACGGTCCCCGCGGTGAACCAGATCGAGGTGCACCCGTACTTCGTCAACCACGACGTGTGGGCCTACGGCCGCGAACATGCCATCCCTACCGAGGCGTGGTCGCCGATCGCTCAGGGCAACGTTCTCGACGACGCGGAACTGAAGCGAATCGCCGACGCCACAGGCAAATCCGTCGCACAGGTGGTGCTGCGCTGGCATATTCAGCGGGGCAACATCATCTTCCCGAAGTCGGTGACACCGGAGCGCGTGAAGGCCAACTTCGACATCTTCGACTTCGAGCTGAGCTCGGCCGACGTCGATGCGATCACTGCACTCGACAAGGGCGAGGAAGGCCGGAACGGTCCGAATCCGGACACGTTCGACATGATCCCGGACTAGAACGTAACACTGTGGGCCCGAACGTCTTCGGACGTTCGGGCCCACAGTGTTGTTCGAACGGCTGTCGGTGCTTCAGTGCTTCAGGGTTGATCCGGTGGCGGCGATGACCTGTTCGGTGGTCACGCCCGGTGCCAGTTCCACGAGCTCGAGCGTGCCGTCGCCGACGACGTCGATGACGGCCAGGTTGGTGATGATGCGGTCGACGACGCCCTGGCCGGTCAGCGGCAGGGTGCACGCGTCGAGGATCTTCGGATTGCCGTCGCGGTCGGTGTGTTCCATGACCACGATGACGCGTCGAGCCCCGTGCACCAGGTCCATCGCGCCGCCCATGCCCTTGACCATCTTGCCGGGGACCATCCAGTTGGCGAGGTCGCCGTTACGGGAGACCTGCATGCCGCCGAGAACGGCTGTGTCGATGTGGCCGCCTCGGATCATGCCGAAGCTCAGCGACGAATCGAAGTACGACGCACCGGGATTGACGGTGACGGTCTCCTTTCCGGCATTGATGAGGTTGGCGTCGACCTCGTCCTCGGTGGGGTAGGGGCCGGTGCCGAGGATGCCGTTCTCCGAATGCAGAGTGACGTTCACCTTGTCGGTGAGGTAGCCCGGGATCAGCGTCGGCAAGCCGATGCCGAGGTTGACGTATTCGCCGTCGACCATCTCGGCCGCTGCACGCTCGGCCATCCGGTCTCGGGTCCATCCTGCGGTCATGCTCGAACTCCTGAACTGACGGTGCGCTTTTCGATGCGCTTGTCCTGTGGACCGGTATGTACGACACGTTGGACGAACACTCCGGGAAGATGCACCTGGGCCGGGTCGATTTCGCCGGGCTCGACGAGCTTCTCCACCTGAGCGATGGTGATCCTGCCCGCCATCGCTGCCAGCGGATTGAAGTTCATCGCTGTCTTGTCGAACACGAGATTGCCTGCGGTGTCGCCGATCTCGGCATGCACCAGAGCGAAGTCGGCGTTGATCGCCTCCTCGAGCACGTAGCGTTTGTTGCCGAACACCCGTGTTTCCTTGGGCGGTGACTCGATCGAGACGGAACCGTCGGCGTTGTAGCGCCACGGCATTCCGCCGTCGGCGATGGGGCTGCCGACCCCGGCGGGGGTGAAGAAAGCGGGAATGCCGGTGCCGCCGGCGCGGAGACGTTCGGCGAGCGTGCCCTGCGGTGTCAGTTCCACTTCGAGTTCGCCGGCGAGGTACTGCCGGGCGAACTCTTTGTTCTCGCCGACGTACGACGCAGTGACGCGGCGAATACGTCCGGCTGCCAACAGAATTCCCAATCCGTAGCCGTCGACGCCGCAGTTGTTGGAGAACACCTCCAATTCGTCCGCGTCGGTGTCGGCGATGGCCTCGATGAGGGCATCGGGGATGCCGCACAGGCCGAAGCCGCCGACCGCGATGGTCGCTCCTCTACCGATGTCCGCCACCGCGTCGGCTGCGGAGTCGTAGGTCTTTCCTGTCACGTGAACTCCTGATGTGTTCGTTGAGCAAACGATGGGTCCAGTGAACTCGACCAGCGCGCATCGCGGCTGTTTTAGGAAATTCTGCTCGAATGTCGAACATGAAGTGCGTCAGCGTTCACTCAGTGGACGTACAGTGGTGCGGTGACTGTGCTCGATGCCAACGCAGGCGTCATCGCCAAAGTGTGTGCTCTGCTGCGTGCCGCCAGTGCGGCGGAGGCGACCGGTACCTCGACCACCGAGTTGGCGAGGTCCGCTGGAGTTGCGCGCCCGACGGCGCATCGGTTGTTGACGGAACTGGCCGACGAGGGATTCGTCGACCGCGATACGGCGACCGGACGGTGGGCACTGGGACCGGAAATCTACCTCCTCGGCTCCATGGCCGCGTTGCGCTACGACGTCACCGATCAGGCCCGAGATATCGTGCAGGACTTGGCAATGCGGAGTGGTGAGAGCGCGTTCCTGTCCGCGCGTCGAGGTGGTGAGACGGTGTGTCTGCTTCGGGTGGAGGGCAGCTTCCCGCTACGGTCGCATGTGCTGTACGAGGGCATCCGATTACCGCTCGGGGTGGCCTCCGCAGGCTTGGCCGTTCTCGCCCATCTCCCGGACCGCGAGGTGGACGACTACCTGGACGGCGTCGATCTGGTGCCCGAGTGGGGAACCGATCATTCGGAGTCGGCCATTCGCCACCGGATCGAGCTGACGCGATCCTCGGGCTACGCCGTCAACCCGGCGTTGCTCGTGGAAGGCAGCTGGGGACTGGGCGCGGCGGTGTTCGACCGCGGCCGCAGGCCGGCATGGGCGTTGAGTCTGACCGGTGTGGAAACGAGATTTCGAGAGGACAGACGTCGGGAGTTGGGAAAGATGCTGCTCGACGCCGCGCACCGGCTCACCCTGCAGGTGGGCACCCGTCCCGATCCGATCTAGCCGTCCAGTTCTTCGAGAATGTCTGCGGCATCCTGGCTTCCGCCGGCTGCCAGTCGCTGCAGTTCGTCGCGGTCCTCGCGCTCTCCGGCGCGTTCGACGAGCATGTCGACGGCGTCGCTGTTGCCGGCTGCGGCAAGTGAACGCAGATCGTCGACGGTGCCCTGCTCCACCAATTCGTCGATCGCGTCCTGGTCACCGCCCGCAGCCTGTGCACGTAGCGCGGTCAGGTCGGATGGCGTGGGTTCGGTCATGTACGGAGTCTAAGTCGCCCGTGCGAGGCGAGGAACAATTCTGACGTACGCGATCATGCCGATCAGCTCCACCAACGTCTGCGTCACCACGACCACTGCGGCGAGGGAAAGAGCCGGCGGCAGCGCGAGCGCGAGAGGCAGCACCACCAGCGAGTTCCGGGTCGCCCCGGAGAAGATCAAAGCCCGGGTCGCGGGCACGTCCTGGCGGGTGACCCGAGCCGTCGCGAGTCCCACGACGGCCATGACGACCAGGAACGCCACGAAGATCGGCACTGCTGCGATCAGCTGAGATGCCTCGCTGCGGACTGCGTCGACCTGAGATGCGACGACGACTGCGAGGGTCGCCATCATGATCGGCACCATTGCCGCTGCCATGGCGTCCATGATGCGAGTGCCGAGGCGTGTGCGTCGTGCCAACCATTGCGTTGCCGCAGCCGATGTCAGTGGCAGCGCGATCAGTAGGACGAACGCCTCGACGAACGGTGCGACGTCGATGATCTTCACCAGGTCGGGTCCGACGAACAACCAGAGGTAGAGCGGCAAGAACGCGATCTGCAGCAGCATCAGTAATGGAGCAGCGGCGAGAAGTCGTTCCGATGCCGCCCCGGCCAATCCGCTGAAGACGATGACGTAGTCGATGCACGGAGCCAACAGCACGAGAAGTATCCCGACGAGCACCGCTTCGTTACTCGCAACGAACCGGGTCAGTGCGAACACGACGATCGGGACGAGTACGAAATTGAGCACCACGACGCTCAGCAAGAAATTCCGGTCGCGTAGCGAATCGCCGATGGCGGAGAACGGAACTGCGAGGAACGTTGCGTAGAGCAAGACGATCAGCACCGGATTGATGGCGATCTCGAATGCGGGAGCCGATGCCGGTGCCGCCAACCCGACAACAACTCCGACGGCCAACGCCAGTAGATACAGCGGGATCTGGAACTTCTCGAGCCACGCCACTGCCGAACCGGTCACGTGGTACTCGTCGATGAAGTGCAGAGGGTGGGCACGTACCGAGGATAGGCGTTGTCGAGTATTCGGGGGATGTGGCTCGGGTACGCGATCATCGCCGCGTCGGTCCGACGACCTGGGGTTCGACGGGTCCGGCGTTCTTGTCGGTGGGTCGGGATACTCTTCTTTCAGTTCGAACATGCGTTCTTGTTTCGATTCACTGGGGGGTGAAGAGATGGCGATACCGACGGTGTCGTTGGATGCGTTGACCGCTGCTGCGCGGGAAGAGAATCGGCTGGCGGCTCGCAAGATTTCCGCGTGCTACGACGTCCATCGGAGCTGGATCACTCTCGACACCAAGCACAAGCACTACAGCCGGTATGGGCGCACCGAGATGGCGGTGGCGTTGGGGTGTTCGGCGACGGTCGCCGAGGCGTATGTCTCGGTCGGGGTCGCCCTGCACACTCGACTGCCGCTGGTGAAGAAGGCATTCGAGGCTGGGGAGATCGACCTTCCGCGAGTGAGGGTGGTGTGCCGGATCCTCGACAACCTCTCGGACGGCATCGTGAGGTCGGTCGAGGACGAGATCGTCGAGGCGGCCCGACGGTCGTCACCGGGGCCTTTGGAGAAGGAGATCTGGGACATTCTTCTGCGGGTCGCGCCGGAGGAAGCAGCAGCGTTGCGGGAGTTCGCGAAAAGGTTCCGCAATGTTTCCTACGCCCCGGCTGGGGAGTTGGCGCGGATCCGAGCAGAATTGACCGCCCCCGAAGCCGCGGCCGCATGGCAGCTCCTGGAGGAAATGGCCGACACACTCTGCCCGAAAGACCCACGCGGCAAACAAGATCGGCTGTGTGACGCCTTCATGGCCCGGATGCACGGAGAACCCAGGCTGGTATGCCTGTGCCAACGAGCGGACTGCCCGAAGAAAGATGCAGAGCTGCCGGATCGTCGGGTGCCGTTGACGATGGTCACTGTCGACATCGCAACGCTGATCGGACTGCTCGCGAACCCGGCGTACCTGGCCGGGCACGGATCCATCGATCCCGACCTCGCGCGGGCATTGGCGCGCAACAGTCACTGGCAGGTCCTGCTCACCGAGGCGGTGACGTTGGCAGAGAAACTCGGACTGGCAGTGCAGAACCCGGAAACCGGGGAATGGGAACAACGCTCGGCAGAAACCACAGCCGAGCCGAGTGCGACAGAGCCCGAGCCGGCAGAGCCTGACGCGACACAAACCAACGCGGAACCGAATGCAGCGAAACCGGATACGCGAGTAACGCGGACGGATACTGGCACTGGCACTGGCACTGGCACTGGCACTGGCACTGGCACTGGCACTGGCACTGCAACGAACACAGCAGCGCCACTACCGTCGATACCGCCGCCTTCGGTACCGCCACCGTCGCTACCGCCACCGTCGCTACCGGACCCAGGACCGCATCCCGGCGCAGGGCCGGGCCAGGGTTCGGGTTCGGTTGCCGCAGAATCGCATTCGAAGCCAGACTCTTCACCGCCTGAGCCGACCGACTACGACGAGACCCAGCACCGGCAACGACGTCGGAATGCCTTGGCGTCCTCTGCAGCCCTGTTCTGTACTCACACACCCGTCGGCAGGGGCACACGGCACAGCTCTGCCCTAGACCTATCCTCGGAGGTCCGCCCCGACAACCCGACGATCCGCCCCGCAGGCCGCACCGCACAGCGCACTTCCTCAGGCATCTATATCGGTAACGCATCCCTGGCCGCAGCGCTCGAAGCCGCCATCGCCGCCGACCCCACTCTCGGCAAGTCCGTCGGGCGCGACCCCCTCACCGACCGAGCCCTGATCTACCGGCCCGACGCCCTCACCACCGCCGCAGTCCGGCTACGCGACCGCCATTGCCGTTTCCCCGGCTGCCACCGACCTGCGGAACGCTGCCAACTCGACCACGTCGCTCCGTTCGACCACGCCAATCCACTCGGCGGCGGCTGGACGACAGTCAACAACCTCCAATGCCTCTGCGAATACCACCACAGCGTCAAGACCGCCGGCTATTGGAAAGCGGTCATGCTCCCCGGTGGTGCCATCCTATGGACCTCCACCTCGAAGACCACCCGAATCACCCTGCCCGCCAACGGAACAGCCGTACCCATCATCGGGAACGACCTCCGGCCGTACATACCCACCAAACCCAAACGATCCGGCATCGTCGCCTACCCCGACCCACCGGACAACCCGACACCGACACCGCAGCCGGAGCCGAACGACGAGGAAGACGACACAGCACCACCGTTCTAGGCGCGTGCCCAAAACGATGGTGCCGGTGCGAGATGACGTGGTGGAGCTGTAAGCGCTAGACCAGGTTCCGAATGTGGTCGCGCGTGAATTCGATGCGCTCGTCGACGCGGCCGTCGCCGACCTTGTTCACCCACTCCGGATCGGAGAGCAGCGCGCGTCCGACAGCCACCAGATCGAACTCGCCGTCCTGGAACTGGCCCGCCAGCGCGTCCAATCCCGTCACACCGGAGGCCGCGTCCTCCGACCATGCCGAGGTGAACACCGAATCGAGGCCCACGGAGCCGACGGTGATGGTCGGAACGCCGGTGAGCTTGCGCGTCCAACCGGCCAGACCGAGCTTGCCGTCCACTCCGTCCAGTTCGGGGAATGCCGGATCCCAGTGCCGACGAGTCGAAGCATGCAGTACGTCCACGCCTGCGTCGACCAGCGGCGTGAGGACGCGATCGAGTTCGGCCGGGTTCTCTGCGAGTCGAGCGTCGAAGTGGTTGCTCTTCCACTGCGAGAAGCGGTACACGATGGCAAAGTCCTCACCCACCGCGGCGCGGATCGCGGCGACAACCTGTGCGGGGAAGCGGGTCCGGGCCTCGAGAGATCCGCCGCATTCGTCGTCACGCACATTGGTTGTTGCCCAGAGGAATTCGTCGAGGAGGTAACCGTGAGCACCGTGCAGTTCCAGGCCGTCGAAGCCGGTGTTCTTCGCGTTGACGGCAGCCTGGACCCAGTGCGAGGTCAGTTCGTCGAGGTCGGCGTCGGTGAAGGCGCGACCGACGGAGGAGCCGTCGAGAGCGATGCCGGACGGGCTGACGGTGGTGACGTCGGGGAACAGGCGTGGCTCGGTGCCGCGCTCGACCCCCAGGTGCCACAGCTGGGGGATGATCGCGCTGCCCTCGGCGTGGACCGCATCGACGACGCCCTTCCATCCTTCGAGGCTGGCGTCGCCGTAGATCCTCGGTACGCGGGTGTGCGGTCCTGCGGCGGGGTCGGGGATGTACGTGCCCTCGGTGATGATGAGGCCGGTGCCGCCTGCTGCACGTTTGCGGTAGTACTCCGCCACGTCCGGGCCGGGGATGCCGTCGGGCGAGAACGCCCTCGTCATCGGGGCCATCGCGAAGCGGTTACGCAGCTTCAGCGACTTGACCTCGAACGGCTCGAAGAGCCCGGCGGTGGACAGGTGCGGTGTTGTCGTTGCAGTTTCGGTCACGCCTGCGCACAACCTGGCCGGAGTCCGAGCTATTCCCCCTCCCGGACTGTTAGCGTCGAAACATTATGAGCCAGTCGCCGCTGATATCAGCTTCCGAATTGCACGGTCTGTTCGAGATGGGTCGCGGCCCAGTGGTCCTGGACATTCGGTGGACCCTTCAAAACGGTAGCGACAGAGCAGGTTACGAGGCGGGGCACATCCCGACCGCGCAATTCGTCGATCTCGGTACGAAACTGGCGGCACCGCCAGACGATCGTGGTCGCCATCCGCTGCCCGACGCGGATACGTTCGTTGCGGCGATGCGAGGAGCCGGAGTCGGCGACGATTCCGCGGTGGTGGTCTACGACGCGGGGCCGGCAACTGCGGCTGCGCGGGCCTGGTGGTTGCTCCGCTACTTCGGCCACCGGGATGTGCGCGTCCTCGACGGCGGGTTCGCGCGATGGGTCGACGAGGGCTATTCCGTCGGCACCGAGCCCTCGATCGTGGCGGCTGGATCGTTCACGGCGCGGCCGCCGCTGGCCCGGGTCCTCGAAGTCGGGGACGTGCTCGACTTCGCACGCGAGAACGTCCTGCTCGACGCCCGCGCACCCGAGCGATTCCGCGGCGAGGTCGAGCCAGTCGATCCCGTGGCCGGCCACATCCCCGGGGCGGTCAACAGGCCGACGACCGACAATGTCGATTCCGACGGGCGCTTCCTGCCCCCGGAGGTACTCGATGGCGCATTCGGTGGACTCGTACCGAAGGGAAAGGACGTCGCCGTCTACTGCGGCTCGGGCGTGACCGCTGCACATCAGGTTCTCGCACTGGAGTTGGCAGGCATCGATGCCGCGTTGTATCCCGGCTCGTGGTCGGGTTGGATCACCGATCCGACGCGGCCGAGGGCATGACACACCGGCGCTGACCTGGCAGTTCATCCAACCAGGGTTGAACTTGAATCTGACTTCAACTATACCTGGGGAATGAAGGTTGCAGGCAAGGTCGCCATCGTCACCGGAGGTGGTGGCGGAATCGGCGGAGCCATCGCCGCCAGACTCACCGAACACGGAGCCCGCGTCGTCGTCTCCGATGTGGACGAGTCCACGGCCCGGTCCGTCGTCGACGCCATCGAGCGGGACCGGCCGGGCACAGCCGTCGCTGCCGCGGCCGACGCGTCGGACATCGGGGATATCGAGCGGCTGATCGCGGTCGCCGAAGAGTCGTTCGGTCCGGTCGATCTGTATTTCGCAAACGCCGGCATCAGTGGTGCCCCCGGGCTCGACGCCAGCGAACAGGACTGGGACCTGTCCTTCGACGTCAATGTGCGCGCACACATCCGCGCTGCGCAGCTGTTGGTGCCCGGTTGGCTCGAACGGGGTGAGGGCTACTTCGTCAGTACGGCCTCTGCAGCCGGCTTGCTCACCCAGATCGGTTCCGCGACATACGCGACGACCAAGCATGCCGCGGTGGGATTCGCCGAATGGCTCAACGTCACCTACGGCAATCGGGGCATTCGCGTCAGCTGCCTGTGCCCGATGGGCGTCAATACCAAGCTGCTCTACGAAGGCCGCGAATCGGGAGATGCCTTGGGAGCGGCCGCAACTGCCGCGGTACTGAGCGCGGGTGCTGTGCTCGAGCCGCTCGACGTCGCCGACGTGGTGCTCGACGCGATGGACCGGGAGCAGTTCCTGATCCTGCCCCACGAGAACGTACTGGACATGTACCGCAACAAAGGTGCCGATTACGACCGGTGGTTGCGCGGCATGCGCCGCTACCAGGACAGCTTGCTCGACAACCAACAGGGGAACTGAACGTGGCATTTTTCGAGACCAGCGACCGCGCGAAGAAGTACGAGTCGGATTTGTTGGAGTTCATGGACTCTCACGTCTATCCGGCGGAGGCGGTGTACGAGCAACAGATGCTCGAAGCCGGTGACCCGCACTTCCATCCCCCGATTCTCGAGGACCTGAAGAAGGAAGCGCGCTCGCGTGGACTGTGGAATCTGTTCCATCCGCACCCCGAGTGGGGCCCCGGCCTGACCAACCTCGAATACGCTCCGCTGGCCGAGATCATGGGCCGCAGCCTGCTCGCCCCCGAGGCATGCAACTGCAACGCACCCGATACCGGCAACATGGAGGTGTTCACCCTCTTCGGTACCGACGAGCACAAAGAGAAGTATCTGAAGCCGTTGCTGGACGGCAAGATTCGCTCGGCCTTCGCGATGACCGAGCCCGACGTCGCCAGTTCCGATGCCACCAACATCGCAATGAAGATGGACCGCGACGGCGACGACTTCATCCTGAACGGGCGCAAATGGTGGACGTCGAACGCGATGCACAAGAACTGCAAGGTTCTGATCGTCATGGGCAAGACCGATCCCGAGGCAGCAACGCACCGGCAGCAGTCGATGCTCGTCGTGCCCATCGATGCGCCCGGCGTCACCGTGCTGCGCAACCTGCCCGTCTTCGGCTACGTCGACCGAGAGGGCCACGCCGAGGTTCTCTTCGAGGACGTGCGGGTGCCGGCGAAGGACGTGCTGAAGGGGCCGGGTGAGGGATTCGCCATCAGTCAGGCTCGGCTGGGGCCCGGCCGTATCCATCACGCGATGCGGACCATCGGTGTTGCGGAACGGGCGCTCGAATTACTTTGTCGCCGTGCGGTTTCACGGGTGACCTTCGGCAAGCCGGTCGCCATGCGTGCGAACATCCAGGACTGGATCGCCGAGGCGCGCATCGAGATCGAGAAGACGCGGCTGCTCACGTTCAAGGCCGCGTACCTGATGGACACCGTCGGAAACAAGGAAGCACGCACCGAGATCGCCGCGATCAAGGTCGCTGCGCCCGAGATGGCGCTGAAGATCATCGACCGCGCCATTCAGGTGCACGGCGGCGGCGGAGTCAGCAACGACTTCCCGCTGGCGATGATGTACGCACACGTGCGGACGCTGCGGCTCGCCGACGGTCCCGACGAGGTGCACAAGATGTCCATCGCGAAGATGGAGCTGCGCAAGTACATGTGAACGTAGCTCACCTCAGGAAGGCAAGGCTGTGCTAATTTCTGCCGATGACAAGGACCTTCCTGGGGTGCGCCTTTGCCGTCGCCACGGCCCTGACGCTGGCATCGTGCAGCAGTAACACCGCTGACGACGCCGGCTCCGACACCCGCATCATCACCGTCGACACACTCGCCGGACCCACGCAGATCACGGGAACGCCACAGCGCATCGTCGCGTTCGGGCAGCAGTGGGTGGACGCTCTGCTCGAATTCGACGTGCAACCCGTCGGGTATGTCTCCGCCGGATCGAACGGCGACGAACGCGGGCTCTACCCCTGGCAGTCCGCAGTGGGTACGGATGCCCAGATGCTCGACCCGGCCGCCGTCGATCAGATGGGGGCTTCGGTGCCGACCGAGCAGATCGCGGCGCTACAGCCCGACCTGATCCTGCTGTCGGGGATACCGTCGATAGAGCCGTACACGAGCTTGTCCGACGTCGCGCCCACGATATTTCCGAAGGCGGAGAAGGTCGAGACGTGGGAATCGCAGATCGAGACGCTCGGGCGGGTGCTCGATCGCGAGGACGATGCACAGAGCATCATCGACGAGGGGCATGCCGTAACCGATGGCATCCGTCAGCAGTACCCGGCGCTCGACGGTAAGTCGGCTGTGTTGTCGCAGTTCGTTTTCGACAGTCAGCAGCTTGCGGTCGTCGCCGACCCGGAGGACGGTGCCGCGAAAGTCTTCGACAGCATCGGACTCGACGTCCCGCAGGATTTGGTGAACTCGCCCGACATCTCTCACGGCCGGATCGTGCTGAGCCCCGAACGGCTGGACGTTCTCACCGCAGACCTCGTGGTCATTCTCCCCAACGGCGGCACGCGCGAAGACCTCGAACAACTTCCGGGATTCACCAGCCTGCCCGCGGCGACCGGCGGCGGAGTTGCCGTCGTCGACTACGCGACGGTGGTGGGATTCAATACACCATCGAAAGCGTCGGTCGAGTTCTCGCTGAACAAGATTCGTCCGCAGCTCGAGGCTGTGGGTACCTAACTCTTGGGTGACCAGGACGGGTCGCGTCCGATGAAGGCCATCAACCTGTCCTGGGCGGACGCGTTGTCGTCGACGTCGACGGCGGGGCCGAACTGCCCGCTCTCGCGGAGCACGCGGTCCATCGGTTTCATGGCGATCAGCGCTGCGGCGCAACGCTCTTCGCCGAGATCGGGTTCGCGTCCCAGGGCTTTGGCCAAGTCCCAGGTGTGCATCCACACATCGGCGGTATAGAACCGGTCGATCGCGTCTTCGACCGGCATGTCGCCGATGTGCGGATTGCTCAGGATGCGGCCTGCGGGGGCGTCGAGGATGGCTTGGATGTCGGCGACGTGTCGCGCCCACGCGGCGGCAGGATCGCGCGCCACGTCGAGTTCGGTGAGCTCGACACCCTCGACACCGCCGAGGAAACCCCGTGACCAACCGACGAGGTGTTCGACGACACCCAGCGCGTTCCACTCCGGTATCGGAGTGGGCCGAGACCACGCGTCCCCGGAAACGGATTCGACCAACGCCGTGAACGCGGCGGCGTCCCGTGCATGCTGCGCAGCCGGTCCCGTCAACAGTGCATCGAGTTTCTCGTAGCCCTCCCTGACTCCCACATCCATTCCGCTGGAGAGCATCCCGTCTCGGGTTGCGAAGTCGGACAGGACGCTCAGCACCCTCAATCGCGTGCCGCCGTCGTCGCGGGCCTCGAAAGCCATGGTCTCGAGGGCGACCGAATCCGGATCGCCTTCGTAGGTGAAGGTCCACACGATCCGCTCGTTCGCGCGAACCTCGTGGAAGCTGCCGAAGAACGACGCGATCTCTTCGCCGTCGCGGTCGTTCGCGAACGACCATGCGCCGCCGGTTCGTGCGTCCCACGCGATGATTCGCGTCGTCACCGACCGTGGGCCTACCCACTGCCGATACAGATCGGGGTCGACGTGTGCGCGGAACACCTGCTCGGGCGACGCGTCGAACTGCCTGATGATCTCGATGGTGGGTACTTTGTCGTCCGCTACTATCTCGGTTTCGTGCTCGTTCATGACACGTCCTTCTGAGAGTCGTCTTGTGTTACAACGTGATCCAGCAGGTCGTCGAGACGTCGGTAGCGCTGCCCGGCCTCCTGGCGGTAACGCTCGATCCACTTCGCCATCAGTCCGAACACCTCTGCATCCAAATGCACCGGTCTGCGCTGGGCGTCTTTGCTGCGCGTCACCAGCCCGGCGTCTTCGAGCACCTTCACGTGCTTGGAGACTGCCTGCAGGCTCATGTCGTACGGCTCGGCCAGTTCGCTGACGTTGGCGTCGGCACCCGCAAGCCGAGCAACCATGTCACGCCGAGTGGGGTCCGCCAACGCTGCAAAGGTTCGATTGAGCTGCTCGATACGGTCGTCCATGGTCACCCACCTCCTCGAATACAGGCAAGATATGCCCCTCGAGCTGCGTAGTCAACCAATTGGTTTATAAGATTCGTGGAAGGGTTGACAGCCTGCTGTCTTGCGCGCAGCATTGACAGCATCCTGTCAATCGATGTGAGGACCGTTCCATGATCACCGTTGCGCTGTATGCCACCGACACCATGGCCGATTGGGAGTACGGCTACCTCATCGCCGGGCTCACGATGGCCCGCGAGCAGAATCCCGACGCCAACCGGTTGCTCGTCGCATCGGAGTCGGGGGAGGCGGTGACGACCATGGGCGGCCTGAGGATTACCCCCGACGTTGCGTTGGCCGATCTTCCGCCCGTCGACGCGCTGATCCTGCCCGGTGCCGGCACGTGGGAATCCGCCAACGAGGCAGCGTTGCAGTTGGCCGCCGAACTCGTGGCAGCGGGCACCCCGGTCGCAGCAATCTGCGGGGCAACCTACGGGCTGGCTCGGACCGGCCTGCTCGACGACCGGCCGCATACCTCGAATGCGGCCGAATTCCTCACTCAGGCTGCGGAATACCGCGGAGCGGAGCATTACCGTGAGGAGAAGGCAGTGTCCGACGGCACCGTCATCACCGCGGGAGCGACCGCACCGATCGAGTTCGCCAAGCTGGTGTTCGAGCGCCTGGAGGTGTTCCCGCAGCCCATCATCGACGCATGGTACGGGCTCTACACGACGGGGGAGCGCAGATTTTACGACCAGCTCACGGGCGCATGAGCCGACGAACGCCGGAGGGAGATGCGCTCACCGAGGTGGTCCTGCCGGTCTTCGAGCTCAACGGCGAATTCCTCGCTGCCGCACAGGACATCACCGAACCGACAGGATTGACGCCGGCCTGGTGGCAGGTTCTCGGGGCCACTCTCGACGAGCCGCTCTCGGTGGCCGATATTGCGCGACGCGTCGGTCTGGGTTTGGCGCGGCAAAGTGTGCAACGAACCGCAAACTTGTTGGTGGACAGGGGCTGGGCCGTCTACCTCGAGAATCCGAACCACAAGCGAGCGAAGCTCCTCGAGCCCACCCCGAAGGGGCGCGAGACCGTAGCCGCTCTGCGGGATGCTCAACACGCGTGGTCGGACGCCGTGGGTGCCGCGGTGGGCGAGGACGAATTGCGTGCTTTTGCACAGACTTTGGAGAAGATTGTTGCGGCATCCCGCGCCTACCGCGGTGGCCGTGCATAATTCGGGGATGTCAGCGCTCGCGATCGTTGTTTCCGGACTCCTGGCCGGTTTGCTCTCGCAATCCGACGGGGTCGATATCTTCGGCGACACCAGCGTCGGGGGTGTGGTGTTCTCCAGCGGCGGAGGGGGAGTCGCCGTAGCAGTGATTCTGGCATCGGGTCTGGCTATGCTCGTCCGTCGGCGCAGTATTCTGGCCGGCCTGTCCATCGCTGCGGCCATTGGCGCCGGGGTGACGGCACTGATGATGCCCTCCGACCTCGCCGAGGTGGTGGCAGGCGGAGTTCTGTTGGGATGCACTGCAGTACGGGCGAACGGTGTACGAGCTCGGCAAGCACTGTCGATCGGGTCGTTCCTCGTCGGACTACTCAGTGCAGGCGCGGTCGAGGCCTTGCAGCATCCGAGTATCCCGCGTCGCTACGCCGACTACCTCACCGAATCCGATATCGGCCCGCCGGTGGTCGTTCCGGTGCTGTGCGTACTGGTCGCAATTGCAGTGGCCTCGGCAGCTCGTGTCGACCGCAGCGACGACCATGCGCCACCGGAACGGAGCATCCGCACGGTCGGGGCGATACTACTGATCTCGATCGGTGGCTTGCTGCTCAATATGTTGTTCGTGCAGATGCTGTTTCGAGCTGAAGACGGCTTCGGTGGAAGCTGGTACTTCGGCCTCCTCGTCGTACCGGTGCTGTTCACTGCCGCCGCTCTGCTACCGGGTCGCGGAGGCATTCTTGTGCTCGCCGGGACAGCCGTGTTGCTCACCTCGACCACCACCTCTGGGGTGGGCATCGATGTTTCGGACGGTATCTGGGTGCTCGGGCTCGTGGCAATCACGGCAGTTGCGGTGACAGTAGGCGCGGCACTCGGGCTGCGCTGGGGTCGACCGATCTTCGGCTTCGCGACCCTGGCGGTGGTGTGTACGACCGCGCTGTTCGAGCGCCCCCCGTGGGACAACGCGCACTACGCGGCAAGTCTGGTGATCTTCCCGGCCGCTGCGGCCTACCTGTACGTGGCGTGCACGCCGGCTACTACCACTCCCTCGACCCCCACGCCCTTGACCATCGGCCTCGCGGTACCGGTGGCGATCACGGTGCCGATGGTCGTCACCTACGGCTGGACGGCGTACACGCCGCTCACATCCGCTCTCCACCACTCCACGTGGCCCAGCATGGAACTGTGGCTCTCCACGGGCGCGGCAGTGGTAGCGGTGGTCCTCGCAGGTATCGGAACCCGGTTCCTCGGTCGTCGGCCACTTGCGAATTGAACACCGGAGTACCGTTTTCTTACATGGCTTACAGATACCTCGGAAACAGTGGACTGAAGATTTCGGAGATCACCTACGGCAATTGGTTGACCCATGGTTCGCAGGTGGAGAACGACATCGCGACCCAGTGCGTGCGTGCGGCTCTCGATGCAGGCATCACCACATTCGATACCGCCGATGTCTACGCCAACGGGGCTGCGGAAACGGTCCTCGGTGACGCATTGAAGGGCGAGCGCCGCGAATCGCTGGAGATCTTCACCAAGGTCTACTTCCCCGTCGGACCCAAGGGCCCCAACGACACCGGTCTGTCCCGCAAACACATCTTCGAAGGCATCGATGCCTCGCTGCGTCGCCTCGGTACCGATTACGTCGATCTTTACCAGGCCCACCGCTACGACGTCGAGACCCCGCTCGAAGAGACCATCGCCGCGTTCGGCGACGTCGTCCGTCAGGGCAAGGCCCTCTACATCGGAGTCTCGGAATGGACGGCCGATCAGCTCCGCGCCGGCCAGGAACTGGCACGGCAGAACGGGTTCTCGATCATCTCGAACCAGCCGCAGTACTCGGCCCTGTGGCGCGTCATCGAGGATCAGGTGATCCCGACGTCCAAGGAACTGGGCATCTCCCAGATCGTCTGGTCACCCATCGCTCAGGGAGTGCTCACCGGCAAGTACCTACCCGGACAACCGCTGCCCGACGGCTCGCGCGCCAAGGACGACAAGGGCGGCGACAAGATGATTGCGCGCTACCTCGACGATCAGACGCTCACCCGGGTGCAGGCACTCGAGCCGATCGCCGACGATCTCGGAATCACCATGGCGCAGTTGGCTGTTGCTTGGGTTCTGGCCAACGACAACATTTCCGCCGCGCTGGTCGGGGCATCGCGTCCTGAGCAGATCGCCGAGAACATCAAGGCGTCCGAGGTCACCCTGGACGCGGATGTACTCGCCAAGATCGACGAAGCCCTCGGCGATTCGGTCGAGCGTGATGCGGGCAAGACCGGCTCCCCGGAAGCCCGGTTGGTCTAGAAATTCGTCGCCCGGTCCACGTTTGACGGGGCGGAGCTGCGGTACTCGGCGTTAATGTGGACCATGCGCTCACCACTCCGTAATCGCAGCACCGCCCCGGCTCCTGCATCCCCAGCCCGGGTGGTGGTGGTCGGCGGCGGGTTCGGCGGCTTCTACGCACTGCGCAAGATGCAGAAGCTGTTGGGCCCGGACCGCGCCTCGTTCACCCTGGTCGCGCCCAACGACTACCTGCTCTACAGCCCGCTGCTGCCCGAAGTCGCCACCGGTGTGCTGGACCCCAGAGACATCGCGGTGTCGACGCGGCAGACGTTGCGGCGCACCAGGTTGGTGCTGGGGCACGTCACGTCCGTCGACTTCGAGAATCGACGCGTTCGTGTCGCCGGCCCCGACGGTGATTCGGAACTGGCCTGGGACAAGCTGATTCTGGCCCCGGGTTCGGTGACGAGGCAGTTCGACATCCCCGGTGTCGCCGAGCACGCACACGGACTCAAGACCCTGAGCGAAGCGGTGTTCATTCGCAACCACGTGTTGAAGCAGTTGGATGCAGCCGACGAACTGCCCGACACGCCGGAGGGCCGCGCCGAACGCAAGGAACGGCTCACCGTCGTCGCTGTGGGAGCCGGCTATACGGGCACCGAATTCGTTGCGCAGATGCAGAATTGGATTCGCGGTATCGCTACCCGGTGGGCGACGGTCGACCCGTCGGACATCCGGTGGTTGCTCATCGACCTCGCGCCTGCGGTGCTGCCGGAACTGGGCGAGCGACTCGGCAAGGAAGCAATGGAAGTCCTCGCGGCGCGCGGCGTCGAGGTGCGTCTCGGGGTGTCGGTGGAGTCGGCGACGGCGAACGCAGTGACGCTCACGGACGGCGACGTCGTACCGACACGCACCCTGGTGTGGGGAGCGGGCGTGGCTGCGAGCCCCCTCATCGCGCAACTCGACCTGCCGACCGAAAAGGGGCGGCTTGTGGTCAACCCCGACCTCACGGTCCCCGGCGTGGACGACGTCTGGGCCATTGGTGACGCGGCCGCGGTGCCCGATATCGCCGCCGACCCGTCGAAGCCGACGCCGCCCACCGCGCAGCACGCTCAGCGGCAGGGCACAGCGGTGGCCAAGAACGTCGCCGCGTCCCTCGGTGTCGGCACTGCTCGACCGTACCGACACAAGGATCTGGGACTGGTCGCCGACCTGGGCGGATTCGACGGTGTGGCAAAGCCGTTGGGCGTGCCCCTCACCGGAGCCGTCGCGAAGTTCGTCGCCCGCGGTTATCACCTTTATGCCCTGCCCACCGCCTCCGCCCGGGTGCGTGTGGCCACCGATTGGCTGTACTCGACGGTGCTGTCCACCCGCGTGGTCAACCTCGATCAGGTGCGCTCCGAGGATGCGTTGATCGCCAAGGCGCAGGGGACCGGCGTGTACGACTAGGCAGCCATGTGCGCGGAAACTCGTAGCCCACTACGAGTTTCCGCGCACGACCGTCACCGAAGGTGATGCACCTCCTGCAGCCCGTAGACCGGGGTGTCGATACCCTCGTAACGCGCCTTGATCTGCAGCGCCAAGTACAGCGAATAGTGGCGTGACTGATGCAGATTGCCGCCGTGGAACCAGAAGTTCTCCTGCTGCGTTGGCTTCCACATGTTCCGCTGTTCGCCCTCCCACGGACCGGGATCCTTGGTGGTGTCCGAGCCCAGGCCCCAGCACTTGCCCACCTTGTCGGCGGTCTCCTGGTCGATGAGATCGGCGACCCAGCCGTTCATCGAGCCGTAGCCGGTGGCGTAGACGATGAGGTCCGCCGGCAGTTCGGTTCCGTCCTCGAGTACGACGCCGGTCTTGCTGATCCGCTCCACCTGCCCGGCAACCAGTTTGATCTTGCCGTCCGCGACGAGCTCGGACGCGCCGACGTCGATGTAGTAGCCCGAGCCGCGGCGCAGGTACTTCATGAACAGGCCGGAACCGTCGTCACCGAAGTCGTGCTGGAAGCCCGCCTTCTCGAGGCGATCGTAGAAATCCTTGTCCTGCTCCGCGATCTGCTGATACACCGGGATCTGGAACTCGTGCATGATCCGGTACGGCAGCGACGCGAACGTGAGATCGGCTTTGGCCGTGGTCATTCCGGACTCCACCGCGCGCTCGGAGTACAGATCGCCGAGAGCGATCTCGCACAACGAGTCCGACTTGACGATGTGCGTGGACGAGCGCTGCAGCATCGTGACGTCGACGCCCGTCTCGTACAGCGCCTTGCAGATGTCGTGCGCCGAGTTGTTGGAACCGACGACCACCACGCGCTTGCCGACATAGGCGTCGGGACCGGGGTGTTCGCTGGAATGGTGCTGCTCGCCCTCGAACTCGTCCATGCCGGGGAAGTTCGGTACGTTCTTCTTGCCCGACATCCCGGTGGCCATCACCAACTGCTTGGGCCGCAGGATCACTTCCTCGCCGTCGCGGTCGACGACGACGGTCCACTCCTTCGCGGTCTCGTCGTAGGTCGCGGACTTCGCGGTCGTCTTGCTCCAGTACGGAACCTCCATGACCTTGGTGTACATCTCGAGCCAGTCGCCGATCTTGTCCTTCGGCGCGAACACCGGCCAGTTCGGCGGGAACGGCAGGTAGGGCAGATGGTCGTACCAGACCGGGTCGTGCAGGCACAGTGACTTGTATCGGCCACGCCACTGATCTCCGGGGCGCTCGGCACGGTCGACGACGATCGCCGGGACGCCGAGTTGACGGAACCGAGCACCGAGAGCGATGCCGCCCTGCCCGCCGCCGACGACGAGGACGTACGGCTGCACGCTGTAGCCGAGCTCCTTCTCCTCCATCTCCTTCTTCTCGGCCCAGTTCTGGGTATCGGCATTCGAGCCGTGCACGGCACCCTTGATACGGGACTTGCCCTGCCGCTCCTCGTATCCCTTGAGCTCCTGCATCGTCGTCAGCAGCGTCCACGCCACGTCGTCACCGGTCTCGGCGTCCGTCGTCAAACGCAGATGTCCCTTGCCGCGGCTCGTCGCCGTCTCGAATGCGATCCACGCCGAGACGACGCCGTCTGCTTCGTCGGGGGTCTCGGTGGTGTGAAATCCCGTCGGGTCGGTATCGGCGAGCCTCTCGCCCAGCATGTCGGCGACGCCGTCCCGGCCCTCGACCGTCTTGAGGTTCCAGGTGAACGTGACGAGATCGCGCCAGAAGCTGCTGACGGCGAACATGCCGGCAACACGAGGAATGTCCCGGGCGACCAGGGCGTCCTCGAACTGCGACAACCAGGCGTCGACCCGTTCCTGCGGGGTGTGCGTGCGGGTGATCGAGTCGGGCTCGATGGTCTGGGTCATGAAAACTCCTTGCGATGAAGAGGTGCCGTGTATGTGACCCAGCACACTCTCTTCGGATAGCCGGGTCGAGAGTTGCAATGCGTTGCAGCGGCTCATGCCGGTGACAGCTTCTTCAACCCCAACGACTGGAATCCGACGACGTAGATCAACGTCCACAGCACCAGCCAGTCGACGAAGCCCAGTGCGTTGCCGGAGATGCCGGCCGCGACGACGGGTTCGTGGAGCACGTGCTCGGCAAGAACGTAGTAGTAGGCCAGGAACGTGCCGATGGCCAGCGCGAAAGTCAGTACTGCGCGTCCCGCCGCCGGGAAGCGATTGCCGAAGCCGTTCGCCCAAAAGATCATCCAGAATGCCCAGCAGACTCCGATCTGTGCCGGGAACTGGTTGATCACCGTTCCGAGTTCTGCGGTGGCTTCCGAGCCGACGAGTAGCTTCGCGAGCGGAACCATCAGGAAGTAGATCGCCGTGCCGAGCGCAGCGTTGCCGACGGTGGCCGCCAGTGCGGTCCGTCCGCCGCCGCCGGCCAATTTCCAGGGCCAGTTGTCGAGGGTCTGGCCGGTCAGGATCACCGAGACGACGATCGAGTAGAACCAGCCGAGTGCGGTGTCCACGGACATCAGGGGATCGGCGGCCGAGAGCGAGACCGACGGCAGTCCGAACACGAAGTACAACGCGAGGGTCGGGACGGCGACGAATGCGATCTCGCACAGCCCGATCAGCGGTTGCTTCATGCGCAGCACGGTCCACGGCCAGTGCTGCCAGTTGAGGACCACCATGACCCAGGTGCCGAATCCGAACAGCACGAACAGCGCTCCGGCGAAGTAGCCGAGCCCGCCCTCGCGAGAACCGGCGAAGTCCGGGTACAACGCCCCGAGGCCGCTGCCGAGGATCCAGGTGACGGCAACGGCGAACACCGCCGTCGAAGTCAGGATCGCGAGCCCGCGCATCGGTTGCTTCAGAGAGTCGAATCCGGCGAATTCACAATCGAATCCGATGAACACGATGAAGAGAATGGCCCAGAACAGCGCGGCGTTGAACGGCAGCGGATAGAAGTTCCAGGGACTGGTGGTGGGATCGGCCAACAGATACCAGGTCGCCAGCGACACGGCCGTGACCACGGCGAGGTTGGCCAGTCCGAATATGAGCCAGTTGCCCTGTGCTGACGCCATTTTCGGCTCGTCGAGGGGTCGGTCTGCGGTTGCGGTCATGGGGGTCTCTTCTCGGTGGGTCGACAGGGTCGCCGTCACTATGAGCTGAATCACAGCCCACCCGTCAGGGTTGCGGGAGGTTGCAGTGCGACCGATTCGATGCAACGCACTGCAACCCTGTCGGAAGTGGTCGTCGTCACATAAACCTGTGTGCATCCAATTCAGTCAGGAGTGAGAACCGATGCGTGCAGCTGTGTATTACGGCCCGAACAAGGTGGAGATCACCGACGTACCCGAGCCGAATCCCGGTGCGGGGCAGGTCAAGGTCAAGGTCGGGTTCAACGGAATCTGCGGAACCGACCTGCACGAGTACTACGCAGGCCCCATCTTCATCCCCACCTCGCCGCATCCGCTGACCGGCCAGGAGATGCCCCTGGTGCTCGGACACGAGTTCTCGGGCACGGTCACCGAGCTCGGCACGGGTGTCACCGGCATCTCGGTCGGCGATCGCGTGGCCATCGAACCGCTCTACCGCTGTGGACACTGCGGACCCTGCCGGGCAGGAAACTACAACATCTGCGCGCAGATCGGCTTCCACGGACTGATGTCCGACGGCGGAATGGCCGAATACACCGTGGTCCCCACGGACATGATTCACGCCCTACCCGACAACGTCTCTCTCGAACTCGGTGCCCTCGTCGAACCGATGTCGGTTGCCTATCACGCTGCGACACTGGGCGATCCGAAACCCGAGGACACCGCGATGGTGTTCGGTGCCGGCCCCATCGGTATCGGCCTGTGGTTCGCGTTGCGCGGTAAGGGACTCGACAACGTCTACGTCGTCGAACCGTCGCCGACGCGTCGCGCCTCGATCGAAGCGCTCGGTGCCAAGACCCTCGACCCGACGGCAGTCGATGTCCCCGCGTTCATCGCCGATCTCACCGACGGCAACGGGGCCGACGCCATTTACGACGCGGCCGGTGTGCAACCGGCCGTCGAGACCGCGCTGGGCTGCATCGGTGCTCGCAAACCGCTCGTCAGCGTCGCAATTTACGAAAAGCCGCTCACCACACCGCTGCAGAAGCTCGTCATGAACGAATCCCGCATCCAGGGATCGCTCTGCTACACCTCCGCCGACTACGAGGCCGTCATCGATCTGATGAGCCAGGGCCACTACGACACGACGGGCTGGGTGGACAAGATCACGCTCGACGGCGTCATCGACGACGGATTCGAGGCGCTGCACGCAGGCACCAAGATGAAAGTTCTGGTCGACCCCTCGACGGGTGTACCCGCATGAGCGCGGTGCTGGTGACAGGGGCCGGTCAGGGCATCGGACGGGCGATCGCGTTGCGGTTGGCCAACGACGGGCACGACATCGCGTTGGTCGACCTGGCCGAGGACAAGATCGCCGGCGTGGCCGACGAGGTGCGTCGAACAGGCTCGAAGGCAACGACATTCGTCGCCGACGTCAGTGATCGCGATCAAGTGTTCGCGGCCGTCGAACATACCCATCAAGCGCTCGGCGGCTTCGACGTCATCGTCAACAATGCCGGAATCGCACAGGTTGCGCCGCTCGACGACGTCCGCCCGGAAGACACGAAGAAGATCTGGGCCGTCAACGTCGACGGGGTGCTGTGGGGAATTCAAGCTGCGGCAGCCACATTCAAGGCGCTCGGCCAGAAGGGCAAGATCATCAACGCTTCCTCGATCGCAGGCCACGACGGGTTCGCGATGCTCGGGGTCTACAGCGCAACGAAATTCGCAGTCCGGGCATTGACCCAGGCTGCGGCCAAGGAGTACGCCTCGGACGGCATCACCGTCAACGCGTACTGCCCCGGCGTAGTCGGCACCGACATGTGGGTGACCATCGACAAGCGCTTCGCCGAGCTGACCGGTGCCGCCGAGGGGGAGACCTACGACAAGTTCGTCGGCGGTATCGCTCTCGGTCGGGCGCAGACTCCCGAGGACGTCGCCGCGTTCGTCTCGTATCTCGCCGGACCCGACTCGGATTACATGACCGGACAGGCACCGTTGATCGATGGTGGTTTGGTCTACCGGTGACCCCGCATGAATCCGCTTTGTGAGCTGGAGCACAATTGACAGCGATGACGCAGTCGACAGGCCCTGAACCTGCGCTGGCGGCCGGCGAAGACCCGCGCCGCTACGCGCAGATTCTCACTGCGGTGTACGACGCGACCATGACCGGCGGGAAGTCTCCCGCGCGTCCCCGCGAGGTCATCGGTGATTCCTGGCGGCGGTTGCAGACCCTCGGTATCGACCCGGAACTGGGCAATCCTGCCGAGAGACAGATGGACGCGTCCGATCTCGAGTTCAGTCGACGGGAATCGGGGTTGTTCGACATTCTGGACGACCTCGCCCGTGGCCTGGAATCGGTGGTGCAGGACGGCGACAACATTCTCGTCGTCGCCGATCGGAACGGTCGAGTGCTGTGGCGCAGCGGATCGACGTCGGTGCTCGACCGCGCCGACGGTCTCGGGTTCGTCGAAGGGGCCAACTGGGCCGAGGATTCGGTGGGCACCAATGCCATCGGGACAGCATTGGTCTCACGCCGCGCTGTGCAGATCTTCTCGGCCGAACACTATGTGCGCAGCCATCATTCGTGGACCTGCGCCGGAGCGCCCATTCGTGATCCGCGTACCGGCCAGGTGCTCGGCGCCATCGACGTCAGCGGGCCGGCCAAGACGGTGCACCCCACCACCATCGCCCTGGTGGACGCCGTGGCGAGGTTGGCGGAATCGCAGCTGCGCGAGATTCACCGAACCACCCTGGATCGACTGCGTTCGGTGGCCGCACCGATGCTGGCGCGCCTGCAGTCCCCGGCGCTGGCCGTCGACGCGAACGGGTGGGTCGCGGCCGTCGAATCAGTGGCACTGCGCAATCGCATCCTGCTGCCCGAGGACCTCGCGACGGGACGCTTCTGGCTGCCGAGCCTCGGGGTGTGCGACTTCGAACCCCTGCCCGGTGGATGGCTGGTGCGACCCACTTCTCATGGTCGTTCCGCCGGCTCCACTCCTGGCGACTCGGCGGACTCGTTCGTCGCGGAGTCCGGTAACACGACGACGATTCGCATCGACCTGCGCGATTCGCAGAAGCCTCGTATCGAGGTGCGCAGCGAGGTGGGGGAGTGGACCCACGAGCCGACGCCCCGGCACGCCGAGATTCTGTACCTGCTGGCCATCCACCGGCAGGGACGCACCGCGTCGCAGATGGCTGCCGACCTCTTCGGCGACGACGGCCGCGCGATCACCGTGCGGGCCGAGATGTCGCGCCTGCGCAAGCACCTCGCCGGCATCATCTCCACCCAGCCCTACCGGCTGGACGAGTCGGCGACGGTCGACGTGATCACGCCGGCGGACATGAACAGGCTGCTACCGCATTCGTCGGCCCCCGCAATCCGGGCCGCACGGGGCTGAGCCGTAGCGCAGAATCGGGGAATGAACCGCCTCGCCCGCATCCTCGACGCGTCGGATCCCGGGCAGTTACGGCTGCGCGGTGCCTCGGCGACGACGCTGACGGTGTTGCTCGCGATGGTGGTCCTGCTGCTCGCTACTCGCGCCATCGGCCAGCCGGTGACCGTGGCGATGCTCGGCACCGTGGTGGCGATGCAGGCGTCGGCGTCGGTCAAGGACAAAGACCAGCACAGCAGGCTCGTCACCACCGCCCTGATGGTGCTGCCCGCCTCGGCGGCAGTGACGGTCGCGGCGCTGCTCTCGCGGCTCGGCGCGGTGGCCGACGTCGGATTCATCGCGGTGTTGTTCGCGGCCGTATGGGTGCGCAGATTCGGACCCCGTGGCACCGCGCTCGGCATGGTCGCGTTCATCTCGTACTTCTTCGCGTTGTTCCTTCAGGCGACCCCGGGGCAAGTGCCGATGCTGATCGCGGCGATCGTCGGCGGAGTGCTCATCGCTCTGTTCGTACGGGCGGTGGTCTTTCCGGACCGGCCGATCGTGGAGGTGCGGCGGCTGCTCTACGCCATGCGAGCGGTATCGGAATCGGTGCTCGCGGCGGCATCGGCGCGTGAGGACCGTGATCTGGAACTGTTGCGGCGCAGGCTCGATCGGCTCGGAAACACCGCCCTGATGATCGACGACTGGCTCGACCGTCACGACGCGGGACAACTGCTCAGCGTGACGAGTACCGATCTGTCGCTGCGTGTGTTCGACGCCCAGATCGCCACCGAACAACTCGTCAGCTCACTGTGGGCTCTCGATCCGGCCAAGCCGTGGCCGACCGCACTGGGGCAAGCGACTACCGCACTGGGATCGTGCTTGCAGAACGCCCCGTCCGCCGAGCAACTCAAGGCCGCCCGACGGTTGGCCGCCACGGCGGCCGAGCGCGCCGACCCGTCGACCCCCGCCGGTATCGCGACGGTATCCGCGCAACGAGCGGTGCAGGCACACATCGCCATTCATCACATCACCACCAATGCGGTGGCTGTCACGTCGAGCCCTCGACCGGCTGCTGTCGAGCCGTCGGACAAGGACGAGCCTGCAGGCCTGAATCCCAGCACGAAGGCGGCAATTCAGGTTGCCGTCGCCACCAGTGCGGCAACGGTATTGGGGGAGTTGGTCTCACCGGACCGCTGGTACTGGGCCGTGCTGACGGCGTTCCTGGTGTTCACCGGGGCGTCGACGCGCGGCGAGATTCTGACCAGAGCCGGCCAACGCATCCTCGGCACAATGGCGGGAGTGCTTGCGGGAGTGGTGATCGCGGCACTCGTCGGCAATCACCAATCCGTTCAGCTGGTGCTCATCGTCGTCTGTGTGTTCTTCGCGTTCTACCTGGTGACCGTCGCGTATGCGCTGCTGTCGTTCTTCGTCACCATCCTGCTCGCGATGCTCTACGGGCTGCTCGGCACGTTCAGCATCGAGGTTCTGGAACTACGGATCATCGAGACTGCAGTCGGCGGAGCCGTCGGTATTGCGTCCGCCTACTTCATCTTCTCGACCGGGACGCGAAAGGCATTGGTGGACAAAGTCGATACGTATCTCGATCAACTGGACGCCCTGATCGACACCAGCGTCGAATCGGTGATCACTCCAGGAAATGCCACCGACCTGGTGGCGTCGACGCGCACGCTCGACAATGCGCTGAAGGAGGTCGTGACGGCGGGGAAGCCGCTCGTGCTCGGGCCGACGACCCGCAGCCGGCGAGGGGCGAAGCGATTACTGCGGGTGCTGACCGTCAGCGGCCGATCCGCCCACGCACTCGCGCGAGCCGGAGTGCTGGCGTCGCGTGCCGAACCGGACTCGGCACCCTCGGCCGATACTGCCCAGGCCCTGCGCGACGCTGCGGCGCTGGTGCGTGAGACCGCCCGGCACGTGGAGGCCGCGATCGCAGGCAAGCGGGTGGACCAGCCCGAGAAGGTCACCGACACAACGGTGTTGAACGTGTTGCTCACCAGCGCGAACTCGCCCGGCCCGGTGCGGGTCGCGGTGCGGGCGCTGAACATCATGAATCGGACGCTCGCGGACGTCATGACCCGGGCTTGACCTTCACACGGTGACAAGGTCTTGGCTGACGGCCATGATCGACTCACTTCGGCACCAGAACTCTTCCGTGCGGCTTCGGGCTGCGCTCGACATCGGAATATCGAAGAAACCAGAACTCCTTGACGCGCTGCTCGAGCGTTGCGCCGTCGAACCGGATTTTCAGGTGCGAGAGATGTTGACGTGGGCGCTGATTCGTCTCCCCGCTGCATCGACGGTGCCCAGGCTGATGCACGAAGTGCGCACCGGCGGCGCGCAGGCTCGTAGCCAGGCGTTGCACACTTTGTCGAAGGTCAAGGACATGGCGGCCTGGCCGGTGATCACCGAGCCGCTCATCTCCGACTCCGACGACGAGGTGGCCCGAAGCGCGTGGCGGGCGGCGGTCGTCCTGGTCCCCGGCGGCAGCGAGCAGTGGTTGGCGACGACGCTGTCCACTCAGCTGGGGCGAGGCGGGCGGGAAATGCAGCGCAGCCTCAGCCGCGCACTGGTGGTACTCGGGTCGGTGATCGAGCCGATGGTGCGCGAAGCCGCGTCGAGCAAGGATGCTGCTGTTCGCGCGCACGCGTTGGCGACGGAGTCGCTGCTCCGAGACCCCGACAGCGGATTTGCACTGTTCGAGGCCCAGCGCGTCGATGCACTTGGCGCAGCCGACCCGACGGGGTGAAATAGGCAGATGTTGATCGGTGAGGTGGCGCGGCGGTCCGGGGTCAGCGCGCGCATGCTTCGGCACTACGACCGGCTCGGGCTCGTGCAGCCGACCTCGCGGAGTAGCACCGGCTACCGCGAATACTCCCCGGACGACGTGCGTCGCCTGTTCCACGTCGAATCCCTGCGATCGCTCGGGTTGTCCCTGCACGACGTCGGACGCGCGCTGGACGATCCGAGTTTCGCGGCGACGGGACTCGTCGACGAGCTGGCTACCCGAGCCGAAGAGCGCATCGCGCGAGATACCGAGCTGCTGACGCGGTTGCGCCGCATCGGGAACGCCCGACCGGAAGATTGGGAGGACGTACTCGGTGTCATCGGAATGCTCGGAGACCTGGACTCGGTGAGCGCGGGGAAGCGGCAGTCGGCGGCGTTGGCGTCCGTCGGAGATCGCCCCATCCCGGCCGAGGCTCTGGCCGAGGCGGTGCTGCGCGAGCCCGCCACCAACGTCGCCGGCGCGCTGCGATGGGCACTCGCGCAGACCGGGAGCGACGCCGTCGCGGCGCTGCGGGAGGGCCTCGACTCACCGGATCCCGAGGTGCGTCGCCGCGCCGTCGATACCGTCGTCGAGATTCCGCATCCCGACGCCACCGAGGTGCTGCGGGAGGCGCTGGGCCACGAGGACGGTCAGGTACGCCGGCTCGCGGCGCTGGAACTGGGTGCCCGAGGAATCGTCGACGCGATTGCGGTGCTGATCGAGATGGTCCACGAGGGTACGAACGATGTGGACGCGGCGGACGTGCTCGGTGAGCTCGGCTACGAAGACTCTACGGTCGCGGACCTCATGGACGGCCCGAAAGAGGTCGCGGCACGACTACGGGTGACCCAGGCGCTGGCCAGCATTCCGGGTCCGGCGGCGGCGCAGGCTCTGCGCGAGCTGACTCAGGATGAGGACCGCTCGATCGCGCTGACGGCGACCTACCTGCTGGATCGGAGAGAGCGAGCCGCTTCGGTACCGTCGACGTCATGAAGGCACTCGGATTGCTCGCGGCACTGTCGATCACATTGGCCGCGACTGCCTGCTCCACCTCGACCACCCCGGCCGCACCCGCCGAGCCCGCTGCCGAGAACCAGGTGACCGTCGCCGACCGGATGTTCACACCGCAGTCTCTGACGATCACTGCGGGCGAGACCGTGACGTGGGTGTTCGCCGACCGCGCGATGGCACACAACGTCGTCGCCGACGACAAGTCGTTCCGCAGCGAACTGATGCAGTCGGGGCAGTTCACCCATACCTTCGACACCGCGGGCACCTACACCTACCACTGCACCCCGCACCCCGACATGACCGCGACGATCATCGTCGAACCGTGATGGACTGCTAGTCATGGCAACCCGGACGCGCTGCATCGCCGCACCTCTCGGCGTCGGCCTGGCCGCAGTCGGCGGTGCTGTGCTGCTGCACGTCCGCGATCCCCGAACCTCGACGTACCTGCCGTGCCCGTTCCACGCCCTCACCGGACTGTGGTGCCCAGGATGCGGTGCGACCAGGGCTTTCGGCGACCTCACTCGCGGAGACATCGCGGCTGCCGCGTCGAGCAACGTCGTGGCGGTGGTGCTCGGTGTCGTCGCGATCGGTGTCTGGGCCGCGTGGCTGCGAGCACGATGGACGCAGACGCCACTGACGCTGCCTCGTCCCAATCGCCCGACCGTCGTCGTCGGGGTTGCCCTATTGGTCTTGTTCACCGTGGTGCGCAACACTGCGTTGGGCTCCGCCCTCGCCCCGACCTGACATCCCTAGGAGGCTGCTGTGCTGCTGCAAATCTTCTCGATCATCGTGTTGCTGGGCGTGCTCATTGCGCTCATCCCCACGGCCCGACGCGTCTTCAAGAAGGGTGACGACGAATGAGCGACTCACTGCGAGATCGGGTGCGGGCGAAGCTGCTCGCCCAGATCGCCGACGACGGAGGCACGGCCGCCGAGCAGGCAGAGGGCGACGACCCCCGCCTGAACGCACTGCGCGACGACCTCGAAGCACTGGACGCAGCCCCCGACGGAGACCCGGTGATCGACGACATCGCCGCCAGACACTGGGTGCCCTGACCGCTGTCTCCCTCGCGACTCCCCTCGGGGAGTCAATGTGACATGTGGTGGCCTTTTCGACGGTCAATGTCACGTTGAGTGGACCGTCGGGATAGGTCGAGTTGGGTGGACTGCTGAGGCGCATCTAGTATCTATGTTGTGTCCGAGACGAGATCCGCAGCCGATACGGCGTACCTGACTGTCAAGGAGCTCGTCATTTCGGGGGAACTTCCCGGTGGTGAGCTCGTCAGTGAAGGGGAGATCGCGACGCGGCTCGAGATCAGCCGCACACCGGTCCGCGAGGCGTTCCTTCGCCTCCAGGTCGAGGGATGGATGCGCCTTTATCCCAAGCGCGGGGCGCTGGTCGTCCCCATCGCGGTGGGTGAGGCGGAGAGCGTCGTCGACGCGAGGCGATTGGTCGAGGCCGGCAGTGTTCGCGCCTTCGTCGGCGATGCGGATGCCCGCGCACGAGTGGTCGAGGCGCTACGCGACAACCTGCGAATCCAGGACAAGCTCGCAGTCGACGGCACCGCAGCGGAGTTCAGTGCCGCCGACGCAGATTTCCATCGGACCGTCGTCCGCGCCGGCAACAACCCGTTGCTCGACGCGTTCTACGACGGACTTCGCGAGCGACAGCGGCGGATGACCGCGGCATCCCTGACCCGTGATCCGGGTCAGATCTCCCGCATCGTCGACGACCATCGCAGACTCGCCGACCTGATCGAAGCCGGGGACGCAGACGAATTCGAGCGAGCCGTCGAACAACACATGCTCAGGGTGCACGGCTTGCGCACAGACAGAGGGGGAACACGATGACCGAGGCCATGATCGACGACGACGTCCGACAGACGACGGCCAGACGCTGGCTGTTGGTTGCCGTCGGCATGTTCGCCGTCGCCTGGGGCGGCAACGAATTCACACCGCTTTTGGTGATGTATCGACTCGACCACGGCTTCTCTGCCGTGGTGGTCGACACGTTCCTGTTCGCATACGTTCTGGGCATCATTCCGGCGATGCTGATCTGTGGTCCGTTGTCCGATCGACTCGGCCGACGCCCGATCATGTTGCCCGCGCCTGCAATTGCCGCGGCCGGGTCCATTCTGATCGCCCTCGGACCCGACAACGCCTACATGCTCTTCGGCGGGCGGGTGCTCAGCGGCATCGCGCTCGGAATCGGTATGGCCGTCGGCGGTAGCTGGGTCAAAGAACTCTCCGGTCACGACGCCACCGCCAAGCCCGGTGCCGGAGCGCGCCGCGCCGCGATGTCGTTGACGGCGGGCTTCGCCCTGGGAGCCGGCGTCGCCGGTGTGCTGGCGCAGTGGGCACCCTGGCCGACGCACCTCGCGTACAGCGTGCACGTGCTGATCTGCATCGCCGCGTTCGTCGGCATGCTGTCGGTCCCGGAAACACGCAGCGCCGCAGCCTCATCGGGGCGGAAAAGTCTTTTCGATGATCTCAGAATTCCGTCGGCGTCGCATCGACGCTTCCTGTTCGTCGTGTTGCCCTTGGCCCCATGGGTTTTCGGTGCGGCCAGCGTCGCCTATGCGGTGCTGCCGTCTCTGATGGCCGACGCGTTGGCCGACGAGCCCGGTGGCGGTTACCCCGTCGCCCTGTCCGCGGCGATGGCGGTGATCGCCCTCGGTTCCGGATTCGCGATCCAGGCTGTCGGGCGTCGGATCGACACACCCGCCAATGCCCGCGGCGCTTTGGTTGCGCTGTCTCTGTTGGTGGTCGGCATGGCTGTTGCGGCGTGGGCGGCGTCGGTGCTCACCATCGCCGCGGCATTGATCGCAGCAGCGGTGCTCGGGTGCGGGTACGGCATGGCACTCGTCTCGGGTCTGCAAGAGGTGCAACGCATTGCGGGCCCCGACGATCTCGCCGGCCTCACCGCTGTGTTCTATTCGCTGACGTATCTCGGCTTTGCGGTGCCCGCTGTGCTGTCGGCGCTGACCGAGACCTGGCCAGGGGTGGTCACGTATCCCATCATCTTCGGATTCGGCGCGGTGATGGCGGCACTGTGTGGCCTGGTGGTGCGATCGAAGACGTCCGCTCACCTGCCCTAGGGTCGTGCGCGTTGTGCGTACCTGGAGGGACGCACAACGCGCACGAGGGAGGCTAGGATCAGCGCCATCATGGTGCAGTCCTCGCGCACGGTCCCGCCGTATCGGGTGCCCCCGACAGCTTTGATCGTTGGTGTCACGGTTTGGAATCGACACGAAGCGTACTGGTTTCTCGTCGCGGTGATCGTGCCTGCCGCATGCTGGTCGAGGTATCCCGCGCTGGTGCCGTACATGTTCGCGATCGTTGTGGTCGGGGCTCTGGTGTTTCGCTACCGACGGGTCGCCTCGTGGGTGTCGATGCTGCGCTGGGGAGTGATCGCACACGTCGAGACCGTGGACACGGCACTACGCGGCGATCGCAACCTCCGACTCGCACACGCCACCGGGTGGAACGTCCAACGGCGTCGGTACACAGGACCGTTGACGGAATCCACGGTGCGCTATCGAGCGGGGGATGTGCGCGGGCACCTGTTCGTTCGGGGACTGCCGTTCACCACCGGTGTGGTGCTCGCGCACTCGAAACAACCGGCTTCAGCGATGGTCATCAGCGACTTCCCCTGCGATCTGCAACTGGACGGCAAGGGACGATGGGCGGCAACGTTCCCGCAAGGATTCTGGCGACAGGCATCGGCGACGGTCGCGCTGTACGGCTACGCCGTGGCAGGCCTCGCGGTCTCGCTCGCGTATCGCTGACGACAATCGGCTCCCCAGACTCGGAAATATGCCTCTGATCGGAGGCACATTTCCGAAACCGGGGAGCCGATTGCCCGCCGGACCTACGGCAACGACGGCAATTGCGTATCCACAAGCCATGCGTCCCAGAGGGTTCGGGGGCAACCGAAGCGAGAGGCGAGGTCGGTGAAGTCGGCGGTCGCCACGGTGGAGTAGCGGTATTTGGAGGTCCATTCCTGGATCAGGCCGAAGAATCGTTCGTCGCCGATGGTGCGTCGCAGTGCGTGCAAGGCCAGCGCGCCGCGCTTGTAGACGCGGTCGTCGAAGATGCGGGCGGGCCCGGGATCGGTGAGCTGCAGATCCATCGCGAGCCCTCGCTGAATGGTGTGAGCTCGCTTGGCCTTGTCGTGAGCCGTTGCGCCGCCGGAGTTCTCGGCCCAGATCCATTCCGAGTAGCAGGCGAATCCTTCGTGCAGCCAGATGTCTGCCCACTTGCCGAGGGTCAGGGAATTGCCGAACCACTGGTGCGCCAATTCGTGTGCAACCAGACGCTCGTAGTACCGGGAACCCGAACAGTGGTTGGCACCGAAGATGGACAGGCCCTGCGCCTCGACCGGGATTTCGAGATCGTCGTCGGTCACCACCACGGTGTACGACGCGAAAGGGTAAGGGCCGTAGAGCCGTACGAAGGTATCCATCATCTGCGGTTGACGGCCGAAGTCGTGATCGAACTGCGCTCGTAGCCGCGGGGGCGTGATCGCGTTCATCGGCACCGGCCCCGGGCTCACGACGCGATGCTCGTACGGCCCGATCTGAATGGTCGCGAGATAACTCGCCATCGGCTCGGGCTGCTCGTACACCCACGTGGTCCGGCTGGCCCGAGTCTGCTTGCGTACCAACGTGCCGTTGGCCACCGCGTAGTACGGCGAGTCGGTGGTGATGGTGATGCCGTAGCTGGCCTTGGACACCGGGTGGTCGTCACACGGAAACCACGATGCGGCACCGTTCGGCTGACTCGCGACGATCGATCCCTCGGTGAGCTCCTCCCAGCCGACCTCACCCCAGAAACCGTTGATGGGCTTGGGTGTTCCGCCGTACGCCACCGTGACCACCAGTGCCGCTCCGGACGCAATGGGCTTGGCGGGAGTGATCTTCAGCTTGCCCCGCTGGTGGCTGAACTTCACCGAACGTGACCCGTTGACCGACACCTTCGACACGTTCATCGCCGGGCCGAGATCCAACGCGAATTTCGACACCGTCGCCGTGGTGACCGCGGTGATCTTCGCCTTGCCCGTCAATCGGTTGCTCTCGACCTTGTACTCGAGGTCGAGTTCGTAGCGCGAGACGCGGTAGCCGCGATTGCCGTTCTGCGGAAGATACGTATCGATCGGATTGTCACTGGAGTCGACGTCGAACACCGGTGCCACGAGCCTGTCCGGCATTGAAGATCACCCCTCGTTTCGGTCGTCGCGAATCCGCGGAAAGGGATCACCCTTGGCCCACGGCGCGATCGGATTGCCCTGCCAACGAGTATGCGCGGGAACCGTATCGCCGCGCATCACCAGAGAGGCAGGCCCCACCGTCGCACCATCACCTATACCCGATGCAGGCAAAGCGACACAGTGCGGTCCCAGGGTTGCGCCTCGGCCGAGATCGACGGTGTCCATGGACATGATCCGATCATGGAACAGGTGCGTCTGCACAACGCACCCTCGGTTCACCGTCGCACCGTCGGCCAACGTCACGAGGTCTGCCTCCGGGAGCCAGTACGTCTCGCACCACACACCTCGACCGATGTCCGCCCCGAGCCACCGCAGCCACATGTTGAGCACCGCGGTGCCCTCGGCAGCGCGCGCGAACCACGGTGCGGCGACGGTCTCGACGAACGTGTCGGCCACCTCGTTGCGCCAGACGAACGAACTCCACAGCGGATGGTCGGTCTTGCCGATCCGGCCCACCCACAGCCACTTCGCGGCCGCCGACACCGCTGCAGCCACGAAGCCGGCGACTAGCAACACGACACCGCTGAGCGCGGCAGCGAGCCAGTAGCCGATCGAGTCGGCAATCGCGGTCAGTCCGAACAGCACACCGAGGCCGATGCCGAACGTCACGACGACGGGAATCAGCCGGCACGTCTCGACGAGTGAACGGGCGATCTTCAACTTGCGAGGCGGGTCGAACGTCCGCGACGAGTCGGCACTGCCTGCCGCGCGGCGTAACCGGACCGGTGGACTACCGAGCCACGACGAGCCCGACTTCGCCTTGTCCGGTGTTGCCGACAGCACCGCAACGAGACCGTTCTTCGGGACGGTCCGCCCCGGTCCCGTCATGCCGGAGTTTCCGAGGAACGCCCGCTTGCCCACCTTGGCGTCGCCCAGGTGCATCCAGCCGCCGCCGAGTTCGTAGCTCGCGACCATGGTGTCGTCGGCGAGGAACGCGCCGTCGGCGACCGTGGTGAACTTGGGAATCATCAGCACTGTCGACGCCTCGACGTCCTTGCCGATCTTCGCGCCCAGCAACCGGAGCCAATGCGGTGTCAGCAGCGACGCGTAGAGCGGGAACAGGAAGGTGCGCGCCGAATCCATCAACCGTTCGGTGGCCCACACCTGCCAGCCGATGCGGCTGCGCACGGGGTGGTAGCCGCCGACGAGACCGATGCCGAGCAACCGGACCGCGACGAGGGTGATCAGCGCGAACACCGCCAGCGACACCAGAGTGGCGACGGGCAGCATCACCAAGCCGCGCTCGAAGGCCCCCAGCACGGAGTCCGCGGTGTGAATCCACCAGCCCATCAGCACCAGGCTGACGCCGATGGAGAACAGGGCCATGCCGGAGAGGAACAGCGACGCGACGCCGTAGGCGAAAACCCACTTGGTGGCGCGCGGCGGGGTCTCCGCCGGCCACGGATGATCGGCCTTGCCCACTTTCTGCGCGGGCGAGCCGGACCACATCTGGCCGGCCTTGACTCGTCCGACGACGGCGGAGCCGGCCGTCACGACCGCGTTCTTGCCGACCTTGGTGCCGGGCAGCAGCGTGGAGCGTGCGCCGACAGTGGCACCCGCTCCGATCTCGATGCCGCCGATGTAGACGAGGTCGCCGTCGATCCAATGACCGGACAGGTCGACCTCGGGTTCGATGGAGCAGCCGTCGCCGAGTTCGAGCATGCCGGTGACGGGCGGCAGGGTGTGCAGGTCGACGCCCTTGCCGATCTTCGAGCCGAGAGCGCGCGCGTAATAGACCATCCACGGTGCGCCCGACAGGTTGGACGCGCCACTGGCATCGGTCAATCTCGTTGCCGCCCAAAGCCTTATGTGCATGCTGCCGCCGCGTCGATATGCGCCGGGTTTCAACCCCGCCAGCAGTATTCGCGAGCCGATCACCGAGATGGCCATGCGCCCGACCGGGGTGATGAACAGGACGAACGCGAGAAGAATCCACCACCACGACAACGTCGGAGCCCACGGCACGTCGTCGAACCAGGCCATGACGTTGAACAGCAGGCCGAGCCAGGTGACCCACTGCAACCCGGTCAGCGTCGTCAACGGCACGGTCGCCAGAATCTGCGCCCACTGCGCGGTGCGGGACGTCGGTGCCACGTCGCGGGGGATTGCCTCCACGACAGGCTTCAGGTCGTCCAGATACTGTGCCAGAGAACCCAACCGCGGGTGATCGTAGAGCTGCGCGACGGTGATCTCGGGGAACCGCTCGCGCAGTGCCGTCACCAGCTGAGCGGCCGACAGTGATCCGCCACCGTTGGCGAAGAAGTCGGCGTTCTCGTCGTTGACCTGAGCGCCGAGGATGTTGGTCCACAACTCGGCCACCCACCCCGCGGTACCTCCGAGCGCCGACGCGCCCGCCATGCCGGGCAGCGGCCACGGGAGCGCATTGCGGTCGACCTTGCCCGAGGTACGTGTGGGCATCTCGTCGACCAGCGCGAGCCGCGGTACGAGCGCCGACGGCAACTGCTCGGCCAACAAGGCGCGCGCGGCCTCCAGGTCGAAGTCGGGATTGGTACT
Source organism: Rhodococcus sp. PML026 (assembly GCF_000963615.1). Classification (NCBI taxonomy): domain Bacteria; kingdom Bacillati; phylum Actinomycetota; class Actinomycetes; order Mycobacteriales; family Nocardiaceae; genus Rhodococcus; species Rhodococcus sp. PML026. The sequence continues at coordinate 59,899 of NZ_KQ031373.1, read as the reverse complement.
GGCGAGATATCCCACCAGAACCGAGTTGCCCGCAGCGGTCTTGCGGACTGCCGCGGCCGCGCCGCCGACGCCCGGAAGTGCTTGCAGCGCATTGTCTATCTCGCCCAGCTCGATGCGTCGCCCGCCGAGCTTGACCTGGTCGTCGGCGCGGCCCTGGAACAGCAGTCCTTCGAGCTCGAGCTTCACCAGATCGCCGCTGCGATACGCCCGGTCCCACCCGAGAGAGGGCATGGGTGCGTACTTCTCGGCGTCCTTGGCCGGATCGAGATACCGGGCGAGGCCGACGCCGCCGATGACGAGCTCGCCCACTTCGCCGACCGCCACCGGAGTGCCCGAGGCGTCGACGACCGCCAGATCCCAACCGTCCAGCGGTAATCCGATGCGGACCGGACCTTTACCGTCCATGATGGACGCGCACGCGACAACCGTCGCCTCGGTGGGGCCGTAGGTGTTCCAGACTTCCCGGCCTTCGACGGCCAGCCGCTCGGCCAGCTCGGGTGGGCATGCTTCGCCGCCGAAGATCAACAGCCGCACCGCTTCCAGTGCCACGGCGGGCCACAGTGACGCCAGCGTAGGCACCGTCGAGACGACGCTGATGTCTCGGGAGACGAGCCACGGACCGAGGTCGAAGCCGGATCGCACCAGGGAGCGCGGGGCGGGCACCAGGCAGGCGCCGTGCCGCCACGCCAGCCACATCTCCTCGCAGGAGGCGTCGAACGCGACCGACAGGCCGGCGAGCACTCGGTCGCCTGGTCCCAGCGGATCCTTCTGCAGGAACATCCGGGCCTCGGCGTCGACGAATGCCGCGGCGTTACGGTGGCTGACTGCAACACCTTTGGGGGTTCCGGTCGAACCCGAGGTGAAGATCACCCACGCGTCGTCCTCGGGTGTGGGCAGCTCGGGCACCGGAGTACCGGCACCCAGTTCGGGCGCATTCTGTTTCGGCGCGGTGCCGGCAGCGATTCCGCCCGCAGTGACGATGGCCGTCACCTGCGCCTCACCGAAGACCAGTTCGGCGCGCTCTTCCGGATCGTCGGCATCGACGGGTACGTACGCAGCCCCGACGTCGAGGATCGACAGAATCGCGACATAGAGCGAGAAGGACCCCGACGGCATCCTGATGCCGACGCGGTCACCGCGCCGGACACCGGCGTCGGCGAGCCACTGGGCACCCTCGGCGATGTCGTCCAGCAGTTCGGCGTAGCTGACCGACACCGTCCCGTCGTCGATCGCGGGTGCATCCGGGAAGCGATCGGCGGTCTCCTGCAGTACGTCGATCAGTGTGCGGGCCGGCGGGGCAAGGGGCGAGCGGAGAAACGCGGCCGGAGCAGGTGCGATATCCGTGCTCGAACCCGGCAGATCGTTCTCTTGGTGCACAGGCAACCGGGTGTCCTTCTCGTTCGTTGGCAGATGACTCTTGTGGTGCTGAGGAAAGCAGCGCCGTTGGTTATCTCACGTTCTGTTTGCCAGCAGGTGAACGAGCGCGCCTTCCCACCGCGGAAATCCTACTGCTGTGTCGGAGCGATCCCCGGCTTGACAAAACCGTGGCGGGTTTGCCAGTGTCTTGACCACGGTCACGAGTACCAGCATCGAGCCCCGGCTTGCTGGTCGGCAACCCTCCTTCGCGGTGGGGTGCTCCGGGTGACGACCAGGCTGACACCGAACAATCGGTGCGGCAAGCGCGGACTCGTTCACGAATATCTTCCGTTGCGGGTCCCTCGAACGTGAGGGCTTGATCTGTCATGACGTCTGTACTTTCCCGTCCCTGCACTCCTTTTGCCCCTGTTTCCGGCACGGAGTTGCAGGTTCCGTTGGTTCACGGCGGCACGTGCACCTACGCCAATTTCGATTACGCGGCCAGCGCGCCTGCGCTGTCCGCAGTGACCGATCGGATCGCGGAGTTGCTGCCGTTCTATTCGAGCGTGCACCGCGGGGCCGGCTACGCGTCCCGGGTGTGCACCGCGGCGTACGAGAAGGCGCGTGAGACCGTGGCTGGATTCGTTGGTGCACAGACGAATTCAGTGGTCGTGTTCACACGCAACACCACCGATTCGCTCAATCTGTTGGCCGCGTGCGTGCCAGGAGATACCGTGGTGCTCGATATCGAACACCACGCCAACCTCCTGCCGTGGCGTAATCGCCGAGTGGTGGTCGCAGCATCGACGTTGGCCGAGACGCTCGCCCGGCTCGACGCCGAACTGGCTGCGAAACCTGCTGCGCTACTGGCCATCACGGGTGCATCGAACGTCACCGGCGAAGTGCTCCCCATCGAGCAACTGGCCGATCTCGCGCATCGCCACGGTGCCCGGATCGTCGTCGACGGCGCACAGCTCGTTCCGCACCGTCGAGTGGACATCGCCGCACTCGGTGTGGACTATCTGGCGTTCTCCGGTCACAAGCTCTACGCCCCGTTCGGCGCGGGTGTGCTTGTGGGAAGCCGTGATTGGCTCGACGCGGGCGAGCCCCACCTGGCCGGCGGCGGTGCCGTGCGCAGTGTGACGATCGAGCACACCGACTGGGCTCCCGCACCGCAGCGTCACGAGGCGGGAACGCCCAACGTGCTCGGTGTCGTCGCGCTGGCGGCGGCGTGCGAGGCCATCGCGTCGTTCGACGAGGATGCCGCGACGACGCACGAGCGGGAATTGTCCACCCGATTGCGGGACGGGTTGGCCGCACTGAAGGGTGTCGAACTGCTGCAGGTGTGGGCCGACGCGCCCGACGTCGTCGGCATCGTCACGTTCACTGTCGCCGGCCACGACCCCGGTGAAGTGGCGGCGTACCTGTCGGCCGAACACGGCATCGGAGTGCGCGACGGAAAGTTCTGCGCCCACCCGCTGCTGCGCCGGCTCGGTCATGCCGACGGTGCCGTGCGGGCCAGTATCGGTCTCGGCAGTTCCTCGGCCGACGTGGACCGACTCGTCGACGCGTTGGCAGCGTTCGTCGAGTCCGGGCCGACGTGGGATTACGCCGAAGAAGCCGGGTGGTGGAACCCCGTACCGGACCCTCGGCCGTTCCCCGCCCTGGCCGACGGGGCCGCCGGGGTTGGATCCCCGTGCAGCCCCACAGGCAGTTAGCATGGCGTCATGACCGTGAGTGTCGTGTCGCGTGGCAATCGCCACTGGTGCAACAGGTATGTCGATCTGTGCCGCACTGCGTCCGGGTCGTGTTCGAGTTCGGCTCCGCTCCGTCCGCATGCGCATCCCGACCGACGAATCAGGACCACCACTCATGTCGCACAATCACACCCGCATAGCCATCGAATCCGCTGACGTCTGGACCGAGCTGACCGTCGGGCCCGAGGTGAACACCGTCAGAATCGTTGCCTCGGACCTGCGGGAAGCTCAGCAGCAACGCGCCCGGTTGCACGCGGAAGCCGTCGACCGCGGTGAATCGGCCGACAATCTCGCGGTCTTCCTCGATCTCGAGATCTACATCGCTGCCGACGCCAGGACGGCCCGTCGGGAATTCGCCGCACTCGACGCGCCGGCAAGCCCGTCGTCCATCCGCTACGTCGGTACCCCGTCGGGACTGGCAAGTTTGATCTCCGACGTGACCGCGGCCGACGTCGCCGACGGCGTGACGCTGCAGGTGCACGGCGAGATCGAGCGGCAGTCGACGTTCCTGGCCGCGGGAGTGTTGCCGCTCCTCGAATCGCGCGGCACCCGCCTCGACACCGACGTCGTCGACGCGATCCTCAGCGCACCCCGAATTGCCCCGACCCTCGCGTCCTAGGTCGTTCGAGCTCAGGTGACGTCGATCGCCAGACCTGCGGTGATGCGCAGCAACTGGGAGTACGACGAGCGGAAGATCGTGTCGATGTGCCCGGCCGCGGCCCACAGTTCGGGGTGGGCCGCAAGGTCCTGATCGACGAACGTATCCAAATTCGTCGGATGGCCCACCGGAGCGATTCCCCCGATCGGCTGGCCGGTGGCGTGCTTGGCGGTACGCAGATCGGCCCGGGCGAGCGTGCCGCCGAGACGCTCACCGGTGTGCTCGAGATGAACATTGTGAGCCCCGGACACCAGGAGCAACACCGGCTCGTCGTCGAGCAGAAACACCATCGACTTCACGATCGCACCCACCTCGACGCCCAACGCAGCTGCGGCGTCGGCGGCGGTGTGGGTGCCCTCGGGACTGTTCACCACCACCCCGTGATGACCACGAGAAATCAGGGTGTCGGCAACGTGGGCTGCATTCGGATGAAGTAGCCGGGACATGCCCCAACCCTATTGCCACACGACCGTTTACGCAGACAGGTCGAGATCACCGAACAGTCTCAATCGCGCCATTCCCCCGTCGGGGAAGATGTCCATTCGCACCTCCGACACCGGAGTGTCGTGGTCGAGAACGAAGCGATGCCGAGTGTCGGGCTGCAGTGTCGTTCGCGGCAAGAGTTCGATCCAGTCGCCGTCGCCCAGTCGCCCTTGCAGGGATGCCGCGCCGGGGGCGTTGCCCAGGAAGCAACTGGTGTCCAGCTCGGCCAGCCGGATTCGGCCCGTGCCGCCGAGCTGCACCTGCACCCAGTCGTTGGCGTCGTTGCGTCGACGCGAGGTCTCCCAGCCTTCGCCCATCGAGCGCGGCGGGCCGGGGAACAGCAGATTGTTGGGGGAGCTGTAGAACATGTTGGAGCAGGCCGACACGTATGCGCCGTTCTCGAGCGCGGCCAGGTCGACGGGCCCGACGGCGAGGAACTTCGGGTCCGGGACGCCGCGGCCCAGTACTCGCAGCCGAGCGACGCCGCCGTCCGGGTAGATGGACAGCTTGACGTGCGTCCACCGGGCGTCGGACGCGACTTCGAATCGGTTCTCGCTGTCGCCATCGACGGCACTACGGGCGACGATGGTCGTCCATTCCGTCTCGTACAGCTCGGTCGGTGACGGGAATCCGGTCACCTCGGCGGCCTCGATCGAAACTTCCGGCGGATAGTTGCCGGTGAACCAGGACGTATCGACGATGACGGCCGACACGATGCCGGCAGCTCCGAGTCGCACGATCGCCTCGTCGTAGCCGGCCTCGCGTCGGCGCCGCGTCTCCCACCCGTCGTAGATCTGCCCCTTGTGCCCGAACGTCGCGGTCGAGTAGTCGGCTTTGCCCGGTGTGATCAGATTTTCCTTCTCGGCGAACGTCTCGTCGTTCGCCCACACCACTGCGCCACCGAGTGTGCGGACAGCGAGATCGGGCATCGGCAGAGGGAATGTGGCAGTCATGGGATGCCACTTTACTGGCTCGGCATCGATTCACCGGCGCTGCGACGACGGCGCAGAACCGCTGCCGCAGCCATCAGCAGCACGCCGATCAGGATGTAGAGACCCAGTCCGAGTGCCGGCTGCCCGACCCCCGCACCCGAGAAGTACACGATGCTGCGCACTCCTTCGGTGCCGATGCCCGGGGTGATCCACCGGCCGATCGACGCGTACACATGCGGCAGTACGTTGGCCCCGAAAGCGCCTCCAGCGCTGGGATTTCCGAGGATGACGAACAGCACGATCGCCGCCGGTACCGCAGCCACTCCGATCAGGGCTCGCAGGCCCATCGTGAACAGTCCGGTGGCGAAGACGACCCCGGTGCCCAGCACGGTGAGCGGAAACCAGTGTCCGGCAAAGGTTCCGAGTACGTGGGTGGTCAGCAGTGCTCCCAGTGCGCCCGAGGCAATCGAGTACGCGGCGAGAATGCCGACGTGGACACAGGTTTCGCGTCGGGTCGTCGGTGCCCCGATGAGCAGACCGAAGGCGGCCGCGAGGAGGTAGCCGCCGACGACCCAGCCCACCGACAGGTAGAAGCCGGACAATCCACGGTTGTCATGCACGCCGACCGGGATCTCGTCACGCACCACGAATTGGCGTCCCTGAGCGGCATCGACCTCGGTGAAGATCGATTCGAGGGCGGTCGCCACCGAGCTGCCGGCAGCGCTCGCGGTGATCAGTGTGTCGGTGCCGCTCGAGCCGACGACGTAGGCACCGAGGATGTCCCGATCGCGGAGCAGAGTGCGAACCTCGGCGGTGTCCACTGCCGTACGCGCGTCGAGCGGCGCACCGTCGATGGCGTCGAGGCGGTCGGCGGTCTGCTGGTCCAGGCCGGCGGGAAGCCCGGCCTCGGTCACCACGGCGATCGGAATCGCGTGGGGAGTCGGCTGATGGAACGCCGACACGTAGCTGAGGATGAAGCCGAGTTGCAGCACCAGCACTGCGGCGGCGAGTAGTGACATCTTGCGCATGAAAAGTGCTCCTGAACATGTCGAGACTCGAAGACCTTGTCGATACCCGAGGTATTCAATACTCTAGGTATCGTGAATGCCGAGCAGCAAGAAGAGTGGCGATCGACACAGCCACAGCGCAGGCCGCAGCGCACCGATGTGCGAGAACGACTGCTCGCCGCAGCGGCCGACGAGTTCACCGAGCGCGGATACGCGGCGGCCAAGCTCACCGACATTGCCGATCGGGCCGGGTTCACGAAGGGGGCCGTGTATTCCAACTTCGATTCCAAGCAAGGGCTGTTCGCCGAACTGCTGGCACAGCGATCACTCGACCTCGCCGCCCGAGTACTCGCTCACGTGTCCGACCTGGACCCGCAGGCGGCTGCGGGAGCCGGCGGCGGCGAAATCGCGTCCTGGGTGGTCGCCGAGCCGCGGTGGCCACTACTGACCGTCGAATTCGGGATTCTCGCGGGCCGTGACCCGGTGATTGCCGAGCGCTACCGCACCGACCGTCGTGCCCTCCGCTCCGAGCTCGAACGACTCATCGCCGATCGAGCGGTGCAGTGGGGTGTGGGGGAGGCGTTCGATGCTCGACGCCTCGCGATGTCCTTGGCTGCGTTGATCTCCGGATTGGCCGTGGAACATTCGGTGGATCCGGAGGAGATCGACCGGTCCGTCATCGCCGATGCCGTGTCGGAACTGTTCGCCGGAGCGATAGCCAGAGCACAGCTCGATTGAGGGCTGCGCTACCGGGTACTCCGGGTTCATGACTGCTCAGAATCCAGAACCCGATGAGACTGCCGGCCTCGAAGCGGGCGGTAGCGTGACGCCGGGCGATACTCCTCCAGCCGAGACAGCAGTCGGTGGGCCCAACCACGAACCGCCGCAGCGCAGTCGCGTGATGCCGATCGTCGTCATCGTTCTGGTGGCATTGTTGGCGATCGTGATCGCCGGTGGCCTGATCGGTCGAGTTGTCGGCCTGTTCGGCTGATTTCGCGGTGTCAGTACGGCGGCCAGCCGCCTTCGGGACCCAACAGTCGGCCGAGGCGACGGTGATCGATCTCGACCAACTCCCTGCGCATGACCAGCCGTTCGGTCGGTTCGTCGTTGTCGAGTCGATGGCCGAGCTCCATCAGCACGTCCCTGGGTTCGAAACCGTCGGGAGCCATCATCAGGTTCGAGACGTACCGCCAGCCGAATTTCGATTCGTACGCGCGCGCTGCGGTGCCCAGGGCGCTACGTGATTCTGCGTCCATGGTCGTGCACATCTTGTTCGGCTCGGGCAGCGTCGCGGCCAAGGCGTCGATGACGTTGTCGGACAACTCGTTCAGCTCGGCGGCCGCCGCGGTGAACAACTCGTCCCGCGACCGGTACGGGCGGCCGTCGGCGAGACGTGAGGCCCAGGCAACCGAGCAACAGCACTCGTAGAGCGCGTGGACCGCCTTGCGACGCGGCAGATCGTTGAATGTCTCGAGACCCAACCCCTGATGCATCAACATGCATGAATGATGGAAGACCGGAGTCGGTCATTGCCATAGCTGAGCAGGCTCTTAGCGCAGACGTTACTCGGCGTAACACGCCCTGTAGGTACTGCTGCATCTGCCGCTAGGCTTGCAGCATGACCGAACGGAACTGGACCGCATTCTCTGTGGAGATCGCAGACCACATCGCGCACGTGACACTTCTCGGGCCGAACAAGGGCAACGCCATGGGCCCTGATTTCTGGAGCGAATGCCCAGAACTGTTCGACCGACTCGATGCCGATCCAGAGGTACGGGCCGTGGTTCTCGCGGGCTCCGGAAGGAACTTCACCTACGGTCTCGACCTGCCGGCCATGGCCGGAACGTTCGGACCGCTGATGGCCGACCAAGCACTCGCCGGACCCAGGACCACGTTCCACGACACCATCAAGACGATGCAGAAGGCCGTCAACGCCGTGGCGGACTGCCGCAAGCCCGTCGTCGCCGCAGTGCAGGGCTGGTGCATCGGTGGCGGCGTCGACCTCATCACCGCCGCCGACGTGCGATATGCCAGCGCCGACGCGAAGTTCAGCGTCCGCGAGGTGCGTGTCGCGATCGTCGCCGACATGGGATCTCTCGCTCGACTCCCCGCGATCATCGGCGACGGCCACATGCGTGAGCTCGCGTTGACCGGCAAGGACATCGACGCGGCGCGCGCCGAGAAGATCGGCCTGGTCAACGACGTGTTCGAGGACCACGATGCCGTCCTCGCGGCCGCCCGCGAGTGCGCCGCGGCCATTGCTGCGAACCCGCCCCTGGTGGTGCAGGGCATCAAGACCGTCCTCGACCATTCCCGGTCGGCGAGCGTCGACGACTCGCTGAGATTCGTCGCGGCCTGGAACGCGGCTTTCCTCGCCTCGCACGATCTCACCGAGGCCATCACCTCGGTGTTCGAGAAGCGTCCGGCCCAATTCACCGGTAGCTGACGTGGTCGAATACGCCGAAGAGCTGGGTACACAGCTGGTTCGGCTGCAGCGGATTCGGGAGCGCAACATCGCGCAGATCTCGTCCTCGGGCGGCGTCGACGGTGCCGCCTACGTATGCCTGTTCCGCCTGCTGCGCGACGGACCGATGCGGTCCAGCGAGCTCGCCGCGATGGTCAACTCGGACCCGTCCACGGTCAGCAGGCAGGTAGGCCAGCTGGTCGAGCGAGGACACGTCGCTCGGGTACCCGACGAACGTGACGGGCGGGCATTCGTTCTGGCCGTCACCCCGTCCGGTGAGGAAGCTGCAGCCGCCATCCAGCAACGCCGCACCGAGAACCTCGGACGAGTCATCGAAGGATGGGCCGAGGAGGATCGGGCGACGCTGGTCGGACTGCTGGATCGATTCTTGACCGATTACGAGACCATCAGACCGGACCTGCCCACTCAACGCCCGGGTAACGTCTGAGCCTCGGACTCCGAGAACTCGGTGACGACGGTCGAGTCGTTTCGTACGCTCGAGCCCTGCCTCGACGGCCGGGGCGCGACGCCGTCGTACCCGGATGCTCGGACTGCTCGAAACGGACGGAGGGGACGCGATGCCAACCGATCACGACCTACCCTCCCCGTCGTCCGAGATCGGACCCCGATCGGGCTCGATCCGGCTCGAGCGTCGCGTGGCCAGGGGTATCGCAGTGCTCGTCCCGTCGTTCGGAGTGATCGGCGCGATCATCATGCTGTCGGACGACGGTCCGGTGGGCACGACGGCCGTGCTGATCTGCACGATCGTGCTGCTCTCCACCCTGCCGGTGGGAGCGTGGTGGTGGTTACGGTCGGTGGACGCCTCGCACATGCCCGGATGGTTCGTGATCTATGCGGACGTGGGGGTGTCGGGGCTACTGCTGACCTTTGCGGACCGGGACCTGGCTCTGTACGGGGCTGCCCTGTTCTCGGTGATCGGCACCTACATCGCGTACTTCTCCCGCCGCAACGTACTGAAATTTCACACGGCGTTCGTCAACGCAGTCATTCTGCTGCTCGCGGTTCTGGCCGTCCTCGAACGCCCGGACGACCCGGCCTCGATCATCGCGCGCGCTCTCGTCACGGTGCTCGTGGTCAACTCGGTGCTCGCCTTTCGCGCCGTCATCCAACGCCAGCTCGACCTCGCCAACACCGACTCTCTGACGGGCCTGCTCAATCGGCGCGGTCTGGAACTGCGGCTCGAGCGGATGCTGGGCAGATTGGCCGACACTGAATCCGTGGCGTTGATGGTGGTCGATCTGGACCAGTTCAAGCGGGTCAACGACACCTTCGGCCATGCGATGGGTGACCGGGTTCTTCGCCGGACAGCGCGACGGCTGAGCGCTGTCACCGGTAGACGTCCGTGCGTGGCGCGGACCGGAGGTGAAGAGTTCACGATTGCCGTTCCGGTCGACGCCGACTCCGCGAAACACCTGGCCGACGACATTCGCGAGGCGGTGCACGATCCAGGCGACGACGTGCCGGTGACGGTCAGCATCGGGGTCGCGATACTCGATGCCGGCCAGTGGCGGTCGGCCGATTCGTCCTACGAGTCGGCCGAGTTGATGCACAACGGACTGCTCGACGCCGACGCAGCGATGTACGAGTCGAAACACGCGGGTGGAAACAAAGCAACGGTGTACACCGGCACCTGACATGCCGATGTACACCGTTGGTCGTTCCCGGGAAACGTTGTGGGGAGGACGATTCGAACCGTCAGCGCAGAGCGCTCTTCGAAGTCTCAGCGCAGAGCGCTCTTCGGGTCGTTCCACAGCTGGTCGGTGAAATCCTCCAACGCGACGAGCACGATAGTGTCCTCGGTGCGCCTGAGAATCGACTTGCTGGCCCGCACCTGAACGATGTCGCCGGTCTTGTCGGTCATCCGCCACAGGGAGTCCGCACGGGTGGCGACGGTGGTCAGGAACATCTCCGCGACGTTCACGCCCTCCGGAGCTCGATCCGGGAAGATGTCGTGCAGGTGGAAGTCCTCTCGTTCTGTCCGGTCGAGTCCGAACAGATCGTCGAAGGCCTCGTTCGCGAACACGATGGCACCGGTGGGATCGACAGCCAGAATCGGTACCGGGATCCGGTCGAGAACGACGGTCACCGGCAGATCGGGGAACTGGGTCGGGTCCGATATCGGCCGCGACTCCAGATTGCGCCGATCACCGGCGGTGCCGTTGGAAGTGCTGTCGGTCATACGTCTCCCCAAACTGTGGTTCGTCGGCACACGGCCGAAACGAGGTGTTGTGATGCCGAAAGGATCAGTGACCCGGATTGTCCGTCAAACGCTTGAAGGACGCAGCGATTTCGGCCTCGGCTTCTGCGCGACCCACCCAGTCTGCACCGGTGACGTGCTTGTTGGGTTCGAGATCCTTGTAATGGACGAAGAAATGCTTGATCGCGTCGAGCTCGAAGGTCGAGACGTCGCTCAGATCCTGGATGTGATCCCAGCGGGTGTCGCCGGCCGGCACACACAGCACCTTGTCGTCGCCGCCTGCTTCGTCGACCATCTTGAACATGGCCACCGGGCGGGCCTCGACGATGACACCGGGGTACACCGACTCGGGCAGCAGCACCAGCGCGTCGAGCGGATCGCCGTCCTCGCCCAGGGTGTTCTCGATGAAGCCGTAGTCGGCCGGATACGCCATCGCGGTGTAGAGGTAGCGGTCGAGGCGAACACGTCCGGTGACGTGGTCGACCTCGTACTTGTTGCGCTGCCCCTTGGGGATCTCGATGGTGACGTCGAACGACACGTGCAGTCCTCACTGTCTTGGTTCGAGCCCGACCGGGCTCGAGTGGTTTGCGAATGTCTCTATGGTGGCGGCGCAAGGCTACCGGACCCGAGGATACTGTTGACTCGACGATCATGGGTACGACCACGGCAATGACGGAGGAACGGTGGCGGGGCTGACACGGCGATTCCTCGGTCCCATGGCGGGGCGCAGACGCAGGAAGAAGCGGTTGATCCTCACGCTGTGCGCGGTGTTCGTCGTGGTCCTTGCCGTCACGACCGCCGCTCTGGTGCTGCCCAGGGTCTCCGAAAGTGTCGACGCCGCGATCGCACCCCCGCCCGAGACTGTGCTGCCGAACCCGTCGATCACCGCGTTCCCCGACTCCGCCCCGGTGCCGAGCGCAGCCGGTCTCGCAGGCGCGCTCGCACCCGTCGTGGACGACGCCGCGCTCGGCACCTTCACCGGCACCGTGGCCGACGCGCAGACCGGCCAGATCCTGTGGTCGCAGAATCCCGACACGCCCATGACTCCCGCATCGACGACCAAGGTGCTCACGGCAGCGGCCGCGATGCTCGCGCTTCCGTCCGACCACCGCGTCGCGACCCGGGTGGTCCAGGGCAGCGGTGAGGGCAACATCGTGCTGATCGCCGGCGGCGACCCCACGCTCACCGCCCTGCCGGTGGGTACGACCGGGTTCTATCCGGGAGCGGCGCGTATCGACGACCTGGTGGAGCAGATCCGCCGCAGCGGAACCGCAGTGCGCAGCATCAGCGTCGACACGTCCATCTACTCCGGCGACACGATGGCCCAGGGCTGGTTCCCGGCCGACATCGCCGCCGGATCGATCACCCCGATCGAACCGATCATGCTCGACGGCGGCCGCTCGAACCCCCTCGTCGACGAATCGCCGCGCAGCACCACGCCTGCCCTCGATGCCGGCCGCGCCCTCGCCGCGGGACTCGGCGTCGACCCCGCTGCGGTGACGACGGGCAAGGCGGCGGAGGGTGCCGATCAGATCGCATCGGTGCAGTCGGCCCCGTTGCGGGATCGGCTGCAGCAGATGATCTATCGGTCCGACAACGTGCTGGCCGAAGCGGTGGGCCGAGAACTCTCGCTCGAGATGAATACGGCGGCAAGCTTTTCCGGGGCGGTGGCGTCCATCGGCCAGACCCTGTTCTCGGCCGGCTTCGACATGGCGGGTCTGGCGTTGCAGGACGCGAGCGGACTGTCGGTCGACGGCAGGATTCCCGCGCGCCTGCTCGATCAGGTGCTGACGTCGGCAGCCGGGAGCGGTCAACCGGCACTGCGGCCCATGCTCGACTACCTACCGGTCGCCGGTGCCACCGGAACGCTGTCCGATCGGTACGCCTCGGGTGATCGCACCGGTGCCGGGTGGGTTCGCGCGAAGACCGGAACCCTTTCCGCTGCAAGCGCTTTGGCCGGATACGTCGTCGACGTAGACGGTCGGATCCTGACGTTCGCCCTGATGTCCAACGACCGGCCACCCGATGTCAGTCGACCCGCCCTCGATGCCGTCGCATCGACCCTGAGAATGTGTGGTTGCCGATGAGCACCGAAACAGCAACCGACTACGACAACGAAGCCACGTCCGGGTTCGCCGGCGCAGTCGACTGGGCGGTGGCCGCGAAGGCCGGAGCGAGATTGGCCCGCCCGGGGCCGGCCACCTCGCGATACACCGCCGCCGCAGCCGTGGAAGAGCTTGCCGCAGCATCCATTCGGGCCGAGGGGCCGGTACGGGAGACGACAGGCCTGGCAGACGGTCTGCCGGTGCCCGACGCCCAGGTGGTCGATCGAGCAGGATGGATCGCAGCGGCGGCTGCGTCGATGAAGCACCTCACCGGGGACGAGAACGAGGCACCCCCGACCGGTCTGCTCGGTGGCAAGCCCGCCGGGTTGCAGGCCGGTGCCATGCTCGCGTTCCTGTCCAGTGCCATTCTGGGACAGTACGATCCGTTCACCGGTGAGAGCGGCACCCTGCTGCTGGTCGCACCCAACGTGATCGCCGTCGAACGTGCACTTCGCGTCTCACCCAGTGATTTTCGGCTCTGGGTATGCCTGCACGAGGTGACCCACCGAGTGCAGTTCTCCTCCGCGCCGTGGCTCGGGCAGTACATGCGGGACAACGTCGGATTGCTCTCCGACGGCACCGACGAGCCGATGTCCGATGTCCTCACTCGGCTGAGCGGCGCTCTGAAGGCCAGGAAGAACCCCGGCGGATCCGCCGAGGACGCCGGCATCATCGGTCTGCTCCGCGCGACCCAGCCCGAGCCGCAGCGGCAGGCGATCGACCGGCTTCTCGTTCTCGGAACACTGCTCGAAGGTCACGCCGACCACGTCATGGACGCCGTCGGACCGGCCGTCGTGCCGTCGGTGGTGCAGATCCGCCGCGCATTCGATCGGCGACGCCAACGCAAGGTCAACCCCGTGCAACGCGTCGTGCGCACGCTGCTCGGGATGGACGCGAAGATGGCGCAATACGTACGCGGCAAGGCATTCGTCGATCACGTCGTCGGCTCGGTGGGAATGGAACGCTTCAACACGGTGTGGACCGGGCCGGACACTCTGCCGTTGCTGTCGGAGATCGAGGACCCGGATGCGTGGGTCGCGCGAGTCCTTGGCTGAGCCTGCGGAACGACCCATGCTGCCCGAGTCTCCGGCGTTGCTGGAGGTTCGGCGAGCGGTGCGGGGTTGGTTGGCGGCGCATCCCGGCCCGGTAGCGGTGGCGTTGTCCGGTGGTGCGGATTCACTGGCGCTCACTGCGGCGACCGCAGCCGAGGCTTCGAACGTGACGGCGCTGATCGTCGATCATGGGCTTCAGGCGGGATCGGCCGAGGTGGCTGCCGTTGCCGCCGAGCGTGCCCGGTTGCTGGGCGTCGACGACGCCCGAGTGCTGACGGTGACCGTGGCGGGTTCGGGCGGGATGGAAGCTGCCGCTCGCCGAGCCCGATACGACGCATTGGACGCCGCGCGCGGTGATGCCTCGGTGCTGGTGGCGCACACTCTCGACGACCAGGCGGAGACGGTACTGCTGGGCCTCGGTCGCGGCTCGGGGCCGCGGTCCATCGCCGGAATGGCAGCGTTCGACGACCCGTGGGGTCGGCCGCTCCTCGGCGTCCGCCGCGCCGTGACGCGGGCCGCGTGCGCGGAGCTGGGACTCGAACCGTTCGAGGATCCGCACAACGCCGATCCCGACTTCACTCGGGTGCGACTACGCCACGAGGTGTTGCCGTTGCTCGAGGACGTGCTCGGTGGGGGCGTCGCTCCGGCTCTGGCCCGCACGGCCGAGCAGTTGCAGGACGACGGCCGAGCGCTCGACGCCATTGCCGCGGCCGTCGTCGATACGAACACGCGCGAGCTGGACGTCTCGGCGATCGAATCGTCCGACCCTGCGATCCGCCGCCGAGTGGTGCGTCGCTGGCTCCTCGGCCGGGGTGTGACGTCGTTGTCGGACCGTCAGATCCGCGCTGTCGATGCGCTCGTCGTGCGCTGGACCGGGCAGGGCGGAGTTGCGCTGCCTGGGGGAACGCCGGAGGCGAGGTTGGTGTGCTCGCGTCGGCATGGCAGGCTGAGCGTCGGCCTGGAGAACGAATGAAGGGAAACCCCGTGTACGAGGGCGACATCGAATCGGTTCTCATTTCCGAGGAACAGATCAAAACACGGACCGCGGAACTCGCAGAGGAAATTGCCAAGCGGTATCCCGAGGGTGCTCCCGAAGGCGACTTGCTGCTGGTCGGCGTTCTCAAGGGCGCGATCATGTTCATGACCGACTTCGCGCGGGCCCTGCCCATCCCGGCGCAGCTCGAGTTCATGGCGGTGAGCTCCTACGGCTCGTCGACGTCGTCCTCCGGCGTCGTCCGGATTCTCAAGGACCTCGACCGCGACATCACCGGACGCCACGTGCTGATCGTCGAGGACATCATCGACTCGGGTCTGACGCTGAGCTGGCTCAAGCGCAACCTGGCGACCCGGTCGCCGGCCTCGCTGTCGGTGGTGACGTTGCTGCGTAAGCCCGACGCGATCAAGGTCGACGTCGAGGTCGCGAACGTGGGCTTCGACATCCCCAACGAGTTCGTCGTCGGCTACGGCCTCGATTACAACGAGCGATACCGCGATCTGCCGTACATCGGTCTGCTGGACCCGAAGGTGTACAGCTGATCCGAGTTCTTTCGGTTCCGCCCGTGTCGCTGCGCTGGATCGTCCGTCAATGGACCATTGCCGCGCCGAGACGTATGCAATGGTCCATCGATCCGGATAGTGTGCGGCGATACACGGGGAACTGCCGGGGGAGTGCAGTCGTTGGAGGGGAAGAAGCGTCGACGCCGACAGGCGCGTGGACGCAGAGCGCCAGGTAAGAGCGAGTCCGATGTCCGAGTCTCGCGGTAGCCTGGAGTATCCGGCGGGCAGGGAGCAGCCAGCGCGCGGGAGCGGACTGAAAGGACACGGCCGAGTCGGCTGAAGCTGTATGAATCGGAAGACAGTAATACGAAATCTCGCCATCGTTTTCGGCATTCTGTTGGTGATCTATGCCTTCAGCTACTTCGGTAACGACACGCGGAACTGGACGTCGGTCGACACCTCGGTGGCGATCGCCCAGCTCGACGACCGCAATGTCGAGTCCGCGCAGATCGACGACCGTGAGCAGCAGATTCGGCTGACCCTCAAAGAGGCCTCCGACGCCACGGAGAACGAGAAGCAGATCATCGCGAAGTATCCGGACTCGGCGTCCGAGCAGATCTTCGACAAGGTCGACTCGCAGGGCTTGAGCAGCTACAACACCACCGTCACCCAGGAGAGTTGGTTCAGCTCGTTCCTGCTGCTCATCCTCCCGATGGTGTTGATCCTCGGCGTGATCATCTTCGTGATGAGCCGTATGCAGGGCGGCGGCCGCGGCGGTGTCATGGGCTTCGGCAAATCCAAGGCCAAGCAGCTGACGAAAGATATGCCGAAGACCACGTTCGCCGATGTCGCGGGCGCGGACGAGGCTGTCGAAGAGCTCTACGAGATCAAGGACTTCCTGCAGAACCCGGCGCGCTACCAGGCCCTCGGTGCCAAGATTCCGCGCGGCGTCCTGCTGTACGGCCCTCCCGGAACCGGCAAGACGCTGCTGGCGCGCGCCGTCGCAGGCGAGGCGGGCGTCCCGTTCTTCACCATCTCCGGCTCCGACTTCGTCGAGATGTTCGTCGGCGTCGGTGCATCCCGCGTGCGCGACCTGTTCGAGCAGGCCAAGCAGAACAGCCCCTGCATCATCTTCGTCGACGAGATCGACGCCGTCGGCCGCCAGCGCGGCGCAGGCATGGGCGGCGGACACGACGAGCGCGAGCAGACGCTCAACCAGCTGCTCGTCGAAATGGACGGCTTCGGTGAGCGCACCGGCGTCATCCTCATCGCCGCCACCAACCGTCCCGACATCCTCGACCCGGCCCTGCTGCGTCCGGGCCGCTTCGACCGTCAGATCCCCGTCGGTGCCCCCGACCTGGCCGGCCGTCGAGCGATCCTGAAGGTGCACTCGGCCGGCAAGCCCGTCGCGCAGGATGCCGACCTCGAAGGTCTGGCCAAGCGAACCGTCGGAATGTCGGGTGCAGACCTGGCCAACGTCATCAACGAAGCGGCACTGCTCACCGCTCGTGAGAACGGCACCGTCATCACCGAGGCGTCGCTCGAAGAATCCGTCGACCGCGTCGTCGGTGGTCCGCGCCGCAAGAGCCGCATCATCAGCGAGCACGAGCGCAAGATCACTGCGTACCACGAAGGCGGACACACGCTCGCCGCGTGGGCGATGCCCGACATCGAGCCCGTGTACAAGGTGACCATCCTCGCGCGCGGTCGCACCGGCGGCCACGCGATGACGGTCCCCGAGGACGACAAGGGCCTGATGACGCGGTCGGAGATGATCGCACGCCTGGTGATGGCTATGGGTGGACGCGCCGCGGAAGAGCTCGTGTTCCACGAGCCGACCACCGGAGCGTCCTCGGACATCGACCAGGCCACCAAGATCGCCCGCGCGATGGTCACCGAGTACGGCATGAGCAGCAAGCTCGGTGCCGTCCGCTACGGACAGGAACAGGGCGACCCGTTCCTCGGTCGTTCGATGGGGCAGCAGTCCGACTTCTCGCACGAGGTCGCCCGCGAAATCGACGAGGAGGTGCGCAAGCTCATCGAAGCCGCGCATACCGAGGCGTGGGCCATCCTCAACGAGTACCGCGACCTGCTCGACACCCTTGCCTCCGAGCTGCTCGAACGTGAGACGCTGACTCGCAAGGACCTCGAGAAGATCTTCCACAGCGTCACCAAGCGCCCGCGCATCACACTGTTCAACGACTTCGGTGACCGTAAGCCGTCGGACAAGCCACCGGTCAAGACTCCTCGCGAGCTCGCAGCCGAGCGCGGCGAGCCGTGGCCTCCGGTACCACCGGCACCGAAACAGCTTCCGCCACAACAGTTTCCGCAGCCGAGCTACGCCGGGTCGCCGCAGCTGACCAAGGGTGGGCAGCAGAACGGCAGCAACGGTTACAACGGCGCACCCACCAACGGCGCACCCGGCACCGGCGAGCTCGGACCGAACACGGGTGCCGGTCGACGTAGCGCGCCTACCCCCGGCGACTACAACGGCGGAAGCAACAACGGCGGCGGCGGCTACAACGGCGGCGGTTACAACGGCGCCGCCAATGGCGGTCCTGCCAACGGAAGCTACGGGCCGAACACGGGCGGCGGATACTCCGAGGGCTATCGCCGGCCCGAGCCCCGATCGGGTCCCAATGGTTCGGGCCCCGATTACGGCGCTCCCGCCGGCTGGTCGGCACCCGGCTGGCCGCCGCGCGATCAGCCACAGGTGCCGCGCTACCAAGGCCCGTCCACGCCGCCGGCTCAGTACCAGCCTCCGCGTGAGCAGGACTCGGATCAGGGCTACCGTCAGCATCCGACGTATCAGCAGCCGCAGTCCTACCAGCCGCCCCAGCCGCAGCAGTCGTACGACCCGCAGCAGCCGCAGCAGTCGTATCAGCCGCCGCAGTACCAGCCGGATCCGTTCCGGCCGGACGCCGGGGAGCACGGTCGCACGTCCCGGCACGAGCCTCCCTACGGCGAGAATTCCGAGGGCGCGCCGGAGTCGACTCCCACGTGGGAGGTTCCGGAAAGCTCGCACAACTACCCGCTGCCCGGAGACGATCGACCCGCTCATGGTTCGTCGGAGGAGTCGCAACAGGGTGAGCACGGCGACGGTCACGGAAACGACGACGGCGACGCCGGCCCACGCACCCAACGGTGGGAAGGACCGGGCGGCTCACACCGCTAGTCCGATCATTAGGCTGACTGGGTCGACCGTGACGGTCGACCCAGTGCGTCGTTTCGAACCCGTGCTGTTGTTCGTCGGCGAGCCGTTCACACCGAGCAGCACGCCCGCCCAGCTGCCACATTCGCGGAGCCCAACCGGAGGTACGTTCTCGTGTCAGTCAACAGGACCGACGAGTCGACAGGCGACTCGGCAGAAGTCCCAGCAGCCGTGCAATCCGCCGCCCCGCAGCAGGGAATCGTGGAGACGGTGGCCTTTGCCACGGGCGCGGTGTTCGACCAGCCCCGCGCGGAGGCCGCGGTACGCGAGTTGCTCATTGCCGTCGGTGAGGATCCCGACCGCCCGGGCCTGCTCGATACCCCGGCTCGTGTCGCCCGGTCCTACCGAGAGATCTTCGCCGGCCTCTACACCGATCCGGACACCGCGCTGAACACGACCTTCGACGAAGGCCATCAAGAACTGGTTCTGGTTCGAGACATCCCCATGTACTCCACGTGCGAGCACCACCTGGTCTCGTTCCACGGCGTCGCCCACGTGGGATACATCCCCGGCAAGAGCGGCAAGGTGACCGGTCTGTCGAAGCTGGCCCGCGTGGTGGACATGTACGCCAAGCGTCCCCAGGTGCAGGAGCGGTTGACCAGCCAAATCGCCGACGCGTTGATGCGCAAGCTCGACCCACGCGGCGCAATCGTCGTGATCGAGGCCGAGCACTTGTGCATGGCGATGCGCGGTATCCGCAAGCCCGGTGCCAGCACCACCACCTCTGCGGTCCGGGGTCTGCTGCAGTCCAGCGCGGCATCGCGTTCGGAAGCCTTGGACCTGATCCTCCGGAAATGACGGTTCCGGTCCGATCACGATGATTCTCGCGCGCTCCGTTCCCGCTGCGCCCATCGTCATGGGCGTTCTCAACGTGACGGCCGATTCGTTCTCCGACGGCGGTCGCTACCTCGACGTCGACGCGGCCGTCGAACACGGTCTGGCAATGCATCGGCTGGGAGTCGACATCGTCGACGTCGGCGGGGAGTCCACGCGCCCCGGGGCGGACCGCGTCGACCCGTCGGTCGAGGCGCAGCGCGTCGTACCGGTCATCTCGGCGTTGGCCGCCGAAGGCGTGAGCACCAGCGTCGACACGATGCGCGCACACGTCGCCGCTGCGGCGATCGAGGCCGGGGTGTCGATCGTCAACGACGTCTCGGGCGGTCGAGCCGACCCCGCAATGGCCGGCGTGGTCGCGCGAGGCGGACTGCCGTGGATCCTGATGCACTGGCGGGCCGCCGACTCGACGTTCCGGCACACCGGTCCGGCCGATCACTACGACGACGTGGTCGCCGACGTCCGCCGCGAACTGCTCGAGCAGGTCGACCACGCAGTGAGCGCCGGGGTCGACGCGTCGCGGATCGTGCTGGACCCGGGCCTCGGATTCGCCAAGAACGCGGAGCACAACTGGCAGCTGCTGCGCGGACTGCCCATCCTGGTGGAATCCGGTTTCCCGGTTCTGGTGGGTGCGTCCCGCAAACGTTTTCTGGGCTCGCTTCTCGCCGAACCCGACGGTTCACCGCGTCCACCGGACGGCCGGGAGATCGCGACGGCCGTCGTCTCGGCCCTCGCCGTCGCCGGCGGCGCGTGGGGAGTGCGGGTGCACGACGTCCGGTCGTCACTCGACGCGGTGGCCGTCGTGCGGGCATGGCAGGGTGGTCGCGCATGAGCGAGATCAACAGTGCCGCTGCAGGGACTCGTCGCGGCGACCGCATCGAATTGCGTGGGCTGACCGTCCGCGGCAATCACGGTGTCTTCGACTTCGAGAAGCGAGACGGCCAGGACTTCGTCGTCGACATCACCGTCTGGATGGATCTCTCGCCCGCGGCCGAGACCGACGATCTGACTCGGACGTTGCACTACGGCGAGCTGGCCGAACATGCCGCGGCGGTCGTAGCGGGCCCGTCCCGGGATCTGATCGAGACGGTCTCCGCCGAGATCGCCGAGGTGGTGCTCGGTTACGACTCCCGAGTCGACGCGGTGGAGGTGGTGCTGCACAAGCCGTCGGCTCCCATTCCCCTGACGTTCGGCGACGTTGCCGTGGTGGCCTATCGGGAGCGAAAGTGAGCCGTGCAGTGCTGTCGATCGGCAGCAACATCGGCGACTCGATGAGCCACTTGCGTTCTGTCACAACGGAATTGGGTTCGCGCGTGGTGGCGTGCTCGGCCGTGCATCGATCTGCTCCGTGGGGTGGCGTCGAGCAACAGGACTTCCTCAACGCGATCGTGGTGGCCGAGGACGATGCCTACGGCCCGTGGGACTGGTTGCGTCTGGGGCAGCAACTCGAGGAGGCAGCGGACCGCGTTCGAGTGCAGCGTTGGGGACCCCGCAGCCTCGACGTCGACGTGATCGTGTGCGACGACGTCATCAGTGACGACCCGCGCCTGATTCTTCCCCATCCCCGTGCACACGAGCGCGCGTTCGTGCTGATGCCGTGGCTGGACGTCGAGCCCGACGCCACGCTTCGGGTCGACGGGGCGGACGTGCCGATATCCGAGCTGCTCGAGCGTCTGAGTACGGACGAGCGAGCGGGAGTCGTCCGTCTCGACGGCGACGGTGATCGACTGTGGTGACCAATCCCACCAAGATCTGGGATGTCTTGGGTTTGTTTCTGATCGCCGCAGTGGGCACGTGGCTGCTGGTGCGGGTTTTCTACGGTTCGTTTCCGCCGATCCCGGTGTACGCCGGAGCGTCGCTGTATCTGGTCGCGGTGGTGGAAGTGGTGACCGCGGTGATCGTCCGCAATCGCATCGCCGAGCATCGAGTGGGTACCGGTCTGCACGACCTGCATCCGTTGACGGTCTTCCGGGCGCTGGTGTTGGCGAAGGCGTCGCTGCTGGTGGGAACCGCTCTGGTGGGGGTGTGCGTCGGCTTCCTGGTGTACGTATTGCCACGTGCGGCAACGGTGCGAGCGGCGTCCGCTGACCGAGCCGGAGCGATCGTGGCCCTCGTCGCGGGCCTTGCTGTCGTCGCCGCCGCGGTGTGGCTGGAGCAGTGCTGCCGCACCCCGGAAGATCGGGACGACGAGCGCTCCCGATAACGTATCCGTCCCTCGATCGTTACCTTCGTTGTGTACGTGATCGGTCGGGGATGACCAGATGCGACCGACAGGCCGGTTACCCTTGAGAACATGACAGATCAGACTCGCGCCAAGAAGGGACGCCGAAAGCGGCGTAGTGCGAGCCAGCTGTTCCTCGCGGCGCTCGTCGTGTTCGGCATCGTCGCCAGTGTGCTGTTGTTGTTCAGCGAAAGCGTTCAGTGGATGCGCGTCGGGGTGCTCTCGGCGCTGTGGGCCGCGGTGATCGGTGCGTTCGCGATGACGAAGTACCGCAGGGAAGCGGCCGCGGATCAGACCAAGGCCAAGGACTTACAGACCGTCTACGAACTGCAGCTCGCCCGCGAGATCTCGGCCCGACGCGAGTACGAGATGAGCGTCGAAGCCCGGGTGCGCAACGAGACGCGGTTGGAATCGGACGAGGTCGCTGCGCTGCGTAACGAACTGGCCGCGCTGCGCCAGAACCTGCAGGTGCTCTTCGAGGGCAATCTACCGACCGAACGGGTCGCACTGCGCGCCGAGGCGATGCGGATGCAGGAACTCGGTGGCCGTGGCTACGACAGCTATCAGCCCGCCCCGTCCGGGTTGTACGTACGGGGTGGCGGCAACGGCAACGGACCTGCAGGCCCCGGCTTCAACGGCGTAGGTACGCCCTACGACGAGCCGGTCACCGCCGAGACGTCGGTGGTCTACCCCGAGGATCCGGACGAAATGCCCCGCGCGACCGCGGCACCGGACACCGATTCCCGGTACGCACAGGACGCGTCTGCCGAGCAGGGTTCTGCACCGGAGGGTTCCGACGACGTCACCGACGCCGGGCAGAACGACCGCACCGAGCCGCCGGCCGCGCAGTCCCGCCCCTACGGGGCACCGAGGCCGGCCGGTCGGGTGAGCCCGCCCACCTCGCCGTTCACCGCATACAACTTCGAGCAGACGCGTCGACCCGCGGCCGAATCAGAACCTGTCGAGGACGCCGAACCTGTCGAGGAGGCCCAGCCCCAGCAGGCCACCGAGTCCGAATCGGCCGAAGAAGAGGCCACGTACCCGGAGTCTCGCCGATCGCTGCGCGATTCGGCCGATGCGTTCTTCGCAGCCGACCGCGTCGACGACACGCCTGCCGAGGAGACGGCGGATGCACCGCGACGCGGACGCAGGCGCGCCGAATCCACCGAGGAGGCGTCCGGCGCGCACTCCAACGGCCGTTCCGTCGCCGAGATCATGGCCGGGCTGGCAGGCGGCGATTCGGCCGACACGACGACCACCGACGCCGGCACGCGTCGCCGTCGCCGTCGCGCAGACTGAGAACCAGATCACACCGGTTTCCCATGGCACGTTCGGTGCCGCTGTCGCTATTGTTCCCTGCAGGACGTCTGGTACCCGCCGAGCGGGACTGGAACGAACGAGAGGAAAATTTCGGTGACCTCATCAGGGTTCACTGGTGGTCTGTCTCCGGCTCGCTTGACCGTGGGTGTCGTCTCCGCCGGTCGGGTCGGTACGGCATTCGGTGAGGCGCTCGAACGCGTCGGACACGTTGTCGTCGGTGCCGCCGCGGTATCGGACGCATCCATCGCGCGAGTACGTGATCGATTGCCCGAGTCGCAGATTCTGCCTGTCGACGAGGTTGCCCGTCGCGCCGAACTGCTGATTCTGGCGGTACCGGATTACGAACTGGCCTCGATCGTCGCCGGTCTCGCCGCGACCGGGGCGGTCGCGCCGGGCAAGTTGGTGGCGCACACCTCCGGCGCGAACGGCGTCGCGGTACTGGAGCCGCTGGCTGCCCTTGGCGCGGTTCCGTTGGCAATACATCCGGCCATGACATTCAGCGGCGGACCCGAGGACACCGACCGGATGACGGCCGCGTGCTTCGGCATCACCGCGGGCGACGAGATCGGTTATGCGGTAGCCCAAGCCCTCGTCCTCGAGATCGGTGGCGAGCCGGTGCACGTGCCCGAGAGCAACCGGGCGCTCTACCACGCGGCGTTGGCTCACGGCAGCAATCACCTCGTGACGTTGGTCGTCGACGCGGTCGAGGCACTGCGAGTTGCGTTGGCCGGTCCGGGTTTTCCTGGATCCGATGCCGAACGTGGTGTGCCCGAGCGCGTTCTGGCTCCGCTGCTCGAAACTGCACTGGACAATGCGCTGCGCAACGGACAATCCGCACTGACCGGCCCGGTGGCCCGAGGCGATACCGCGGCTGTGGGCAAACACCTCGAAGTGCTCGAGGCCGTCGATCCACGGATCGCCGCCGGTTACCGTGCGCTGTCGCTGCGGTCCGCCCAACGTATCGGTGCCGCAGCCGATCTGATCGAGATTCTGGAAGGGAAGCGATGACCCTCGCGGGCAGCTACACGAAGGGACAGTTGACGGTTCACCACGATCCCGCGGTGATCACGTCGGTGTCCAAGGCCCTACGTGGCGTCGGCAAGCAGGTCGCTCTGGTGCCGACCATGGGCGCATTGCATGCCGGCCACCTGCAGTTGGTGCGCCAGGCGAAGCTCACCGGCGCGGTCGTGATCGCGTCGATTTTCGTCAATCCACTGCAGTTCGGCGTGGGGGAGGACCTCGACGCCTATCCGCGGACCCTCGACGCCGATGTCGAACTGCTCCGCGGCGAGGGCGTGGAATTGGTATTCGCGCCGTCCGCGTCCGACATGTACCCGTCCGGGCCGCGCACCACGGTCCATCCCGGTCCGCTCGGTAGTGAACTCGACGGTGTCAGCAGACCAACGCATTTCGCGGGAATGCTCACCGTCGTGGCGAAGCTGCTGCAGATAGCCGCTCCGCATCGGGCGTACTTCGGGGAGAAGGACTACCAGCAGCTGACGTTGATCCGGCAGATGGTGCGAGACCTGAACTTCGACGTCGCGGTCATCGGAGTCCCGACGGTTCGCGAGCAGGACGGTCTGGCGCTGTCCTCGCGCAACAGGTATCTCGATGCAGAACAGCGTGACGCTGCAATGGCGTTGTCCGCTGCACTCGTGGCCGGGGCGCACGCCGCTGCCGGTGGTCCGGAGGCGATCATCGCCACCGCGCGTGCCGTACTCGACCAGGTGCCGTTGGTCCAGGTCGACTACCTCGAAGTGCGCGACCCGCATCTCGGCCCGGCTCCCGAACGTGGGGACGGCAGACTGCTCGTGGCGGCCAAGGTGGGTACCACGAGATTGATCGACAACGTCGGTGTCGCCGTCGGCACCGGTTTCTTGGAGTACCCGGACGATCCGAAAAGTGGAGAGTGACACGATGTTTCGTACCATGATGAAGTCCAAGATCCATCGCGCCACCGTCACGCACGCGGACCTGCACTACGTGGGCTCGGTGACCGTCGATCAGGAACTGATGGAAGCAGCCGATCTGCTCGAAGGCGAGCAGGTCACCATCGTCGACATCGACAACGGTGCGCGGCTGGAGACCTACGTGATCACCGGTGAGCGGGGCAGTGGTGTGATCGGAATCAATGGGGCCGCAGCGCATCTGGTGAACCCGGGTGACCTGGTCATCCTGATCGCCTACGGGGTCATGAACGAGCAGGAGGTTGCCGACTACGCACCCCGGGTGGTGTTCGTCGACGACAAGAACCGGCCGGTCGAGCTCGGCAGCGACCCGGCTCATGCGCCCGCCGGTTCGGGTCTGATCACGCCGCGCGATCTGCGGGCCGACTCCGTGCTGGTCTGACTCGATGCTTCTCGCAATCGATGTACGCAACACCAGCACGGTGGTCGGGCTCTTCACCGGCACCGGGGATCACTCGAAACTGCTGCGCGATTGGCGTATTCGCACCGATCCCCATGTGACGGCCGACGAGCTGGCGTTCATGTTGCGGGGGTTGTTGGGCGAACAGGCCGAGCAGATCACCGGGGTGACGGCTCTGTCCACGGTGCCGTCCGTGCTGCGCGAGATGCGGACGATGCTCGTGCGCTACTGGGATCACGTGGTGCACGTGGTGGTCGAACCCGGTGTGCGGACCGGGGTTCCGCTGCTGGTCGACAATCCCAAAGAGGTCGGGGCCGATCGCATCGTCAATACCCTTGCCGCACATGATCTGTACGACTCGGCGTGCATCGTGGTGGATTTCGGCACCACCACGTGTGTCGACGTCGTCTCGGCCAAGGGCGAGTTCCTCGGCGGAGCGATCGCGCCCGGTCTCGAAATTTCGGCCTCGGCCATGTCGACTCGCACCGCGACGCTGCGTGAGGTCGAGATGGTGCGGCCGCGATCGGTGCTGGGAAAGAACACCGTCGAGTGCATCCAGGCGGGCACCATCTTCGGTTTCGCCGGCCTGGTGGACGGGCTCGTCGGACGCATCAGACGTGAGGTGCCGGAGGTCAAAGGCACCGACGTCGCGGTCATCGGTACCGGAGACATCGCTGCGCTGATCCTGCCCGAGTCGACGACCATCGAGCATCACGAACCCGACCTGACGCTGGAGGGTCTGCGACTGGTCTACGAACGAAACATGGCAAAGCGACGGCCACGCTGAATGTTTCGGTGAAGCGGGGTAGCGCGTCGGGCGTTCGTGTGTCAGAATCGTCGGCGTGATGACGTGCATGGCCACCCAGGAGTGTTGTCGAGGCTGACCGCCGCCTCGTTCGTTACACACCCTTGGAGTAGAGCTTCATGCTTTCCACACCTGTATTTTCTGCACCCTCCCGTCCCCGATCGACCTCGCGGTCGGTCTCGACATCGCCGACTCGGCTGCGTCCTCCCGACCTGCTTCGGATCACCGATCAGGGCGCATCGGACGTCCTCGAGGGTCGCTTCGACCACCTGCTTCCCGGCGGTGGACAGTGGCCTACCGACGAGCGTTGGGCCACTCGCCTGCACTCCGACGACGATCTCGACGTCTGGTTGATCAGCTGGGTTCCCGAGCGATCCACCGAACTGCACGATCACGCCGGATCGCTCGGTGCATTGACCGTCCTGAGTGGTTCTTTGCTCGAATACCGTTGGGCGGGAACCGAACTGAAGGAACGTCATCTCGACGCGGGAGATCAGGCAGCCTTTCCGCTGGGATGGGTGCACGACGTGATGCACGATCCGGCGTCGAACACGACCGGGCCCACCCTCAGCGTGCACGCCTACTCACCGCCGCTGACGGCGATGTCGTACTACGAAGTGACCGAGCGCGCCACGCTGCGCCGGACCCGCAGTGAGCTCACCGCCGAACCCGAGAAGGCCACGAGATGACCATCGTCGAAATGCTCGAATCCGCTCGCGAGACCATCGATCGCATGACCGTCTTCGAGCTCCGTGATGCTGTCGACCGCGGCGCGGTCGTCGTCGACATTCGCCCGCAGGCGCAGCGCGCTGTCGAGGGCACCCTGCCCGGTGCGTTGGCCATCGAACGCAACGTCCTCGAATGGCGTCTCGATCCCACCAGTGACGCGCGGCTGGCGATCGCCACCGACCACGACGTCGAGTGGATCGTCATCTGCTCCGAGGGCTACACGTCCTCGCTCGCGGCCGCGTCGCTCAAGCTGCTGGGTCTGCACAAGGCCACCGATCTGGTCGGCGGCTATCAGGCGCTGAAGTCGGCAGGGCTGCTCGGGGTGTTGACGCAGGCCAAGCACTGCGTTCGCGAGGCTGAGGCCGTCGCAGCGCACTGATCGTCCCGACAGTCTCGGACTGTAAAGTGTGTGCGCGTGAGTGATACAGCTTCTACCCAGCCGGCCGACGACACCCCGGAGCAGCTACGGATTCGTCGCGCCAAGCGCGCTGCGTTGCTCGAGCGCGGGGTCGAGGCGTATCCGGTGTCGGTTCCGCGGACCCATTCGCTGCTCGAGATCCGCACCCAGTTTCCCGAGCTCGACGCCGACACGACGACCGGCCTGATCGTCGGCGTCGTCGGCCGCGTGATCTTCGTCCGTAACACCGGCAAGCTGTGCTTCGCCACCCTGCAGGAGGGCGACGGCACCCAGCTCCAAGCCATGATCAGCCTGGCAGGTGTCGGCGAGGACGCCCTCGCAGCGTGGAAGGCCGACGTCGACCTGGGCGACTTCGTGTTCGTCCACGGCGAGGTCATCAGCTCCCGTCGCGGTGAGCTCAGCGTTATGGCCGACGCGTGGCAGATCGCGTCGAAGTCGTTGCGGCCCTTGCCCGTCGCGCACAAGGAACTCAGCGAAGAGACGCGGATCCGGCAGCGTTACCTGGATCTGATCACGCGTCCGGAGGCCCGAGAGACCGCTCGCAAGCGCATCGCCGTCGTTCGTGAACTGCGTAACGCACTCGAGCGTCGCGGCTTCCTCGAGGTCGAGACCCCGATGCTGCAGACGCTGCACGGCGGTGCCGCGGCCCGGCCGTTCGTCACCCATTCCAATGCGATGGACACGGATCTGTACCTGCGCATCGCGCCGGAGCTGTTCCTCAAGCGCTGCGTCGTCGGCGGCATCGAGAAGGTCTTCGAGATCAACCGCAACTTCCGCAACGAAGGTGCCGACTCCTCCCACTCGCCGGAGTTCGCGATGCTCGAGACCTACGAGGCCTACGGCACGTACGACGATTCGGCGAAGATGACGCGGGAACTCGTCCAGGAAGTGGCGGTGGCCGCACTCGGATCCACCGTGGTCACCCTGCCCGACGGCACCTCCTACGATCTCGGCGGCGAATGGACGACGCTCGAGATGTACCCGTCGTTGTCGGAGTCGCTCGGATTCGACGTCACCCCCGACACCACCGTCGACGAACTGCTCGCGATCGCCGACAAGGTCGGGCTGGAAGTCCCCCGCAAGGACGGCGTCCCGATCTACGGCCACGGCAAGCTCGTCGAGGAACTCTGGGAACACCAGGTGGGCGACGCGTTGACCGAACCGACGTTCGTCCGTGATTTCCCCGTCGAGACGTCGCCGTTGACGCGTCAGCACCGCAGCAAGCCGGGCGTCACCGAGAAGTGGGATCTCTACGTTCGTGGATTCGAGCTGGCGACCGGCTACTCGGAGCTGATCGACCCGATCATCCAGCGCGAGCGCTTCGAGGACCAGGCGCGTCAGGCTGCCGCAGGCGACGACGAGGCGATGGTGCTCGACGAGGACTTCCTCGCGGCCATGGAACAGGGAATGCCGCCGACCACCGGAACCGGTATGGGAATCGACCGTCTGCTGATGGCACTGACCGGCCTCGGCATCCGCGAAACGATCCTGTTTCCGATCGTCAAGCCGTCGCAGGCCTGATCGGAGGCCAGAAAGCTGTTCGCCAGCAGCGGACAGCGATCGGGAAACGTTTTGCAAAGTGCCTGCGTTATGAACAGTAAGCACACGAGGCGGTCCGTCTCGTTGCCGGAGACGCAGTATTTCAGGGGTGGAGGGTCGGCGTTCGTCGCGTCGGCCAACTACAGTGAGACACAGTCTTACCTTCGAATGCACAAGCGACCGAGTGTTCAGGACACTGCGGCGCTGGAAGAACTGGTGGGCGAGCTACCACCCACCGAGAAGTGAGGGAGAGCGATGTTCGAGAGGTTCACCGATCGCGCGCGGCGTGTTGTCGTCCTGGCTCAAGAAGAAGCCCGGATGCTCAACCACAACTACATCGGCACGGAGCACATTCTGCTGGGCCTCATCCACGAGGGTGAAGGTGTTGCAGCAAAGTCTCTCGAGTCGCTGGGCATCTCCCTCGAAGGAGTCCGCAGCCAGGTAGAGGAAATCATCGGCCAGGGCCAGCAGGCTCCGTCCGGTCACATTCCGTTCACTCCGCGCGCCAAGAAAGTACTCGAGCTCAGCCTGCGTGAAGCACTGCAGCTCGGCCACAACTACATCGGCACCGAGCACATCCTGCTCGGCCTGATCCGCGAAGGCGAAGGCGTCGCAGCTCAGGTTCTGGTCAAGCTCGGAGCCGACCTCAACCGCGTGCGTCAGCAGGTCATTCAGCTGCTGTCGGGCTACCAGGGCAAGGAGCCGTCCGAGAGCGGCAGCGGCCGCGGCGAGGCGGGCACCCCGTCGACGTCACTGGTTCTCGACCAGTTCGGACGCAACCTCACCCAGGCCGCGCTCGAAGGCAAGCTCGACCCGGTCATCGGTCGCGCGAAGGAAATCGAGCGCGTCATGCAGGTGCTGTCGCGTCGTACCAAGAACAACCCTGTTCTCATCGGCGAGCCCGGTGTCGGTAAGACCGCAGTCGTCGAAGGCCTGGCTCAGGCCATCGTCAACGGCGAGGTTCCCGAGACGCTCAAGGACAAGCAGCTCTACACCCTCGACCTCGGCTCGCTCGTGGCCGGCAGCCGTTACCGCGGTGACTTCGAGGAGCGCCTGAAGAAGGTGCTCAAGGAGATCAACACCCGCGGCGACATCATCCTGTTCATCGACGAGCTGCACACGCTCGTCGGCGCAGGTGCCGCCGAAGGTGCCATCGACGCAGCGTCGATTCTCAAGCCGAAGCTGGCTCGTGGCGAACTGCAGACCATCGGTGCCACCACCCTCGACGAGTACCGCAAGTACATCGAGAAGGACGCCGCTCTCGAGCGTCGTTTCCAGCCCGTCCAGGTCGGCGAGCCGACCGTCGAGCACACCATCGAGATCCTCAAGGGTCTGCGCGATCGCTACGAGGCACACCACCGCGTCTCGATCACCGACGGTGCACTCGTTGCTGCCGCCACTCTGGCCGACCGGTACATCAACGATCGGTTCTTGCCCGACAAGGCAATCGACCTCATCGACGAGGCGGGCGCGCGGATGCGCATCCGCCGGATGACCGCGCCGCCAGACCTGCGTGAGTTCGACGACAAGATCGCCGACGCACGCCGGGAGAAGGAATCGGCCATCGACGCACAGGACTTCGAGAAGGCTGCGAACCTGCGCGACAAGGAGAAGACCCTCGTCGGTCAGCGTGCCGAGCGGGAGAAGCAGTGGCGTTCCGGTGACCTCGACGTCATCGCCGAGGTCGACGACGAGCAGATCGCCGAGGTCCTCGGAAACTGGACCGGCATCCCCGTCTTCAAGCTCACCGAGGAAGAGACCACGCGTCTGCTCCGCATGGAAGACGAGCTGCACAAGCGGATCATCGGCCAGGTCGAGGCAGTCAAGGCCGTCTCCAAGGCGATCCGTCGTACCCGTGCAGGTCTGAAGGACCCGAAGCGCCCGTCGGGCTCGTTCATCTTCGCCGGCCCGTCCGGTGTCGGTAAGACCGAGCTGTCGAAAGCACTCGCGAACTTCCTCTTCGGCGAGGACGATGCGCTCATCCAGATCGACATGGGCGAGTTCCACGACCGCTTCACCGCGTCGCGTCTGTTCGGTGCTCCTCCCGGATACGTCGGCTACGAAGAGGGTGGCCAGCTCACCGAGAAGGTCCGCCGCAAGCCGTTCTCCGTCGTGCTGTTCGACGAGATCGAGAAGGCACACCAGGAGATCTACAACACCCTCCTGCAGGTGCTCGAAGACGGCCGTCTCACCGACGGCCAGGGACGCACGGTCGACTTCAAGAACACCGTGCTGATCTTCACCTCGAACCTCGGTACCTCGGACATCTCGAAGGCAGTCGGCCTCGGCTTCTCCTCGGGTGAAGGCACCGGATCGAACTACGAGCGGATGAAGCTCAAGGTCAACGACGAGCTGAAGAAGCACTTCCGCCCCGAGTTCCTGAACCGTATCGACGACATCGTCGTGTTCCACCAGCTCACCAAGGACGATATCATCCAGATGGTCGATCTCATGCTCAACCGAGTCGAAGGTGCGCTCAAGAACAAGGACATGGCGATCGAGGTCACCGAGAAGGCGAAGTCTCTGCTCGCCAAGCGCGGATTCGACCCCGTCCTGGGTGCGCGGCCACTGCGTCGCACCATCCAGCGCGAGATCGAGGACCAGTTGTCGGAGAAGATCCTCTTCGGCGAAATCGAAGCCGGCCAGATCATCCTGGTCGACGTCGAGAACTGGGACGGCGAA
>NZ_KQ031373.1:0-27773 GCF_000963615.1 Rhodococcus sp. PML026 | reverse complement strand
CGCCCGTCATCGGGAGGGCCGGAAAGTCGTATTCGCGGTAGGTGACGTCGGCACCGAGTTTCCGCCAGCGTTCGAGCAGAGTGCGGGACTGCTCGATCGGTACGACGTCGTCCGCGATGCCGTGCGACAGGTAGACCGGCATGGTCGGTGCGATTCGGCCGACGGTGTTCGCGTCGATCACGTCGAAGATTCCGGGGTCGTTCAGGTGTGCGGTGAGTGGGCGTCCGTCGCGGGTCAGAGTCCTTGTGTCGATGGCGTCGTCCGCTGCGCGGTCGGTGCTGCACCAGTTCTGCGCGGCGTCGAGGAGCGCGGTGCCGTCGGCGTCGAACACGCTTCGGATCTCGTCGGCACGTTCGGGGTATGCGTTGCTCATGCCGTCGACCGCGAACAGGACGGCGCTGCCGAGTGTGGTGCCGTCGAGGGGCTCGATGTTGAGCGTCGGATCTGCCGGTGGCGCACCGACATAGGCGCCGACGATGTTGAGCTCGGGGGCATACTCATTGGCGAGTTCGGCCGCGGCCGCAGATGCGAACCCGCCCTCCGAGTACCCGTACAGCACCACCGGCGCGTCATCGTCGGCGGTTCTCGCTACGTCGAGCAACGCATGTGCCGAGGCCAGGCGGTTCAGATACGTGTGCCCGCCCGGAGTGCCGAGTCCCTGGTAGTCGGTCGCTACGACGCGATAGCCGGCCAGCAGTAGCGGCAGGATGGCGGGGGACGACCCGACGGTACCGAGTACCGCCGATCCGGCGCAGCGATCGGCCATCCCGGATGTGCCGGGCGCGTAGGCGATCACCGGTCGCGGTCCGGGGCCGGGCCACGGCGCGGTGGGGGTCATCGTGTACCCGGAGACGGTCATTGGTTCGCCGTGCGTATCGGTGGAGGTGTACAGGATTCGTTCGATGTCGAAGCCGAGTCCGAAACCTTTGGGCGAGTTCATCGGTCGTACTCGCACCACATCGCCGGGCGAATGTCCCGTCGATTCCACCGGCAGGTCGTAGAAGTCCGACAGGGGATCGGCGACGACGGGTGCCGACAGGGTGACACCCCAGACGAGCGCCGCCGCCACGATCATCGCTGTTCGCCGCAGGCAACTGGTGGCTCGCTCGTTCGTCATCTCGAGATCTCCGCACTCGATGGCCCGGTCACCCCGCCGACGTTAGCCTGAGTATCGGCCCTATGAAGGGTCGACGACGAAAGGACTCGGTTCGATGCCAACACGTACCTCACGCACCGCATGGAATGGAACTCTCGAACAAGGTTCCGGCCAGGTGGAGCTGTCCAGTTCGGGTGCAGCGACGTTCGACGTGTCGTTTCCCAAGCGTGCCGCCGAGAACGCCGACGGCACCACCAGCCCGGAGGAACTGATCGCAGCGGCTCATTCGAGCTGTTACGCGATGCAATTGTCGGCGCTGATCGCAGAAGCGGGCGGTACTCCGCAGAGTCTCGAAGTCACCGCTGATGTCTCGCTCGGTCCGGATCAGCCCGGTTTCAAGCTCACCGGTATCAAATTGACCGTCCGCGGCGAGGTGGACGGTCTCGACGCCGACGGGTTTGCGAAGGCAGCGCAGGCAGCGAAAGAGACCTGCCCGGTCAGCAAGGCTCTCACCGGTGTGGAGATCACGCTGGACGCCGCGCTCGAAGGCTGATCGAACGGATCACCCGATGTGAGACTGGCGAACAGTCGTCAGGTTTGAAATAGTTCGTGAATCGACCCATCCACGGATGGTTCGGTGCCGAATCGAGGTCAAGCATCGGGTTAGATCGGCTGTTGCATACCTTTGGGGAATGTAACGACCAGCCTAGGAAGGATGTGCCCACCATGTTGTGGACGCGCTTCCTAGGCCTGGGTGCCCTGGCAGTTGCAGCGCACGCGGCAGCCCCGCAGGGATTACCCCGCGACATCGTCTATGCAATCGTGGTCCTGGCCACAATGGCGGCATTCGTCTATCGGTACCTGCGCGAGAACGGTCCGGATCGGCGCACATGGAAGTACATGGCCCTCGGTGTCGGCTGCTGGGGCGTGGGCGATGGCTTGGTCGCCCTGATGCAGTACGGGGGCGGTCGGGTCTCGACTTTCTCGGCCGCGGACGTGCTGTTTCTGGCCGGGTACGTGATCATCGCTGTGGGATTCGCGCGTGCGGCCGACGAGAACGGGCTCGTTTTCGGTTTGGAAGAGCTGCTCGAATGTCTGGTGGTCGCAGTGGGCGTCGGTCTGGCCGCGTGGATGTTCGTCGTTCCCGGCGACTGGACGGGGTCATTGGCCTCGATGCTCTCGTTCCTGCCTGCGACCGTCTACCTGACCATCGACGCGTTCTTGCTGACTCTCATCGGCAGTCTCTATCTGTTGACGCGTTCGACCGGAATCTCGGTCGTGGCTGCCACCATCGGCACAGTGCTTCTCACCGTGTCCGACTTCGCCACCTACTCTCGGCTCGACGATGTCGAGCTCTACCGCTCGCTGATCCCGAACACGCTGTGGCTGGCGGCCTACGTGTGCTTCGGAGTCGTTGCGCTGTTCGTGCCGGAGCGGGCGGTCGCACGGATCGAGCGGCCCAGTCCGTTCAGGTTCGGGCGAGCACGATTCGTCGGTCTGGGTCTCGCGGTTGCCGTCACCCCGGCGGCCATGGCCGTGCAACTGGCTCGCGGAGTGCCCGTCGCGCAGTGGGGTTGGGTGATCGTGCTGTCCTCTGCGTTGGTCATATCCCTGGTCGGCGGCAGGATGGCCTGCTTCCTCGGAACGCTGCGCAGGCAGGCTTCGGTGCTCGAGAACGTGGCACGAACGGATGCCGTTACCGGACTGGGGAACCGCAGGCTGCTTCGGGAGCGCCTCGACACGATGCTCGCCACGCGCGGCGAATCGGACGTCTTCACGCTCGTGGTCGACATCGACCGTTTCGCTCAGATCAACGAGACGTTCGGGTACAGCGTGGGCGACAGCGTGCTCCGCGAGATCGGCCATCGCCTCGTCGCCTCGGTGCGGTCCGACGATCTGGTGGGGCGGCTGGGAGGCGATCAGTTCGTCGTGGCGATGCGTCGGATGCCGGGCAGGACCGATATTTTCGACATGGCACATCGGCTCCAATTCGCGGTCAGCAGAACGATGTTCGTGCACGACATCAACGTCGCCCTCGACGCGGCGGTAGGGATAGCGGCGTTCGAGGAGTGTTCGGGGGCGTCCGAGACGAACGGCGTCGACGGCGAGGCGATGTTGCAGCGAGCTCATGTGGCGTTGACGTCCGCGAAGGCAGGCCATGCTCGCATCGGTCTGTACGAGCCCGACATGGACCGAAACCGACACGATCAGATGCGACTGTTGGGCGAGCTCGACACGGCGATCCGTGACCATCAGCTCCGGGTGTTCTTCCAGCCGTGTCTCGATCTCGAGTCGGGCAGCGTCGACCGGGTCGAGGCTCTGCTGCGGTGGCTGCACCCTCGCGAGGGACTGATCGGGCCGTCGACGTTTCTCCCCGATGCGGAGCGCACCGGCATGTTGCCCGCCATCACCGCACTGGTACTGGACGAGGCACTCGCGCAGTGCAGCGCACTACGACGGCGAGGCATCACTCTGTCTGTCTCGGTGAACCTTTCGGTTCGGAATCTTCTCGACGAGACACTCACCGAACAGGTCGCCGCGGCACTGGCGAAACACTCCGTACCGGCGCACGCCCTGGAGTTCGAGGTCACCGAAACGACAGCCATGACCGACCCGGTGCGATCGGTGGCTGCGTTGACCTCGTTGCGCAGCCTGGGGGTGACTCTGGCCATCGACGATTACGGGACCGGCTACAGTTCGCTGGCGTACCTGCAGACCCTGCCGGTGCAGACCCTCAAGATCGACCGCTCGTTCGTCTCGAAGATGAACTCCGACGACACCGACGCGTCCATCGTTCGCTCGACCATCGACCTGGCCCGCAGCCTCGGCGTGCGGATCATGGCCGAGGGCGTCGAGGACGCAGGCACCCTCGACGCCCTTCGTCGGCTGGGTTGCGATGCGGCACAAGGCTTTTATCTCGGTCGCCCGATGCCTGCCGAGCTGTTGTTCGACGCCGTGCACAAACTCGATTCCGATACGCCCACCAGACTGGAGTGGGAGCTCGCCCGTCAGCCCATCTGACGGGCGAACTGCGTCGTCACGAGGTGGCGGGCACGTCCAGCACGACCTCGAACTCCAGCAGTGACGCGCCCGACGCGACCGGCTTGCTCTCGCCGGAACCGGCGTGCGCCTGCCGTGACGGGCCACCGGACCAGGCCTGGAACGACTCCTCGTCCTCCCACTGGGTGACGACGAAATAGCGTGTCTCGCCTTTGACCGGACGGAGCAACTGGAACCCGAGGAAACCGGGCGAACCGTCGACCGTTCCGGCACGCGCGGCGAAGCGCTTCTCGAGCTCGGGGCCTGCGCCCTCGGGTACGTCGATCGCGTTGATCTTCACAATGGCCATTCTCGGGAGACTACCCCGCCGATATGCTCGGCGGTGATGCTCTACGACGAGGGTGGATCCGGCCGTTCGATACTGCTGCTGCACGGGCTGATGGGCAGTGCGGCGACGTGGCGACGCCAGATTCCGTGGCTCCGAGAATTCGGGCGGGTGCACACCTACGACGCCCCGGGTCACCGTCGGCCTCCGCCGCCCGAGCTGACGACCGAGGCGTTCGTGGACGACCTGATCGAGCACCTCGAAACGGTGGGTCCCAGTGTGCTGGTCGGTCATTCGATGGGAGCGCTGCAGGGCTGGTGTGCGGCTGCGCGGCGACCGGATCTGGTCACCGCGCTCGTCGTCGAAGACATCGCGCCGGACTTTCGCGGTCGAACGGCGGACGGCTGGGCGGCGATGATCCGAGCGTGGCCGCAACCGTTCCCGGACGCCGACGCGGTACGCGCCTTCTTCGGAGATGTTGCCGGACAGTACTTTCTGGATTCGTTCGAGCTCAGCGACGACGGCTGGCGACTGCACGGTGACGTCGATACGTTCGAGGCCATTTCGCAGGAGTGGGGGACGCGGCACTTCTGGAACGAATGGGAT
Source organism: Rhodococcus sp. PML026 (assembly GCF_000963615.1). Taxonomy (NCBI): domain Bacteria; kingdom Bacillati; phylum Actinomycetota; class Actinomycetes; order Mycobacteriales; family Nocardiaceae; genus Rhodococcus; species Rhodococcus sp. PML026. The sequence continues at coordinate 22,746 of NZ_KQ031373.1, read as the reverse complement.
GCCGTCCGTGCTCCGGTTCTGTTGATCGAAGGTGAGCACACCATCACGCCGGCCGGACAGATGAGCCGAATGCACTCGGCCAAGCCCGGATCGGTGTACGTCCGAGTCGAGGGTGCGGCGCATCTCGTTCACGACGAAGCCCCGGAGCGGTATCGCGACGCCGTCGAGGGGTTCCTGCGCACACTAGGATCATCCGAATGCCGCTCGCACAGCTCAACGGAATCGACCTGAACTACGACGTCACCGGTGACGGACCGCTCGTGGTTCTGGTGATGGGAACGGGAAGCCCGGGCCGCGTCTGGCGAACCCATCAAGTTCCCGCGCTGGTGAAGAGTGGATATCGCGTGGTCACATTCGACAATCGCGGTATCGCACCGTCGTCCGAGTGTGCGCACGGAATGACGCTCGACGACCTGGTCGCAGACACCGCCGCCTTGATCGAACATCTCGGCGGCGGAAAGGTGCGCGTCGTCGGCACGTCGATGGGCGCACGCGTGACCCAGGAATTGGCGTTGGCGCGGCCGGATCTGGTGTCGCACGCAGTGATGATGGCCACCTACGGCAAAAACACCACGATGCGTCAGCAGTTGACGAAGGGCGAGAAAGATCTGTTCGACGCCGGAGTCGAACTTCCGGCCTCGTACCGGGCGGCGATGACTGCGATGCAGAACTTCTCGCCCAAGACCTTGGCCGACGAGGCAGCGATCGGCGATTGGCTGGCGGTGCTCGAATACTCCGGCGGCAAGAAGACGGCCGGTATGCGGGCGCAGATCGGACTCGAAATGCGTGCCGGCACAGACAGATTGATAGCGTATCGCCGAATTTCGGCCAAGTCGCTCGTCGTCGGATTCGCCGACGACCGGCTCATTCCGGTGCAGCAGTGCCGCGAAGTGGCTGCGGCGATACCCGGTGCGCGCTACGTCGAAATCGCCGACACGGGCCACTTCGGCTACCTCGAACGACCCGACGCGGTCAATGCGACTCTGGTGGAGTTTCTGGCGTCCTAGCCGTCCGAACCCTCACCGGCCAGCGCGAACAAGCCCGATTCGGTCTGCTCGATCAAGCCGTCGGTCAACAGTGAGTCCAACGCGCGGTCACGCTGGGTGGGGTCGGTGGGCCAGACGATGTCGAGCTGAGCCCGCTCCACCGGCCCCGTGCTCTCCCGCAGGACCGACATCAGCTTGCCGCGTACCTGTCGATCGGTTCCGGCGAACTTCTGCACCTTCTTCGCCGGGCCGGTGTGCGCAGGCCGCCCGGCCTCGATCCAGGCGCACTCGGGAAGTGGGCACAGCAGGCACGCCGGATTCTTGGCGGTGCAGATGAGCGCGCCGAGCTCCATCAACGCCGCCGAATACCGGGCGGCGCGGGGCACGCTGACTGGAAGCAGTTGTTCGACGTCGGCCAAATCCCTTGTCGTCGAGGGATTGCCAGGCTCGGCGTTGCCGTGCAACGCACGCGCGACGACGCGTCGAACATTGGTGTCCACCACCGGAACTCGCTGGCCGTACGCGAAAGTCGCCACCGCCCTGGCCGTGTAGGCCCCGATGCCGGGCAGGCCGAGCAGGGTGTCGACGTCCCGCGGAACCTCGTCGCCGTAGTCCTCGGCAAGCACCCGCGAACACTCGTGCAGACGCAATGCGCGACGCGGGTACCCCAGCTTCCCCCACGCCCGCAGCACCTCGGCCTGCGACGACGCGGCCATCGCCGAGGGGACCGGCCACCGCTGCACCCACTGCTCCCAGATGGGAGCCACCCGCACGACGGGCGTCTGCTGCAGCATGATCTCGCTCATCAGGATCTGCCATGCGGTCACTCCCGGACGACGCCACGGCAGGTCGCGTCCGTCGGTATCGAACCATCCGAGCAGGGCCTCGGGATCGATCGGCAACTGTGCGCCCTTCTTCTCGTGTCTGTGACGGGTACCAACAGTAGTGAACCCGACTCGCCGGTAGCCCGCTGCGCGTGCACCCGACTCGCCGGTAGCCCGCTGCGCGTGCACAATGAGAGCTATGCCTGCTTCGAATCCGATCGCTGCCTGGAAGTCACTCAAGGAAGGCAACCAACGGTTCGTCTCCGGAGAGGTCCTGCATCCGTCGCAGGGTATCGAGGACCGCGCCCGGCTCGAGAGCGCTCAGCACCCCGGGGCCATCCTGTTCGGCTGCGCCGACTCACGCGTCGCCGCCGAGATCATCTTCGATCAGGGCCTCGGCGACATGTTCGTCGTTCGCACCGCCGGCCACGTCGTCGATTCCGCCGTTCTCGGCTCCATCGAGTACGGCGTCGCGGTGCTCAATGCTCCGCTGATCGTCGTGCTCGGACACGACCACTGCGGTGCCGTCCAGGCGACCGTCGACGCACTCGAAAGCGGTGACGTGCCCGGCGGCTACATCCGCGACGTCGTCGAGCGCGTCACCCCGTCGGTGCTCTCGGCCCGACGCGACGGCCACGAAGCCGTCGACGAGTTCGAGGCGCGCCACGTCCAGGAAACCGGCAACCTGCTGATGCAGCGTTCGCGCATCGTCGCCGAGAAGGTCGAAGCCGGCGAGCTGGCGATCGTCGGACTCACGTACCAGCTGTCCAAAGGGCGTGCGCAGCTTCGCGAGGTCATCGGCGACATCGGCGAACAGCCCGCCTGAACGGTCGAACAGCCCGCCTGACGGTCCGGCAGCCCCCGAAAGCCCGTTCGCCGGTGCGACACGCCGCGTGGGCTCAGGGATAGCGTGGCTTCGGCCGCATACGGTTGATTCGTGTTGGAACCGACCGGGCCATTGCCTCCCGAAATCTACTGGCGACGCCGCGCACTCGCCATCGGTGCGGCCGTTGTCGTCCTCGGCTTGATCGTGTGGTTCATCGCCTCGCTCAGCGGTCGTTCCGACGACCCCGAGGCCGCTCCGGCCGGGGTCGCAGCTCCGGCGACCACGTCCGCGCTGCCGTCGCCCAGCTCGTCTGCCACGCCCGGTGGTTCGGGTGGCTCCGGTGGTTCGGGTGAGGGATCGGGCGGTTCCGGTGGGTCCGGTGGTTCGGGCGGCGGTACCGACTCCGCGGCCGGAGGTGGCACGACAGCAGCAACGACCAGTGGTGCGCCCGCTCCGGCGATCGCCAACCAGTGCCCGGATCAGTCCCTCGCCATCAAGGTGACGCCCGAGAAGGCCACCTATCGCCTCGGCGAAGAGCCCGTGTTCACCGTCGTGATCACCAACATCGGGTCAGCGGAGTGCCAGCGCGACGTCGGTGCCGGGCTGCAGCAGGCGCTCGTCTACACGCTCGACAATCAGCGCATCTGGTCCAACATCGACTGCTTCCCGAACGCTGCGTCGGATCTGCGAACCTTCAAGCCCGGCGAGCAGGCCGGCTTCACGGTGAAGTGGTCGGGCACCAACTCGGTTCCCGGCTGCGGTGAAGAGCGCGTCCCGGTCGGCGTCGGTGCATACCAGGCCATCGCGCAGCTCGGCGAGCTCAAGAGCGTGCCGGAACCGTTCAACATCACCGGCTGAGTACGGTCGAACCTCATGACCACCCCGACAGCGCTTGCCCGAGCGGCCTACACGACGCTCGAACCCTTCCATGTGACCGCGTACTTCAATCCTGAACTCGGATCTGCGTACGAGGACACCGGACTCGACGGTCATGCCTGGTACGTGGGCGCACGGGCCGCGCCGATGGGTCCGTGCGCGCCCAGCGTCGTCGCGGCAGCTTTCTACAACTTCAACCCGGTGTTGATCGAGCAGGCGTGGCCGGCCGCTGTGGCCGTCGGTCTGGATGCAGTGTCCGATCGTCGGTGGGCACTGCTCGACTCCGTCCTCGGCGCAGCATTGGGTTCCTTGGCCTCCGAGCCCGATCTCGCGACCATCGCGGAGCGATTGCGCAGAATCGGCGACGCGGCGTCCTTCGCCGGCCGTCCTCTCGCAGCAGCATGGCATTCCACCGAACGACCCGACGTGCCTCATCTCGCCCTGTGGCATTCGATCACCGTGCTGCGTGAATGGCGGGGCGACGGCCACCTCGCCGCGTTGATCGACGCGGAACTCGACCCCGCGGAAGCAGCGGTGTTCCACGAAGCCGTCCGCCCGACACCGCAGCCCGGACGCCGAGCACTCGGCAAGCGCATCACACAGCTGACGCGACAGTGGTCCGAGACCGAATGGGATTCGGCTGCAGAACGACTCGCCGTCCGGGGACTGCTCACCACTTCTGCCGAGGGGGAGACGTTGACCGAGGCCGGCACCGCTCTCGATCGGCACATCGAGGAGCGCACCGACGCCATGGCTTCGGCAGTGTGGAAGACCGTTCCGGATGCGGAGCAACTGATCACGAGCGCACGGCCCTACGTGAAAGCCGTGATCGACGCTGGTTTCCTCCCGGGGACCAAGAAGCGGTAGGGGTTACCGGTTCTCCCAGTGGTCCCGGGTCACGGTCGTGGCGCTTCCTAGTCGTAGGGCCCGGAGATCGAGGCCTCTGCCAATCGCGACAGTCCCTCACGAATGTGCCTGGCCCACAGGCCGCCGATGCCGTCGACCGACTGCAGATCGGCGGCGGTGGCGGCCAGCAGGCCCTGCAAAGTGCCGAATGCGCCCACGAGTCGGTGAATCTGGCTGAACTGCAACCGCGGCACTCGCGTCAGTACGCGATAACCGCGCGGGCTCATCGGGGTGTCCAACGCTTCGATGGTCGCGGGATAACCGAATGCCCGGGACAGAGTCGTCAGGTCCAACAGGTCGACATCGGTCAGCTTGTCCAGCGCCGCGAGCGCTTTCTCCACACCGGTGGTGCTCGACGGTTCGTTGCCGGCGAGATAGTCGCGCACGATCAGTTGACGGTCGATGTCGTTGTCGCCCAACAACTCTTCGAGCTGAAGAGCCAGCTGACGGCCGTCGGTACCGAGCTCGAGGACGTTCTGCTCGATTTCCACCGACACCCGTCGCACCATCTCGAGGCGCTGCGCGACGGTCAACGCGTCGCGCAGGGTCACGAAATCTTCGATCTCCACGACCGAGAGCTGACGCGTGTTCTCGTCGAGCCGGGCCTTGTATCGCTCGAGCGTGGCGACGGCCTGATTGGCGCGCGAAAGAATGGTGGCGGAGCCCTCGACGACGTGCCTGATGCCGCTGATGTAGACACTGACGATGCTCATCGACTGGCTCACGGAGACAACGGGATACCCGGTCTGCATCGCGGTTCGCTCGGCCGCGCGGTGTCGGGTGCCGGATTCGACGGTAGGAATCTTGTGGTCCGGGACGAGCTGAACATTGGCCCGAACGATGCGCTGCCCGTCGGTCGAAAGCACTACTGCGCCATCCATTTTCGACAGCTCGCGCAGTCGTGTCGGCGCGAATTCGACATCGAGCTCGAACCCGCCGTCGCAGATGGCCTCGACCTCTTCGTCGTAGCCCAGGACGATCAATCCGCCGGTGCGGCCGCGCAGGATTCGTTCGAGACCGTCCCGCAGGGCGGTGCCCGGTGCCAGTCGAGCGATGGTCTCGCGTAACGCCGGGGACTGCGCGGCGCCTTCCATGGCCAACCCCCTCGTGTCGTAACGGCATGCGGCAGATCTGGAGCTCGTGCCCAACAAAGACTAACGCGCCGCCGAATGCGGGCCACGCCGTTGCACACGGGCAGCGCCGTAAAGGGTACCGCCCGGTGTCATACCGGCCGCATACGCGTGTAGGTCAGGGCCTCACCGACGTTGGTGACGGTTTTGACCTTGATGCCGGGCGGGATGGGGCCCGCGTCCTCGGGGACGATGGCGTAGTTGAACCCCAGTCTGGCTGCCTCGGCGAGGCGGCGCCCGAGCCCGGCGACGCGTCGTACCTCGCCGGCGAGCCCCACTTCCCCCAGAATCACCATTCCTGCGGGCAACGGTTGATCACGCACCGCCGACGCCACCGCAGCTGCCAGAGCCAAATCTGCGGATGGCTCACTCGTGCGCATCCCGCCGACCGTCGCGGCATAGACCTCGGCCTTGGACACCTTCACCCCGCACCGGCGTTCCAGGACGGCCAGAATCATCGCGACACGGGCGTGATCGAGTCCGCTGACCGCACGTCGCGGTGACGGCATGGCGGTGTCGACGATCAGTGCCTGCAACTCGGCCAGCAGCGGCCGCTTGCCGTCCATCGTGACGGTGACGGCGGTTCCGGGGACGGCGTCGTTGCGGTGATGCAGGAACAGCCCGGACGGGTCACTGATGCCGACGATTCCGGTCTCCCGCAACTCGAAGCAGCCCACCTCGTCCGAGGCACCGAACCGGTTCTTGACGCCGCGAATCATGCGCAGAGTGGAGTGCTTGTCGCCCTCGAAGTTGAGGACCACGTCGACGAGGTGTTCGAGCGAGCGCGGGCCTGCCACCGCGCCTTCCTTCGTCACGTGCCCCACGAGCAGAACGGCGACTCCGGTGGTCTTCGCCAGCGTGGTCAGCGCACTGGTGATGGCGCGGACCTGAGTGACACCGCCGATGACGCCGTCGACGTCGGCGGCGAGCATCGTCTGCACCGAATCGACGATCAACAGGCTGGGCTTGACCTGTTCCACATGTCCGAACACGGTTGCCAGATCGGACTCGGCGGCGAGAAAGACGCGCTCGTGCACCGCGCCGGTACGGTCTGCCCGCAGCCGAACCTGCCCTGCCGATTCCTCGCCGGTGACGTAGAGCGCGCGGCGATCGGGAGCCGAACGCGCCCACCGATGCACCACCTCGAGCAGCAGCGTCGACTTGCCGACGCCCGGCTCACCGGCCAGCAGAACGACCGAACCGGGGACCAGACCGCCGCCGAGGACACGATCGAACTCGTCGATGCCGGTGGTGTTCGCCTGCGAGGTTGCGCTGCTGATGGTCGTCAGTGCAGCTGCGGGCGTCGTCGGGATCATGGCACCGCCGCCCGAGCGGAGCGCCGATGCACCTGCGCGCGACGTGAGCGGTGCCGCGGTGGCCTGGACCTCGTCCATAGAGCCCCAGTCGCCGCATTCGGGACACCGACCGACCCACTTGGAGACCGAATGACGACACGCGGAGCAGCGGTAGCTCGACTTCAGTTTGACCACGTCGGAAGCCTAACGATCGGCACCGACAGGTCCGGTGACCTCGTGCGGAGGGGTCAGTGCCCGCCGCTGTGCTCGGAGACTGCCTCTTCGGAGCGCTCGAGTTCGTGACCGGCGTCGACGGGGACGTTGACGACAACATCGCCCGCATTGGCGAACTCGAAGGTGACCGGCAGCGTCAGGCCCGGGCGCACGTTCTCGCTGATGTCGGCCATCTCGACCTTGATGAGCTGGATCGGAAGCAGAGGATCGTCCAGCTGCGTGTCGGCGGGTGATCCGGCACCGAGCGCGGTCAGCGGAGCGATCTCGGTGCTGCCCGGTTCTGCCTCGTCGACGATGGTGACCTGAGCCTCGGGAGAGGAGATCCCGGTCAGCTCGTCCGCCACGGCGGGGTTGGCGTTGATGGCCGTGAACCCTAGCTCGACGGTGCCGCCGGGCTCGATGCTGTACTCCTCGGAGGAGGGGTACACGACGTGCACGTTACGAAGCTGGATGTCTCCGACGTCGACGGAATTGCCGTTGACCGCCGCGACCTGAGTGGCCGTCTGCGAGATCTGACCTGCGCCGCAGGCGGTGAGTACGAGGGTGCCACCAGCGAGAAGCGCGAGGGCGGCGGCCGTTCTGCGATGGCGGCCAAGCGGTGTCGCAGTGTCGATTGCAGTCACTTCGGTCGTCCTCCATGTGGTGCCGGGCCGGCTCGGTCCATCTCGTCCACTAGGCAGAGTAGTAGTTCTCGTCCACCGACCGCTCGTGGGGTCCGCCACTGCTCACGATGCGCCAGGTAGGGCAGCCTTCCGCACGGAACGGGGGTGTTACGACCGCGGCCGAAATGTGGCATCGGATACACGTCGAACGGTCTGTGTCAACCCCTGATTCGGCAGCACTGTGCCCCTGACCTGCGCCGTTGATATTGGGCGTGGTATTCTGGATAAATCGAAAGGGGCACTTGTCACATGATTTTCAAGGTCGGAGACACCGTCGTTTACCCCCATCACGGAGCGGCGCTGATCGAAGCGATAGAGACACGCACCATCAAGGGTGAACCGAGAGAGTACTTGGTTCTCAAGGTCGCGCAAGGCGACCTCACCGTTCGAGTCCCCGCGGACAATGCCGAGTATGTCGGCGTTCGTGATGTCGTCGGGCAAGAAGGCCTCGACAAAGTCTTTCAGGTGCTGCGCGCACCGCACACCGAAGAGCCCACCAACTGGTCGCGTCGCTACAAGGCCAACTTGGAGAAGCTGGCTTCCGGTGACGTGAACAAGGTGGCAGAGGTCGTTCGTGATCTCTGGCGTCGCGAGCAGGATCGTGGATTGTCGGCAGGCGAGAAGCGGATGCTCGCCAAGGCGCGTCAGATCCTCGTCGGCGAGTTGGCACTGGCCGAGGGAACCGACCAGGCCAAGGCCGACACCATGCTCGACGAAGTTCTCGCCACCGCTTCGTAGAGTGTGCAGCTTCGCAGAATGAGCAGCTTCGTAGCGTGAACGGTACCGCCGGCGACGTTGTCGCCCTGGTACCCGCAGCAGGTAAAGGCCTTCGGCTCGGACACGACGAGCCGAAGGCTTTCGTCTGTCTGGGTACCGACTCTCTTCTCACGCGGTCCGTGGACGGACTGCGTGCCTCGGGTGCCGTCGACCGCATCGTCGTCATCGTGCCCGTCGACTTGCTCGACGCGGCCCGCGGGCTCGTCGGCGACGACGTCATCGTCGTGGCAGGCGGCCGCGAACGCACCGATTCGGTGCGCGCCGGTCTCGCCGTCATCGGAGGCGCTTCCGTCGTGCTGGTCCACGACGCCGCTCGCGCTCTCACCCCGCCCGCGTTGATCGCCCGCGTCGTCGCCGAGGTCCGAGCGGGACGACCAGCGGTCATCCCGGTGCTGCCCGTCGTCGACACCGTCAAGGAAGTCGACCTCATGGGCGCAGTGGTCGGCACGCCCGATCGCGCGAGTCTGCGTGCGGTCCAGACCCCGCAGGGCTTCGACGCCGACGTCCTGCGTCGTGCCTATGCCGCAGCTACCGACATCTCGACCGACGATGCGGGACTGGTCGAGCGGATAGGCGAGACGGTGCACACCATCGTCGGCGACGCGCTCGCATTCAAGATCACCACTCCGCACGACCTACTACTGGCAGAGGCGCTCCTATGAGAGTCGGCATCGGTACCGACGTCCACCCCATCGCTCCCGGCCGACCCTGCTGGCTGGCCGGACTGCTCTTCGAGGACGCGGACGGTCTCGAGGGCCACTCCGACGGCGACGTCGCCGCCCACGCGCTGTGTGATGCCCTGCTGTCCGCTGCGGGCCTGGGCGATCTGGGGTCGGTCTTCGGCACCGGGCGTCCGGAGTGGGACGGGGTCAGTGGAGCCGCGATGCTGACCGAGGTACGACGATTGCTCGACGCCGACGGGTTTGCGGTCGGCAACGCTGCGGTGCAGATCATCGGTAATCGGCCCAAGATCGGACCGCGTCGCGTCGAGGCGCAGGACGTTCTCTCGGGTGTGCTCGGTGCCCCGGTGTCGGTGTCCGCGACCACCACCGATGGGCTCGGGCTGACCGGTCGCGGCGAAGGAATCGCGGCCGTCGCGACCGCACTTGTCATGACGAGGTAAAACCACCGGTAGCATTGCTGGTCGTGACCCTTCACCTACACGACACCGAGACGAGGGCCCTGCGGGAATTCACCCCCTTGGTCCCTGGCCATGTATCGGTGTACCTGTGTGGGGCAACGGTGCAGGGTGAGCCTCACATCGGCCACGTACGCAGCGGAGTGGCGTTCGACGTCCTGCGTCGCTGGCTGTCGGCACACGACTACGACGTCGCTTTCGTTCGCAACGTGACGGACATCGACGACAAGATCCTGAACAAGGCGCGCGACGCCGGTCGTCCGTGGTGGGAGTGGGCGGCAACGTACGAGCGTTCGTTCACCTGGGCCTACGACCGGCTCGGTGTGCTGCCGCCGTCCGCCGAGCCGCGTGCGACGGGCCACATCACTCAGATGGTCCAGATGATCGAGCGGCTGATCGAGCGTGGGCACGCGTATGCCGATTCGTGCGGAGACGTGTACTTCGACGTACAGAGTTTCCCGAGTTACGGCGCGTTGTCCGGTCACAAGCTCGACGACGTACACCAGGGCGAGAGCGTTGCCGAGGGCAAGCGCGATCCTCGCGACTTCACGCTGTGGAAGGGTGCCAAGCCCGGCGAGCCCTCGTGGCCGACGCCGTGGGGCCCAGGCCGTCCCGGCTGGCATCTCGAGTGCTCGGCGATGGCGGAGACCTACCTCGGTCCGGACTTCGACATCCACTGCGGCGGTCTCGATCTCGTGTTCCCGCATCACGAGAACGAGCGAGCCCAATCCATGGCTGCAGGTGACGGCTTCTCGCGCTACTGGTTGCACAACGGTTGGGTGACGATGGGCGGCGAGAAGATGTCCAAGTCTCTCGGCAACGTCCTCTCGGTACCCAACGTGCTCAAAAAGGTTCGGCCGCAAGAACTTCGGTTCTACCTCGGTGGCGCGCACTATCGCTCGATGCTGGAATACTCCGACACTGCGCTCGAGACCGCGGCGGTGACGTACCGGGGAATCGAAGGATTCGTCCGGCGAGCCGTCGAACGCGCCGGTGACGTGCCGATGGGCAAGTGGACCGCCGGATTCGCCGCCGCTCTCGATGACGATCTCGGAGTTCCCAAAGCGTTGGCCGAAATTCACGCCACCGTCACCCTCGGCAACACCGCCCTCGAGTCCGGTGACCTACCGGCAGCCGTGGAGCATGCGGGCAGCGTGCGGGCCATGCTCGACATCCTCGGTGTCGACCCCCTCGATCCGCACTGGTCGAGTGACAGTGGTTCGGACGCAGCAGCTCTCGGTGCACTCGGCGTTCTCGTCGAGGCCGAGCTGGAGCGTCGAGCAACGGCGAAGGCGACCAAGGACTGGGCCGTCGCCGACGAGATACGCGATCGACTGGCGCAGGCCGGAGTCGATGTGACAGATACACCCAATGGGCCCGAATGGTCGCTGGGTACGAGCAAGACCGACGAAGCAGGTTTGTGATGGCAGGCAATTCGAGTAGGCGCGGCGCAATCCGCAAGGACGGCACCAAGAAGGGGCAGGTCGCCGGATCCGGAGGCAAGCGTCGTAAGGGCCTCGAGGGCCGCGGCGCAACGCCCCCCGCCTCCGAGCGCACCAAGCATCCCGCAGCGCGTCGGGCCAAGCTCGCCGAGAAGTCCGCGCAGAACCGCGGCGGTACCACCGGAGGCCGCGCGGGTGGACGTCCGGCCGGACGCAAGGCCGAAGACGGTCCCGAGGTGGTACTCGGGCGCAACCCGGTCGTCGAGTGCCTGCGTGCAGGCGTGCCCGCCACCGCCCTGTGGGTTGCCGTCGGCACCGACAGTGACGATCGACTCAAGGAAGCCGTGCAGCGCGCAGGCGACGCACGGATCTCCATCCTCGAAGTTCCCCGCTCCGATCTGGACAAGCTCAGCGCCAACGGACTGCACCAGGGCCTCGCCCTGCAGGTGCCGCCGTACCGCTACGCGCACCCCGACGATCTGATCTCGAACGCGCGCACGCACCAGGAACCCGCACTGCTCGTGGCGCTCGACAACATCACCGACCCGCGCAACCTCGGTGCCGTCGTACGTTCGGTGGCCGCGTTCGGTGGCCACGGCGTCGTGATTCCGCAGCGTCGCAGCGCCAGCGTGTCGGCGGTGGCATGGCGTACCAGCGCCGGTGCCGCAGCCCGACTGCCCATTGCGCGGGCGGTCAATCTGACTCGCACACTGAAGGATTGGCAGTCCAAGGGCGTCACTGTCGTCGGCCTCGACGCAGGCGGCGACACCGACCTCGACACCTTCGACGGTAAGGGGCCGGTCGTCATCGTCGTCGGGTCCGAGGGCAAGGGCCTCTCGCGTCTGGTCAGCGAGACCTGCGACCACATCCTGTCGATCCCGATGGCCGGGCCGGTGGAATCGCTCAACGCCTCCGTCGCTGCCGGCGTCGTGCTGGCCGACATCGCGCGTCAGCGTCGAGGCTGAACCGCACAGCCCTGCTATCGCTCGAATGGGTGTGTGAGGTCGAGAAAACGGGTGTGAGGTCGTGTGCGGCCGGGATCAACCGATAGCGCGGAACCGTATCTGCGTTCCGGGGGTCAGCTGCGCAGCGGCGGACACATCGGCCGCAGTCACGACGGCGATAACCGGATAACCGCCCGTGACGGGATGGTCGGCGAGAAACAACACCGGCTGTCCCGACGGTGGCACCTGTAGCGCCCCGAGAACCATTCCCTCGCTGGGCAATTCGTCGTCGACCGCGCGGGTCAAGGGCTCCGCGCCGTCGAGCCTGATGCCGACGCGATCCGAATCCTGCGTGACCGTCCACGGCTGCTCCAGCAGAATGGATCGAGCATGCTCGGTGAACCAGTCCTCGCGTGGGCCGAACGTGATGTGCAGTGTCTGCTCGAGCGGGGTCGGTACTACGAAATCCGTTGCAGGCCAATGGTCTGTGGCGTCGCCGACCGGGAGCACCGTCCCGGGGGAGAGCCGAGCGGGCCCGAGGCCCGACATCGTGTCCGTCGATCTGCTGCCGAGAACCGACGGGACGTCGATGCCTCCCCGGACGGCGAGGTAGCTGCGCAGAGCCGATGAGGGCGGCGACAGAGTCAACTCCTGCCCGGCTCGGACCACGAGCGTCGAATGCAGTCCCTGCACGGTGCCGTCCACGCGGCAGATCACGTGCGCTCCGGTGACGGCCATGACGGCGTCGAACTCGGTTCGGACCTGCAGGCCACCGAACGTCACTTCCAGGGTGGCGGCACCGGAGTCGTTGCCCACCAGACGGTTTGCCGCATCGTGTGAACGAAGGTCCGCTGCACCGGATCGTCCGACGCCCACCGCCGCGTGGCCACGTCGTCCACGATCCTGGACGGTGCACAGCGGACCCGTCTGCAGGACGGTCAGGGCCTTCATGTCGACTCGAATCGGACGGTGGTGCCGGGGCTCAGCAGTGCGGGTGGATCGCGGTCGAGGTTCCACAATTGCGCGTCCGTGCGCCCGATGAGCTGCCATCCCCCGGGCGAGGACCGCGGGTAGATGCCGGAGAACTTACCGGCCAGACCCACTGCGCCTGCCGGGACGCTGGTGCGCGGTGAATCCCGCCGCGGCACGTGCAGTCGGGTGTCGGTGCCGACGAGGTAGCCGAAGCCGGGCGCGAAGCCGCCGAACGCGACTGTCCAGGTCTGTTCCGTATGCGCTGCAACCACTTCGGCGACGGACAGGCCCGTCAGGCGGGCGACGTCGTCGAGGTCTGCGCCGTCGTAGGAGACGGGAATCGTGACCGCCTCGGATGCGGCAGTGGGGTCGTCGGCAGCGGGTGTCAGCGCCGCGACCCACTCGAGTATCGGTGCCGGTGCCCCGTCGAAGATCACCAGGACGGTGCGGGCGGCAGGAACCAGATCGACGACCGCGTCCGGCCGTTGGCGGACCATGGAGCGGTGGTACGACATGGTCTCGGGCAGGTCGGAGAACTCGACCAGCAGCGCGTTCTCGCCTGCGGGGAGGAGGCGCATCAGACGAAGGGACTGATGTCGATATCGTTGACGCGCAACAGGTCCCGCACGGCATTCGCCATCGCCACCGCGCCGGGGGAGTCGCCGTGCAAGCAGATCGATTCGGCGCGGACTTCGACCGTCGTGCCGTCCACCGCTTCGACCGTACCGTCGGTGATCATCGTCGATACCCGCTGGGCGACCACCTCGGGATCGCCGAGCACGGCTCCGGGTTCCGTGCGCGAGACCAGTGTTCCCTGTGGGGTGTAGGCGCGATCGGCGAAAGCCTCTGCGACCGTGCGTAACCCGACGCGTTCGGCTTCTTCGAGGAATGCCGAACCGGGGAGCCCGAGAACCGGCAGACGCGGGTCGTAGGCGGCCACTGCCTCGGCGACCGCTTTCGCCTGCTCGCGATGATGCACGATCGCGTTGTACAGCGCCCCGTGTGGTTTGACGTACGCGACGGCCGAACCGGCCACTCGGGCAAGGCCGTCGAGTGCGCCGATCTGATAGACGACGTCGGCGGTGAGATCTGCGGGGGCGACGTCGAGAAAGCGTCGGCCGAATCCGGCGAGGTCGTGATAGCCGACCTGAGCCCCGATCCGCACGCCCGCGTTCGCAGCCGAGCGGCACGTGCGCAGCAGCGTGGTCGGATCACCGGCGTGAAAGCCGCACGCGACGTTGGCACTGGACACCACCGCGAGCATGGCGTCGTCGTCGCCCAGAGTCCACGCACCGTAGCTTTCGCCGAGATCGGCGTTGAGATCGATGGCCGTCACCCTGGACAGTCTAGGCGGCGACGAGCCGTCCGGAATTGGCCTTGCGAGTAGCTCCCACAGCTCGGCAGAGAAGATAGATGACGAACGAGATGGTCGTGACGAAGGTCGAGACCGGGAGGCCCGGGGCGAGCGAGAGCAAGATGCCACCGACAGCGGCGATCTCGGCGAACAGGATGGACAGCAGCGTCGCCTTGAGCGGGCTGGCCGTCACTCGCGCAGCCGCCGCGGCCGGGGTGATGAGCAGCGAGAGCACCAGCAGCGCACCGACGATCTGCACGCCCAGCGCACAGGCAACACCGACGAGTACGGCGAACACGACCGAGAGTGCACGGACGGGCACGCCGCGGGCCAGTGCCACCTCGGGGTCGGTGCTGGCGAACAGCAGTGGACGGTAGACCACGGTGAGCACGATCAGCACCAGAACGGCGCACACCAGTAGAAGCTGGATTCCGCTCTGTCCGACGCCGACGATCTGGCCGATGAGCAACGAGAAGCTGGTTCCGGTTCGGCCCGGGTACAGCCAGATGAACAGCACCGACAGGCCGAGGCCGAACGACATGATCACGCCGATGACCGAGTCGCGGTCGCGGGCCTTGTTGCCGAGCAGGGCGAACATCACCGCGGCGACGACGGATCCGACGATGGCACCGAGCCCGACGGTGATGCCGACGAGCAGCGCAGCGGATGCACCGGTGAGGGAGAGTTCACTCGATCCGTGTACCGCGAAGGCCCACTGCCTGCTGACGATGAGCGGTCCGAGCGCGCCGGCGAGCAATCCGAGAATGGCAGCGGCGATCAACGCCTGCTGAACGAAGTCGTAGCTCAGCAGATTCGCCGTGGTGTCGAAGTCGAGCATCTTCGAGAATGCGTCGAGAACCTTCTCGTTCATGCCTTGTCTTCTCCGTCGTGCGGTACG
Source organism: Rhodococcus sp. PML026 (assembly GCF_000963615.1). Classification (NCBI taxonomy): domain Bacteria; kingdom Bacillati; phylum Actinomycetota; class Actinomycetes; order Mycobacteriales; family Nocardiaceae; genus Rhodococcus; species Rhodococcus sp. PML026. The sequence continues at coordinate 7,482 of NZ_KQ031373.1, read as the reverse complement.
GGTGGGTGGTGGGCACCGGCCGAGCCGAGCGCATCGATCGAGTCGCCGGTTCCGACGACGACCAGCCGGCCGCGAACTTTCAGCACCTCGACCTCGGTGCCGTACAGCTCGGACAACACCTCGGTGGTCATGACGTCCTCGGGAGTCCCGATCCGGAACCGGCCGTCGACGATGTAGACGACGCGGTCGACGAGCGGAAGGATCGGGTTGATCTCGTGCGTCACGAACAGCACGGCTGTGTCGTGCTCCCGCCGTCGGCGATCGATGAGGCCCGAGACCAACGATTGGTTGGCGAGGTCGAGGCTGAGCAGGGGCTCGTCGCACAGCAGTACCGACGGATCGCCGACAAGTGCTTGGGCAATTCGCAGTCGCTGCTGTTCACCACCGGACATCGAGCCGACCGGTGCGCCGGCGAAGGAATTGGCGTCGACCTGATCGATGGCGCGCTGCACCGTCTCCTTGCGCTGCCGCATGCCGCGCAGTCCCATGCCCCATTTGTGGCCGTCCCAGCCCAGACCGACGAGATCGCGTCCGCGTAGCGGCAGATCGTCGTCGATGTTGCGTTGCTGGGGGACGTACCCCACGCCCGACTGGCCGCGGCGAACGGGACTGCCGCCGATCGACGCGGTGCCGGACGTGAGGTGGTTCTGACCGAGCAGCACCTTGAGCAACGACGTCTTACCCGACCCGTTGGGGCCGAGGACGGCGACGAACTCGCCCGCCGCGACGGACAGATCCAGGTTCTGCCAGAGTGTGCGGTCGCCGAAGGCCAGTCCGGCATCGCGCAGTTCTACAGCAGGCATGCGTTACAGCTTTCCATCAGCTGCCCACCGTTCGGGAGGCGGATCGGCTCACGGGTTGGTGCTGAGCGCGGCCTGCAGGTCCGTCGCGGCCTTGGTCTGCCACTCGATGAACGTCATCCCGGCGGGCAGAGTTTCGGTGACCTCGACGACGGGGATGCCGGCAGCCTCGCTGGTGGTGCGAATGTCCTGTGTGACAGCGTCTTCGGTCTGAGTGTTGTAGACCAGCGCGCGGACGGACTTGGACGTGAACAGATCCCGTGTCGAGGCGATCGATGCGGGCGACGGGTCGTTGCCCTCCTCGATGGCGTCCTTGAAGTCCTCGGGAGTGCGGTCGTCGAGATCGGACTCCTCGAGGAGGTAGTGCGCGATCGGTTCGGTCTGGGCCACCGGTGCGTTCGGGAACTGGGCGGCGATCCGGTCCGTCACGTCGGTGATGGCGTGGATCTGCTCATGGAACGTTTCGGCGTTGGCGGTGTACTGCGCGGCGTTGTCCGGGTCGAGCTGGCCGAGCTTGTCGGCGATCTCCTCGGCGGTGTGCGCTGCGACCTCGGCGTTGTACCAGACGTGTTCGTTGACCTCACCGTGCGAGTGGCCGTCTTCTGCCGCGGGCTCGGTTGCGGACTCTGTTGCTGCCTCGGACGTCGTCTCGGAGTCGTGATCGTGGTCCGCGTCGAGCAATGTGAAGGCATCGACGGACGGCACGTCCTTGCCCTCGGAACCGAGGATGTCCTCGATGAACTGGTCGTAGCCGCCGCCGTTGTAGACCACCAGCGACGCCTCGGCAACCGCGGCGGCGTCACCGGGGCTCGCCTCGTACGAATGCGGATCTGCCGAGGGGTCGGCGATGATCGATTTCACGGTGGCCAGGTTGCCCGCAACGGCCTCGGCCACGCTGCCCCACACGTTCGTGGACGCGACGATCGTGATCGGACCGTCGACGGGGTTGGCCGGAGCGGACTCGGTGCTCGTCGGCTCGTTCGAGCTGCATGCGGTCAGTGCCAGTGCGGCAGCGCAGGTCAGGCCGATGAGGGCCGAGCTCTTGACCCGAGACGGGCGGTGGAAGGACGACATCGATGTACTCCTGAAGGCAGGGCTTGACGCTAATGGAAACCGTTACCGTTGTACTCTAGCTCTCGAGCAGCCTCGGTATCGAATCGGACGAGTCCAACCTCGATTTTCTCTGCAGCGTGGTGTGGGACTAACGTCCCGGTTATGGCCAGGTCAAGCGAACCCCGACGTCAAGCGACGTTGGCGTCGATCGCAGCCGAGCTGAAGGTATCGCGAACCACCGTCTCGAACGCCTACAACCGACCCGATCAACTCTCGCCCGAACTGCGCGAACGCGTCCTCCAGGCAGCCAAGCGACGCGGTTACGCAGGCCCGGACCCGGTCGCGCGATCGCTGCGCACCCGCAAAGCCGGAGCCATCGGACTACTGCTCACCGAAGCCCTCAGCTACTCCTTCCGCGACCCCGCCGCCATGAGCTTCCTCGCCGGTCTCGCCGAATCCTGCGAGGCCGCAGGACAAGGACTGCTGCTCATTCCCGCCGGTGCCGAACGCGACGACGTGCAAGCTGCCGCTGTGGTCCAACAAGCAGGAGTCGACGGATTCGTCGTCTACTCCGTCGCCGACGACGACCCCTACCTGGCCGCAGTGCGCGAACGACACCTACCGATCGTCGTGTGCGACCAACCCCGCAACATCCCCGAGGCCGCCCTCGTCGCAATCGACGACCGCGTCGCCATGAAAATGCTCGCCGCACATCTGATCTCGCTGGGACACGAACATCTTGCAGTGCTGTGCATGCGGCTCGGACGCGACCGCCGCGATGGCGTCGTACCCCCCGGGCGGCTGGCCGACAGTCACTTCCACGTCCAACGTGAACGGATCGCCGGCGTCCAGGCCGCGATGATCGACGCCGGACTCGACCCCGACACCCTCACCGTCGTCGAACGATTCGACCACACCGTGCGCTCCGGCCACTCCGCCGCAGCCCAGGCACTACAGGCCAACCGCGAGACCACCGCACTGCTCTGCACCACCGACGTCATCGCCATCGGTGCACTCAACTTCGCCAGAGTCTCGGGAATCGATGTGCCGAGCCAACTCTCGGTCACCGGATTCGACGGCATCTCCGACGCCATTCGCGAGAACCTGACCACCGTGCGCCAGGACGCCGAGGAAAAAGGCCGCCGCGCAGGCAAACTGGTGCTCTCGTCCTCGCACTCGGGCATCGTCGCCGCCGAAACCCTCCCGACCGAACTCTTCCGCGGCCGCACCGCAGCACCGCCGCCGGATCAACCGCCCGCAATTGCCTGACCAGCTACCCTCGCGCGCTCACTCCAGATTTGCGCCCCATTTGGGATCAATGTGGGTTTCAGTCACTCAGAGTGCAACAAAGCCACATTCATTCAGTGTCGGCTGGAACCCCGTTCGGGATGAATGTGGGTTTCAGTCAGTCTGAGTGCAACAAAGGCGCATTGATCCCAACTGGGGAGGAGTGAACCGGGTGCGCGAGGCGGGGCGGGGGGTCATGCAGGCTGAGCGCTGAGCAATCTCGCGCAACGCAGCAGACCCAGGTGACTGTAGGCCTGGGGGTGGTTGCCGAGCGACCGTTCGGCGATCGGGTCGTATTCCTCACTGAGCAGTCCGGTCGGTCCGGCGGCGCTGACGAGTTGAGCGAACAGAGCCTCGGCCTCGGCGCGTTGGCCCACCAGCAGGTATGCCTCGACGAGCCACGCTGCGCACAGGTGGAATCCGCCTTCGCCGCCGGGCAGACCGTCGTCGTGGCGGTAGCGGTAGACCGTCGATCCACTGCGCAGTTCGGCTTCGGTTGCAGTGACGGTGGCTGCGAAACGCGGGTCCGACGGCTCGATCAGTCCGGACAGGCCGATGTACAGCGTCGCCGCGTCGAGGTCGGTGCCGTCGTATGCGGCGGTGAAGGACTGCACCTCGTCGTTCCAGCCGTTGGCGAGCACTTCTTCTCGGATGGTGTCACGAAGCTCGGACCAGCTCGATTCGGCTGTGCGACCAAATGTTTCGGCCAGACCGATGGCGCGGTCCACCGTCGTCCAGCCCATCACCTTCGAGTAGACGTGGTGGCGGGGATTGTCTCGGATTTCCCAGATGCCGTGATCGGGCTCGAACCAGCGTCGCTCGACGGCTTCGACCATCGCACGGACGAGGTCCCAGTCGTCGTCGGAGAGGCCGTTCTCGGACCCCGCGGCTTTGCGGGCGTGTGCGAGGGCGGACACCAATTCGACGATGGGGCCGAAGACGTCGAGCTGAACCTGTTGATTGGCAGCGTTTCCCACGCGGACCGGACGCGATCCGGCGTAGCCGGGCAGCTCGTCGATGACGGCCTCGGGCGGCAGGCCCAGGCCCCAGATGGTGTAGAGCGGGTGCAGGCGTTCGGGTCCCGACGCCGATTCGAGTACCCCGTGAATCCACGAGAGGTAGTTCTCGGCCTCGGCTGTCGATCCGACGTCGACCAATGCGGTCGCGGTCAATGCTGCGTCGCGCAGCCAGCAGTATCGGTAGTCCCAGTTGCGCACTCCACCGATGTCTTCGGGCAATGACGTGGTGGCGGCGGCCATGATCGAGCCGGACTCGGAGTGCACGAGCCCGCGCAGAGTCAGGGCGGACCGCTTCATCAGATCGCGCTTGAGCGGCGGCAGATTCAGGCCGTCGGCCCAGTCCTTCCAGTACGACTCCGATGCTCGACGCCGTTCGACCTCGGGCCACGGGTGCTCGCTCAGATCGTCTGTGCCGAGCCGCAATTCGAGAACGATCGGCCCGTTCGACGGTTCGACCTCGGCGTGGGCGGACTGCTGGGATCCGTCGGAGACGATGTTCCAGGTGACACCGGGGCTGCGCAGGACCATCGGGTCCGCGGTGCCGAGGATGCGCAGTCCGTCGACGTCGGGTTCCAGTGACGCCCAAGCCTTTCCAAACTCCGGACGCGGCGCGAACGTGACGATGGCCGGTGCCTTGCCGGTGATGACGCGGGTCAGCGCGGTCTGGCCCTGGCCGATGTCGTGCGGCAGGTAGTCGGTGACCTGCAGGCTGGCCCACTTGGTCTGCACGGTCATCGTGCCGTCCACGTACTGCTGGCTCAACGGAAGCGATGCGCGGACGGGTCCGATGCTGAAGTGTCCGGCCTGATCGCCGCCGAGGAGGTGCGCGAACACCGCTGCCGAATCGGGCTCGGGGTGACAGAGCCAGGTGACGTCGGCATCGGGAGTGAGCAGCGCGACGGCGTTGGGGCTGGCCAACATCGTCAGTCGTTCGATGCGCGGAGCGTCGGCTCCGGAGAGCCACTGCCGACGCTCCTCGAGCAGGAACGCCAAGGCCAGTGCCACGTGCTCGGTGCTGTCGATGCGGAACTCGGCGAGGGTGTCGCCCGGTCCGATCTTGACCCCGATGTCGGGGCCGTGCAGGTGGCCGAATGCCTTCTCGTCGGTGACGTCGTCGCCGAAAAAGACTGCAGCAGTGGAGGCTTCCTGATGCCTGAGGATATCGAGGGCGACGCCCTTGTCGGTGATGATGACGGCCAGTTCGATGACGGACTTGCCCTCGGTCACCTGGACGCCGTCGCGTGCGGCAGCACCGGAACGCACGGCGGCCAGGGCTTCTACGCCCGCAGCAGTCTCGGCGTTGCGCACGTGCAGTGCGACGCTGGCCGGCTTGGTTTCGATACTCACGCCCGGATGGGCGTCGGCGATGGCTTGGAGCTCGCCGGTGATGACGGTGAGGAGCTTCTTGGCGTCGTCGTCGATGGCGTTGACGAACCCGGCGTCGAACTCGCTGCCGTGGCTGCCCACGAGCTGCACCTCGGACGGCAATCGCGAGAGGATCGCGAGATCGCGAAGAGCGCGGCCGGAGATGACCGCAGCGTTGGTGCCGGCGAGGGAGGCGAGCCCGCGCATGGCGCTGACGGACTCGGGGTGCGGAAAGGCCTTCTGCGGGTCGGAGACGATCGGAGCCATGGTTCCGTCGTAATCGGACGCGACGAGCAAACGCGGAGTCCGAGCGACTCCGACGAGTGCGCGGCGAAGTTCGAGCGGCAATTCGAGAGCAGTCACGCGTCGAATCTAGGCGATGAACCTCGTCTCGGCGTACCTGGCTTCGTGCGCCCGGTGCATCACTGCTGGTCGGGAACCAGACCGGGCGACGGCGTCACACCGGAAGCAGCCGACATCGACCTCGCGGACTTGGTGACGATGGCCAACATCGCTCGTTGGGCGGCGTCGGCGTCACCGGACTGGATCGAGGACGCGACCACTCCGTGCAACCGAATGGCCTCGGGGTCTGCTTGCCGCGACATCAAGGCATGGCGGGTGCGTCCGGCGAGTACCTCGACGACGATGTCCGACATCGACCGCAACATGGGATTGCCCGACGCCTCCAGCAGCGTGCGGTGAAAGTTGCAGTCGTGTTCGAGGTAGGCCTCCGAGTCCGCGGACCGCGACGTCGACGACATTCCGATAACCGCCGCGGTCAGCGCCCCGCAGTGCTCGGGGGTGGCTCGGTGGGCAGCGAGTTTGGCCGCCAGAGGCTCGATACCCGAGCGCAGTTCGCTGAGCAGCAGAAGCTGCTCGGCGCGGGCAGGACCGGCCAGTTGCCAGCGGATGACCACCGGGTCGAGGGAGTTCCAGTTCTGCGAACCCAGGACCGTGATGCCGACGCGTCGCCGAACGGTGAGCAGGCCCAGTGACTCGAGAACACGAACGACCTCGCGTACCACGGTTCGCGATACGGCGAACCGCACGGCGACGTCGTCGGCAGAGATTCGGGTGCCACTCGGGATCGCGCCACTCACGATGTCGCGCCCGAGCTCGTCGAGCACCGAATCGTGGAGTTGGCGAAAATCATTGGTCTCGGTCATGTCCGATCGATCGTCCCACGGGTTGCCCGGTTTCTCGCGTCTGTCCGATCCCGATGCACCGGATGGAGCAGTATCTAGGCATGGCAGCAGAGAAGACAGGCAGAGCGCACCATCCGGTTCTCGTGGTGATGGGAGTGTCCGGATCGGGAAAATCCACGGTGGCGGGCATCCTCGCCGGAGCATTGAAGTGGGATCTGCAAGAGGGCGACGACCTGCACCCGGACGCCAACGTCGCGAAGATGGCGTCGGGTCAGCCCCTGACCGACGAGGACCGATGGCCGTGGCTCGACATCATCGCCGAGTGGATCACCGACCACACCAGCACGGGACGATCGGGAATCGTGACGTGCTCGGCACTGAAACGGTCGTATCGGGACGTACTGAGCGCAGGGGCCAGGGACGGGGCGCCGGTGATCTTCGTGCACCTGGCCGGAACCAAGGACCGAATCAGCGGACGTCTCAACGCACGGATGGACCACTTCATGCCGTCCTCGCTGCTCGACACCCAGATCTCGACACTGGAACCCCTCGGCGACGACGAGAACGCCATCGTCGTCGACATCGGCCCGCCGCCCACCAAAATCGCTGAACACGTCCTCGTCGAACTCGAAAAACGCGCAGGAATGTCCGAAAGCCACTGAGTGCTGCCTGCCTCTGCCCTCTTGCTTGCGACCCGGGTTCGGATCAATGCGGGATTCAGTCGGTCAGAGTGCGGTGCACAGCTCCCCGGAAGTTGGACTGAGTAATTCAGTTCCGACTACCGGGGAGTTTTGTATGCGTGCACGAAGTTCA
>NZ_KQ031372.1:33150-53722 GCF_000963615.1 Rhodococcus sp. PML026 | reverse complement strand
TTGCCGTGAAAGCGCCGCGAGCGGCGGTCGGTGCGGTCGACATCGACGACCTCGAGGCCCGCTGCGAGCAGGACCGTGGTCAGCGCGGAGCCGTAGCTTCCGGTGCCTTCGATTCCGACTCGGACGACGATGCCGGTCCCGATCAACCATGCCAGCAGTGCGCGGTAGCCGGCGCCGGTTGCCGGGAACTCTCGGTCGCAGATTTTGCGGCCGAGGTGGTCGATGATCGCCGCGTGGTGGGTGTCTTTGTGAGTATCGATGCCTGCAATGACGGCGAGGCTGACATCGGGTGGGTTTTCGGTCATGCTGGACACTGGTTATCCCTTCGACAGGTGACCACGCACCGGCCGGGACGGCGGACAACACAGTGACGGGACTCTTTGGTCAGGCTCCTATCAAGTCACTCCGCCCACCGGTCGCGTGTGAACGATGTCCGTCGAGGCGAAGGCCGACACATCACATGAAAGACAGCCATCGGCGTCAGAGCGGAAACGAGTCATACCTTCCACCTCGACGAACAACTCCAGTATCACTGAGTGGAAACGCGTAGCAGGCTACGAGTTTCCACTCACATGCGCGGAGCGCTCTACACCCGAACCGCCAGCAGCTTTCCCTCGGTTTCGATCTTGCGTTGATGCTCGTTGAAATCGGGTGCAGCGCAGACGAACAGCGTGCGGCCGTCGGATCCGCCGAGTCCGCACGCGAACACTCCGAGATCGAAGTCGAGCTGCTCGAGAACCTCTCCGCCCGGCGCGACGTGCAACACGCGCTGACCGAGTGCGTCGGCGATCCACATCGTGCCGTCGGTGTCGATGCAGCAGCCGTCGGCAGCCACCTTCACCTCACTCATGGCCGTTGCCATGTCCGTCGACGACGGCAGTTCACCGAACGTCGCCCAATCACGCCGCTCCCCCAGTGATCCGTCCTCGGCGATGTCGAAGGCACTGACCCGGTTCCCGACCGTCTCGTCGACGAGCAGTTCACCGGAATCGGTGAACGCCATTCCGTTGGGGAAGTACAGGTCCGAGGCCACGACGTGCGCGGACCCGTCCGGGTCGACGCGAATCAGATCTGCCGTCTCGACGGGCGCGAAGTTCATCAGATCGAACCCGAAATTGCCGATGTACGCGCGTCCCTGCGCGTCGACGAGCATGTCGTTGAGGTTCGCCTTCACGTACGTCGACAGATCGGCATGGACGGTCAGCGAACCATCGTGCTCGCGTAGTAGCAGTTTGTAATCGCGCATCGAGACGATCAACAGCCGGCCGTCGGGTAACCAGCCCAGGCCCGACGGCTGATTGGGCACCTCGGCCTCGACTCGCACATCGGAACCGTCCTCGAGGGCGGATACGACGCGATGACTGTAGAAGTCCGATACCCAGATCCTCCCGTCGTGCCAGCGTGGACATTCGAAATACGTGTATCCGTCGAGAACGACGGTGGTCTCCGGTTTCATATTTCGCATTCAAACACCGAGCCAGGTCGCCGCGACGGCGAATCGGCGAGCTGGCATGCTGGGACCCGTGTTCGACGCCCACCTACACATCATCGACCCCAGATTTCCGCTGATCGAGAACCAGGGATACACGCCGGATCCGTACACCGTCTCGAACTATCTCTACGACGTCGACGGGCTCGGGATCACCGGCGGTGCCGTGGTCACCGCATCGTTCCAAGGCACCGATCAGAGCTATCTGTTGGCCGCACTGGAGACGCTCGGACGCGGCTGGGTGGGGGTGGCTCAGCTCGATCCGGAGTGCACGGACGAGGAGATCGTCGCCCTCGACGAGGCAGGCGTGCGGGCGATGCGATTCAACCTCAAACGCGGTGAAACCGACGTCGAGATGCTCACCACGCAGGCCCGACGCGTGCACGAACTGGTGGGCTGGCACGCCGAGCTGTACGTCGACGCGTCGTTGCTGCTCTCGCTCGAGCCGATCCTCGCGAAACTACCGGCGGTGAGCATCGACCATCTGGGACTGTCGACGCAGGGACTTCCCTATCTGTTGAACCTCGTCGACCGCGGAGTACGCGTCAAGGCAACGGGATTCGGGCGCGTGGACCTCGACATCGTCGATACCCTGCAGCAGATCCACCGCGTGAACCCGGAGGCACTGCTGTTCGGCACCGACCTGCCCGGTACACGAGCCCCACGGCCGTTCTCCGAGACCGACATCGACATCATCTCCGGGGCCGTCGGCGGCGACCTCCCCGCTGTGCTCGACGGTAATGCCCGGGCCTGGTATCGGGTCCCCTAGATCAGTACTGCTCCCCCGAGCCACACGGCCGAGGCGAGCAACGCACCGAACAGCTCCACCAGGATGGACAGCCCGGCCGCCTTGGTCGCATGCACGGTCGATCGCCAGGCCTCGGAATGGTTGCGGTGCCTGGGTAGTTCGGCCACGTAGACGCCGGCGATGAAGCCGATGAAGAGCCCGACGACCGGGATGACGAAGAAGCCGACGATGCCGAGCAGGCCGCCGACGATCAGCGACCGCATCGGCACTCCGGCCTCCCGCATCCGGCGGCCCGGCCAGGTGTACTTCACGACGCCGCTCAGAACCAGCAGCACCGTCGCGATGCCGAACACCGTCCACGCGGCGGTGCTGCCGGTAACCCACGCCCACACTGCAACAGCCGCGAAGATCAAGATGGTGCCCGGCAGGACGGGCACGACGATGCCGACGAGTCCGACCAGAATCACCAGGCCGACCAGTATTTCTCCGAGAGCGCTCATGGTGGTCAAGTGTGCACGCCGATCGCCGGTAAGTTGACGCCTGTGCCCCGAACCGCGACTTTCGAACGTCCCGTTTCCGGCGGCGACGCCCTGCTGTCCATCGGCAGCCTGCTCATCGGTGCCATCGCTGTGGTGGCCGCGGTCGTGCTTCTCGTCGGTGTGTTCGACCTGAATTGGGTACTCGGCTACGCCATTCCGCTGGCGACGGCGGTGTTCGCAGTTGCCTTGTGGCAGTCGCTGAGTCGCCGCGGCTGGACGTGGAAGGATCTGCAGCTCACGTCGGGTCCACGCTCACTGTGGCACCTGCTGTGGGAAGTGCCCGTCGCGTGGATCGCCGCCATGAGCGTCGGCATTGCACTCGCCGGCGCTGTCGGCATAGCTCCCGCCTCCGATGCCGGCGGAAGCGCGTCGACTCTCGACGCACTCGACGTGGGTGTGGTCGCCGGAACCCTCACCATCGCCTGCACTGTGCTGATCGCACCGGTACTCGAGGAAGTCCTCTTCCGTCGGGTGATCTTCGGGTGGTTCGACACCCGAACACGATGGCAGATCGCGGTTCTCGGATCCGCGGTGTGCTTCGGGGCCGTCCACGTGCTGCCCGCCATCGCGCTGATCATGGTCTGCATCGGCTCTGCTGCGGCCCTGCTGGTTCGACTGCACCGATCGTTGATTCCGGGCATCGCACTGCACACGATGAACAACGCCGTTGCTACCGCAGCGGTGGTGGCCGCAATCTAGACGGCGCGATCTAGACGGTCGGTCGAACCTTGCCTGCTGCCTCGCGGGCCCGAGCCCGCGCAGTCTCGATGTCCGACGCCGTCGACACCGCAACACCCATTCGCCGCCGGACGAAGCTGGCGGGCTTGCCGAACAGTCGAAGGTCGGTTTCGGGAACCGCGAGGGCATCGGCGACGCCTTCGAACGAGATTCCGTCCGCATCGACACCGCCGTAGATGACCGCCGACGCTCCCGGGGAGAGCAGCGTCGTGTCGATCGGTAGCCCGAGAACGGCGCGGGCATGCAGCTCGAACTCCGAGAACCGTTGCGTACGAAGCGTTACCAGGCCGGTGTCGTGTGGCCGGGGGCTGACCTCGGAGAAGTACACGTTGTCGCCCTGCACGAACAGCTCCACGCCGAACAGTCCCCGACCACCGAGCGCCGTCGTGATTCTCTCGGCCACTTCGCGCGCCGACGCGAGTGCCGCGTCGGACATCGGTTGCGGCTGCCAGGATTCGATGTAGTCGCCCGACTCCTGCAGATGGCCAATCGGCTCGCAGAACGAAGTCCCGTTTATCGCGCGCACGGTGAGAAGTGTTATCTCGTAATCGAAATCGACGAATCCCTCGACGATGACGCGGCCCAGGTCGACTCGACCGCCCTTCAACGCGTAGTCCCACGCCGTTTCGACGTCGGCTTCGCTCCGTACCACCGACTGCCCCTTGCCGGACGAGGACATCACCGGCTTGATGACAGCAGGGAAGCCGATGTGGGACAACGCTTGTCGCACCTCGTCCAACGAATCGGCGAACGCGTACGGCGAGGTCGGCAGGCCGAGCTCCTCGGCCGCGAGCCGCCTGATTCCTTCGCGATTCATCGTCAATTGTGTTGCACGCGCGGTCGGAATGACCACGGAGCGTCTTTTGGCCTCCACCTTGGCGAGCGCATCGGTGGCAATGGCTTCGATCTCCGGGACGACGAAGTCCGGCTGCTGAGCGTCGATCAGCGCCAGCAGCTCTTCGGGATTGCTCATGTCGATCGTGTACGCGTGATGCGCTACCTGATGGCCCGGGGCGTTGTCGTAACGGTCGACGGCAATCACCTCGACACCGAGGCGCTGGAACGCAATGATGACCTCTTTGCCCAGCTCACCTGCTCCGAGGAGCATGACCCGGGTGGCACCGGGCGTGAGTGGAGTACCGATGCGGACGGGTTCTGGGGCAGTCACAGCCCTATTATCCACACCCACATCACTTGGACGCCCTAGTACAAGTTAGTCTCCATTCACAATCGCAGCTGACGAGTCGGAACGAGGCAACAAACGTGGCTAACACTGGTGGACCGCTCGCAGGGCTCCGCGTCGTCGAACTCGCCGGGATCGGGCCCGGTCCGCACGCAGCGCTATTGCTCGCCGACCTCGGCGCAGACGTCGTCCGCGTCCAGCGCGCCGGACAGGTCTCTCCACACGATCACCAGCTGCGCAGCCGCACCATCGTCGAAGCGAACCTCAAGGATCCCGCCGACATCGAGAAGGTCCTCGGCCTGATCGAACGCGCCGACGTCCTCATCGAAGGCTTTCGCCCCGGCGTCACCGAACGGCTCGGCCTCGGGCCCGACGACGCCCTCGCCCGAAACCCGCGACTGGTCTACGGCCGCATGACGGGCTGGGGGCAGGAAGGCCCCTGGGCACAGACCGCCGGCCACGACATCAACTACATCTCCGTCACAGGCGTCCTCAACGCTATCGGCCGCGACGGCGAACGACCGGTGCCACCGATGAACATGGTCGGCGATTTCGGCGGCGGATCGATGTTCCTCGTCTTCGGCATCATGGCGGCACTGTACGAACGACAGAATTCGGGACAGGGCCAGGTCGTCGACGCGGCCATGGTCGACGGCACCGCAGCACTGTCGCACATGATCTGGGCCTGGCGAGGCGTCGGAGCATGGAGCGACGACCGCGGCGTCAACCTGCTCGACACCGGCGCGCCGTTCTACGACACCTACGAGACATCGGACGGCAAGTACATGGCGGTCGGGTCCCTCGAACCGCAGTTCTACGCCCAGCTCGTGACCGGTCTCGGCCTCGCCGATGCAGACCTACCGTCACAGATGGACAAGCCGCGCTGGCCGGAACTGCGCGAGACGTTCACCGCGACATTCCTGACCAAGACCCGCGACGAATGGGCCGCGATCTTCGACGGCACCGACGCCTGCGTCTCCCCCGTCCTCACCTTCGCCGAGGCTCCGAACCACCCACACATGAAGGACCGAGACTCGCTCATCGACATCGGCGGCGTGACGCAGCACCGTCCGGCACCGCGGTTCTCGCGCACCGAAAACGGCGTCCCGACGCCACCGCCCGCCACCGCCACCGACATCGCATCCGTCTGGGCGTAATTCTTTGCGCCGAACTCGAAGTTATGGACGCTTTACGGCTGATTCTCGTCCATAACTTCGAGCTCGCGGTCAGAACACCGCCGCTCAGAACACCAGGGCCGGCTGTTCGGATTCGACGCTCGGTGCCAAGGCTCGATACGCCGCGGCAGTGGCCGCAACCGCAGCCCGAAGCTCCTGCGGCTCACGGGTGTACGGCAGCCGAAGGTAACGCTCGAACGCACCCTCGACCCCGAACCGCGGACCTGCGGCCAATACTGCCCCGAACGCGGGCGCAGTAGCGGCGAGCGCACTCGACACCGGAGCGGGGAGCTGAAGCCACAGCGACATCCCGCCCTCCGAGCGCCGGTACTTCCACTCCGGAACATGTTCGGCCAGGGCATCTTCGAGCACATCTCGACGCTCCCGCAGTTGGGATCGACGGACCTCCAGCGCGGGTTCGGCGTCCTGCAGCAGGAACGACGACGCCAATTGATCGACGATCGAGGTACCGAGGTCATGTGCTGCTCGCGAGCCGGCGAGCTGCGAGACGAGCGAAGGATGCGCTCTGATCCACCCGATGCGCAGACCGCCCCAGAACGACTTGGACGCCGAACCGATCGTGACGATATCCGAACCGGACACCCGTCCGAACGATGCGACCGGTGGCGGCGGTGGCGCATCGAGCCACAGGTCCACCATGGTTTCGTCGACGATGAGCGTCATTCGGGTGTCTCGGGTGATGCGCGCGAGCTCGGCGCGCCCCTCCGCGTCGAGCACCTGCCCGGTGGGGTTGTGGAAGTCCGGAATCAAGTACGCCACCTTGGCGGCGGTTTGCCTTGCGGCACTGCGGATTCCGTCGAGATCCCAATCCCCTTCGACGGGACGGACCGGCACCGGCACCGGCCGGGCACCGACGCGCCTGATGGCCTCGAGTGCATTGGGATACGTCGGGTGATCGATCAGGACGCGGTCACCGGGCGAGGTCAGCGTACCCAGTAGCAACCGAACCGCCTGCTGCGCACCCGAAGTGACCATGATCTGGTCGGCAGTGGTGGGCAATCCACGTTCGACGAAACGCTGCGCGATGGCCTCCCGCAGCACTGCGAGTCCGATGGGCTCCATACCGTGAGTGGGCAGATACGTCGGAAGTGCCTGCAGCGCAGACTCGTACGCTGCCGTCATGGTTCCGTCGGCCGCCGACATGGCCGCATGGCTCATATCCACCACCGGACCCGACGGCGACGTCGACTGAATCAACATGCCGTTGGGGGTCGGCGCGGCAGGCAACGCCACAGTGCTGCGCGATCCCTGCTTGCTGATGAGATAACCCTCGTCACGCAGCACCGAATACGACGAGGTGATCGTGGTACGACTCAGATCGAGAGCAGCGGACAGATCGCGTTCACTCGGCAACCCGACACCCAACGGGATGCGGCCGTCGTGAATGAGCAGTCGAACCCCGTCTGCGAGAGCCCTGTACGTGGGACGGGAGGCCTTGCGCCTGCCGGATCCATCGGCCGACGCGTCGCCGCGCCAGCTTCCGAGATCTCGTGCCAGTGACGTTGCATTGAGCACTCTGGAGGCCATACAGCCCATATTCACCCACTGGCATCGAACTTTCAAGTCCATTGGGCGTTCGACTGGACTGCCTGTCGGCGTCCGGTGGATACTCGACCCATGCCGAGCAGCACCCTCTTCGACACGGCCATCGGGCGATGCGGTCTTGCCTGGAGCGCGGACGGCGTGATGGCCGTGGCACTACCCGAGCCGTCGGACGAGGCGATGCTCGATTACCTGGCCGGCTTCGCCGCTGACCTAGGTCCGGTCGACGCTCTCGCCGAGGACGCGATCGATCGAATCGTGGCGCTCCTCGCCGGGCGCGCCGTGGACATGAGCCCGATCCCGTTGGTGCTCGAGGTTTCGGCGTTCGACGCCTCGGTCTACACCGTGTGCAGCGCGATTCCCCGGGGCGCAACGCTGACGTACGGAGACATCGCGCGTCGACTCGGGGTGCCGGGCGCGGCCCAGGCGGTGGGCGGGGCACTGGGCCGAAACCCGGTACCGATAATCGTTCCGTGTCATCGCGTGCTGGGCGCGGGCCGAGAGGTAGGCGGCTTCTCCGCTCCCGGCGGGGCGAATACGAAACAACGAATTCTCGGCATCGAAGGCGTCACCGGATTCGACGAGCCGACGCTGTTCTGAATTCATCGGTAATCGCTAAAGATACTCTCGACCGAATAAATAGATGAAAAACAGGACTGAAGTTGGCTTTGTCAGCCAGATATGCCGACCGAAGACATCGAGGCGTCGACAACGGAGACCGTCGCGGCGTCGGGACCCGGACTGACATCAGAATCCTCTTCTGTACCGCCGATGGTGAATGCGCCCGTATCCGGTAGCCAGCCGATCGCTCCCCGCTGGAACAGGTTGTAGCGTCCGGAACCGGTGGGCGTCGGGCGCTCGTTGCTGATCGGATAGCCAAGTGCGCCATAGGGTCCGCCGTGCGAGAGGTACCACTCCAAGATTGGTCCGTGTACTTCGTGCGCACCACCCTCGGGGAGAGCGAACACCATCGCGTGGGTGAACTCCAACATGCCGCCACCCTGAGGACCGAGCATGAATTCGCCAGTCTGCGCCCCGATCCACGAGTGTTCGTAAGCAAACCGATCGAATTGGTAGCTGAAAACTTCCAAGCCATTGTAATTTTCAGTCATCGACCGGCCCTCCGTCGCTTTACTTGCCCTCGATTATCCACCCGTTTCGTGGACGCGCACTTCGATTCGGAGATATATGTGACGTCTCCGCTATTGGAGAAGGGCGAGAATCTCGGCGGGGACCTCATCCGTCGCTGCGGGGTCGACCACCGTTCGAGACCAGGCGCAGTCGACATCGACTCGCGCCTGCGGCCGGTCTACGTACACGCCGAACGAGGCGCGCCCCCTACGATCGCTCCAAATCGCGGGTAAGCAGGTCCTCCGCAATGGACCTCCGGTCATACGCGATCATCGAGACCTTGCTGTCGGGTCTGACCGACGGACCTTTCGCGCACATGCCCTCGGCATCATGAGGCGCGGACTCGGCGTAGGTACAGCGGAGCGATCAGCACCACCTGCAACCCGCCGCCGGAACCGTGGCAAGAGGCCGGCACACGAAGCCCAGCGGGATGACGTCGGTGGATCGGGGCTAAAGCAACGCGGCGATGTCCGACGGTAAGTCAGCGGTCGATTTCGTACTCGAAACAAACGTGCCATCACCTGACGGAGCCAACTGCACCGGAGCAGATTTCTCCGAGAGGATGTACAAGCTGCCGTTGGAGGACCACACTGCCCCTGTACCGTAACGCTCACTCGACGACACTGGGTATTCGTACACGATCACCTCCGCGGGATCGGTTATTGCCAGCACACCTTGTGCGACACTCGCTGTGTACTCACCCGAGGATTTCGGCGAACCGGGTGAGACAAATGCGCTTGCTGGAGGGGCTGGCGGAAGCGCCGGCGTCTCAGGGACGGCAAGTCCGGGCTCGACTGGTTCAGGGACAATCGGTGCGGGAACGACCGGTTCGGTGGGGACGGTCGGTGCCGACGTCGTCGTCATTGGTGGCACTTCCGTAGCTTTCGGAGGCGCAACCGTCGTGGTCGGTGTCGTGGTCGGTGTCGTGGTCGCTGTCGTGGTCGATGCCGCGATCTCGGGCGAGGTCGTGTTAGCCACCGAACTATCGATCGTCGGCGACGGTATCGGCACAGCTTGCCTGCTAGCCGACGCGGTGGCGCTGCCGTTGCAATTCACACCTAGAAAAGAGGTGATTGTCTGGGTCTGTTTCCCGGGCGAGACCCACTGCCCAGCAGTCGATCGAACGTCTGCATACGAAGTTCCGCCCAACAATGCCCCGAGAAGTCCGGAAGTCACCACCGCGGTGGCGCTACCGGTCTGCGGCACCGTGAAAGCCATCGGGGCCGTGGAAGTTGTACCTGCAGCATTCCGAACTACCACCTGAAACCCGGTGACCGGAGCCACGGGACGGCCGATGGTCAAAGTCACCGATCTTGCCAACGTCCCACCGCCCGAGCAAACCAGTCCTGTCGGGTTGGGTAAGGTACCGGCTGCTAGCGGCCCCGGCCGAACCGTGGCAGTGTCCGATAGAGCAGCCTCAGTCATGTCAGGATGCGCATACCCCATTCCCAGAGCGGTCGCACCAGCAGCAACAAGTGCAATCCCGGTGGACAACGAGTGCCTGCCGCTCGGCGTACGTGGCGCACTCGGCTCCGGACGCCATGCGACATACAATAAGAATGCTGCAAGTCCAGCGCCGAGCACCCAGGCGAACGGCGTGGTGGTCCACGTTGCTACATAGCCGCC
This sequence comes from Rhodococcus sp. PML026, assembly GCF_000963615.1. NCBI lineage: Bacteria > Bacillati > Actinomycetota > Actinomycetes > Mycobacteriales > Nocardiaceae > Rhodococcus > Rhodococcus sp. PML026. Next base: position 43,530 of record NZ_KQ031372.1, on the reverse strand, counting down.
AAAAGGCACATGCGCGAAAACTCGATCGGCTTCGGTAATTGCATAACTGTCGGCATCGACGTCCGCATTTGCGTCACCTTTGAGGAGGACCGACACAGAGTTTCCGGTAAAACCCTGAATCTTGTTGACTCGGTGCGTAATACGCGATCCATCCGTACGGTTGATGCTCACGATATCGCCGACCGTCAGCGAAGACGCCGGTACGGTACGCGCCAAGGCCAAAGATCCCGTATCAATGGCGGGGCTCATCGACCCGGAACGGAATATCAGCGGTGTGATGCCGAAGAAGACAGCGCACACAGCGAAGACGAAGCAAATAACGCCTAAGAGCGCACCGATATTGAGCGCGGATTCCCTTATCATTTGTCTCGACTTGGCCATCAAGCCCCCGTCGCAGTAAAGAGAAGGCTGACGTTCCCCGTCGAGCTCTGCGCGCTAGCAGGGGCATCCGGCGACAGTCGCAGACTTACGCACAGAACTTGAACTCCGCTTGTGGCGGCCAGGGGTGCTGCCACAGGAGCAATCTGTAGATTCGCGGGCAAAGGGGCGAGTGATGGCGTGACTGCAGTGCCGTCAGTGCACGGCGCAGTCACACTTCCGTCCTTCCTGACAGTTACATCGAAAAATGCGCCGAGACCAGTCCCGGTAACAGCGACGGAGTACGAGAAATTTGTCGACCCGACGTTGCGGACAGTGAATGCCCCTGAGGTAATCGAACCGGGAAACAACCCGGTCAGCGGTGCAGACGCGTAAGTCACCGGATCGTTCGAGTTGTTGATGGTTATGTCGACAGTTCCGGTTGTGAACTGACCTGACGTCGCAACTACAGTCGACGACCACGCGGCAAGAGTGCCCACGGCACCGAGGCCCAGAACCATCCCGAGCGACAGAAGCGCACGAACGCGAGTACTGGACAGGACGTTGAACACCGGACGGAGAAAGCTCACGACTGCAGCTTTCGCCGCGACCGGTCGATCCCTGCGCTCGCAAACTGATAGAGCGCGAATGCAACCAAGCCGCCCGCAATCACGTATACGGCGGTCGTTCGGCGCTCACCGGTAATCCAATTATTCACGTACCCGAGGTACGGAATGCTGTACCAAACACTTCCGCGGATTTGCTCGGGCTTGACCGGGCTCTCATCAGGACGCGGATTATTGTCGCCCTGCGTTGTGTAAACCCGCCTGTTTTCTGCGTCGAAACCGACGGCGACGATCCTGTGCGTTATCACTTCGGGCAGTCCGGACGCAATTTGGTATGTGACGGGTTCGCCGATGCCCATCGACTGCACGTCGCCCGGCTTGACGACGATCAAGGTTCCAGGTGGATACGTCGGTTCCATCGATGAGGTCAGAACTGTGTATGCCTGCGATCCGCTGACCTTCGGCACAACCACGGCTGCAAGGAGGATCGCCACCACACAGAACAAGAGAAGCAAGGACATAACGTTGACGATCCACCAGCGGAGCCCGGTCTTCTCGCTGGTCTGCTCAGCGGTCGTCATTACTTTTGCACCTGCTCTCCAACAATGGTGAATTCATGTCTGTACGACGACGACACTGACGTCGAGGCGGACACCAACGTCGACCGCACACACAGCACCACTGCCTGATTGGCCTGAATGGTCTGCTCCAAGATCGGCGTTCCGACGGGGACGATTGCAGGCGACGACGTGCTCGCGGAAACGCTGACTACGGACGGGCCCGACGGCGCACTGGTCGTCGTGCAAGCAGCAACAGTCGTGCCGATCCGGACGTCTACGGCGACTTGCACCGGCGTGGCCGGCGCCACCGTAGCCGGCGTCAATCCAATCCTGCTCACTCTGAACCGCAGCGGGACGTTGCCACCGTTCCTCAACACCATCGCACCCTGGCCGAATTCACCGGGTGCAATCAAAGTTTTGGCGAGGTTGTCGAACTGGAAAACCTGGGAGGTCGTAGTCGAATCTCCACCCGCAAAGAGAGTCAACGTGCCCGCTTTGACCGACCCCGCGTTCATCGTCTCTTGGTCGCGCCACAGTGCGCCGGTAGTCTGCACTGACCCAAAGGCCAGGACAGCCACCGACGCAACCGCAATACCGAGCCACATTGTCTTGACTCTCGGTCTGAGTTTCGACACGAACCGAAATGACTACGGACGTGTCTGCTGAAGATTCAGCTTGAACGTCGACAAATTGATAGTGCCGTTCTGACCGACCTGATTGGCGGTTTCCCTATCGAAGGTGACCTTCGCCGACACCGTGATCGTCTGTCCGGCCTGAGCGGAGGTAATTGTGTTGGATCCGGTCGAGTTGGTAACCACGACCGGAGCATTGACAGCAGTCAATCCGGAAGTGCCGTCGTACCTCACTGCGGTCAGGGGATCAGCCGTCAACGTCGCGGTCAGATTGTTACCGGTGGCGGTGACTACGAATGTTGCGTCGTACTGCAGGATGTCGCCGGGTACCATACGGAAGCTGGCGATCGATGGGATCGGGGTGCCAGGCGCACCCGCCGAAATGTCTCTCCATCCCGTACTGGTACCGGGAGCGATGTCGAGAATACCTGCAGTCACGGTGCCACCGTCGACGGTTTCGCTATCACTCCAGAGCGCGTAGGACCCGGCACCGCCGAGCAGGAGCACGCCAGCGGCAGCGGCAGCGAGCGCGCCCTTGGTTGCCTTGTTCATTCGTTCTACTTTCTTCGGTGGCCACACGGGGCCGAGGGGGGTGATCCGATCGGATCGTCGGCCATCCGAAGAGGCCTCCGCAATTGGTGCGATGCTCATTGTTTCGCCACGTCTACCTGGCCTGTTACCCAAGTGAGGGTAAAAGTCCAAGAGTTTTTTCGGCCGCTCGTTTCGTACTCTGAGTTTACAAGTCGAGATCGACTGTAACGCAGAGTCGCATCGGTAATCGGTCGAATTGGGGGCAGTTCGACGGCTGTTTCGCAGTGACCACCCGTCGATAGAGTCATTTCGGCGCAATTGGCAAAACCACAGTTCGTTTTCAACCCACAGCCGATGTGAAAGGTCCAGTCCGTCCTCATACAGCAAAAAGCCCCGAGGCAGTGCGCCTCGGGGCTTTTCGATAACGGGTTCGGCTACCGCAGAATGTCTCGACGGACGATGGTTTCGTCGCGGCCCGGTCCCACACCGATGCACGACATGTACGCACCCGACAGTTCCTCGAGACGCAGGACGTAGTTCTGCGCGTTGATCGGCAGTTCCTCGAATGTCCGGGCACCGGAGATGTCTTCCCACCAACCGGGCATCTCTTCGTAGATCGGCTTCGCATGGTGGAAACCGGTCTGCGTCATCGGCATTTCGTCGTGACGGACGCCGTCGACGTCGTAGGCGACGCAGATGGGCACGGTGTCCAGGCTGGAGAGCACGTCGAGCTTGGTCAGGAAGTAGTCGGTGATGCCGTTGACGCGGGTGGCGTACCGAGCGATGACCGCGTCGAACCAGCCCGTACGTCGGGCGCGACCGGTGGTGACGCCCACCTCGCCGCCCTGCTTGGCCAGGTACTCACCATGGTTGTCGAACAGCTCGGTCGGGAACGGACCGGATCCCACACGCGTCGTGTACGCCTTGAGGATGCCGAGCACCGTGGTGATCTTGTTCGGGCCGATGCCCGAGCCGACGGACGCGCCGCCTGCCGTCGGGTTCGACGACGTCACGTACGGATAGGTGCCGTGGTCGACGTCGAGCAACGTGCCCTGCGATCCCTCGAGCAGAATCGTGTCGCCGCGCTCGAGCGCGAGGTTGAGCTGCAGGCGCGTATCGGTGATGCGGTGCTTGAATCCCTCGGCCTGCTCGAGCACCTCGTCGACGACCTGCTGTGGATCCAGCGCCCGGCGGTTGTAGATCTTCGAGAGCACCTGGTTCTTGAATTCCAGTGCGGCCTCGACCTTTTGGGTCAGGATCTTCTCGTCGAGCACATCCGCCGCACGCACACCGACGCGGGCGAGCTTGTCCTGGTAGCAAGGGCCGATGCCGCGCCCGGTGGTGCCGATCTTCTTGGCACCGAGGAACCGCTCGGTGACCTTGTCGATGGCCACGTGGTACGGCATGATCAGGTGCGCATCGGCGCTGAGCAGCAGATTCGACGTATCGACATCGCGCTTCTCGAGGCCGTCGAGCTCGGTGAGCAGCACACCCGGATCGACGACGACACCGTTACCGATGACGTTCTTGACGCCCGGCGTGAGAATTCCCGACGGGATCAGGTGTAGTGCGAACTTGTCTCCGTTGGGAAGAACGACGGTGTGGCCGGCGTTGTTGCCGCCTTGGTAGCGAACCACCCACTGAAGTCGTTCGCCGAACAGGTCGGTGGCTTTGCCTTTGCCTTCGTCGCCCCACTGGGCGCCGATCAGGACTATCGCCGGCATGTGCTCTCCTACGTTGCTTTCGTGCAAGGACGTGCTGCAGATGTACTCGAGCGAATGCAGCAGTCACCATTCGTCGCAGGCGCGACAGTGGCCGGGGGAACAGTCTAGCCGAGGCGGTGAGCTGGCCCGCATGCCGCTACGGTCGACGCCGAACGAGGGCACTATGGTCGTGACGAGGATTCATCGGAAGATCTAGGAGCGCCGTGACACCGTTCGTTCTGCAGTGCGGCAACCCGCTGCTGCCGATCACGCTGACCGACGTCCCACTGCGCAACGCCGACGCAGTACCGACCGACGACGACTGCAGCGCGATCTTCTCCGACATCGAATCCGCCCCCGAGCCACGCATCATCGTCCTGGGCGACGATGCGTCCCTCGCCGCGCTGCTGACGCGCCTGATGCGCACCGAACGGCTGCACGTCGAGGTCGCGTTCGTGCCGGAGAACGCAACCGACGCCGCGCACATCTACAAGCTGGGCACCGGGTCACGTGCCGCCAAGGTCGCCCTGACGGGTACGGCGTCGAGCACACCCCTCATCCGCGACGATGCAGGCAAGGCCGTCGTCGGGAGGGCTCTGCTCGGCGGTGCCGACGGAACCGACCTCGAAGGCGAGGCCTACGTCGACGACACCCGGTTGTTCTCCGGCGTCGTGCCCGGAGTCGAGGTGGCTCCCACCGCGGACATGCCCGGCCTCCGCGCACGCGTCGTCGGCCGTCGCCGATTTCTGCCGCGCCGCTGGGTCAGCGGCCGCGCCATGCAACTCGGCTCCCCCGCCGCCGAACTGACGCGCGACGGTATCGCCGGCGGCAAGGCGGTGAAGCGGTCGACCTTCTACCGCCACCATCAGGAGTGGTTGCTGGTCCGATGACCGTTCCGGTGCGGCGCAGTCCCGTACTGCCGAGCCCGATCTTCGTCGCGGTGCTCGCCGTCGCCGGAATCGGTGGTGCCCTTGCCTGGACGGCGGACGACGTCACGTCCGTCGCCGCGCGCATCGGAGTGTTCGTGCTTGTTCTCGCCGGGTGGATCGCGTCGGTGTGCCTGCACGAATTCGGCCACGCCTACACCGCGTTTCGAGCCGGTGATCGCGAAGTCGAGCTCCGCGGCTACCTGACCCTGAACCCGCTGAAGTACACCCACCCGCTGCTGTCCATCGTTCTCCCGGTGGTGTTCATCGCGATCGGCGGGATCGGCCTGCCGGGCGGCGCCGTCTACCTGCGTACCAGACAGTTCTCGGCGTCGCCCCAGCGGCGCATCGCACTGGCCGGCCCGTTCGCCAATGCAGTTGTGGCCGTGGCACTTCTGGTGGTCATCAGGCTGTTCGGTACCGACGGCACCAACGCCGCCTTCTGGTACGGGCTCAGCTTTCTGGCGTTTCTGCAGATCATGGCCACGATCCTCAACCTGATCCCGGTGCCCGGACTCGACGGATACGCAGCCCTCGAACCCTCGCTCTCACCCACCACCCGAGCGTCGCTGAACCAGTTCAAGGGATACGGGATTCTCGTCCTCGTTGCGTTGCTTTTCGTGCCGGCTGTCAATGCCGCCTTCTTCGGAGCGATCTACACCCTGTTCGGATTGTCGGGGGTCCCCGAGTTCTTCGCCGGCAACGGCAACTACCTGATGCGATTCTGGATCTGACAGGTCCAGCGGGAAAGAGTGCACGATATCGAACGCGATCGGCGGGATTCCGTCTGTTCGGGCAGGTTCCGTGCATTCCTGCCCAACACTGTCGGTGGTCGATCGCATAATGTGCGCATGACGACGTGGAACGAATTCTCGGCAGCGGCTCCGACTCTCGCGTCCGCGGTGCGGGCCCGATTCACCGCGCACAAGCACCATGTTCTCGCGACACTACGGGCAGACGGCTCACCGCGCGTCAGTGGAACCGAGGTGGAGTTCGTGGACACCGGGGTGCTGCGACTCGGATCGATGCTCGGTGCCGCCAAAGCGCGAGATCTACAGCGCGACGGCCGGTTCGCACTGCACAGCAATCCCGGCCACCACTCGATGGAGGGCGGCGATGCAAAGATCAGCGGAATCGCCGCAGAGATCACCGATCCCGCTGTGCTGCAACCGATATTCGACGCGGCTCCCGGCGAACTCGTGCCGTACCACGTGTTCGATCTCGACATCGGCGAAGTGGTACTGACGTCACTGGTGGACGATCACATGCAGATCGACATCTGGCGTCCGGGAACCGAGGTACGCACCGTCACCAGGTGAGCTCTTCCTTGCAGGTTCGGCCGTGTGCGGTCGGCTCGACCTGCACGGTGGCATGGTCGAGTCCGTAGGTCGACAGCAGCGAGCGCGCTCGATCGAGCACCATCGACGACGACCCCTCGCATTCCAGATGCACCGTGGCCACGTCCATTCCGGTGGTCAGGGTCCACACATGCAAGTCGTGCACTCCCGTCACTCCGGGAAGGGCGCTCAGATCTCCGGTCAACGCGTCCACGTCGACGTCGGCAGGACTCGCCTGAGTGAGGATGCGCAGTGCCGACCCGGCGAGCTTGATCGCACGCGGAACCACCCACAGCGAGATGAGCACGCCGACGACGATGTCGACCCAGGTCCACCCGAACACCAGCATGAGCACACCGCCCACCAACACACCGACGCTGCCGACGGCGTCGGCCAGCACCTCCATGTAGGCACCGCGAACGGCGAGAGAGTCCTTCGCATCGCCGCGGATGAGCATCATGACGACGATGTTCGCGGCAAGACCGGCCGCTGCGGTGAGAATCAACGGAAGACCGGGGATCTCGGGCGCATCGCCGATGCGAGATATCGCCTCGTACATGATGAACGCCGCAACGCCCAGCAGCAGAACAGCATTCGCGATTGCGGTGAGCACCTCGGCACGGTGCCAACCGAATGTCCTTGCCGCTGCGGCACTTCCCTTCCGCGCAAGGACGAGAGCGATCAAGCCCATCGACATTCCGAGTACGTCGGTGAGCATGTGGCCGGCATCGGCCAGCAGACCGAGCGAGCCGATGGCCAGCGCCACGGTCAGTTCGACCACCAGGAACACCACCAGAACGGCCAACGCCACGATCATCTTGCGAACCCGAGATCTGGGCGGTCCCGCGCCGTCGGGCGAATGACCACCCACGCCGTGGCTGTGTCCGTGACCCGCGCCCATGACTCCCCCTCGTGACTGCAACGACTTCAGGCAGTCACCATATGCGTACATACGCATATATGCAACGGTGTGCTCGGGTCACAACTCCGGCGGGACGTGCGGATGCTTGACCGTCGGCGGCAGAGTCGCCAACGCAGAGATGCGCTTGAGCCCGGCGACCTGCAACAGATCGACGATGATCGACCGCAACTGAGCGAGCACCACCGTCGCCGACAACCCGGCGTTCGAGATCAGTTCCGGCTTCGCTCCGGCAGCGACCGACCGCAACACCCGCGCGGCCTCCGCCGCATCCGGCTTCTGCCCCGGATCGGCGAGAATCATCTGGCGTAGGACTTCCACCGCGTGCGCCAGCTTCTCCACCTCGTCGACCACCCGCGGGTCCAGAATTTCGTCGTCGCGCACCAAGGTCAACGACCGCCGTGCCAGCACCCGAATATTGCGAACAGCGTTGTCGATGGGGTCGGCTGTCGCCGCCAGGGCCGCCAACCGAGTGCGATGATTCCAGTACATCGGAGAAATGCGCGCGATCTCCCGGCCGCCCTTGAGATCGGTTCGCAGAGCGTCGATGCCGGACTGCGTCGCCCGAGCCTTGCGCAACGCATCCTCGATGGGCTTCGGGTCGTTCGCCACTAACCCGTCGGCCACTTTCTGCAACACACTCGCCGCCGTCGCCAACACGTTCGCCGCATCCTTACGCGCCCGCCACACCGGATGCGTCGGAATCAACGCCACGATCGCGATGCCCACCAGACCACCGACCAACGCGTCGACCATGCGGTTGGGGCCACCCATGTTGCCGGGCGGAATGAGGGTCGCCACCAGCACCGCGGACGATCCGGCCTGCATGGCGATGATGGGGCCGCCGTCGAGGAACACCGCGGCCGACATCGCCAACACGACCACCAGCGCGATCTGCCATGGCCCACTGCCGATCAGGGAGATCAACAGATCGCCGACGCCGATGCCGACCGTCACGCCGGCCACCAGCTCGGCCGATCGGCGCAACCGCGCCCCGAGGGACACACCGAGCGAGACGACGGCCGCAATGGGCGCGAAGAACGGACGTTCGTGACCGACGAGATCCGTAGCGACGAACCACGCGACCCCGGCCGCCAACGCGCACTGCACGATGGGCAACAGCGACAACCGCAGCCGCTCGGTGCCCGCCTTCATCCGGGTTCGGCCACGCGCCCGGCTCGCGCGGGCCCGATCAGCCCAGGCCGAGCGCTTCCGCTGCTTTGGGGTCACAGTCTTCGAGGAGGTCGAGGCAGCGGGCGTACTCGTCGTGCTCGCCGATGTCGCGGGCGGCTTTGGCGAGGACTGCGACGCATCGGAGGAATCCGCGGTTGGGCTCATGGCTGTACGGGACCGGCCCGAATCCCTTCCATCCGTTACGACGCAACTGGTCCAGACCTCGGTGATAACCGGTACGCGCATAGGCGTACGCGGTGATGGTGGCACCCGATTCGAGAGCGGCCTCGGCGAGATACGCCCACGCGATCGACGCCGTCGGATGTGCCGCAGCAACCGTCTCGGGAGCCTCGTGATTCAGCAGTGCGGATTCGGCCTCGTCGTCGCCGGGCAACAGCGTTGGTTGAGGTCCGAGCAGATCACCGAAAGAAGTCATGGCGCTCATTGTGCCCCTACGTCACCCAATCGTGTCCGAACACCCCCGGCGGCGCTCACGCTGCGCTGCACACGCGGTCGATAGGCTGCCAGCTGACGAAATTTCGGACTTACAGCTTTCGAGGAATTCGGTGAACGAGGGAGAACGCATGCCGGACGAGAAGAACAATGCGACCCCCGAGGCCGACACGACCAAGATCGACCTGAACAAGAAGAAGCCGGCCGACGAATCGACGGACGCCTCCACCGAGAAGATCGCTGCACCTGCAGCCGATTCGCCGGTAGCTGCGCCTCGAAAAGCCGAGCCCCAGAAGATTGCGGCCCAAAAGATCGCGCCCAGAAAGATCGAACCGCAGAAAGCTCGGCCGCAGCAGGTCGGACCACGCCGCGTCGGACCGCCGGCTGCGGAACCGAACAAACCGAGTCACAAGAAGTGGTGGGCGGCTCTGGTGGCCGCGGTAGTCGTGATCGCGGCAGTGGCCGCCGGTGCGTACCTGCTGATCGACCGCACGAACGTCGAAGACTCCCCGGAAGCGCAGATTCGCACGACGGTCGAGTCGTTCACCAGGGCGCTGGCCGCCGGGGATCTGGCCACGCTGCGCAGCACGTCCTGCGGAGACCTGGCGACGTTCTATCGCGACATCCCGGACGCGGAGTTCGCCGACGTGCATCGGGTGTCCGTGGAGCAGGGCAACATCCCCACCGTCGACAGCATCGACGCCATCCAGGTCACCGACGACTCCACGGCGATCGCCCAGGTCATCGCCCACACGGACGCCAACCCGAACGATCGTTCGCCGCGCACCTTCGACCTGAGCCTCGACGGCGATCAGTGGAAGGTGTGCAGCTGAGTACCCATGTGAGTGGAACTTCGTAGTGGGCTACGTGTGCTGTCTTGATACATGTGGGACACGGGTGTCTCGATACATGTGAGACACGATTCTAGGCTGCGGGGCGGTGGAGTTGTCCTTGGTAGCGCTTGTCGGTGTTCAGGTGCAAGTGGCCGAGGACTTCTCCGCTGGCCGTGTAGGTGGTGATGTGGTTGCCGTCGCGCAGGACGGTCACGCGAGTGTGTGCGTGGGGCCGTCCGACCGAGATCGTGTGGTCGCCGACGGAGATCACGCCGGAGCCGGAGACGGAGTGGGTGCCGACTGTGGCGTCGACCTGGGCGGGTAGGTGCTGCGGGCCGCCCAGGGTTGTTGCGCGGTTCCATGCCTGCTGCGGGGGCATGTTCACGGCAC
>NZ_KQ031372.1:0-32860 GCF_000963615.1 Rhodococcus sp. PML026 | reverse complement strand
CTGCCGATGGCGGTGATGGCTCCGGCGGTGGTCTCGGCGTGGCAGACGTACGTCGCGACGAGGGTGCGGGTGCAGTCGTCGAGAACCTCGAAGACGGTGGCTTTCCCGCCGCCGGAGAGTACGACTTCGGTGGCGTCGATCTGATAGCAGTCACGGGGTCGGGCGTATTGGAACCGGCGGTAGGACGATTTGGGTCGCTTCTTGGGTTCCGGGGTCACCAGGCCGTGGCGGGTGAGGATGTTGTTGATGGTCGATCGGGCCGGGACCTTCCAGCCTTTGCCGGCCCAATCATGTTCGGCGGCAATCTTGGTCAGCTCGTAGCGGATGTTGTCGGCACCGTTGTCGCGGCCCAATTCGCCGCGGAGCGCGATGATGCGGGCTTCGATGGTGTCGGGGGTGCGTGTCGGGCTCGAGCGGGGCCGGCGGGAGTCGAGTTCCCACCGGCCCCGTTCTCGGATCCGGGCGGCGTGACGGTTGGCGGTACTGCGGGAGAGCCCGTGATCGGCGCAGAAGCCTGACAGGCCTCGTTCGTCGAAGACGTCGGCTCCCTCGATGATCCATGCGGTCAAGGTGGCGTCGAGCAGGTTCATCCGGGCATCCGATCTGGCCATGGATTACTCCATAGCCGGTCACAGTGCCCCGCAGCATCATCACAGCCCGTGTGTCACATGTCCGTGGACATCTCGTGTCTCATATGTCCCCAGACTGAACACGTAGTGGGCTACGAGGTTCCGCTCACATGGGGTGCAGCCGCTTATCCGGCGCTGACGCTGCGTCCGGCCGACTTCAGGTCGTTGCAGGCCTCGATCACACGGGCCGTCATTCCGGCTTCTGCCTTCTTGAGGTAGCTGCGCGGGTCGTAGGCCTTCTTGTTGCCCACCTCGCCGTCGATCTTGAGCACACCGTCGTAGTTGGAGAAGAAGTGTCCGGCGATCGGGCGGCTGAATGCGTACTGGGTATCGGTGTCGACGTTCATCTTCACCGTTCCGTACTCGAGCGCCTCTTCGATTTCGCTCTTCGCCGAGCCCGATCCGCCGTGGAAGACGAAGTCGAACGGCTTCGAGCCCGATGCCAGGCCGAGCTTCTCGCTGGCCACACGCTGACCGTCGGCGAGAACGGACGGCTTGAGCTTGACGTTGCCCGGCTTGTAGACGCCGTGCACGTTGCCGAACGTCGCCGCCAGCAGGTAGCGCGAGCCGGCGTCTCCGGCACCGAGTGCCTCGACGGTCTTGAGGAAGTCCTCGTTCGACGTGTACAGCTTGTCGTTGATCTCGGCCTCGACGCCGTCTTCCTCGCCGCCGACGACACCGATTTCGATCTCCAGGATGATCTTCGCGGCCGCAGCGCGGGCCAGCAGATCCTTCGCGATCTCCAGGTTCTCGTCGATCGGCACGGCCGATCCGTCCCACATGTGCGACTGGAACAGCGGGTTCTTGCCGGCGTCGACGCGCTCCTGCGAGATCGCGAGCAGCGGACGCACATAGGTGTCCAGCTTGTCCTTGGGGCAGTGGTCGGTGTGCAGCGCGATCGTGACGTCGTATTCGGCAGCCACGACGTGAGCGAACTCGGCGAGCGCGACAGCGCCGGTGACCATGCTCTTCACACCCAGGCCGGAGCCGAATTCTGCGCCGCCGGTCGAGAACTGGATGATGCCGTCGCTACCCGCGTCGGCGAAGCCTTTGATGGCGGCGTTGATGGACTCGGAACCCACACAGTTGATTGCCGGGAAGGCGAACTTGTGTTCCTTCGCCCGGCCCAGCATCTCGGCGTAGACCTCGGGAGTTGCGATAGGCACGGCGTCATTCCTCCATTGAAAGTTCGATTGTGTCCTGTGCAGTATGGCAACCTCCGGGCTCGGTGTCGTGCGTACCCGCTCACGTCCCTCCCGGGTGGTTGTCCGTCGAGGGGTGCCGAACAGGCCATCGAGTTCACGGTCGGCCGACACCGACTGTTCAGGAGTTGCCGGTTTCGGCCGGTAGTGTGGGCGCGGTGAGTCTTCTTGCTGCTTCGGAATCGGTGACGACGAATCTGGCCCTGTTGCCCGGTTTCCTCGATCCGGTGAACCTGCTCAATTCCTTCGGTCACTGGGTCCTGATCGGTCTGCTGCTGGTGGTGTTCATCGAGTCCGGCCTGCTGTTCCCGCTGCTGCCCGGCGACTCGTTGCTCTTCACAGCCGGCCTGATCGCGGCGTCGAAGTCCACCGAGATCGAGCCCTTCGCGTCCATCTGGACGCTGGTCATCCTGATTCCCATCGCGGCGATCCTCGGCGACCAGGTCGGTTTCCTCATCGGCACCAAGGGTGGTGCCGCCCTGTTCAAGACGAACGACGCCCGATTCTTCAAGAAGAAGTACATCGACGAGTCGCACGTCTTCTTCGAGAAGCACGGCCCGATCACGATCATCCTGGCGAGATTCGTACCCATCGTGCGGACGTTCGCGCCGGTCGTCGCCGGTGCGTCGCACATGAAGTACTCGCTGTTCCTGACGTACAACGTCGTCGGCGGCATCCTGTGGGGCGCGGGTGTCACGGTTCTGGGGTACCTGCTCGGACAGATCGCGTTCATCCGCGACCACGTCGACATCATCTTCCTGCTGATCGTCGCCGTGTCCGTACTGCCCATCGTGATCGAGGTCGGCAAGCGCATGATCAAGGCCCGCAAGACTCCACTCGGGGAAGCAGCCGACGCGATCGAAGCCGACGCCCCGGACTCCAAGTCCTGATCGAGAAATTCCGAAAGCGATCGAGCCCGTGTCACTGAGCGCCACAGCATTGACCGCCACCGCACTGCAGACCGTGTCCACCGAGGCCGTCGGCAGTTTCGGACCGCTGCAGTCGGCGGGTCCGCTGGTCGTGTGGGTGATCGTGATGGCATTCGTGTTCATCGAATGCGCGGTGATCATCGGCCTGTTCCTACCCGGTGACTCGATGCTGATCACTGCGGGCATCGTCATGGCGACGCACGCGTCGGGCACCGGCCACATCTGGGCTCTCTCGGTCGGTGCGATGGTCGCGGCGATCGCGGGCAACCAGGTGGGATACATGATCGGCCACCGAACCGGTTCGACGCTGGTGGCCCGCAAGAACGGCAAGTACCTCAACACCAAGAACCTGCACAAGGTCAATCTGCTGCTGGAAAAGCACGGATTCTGGGCGGTTCTCGTCGCGCGTTGGATCCCGTGGGTGCGCACACTGTGCCCGATGGTCGCCGGGGCCGCGAAGATGGATCACCGTCGCTACACCATCGCCAGCACTCTGGGCGCGATCATCTGGGCACCGGTGCTGTTGCTCGTCGGCTTCTACTTCGGCTCGTTCATCCAACGCATCCCGTGGCTGATGCCCGCGGTGCTGATCAGCATGATCGTGCTGCTGGTCGTCGGAACGGGTCTGGGCATCTGGCAATACCGCAAGGAAATGGCGCGTCCCGAAGAGACGATCGTCGTCGACGAGGTTGTCGAGTAGGACCCGGAACGACCTGAAAACCGGCGGGAGTGCAGCCTGCGGAACGACCTAGAATCCGCGGGAGTGCAGCCTGCGGAACGACCTAGAATCCAGCAGCGCAGACGCGGTAGGCCGCTTCCATGAGCATCCAGCCACCGAGTTGCACGGACAGGTCGCGTTCGGGCACCTCAGACGGTCGGACCGTTCCCTCGGCGAAGGTGGCGATGTGCAGGCCCTGCCCCGGGAATCGTGCTTCGCGGGTCCAGTCGGCACCGAACAGTGGGTTGTCCTCCACTTCGAGTCTGTTCTCCCATGCGGCCTCGGCCGAGGCGAGGACGATTGCGGCCGCAACCTCTCGTGCACGGTCGTCGGCGTCGGTGTCGCCGGGTAGTTCGGTGGCCACCAACGCGAGGTAGCGCGCGAGGATCGGGTTGAACAGGCCCCCGTCTCCCCCGCCGCCGCCGGTGATGACGAGGTTGCGGGTGAGGTGGTTCTCGACGGCGTCGACCAGCGCGTGGACACGCTGCGCGTGCCTCGGCTCGCCGAGACGGAGTGCGAGTTCGGTTTCCAGGCCGAGTGCGACGCCCTGGCAGTAGCTGTAGATCGCGCGTTCGACCTCGCCGGACTTGCCCGCGTCGACGAGGGCGCGGGTGGAATGCATGCCGTCGAGGATCAATCCGGTGCGCGAGTCACGCAGGGTGCGGTCCATCCAGTCCGACATCTCCTGGGCCCGCCAGAGCCGACCGGTGCGGGCGAGCATGATCGCGGCCGGGCCGTTGGCCGGCGCGTTGTAGAAGTCGGATTTCTTGCGCCACGGGATGCCGCCGCCTTCGGCCGGAGCCCAGGCGTCGAACAGTTCCATCTCGATCTGCTGGATGCCGCTGCGGTTTCCGACGAAGTGCTGACGCTGCGCACGTTCGAGAGCCAACCCGAGCCAGGCCATGTCGTCGTAGTAGTTGTTGGTCCAGCCGGTGAGGTTTCGGGTGCGGTGCGCGCGGGTGATTTTCGTCAGGCGTCGTCGACGTTTTGTGGTGAGTTCGCGGTCGGCGGCATCCACTGCGCAGTCGAGCAGGTGTGCCTGCCACCAGTAGTGCCAGCGCAGGAAGGCACGCTCATGCTTGACGGGCGGCCACGCGACGACTCCGAGCGCCGTACCGGGCAGTCCCCACAGCCGACGCATGTGCCGTGCGACGACGGCCCCCTCCGCAGCGTCGGCACGCTGCGACCACAACTCCTGCATACCCGCAATCCTGCCACTACCGTTGCCGAACCGTTACATCCCGTCCTGGTAAGGCCCTGTCTTCACCATGCGGTATCGAGATCGGCGTGGCGACGAATCCACGAGTGCATCGCAATCCCGGCCGCAACACCGGCATTGATGCTGCGTGTCGACCCGAATTGCGCGATCGAGACCGTCATGGACGCGGACTCCCGCGCGCTATCGGAGACGCCGGGACCCTCCTGACCGAACAGCAGCAGGCAGTTGCGCGGCAATTCAGCCGTTTCGATCGGCACCGAGCCCGGGGTGTTGTCGACGGCGACGACGACGAGTCCCTGGTCCTCGGCGAACGCCATCAGCGCCTCCACCGAATCGTGGTGGTGAATGTGTTGGTACCGGTCGGTGACCATCGCGCCGCGACGGTTCCATCGACGCCGCCCGACGATGTGCACCGCCTGTGCAGCGAAAGCGTTGGCCGTGCGCACCACGGTGCCGATGTTCGCGTCGTTCGCGAAGTTCTCGATGGCGACGTGCAGTGAATGACGGCGAGTGTCGATGTCGGCGACTATGGCCTCGCGTCGCCAGTATCGATATGCGTCGACGACATTGCGTCGATCACCGGCGGCGAGCAGTTCGGGGTCCAGCCGCGGGTCGTCGGGCGGCGGCTCGTCGTGGGTGTCCGACCACGGGCCGACGCCGTTCGGGTTCTCACCCCATTCGGTGGGACCGGCTTCGGCCGGTTGGCCGTCGATCTCGTTCTCGCTCAATAGATTTCGTTACTGTCGGGCGCGATCCGGAATCCGTGACCGGTGGCGTCGTTCGCGCACGAGATACCGTTCTCGGCCGAGGTACAGGTGTAGCCACCCTCGGCGATGGTCGCACCGACAGCCAGCGGCGGATCCATCGATTCGCCACCCGAGGTGTACACCACTCCCCCGGAACACATGAATGCCGCGGGACCGTCGTTGGTCACGCGAATACCGTTGCCCCAGTTGATCATGCAGTCGTCGGGCCGCGGCGGGACCGGGGTGGTCGTACCTTGACACCCGGCCTCGGTGCGACTCGACAGCGGCACGATGCCGCATTGGAACAGTCCGTCGGGCGAGGTGAAGTAATAGGCCCCGCCGATCGCGGCATACGTCGTCTGCGGCTCCGCGACCGGTGGGGGTGGTTCGACCGGCGGGGGCGGCGGCGCTTCCGACGTGGTCGTCACCGGCGGCGGAGTCGTGGTCGGTGCGGTCGTCGTGGTGGTCGGCACGGGGGTGGTGGTCGACGACGGAGGCGGCGCTTGCGCAGCCGGCTCGCTACTGCAGCCGGTGAGGACGAGCGCCGACCCGACCCCGACAGCGACCGCCCACGCCCGCACCGTTCCGAATCGCACTGTCCCGAATTGTCTTGTCCTGCTCGACCGCACCGTGCTCAGCATGAAGAAAACCCGACCCACCTTTCGACACCTACTGCTCGAAAGACAGACGATACCGGCGCAGCGCCGGCATCGTCCGGTGCGGCGTTCTAGGTGTGGCTCAGACGGCGGTTGACTTCACGGGTGAGCCACGCAGGCGAGAACCGTGAACCGAGCGAGAGCGCCTTGGAGGGCAGTCCGACCGGGAAGTGCACCTTGTGCAACCGACGCTTCACCGGACGGGTGGCGTCGAAGATCGCGTCGGACACATCTTTGACGGTGAGCTTGATGCCCAACGAGCTCGTGGTGCCCGTCGAGATCTTCTCGGTCATCGCCGTCTGGACGAACAGCGGCCACATGGCCTTGACCGCGATGTCGTACTTGCTCCATTCGAGATCCAACGCCTCGGTGATGCCACGTACCGCGAACTTGGATGCGCCGTACGTCACCAACTCGGGCTGACCGTAGATGGCCGAGGCCGAGCACAGGTTGACGACCTGCGCGCCCGGGGTGTCCCTGAGGTAGGGGAATGCAGCGTGGGTGCCGTAGACGACGCCGTTGACGTTGATGTCGATCTGGCGGCGATGCACCGAGAGCGGCATGTCTTCGAAGGCCCCTGCAGCGAGGATTCCGGCGTTGTTGATCAGGATGTCGAGTCGACCGTCACCCTCGGCAACGAACTCCTTCAACCGGGTTTCCCACTGGTCGGAGTTGGTTACATCCAAAGTACCGGTGAACACTCGACCGCTGAGCGAAGCAGCTTCCTTGCCGAGTGACGCCAAACCGGTCTCGTCGATGTCGTACGCACCGACGAGGTAACCGTTGGCAGCGAACTTGAGTGCCGTTGCACGGCCGATGCCGGCCGCGGCACCTGAGATGAAGACAGTAGGTCGAGTCACATCGATCACCGTACATGTAACCCTACTTACGAGTAACCCCCAATCTCCGATCGATCGAACGCCGTCTCCCGACGGCACAGGAGTACCGAAGTGAACGACTCGAGGATCGTGCGAGCCGTCGTCGTCGTGGCGATCGGCTATTCGATAGTGCTGGCAGTCTGGATCGGCTGGCTCGTGGACAAGACCCCGCCCGGCACATTGCCGTACCAGTTGGCAGCCCTGGTGGCCGGATTCGGCGCGGCCCTCGGCCTGGCCATGATGATCGCCGGACGCCCCACGCGCGAGCAGAAGGATCTGATCGAACACGGCGTCGAGGGGTGGGCGACGGTGGACGCGATCCGGCGCATCGACGACGACACCGCCGAGCTGGACCTGGAGTTCACCGTGCCGGGCTCGAGCAGCTACTTCGGCAAGATCGTCTACGGCATTCCCCGAGCCGACACCGCACACTTCGAGCCGGGCACGGTCATCGCTGTTCGAGTGGACCCGGCCCATCGAGAGCGGGTTCTGCTGCTTCCCCGTCACGGCGTCGACGAGTAGTGGCCAGGGCGTCGACGAGCAGCATCTGAGCGGCCACGTACGTGGACAGGATCACCGCCTCCGCCGTGCGGCGCTGCCGTTCGTCGGTGAGGAACAGTCGTCGGTGGACGATCAGCGCGTCGGACACCGTGAACAGGATGCCGCCCACGACGAGCCGGCGATCACCCCCACGCGAGACCGACCGCGCAGACAACGTCGACGTCGTCGCGAGCACGCCGCCGTAGGCCGACAGGGTCGGGGCGACCGCCGGTTGGCGTCGAGCCAGCAGGATCGACGCGGCCAGCCAGCCCGCGTATCGCGGAACGGCGTCCAGCAGAACCGGTCGCGCACCACGACGCCACAGCAGAAACGTGTAGCAACTCTGCATGACTCCGAATGCAGTGGCACCGAGTTCGAGCGCCGAGTCGTCGTCCGGGTCGATCAACAGCAAGTCGCCGATGGTGGCGGCGACCAGACCCGTCGCCAGCACCCGGTCGTGTGCTGGATCGAGGGCGGTGGCCAATGCAGGAACGATCAGCGGCTTGGCAATCTTCTGCAGCCGTGCCGAGCCCCTCCACGCCCCGAGCACTGTCACCGCACCTGCTACCGACGCGGCAACGCGGGCACATCCCACCCGATCGAAGTTCACTTCCGACCTTTCCGGGGCGAATCCGTCATAACGACCGTCACATGTGACCCTGACCCCTATCGCTTGATACTCGCAGTGAGCGTGGGCATCGTGGACAGGTCGGTCGGATCATTTTCGAAAGCACTGGGGACCATCATGCGCCGCAAACTCACCGGGCACACTCGCATCGCAGGTGACGAGGTCGCCGGCTACCCCAATCCGCTTCTCCGCGACTGCGACCTCCGCCAGGCACAGATCAAGCGCTGGGTCGTCACCCTGTTGATCGTCATGGTGCCGTTCTCGCTGTGGATCGGCACCGGTGCCTACTCCGAGCAGCAGCAACGACTCGATGAGCAGCGCACGTCGATCCACCAGGTGACGGCCACCACGACCGATGTCGCAACCGTGGCACCGACTGCCGCGACCAGCTTCGACTCCACCAACGGTGGAGCCGTGACGGCCGTTCCCTCGCAGTGGGTCTACCGAGGCGTCGAGCACACCGGCCGCGTCAGCGTCGACACCGGGTCGCCGGTAGGTACGACCGCTCAGATCTGGGTGAACGACGCCGGCGAGCTGAGCCTGCGGCCACTGACCTCGTCGGATGTCGTCGCTGCCGCGATCTTCAGTGCCGTCGGAAGTTGGATCCTGGCGGCCACTGCGCTGATCGGCTTCTACTACGTCATGCGCTTCCGATATGACGGGCGCCGAAACGCCGAGTGGGATCGCGAGATCGCCGATCTACTGAGTCGACACTGATCCGCTCTCACTCCCCGAGCTCACCCCACCCGATTTCAACGGCAGGTGAGCCTCGCATTGCGATAGATAGTTAGTGTATGTAACAATAAACCGGTGAGCCATTCCCACGACGACCTCAAAGATCTGGTCTCGGAGCTGGTCACCAGTTCGTCACGCTTCGTTCGCTTGGCTGCCCGGTTCGGCAGCGACGAATGGCCCAGAGCGTGGATGCGGGCACTGTCGCTGCTCGAGGAGTATCAGCCCTTGCGCATCAGCACCTTCGCCGAGTTGGACCGATGCTCGCAGCCCTCGGCCACGGCACTGCTCGCGAAGTTGGGCAAGAACGGCCTGGTGACCAAGACGTCCGACCCCGACGACTCGAGGGCCGTGCTCGTCGAGATGACCGAGGCCGGCCATCGGTGGCTCGCCGCGAGTCGCCGTCACATCGTCGACGGACTCGTCCCGTACCTGTCCGACCGAGACCCGGAACAAATCCAGAAATTGACCGACGGCCTGAGCGAGCTTCGCAGCATCCTCGAACCCGTCGATCGCGAAAAGAGAGGAACTCTTTCGTGACCACCAGCACCTCCCCCGACAGCCTGCTGAAGCAACCGCGCGCCGTGTGGGCCGTCGCGTTCGCCAGCGTCATCGCCTTCATGGGTATCGGTCTGGTCGACCCGATCCTCAAGCCGATCGGCGAACAACTGCACGCCTCGCCGTCTCAGGTGTCGCTGCTGTTCACCAGCTACATGCTCGTCACCGGCGTCGCGATGCTCATCACCGGCGTCGTGTCCAGCCGATTCGGGCCCAAGCGCACATTGCTGGCCGGCCTGGCCGTCATCGTGGTCTTCGCCGCCCTCGCCGGCATGTCCGGTTCCGTCGGCGAGATCATCGGATTCCGCGCCGGCTGGGGACTGGGCAACGCCCTGTTCATCGCCACGGCGCTCTCGACCATCGTCGGCGCAGCATCCGGCGGCGTCGCCCGCGCGATCATCCTCTACGAGGCCGCACTGGGCATCGGAATAGCAACCGGCCCGCTGGTCGGCGGCCTACTCGGCGGATTCAGCTGGCGCGGACCGTTCTTCGGCGTCGCGGTACTGATGGCCATCGCATTCATCCTGCTGATCGTC
The DNA here is from genome assembly GCF_000963615.1 of Rhodococcus sp. PML026. Taxonomy (NCBI): domain Bacteria; kingdom Bacillati; phylum Actinomycetota; class Actinomycetes; order Mycobacteriales; family Nocardiaceae; genus Rhodococcus; species Rhodococcus sp. PML026. Next base: position 22,889 of record NZ_KQ031372.1, on the reverse strand, counting down.
ATGCTCCCGGACACCCCCAAGCCCGCGCACACCACGTCGATCCTCGATCCGTTCCGGGCACTGCGACACCGCGGACTGCTGACCGTCGGCATCACCGCACTGCTCTACAACTACGGATTCTTCACCCTGCTGGCGTACACCCCGTTCCCCCTGGACATGGGCACCTACTCGATCGGTTTCATCTTCTTCGGTTGGGGCCTCTGCCTGGCCGTGGCATCGGTGTTCATCGCACCGAGACTGCAGCGGGCCTACGGAACGCTGAACATGATGATGCTCTCGCTCCTGCTCTTCGCCGTCGACCTCGGCGTCATGGCGATGTTCACCGAGAACAAGACCGTCCTGATCGTCGGAACCGTCGTGGCCGGCTTGTTCTTGGGCGTCAACAACACTCTGATCACCGAGACCGTCATGATCTCGGCACCGGTGGAGCGCTCGACCGCGTCGGCGGCCTACAGCTTCGTCCGCTTCACCGGCGGTGCCGCTGCTCCCTACCTGGCCGGCAAGCTCGGTGAATCCAACATGCACGTCCCGTTCTGGGTCGGCGCGGCCTGCACGGCCCTGGCCATCGTCGTCCTTGCAAGCGGCCGAAAAGTCCTCGCCCACGTGGACGAACACGAGCCGGCACCGCACAGCATCGACGAGGCCCGCGCGGTGACAGTAGGCGACTGAGCCTTTCGATCAACCGCTGGATCCGACGGCCGAGAGCATCGCTCTCGGCCGTCGACGTGTATCAATGGCCTCATTCGTCACATCCGTCTCATCAGTAACACTTTGGTAACCAATACCTCAGTAAAGGACTTTTCGGTTCGATGTACCGTCCGGTTGGTTTACGGTCACGTCATCACGGTTGTTCGTGTGACTCACCAACAACACTCGTTCCGCGTGGGAGGACGGGTGCGCGCAGCTCACTGCTGCCACTGACCGAAGGGCCACAATCTCCATGTCGCAGAAGTCGATCGCCAGGTCCAAGAAGGCGCGCCTCGCCGCAGCCGGGGCCGCCATGGCACTGTCCCTGTCCATCGCCGCACCGGGAATCGCCAGTGCTCAACAAGAGCCCCCAGAGAGCTCCGAGGTTCAAGCACCGGCGGGCGAAGAATCCGAAAGCGTCGAACCCGCCGCTCCCACAGGCGAACAGGGTGCCGCAGTAGAAGGATCGGGCACCGCAACAGCCGAAGGACAGATCGACGCACCTGTCCCGGCCGTCACGTCCGAGGACGCAGCCGCGGCCGCCGCAGCCGCAGTCCCGACACCCGAAGCCCCCTCCGCCGTTCGTCCACTGCCGCAGATCACCGGCGGCGTCGTGTTCAACGAAGACGGCACGGCCACAGTCAATCTCGATGTCATTCCGCAGTTGTCCGACGCCGAGAAGAAGGCGATCGCCGACGCCGAGGCCGCCAGCAAGGAAGCTGCAGCCGCATCGGCTGCCGCCCAGGTACGACTCGAGACGGCCAAGGCAGCCGAGGCCACCGCGAGCACCGACGCCACCAAGGCCGAGGTTGCTGCTGCCGAGGCAGACGTCAAGGCCAAGGCCGCCGTCACGGCCGCCTCGAACGCCAAGGTCGAGAGCGCAGCAGCGAGCGCAGCGGTCACCGCAGCGAAGAACACCGCTGCCGAACTGAAGACCAAGGCCGACGAAACCAAGGCCGCCGCCGACAGCGCTGCAACAGTCGCAGCCGAGGCAGAGGCGAAGGCGAAGGAGCTCGAAGCCGCAGCCGTCTCGGGCGACCCCGACGCCACCGCCGCAGCCGAGGCGGCTCGTGCAGACGCCGACGCGAAGGCCGAACTCGCCGCCACCGCCAAGGTCGATGCCGACGCATCGAACAAGGCGCTCGCGGATTCCGTTACCGCTGTTCAGGATTCGTTCAAGAACTTCAATCTCGCCAAGGTGACCGCTGCAGTTCGCGCTGCCGCTGCCACTGCCGCGAAGTCGCTGGCACTGAACATCGAGGCTCAGACCGCTGCCGCAGTGGCTGCAGTGGCCGAGCAGAACGCGAAGAACCTCGAAGCCGCCGCCGAGGCCGCCGCAGGTGAAGACACTGCATCCGAGAAGGCCGCAGCCGACGCCCGCACTGCAGCCGACGCAGCAAAGGCCGATGCCGACGCCAAGGCCGAGGCGGCAACCGCTGCCCAGGCTGCACTCGATTCCGCGCCGTCGGACGCCGATGTCGCCGAGTTGCAGGCCAAGGCCGACGCAGCCGCAGCGGCACTGGTGACGGCGAATACGGCCGTCGAGACGGCGAACGCCGACCTGCAGGCCAAGACCGACGCAGCCGCGACCGCCAAGACCAAGGCCACGGAGGCAGCAGCCACGCTGAAGACGGCTCAGGACGCCGCAACGGCCGCCAAGACCGAAGCCGACGCCAAGGCGAAGGCCGAGGCCGATCTCAAGGCCGAGGCAGCCGAATTGGCAGCCAGCGGACCGAAGTTCGAGTGGACCATCAACCTCGGCAACACCGTGAAGGAAGACGTACCCGTCACCGAGGTCGACGAGAACACCGTCGTCGTCGACAAGACCGGAGTCTCGCTCGTCGGCGTCAAGAACGAGGACGGATCCTTCACCGTCGCGGACTACTTCACCACCGACGACAACGGCGTCGTCAGCGTGGCCGGAGAGCTCCCGCCGGTCGATCTGGCACTCGGCGATTCCTCGAACGAGGCGTCGGGCGCTTCGGACAGCTCGTCGAACACCCCGGTGATCCTGGCCGGTGTCGGCGTGGTCGTCGTCGCAGCTGCCGGTGGCGCGTTCTACCTGCGTCGCCGCAGCTCCACCGATGCCACCTCGTAACACCCGCTGGCTGTGGACGGCGATCCTGACGTTCGTTCTTCTCGTATCAGGTTGTGCGAGTGACGAAGTCGGGATCGCCGCACCCGATCGTTCGCCGGTGCAGTCACAGATCTCGGGGGCTGCACCGACGGGCGATGTCGCCCCCTCTCGACCGGAGTACATCGAGCTGCGCTCGGCGGACGGGTCGACCTATCTGAGCAGTCCCATTCATCCGGACCCCCTCTATCGCGGCGGGGAAAGCGGGCAGGTGCTGAACCCGGTGGACGAACTACCCGCGTGGTGGGCCGAGAGCGGAATGCCAGGAACCGACACCGAACAAACCGTTGTCGTTGCCGGACACAACTATTCGAAGCGTGATGCACCGTTCAAGGCACTCCGGGTGGTGACACCTGGAGATACTGTGGTGCTACGAACGGCCACCGGCACTGTGGAGTACGCCGTCGAATCGGTAGGCCCGCTCCCGAAGGGATCTCTGTTGGCGGACAACGACCTTCGCAAATCGGTACCTGGACGATTGATCCTGGCCAACTGCGACGTCCAAGGCGGCGAGCCGACCGACGACAACTTCGTCGTCGTCGCGCAGCTGATTCGCTGAAACAGGCTTGTAGACAATCACTGTCGCGGCCGGGCCCCCGGTCCGGCCGCGACAGTGGCTACAGACCGAGGTCTGCCAAGCCCAGCAGTGATCGGTATTCCAGCCCTTCGGCGGCGATCACATCGTCCGCACCCGTCGCCCGGTCCACGACAGTGGCGACCCCGACCACCGTCGCGCCCGCGTCGCGCAGGGCTCGAACCGCGGTCAGGGGCGAATTGCCGGTCGTCGTCGTATCTTCCACCACCAGAACACGTTTGCCGACGATGTCCGGTCCCTCGATCTGACGCTGCATACCGTGCGCCTTCGCTGCCTTGCGCACCACGAATGCGTCGATCGGCCGGCCCTGCGCGTGCATGATCGCCATCGCTACGGGATCTGCGCCCATCGTCAAACCGCCGACCGACGCGAAATCCCAGTCGGCGACGAGTTCGCGCATCAGCGAACCGATCAAGGCACCTGCGCGATGATGGAGGGTCGCCCGACGCAGATCCACGTAGTAGTCGGCTTCCTTGCCCGAGGACAACGTCACCTTCCCGTGCACGACGGCGAGCTCTTTCACCAGATCGGCCAGTTCCTGCCTGTCCGAATTCGCAGCGCTGTCGGCCATGTTCGGGTTCCTCTCGTCGTGCCATGAGGCGGTCGGGTCGGTACGAACTTACCCACCGAGATTCTCGACCACCCGCACCCGGGTACTGGGCGCAGCGATCCCCTACGCGGCGACCTCGGCGGCGCGGTGCTCGTCCAGGGACTCCTTGGTTTCGACGAACGGTTCGGGCGCGGTCACCGAGCGAGCCTTCGCGACCAGCGACGAGGGGAACGATCCGACGGCCTCGGACAGCTGATACGCCGTGTCGTTGTACACCCGCACCGCGCCGGCAATCCGCTTCTCGGTGACCGTCAGTTCGCCGGCCGGCCCCTGGAACGCCCAGTTGCCGACGACACTGCGGCGCGCTTCGGCGTCGTCGAGAACCGCATGGAAGGCGGCGGACAGAGCGTTCTCGGCGGCAGCCTGCGCCTGCAGGCCCAGTCCGCGATCACGGACTGCCTTGGACCACGAACGCGCTCCGGCGAGCTGACGCTGCAGGTCGCCCGACAGGTCCGCCGACTCGGCCGCAGCCAGAAACGGTTGCAGTTGGTCGTATCGACGCTCTAGCTCGATGTCGACGAGCCGTGCGCTCTGCTCGGCCAGACCGCGGTACCGCGCGAGGCGGCGCACCACACTCAGGACGTAGCCGAGAACGACGAGTACCAGCACGAGGACCACAACGCCCGAGAAAACCGTCACGAGGTACGAATTTAACGGTGCCCGGCCGCCGAGGCCGGTAGGCACGCCCGAGAATGATCAGGGTTGGTTGCGTCGCCGATCCGCATCGAACGGAATCGGACGGGACACGGGCGGACGCGGTACCGGTCGCACCGGATTCACCGATCGAGTGGCCTGCGGTCCGCTCTGATCCGGCCTCGGTGGACTCGGCCGTCGAGTCGCCTCCTGCGGACGAGAATCGGCAGCAGGACTTCTCGTCTCCACACCGCGAGGCTCGACACTGCGCGGCGGGACGTTTCCGGACTGCTGGTTGCGGGGCGGCCCGACGCGCGGTTCCTGCACCAACGGTCGACCCGGATCGCTTCGATCACGAACGGACTCGCCGCCGCCCGGACGCGAGCCGTACACCGCGCTACCGCGCACCGGCGGCAGAACGTGAAGCATCCCCGACAGTCGCGCCACCGCATCGATCGCGGCATCCCAATCGCGCCCCGAGCTGGTCAGGGGCATCGATCCGAGAGTCCAGTCCTGTTCACTCCACAACAGCTGCAGATTCTCGGGAATCGACTCGGTGAACGCCGCCATCCGCTGGTCACAGACACGACGAGCGATGTCGACGTCGGTGGCGAACACCACTCGCGGTCCGATGGACCCGAGCAGTTGCATGTCCTCGTCGCGCGGAGGTGGCGTCGAGCGGGGCCTCAGGTCGATATCGACATCGGAGCCGACGGAACGCTGGACGGCCACGATGGTGCCCGTCTCCTCGACGTCGAAGAGTACGAACTCCTCACCACGCCGAACTCCGGTGACGACGCCGAGAGCCACATCGAACTCGGGCTTGGACAGCGCGGCGCGCGAGAACTGGGTGACCAGCTCTCGGTCGTGGGGTCGGTACTCGTACCCCTGGGCCTTGGCCCACATCTGCCGTACCCGACCGGATCGATCTCGCTTGGATCGGTCGATGTAGAGCAGCGCTGCTGCGCCCACGAGTGCAATTACCGCCAGGCCGAACCACATTGCCGTCATCGCGAACCACCTTAATCGACTTCCACCTCGCGCCCGTCCACGGCCGCCGACTCCTGTGAACGGTCATAGGAGCCGCACGGAGAGCTGCGGGTCATTCCGCAGGCTCCACTCCCGCCTTACCCTCCGAGCTTGGGGGTCTCGATGATGACGTTCGCACGGATGATTCCGTCCTCGACGGCCTCGCCCTGCACCACGACGAAAGCACCGACGGCCAACGACGCGAGATCGCGACCGGACAACGAGATTATCTGGGTCTGCGGTGTGGTTTGCACTGTGACCGGAGCGCCGTCGAGGCCGTCGAGCGTAAGAGTCGAACCGTCGTTGGCGTTGATCGTTCCCACCGACGAGCCGAGCTGGCCGAGGATCTCGGGAATGCCGCCCGGGATGAGCTCGGGTGTGGTTGTCGCACCCGATTCCGTGGGCCGCGGCGTGGTCGTGGGCGCGCTGGACGGCGAGGGCCGGATGGAGGTGGACGGTGGCGCGGCGGTGGTGCCCGGTTCGTCGCGCCCGCCGCTCAGAAACGCAATCCCGAACGAGACGACGATGACGAGCACAACGAGCCCGATCAGCGCCAGAACCCACGGACGGGGCCCCTTACTGCCGGAATCGACGCTGTTCGGCTCCTGCGGCGGCGGCGCACCCCCGAACTGCTGGGTGCCCCCGAACTGCTGTGGTTGTCCGAACTGCTGGGTGTGACCGTACTGCTGGGTGTGACCGTATTGCTGGGTGTCGTATCCCGGGGCCTGTCCGTAGGCCTGGTTCGCGGCCGCCTGCTGCGCCGGGTCGAAGGGCGGGAACGCCTGCGTCGGCTGGTAGCCCGGTGGGTACGCCTGCGGGTCCGGATTGTCATAGGCCTGGGTCGGATACGCCTCCGTCGGCTGAGCGCCCGGATACTGCTGGGCATCCGGATACTGCTGGGCGTCCGGGTACTGCTGGGCACCTGGGTGCCCGTAGTCCTGGGTCGGCTGGGATGACTCCGGCTGCTGCGCCGCGTCCTGATCGCGATCTCGAGGTGCTCGCGGGTCGTCCGGATTTGTCATTCCACGAGGGTACCCACGCCGAGAACGTCGACAGTGGCTACCGACAGCAGGCCCGCACGAGGTCTCGTGCGGGCCTGCTCCGGCTGGTTGCCGGCTCGGGCGTTAGCCCAGGATGAGCCGTTCGCCGTCGGGGCTGACGTTGACGGGCACCACGTCGCCGTCGTGCACGTCGCCGGCGAGGAGGAGCTTCGCCAGCTGGTCGCCGATTGCCTGCTGAATCAGTCGGCGAAGCGGTCGAGCACCGTACAGCGGGTCGTAACCGCGTACGGCCAGCCACATCTTGGCCGGCGACGACACGTCGAGAGTCAGTCGACGAGCTGCCAGACGGTTCGCGAGGAAGCCGAGCTGGATGTCGACGATCGACTCGAGCTGGTCCTCCGACAGTGCGTCGAACACGACGACGTCGTCGAGCCGGTTGACGAACTCGGGCTTGAACGAGCGCCGCACCGCGTCCATCACTTCGTCCTTGGTACCGCCGGCACCGAGGTTCGAGGTGAGGATCAGGATCGTGTTGCGGAAGTCGACCGTGCGGCCCTGACCGTCGGTGAGCCTGCCCTCGTCGAGCACGGCCAGCAGGATGTCGAACACATCCGGGTGAGCCTTCTCCACCTCGTCGAAGAGCACCACCGTGTACGGACGCCTGCGTACCGCCTCGGTCAGCTGCCCGCCGGCCTCGTAGCCGACGTAGCCCGGAGGGGCACCGACGAGCCTGGCGACGGCGTGCTTCTCGCTGTACTCACTCATGTCGATGCGCACCATCGCGCGTTCGTCGTCGAAGAGGAACTCCGCCAACGCTTTCGCGAGCTCGGTCTTACCGACGCCGGTGGGTCCGAGGAACAGGAACGAGCCCGTCGGACGGTTCGGGTCGGCCACCCCGGCGCGGGCCCGTCGGACGGCGTCGGACACCGCTTGCACTGCATCTTTCTGTCCGACGACTCGCTTGCCGAGTTCGTCTTCCATCCGCAGCAGTTTGGCGGTCTCGCCTTCCAGCATTCGGCCGGCCGGAATTCCGGTCCACGCCGCCACCACGTCGGCGACGTCGTCCGGGCCTACCTCCTCCTTGAGCATCACGTCGCCCTGGGCAGGTGAGTCCTCGGTCTTGGCCGCGAGTTCCTTCTCCAGGGTCGGGATCCGGCCGTACCGCAGTTCGGCGGCCTTGCCGAGATCACCGTCGCGTTCGGCACGATCGGATTCTCCGCGCAGGTTCTCGAGTTCTTCCTTGAGCGCCCTCACCGAGTCGATGGCGTTCTTCTCGTTCTGCCACCGCGTGCTGAGTTCGGCCAGCTTTTCCCGCAGGTCGGCGAGTTCCTGACGCAGTTTGTCCAGCCGGGCCTTCGAGGCGTCGTCGGTCTCCTTGGCCAGGGCCATCTCCTCGATCTCGAGGCGACGGACGGCTCGCTCCACCTCGTCGATCTCGACGGGGCGCGAGTCGATCTCCATGCGCAGACGTGATGCAGCCTCGTCGACGAGGTCGATGGCCTTGTCCGGCAGGAACCGGGCCGTGATGTACCGGTCGCTGAGGGTCGCGGCGGCCACCAGGGCGGAGTCCGTGATTCGGACGCCGTGGTGCACCTCGTAGCGTTCCTTGAGTCCGCGCAGGATGCCGACGGTGTCTTCGACCGACGGCTCCCCGACGTAGACCTGTTGGAAGCGGCGTTCGAGGGCGGCGTCCTTCTCGATGTACTTGCGGTACTCCTCGAGGGTGGTCGCGCCGACGAGTCGGAGCTCGCCGCGAGCAAGCATCGGCTTGATCATGTTGCCCGCGTCCATCGCCGAGTCGCCGGTGGCTCCTGCGCCCACGATGGTGTGCAGCTCGTCGATGAACGTGATGACCTGACCGGCGGAGTTCTTGATGTCGTCGAGCACGGCCTTGAGCCGTTCCTCGAACTCACCGCGGAACTTCGCGCCGGCGACCATCGAACCGAGATCGAGGGATACGACGGTCTTGCCTCGCAGGCTTTCGGGCACGTCGCCGGCGATGACGCGTTGCGCGAGTCCTTCGACGATGGCGGTCTTGCCGACACCGGGCTCACCGATCAGAACGGGGTTGTTCTTGGTTCGCCGGGACAGCACCTGGACGACACGCCTGATTTCGGTGTCGCGGCCGATGACGGGATCGAGCTTGCCTTCTCGGGCGAGCGCCGTCAGGTCGGTGCTGTACTTCTCCAGCGCCTGGTAGGTGTTCTCCGGATCCGCGCTGGTGACGCGGGCACTGCCGCGGACCGCCTGGAACGCGTCGCGCAGCTCGTTGGCTCCGGCACCATGGCCGGAGAGGAGCTTGGCGACGTCGTCGTTTCCGGTCGCGAGACCCACCATGAGGTGTTCGGTGGAGACGAACTCGTCGTCCAGTTCGGTGGCCAGGTGCTGCGCTGCGGTGATCGCGGCGAGGGTTTCACGGCCGAGTTGCGGAGTGGTGGTCGAACCGGACGCCGAGGGCAGGCGGTCGACGAGGTTCTGCGCTTCTCGACGCACCGTTGCGGGGTCGACGCCGACGGCCTTCAGCAATGGTGTGGCGATGCCGTCGGTCTGATCGAGCAACGCCACCAACAAATGTGCCGGACGAATATCCGGGTTACCGGCCGCGGATGCGGCCTGCAGGGCAGCCGAAAGTGCTGCCTGCGACTTCGTGGTGGGAGTGAAACTGTCCACCGGTCACCTTCTTTCCAGTGTGGGGTTCGAGCGTGTCGCTGGGTACAACCATAGACAAGTTGAGTCTGTTCCGCTCAACCTTGATTTTTCTCGTGCGCGTTTTGCGTACCTGGAGGGGCGCAAGACGCGCACGAGGGCGAAGCCCTGATGCGCGAAAGTCTCGATCGGTCTACTTTGGTGACGGTCGTAGGTGTCAATCGGTGGGGGTGGAGGTTGCTCGACGCACGCACGGTCTCCCTGGTCCGCACCGGATTCAAGTCGGTAGCGGCTGCACCGAACGGTCCCGAACAGCTGTCCCGGTCGTTCTACGCTCACCTTTTCGCCGAGTATCCCGACTTCCGTTCCCTGTTCCCGGCGTCGATGGACGCATTGCGCGAGCATTTCGTCCTGGCACTGGGGTACATCTTCGACAATCTGGACGACGCCGACCGCGTCGAGCCGTTCCTCGAACAGCTGGGCCGGGACCACCGCAAGCACGGAATTTCCGGGGCACATTTCCGGGCGGGGAGTTCGGCGCTGATCAGCGCCTTCCGGAGCTTCGCCGGCACCGAGATGTGGACCGACGAGGTCGAGACCGCCTGGCGAGACGCCCTCACCGTGGTGAGCAACGCAATGGCCGCCGCCGCCGACAACGACGAACTGCCCCCGTATTGGAGCGCGACGGTCGTCGAACATCACCGTTTGCTCGACGACCTGGCCGTGGTGCGACTGAAGACCGACGGGGAGATTCCCTACTTCCCCGGCCAGTACGTCAGTGTGCAGATTCCGCAGCGGCCCAAACTGTGGCGCTACCTGTCCCCTGCCATTCCCAGCAACCCCTACGGCGAGATCGAGTTCCATGTTCGACGCGTATCCGGGGGCTGGGTATCACCGGCGATGGTCACCGAAACGACTGTCGGCGACCGTTGGCTGATCAGCCCGCCGCTGGGCGGCATGCACGTCGATCGCACGATCGGCGAGGACGTGCTGATGATCGCCGGGGGCACCGGTTTGGCGCCGTTGCGCGCGCAGGTGATGGAGATGGCCCAGCGCAGCACCAATCCGCGGGTGCATCTGTTCGTCAGCGGGACGTATCCGTGCGACCTCTACGACCTCGACACACTGTGGCAGCTGTCGTTGTCGAATCCGTGGCTGACGGTGGTGCCGGTGACCGAGGAGCTCGAGGATCCGTGGTGGCACTCGGGTCCGACGCGCGAACTACCGTGGGGCATGCATCATCGGCTGCACGGCCCGGTAGGCAAGGTGGTGACGCGGTTCGGCTCGTGGGCCGATCGGCAGATCCAGATCTCTGGATCGCCGTCGATGGTGCGCACCACGCTGTACGCACTGCGCAAGGTCGGTACGCCGATGGAGCACATTCAGCACGATCCGTTCTGATTGCGCTGCAACACTTTTCAGCCGGGAATGATCTTTCGTCTGGAGATCGACCGCGGCGGGAGGTCCTCGACGATGCCTCCGACGACCAGCCGCGGTGTCCAGCTCTCGGTGACGAGCCTGCCGTCTCCGGTGATGATCGCCTCGGGATCGGGGTCGACGAGGATGGGGTATCCGGTGTCGGAGGTAGCTCCGACATTCTGCACCAGCAGGCCGTTCTCGATGGTGTAGTACACGTGCACCGGGTGCAGGTCGGAGTCGAAAGCCCAAGGGCGGCCGATGAATATCACTGCGTCGCCCGTGTCGTCGAGCACCGATACGGAACCGTCTCGCTCGAGCCGCAACTCCCAACACGCAGGCATGGATGCGGTGAACTCGAATCGGTGCGGCGCCTGGGCTTCGAGCAGGTGAATCATCAACAACGCACCCTCACGTGGGTCTCGTTGCGGCACAACCACTTCGAACGATCCACACTCGTAGAATCTGGATCCGAACGGTCCCGGTACGCCTACCCCGAGCTCGTCGGCGATGGCCAATTCCAGGCGGATCGAACCGGATCCGTTCTCGGCCCGCAAGGTGATGCCCTCGGAAGGATGGGGCATCGGGGACTCGTCGCGGGGCGCGTAGGACAACACCGCTCGCAGCAGCGGCTCGGCGACTTCGGCGTCACCGTCTCGGGAATCGAACGTGCGTCGTCGTCGATCGGTCATCGTCACCCCCTTCGCCTGACTCGACCAGTTTGCCACCCTCGACCCCGATCGCGCGTCCGATTCTGCGGAAAACCATCCATTCGATGCAGTGGTCTGCTAGCGCGCGTCAGGCCCCGGCAGCCGCCTTGGCGGCAATCCGCGCCTGCACTTCCGGACGCCTGAGCGGCGGCACCGTCGGGGGTGGCTGCCGCCGGTCCGGCAGGGCGTCGAGCAGCCGATGCGTCGTGGCCGTCACCTCGGCAACTGCCGTCTCGAACGCGTCACGGGTGGCGTCGGACGTCTTCTGCACTCCGCTGATCTTGCGGACGTACTGACGCGCCGCAGCCTCGATCTCGTCGTCGGTGGCGTGTGGTTCCAAGCCCCGCAGGGTGGTGATGTTTCGGCACATTCCCCGACGATAGACCCGCACGTCACACCTCGAGAAGACCTGCGATCGCCTTCAGACACAGCTCGCGAACCTGTTCCCTCTTCAGGGTCCTGCGCTCCACCCAGTCGTGACAGACCGCGCGGACGAATGCCACCCACCCGCGGAGCGCGGCCCGGATCATCTCGTCGTCGTGGAACTCGTCCGGCAGCGCGTCGAGAATGCGTTGCTGCTGGATGTCGAACTCGCGCGTGAGAATGTCGTTGATGCGGTCGTCTCCGAGCAGCGCGCCTCGATTGACCGCTCGGACGCCGTGCGCATGCTCGTCGGTGTAGGCGATGTAGGCGTCGAGTCCGGCGGCTATTTGCTCGAGGACCGGCAACGACGGGTCCGGGGCGGTGACGGCGAGGTTGCGCTCGGATTCGGTGCGCACGATCTCGACGAAGAACTCCCGTTTGGACGGGAAGTAGTGGTACATCAGACCCCGTGAGACCCCGGCCAGGTCTGCCACTTCCTCGATCCACACGTCCTCGTAGGGACGTTCGGCGAACAGGGTCGACCCGATCTCGATCAGCTGCGCACGCCGCTGCTCCGGTGTCATGCGTTTTCGAGGTGTGGTCATGGGGTCTCGAACCTTACTTGACACGAGTTCAACGGTGAGTACGGTCACTATTTGACACCGGTTCAACGAGTCGGTTCGGGGACTGAGGAGCGGCCATGTCGACGGAATTCGCACTACGAGACGGCGTACTACCGCATCCGCCGTATCGATTGCCGATACTGGGCGACGTCATCGGTGTCGACCCGCGCTCGCCGATCCAGGATTCGACAGCTCTGGCCGCCCGGCTCGGACCGATGTTCGAGCGCCACATCCTCGGCAAGCGCTTCGTCTTCGCCTCGGGTGCCGACGTGGTCGGCGATCTCTGCGACGAACGCCGCTTCGAGAAGTTCCTGCCGCCGGGCGTCGAGCGCCTCCGCGACATCGGTGCCGACGGCCTGTTCACCGCCTACAACGACGAGCCCAATTGGCAACGGGCCCACGATCTGCTGCGGCCGGCGTTCACCGCCGGAGCCATGCGGGGCTACCACGACATCATGGTGAACGTCGCGGACGATCTGATCGAGCATTGGACCGAACGTTCACGCGACGCGTCGACGACCGACGTGTCCTCGGACATGACGAAGCTGACACTCGAGACCATCGGACGCACCGGATTCAGCTACAGCTTCGGCTCGTTCACCCGCGCCGAACCACACCCGTTCGTGTCCGCGATGGTCGGCGCACTGACGTACAACCAACGGCGGGCGTTGGTGTCGATCCCGGCGTTCGCCGCGCCGCTGTTCGCCCGATCGGACCGCCGATACGAGCAGAACAAGAAGTACCTGGCCGAGGTACTCACCGACGTCGTACGTACTCGTCGACAGTCCGACGGGGACTTCACCGACCTACTGCAGATCATGATGGACGCGGCGCGCGAGGCCGACAACCCGAATGCATTGAGCGAAACCAACATCGGCCACCAGATTCTGACGTTCTTGATCGCCGGGCACGAGACCACCTCTGGCGCATTGTCTTTCGCACTGTACTTCCTGGCCACCCACCCCGAGGTCTTCGAACGTGCCCGGGCCGAGGTGGACGAAATCTGGGGGACGGACAAGCCGGAGTTCGGCCAGGTCCCCAAACTCCGGTACGTCCGCCGAGTCCTGGACGAATCACTGCGCCTGTGGCCGACGGTTCCCGCGTTCGGACGCGGCGCACGAGCCGACACCGTCATCGGCGACGGCTACCCCATGGCGGCAGGAGACTGGGCGATCGTGCTCGCGACGGCACTGCATCGAGATCCGGTGTGGGGCGATCGGCCGGAGAAATTCGACCCCGACAACTTTCTGCCCGCCCGCATCAAAGCTCGGCCGGCGCACGTGTACAAGCCCTTCGGGACGGGCGAAAGAGCATGCATCGGAAGGCAATTCGCCGTCCATGAGGCCGTACTGGTACTCGGCACCGTGCTGCAACGCTTCGATCTGCAGGCCGACCCGTCGTATCGGCTGAAGGTCACGGAGCGGCTGACCATGATGCCCGAGGGCTTTCGGGTGCAGCCCACGGTGCGCACGTAGTCAGTCCGGCAGCAGCGGTACCGATACCCCCGGGTCTCGTCCGAGCAGTACCCCGCGCGTCAGCGACGTCGACCCGAACTTCTTGTGCACCCCGTCCAACGCACGGTCGAGAGCCGACGCCTCGGGTGGTCTGCGTACCGAGGGGGCGTCGAACTGCAGTTCCAGTTGCTCGGCTCCACCCCTGTCGATGCTCGAGACCGTCACCCCGACCAGCGTGATGCCCTTCTCCGCGATCAGCGGAGCCGCCTCGTGCAGCAGCTCGAGTGCGGCATCGAGGATGTCCCGGGTGTCGGCGGTGGCGCGATCGAGGGTGTGCGATCGGGTGGCCCGAGTGAAATCGGCAAACCGCAAGCGCAACATCACGGTTCGGCCGGTCCGCTGCGCGCCCCGCATTCGGTGCGTGACGCGATCGACGAGGCCGATCAACGACGCCTCCACCTCGGCCGCGTCGTGCCGCCCGCGGCCCAGGGCCCGTTGGGCACCGATGGAACTACGCGACTTTCCGGGCTGCACGCGGCGCGGATCTCGGCCCATGGCCAGTGCGTACAGGTGCGCTCCTGCGCCCTTTCCCAACACCGAGGCCAGCGATCTCTCGCCGTAGGCCGCGATGTCTCCCACGGTTCGGATGTCGAGCACGTGCAGCTTCTCGGCGGTGACCTTGCCGACGCCCCACAGCCGTTCGATGTTCAGCGGGTGCAGGAACTCGAGTTCACCACCGGGTGGCACCAACAGCAGCCCGTCGGGTTTGGCGAACGCACTGGCCACCTTCGCCAGGAACTTGGTGGTGGCAATCCCGACGGTGATCGGGAGCCCGACCTGTTCGGCGACGTCGCGGCGCAGTTGCTGCCCGATGTCGAGTGCACTGCCCGCTATCTTGCGCAGGCCTCCGACGTCGAGAAAGGCCTCGTCGATGGAGATTCCCTCGACGAGCGGCGTCGTGTCGTGAAAGACGTCGAACACGTCCTTGCTCGCCTGGGAGTACGCCTCCATACGCGGAGGCACGACGATCGCCTGCGGACAGACCGCCCGCGCCTGCCCACCGCTCATCGCGGTGCGTACCCCGAAGGCCTTGGCCTCGTAGCTGGCCGCGAGTACCACTCCCCCGCCGACGATCACCGGTTTTCCCCGCAGCCGCGGGTCGTCTCGCTGCTCCACCGAGGCATAGAAGGAGTCGAGATCGGCGTGCATGATGCTCGCTTCCCCGCTCTTCGCCTTCCCGGCGTTCGACTCCACGATTTCATGCTCCCACGAGGCACCGACATCCCCGTTACCTGCATCGAGCCCGAAAAACACCCCGAGAAAGTGACCCAGGTCACCTGATGTGCCATTGTTGAGTCGTCGGATCACGCGAACGGCTGGAGACAACTGTGACGGCCTGGTGGCGGTGGTACGGAGCACTCGGCGTACTCGGCTGCATCGCCTACTTCGCGGTGCCCGACTCCGTCTGGTCGCAATCGATTTTCGTCGTGGTCGGGGCGTCCGCCGTCGCCGCCACGATCGTGGGAACGAGGCTCAACCGTCCGCGCAACCGAACCGCCTGGTGGAGCGTCGCCGCGGGCACCGCGGTGTGGGTGCTCGGCGACATCGTCTACGAGTGGCTTCACGCCGGCGGAGGCGTCGCGTCCTACCCGTCGCTCGCCGACGCGCTCTACCTCGTCGGCTACCCGATCTACGGTTTCGGACTGTTTCTGCTGGTCCGGCACAAGTGGAGGGCGAGCGAACGCGGCCACATCGCCAACAGCGCTATCGTGATGGTCGCATTCGCACTGCTCACCTGGGTTTTTGCGGTCCAACCGTCGCTGGATGGGGACGGCATTTCCGGCGTCGCCGGGCTGGTCGATGTCGCCTATCCCGCGATGGACATCTTTCTGCTCGGGTTGCTCGCCCACTTCGTCGGCTCTCGTCAGTGGCGGGCACTGTCCTACCGACTGCTCACCGCGGCGGTGGTCCTGCTCGTCGTCACCGACACCGTCAACAACTTCTCCATCGTGTCCGATTCCTCGGCCGACCGCTCGCTGCTCGACGCGGGATGGACGCTGTCCTACGTCCTCATCGGCGTCGCCGCACTCCACCCGTCGATGCGGAGAATCACCAGTCCCACCATCGAATCCGACGCCCACCTGATGGCGTCGTTCACCACACCGTCCGTCGTCGTGCTGACCGCCGCCACGCTCACCGCCCCCGCCGTGATGGTCGTCGAAGTCGTGCGCGAGAAGCCGATCGCACAGTGGGGATGGGCGGTCATGCTGTGCGCGGGCATTCTGGTGGTCCTGGTGATCCTGCGCATCACCGACCTGCTGCGGCTGCTGCACACCCAGACCGTTCAGCTCCGTGCCGTAGCCGACACCGACCACCTCACCGGGCTGGCCAACCTGCGCGCCCTCGAACACAAGATCTACGGCAACGCCGGTGAATCGACGTTGCTGACGGTCGACATCGACCGCTTCACCGAAATCAACGACACGTTCGGACGGGGCCTCGGAGATCAGGTGTTGGCCGCCGTCGCCACCCGACTGCGCACGGTAGGCGACGACGCGATCTTGTTGGCACGCTTGGCCGGTGACGAATTTGCGCTGTGCGGTGAATCGGATTCGATGGATCCCGAAGCCCTCGCCCGCGACATACTCGAACAATTTTCGACGCCGTTCGAGGTGGGCAACATGTCGCTGCTCATCGAAGCGAGCGTCGGGGTGGCGACGAACGCCCCGGTGGGCGTCGCCGAGGACGACGCCACACCCGACCGTCTGGTGCAGCGCGCCGACCTCGCCGTGCAGGCCGCGAAGACCGTGCAATCGCGCGTCGCGTACTACGACCGGTCCATGGACCGGGACAAGAGCGAGCAGTTGATCATGCTGGGCGAGCTCACCGCCGCCCTCGCGTCGGATCAACTGAGACTGCGCTATCAGCCCCAGGTCGATCTGGACTCGATGACCGTGGTGGGGGTCGAAGCACTGCTGCGTTGGCACCACCCGAGCGGAGACATTCTCTCTCCCAGCGCATTTCTGCCCACGGCCGAGCACACCGGACTGATCCGCCCACTGACCCGCTACGTTCTCGAGCAAGCCCTGGCGGAACGACAGCGATGGGCGGCATCGGGCCTGCACCTGCGCATGGCCGTCAACATCTCCACCCGAAACCTGTTCGACGACAGTCTGATCTTCCACGTGTCCCGAGCCCTGTCCGAGTTCGATTGCCCTGCAGAGCAGTTGACCTTGGAGGTGACCGAGAGCTCGGCGATGACCGACCCCGCCGGTGCCACCGAGGTGCTGGCCGGTCTGCACGCCATGGGAGTGCAGGTCGCCATCGACGATTACGGCACGGGCTACAGTTCCCTGGCCTACATCGAGCGCCTCCCGGTCCAGGAACTCAAGATAGATCGAACGTTCGTCAGCGGAATGTCGCACAATGCCACTCACGCCGCCATCGTTCGCTCGACCATCGAACTGGCGCGCACACTGGGACTGTCGGTGACCGCAGAGGGCGTAGAGGACGAAAGGACGGTATCGGTGTTGCGTGAGCTGCGATGCGGACGGGCGCAGGGCTTCCATCTGGGCCGCCCCACCCCCGGCGAGCACCTGCCCGCCCTCGTCGACGAACTGAACGAGAACTTGAAAACTGTTATCGGAGAACGGATATCATGACCGAAGCCACACTGTCGGTATACGCGGCCATTCGATCTCGCCGCGACGTGCGAGCCGAGTTCGACGGAACCGTCGTCGACGACGACACCTTGCGCCGCATCCTCGGCGCAGCGCACCAGGCACCGAGCGTCGGTAACACCCAGCCCTGGGATTTCATAGTGGTCCGCAAACCCGACACGTTGAGCGCCTTCGCCGCACACGTCGCCGACTGCCGACAGGACTTCGCGGACAAGCTCGACTCCGAGCGCCGACAGACGTTCGACCCCATCCGTATCGAAGGGATCGAGACCAGCGGCACCGGAGTGGTGGTCACGAACGACCCGAACCGGGGAGGCCCGCACGTCCTCGGCCGCGATACCGTCGACGACACCGGATTGTTCTCGGCAGTACTGGCCATCGAAAACCTCTGGCTCGCAGCGATAGCCGAGAACGTCGGGGTCGGCTGGGTGTCGTTCTACGACGAGGCGTACCTCACCGAACTGCTCGACATCCCCGCCCCGGTGCGTCCGATCGCATGGTTGTGTGTGGGCCCGGTCGAATCGTTCCAGGAGGTACCGGATCTCGAGCGATTCGGCTGGCGCACGGGGCGTCCACTGGACGATGCCCTGCACTTCGAGCAGTACCGCCGATCGTGAAAACCGCTTTCGCCGCGGCGACGGTCATGTGCCTCCTGCTCGTGGGGTGCTCGTCTACCCCTGACGAATCCCCCTCGCCGGCATCCACTCCGGCAACAACTCCGGCAGCCGAACCCGCCCAGGCGCCCGATTCTGCCGATCCCATCGGAACTGTCGTTCCGCTCCCGGGGGCTCCCGAGGGCATCGTCGTGGGGACGTCGGGCATCGCCGCCGCCGGAGTACGCGAGCCCGACGGCGTGGTGCTGTTCGACGCGGCGACGGGTGCCGTCCGGCAGATGGTCCCGACGACGGGCGCACCCCGGCATCTTTCGCTGGCAGGTCCCGACGGCCCGGTCCTGGTCCCGCTCGAAGGCAGTGACGAACTACTCGAAGTGGCGCTCAACGACGGCGCGATCCTGTCCACGGCCACCGGTGTCGGACGGCAGCCGCACGACGCGGTGCTCACCTCCGGCGGCACCATCGTGGCCACCAACGAGATGGGCGGCGGGGTGATCTTCCTGCGCGAGGGATCGGTCTTGTCGGAGCTACCGCCGGGCCCGGTCCAGCCCGGTGGCGCTGCCGCTCTCGGCCCGTACGCCGCCGTCGCAGACGTGCAGGGCAACGGTGTGTGGGTCTACGACGGCGCGACCCAGCGGGAGGTGGCGCAGGCCCCGATCGGCGTCAAGCTGACCCACGCCGTGACGGTGAACGAGACAACAGCCGGGTTCGCCGATACCGACGGCGGGACCGTTCTTCTCGCCTCGGTCGACGCTGCGGGGAGTATCCGCCAGACCGCGTCGATCGAGGCCCCGGGAAATCCGTACGGACTTGCCGTCGACCGCGACCGGGCACTGTTGTTCGTGACGTTGACCGCGTCGAATCTGCTGCGCGTGGTCGATGTTTCGGACGTCTCCGCACCGCGAATCCTGGGCGACGTCCCGACCGTGACACAGGCCAACTCCGTTGCCGTGGACCCGCGCACCGGGGACGTTCTGGTGACCGGTAGCGACCCCGGCGCAACGAGTTCGATTCAGATCATCCCCCGCGCCGAGCTACCCGCGGGGTGAGTGATCACCAGCCGTAGGAGCCCGGGATGCCCTTGAACGGGCCGACCACGTCGTCGGTGATCCAGCCCTCGTAAAAACCGCCTTCTTGCGGCCGGACCGCCTCGCCGTCGATTTCGCAGTCGAGTCGGCTGGGTGAGAACGCGAGGTAGCCGGCGATCTCGGCGAACCGCGGTGTCGGGTTCTCGTAGCTCCACCCCGCGGCCGGGGCGACGGCATCTCCGCCGTGCACGTCCCAGTACGTCGCCGCGCCCTTCCATTCGCAGTGCGTCGAACGGGCCTCGGACGGCGTCAACGCACCCGGAACCACGTCTGCGGGAGAGATGTACCAGGTGGGCGGATGGCTGGTTTCGAGCACTCGGTACGCGGCGGTGGTGCGCGCGACCACCTCGCCGCCGAGCCGGACGACCAGCGAACGGTTGGAGGACTCGAGCTTCGGTGGACGGGGGTAATCCCACACCGACTCCTGACCCGGCTTCGGCTTCTCGGGAACTACGGATCTCGGCAGATTCTGGCTCATCACTCGATGGTGCCACCGGATGTCACGGAGCGTCGACGGGATAGAGATCGTCCACCCGTTCTTCGTCGAGAATCCAGCGATCGACGTCGTCCAATGGTTCGACCGTACGCACGGAGGTGAACGGAATATCGCGCGCCGGCACCTCGCGACGAACGTCCTCGACGGGTGCGGCCGGTACCGGGGTGGATGACACAGCAGACGCGGGCTCAGCCAGTTCCGGTCTCGGTTCGATCCCGGTCTGCAGCGGCACCACGTCGGCGGCCACGGTGTCGTCGTCTGCCTGCGTGAGGCTTCGGGCGTCGTCCAGGATCTCTGGATTGTTCGGCAGTTCGGCCGGTACTCGGACGAGGATGCCGAGTCCGTGGGTCGCGGCCAACAGACTGACCGGGGCGACCGTCGCGATGGCCGCCGACAGCGCCGGATGCAATGTTCCGGCGTCGGAAATGAAGGCGTGCATAGCATTTGCGCCGATACTGACCAGAGCTGCCGTGATCAACACTCCCCAGAAGAAGCGTCGACCACTGCGTTGTTCCTCGAATTGAGCGAGTGCGATGACGGAGATCGTGGCCTGCAGAATTGTGCCGTCGACGATCACGGGCCACAACCAGGACAGCGATCGCGGGACGCCCGCCATCGTGGCGAGATCCCACAGTGCGGCGAAACTCAACACGAACGACGCGATTCCGATGACGGTGGTGATGACGACCGCACTGACGAGCGTCGCACGCAGGACCTTGTTCATGGGTCGTCATGAAACACGAGCCCACCGACAGGTTTTCCGACAAGCACGCTGGTTGCCTCGAATCCAGTGCGCAGACCACGTCCAGCACCGTGCGCTGCATCCCACCCCGATACTTCCGATCACGGCTCGGACGAGTGAACGCTCGATGATGACGAGGCAATCCGCTTCCAGTCTGCGCCTACGTCGCCCCACCTTTTCCACATTCGGACCATTTATCCAGCTGGAAGCAAAACCATTATGGCCACCAAGGAGCACAACGCCGGGATGGCCCCCCCCCCCCCCCCCCCCCCCCCCCCCCCCCCCCGCCTGCGACTGAGCGTGCAAGAGCGTCGAGCGACGCAATGGAGATACTGCCCTAGTGCGCGATCCGCCACCGAAATTGTGAGATCAGTAGCTCGCAGTACCGCGGAATCGGAAGTCATACAACATTGAGAAGCTCGTTGATCTCCGCGACGCGTTCATTCAGCGCATCACCCTCACTCCGCACACGGAGTACCACGGCAATCGTGTCTCTCAATGTCACTGAAACTGAGGGCTTTTGGTCCCTGACATCAATCGAGACGGCAATTGGCAAGTTACGCCGCCCGAGAGCTAGCGATGTTCCCAACATTCGGTAAATGGCTATGTTGCCGGCGTCGATCCGGGCTGACGTCTCGCTTACACGCGTCACTTTCCCGTCCAGAGGCTCCAGCACAGCAATGATGCGATCTATCGAGGTGCCTTGTGGTATCCGCGACCCGACCTTGATCGGGGCAGGAATTTGCGATGAATTGATCAGTGGTGCTGCCATCTCGCATCCTCTCGCTTGTACACCCCGCCGCCAACACATCGGCCGTTGTCATTGCCCACCACGCAACCGTTTTCGTGGAGTGGAAGGCGAATGTGCCTGGCGACAGAAGCGGGCGTTTGCGGTTGCGGCTGAATAGGTTCAGCCGAGGCTCATTGCACTCCCGCCATGGCCAGTGCGGGAACGGCAACCCCGATTAATACTCCCCCGATAGCTCGTCTGACCTGCATGTTTACTCCTCGAGAAACATGAGTTGTTTCGTGCTTCTGGACGCTTCGAACATAAAACGGCACATACGTCCAAGACAAGGGTTTGAGCCAAAATAGTTCGCCAAGGTATCGAAAGTTTGAAACCTGAAGCACATCGCTTGCCGCTCAACTCCCGTTTCGGCTTCGACTCGAGCGGCGTTGTGCTCGACCTAATCGTGGACCGAGAATGAAAGGCTGATCGGCGGGAAAGAGTGGAAAGGTCTCGCCAATGACTATGACAAGTGCCCCGTGGCGTCATCCCCAGCCCCACCTGTCACGACTTCGCCTGGACGCAATTCCCGCGGAGATGCTGCACGCCTTGGCCGCGGGACAGTCGATTCCCGCATCACACCACTGTGTTTCGCCCTATCTCGCCGGGGTCGAATGCCGCAGCCTGTGGCGGAGGAGAAGCGAGCAGATCATCGACATCCCCGGTGATGCATCGTGGATCACGCGGCTGATGGTCGACCCGAACGTCGCCATGCCAGTCGGCGTGGCCGGCTTCCACGGAGCTCCCGACGAGACGGGGATGGTGGAGATCGGGTACCGAGTCGATCCTGAGTTTCGTCGACGAGGCCATGCCAGACGTTCGGTAGAAACCCTTCTCGCCGTTGCACGGCAACACAAGGAGGTGCGTAGTGTTCGCGCCACAGTCAGCCCGAACAACACGCCCTCGCTGGCCCTCATCGAGAGCTTCGCGTTCATCGAAGTGGGTGAGCAATGGGATGACGAGGACGGCCTTGAGATCGTCTACGAAGTCTCCGCAGCACCGGTACAGCAGGATCAAGCGGTACGAACGGCTCCGCGGTAGAAGTCTGCGCGATCGTGTGCAGACATTCCGCCCCACACGCCGTACGGCTCGTTCGCTTCGAGTGCGTGCTGACGGCATTGCTCCAGCACCGGGCACCGGCCGCAGACCTGCTTGGCGGTTTTCTCCCGAGTGGCGCGGGCACGGCCTCGCTCCCCTTCGGGATGTAAGAACACGGACGAGTCGAGACCACGACACAGACCGTCGAGTTGCCAGTCCCAGACATCTGCATTGGGAACGGGAAGTTGGACCGGCCTGGCGGGTGCGCCTCGCACCATGAGCTGTCTCCTCACTGAAAAGTGAACAAGCTCACCTTCTCGCATTCGTCGTACTTTTACAAGTCCTTTCGGTCATTCGTAGTACTTAAAATCAAGCGCGCTTGCTTGGAATATGCACTTACCGGACACTCCGCCCCGGACCTCTGCCCTGTTTCGGCCCCCGGGTGTGGATCAATGTCCCATTGCCGTGCACTGGACCCCGTGGGTTGGACCGGTTAATGGAAATCCTAGGCTGCGAGGGCCTGGGCTCGGTATTGCACCGGGC
>NZ_KQ031371.1:542566-589636 GCF_000963615.1 Rhodococcus sp. PML026 | reverse complement strand
TACCGCCATCGCGGACATGGCTGCGCATTCGTCGTTCACTCCGGTGGTGACCCGGCTGGGGTGCCTTCGTGGGGTGGCGACGTTGACAGCGTTCGGTTTGGCGACGGAGATCGGTGAGTGGGACCGGTTGACCGGCCGCTCGATCGGTGCGTTCGTCGGGTTGATCCCGACCGAGCATTCTTCCGGTGAATCCCGGTCGCAGGGCGGTGTCAGCAAAACCGGCAATGCTCACGTACGCCGACTGCTGGTCGAGGCTGCCTGGCATCATCGCAAGCCGTATCGGCCGGGGCGTGAACTGGTGGCACGGTGGAAGGCGTCGACTCCCAAAGCCAAAGCGCGAGGACATCAAGCGAACCGGCGGCTGCACGCACGGTGGGAACATTTCGACGAACGCGGTAAACGTGCGGTGGTCGCCAATGCCGGGATCGCACGAGAGCTGGCCGGCTGGTGCTGGTCGTTGGCCACGCTCGAGGAATGACTGAAGCTCCGACGCCGAAGTAGCGATCTGCGTCGGGATAGATGTCCGGAATGAACGGTCGACGACGATGTGGGATGTGGCCGAGCGTCTGGGAGTGACCCGCTAGCCGCCTATGAGCAATCCTCAACTGCGCGTTGGGATCACGCTCGACTCATAGACTTGCGATCCACTCCAGCCGAAACAGTCCGTCCTGCGGTAACCAACCCGCGTATATGAGAGTTGACGACGCGTCGAACACTACGACACGCTCACCTCCCACTCGCATCGATCACCATCCCGGCAACAGGAAGCGGTGGCACACACGACGGTGCGTGCCACCGCTTCACCATGCCGTCGTTGACAGGCCGACCTCCATATGAGAGCGGCTTCGCCGCATGTGCGCGGAAATTCGTAGCAGAGACCGTGTGCTGTCTTGATACATGTGGGACACGGGTGTCTCGATACATGTGGGACACGATTCTAGGCTGCGGGGCGGTGGAGTTGTCCTTGGTAGCGCTTGTCGGTGTTCAGGTGCAGGTGGCCGAGGACGTCTCCGCTTGCCGTGTAGGCGGTGACGTGGTTGCCGTCGCGTAGGACGGTCACGCGAGTGTAGGCGTGGGGTCGTCCGACGGAGATCGTGTGGTTGCCGACGGCGATCACGCCGGAGTCGGAGACGCGATGGGTGCCGACGGAGGCGTCGACCTGGGCGGGTAAATGCTGTGGACCGCCGAGGGTCGCAGCTCGGTTCCATGCCTGATCAGGGGGCATTTTCACGGCACTGTGGCGGCGGTCGGTGTTGTAGAACTTCTGGTATCGGTTGCATGATTTCTGTAGTTGCGCTGCGGTGGCGGGCCGGGTGGGTTGGTCGGTGAGCCACTCTTTGAAGGTCCGGTGGTGGCGTTCGACTTTGCCGTTGGTCTGCGGGTGGTACGGACTCGAGTGGATGAGCCGGGCACCGGAATCGGTGACGAATGCACCGAACTTCGAGCGGCCCTTCGATGCGGTTGCGCAGAACGCCATTCCGTTGTCGGACAACACTATTGCTGGCACACCATAGTCGGCGAACGCTGTACCGATGGCGGTGATGGCTCCGGCGGTGGTCTCGGCGTGGCAGACGTACGTCGCGACGAGGGTGCGGGTGCAGTCGTCGAGAACCTCGAAGACGGTGGCTTTCCCACCGCCGGCGAGTACGACTTCGGTGGCGTCGATCTGATAGCAGTCACGGGGTCGGGCGTATTGGAACCGGCGGTAGGACGATTTGGGTCGCTTCTTGGGTTCCGGGGTCACCAGGCCGTGGCGGGTGAGGATGTTGTTGATGGTCGATCGGGCTGGGATCTTCCAGCCTTTGCCGGCCCAATCATGTTCGGCGGCAATCTTGGTCAGCTCGTAGCGGATGTTGTCGGCACCGTTTTCGCGGCCCAATTCGCCGCGGAGCGCGATGATGTGGGCTTCGACAGTGTCAGGGGTGCGTGCCGGGCTCGAACGAGGCCGGCGGGAGTCGAGCTCCCACCGGCCCCGTTCCCGGATCCGGGCGGCGTGACGGTTGGCAGTACTGCGGGAGAGCCCGTGATCGGCGCAGAAGCCAGACAGGCCTCGTTCGTCGAAGACGTCAGCTCCCTCGATGATCCATGCGGTCAAGGTGGCGTCGAGCAGGTTCATCCGGGCATCCGATCTGGCCATGGATTACTCCATAGCCGGTCACAGTGCCCCGCAGCATCACCACAGCCTGTGTGTCACATGTCCGTGGACATCTCGTGTCTCATATGTCCCCGGACTGAACACGTAGCAGAGACCGAGTTTCCGCGCACAACGATCCAAGGGGGTTCGAGCAACGGTTCGGGCACCATGGAGGTCGGACGCGACCGACGTCGTTCGTGAGAGGGGTCTTCGTGTCGATTCGTCCGGCCGAGGTCGGCACCGTGTCGATCGTGTTGGGAGCGCTGGTCGTTCTGGTTCTCGATGCTCACACTGCATGGCAGACGCCTTCGCACCTTCGGCGCACGATCAGTGAATACGGACTCGGCGCACAGCAGTGGGTGTTCTCGATCGGGGTCGTCCTGCTCGCGTTGGGTTCTGCTTTCACTCTGCTGGCCGCGGTGCGACAACGGCTCACCCGACATACCTCGGTAGCGTCCTTGTGTCTGATGCTGTGGACTATCGGCCTTGTTGCCGTTGTCGCCGTGCCGAAGCAAGATTGGTCGAACGACGCGTCACTGAGCCTCGGCGGGACGATCCATCGACTCGGTGCGGCAGTGGCGTTCGTCAGCATCCCCGTCGCGGTCTTCGCGTTCTCGCGGCCCTGGATTCGTCAGGGTCCATGGACTGTCCGGGCACGAACGACACTGTGGCTGAGCGTGCTGTCCGTCTGCACGCTGCTCCCGATCGCATACGCACTCGTTGTCGGTGCCGTCGGCACGCGACCCTGGTATCGGGTGGTCACCCTCGGCTACGTGGAGCGCGTGCTCGTCGTTGCCGAAGTGATCGCATTGATCTCGCTGGCCTTGTGGGTGTGGGCAGCCGAACGTAGGAGTCCTGCTTCCGTGAAGTCGCAGGAGATCGAGGCCTCGCGGCCCGTCTAGGGAACCGATCGCGCGTTGCGTGCGTCCAACCTGTCAGTGCCGTCGGAGTCGAGAGGTTGAATGAATGCGTGTGATGTCTGGACGTCGAATTGCTGTGGCGTGCAGCGCGGTGCTGTTGCTGACGGGATGCGCCGGCTCGACGAATGAAAGCCCGGTCGCGAGCGAGGACACATCCACGTCGGCGGTGACACCGGGTCCACGAGAGCCATTCGATCCATGCACTATCCCGAAATCTGCGGTGACAGCAAGCGGCTTGGACGTGAGTACGGAACGACCCGACTTCGCTGGAATCACCACATACCCGGGTTGGAAGAACTGCACGTGGGATGCACGAGGGCCGGAGGCCTGGTACTACCTGTCCGTCATGTCGTCGATCAACTCGATCGACGAGTATCTGCGTAGCCCACAGAACGAGCGGCAACTCTCAGTCCAGGTCGGCTCGCGTGACGCAGTTCAATACAACTCCGACTACCAAGGAAACCCGCCGACTGGATGTGACATCGCATTTGACGTGAACGGAAATCTGATCATTTTCGTGGTGGACACGATTGGTTCAGAAGACACCTTGGGTGATCCGTGCGAAGAGGTTATGGAGCACGCAATCAAGCTCGAGCTGCACCTACCGAAGTGAGGAAGTAGACGCATGACCGACAGATCGTTCGGACTCACCGACAACCTCATTCATTGGCAGATGCTGCGGGACCGAGCCTCCGCAGGCGAGCTCTCGGTCGAATCGGACGTTGCCCAGCGGTGTGACAGGGCATGCGAGATTTATTTGCTCGACCTGTCCAGGATGCTCGAGATGACCAAGGGTCTGTCGAGGCCTGAAGCTTTTGGCAATCTGCCGTCAGCCCAACAACTCGGAGCCAAATTCCATCGCCTTGCTGTCGGCGAAGAAGGCTCCGCTCGCTTTGCGATCAAGCAGCAGATCGAGATCATCAAGACCATGCGCGAGTTCTTTCGACACTATTTCGCGAGTGTCGAGGCCGTGGACAGTGCCACCGCGGCAACAGTCGAAGCGCTGTCGCCACCGCGATAGACGAAAAATCCCGACGACCCAGTTGCTCGGTCGTCGGGATCGGTCGTTCGAAACGTGCTGCTAGCGAGCCAGTTCCACTTCGGCTTCCTCGTCGACGAAGGGATCGCCGTTGCGCGGAGCGTTGTAGCGCTCGAGATTCAAGATGCCTTCCCGCTTGGCGACGATGGTCGGCACCAGAGCCTGGCCGGTGACATTGACCGCGGTACGGCCCATGTCGACGATCGGTTCCACTGCGAGCAGCAGGCCGACGCCGGCGAGAGGCAGGCCCAAGGTCGACAACGTAAGAGTCAGCATCACCGTCGCGCCTGTCGTTCCTGCTGTTGCCGCTGAACCGATCACAGACACGACGATGATCAGCAGGTAGTCGGTGATGGTCAGGTCGATACCGTAGAACTGCGCGACGAACAGTGCTGCGATGGCGGGATAGATTGCCGCGCAACCGTCCATCTTCGTCGTCGCCCCGAGCGGTACCGCAAACGAGGCGTACTCACGCGGCACGCCCAGGTTGCGTTCGGTGACGCGCTCGGTGAGAGGCAGAGTGCCGATCGACGATCGCGAGACGAAACCGAGCTGGGTCGCGGGCCACACGCCCGAGTAGAAGGCGCGCACCGAAAGACCATGAGCGCGAACGATCAACGGGTACACCACGAAGAACACAACAGCCAGGCCGACGTAGATCGAGACGGTGAACACTCCGAGCGAACCGATGGCGTCCCAGCCGTAGGTGGCCACAGCATTGCCGATCAGAGCAGCAGTGCCGATCGGCGCGAGGCGAATGATCCACCACAGCACCTTCTGGACAATGGCCAGCAACGAGGCGTTGAACGCGAGGAAGGGCTCGGCCTTCTTGCCGACCTTGAGTGCAGCGATACCGATGGCAGCGGCGATCACCAGCAACTGCAGGATGTTAAAGCTCAACGACGTGGTCGCGGTACCGCTCTCGGCAACCGTGGTCTTCGCACCGAGCGCGAGGAAGTTGTTCGGCACCAAACCGGTGAGGAACGACCACCAGGATCCGACGCTGGACGGATCTCCTGCCGAGTCCGCCCCAGCGCTGGTCCGCGATCCGGGCTGGGCGACCAGACCGATGACGATGCCGATGATCACCGCGATGAACGCCGTGATGGCGAACCACCACAGCGTCTGGATTGCCAGACGTACAGCGTTCGTGACTTCACGAAGATTGGCGATGGAACTGACGATGGCCGTGAAGACCAGCGGAATGACCGCGACGGTGAGCAGCTTGACGTAGCTCGAACCGATGGTCGAGAGGGTACCGACCAACCAGTTTTCGTTGCCGTCGGCCGCGTCGGGCATCGATCGAGCGATCAGCCCGAACACGACACCGAGTACGAGACCGGCAACGATTTGTGGACCGAACGCGGTTGCCCAGGTAGGGACACGGCGCGTACGGGTAGCGCTGGGCGCAGACATGGTTATGCCTTTCGAAAAGAAGAGACGCCGACAGAGGTGGGCGAGAAAGTGCTCATCGGGACGATGTGCCCGACGGAGAGGTTGCGGTCTAGAGGACCGTCAACAGGTAGCGCTGGCTTGCAGACGCAAGTCGACGTAGCGTCGAGAGGTCAGCAGCGGATTCACTGGTAAGACGGTACTCGTCCGACAATCGCCGCGACGGGCAGGGTTCTTCTGAGGGTTCACTGTGGAATCGATGAGGGTGCGCTGCGCGATCGACGGTTCGCCGATTTCGTGAGCTACGTTGAGTTTTCCGCAGCCGACGAAACGAGATCATGAGTACGACAGCAAAGCCTCGAGGACTGGTTCGGCGACTACTACAAGCGATGTGCGCTGTTGTCGCAGCGCTGGTCGCGGTCGTTCTGGCATCGGCCGGATGGGTTGCGTACGCGACGGCGGGCAAGGTCTACGACGTCGACGACGCACCGGACGCGCCAGTAGGGATCGTTCTCGGTGCCCAGGTGCGCGACGGCAAACCGATGCGCTTTCTCGCCGGTCGGCTCGACACCGCCATTCAGTTGATGGAGGCCGGAAAGATCAAGGCAATCCTTGTCTCCGGTGATGCAGACGGCAAGTCCGGCAACGAGATTCAGGCTATGACCGAGTACCTGATCGAGCATGGAATCGACCCTGACGTCATCATCGGAGACGATCACGGCATCGATACCTACGACACGTGCGCCCGCGCGAAAGAGACGTTCGGCGTCGAACGTGGACTCATCATCAGTCAACCCCTTCACGTCTCGCGCGCCGTGGCGCTGTGCGAGGACATGGATCTGGAGGTCGACGGCGTGACCGCCGATTGCATCGACTGCAACACGCTCGCTGTTGTGCGGAACTACGCACGAGAGTTGTTGGCACGCCCCAAAGCAGTTCTCGATCTGTGGTCCGGACGCGATCCAGTCGTTGTGTCCCCGCCGAACGATTCACTTGCGACAATCACCGGCAAATGAGCGTGCCCGACGGCGATATCGCGGTCCCGACCGTCGTACGAGAGTTGGCAGGGTACGACGGAATCGAACCTGTGTGGTCGAATGTGCTGGGAGGCATGACATTCCGCCTCGGCCAGGCGCGCTACGTCAAGTGGACGCCGGTCGAAAGCTCGATCGACCTGGAAGACGAGCGGTGTCGTCTGGACTGGGTAATTCGGTACACCCCGGTTCCGAAAGTCCTCGAAACCGGTTCGGACGCTACCGGGTCCTGGATGATGACTGAGGCTCTGCCGTGGGAGAACGCCGTCGCCGATCGCTGGATGGAGGACCCGGCCACCGCGGTCCGAGCGGCGGCAACCGGCCTTCGCGCGTTTCACGATGCAGTCCCCGTCGCGCAGTGCCCGTTCGACTGGTCGGTGGTCTCTCGTATCGGCGATCGCGAGTTGCCGGTGAAATCTCCGTCGGTCGATCGACTGGTCGTGTGTCACGGCGACGCCTGCATGCCGAACACCCTGATCGCCGCCGACGGATCCTGCGCAGCGCACGTGGACATGGGCAGCATGGGCGTCGCCGATCGTTGGGCAGACCTGGCACCGGCAATCTGGAGTACCGAGTACAACTTCGGCCGGAGCTACTGCGATGCATTCTTGGATGCGTACGGCATAGACCTCGACCGTGAACGGCTCGATTACTACTTGTGGTTGTGGGAGTCGACCTGATCGGCGACGCGGAGTGTTCGCGCAGACGCGACTACAGTGAGCGAGTCGGTTCGACGACTCAGCGAACCCCGTGCTTTACAGGAGTGGACGCTTGAGCTGGATTCGCTTGAACGACGTTGCCAAGGGATACGACCAGAAGGTGATGTTGCGTGAGGTGTTCTTCCGCCTCGCCGACGGCGATCGCATCGGTCTGATCGGCCGCAACGGCACAGGCAAGACCACCCTGCTGCAGCTTCTCCTCGGCCGAGAGACCCCGGATTCGGGGGGCGTCGACGTCACCGAGGGTGCTCGCATCGGCTACTTCTCGCAGTTCTCCGAACTGGACGGCGATCGCAGCATTCAAGCGGAGCTCGAATCTCTCTTCGGTGCCGTCCACGCAATCGAGACCGAGTTGGCCGAGGTCGAGGCCGCATTGGGCGGTGACCTGGACGAGAAGCAGATGTACAAGCTCGTCGATCGTCAAGCCGAACTGCTCGACGCCATGGAGAACAGTGGCGGTTGGACCTACCACCAACAGATCGACACCGTGTTGTCGATGCTCGGATTCAACGCCGAACGACGGGAGCTCCCCGTCGATCGACTGTCCGGTGGTTGGCGCAACCGCGCGGCGTTGGCCAAGATCCTCATCGAGGCCCCGGACGTCCTGCTCCTCGACGAGCCGACGAACTTCCTCGATGTTGCCGGAATCGCGTGGCTCGAACGCTGGCTACGAGACTTCCGCGGTGCGCTACTCGTTGTCTCGCACGACCGCGCATTCCTCGAGCAGGTCGTCACCAGCATCGTCGAAATCGAGAACCATCACCTGCAGACCTATGACGGTAGCTACTCGGAATACGTGCAGCAGAAGCAGTTTCGACTCAAGAACCTCGAACGTGAGTTCAGCAACGAACAGCAGCTGCTGGCCTACGAGCAAGAAGCGATCAGTGATCGTAAGGAAGCAGTGAAGAACCCCAGCGGAGTGCTCAAACGTCGACTGGCGAACATCAAGAAGAGCAAGAGCCCCCGCCCGGTCGACACGGTGGTCACCGCAATCTACGGCGGTTTGCATGTGCACGACAACCTCGCGGAGATCACGGGAATCGCGAAAAGCTATGGCGAGCAACGACTCTTCGAGAACATCTCGTTCACCGTGCACCGCGGTGACCGTATCGCCATCACTGGGCCCAATGGATGCGGAAAGACCACGCTGGTCGACATCCTCGTCGGTGCCGAGCAACCCGACAGTGGCAAGATCAAATGGAAGACCAAGGCACCGTCCTTCATCTATTACAACCAGGTGCTCGCCGATCTCGATCTCGACGACACTGTCTCGCACTCGGTCAACGCGATGCCGGGCAGTCTCGCTCTGACGGCGACGAAGAAAGAAGTCCACCGCTTTCTCACGTTGCTGCAGTTCTCCGAGATGGATCTGAAATCGAAGATCGGCGTGCTGTCCGGAGGGCAGAAGGCACGAGTTGCATTGGCGCAGTGCCTGTTGTTCGGCGCAGGCGTCATCGTGCTCGACGAGCCCACCAACCACCTCGACCTACAGAGCACCCAGGTGCTAGAACGTGCGCTGATGGCCTTCCCCGGTGCTGTGATTCTGGTGAGCCACGACAGGTTCTTCGTCGAGAAGGTGGCATTTCGGCAGCTGTCGTTCGACGGCAAGGGCGGCGTCACCGAAATCGCCGGTGTGCAGATGGCGTGACCAGAGAAGCTATCCGTTGATCTTGGACGCGGACGTGCCCCACTCGGCGTCGCGCAACTCCTTTTTCCTGATCTTGCCCGTCGATGTCTTCGGCAGCTCGACGATGAACTCGACGTTGCGCGGAGCCTTGTACGACGCGATGGCCGATTTCACGTGCGCCACGAGCTCGGCTTCCGACACGTCCGCGCCGGCCACCAGCACTACGAACGCCTTCGGCCGTTCTCCCCACTTGTCGTCGGGCACCCCGATGACCGCAACATCCGCGACGGCAGGATGGCTCGCCAGTGCCTGTTCCACTTCGATGGTGGAGATGTTCTCGCCGCCGGAAATGACGACGTCCTTGGCGCGATCGAGTAGCTGAACGTAGCCGTCGGGATGCATCACCCCGAGGTCACCGGAATGGAACCAGCCGCCCGCGAAAGCCTGTGTCGTTCCGGCCGTGTCGTTGTAATACCCCTTCATGACGTTGTTGCCGCGCATGACGATCTCACCCATTTCGGTGCCGTCGGGTTCGACATCGATCAAAACCCCACCGGGGCCAGGCTTGTCGCGGACCACCCGTAAACGGTCCGCAGTGAGCATGCCGACTCCCTGTCGAGCCAAGCGACGGGCCTGTTCGTCGGCGTCCAGTTCGAGCCATTCCTGCTTCGCCTCGCACACCGAATACGGACCGTAGGTTTCGGTGAGGCCGTAGACGTGTACGAGCGTTGCTCCCAATGCTCGAATCTTGGCGATGATCGTCGGGCTCGGAGGAGCTCCCGCAGTGACGATGGTCAACGGTCGATCGAGTGAATGTGCCTCTGCAGCAGTGGCGAGAGTGGTCAACACGGTCGGCGCACCGGCAAGGTGATCGACGCCGTTGTCGATGGCCGACCAGATGGCGTCGCCGCGCACTCCGCGAAGGCACACGTGTGTGCCGGACGCGGCCGTGACCGCCCACGTGGTGCACCACCCATTGCAGTGGAACATCGGCAGAGTCCACAGATAGCGTGTGTCGACCCCGAATCCCTGGTGGTGAAGTTCCCCCAGGGAATTGAGGTAAGCACCGCGGTGGGTGTACATCACGCCCTTGGGTCGACCGGTGGTGCCCGAGGTGTAGTTGATCGTGATGGTCGACGTCTCGTCGTCGACCTCCCAATCCATCGGTTCGTCCGTGCCCCGTTCGAGGAACGCGTCGTATCGCGTGGTGTGCGGCAGCCTGTCGTACGTGCCGTCCACCGAGGGGGTCTCGACGATCTCGGTGACCGAATCTGCGATGGGATCTGTTCCGAGACCGGCCAGCAGTACCGAATCACCCACCAACAGAACCGAACCGGAGTGATCGCAGATGTACCGAACTTCGTCCGGCGAGAGCCTGGTGTTGATCGCGACCAGAACGGCACCGGCCAGTGGCACCGCGTAATGCGCGAACAGTAGCTCTGCCGAGTTCGACGCCATGTAGGCCACCCGATCGCCGTGGCCGACCCCCGACGCGCGCAGTGCATGCGCGAGCCGGGTGACGGCGGCGGCGAACTGCTCGTAGGTGAAGGTGCGCGGACCATCCTCCACGGCGATCTTGTGGGGATGAACCTCCGCAGCGCGTTCGAGAAAGCGAAGTGGTGTCAGCGGAGTATCCAGACCGGTCATGCCAGCCAATGTAGCGCGCACTACGAGGCCAGATCTGATTTGTCGATACGTTCGCGCCCACCGGTAAGGTCGGCGCGTTCGGCGGCGGCACGGCCTGCACGTCGACCCGCATGATCGCGTGCCTCGATACGCACCTCCGTTGTCGACGGATACATGGCCGTGAATGCCTTGTTCACGGCATCGCTGCGCTCGGCCAAGATCGGCAGCAAGGCGCTACCGTGATGCTCCGACGCCGCCTTTGTAGCTCGCTCCCGAGCTTCCAGCAAGCGCTGGCCGATACGGTGGGCGTACGCGATCAGAAAAGATTTTCTGAAGCTGCGACCTCGGGCTTCCGGTGATTCGGCGAGTTCGTCGAGTGCGCGAGAAGACTGCACGAGTAGCGATGTGAACAGCAGCTCGCACAAATCCAGATCGACTTCGAGCCCGACGATGTTGACCAGAGCGAATCGCTTGTACCACAGGGTTCGGGCACCATTCGCTTCGCAAACACTGTGCAGGAGAAGAGACTTGGCCTCCGAGTACGGACTGTCGACCAAGATGCGGCGGGTGGTTACGTCGCCGATCGAACCGCGCGGGTTGTCGGACTCGAGCAGCGCATGGTCGATGGCATAGCGGGTCATGAGATCTTGAGCCTTCGCCGAAAACGCCTCGGCCTCGGCCGGAAACTGGGTGGACTCCGCCTTTGCCAGTAACCCCCGGATCTTGCCCAGCATCTTGGGATCCGAGACGCCACTCTTGTGGGCCGACGACGGTGCTGGCGAGGATCGAACCGACGACCACTGCGATGGAATGGGAACCAGCTTGTCGAGTGAACCCAGTGAGGTCGTATGACCGAGGACGGTCAACACCGTGTTCCAGGAGTCGGACGTGGAGACCCGAGGTCTCGCACACCACCTTCGGAGGCGTTCGACGGACACGCCTGCGGTGGAATCGATTTTCAGATCGATCAGTTGCTCTCGCCAGGAATCGGGTGCGTTGGTGAGGGCAGAGGAACGCCCCGCATGGGTGGCGATCGCCTCCACCACGAGCATCCCGGCCGCGCCCCCGGCCATCTTTCGAGTAGCGTGCGCGAGTTCGGCCGGCTGCCAACCGATCTCGAACAACCTGTCGACAGAGTGGTCGAGTATCCGTGCTGATACGGCGTACGCAGGATCGACCTCGGGCGTGTACTCGAATTTCGCGAGACGGTCTGCAACCAGCCGAACGTACGCCTTCCACCCTGACCCTCGAGTGGCGTAGTCGAGGCCCATTTCGACGAGGCGAACCGGATCCGCGTCCGGCCGGATTTGACCGGTGCGGTGAAAATTTTGAAAGCTGTCCAGATCGATACGACTCATCGTCGTCCCCTCCACGTCCCCCGGTGTGGTCCCCGAACTTTTCGGTGAATCGCAGAGTAGGGGAGGGGTCCGACAAGTTATTCGAACATGTCAGCGAGGAGCGAGCATCAGCAGCAGTTCTTCCACCGACGGCAGGCCGGGAATCACGGGAAGGTTCGGTACAGGAGAAGCAGCGGGCGGTGCCGTCAACTCGACGCCGCCCAGCGCTGCCAGGACGTCGTCGGTCTGTGAGCGGCGCGGTCCATACGTGTTGGAAGCCACGACGAACTCGTCACCGATCGACGTGGACGCAACCACGCTCGATCCGTCGTCGGCCCATCCCCATTTGCTACCGGTCACGCCGGGTAGTTGCTGGGTGCCCCAGTCCTGCACGGTTCCGTCGGCTGCAACCGGTGCGGCGGAGTTCATCCAGCCGAGGACCGGGCTGGCGGGGTCTGTTCGCTTCTTCGCCGCCAGGAATCGCACGGTGTCGGCTGTGCTGGTGTAGGAACTGCCCCAGAAACCGCCCCGCGAGGTAGAGGTGAGTCCGAACTCCGTTGCCGTCGAATCGATGGCCTGGGGATATTTGTTGTCGAGTACCGAGGCGGCACCGTCGTCACTGACCTGGACCATGCGTGCGGCCAGGTCGCGATCTCGCGGCGAACCGTCTCCGAAGCGCACGACGTAGTCGGCCATGTAGAGCTTGACCGTCGACAACCCCGGGCGCGCCGAATTGTCCTCTGCGCTGCCGACGTACGTACCCGTCGGGACGTGTTCGTACGAGATCGACGTCCGCGCCGGCACATCTGCCAGATCGCCCGGTGTGGGCAGAGCCTGCGCCGGTGCGGCGCACGCGAGCGCCATGGCAATTCCGACAAATGGGACAGCGGCTGTGGTTGTGATGCGACGCAGGCCCGGCATCTCGGTCTCCTCGAGGTGTTGGCCCGCCGCGAATCGGTGGCCGATACACCCCAATCTACCCCGATGGTCGTCGCTTCAACCTCACGCCCGGACCGGATGAATGTGGCTTTGTTGCACTCAGAACGACTGACAGTCGCATTGATCCCGACCGGGTGGGGTGTCGGAGCCGATCGGTCAGGATCGGCGCAGTGCCAGCAATTTGTCTTTCGAGCGCCGCAGCGACCCTCGACCCGAGCTCGCCGTCCATGCGCTCGGCAGATCGATCGGATCGGTCAGGCGGCCTGCGTTGAAGTCGTCGACCAGATGTCCGACGGTCTCCTGGGCACACGATTTGTTGGTGCCGATGAAGCCCGAAGGTCCTCTCTTGATCCACCCGGTGACGTACGTACCGGTCGACGGGGATCCGCCCACTTCCTCGAGTACGCGGCCGCCGAGGTTGGGGATGATGCCGACTGCGTGATCGAACGGAATTCCTGGCAGCGCGACGCCGCGGTATCCGATCGAGGTGAGGACGAGGCCGGCGTCGATCGTTTCGATCTCGCCGGTGGCGGTGCTGCGCACTACATCGTCGGTGTCGGCGGTCAGACCCATGCGCTCGAACTCGACCCCGGTGACCCGATCCGTGCCCAGGATTCGAGTGGGGGAGAGCAGGTAGCGCAGCGTGACGCGCTTTCGGCCGTCGATGTGCTCGGGTGACTCGTCGACGTGCCGCAGCAGTTGCAGCTTCTGGGCGACCGCGTGAGGCAGGTCGTTGGTGCCGGCCAGTCGTACCGTCACCGGATCCAGTGCGAGCTCGCTGCGATCGACGGTGAGATCGATATCGGGGACGGTCAGCAGTCCCGCGAATTCGGGCACGGTGAACGCGGATTGCGCCACGCCACGCCGACCGACGACCATTACCTCTCGAATGGCACTGTGGCGCAGTGCTTCCAAGGCGTGGGGGGCGATGTCGGTCGCGGCGAGTGCGTCGGGGTCCATGGTCAGGATCCGGGCCACGTCGAGTGCGACGTTGCCGTTGCCGATGACGACCGCTCGTTCGTGTGACAGATCGAACGTCCGGTGAGCGTGATCGGGATGGCCGTTGTACCAGGCGACGAAGTCGGTCGCCGACGTGCGCCCGGGCAGTTCGGCTCCGGGGATACCGAGTTCGCGATCCGACGACGCTCCGACCGCATAGATCACGGCGTGATGGGTGTCCATCAACTCGTCGTGCGTCACGTCTTTTCCTACCTCGACGCCGAGGTGATAGGTGAATCCCTCTTGCGCCGAGATGGTTTCGAACAGCCGTGACACTTGACGTGTCTTCTGGTGGTCGGGTGCAACACCCAGGCGTGCCAGACCGTGCGGTTGCGGAAGCCGATCGTAGACATCGACGCTGACCCCCGGCTGCGTGAGCAGCTCGTCGGCCGCGTACATCGCCGAGGGTCCGGACCCGACGATCGCCACCCGGAGCGGTTGGCGATCTCTCGACACCGAGGCGGCCGGCGTGACCGGAGCCAGAATCGGCCGTGGCGGCCGCTCCTGCTTGTAGAAGTCGGCATTGATGGTCAGGAACGGAAGTTGAGCCTCGGTCAGTTTGGCCTGGGGAACGATGGCGTCCACCGGGCAGGCCGACACACAGGCACCACAGTCGACACACGATTGCGGGTCGATGTGCAGCATTTCCGCCGTCAGGAAGTCCGGCTCGTCGGGGGTGGGGTGTATGCAGTTGACGGGGCACGCGTAGACGCATGACGCGTCGCTGCAACATGATTGGGTGACGACGTGGGGCATGTGGGGTTCCTGACGGCGGGCGCTGCTGTACGGATAACTGGCGCGTGGGGTGTCGAGAGGGCTATGCGGCGAACTGGCTGGAGCTGCGGTCCGGCTCACTACGGAAACGTGATGCCTTGCCGTCGATTCCGCACAGCTTCCACATCAGGCGAGCCGCCCGGTTCATCATTCCGGTATCGGTGGCCAGCATGCGCACATCACCGAAGTAGTCCTGCAGAGCGTGCTGCGACTGCTCGGTTCCCCAGAAGAGGTCCTTCTTGACGCTCTTCGGAATGTCGAACTTCGTCCAGAATTTCTTCGGCGGGATGACGATGACGTCGCACAGAATGCGCATCGTGACGGGGAAGGCCAGCGACAGCAGGAAGCGTCCGATCTTGGACATCTTGGGCACACGACGACGCAGGAGCTGGTGCGCGAAGGAGATGTGCCGAGCCTCCTCGGCCACGTGAATGGCCATCACGCTCTGCATGATCGGATGGATCTCTTCGCCCGAGCGAAGCACCGACTTCTGGATGTGGTCGATGGGTTCCTCGCCTGCGAGGACGCCGACGAAGAACAATTCGGGTAGCAGCGTCGCGAACAGGGGGATGAACGGCGAGAGCATCTTCATCGGTCGACTCATGCCGGGAGCGTCGGAACCCACCCGATTGACCATCTCCTGGAACATCAGGGTGTGGTTGCACTCTTCGATGGATTCGTGGGTGCAGTAGCGCGCCTCGGCCGAACCGTTGGGCAGCGAGAATACGTACTGCATCATGCCGCGGATCAGGATGTTCTCGAACTGCAGGCCGACCTTGGCGACATTGGCCTGACGCCACATACCGATCTCGATCTGCCGGTCCAGCGGCAGGGACTTGTACCAGTCATGGCCCCCGATGGGGTCGGTCTTGGCGGGCAGTACCCAGCGGGGATCGTTCGCGGGAACCGCGAACTTCTCGGACTCCCAGTCGATGTCGACGTAAGGATCGAAGTGTTTGTGCACCGAACCCTCGGACAGCAACGTGAGTGTTTCGTTGTACTGCTGCTCGTCCGTGGCGTCGATGTCCACCGAAACGGACGTGGTGCCGGTCGTCAGTGTCATGGCTTCTCCAAACGTGATGCGAACATGGAGTTAATGTAACCCCAGTTAACATGAAAGGGAAGCCCGTCGACATTTTTCTGTTTCGGATGGCGCTACTGATCGTCCGAACGCTCGTCGGACACCTCCGCGACTTCGTCGGTCTCGAACAGCTGCAATTGGATCGCCGACGGATCGACCACAGGAGTGACCTGTTCGGGGGTGCTCCGCAGCACCTCCCGCAGGGCAGCCACTGCGCGACCCCAGTTCGCGGCCTCGCGATCCGCCTCGTCCACATCGCAGTGTTCGTCGCCCAGGTCCGCGGCTACCGCCATGCCGCGCCACGATGCCTCCTGCTCGGCGCTGATGCGGAGATACGACACGACCACGTCACGGTCCGAAGAGCAGCACTCGAGGACGGTGCGTGGCTCGACAGCATCGGGCGAATCCGCGATCAGCTCTATCAACGCGAGCAGACCGTCCGGGAAGTCGTCACCTTCGAGGACCGGAGGAGTCGGTTCGCCGAGCCTGCCCCCGAAGTCCTCGGCGAACTTGTCGTCGACCTGCTCCCACACGTGCGAGAGCATCCGGACCGCCCACAGCAGGTGATCGGCCACGAACGGTGATCCGCTGACACGTACCTGGGCCACGATGCAGTCCTGGACGAGATGCAACATCACATCGGGAAGCTGC
This sequence comes from Rhodococcus sp. PML026, assembly GCF_000963615.1. NCBI lineage: Bacteria > Bacillati > Actinomycetota > Actinomycetes > Mycobacteriales > Nocardiaceae > Rhodococcus > Rhodococcus sp. PML026. Next base: position 573,364 of record NZ_KQ031371.1, on the reverse strand, counting down.
ACGTTGAGATCGACCAGCAACTCGGCTGCACGGGTGCGACCGGTGACCGCGTGCACCAACGTCGAGTTGATCTCGACGACCGGCTCGGTGGATTTGACCGTGACGTATGCGGTGCCGTTGACGAATCGCAGAGGGATGTCGCCGTCGGGGTCGTGATCGGGCGGAAAGCCGAACCAGGGTTCGAGTGCACGATCGACGAGTTGCTGCAGGTGGTCCTTCCCTTTCGGCTGCACGCACAGTGGAACGACTGCCGAGACGGGTTCGGTGCTGGCCTCGAAGCTCGGCACGTCGTAGCGTCCGGTGGCCCGCGAACTCAGAAAAGACGGGTGTGGCAGGCCCCAGATGTCACGGAACACCGCGACCGTCTTCTTCGCCAGATCATCGGACCACGAGCGATTGCGGTCGACGTGGGGTGGCGTCGGCTCGGAATCCCGAGACGTTCGAAAGCCCAACGCGTTCAGTGCTTCTCGCTGAGCGTCGGTGATGGCGCGACTACTGTGGAGGTGCTCGTTGGCGGGCAGCTCGCAGCGAACCATGTCGAGATCCCATGCGTAGAACTGGACGCAGGCCGCGGTGTCCGGAACGCCGTCCGTGCTGTCGTATCGAGACTCGATCACCAAGGCGTCACCGTCGCGCATGGCGCTGACGTACTCGCCGAGCCGGCGCTGGAAGTGCATCCATGCCGAGTCGACGTCGAAGTCGAACTCGAGTGAATCGCTCATGTCGGCTCCTTACCCGAATCGCGCTGAGATAACGCGGCGTCGGTCACGCTAGCGGCGAGCACCGACAGAGTCTCGGCGCGCGCGAGTGCGTTCACGACGACGCCGAGTCCTCGAGCGGCTCGTGCGTCTCCTCGTCCAGCGCCCCGAAAGGGTGCGCCTCGGCCACCCCGTCCAGAACAGCGGGACGCAGCGCATGTGGAACCGCCAGGACCTCTTCGATTCGCACGAGAATGCCTTGCTCGATCAGAGATCGAACCCGATGGTCGATCAGCTGCGCCGTCCGCAGGTCCTCACCTTCCAAATCGGCGTAGTCCTCGCCCTCGTTGTTCAGAGGCAGCTCGTCGGTCATCGCGGCCAGCAGGGTCTGAACCGCGAACGTGTTGGCAAGCGAACGGGACACGTCGGGGTCGTCGGCGTCTCCGGACAGCTGCACTCGGACGTGTTCGGCAACCAGCTCATGAACGGTCTCCGCCTCACGCTTGGCCAGAGAGGGGGCGTTGTCGCCGAGCTTGGCCGTGTCGCCGTCGATCCGGACCAGTTCGGTCGCGATGGCCGTCGACCAGTAATCGACGGCTGCAACGTCCGAGGACTCGGTGAGTCCGGCGGGGTCGAGTGGGGCCGGGCCGACAGCGGTGCGTAGATGGACGTCGTCCGACACTGCGAGTCCGTCGGCGACGCGAGCAACGATGTCATCGAGCGCAGGCAACAGCGGCAGAGCCGAAATGGCCGCAAGCTCCTGGTCGAGCGAAACGTTCGGCAGATCGATGTCGTCTGCGTCGAGCATGTCGGGCTCGTCGCCCTCGAGGAAGTCGGAGAGGTCTTCCATGCAGTGTGCGTAGTCCTCGGGGCTGCCGTCCCACAGATCGGTCTCGTCGAGGAACGTCAGATACTGCAGTGACGTCAGAACGAGGTTCACCGCCGTGTCCTCGGCTGTCTCCGATTCCTCCTGCAGAATGCGTTCTGCAGCATCCACCAGCAGGTGCGCATCGGCGGGAATCCACGCGCTGGGGGAGAACCCGTGGCGCGCACCGGACAACTGGGTCAGTGTCGACGACACCAACCGTGAGATTGCCTCGGCCTGCTCCGACATCTCGCTCTCGTCGAGCCACTCGACGAAACCGTCGATCAGATCGCTGATCCGCTCGGATACGACACCGGTCGGTGCCGGCCGAGATTGCTGGTGACGCCGTTGCCGGGCCTTGGTCTTTTCTGCACGTTTCTGTCCGCGGTTGGCAGGCCGCTTCGATCCCATGGCTCGCAGCTTATCCGCTGACATGTCCGGTTTCGTCGCGTGACGCCTCTAGCCGCGAAGGAACGAGTCCGCGGAAGCGGCCAGTGCAGCATCGGGTGCCCGGCGATACAGCTCGGCCGGGCGACCGCCACCTGCCGTCGTCGTCGTGCTCGTTCCCTCGAGCGCGGTGATGACGTGGCGGCGAAACGTGTCTTTGGAGAACGCGCGATCGAAGACGATTTCGTACAGCGATCGCAGTTCGAGGAGCGTGAAGGTGGAATCCAGAAATCCGGCAGGGTCGATCTCTCGCGCGTAGCGAGCTCGGAGGTCCAGCACTGCCTCGGTGACCATCTCGCTGTGATCGAACGCCAGCGTCGAGCCCGGCACCACACCGTCGATGGCGACCGATTCGGATGTCGCAGGCAGTGATCGACTCGGTGTTGCTGCGCCGTGCGCCATCGACAGCACCCAACCGCGGTCGTCGCGGCCGGGCTCGTCGAAGAGCTTGAGCTGGTGGAACTGCAGATCGACGATGTTCGCCTTGGACTCGAGTGCGCGTTCGGCGGCTTCGGTCAGGGTTTCCGACGGGCGCAGAAACGTTCCGGGAAGCGCGAGGCCCCGCTCCGAGGGCACGACAACGACCTGCAACTGCTGTTCACGGACCGTCAGGACCGCGACATCGACCGCAACCGAAGGGCGCGGGTAATCGGTCAGAGCCTTGCCGTCTCGGTCCGTCCACGTCATGGGTTGCAGCTTAGCGCAAGTCTGATCTATTGTTAGATCAACAACGATCTAAGGGGCAGCGAATGAACTTGACCGACAATCAGCGGGATCGGGCGCGTGGGGTACTGCTCGGCACTGCAGTGGGCGATGCGTTGGGCGCGGGGTACGAATTCGGATATCCGACGCCGGAGACTGCCATTGCGATGATCGGCGGCGGCGCGTTCGACTGGGCCCCGGGGGAATGGACCGATGACACGTCGATGGCACTCTGCGTTGCGAGCGCTCTCGAGATCGACGGAGACGTCGATGAGGTGGCAGCGAACTTCCGCGCCTGGTTCGCGGTGAATCCTCCCGACGTCGGCAATCAGACCCGGAAAGTGCTGTCGCAGAGAGCGAGCACCGGATCGGAGATGGCCGCGGTCGCGGCGTCGCTGACCGGCCGGGCCGGTGGAAACGGCTCGTTGATGCGGACCGCGCCCGTCGCGCTGGCCTATCTCGACGACGTGACCGGATGCCGGGCTGCTGCGGAGCGGATCAGCGCGCTGACCCACTCCGATCCTCGTGCCGGTCAGGCATGTCAACTGTGGTCGCACGCGATCCGGCACGCGGTGCTACACGGAACGTACGACGGTATCGCCGACTTCCTGCGCCACGAAGAACCCGATGTCCGGGACTTCTGGCAGCCGCTGCTGGACAGCGCTCAGGAGGGCGAGCCGACCGACTTCCCGAAGAACGGTTGGGTCGTGCACGCGCTCCAGACGGCCTGGTGGGCGATACATCGCGCGGCAGACGCATCGTTGCCCCTTCCTGCCGCGCTCGAACTGTGTGTTCGAGCAGGCGGAGACACCGACACCACCGCCGCGATCGCAGGCGGACTTCTCGGTGCACGGTGGGGCGCGTCGGCGGTCCCGACGCAGTGGCGCGAGCTGGTCCACGGCTACCCGGGGCTGCGCGCCGACGACCTCGATCGCATCGCCATCGCGATCGCCGAGAGAAAGGACGACGCATGACGATCATCGACGTAGTGCATGGTGATATCACCGAGGTGGCCGCAGACGCGATCGTCAATGCGGCCAACACCCGACTCCTCGGCGGTGGCGGGGTGGACGGCGCGCTGCATCGGGCCGGAGGCCCCACGATCCTCGCGGAATGCAAGGCGTTGCGGGCCACCACCCTGCCCCACGGCCTCGACACCGGTGCCGCTGTGGCCACCACCGCAGGCAGGTTGCGCGCCGAATGCGTGATCCACACCGTCGGCCCGCGCTATTCGAAGAACGAAGACAGATCCGAACTACTACGCCTGTGCTACCAGCGCAGCCTGGCGCTGGCGGCGTCGATGAATCTGAAATCCATCGCCTTTCCGCTCATTTCGGCCGGGTCCTACGGTTGGCCGATGCACGACGCCATCACTCGACAGGTCCTTGCCGTCAAGTCGGCGCGGCCATCCGTCGACCTCGTCATGCTCGTCGCATACTCTCGCGAGGCTGCGGAGCTGACACGGCGGATGGTGAACTAGTTCTCGCAGCCGACCCCGTCCCCGTCGCGGTCGAGTTTGCTGCTGTATCCCGGGTCGCCGGCGTAAATAGGGGCTGCGCCTGCTGCACGCACCGCGGAGCAGTTTGCGTAGTAGGCGCTCTCCGGCACCGCTGCCAACGGCGCGGGAACGGTGTAGACGGGCTCGGGTGTGTACACCGGCTCCGGGATGTAGACAGGTTCGGGAATGTAGACGGGCTCGGGATCGGGGATGTACTCCGACGTCGTCGGTATTTCCACGATCGCGGCGACGGGCTCTGTTGTGGGTGCGGCCGTGGTTGTCGTGGTCGGTGCCGGCGTGGTGGTCGTCGGACGTGCGGACGTCGTCGTCACGGTGGGTAGCGCGGGCACGGCCGCGACCGGGGTGACGGCCACCTTCTCGGGTTCGGTCGATCCCGTCAGTCCCATGACGATCAACGCCGGAAGAACAGCGATCGCCGGTACGGCCCAGCCCTTGCGTCCACGCTCGGGGGACAACCGGAGGTACGCGACGCCCGCAGCGAGCATCGATGCGCCGACGAGTACCGCACCGAACTCGAACGAGATTATGGCTCCGATCAAGAAGATCGCGCCGAAAATAATTGCCGCCCAGGCGAAGATCTTGCCGACGAGGGGTCGTCGAGAAGGAGCTGGCTCGGGTGCGGGGCGCTGGAACGGTGGTGGGTAGGCATTGGTCATGTCGGATCGTCCTCGGGTCACGGGGTGTCGGTGTCGCGGCGAAGGGTGTCCGCGAGACGGGAGCAACCCCACGTTCTTCCGAACCGGGCGGTCGCATTTCCTTCCACCATGTCGCACCGCGTGCGAGCGTCGTTACACCTCGAGCCGAGACGGCACGCCCCGGCTCAGTAGTGCTCGCGAAAACCGCCGATAGCGGTGATGGAATTGCCGTCGGGATCCGTGGCCGTGGACAGCCGAACGCCCTTGTTCGCTTCGACGATGTCGGCGAAGTCGATTCCGCGCGAGTGGGCCGCCGACACGAACGGTTCGAGGTCGTCGACCGCCACATTGACCAGCGACGAGCCTGCACGCTCGGAATCGACGGTCACCTGCACCCATGCTCCGGGAGCGGCCTGCCACTCCACCAGTGTCGACATCGGATTGTTGTCCGCCCGGCGGTCGAACAACTTCTCGTACCAGGCGTTCGCGATATCGATGTCCCGGACCGCCACGACCGCCAAAATGTGTCTGAACATGTCGTTCTCCTCCGTTGCTGTCGGGTTCTGCACATACGGACCGGTGCCGAGGGCTCGACTCACCGGACAGAACTTGTCGGTGGCTCGAGTAGGGTCGTCACCAGTCCGAATTCGGGCGTTCTCAGACGAGCAGGCAGGGGACTTCGACCGTGTTGACGCTCCACCGCGCCGAACGTGCAGGAACGCTCGCTGCAGCCCTCGCCGATGTTCTGTCGGAGCCGTTGCCCGATGCCTTCGTGCCCGAAATCGTGTCGGTGCCGGCAAGAGGTGTCGAGCGGTGGCTCACCCAACGTCTGTCGAGCGTCCTGGGCGCTCCCGACGGTGATGGAATAGCCGCGAACATCGAGTTTCCGAGCCCGGCGAGGTTGGTCGCGCGCACCATCTCCGAGGTCGACGGCATCGATCCCGACGACGACCCGTGGTCTCACAATCGAGTGCTGTGGACCGCGCTGTCGGTGATCGACGACTGCCGCACCGAACCGTGGGCCGCGGTGCTCTCCAAGCATCTGGGTTCGGGATCGGACGATCATCGGGTAGGGCGCCGCTGGTCGACGGCCGCGCACATCGCGGAGCTGTTCCGCGCCTACGGATCTCAGCGACCCCAGATGCTGCGCGACTGGCGCGCCGGACGATTCACCGACGGGCTCGGCCAGGAACTGGACGACGACCTGACGTGGCAACCGCGGATATGGAGCCTGGTACGCGAGCGGATCGGCAGTCCGAGTCCCGCCGAGCGCCTTCCCGATACGTGTTCGACACTGCGATCGGAACCGAACGCGGTGGACCTACCGTCCAGGTTGTCGGTGTTCGGTCCGACTCGGCTGACCGCCGACCAACTCGACATCCTGCACGCGCTCGCGCACCACCGCGACGTCCACATCTGGATCCCACACCCCAGCCCGTCGATGTGGGCCACACTCGCCGACATCCCGGCGGCCACCCGACGGCGCGACGATGTGACCGCTCTGGCCGTCGAGCACCCGCTGCTGGCGAGTCTGTCGCGCGACGTGCGGGAACTGCAGGCAACCATCGGCTCGATCACCGATCACACCGTGCACCACGAAGGGCCCGAACCAACGCGGACCTTGCTCGGAACGATCCAATCCGACATCGCCGGCGACGAAGTGCCCTCCCGCGCAACGACGGTCGGCGAAGCGGCGCTCGCAGACGGCACCGTGCAGATTCACGCATGTCATGGGCCTGCCCGCCAGGTCGAGGTGCTGCGCGAGTCTCTGCTGCATCTGTTCACCGACGACCCGACTCTCGAACCCCGTGACGTGCTCGTCATGTGCCCGGACGTCGAGACCTATGCGCCGCTGATCCGTGCCAATTTCGGCCAGGCCACATTGGTGCATCCCGGTCATCGGCTGCGGGTCCGGCTTGCCGATCGGGGCCTGCGTCGCACCAATCCGGTACTGGATGTAGTGGCTACGGTGCTCGACTTCTCCGAGGGGCGAGTGACGGCCAGCGAACTACTCGATTTCGCGGCGAGCGGCCCGGTGCGGCAGAAGTTCTCGTTCACCGACGACGACCTCGAACGCCTCCGCGAATGGGTCGCCACGTCCGGAGCCCGCTGGGGTTTGACGGTACGACAACGAGAATCCTTCGGTTTGAACAACTTTCGGCAGAACACCTTCAAGTCCGCACTCGACCGTATCCTCCTCGGGGTAGCGGCGGACGAGAGTGGGAACGACTATCTCGACCTCGCGCTGCCCCTCGACGACGTGGACAGTAACGACATCGGGCTCGCGGGCCGATTCGCCGAGCTGGTCGACCGGCTCGCCTCGGTACTACGGGCGCTGTCCGGGCGCGCCCCGGTGACCGAATGGACGCGGCAGCTCGGCCGCACCCTCGATCTGCTTGCCGACGTGCCCACCGCCGACGAATGGCAACTGGCGCAAGCGCATCGTGAGATCGCCGAGGCCACCGAACACGGCGACACCGCCGAGCTGCGGCTGGCGGACGTGCGCGCCATGCTCGGTGGCCGGCTCACCGGCCGCCCCACCCGAGCGAACTTTCGCACCGGAGAGCTCACCGTGTGCACGATGGTGCCGATGCGATCGGTCCCGCACCGCGTCGTGATCCTTCTCGGTCTCGACGACGAGGTGTTCCCCCGCGTCGGCAGCCTCGACGGAGACGACGTCCTCGCACGCGACCCGGCCGTCGGCGAACGCGACATCCGCAGCGAGGACCGCCAACTACTGCTCGACGCCGTGATGTCCGCCGAAGAAAAGCTACTGCTCTTCTACACCGGTGCCGACCCCGTCGACGGATCGACCAAGCCGCCCGCGATCCCGCTGCGCGAGTTGATGGACGTCCTCGACGTGACCGCCGGCAAAAGCGTCGAACACCGGCATCCGCTGCAGCCCTTCGATCCTCGCAATTTCGAGGCCCGACACCCGTTCAGTTTCGACACGGTGGCGTTGGCGGGCGCAGTGTCTCAGCAGCGACCGTCCGTACCGGTGCCGTTGTTCTTGCCAGATGCATTGCCCCCAGCGAATTCGGGCGACGTGGAACTCGCCGACGTGATCGCGTTCGTGGAGAATCCGGTTCAGGCGTTTCTGCGTCAACGTCTCGGGTTTCGAGTTCCCGAGCTCGAAGACGATCTGGCGGACAGTCTCGACATCGAACTGGATCCGTTGTCTCGGTGGAACATCGGCGATCGGATGTTGGCGGCGGTGCTGGCCGGCACGGACATCGGCGAATTCGCCGACGCCGAATGGCGGCGAGGCACGTTGCCTCCGTTTCATCAAGGTCGGCGCGAGATGTCCGACATCCGCCGAGTCGTCGGAATCATCGCCGACGCGGCCGCGCCGTTTCACGACGGCCCGGCCGAGACCACCGACATCGTGGTCGATCTCGGTGATGGGCGACGTCTGACCGGTACCGTCACCGGCATTCACGACCGGACACTCGTGCGTTCGTCCTATTCACGGCTGGCGGCCAAGCACAGGCTCGCGGCGTGGGTGCGTCTGCTGGCGGTGGCATCGTCCGAGCCGGGGGAGTGGAGCGCGGTCACCATCGGGCGCGCCAGCGGAATGCGTCCGCCTCGCCGGTCCCGCCTGACGACCCCTCCGAATCCCCTCGCGGTACTCCGCGACGTGGTGGACCTGTGGGATCGCGGATTGGTTGCGCCGCTGCCGATCTCGACCGGAACGACAGCTGCCTACGCGGAGAAGCGGTTCGGCGGCGGATCGATCGAGGACGGTTACGAATCTGCCGGCTGGGCGTGGCGCGGCGATTTCGGTGACGGCACCGACCGATCGTTGCGATACGTGTACGGCCCGACGCTCTCGTTCGGAACGTTGCTCGATCCGAGCCCTCTCGACGACGAGACCGACCCCGCGAACGAGCAGAGCCGCTTCGGAGTTCTCTCCCGCCGGTTGTGGGATCCATTGCTGACCGCAGAGAACATGGGGAACGCATGACCGCCGCACGCGGATTCGACCTCCTCGGTCCGATGCCCACCGGGACGACCGTGCTCGAGGCCAGTGCCGGAACGGGCAAGACGTACGCGATCGTCGGACTTGCGGCGCGGTACATCGCCGAAGGACTGGCCGAGATCTCGGATCTTCTGCTGGTGACATTCAGTCGGGCGGCGACCCAGGAATTGCGCGATCGCACCCGCAGCCGGTTCGCGTCGATCGCCCGAGACCTCGGTGATCCGGACGCTGCGCGTGGTGCGCGTGACCCTCTCGTCGCCTTTCTCGCCGCGGCAGACGACGACGAAGTGGACAAGCGGCGCCGGCGACTGCGTAAAGCGCTGTCGGACTTCGATGCCGGGACGATCGTCACCACGCACAGCTTCTGTCAACGCATGCTCGACGGGCTGGGTATCGCGGGTGAGCGCGAACCCGAATCCACGTTCGTCGACTCGGTGTCGGATCTGCTCGATCAGGTGGTCGACGATCTGTATCTGCAGATGTTCAGCGGCGACGACGACGCACCTCCGTTCGGGCGACGCGACGCCCAACAACTGGCCGCGGCTGCCGTCGGAGATCAACAATCGATCCTGTACCCCGACATCGACGACCTCGACGGTGACGACGGCAACCGGGAAGCCGCCCTGCGGGTGCAGTTCGCTCGGGAGGCCCGCCGTGAGGTCGAGCGTCGCAAACGTCTTCTCGGCATCCGCGACTACAACGATCTACTCGGACTGCTGCACTCGGTGTTGTCCGATCCCGTGCACGGGGAGGCAGCATGCGCGCGCGTGCGAGACCGGTTCCGTGTCGTGTTGATCGACGAATTCCAGGACACCGACCCCATGCAGTGGGACATCCTGCGCCGGGCCTTTCACGGCTACGCGACATTGATCCTCGTCGGAGATCCGAAGCAGGCCATCTACGCTTTCCGCGGTGCCGAAGTGCTGAGTTATCTGGATGCGGTGCAGTCGGCCGATCATCTGTACGAGCTGACGGCGAATTGGCGTAGCGACTCCGGGCTCCTCGACGCGTTGGACCATCTCTACGGAGGTGCCGCTCTCGGACACGACGATATCGTCGTCCATCGCGTCGAAGCGCGGAACCCGTTCTCGCGCATGGCAGAACATTCTCCGCTGCGGCTGCGCTATCTGCCTCGCACCGGAGCAGGACCGTTACGTTCGGGATTTCCGGCGGTGGATCGACTTCGCTCTCGGGTGGCTGCGGATGTGGCGGCCGAGATCGTGACGCTCCTGTCCGGGAACGCCGTCATGGACCGGCCGGACGGGCCGAGGACGGTCGAACCGCGGGACATCGCGGTGTTGACTCGCACGACCAAACAGGTTGCGCTGATTCGAGATGCACTCGACGCAGTAGGTGTGCCGTCGGTGGTGTCGAGCAGCACCAGCGTCTTCGGCACCGACAGTGCTCGACACTGGTTGTGGCTACTGCAAGCGATCGAACAACCGCACCGCACCGACCGCGTCAGACTCGCAGCCCTGACACCTTTGCTCGGTTGGACTGCCGCCCAACTCGATTCCGGGGCCGAGGACGCTCTGTCGCAGGTGAGCAGCCGGCTGCGTGAGTACTCCGTGCTGTTCGACGAGGCGGGTTTCGCGGCAGTGTTCGAGCGGGTGTCGGCGCAGTCGGGTCTCGATGCTCGGTTGCTCGCGGTCGAGGCGGGGGAGCGCACGATGACCGACCTGCGGCACATCGCCCAACTGCTCAATCGTGCAGCGGTATCCGAATCGTACGGAATCACCGCTCTCACTCGGTGGCTCACCGATCGAATCAAGGAACCGGCAGCCGGCGGTTCAACCGATCGCAGTCGCCGGCTCGACAGTGACTCGGCGGCAGTGCAGATCATGACAACGCACGGGAGCAAGGGGCTGGAATTTCCCGTCGTCTACCTTCCGTACGCCTGGGACACGCTCTACTTCAGCTCACCGTCGACCCTGCTGCTGCACGAGGACGGCCACCGCATCCGGGACGTCGGCGGTCCCTCCGGGGCCGGCTACGCAGCACGAAAGCTTGTCAACGATCGTGAAGAAGCCGGAGAAGAACTACGGCTGCTGTACGTGGGACTCACCAGAGCCCAGTGTCAGGTGGTGTTGTGGTGGGCACCGGGACGCAACACTGCTACGTCGTCGTTGCACCGCATGCTGTTCGGCCGCATTCCGGGGATTGCGCAGCCGGAGCCGTCGTACAAGGTGCTCGACGACGCCACTACCGCCAACCGCTTGCAATCCTGGGTCGGTCCGTCAGCGGATCTGATCTCGATCGAGGCAGTCGGCCCCACACCACCCTCGGACCAGCAGTGGGTGCGCCCCGAGGAGGAACACCGCGACGTCACTGCCGCTCGCTTCGGGCGTGCTCTGGATCTGCTGTGGCGTCGAACGTCCTACTCGGCCTTGACGGCTCACGCGCACGATGCGTCGCCCGTCGAGCCGGAGGTGGGGGTGACCAGTGAGGCCGAGCGGCCCGAGAAAGCGGATGAGCCTGTCGAACCTCCGCTGGGAAGCGCGAACTCGGACGAGTCCGTGGACGGGATCGAGTCACCTATGAACGGCATGCCGGCCGGTGCCGCATTCGGAACGCTGGTGCACGAGGCCCTAGAGCACGTCGATACCTCCGCAGCCGATCTACTGTCCGAACTCGAGCAGCGCTGCAGAGCTGCCGTTGCCTCACGGATGGCAGATGTCGATCCGACGGCTCTGGCAGCCGCCCTGTTGCCGGTGATGCAGACACCGTTGGGCTTCGGGACGCTGGCCGACATCGCGCCGAACGACCACCTGGCCGAGCTGGATTTCGAGCTGCCCTTGGCCGGAGGCGACGACCCGGTGGAATCGAGCGTGACTCTGACATCGGTTGCGCAGCTGCTGCGTCGACATCTCGACCCGGCGGATGTCCTCGCGGACTACGCCGATCTGCTCGATGCAGTGGAAGCCACCCCACTGCGCGGCTTTCTCACCGGAAGTATCGACTCCGTTCTTCGGGTACCCGGCCCTCGCTACATCGTGGTCGACTACAAGACCAACCGCCTGGCCCGAGGCGATCTGACGACCGGCAATTTCACGCGCGAGAAGATGGCGCAGGAGATGATGCGGTCGCACTATCCGCTGCAGGCCATTCTGTATGCCGTTGCGTTGCACAGGTATTTGCGATGGCGTCAACCGAACTACCGGCCGGAGACGCATCTCGGCGGAGTACGGTACCTGTTCGTTCGGGGCATGGTGGGGCCGCAGACTCCGGCCGGCTGCGGTGTGTTCGACTGGGATCCGCCTGCGGCACTGGTGGTCGAGTTGTCGGATCTGCTCGCCGGAAAGGTACAACGATGACGAGTGTCTCGACGGCGCTGCGCGGCAGCGGAATTCTGCGGTCCTTCAACGACGCCGGTGTACTGACAGCGGCCGACGTGCACGTGGCGTTGCGGCTCGGTGCCCTGGCCGGGGAAGCCTCCGAACCGGTGCTGCTCGCCACGGCTCTGACGGTGCGCGCAGTGCGATCCGGATCGATATGTCTGGACCTGCAGCGACTGCGGGATGTCACGGTGGACGAGGAATCGGACGTGGATCCGAGCCTTCTTCCCTGGCCCGATCTGTCCGACGTTCTCGACGCGTTGGCGGTCAGCCCGCTCGTGGTCGGCAGCGCCAACGGGCCGCTGACGCCGCTGAAGCTGGTGCGCACCGACCTGGGTGAACTGCTGTACCTGGATCGATATCACCTGCAGGAGAATACAGTTCGAGGCATACTCGACGCTCGATCGCAGTCGCACCCCGTCGTCGACGGTGCAAAGATCGACCGTGCGTTGGCCGAATTGTTCATCGACGAATCCGGCGCACCCACCACCCCTCCCGATCGACAGCGGATTGCAGCAGCCCTCGCGGCGACGCACTGGACCACGGTCATAGCGGGCGGGCCGGGCACCGGTAAGACCCACACGGTGGCTCGAATTCTGGCGCTGGTGGTTCGAGAACACGGCAGCGATGTGAGAATCGGTCTTGCCGCCCCCACCGGCAAGGCTGCCGCTCGCCTGCAGGAGTCGGTGGCCGAGCAAGCGGGACTGCTGGGTCTCCCGGCAGAACTGAAAGCAATGACTCTGCATCGCCTGCTCGGGTGGAAACCGGGCAGCAAGACCAGGTTTCGTCACGACTCCCACAATCGACTGCCCTACGACGTGGTGGTCGTGGACGAGACGTCGATGGTGTCGTTGACGATGATGTGTCGCCTGCTCGAAGCAGTTCGACCGGAATCGCGGTTGATACTCGTGGGCGATCCCGATCAGTTGACGTCCGTCGACGCCGGAGCAGTGCTGGCCGACCTCGTGGCACGGCCGGTCACCGGCACCGAGAACCCAGTGTTGGCGCACCTGGTCGACGCGGATTTCGACGCAGCCGAGGATCCGGACGAGGCGGCGCTCAGTGCGTTCGAGCGAGACAGGTTGCGCGGCGGAGTGGTTCGGCTCAGCCGCGGTCGACGATTCGGTGGCGCGATCGCCCGTCTGGCCGTCGCAGTTCGAGACGGCCGCGGTGACGAGGTGATGAAATTACTCGAATCCGGTGACGACCAGATCTCGTTCCATGCACCCGAGGACACCGATGCATTGCGGGCCGACGTGGTCGATACCGCCGCCGAGGTCACAGCGGCGGCAACCCGCGGTGACGCCGCCGCGGCGCTGCTGGGACTGGAGAAGCATCGACTTCTGTGCGCGCACCGTGAGGGGCGGTGGGGCGTTGCGCTGTGGGATCGGCGGGCACTCGAGTGGGTGGGAGAAGCGAACAAGACCTTCCTCGACCCCGCCTACTGGTACCCCGGTCAGCCGCTGCTGGTGACGGCCAACGATCACGAAGCGCGAATCTACAACGGAGACACGGGTGTTGTGGTGTCGGGTGAGAACGGAACTCCGATGGCTGCTTTCGCGCGGGGTCGCGGCCACGTTCTCATTCACCCGAACGTCCTCTCTGCCGTCCAGACCGTGTACGCGATGACGATTCACCGGAGCCAGGGCAGTCAGTACGACACCGTGTCGGTTCTGTTGCCCGCCGAGGCATCGACTCTGCTCACTCGCGAGTTGCTCTACACCGCGATCACCCGTGCGCGGTCGCATGTACGGGTGATCGGCACCGAGGAGGCCATCCGAGCCGGAGTCGAACGTCAGGTCCTGCGGGCCAGCGGATTGCGGCGAAGGATTCTGTAGCAGTTCAGCGACAGGCGTGCCGGTCCGATCCGGCTGCAGCTGCGATACTGCGGGCAACCAACAGCCAAGTTCGGGCCAGTCCTGTCCAGACCGCGATCGAGGTGCCTGTTCCCTCGGCTGCGCTGCGGTCCGAGTGTGCGGCCGCCGAGCGATGCAGGGCGAGCGCGTGTACACCGAGTTCGTCGATGTCCGCCCCCACGCACACCGAGTGCACTGTTCGCGCGTCGAGTTTGCGACCGGTCAATTGGCACAGGGTGTGCAGTGATCGCAGTTCGTCGGGAACGTCGGTGATGTCGGACGGGGGATCGGTCGGCGTCGAGTCGGCACTGCCGTCCTGGGCAGTGCTGGACCGGACGCCGACGATTCCGCGCTGGAGGTCGATCGGTCCCGAGGCGGCTCCGTCTGCGGCGACGCCCCACACGCTGAGAAACGACGGGTGGGGAACGTTCCACAGCTCCCGGAACGCCCGGGTCACCATTTCGGCGACGAGTGCAGCGTCGGCCCTCGAATCCGTTCGGGTGAGATCGATGATCGACCCGTCTGCGACGGGCTTGCCTCGGTCCAGCCACCCGAAGTCGAGCAACTGAACGTCGAGGGTGACCGACTCGGGTGCCTCTGGATACAGCAGCGAGGGCAGCGACGCGATCGACACCAGAGCCCCGTCTCGAGTTGCTGCGATGTCGATGTACGGCCGGAGCCCACGCTCGCCCGGGCTGGCCTGCGCGGCCGTCACAGTGATGTAGTCCCGCATCGGCAGCGACCGCAGGTGCGCGTGCAGATTCTCGGTGAACGTGCCCCATGCACGCGCGGTGGTGGAGTCGAAATGGTCGTTCTGCACTGCGTTCACGGTGCACACCCTCTACTCGGACGAGAACTTCATTGCTGTGCCCGTGACGGTAGCGAGGGGGTCCGACAAGAACGGCCCGTCAGTACACGTCGCGCAGATAGCGCTTGGCGCGCTTGAGGTCGTTCACGTAGTCCTCCGCGGCGTCGGAGGAGCGCCCACCGTGTTCGGCGACAACCTCGTGGAGTGCCTCGTCGACTCCCTGCGCCATGCGTGACGCGTCTCCGCAGACGTAGATCTGTGCGCCTTCTTCGAGCCAGCCGTACAGCTGCCTTCCGGCCTCGCGCATGCGGTGCTGTACATAGATCTTCTCGAACTGGTCACGCGAGAACGCCAGATCCAGCCTGGTCAACAGACCGTCACGCTCGAAGTCCGTGAGTTCGTCCTCGTAGAGGAAGTCGCTCGCTCGATGTTGGTCCCCGAAGAACAGCCAGTTTCGGCCCGACGCACCGCGAGCCCGACGTTCGTGCAGAAACGCACGGAACGGTGCTACTCCGGTGCCCGGACCGATCATGATGATCGGAGTGTCGTCGGAAGGAAGTCGGAACGACTTGTTGGCCGAAAGAAACACTCCCGCTTCCTGCGCGTCGCCGACACGATCTGCCAAGTACGTCGAGCACACCCCGCCGCGATCTCGTTCGGCCGATCGGTATCTCACGGTCGACACGGTGAGGTGCACGCTTCCCTCGTGCGCTGTCGGCGACGACGAGATCGAATAGACGCGGTGCTGCAGGGGACGGAGCAGGCCCAGGAATTCGGCGGGGTCGAGAGCACCCGACCGATCGAGGTCGAGAACGTCGACGACGTCGCGTCCCCATGTCCACGCGTCGAACGACGCCCGGTCGCCGTTCTGCAGCACGTGGTCGAGTTCGGCATCACCGGCCCGCTCGGCGATGGCTTCTATCAGGTCCATCGACGGTATGCCGATTTCGTATTCGGTGGTCAGGGCCTGGGCGAGGCTGATCTCTCCGGACTTGGTGTGGACGGCCGTGTCTGCGGGGACACCGAGACGGTCGATCACGGCCGAGACCAGTGCGGCGTCGTTGACGGGTTTGACGCCGAATCCGTCTCCCGCCTCGTAGGTGATTCCGCTGTCACCGAGGTCGATCGAGAAGTGTCGTACTTCTTTTGCAGAGGTGGGACCGGACAGCAATCGGTTGCTCGACACCTGCGCGCGGTACGGATTCTTCCGATTCCACGGTGACCGCTTCGATGCTGTTCGGGTGGTGCCGAGGTCGCCGGTTCGAGCGTCGATGTCCTGTACCTGCCTTGCCGTAGCTGTCGTGATCGGTCGAATGTCGAGAGTTCGAGAACCCCGTGGTATCGAAATGCCCGAACTGATCGAAACCTTAGTAGGGACCGCTCAGTTGCGGTGCAGCACCTCGATACCGTCCACGGAGTAGACGACGTCGTATCCGGTGGTCAGTGCCCGGTCGATCGCCTGCCGATCGCCGCGTTCGTCGGTCGGCCAACCCGCGGGCCGTTCTCGGTTGACGACGATCCAGTCCGGGACGGTCGAGTCGGTCGGTCGCTGCGGAAACACCGAGACGTCGTGGTCGGCGACGAGTTGTGCCACGAGGTTGTTCGACGCTGCAACACGGTCACCGGCCGGGATCCAGGCCGAGATGTCGCGGGCAGTGGCTGCTTGTGGATCGACACGCCACTCCTCGGCGTGCACCATCCGCGACATGGGCAGGAACGGTAATGCCACCAGTGCGAACGCAGCGACGAAGGCGACGATCGCTCGTCGACCTCTTTCGGTCAGCTGGGCGTGGCGCTCGCTGCGTGCCAAGGCGTCGATCAGCGCGACGAAGACGATCACCATCAGAATGGCGTTGTAGTGGTAGATCGGTTTCCAGAAGTTGGTGTTGTCGCTGAGGAAGCGCCAGGCAACCGTCGGTACCGCGACCAGCAGGAGTGGAGAGCGCAGCGCGAAGAACCCCGTGACGGAAAGCAGCAGAAACGCCGTTGCGGCCCGGGAGTCTCCGGCAACCAGCCCGTGCGCGGTATCGGCGATCCCTTCGCCGATGGGCGGCAATTTCGAGCCCTGGCCGTACGAGTCGTCGGAGCTCAGCGCGGGAACGATCACCTTGACGGTCACTATCACCCAGGTCAGCCCCCACACCGCGGTCATCGCGCCCAGGATGCGCGGGCGGCCGGTGGTGAACAGGGCAACCAGTGCGCCGATGACGACGACCGTCAAACCCATGTCCTCTTTGACGAACACCAGCGGAAGAGCCCAGGCCAGAGCGGGCACCCAGCGTTCGCGAACGAGAGCCACCAGGGACATTGCCAGTAACGGCATCGCGAAGGCCACTTCGTGGAAGTCGAAGTTCAGCGCGGCTTGTACGCCCCACGACAGGCCGAACGCGCCGGCAATCACTGTTCCGACGACAGTGCCGAATTTCTGCACCGCCAATCGACTGATCGGAATCACCGCGAGCGCGAACAGAACCGCCTGAGCGACGAGCAGCGTCTCGGCATGAGGGAAGACGCGGTACACCGGACCCAGCAGGGCCGTGATCGGCGAGAAGTGATCACCGAGGGTGTTGTAGCCGGTGCCCAGCAGATCTGAGGTCGGAGCCCGAAACTGCGAGTACGACGCGACCTGCTGCACGAATATTCCGAGGTCGAAGCCCGATGTGCGCAGTTGACGGTGGCCGAGAACGGACATCGTCGAGTACAGCGATGCAAGGAGTACGAACGCGACGGTCGGGACCATCACATCGGGAGACCGGAGTCTCCTGCGCAGACGGCCGATGGCACGTGTGCCGGTCGTAGTTGCGGCGACGCTATCGCCGTCGGTGACGACCTGGGATTTCTCGGTAGTGGTCACGAGATGGCATGTCTACCGGACCGACGTGAGATCTTCCTGAGAAACGCCGGTCAGCGCTTGCGTTTCTTTCCTTGCGTGCGTCGCGGCGGCTGCGAGGTCAGGTGGTAGTACAGCGCGTCCTCGGAGTCCTCCACGACGACGTCGATGTAGTCGCCCACCTCGAGGTAATCGTTGACTGCGATGCGATCGGTCGAGCCGATCACGGCTTTGACCGACCGTGCGGGGACGAGCCCACGGCGCCCGTCCGGACCGACGGCCAGGGCGTAGCGAGGGCCGGTGCGCGTGACGCGTGCCCGGATAAAGTCGGGGTCCTTGGGGATCGGGTCGGGTGCTACCACGCTGCCGTCCTTCGAGGCGGCGGTCAGCGAGTCGAGCTGCGCGGCGAGATCGTCGGCCATGGCGTCGACTTGATCGAGCAGGTGCGCCATGTGCGCGGCGTAATCGGTGTGCTTCTTGGTCGGTTTGAGTGCTTCACCGGGCTTGTACATGTCCTCGTGGGTCAGCTCGCCCCACGCGTCCTGCAGCCGCGTCTTGACCTGAACCTCCACCTTCACGTCGAGGTCGCCCTGATGAGTGGCCACTCGTACGACAAGCACAGCGTGATATGCCCGGTATCCGCTCGGCTTGGGAAACGAGACGTAGTCGGTGGGCGGCTGCGCGAACCGCACCGAGCATTTCGGATCGGTACACGCGCGCTCGAGTGCGGTGACGAACGAGAGCTGGTCCCGTGGGGTCTTGCACAGCACCTTGATGCCGACCAGATCGGGCAGTGCGTCGGCCACGGCGTCGGCGTCGTGCGGTTCGCTGATGCGTCCCTCGGACAGATATCGACGGAGTTTGTCGGCAGATCTGCCAGGGTCCTTGATCCGCGCGGTCTGGGCATTGAGTCTGTCTCGGTCGACATCTTCGAGTATCTCGTCGGCGATGGTCTCGAGAAAATTCTGTGCGGTGACGAGTGCGGCTTCCCACGCGCGACGACGATGCAGATACAGCTCTTCTACCAAGTCGTCGATGCTGCTGAGCGATGTCACGAGCCGAGGTTAACCCAGAGGCCCGACCAATCCCGGCGGTGGCGCGCGATCGGCCGTCGATGCGGGCGAACCCGGTTTAAGCTCTTCCGCATGACCGTGGCATCTGTGCAGAACGACGACTTCGTCGCGCAGTTCGATCCGTTCCGTCGCGAGCTGTTGGCGCACTGTTACCGCATGACCGGGTCCATCCACGACGCCGAGGACATGCTCCAGGAGACCTACATCCGCGCCTGGCGGGGGTACGCCAAGTACGAGGGCCGATCGTCGCTGCGCACCTGGCTGTATCGAATCGCAACGAACACGTGCCTCACCGCCCTCGAGGGACGAGCCAAGCGTCCGCTTCCTACCGGACTCGGCGCGCCGAGTTCGGGCCCGACCGACGAGCTGGTGCAGAACAACGAGGTGCCGTGGCTCGAACCGATTGCCGACTCGGATCTGGCCGACTCGAACGACCCGGCCACGTTGGTGGTGGGGAGGGAGTCGGTTCGCCTCGCGTTCGTCGCGTCGCTGCAGCATCTGTCGTCGAGACAACGCGCAGTGCTGTTGATGCGCGAGGTGTTGCAGTGGAAGGCCTCCGAGGTCGCCGAGGTTCTCGCCACGACGACCACTGCGGTCAACAGCCTCCTGCAGCGGGCCCGCGAGCGACTCGAAGAGATCGCTCCGGAACTGGACAACGTGGAACCCATCGAATCTGCCGAACTGCGCCAGCTCCTGGCCCAGTACGTGGAGTGCTTCGAGCGTTACGACATCGACCGGCTGGTCACACTCTTCACCTCGGACGCGGTGTGGGAGATGCCCCCGTTCGTCGGCTGGTATCAGGGAGCCGAGACGATCGGATCGCTCATCCGAAACAACTGCCCCGCCCAGGGAGCGGGCGACATGCGGATGGTGGCGACATCAGCGAACGGTCAACCTGCGTACGGGCTCTACATGGTGGGCGAGGACGGAATACATCGACCGTTCCAACTACACGTTCTCGACGTCGACGCTCGAGGCGTCGGGCATGTCGCCTGCTTCTTCGATCTGTTGCTGTTCGATCGATTCGGACTGCCCGACCGCCTCTGAGCGACATCAGCTCGTCGGAACGGCCGAGGGGTCCATCCACATCACTTCCCACACGTGATCGTCCAGATCACGGAATGCTCGGCCGTACATGAACCCATGATCCTGCGGTTCCATCCACTTCGATCCACCCGCGGCGATGGCCGCGTCCGTGAGTGAGTCGACCTCGGCGCGGCTGTCGGCCGAAATGCACATCAGTACCTCACGAGCCGACGTCGTGTCGCAGATCGAATCGGAGATGAAATCCCCGAACCTCGATGTGGCCAGAAACATCACCGTGGCCTGGTCGCTGACGATCATCGAGGCGGTGTTTTCGTCGCTGAAAATCTCGTTGAACTCGAAGCCGAGACCCTCGAAGAATGCGCGGGTGGCCACGACATCGCGGACGGGCATATTGGCGAACAGCAAACGGGACATGGATGACACCTATTCGTCGGGTACCGGCACGACCGTCGAACAACGGTCGTGCCGGTACTGACAACGGTCCGTCGACAAATTCACCGGTGCCTTGCCCAGACACGACGCGACCCCGCCGAGACGTGCTCGACGGGGTCGCGGACTGCGAAATAAAGGGGGAAGGACGTTACCGGGTGATCTGCGCGAGGCGGGAAAGCATCCGCGAGAAAACTCGGCCGTCGTTGCCGAGATCGGCGTAGGGGTCTGCTGTGGTGTCCGACACGGTGGCGTCGGGCGTCACGGCAGCGAGGGTGCGCGCCAAGCGGGTGCGGCGCTCGATGGCGTCGAGGATGTTGGCGTCCAGCGTTGAAACTTCGTCGAAGAGTTGGTCGACGTCTGCGATCGCGTTGTCGGCATTGCTGGTGCCGGCTGCGAGCGAATCGATCTGAACAGTCACATCGTCTCCTTTTGTTCGCGTCCTGAGGTGTGAGTCGTTCGTCCGAGCCGAACCGTTACAACCCAAAATGTGTGAACGCGATGTTTCGTCTCGCAAACCAAGATGCCCACTGGACGGGCCTGGGCCAACCTTTACGGGGTGTGATGCTGCATACAGTTCGTTCGGTTCGATTTTCTCCGGCCTTCCGAACCGAGGCGTCGGAGTGGTTGCGCTCACGCCGTTCCGGGTAGCCAGGTCGTCGATACCCCCACGTGCAAGGAGTGAGCGATGCGATACGACTACCTGATCATCGGCGGCGGAATGGTTGCCGACAGTGCTGCTCGTGGGATTCGTGAACACGACGCAACGGGTTCCATCGGGATCTTCGGAGCCGATTCCGACGAGCCGTACACGCGCCCCGCGTTGTCGAAGAAGTTGTGGACCGACAGCGACTTCGGCCGTGATCAGGTTCCGCTCGGCACCGCCTCGGACACCGGTGCCGAGGTCCATACGGGTACGCGTATCGCGTCGGTAGACCGGTCGAAGCAGGCGGTCACGACAGCGGCCGGTGAGACCCACGAGTACGGAACGCTCTTGTTCGCAACCGGCGCAGCGCCGACGCAGATCGACCTGTCGCCCAGTCCACGAGTGATCTACTTCCGCACCTTCGCCGATTACCGGATGTTGCGGGAATTGACCGAGACCGCGGAGCACATAGCGGTGGTGGGCGGCGGCTACATCGGAACGGAAATCGCAGCAGCGCTGTCTCAACAGGGTGTCAAAGTCACCCTCGTCACGTCCGACGACGTCGTGGGCAGCCACATGTTCCCCCGCTCGCTGGCCGCCGGATTCGACAAAGGGTTCTCCGATCACGGGGTCACCGTGCGCCGAGGAACCAAGGTCACGTCGGGTGCGGAGGCGTCGGCTCGTGTCCAGCTGCAATTGGACGACGGGTCCGCGGTGGAAGCAGATGGGGTCGTGTTCGGCCTCGGTGTCCGGCCCAGCACAGACCTGGCCGAGGCGGCAGGTCTCGAGGTGGACAACGGCATCGTCGTCGACGAGTTCCTGCGCACCGCGGACGAGCACATCTACGCGGCCGGCGACGTGGCCAACTACCCGGACGCCATTCTCGGTCGCCGACGCATCGAGCACGTGGACAACGCAACCGAGATGGGCAAAGCGGCGGGCCGCAACATGGCAGGTGCCGGCGCGGCCTACACCTACACTCCGTACTTCTACTCCGACGTGTACGACGACGGCTACCAGGCAATCGGAACGGTGGCAACGTCGCTGAACACGGTGGAGAACTGGAAGACGATCGGCAAGGAAGGCGTCGTCTACTACCTCGACGACGATGCCGTCGTGCGCGGGGTACTGATGTGGAATGTCTGGGAGGGGCTGGACGAGGCGCGCACCTTGCTGGCCGAGAAGAAGCCGCACACGGAGGAAACCCTGAAGGGGTTGATCTGAACTTTCTGGAACACTCGACGGCGAGCACGCCGGACCGCGGTGCGACCGAGGAGAAATCATGTCTCAGTTCGATGCAGGCGATTCGGCACAGCAGCGCGCTCGATTCGATGACCGGGTGCATCGCCTCTGTGCCGACTGTCGGCTACCCGGCCATTCCGAGCCCTTGTCCGACGCCGCCGCAACGGCCGTCGCGGCGGGCAGGGTCGACGGAGCAACCAGAACGGTGCTCATCGCTCGGTGGCGTGCGGGGCGTTCTCTCCCGTCGGTCGGGGGATTCGGAACCTTGCGGCAGTTGGTGGACGAGCGAGATCGATGGCGTGCCAAGGATTCGTCGGGTAAGCCCGGCGCGGCCTTGGTCTACAAGTTGCGAGTCGCGGAGTCGAACAAGCGGATCGAGCATCTGCGAACCACGGTGGTGATGTCGAACCGGCATTACGCCAACGGCGTCCGCGCGGCACGCAAGGAACGTCGCGAAGGTATCCATCTCGACCTGGAACAGCGCGACGCGGTCTTCGATGCATTGATGCACACGCCCGCACCCCTCAAGTACGGGGTGCTCGCCGAGCGAGGTCTGACGTTGGCGGACGCCGCAAAGGATCGAGTCAGCACGCTTGCACGTAGAACGCCCATCGACAAACGGGTGCAGTGGGCAGCCGGGGTGGTCGATCAGTTGATCGATCGCAAAGACGACCGATTCTCGGACCGCTACGACACGCTGCTGTTTCTCGCGGGCACCTCGTTCGATCGCATACATCGCTCGCCGGCGTGGCAGTCGACGTACTTCGAGTTTCAGCGAAGCCAGGTCGATCTGTTCGTCGAGCTCGCCGAAATCTCGGTCGATGCAACGTCTTTGCGCTCGGTGGGGGACGAGTTGATCCGTATAGGTCGGACGATGGTCGACGAGGACACGGCGGAACAGGTCGAATCACGTCGCCGCGCACTGGAAGTCGTATGGACCCAATTGACGGGACGAGTGGCTGCGTTGGTTCGTTTGGCCGATCTGGTCGAGTCCTCGGAGGGTGAAGCACGTACGTCGGACGCCATGGCTCGTGCCCACAGCCTCGACGATCGAATAGACGATCTCGTCGGACGGTCGGGGAGCCGGGAGATGTCGGCAGAGAACACGCATTTCGTCGGTGATCAGGTGCACTCCCAGTGGCGCGATCAGGTGCCGACATCGACACCCGACCGCGCCGTCGAGCTAGGCGATGATGGCGAAGAGAATGCCGGCAACCGCGAAGCTGACCACGGACAGAATCGTCTCGAGGACGGTCCACGTCTGTAGCGTCTGCTTGACGGTGAGGTTGAAGAACTTCGAGATGATCCAGAAGCCTCCGTCGTTGACGTGGCTCGCGATGATCGAGCCCGCTGCGATGGACATGGCGATCAATGCGACGGCGGGGGCCGAGTAGTCCTGCGCTGCGACAAGTGGGCCCACGATGCCACCGGTGGTGACGATCGCGACGGTGGCCGAACCCTGTGCGACACGCAGTGCACAACTGATGATGTACGCCAGGACGATGATCGGTAGACCTGCCGCCGCCATGGTGTCGGCCAGTGCGGTGCCGATCCCTGTGGCAGAGATGACCTTTCCGAAGAAAGCACCCGCGCCGACGACGAGCAACAGCATGCCGACCGGGCGCAGCGACTCACCTGTGAGCTTGCTCAGCTCCTGAACGGTGGACCCGCGGCGGATGCCCAGAACGTAGAACGCGATCAGCACGGCAATGAGAAGTGCGACGGCCGGAGTGCCGAAGAATGTCAGCACTTCGAGCAGATTGCCCGGGTCGAGCAGGATGCCACCGAAGGTGGCACCGAGGATGAGGACCAGCGGCACCGCGATGATCGCGCCGATGGTGCCCACCGAGGGAGGCGTCGTGACCAGCGGTCGTGCGGTGGTGACGGCACCGGTGCCACCGTTCGAGTCGCGGGGCGAGTCGTCCCCGTCGTTGATGAAGTCGTCCGGAACCTCGACGATGATGCGCTTGCCGATCCAGTTTCCCCACACCAGGCCTGCAGCGATGAATCCGGGTATGCCACAGATGAAGCCGAACAGGATCAGCCAACCGAGATTGACCTCGAGCAGTCCACCGAGTGCCACCGGCCCGGGGTGCGGCGGCAAGAATGCGTGCGTCATCGACAAGCCGGCGAGCATCGGCAACGCGTACAGCACCAGCGACCTTCCGCCTTGGCGCGCGGCGACGTACACCAGCGGGGCGAGCACGAAGATGCCGATGTCGAAGAACACCGGGATACCGAAGATCAATCCGAGCAGGCCCATCGCGACGGGTGCGCCGCGTTCGCCGAAAATTCCGAGCAACTTGGCGGTCAACGCCTGTGCGCCGCCGGACTTCTCGAGTATGGCCCCCAGTACGGTGCCGAGGCCGATGATGACGGCGATATGCCCGAGAATTCCGCCGAAGCCGGTCTCGAGCAACGACTCGTTGCTCTTGATCGCGGTTCCGACGATTTGATTGACCGGTAAACCGGCAGCCAGGGCCAGGCCGAGTCCGACGATGAGCAGTGCGACGAACGGTTCCAGTTTGATCTTGATGATCACGACGAGCAACACGGCGATTGCTATGCCGCACAGCACCAGAAGGCCGGGTGTCGAGGTTCTCAGCCAGTCGACGGCAGAATTCATGACAGTTCTTTCTCGTTGGCGGTTTCGATGGCGTGGACGAATGCCCGGGCTCGTGCTGCGATGTCGTCCCACTGAGCGGTAGCAACAGAATTCGGCGGCACCACATCCGTGCCGGCAGTTACTGCCACTGCTCCGGCTGCCAGAAAGTGTGCGGCATTTGCGGCGTTGACGCCGCCGGACGGGACCAGACGTGCATCCGGGAACGGACCGAGCAGATCCTTGAAATAGGCCGGTCCGACGGTGCGCGCCGGGAAAATCTTCACCGCGTCTGCACCGAGGTCGAGCGCGGTCATCACCTCGGACGGGGTGAGTGCCCCCATCATCAGCGGTATGCGCGCGGCGGTCACCACGGCGGCGACGTCTGACCGCAGCCCCGGTGTCACGACGAAACTGGCACCCGAGTCCAGGGCGGCCCGGGCTTGATCGGCTGTGAGGACCGTTCCGGCCCCGACGATGGCACCCGCATCGGATGCGGCCCGGATGAGGTCGAGGACTCCCGGCGTGGTGAACGTGAGCTCCACGGCGCGAATTCCGCCGCCGGCCAGGGCGTGTGCGAGTGCGGCAGGATCCGAGATGTGCGGCGCGCGCACCACGGCAAGTGCGCGGTCTTCGAGAATTGCCGTCAGTGCATTCACGACGTCTGCTTTCTGGCTGAGTCCATACGCAGGGCATGGCCTGCCAAGGAGTGGGTGGGAAGGAAATCGTCTATCGCGAACGAGCCGTTCACCATCACGTGGCTGATTCCCGCGGCCTGCTGTTTGGGCTCTTCGAACGTGGCGGTGTCTCGAACGGTGTCCGGGTCGAACACCACGAGATCGGCAGCATGACCCACGGCGATCGTGCCGCGCCTGCGCAGTCGTAACCGTGCAGCCGGACGACCCGTGAGGTGATTGATGCACTCCTCGAGTGAGAGCAGTTGCTCGTCCCGCACGTAGTGGCCCAGATAGCGGGGGAACGTTCCCCATGCACGCGGATGTGGCTTTTCGCCTACGAGAATGGCGTCACTGCCGCCCATGTGGCGCGGATGCTGCATGATCTCGCGAACGTTCTCCTCGTGCCCGACATGCTGCAGGATGGTCGTGGCCAGAGCGTCGCGGCGTAGAAAGTCGAAGAACACGTCGACCGGCTCGAGCCCTTCGTCCGCCGAGATGTCGGCCATCGTGCGACCGACGTACCGGTCGAGTTCCGGGTTCGATACTCCACTGAGCTGAATCGTCTCCCACTCGACGGTGACTCCGTGGCAGCCGTCCGAGCCGTCGACATCGACGTCCTGCGCTATGCGGCGACGCTCGGCCGGATCGTCGAGTCGTTCCAGCGCTCGGTCCGGCCCACCCGACATCGCCCAACTCGGCAGCAGCGCAGACAGAGTCGTGGCCCCGGGTAGGTACGGATACGTATCGAGCGTGACGTCGCAGCCGTCGGCGATCGCGGAGTCGACAAGATCGAGAAATTCACGTGCCCGACCACGATTGACACCGAAGTTCATCGTTGCGTGGGTCAGATGCAGGGCGCATCCGGTTTCTCTGGAGAGATCGAGCATCTCCTGGTAGGCGTCGAGTGCACCCGCGCCGTACGACCGGGTGTGGGGAGCATAGAACCCGCCGAAGTCTGCCACTACCTCACACAGTGCTCGCAATTCGCTTGTGTCGGCATACATTCCGGGTGTGTAGGTGAGTCCGCTCGACATTCCGACGGCACCGTCCTGCAGACCCTGTGCCAGCAACTCCTGCATGTGGGTGATCTCGGACGGCGTTGCTGGGCGTCGATCGGCACCGACGGCCAGGTAGCGCAGCGTTCCCTGCGGAACCAGATATGCAGCGTTCGGAGTGATGCCACGGTCGAGTCGGGCGAGATACTCGGCAACCGTCCGCCAGGAGAAGTCCAGATCGACGGGATTGCCGTTCCACCCGGCGATCTGTCGCCGGATGACGTCCAACGTCGCATCGTCGATGGGCGCGTACGCGATGCCGTCCTGTCCGATCACCTCGGTGGTGACACCCTGGCTGATCTTGGCGAAGTGCCCAGGATCGGTCAGCAACCCCAGATCGGAGTGCGCATGCATGTCGATGAAGCCGGGGGACAGGACGTGACCTGGTGCTGCATCGACGATTCTGTCTGCACTGGAAAGGCTTCCGGGCTCGACGAGTGCTGCAATGGTGCCATCACGGACGAGAACGTCCCGACGCAGCCGCGCGGAACCGGTGCCGTCGATGACGTCGAACCCGCGAAATAGTGTGTCCGCCATCAAGTTCTGCTTCCTAGAAAAAGGTGTGTATCAGATCGACCACGAGTGGGTCGTCGCTGTCCGAGTCGTCCACGACGGGGATCAGACGCCATTTGTCGAACGCAGTGCAGGGGTGCGAGAGGCCGAGCCGCAGCACCGCCCCCACCGGAAGTGCGCCGGCGTCGTCTGCCGGTAGTCGAAGAAAAGCATGCTGGTCGTTGAGTGCCGTCACCTCCGCGGCCGGATCCAGGAGCTCATTACCTCGAACACGTTGCGGGACGGGCATTCCTTCGTCGAAAGGAAAGTCGCGCTTACCTGCGTCCAGCAATGCGAGGCCGGGCTCGGGGCGTGACACCACTCGCGCCCATCCGTGCATCGCAGAAACCAACGGCGTCTCGGTTCGGGCGGGAGTCAGCGGTGAGATCTGCGAATAGAAGCCGTCGTCGTGCGCCACGTAGGCCCCGGATCGGAGCACGACGTCGGTGCGCACGCCGTTGCCCGAGGTCAGAGAATGCAGGCGTTCGACCACCAGATCCTGGTACGCGCTCCCGCCTGCGGTCACAATGGCGTGATCTCCGTATAGTCCTTCGGCATCGAAGGTGCGATGCAGTGCGGCGAGAGTGTCGAGGTAGGTGCGTACTGCCGCGAGGCCGGCCTCGGAACGGTCGTGGCTCAGGGCACCCTCGTAGCCGCCCACACCGGCCAGTGCGAGGCGCGGTGACGCGGCGATCTCCCGTCCTACTGCGACGGCCTCCTCGGTCGTTCGCGCGCCGGTTCGTCCGTGCTCGCCGCCGAGTTCGACGACGACGGACACCGGTCGATCGCCGTGGTCGGCAAGGATGCGGTTCATCTCTCGCACCGTGGCGACGCTGTCCGCCCAGCAGTAGAACTCGAACTCGGGATGCGAGTCCAGTTCGGCAGCAACCCAATTCAGAGCAACAGGATCGACTTCGGCATTGGCGAGAACGATTCTCTCTACACCGAATGCGCGTGCCACCTGAACTTGCCAACCGGTAGCGAGGGTGATGGCCCAGCAGCCCGCATCCAGTTGCTGCTTCCACAGTTGGGGAGCCATGGTCGTTTTGCCGTGGGGTGCCAGGAGGACGCCCGCCTTCTTGGTCCACTGCGCCATCACATCGACGTTCGATGCGATGCGTGTCCTGTCGAGGGTGAGTACTGGGGTGGTGAACTCCGACAGCCGCGGCGCGGTGGCCAGAAAGCTCTCGGCGCTCTGTCCCCACGATCTCGCTGGAAACGATTTGTGTTCGGGCCCCAGGAGTCGTCGACTCAGCGCCTCGACTCCGGCAGTGTCGATCACGGCAGTCTCCTCGAGTTCTGCGTTGCGCTATATGCAACGACGGTTGCGTATCATGTCTTTCATTTGTAGTCTGCATCCAACGATGCATTCCCGCAAGAGTTCGAGGAGACGGACATGGCAGCCCCCCGGGTGGTGTGTGTAGGCGAAGGCCTCGCTGTCCTCGTCGCGGACCCTGGCCCACTGGAACGGTCGGAGACGTTCCATCGGACGGCTGGAGGTGCGGAAGCCAACGTGGCTCGTGTCCTCGTCCAACTGGGAATCGAGGCTGCGTGGGTCTCGCGGGTGGGTGACGACGGGTTCGGCCGATATCTGGTCGCGGAACTCGACGCTGCCGGTGTGGACACGTCGGGCGTGATCGTCGATAGCGGGCGGCCGACGGGCCTCTACATCAAGGAGCGCGGATCGGGGTCCGATCACCGTCACGACCTGCCTCTGGGAGACAGCGCGATGACGTACTACCGGTCTCTTTCGGCTGCTACTGCGCTCTCGCCCAACGATATTCACGACGAGGTGCGAGCGGCGATCGACTGCGCCGACATCGTCCATTTCACCGGCATCACCGTCGCCATCTCACCCACTGCGGAACAATTGACGCGAAGCCTGATGGCCGGCCCCTCCACTGTCAGCTTCGATCTCAACTATCGGCCGGCCTTGTGGGCCGGGCGTTCGGACGACGCGGCCCGCGTCCTCGGTGAGCACGTCCGCGGTAGCGACATCGTGTCGATGGGTGCCGACGAGGCCGCTTCGGTGTTCGGGACATCGAGTCCAGTGGAACTACGCGAGATGTTTCCCGAGCCCCGTCATCTGGTGATCAAGAACGATGCGCACACGGTGACGGCATTCGAGGGAGTCGTGCGAGTCGACGCCCCCGCATTGACACTCGACGTCGTCGAAAAGATCGGTGCAGGTGACGCTTTCGCCGGCGGCTTTCTGGCCGCGTTGCTGATGGGATACAGCGCGGCGCAGCGTGTGCGATTCGGACATCTCTGTGCCGCAGGCGCATTGACCGGCCACGGTGATGTAGCGAAAGTCCTGCCGCACGACGAACTGGCAGCACTGGCCGGAATCGACGACAATGCGTGGGCGACACTCGACTACGCGGCCGTGGCAGCGGTGCACACCGAGGCGGCGTTGTGAGCCAGAGCTTGTCGAGGGCGCTGACGATCCTGGGTTTGCTCGGGGACGGATCGAAGTCACTCGACGAACTCGCCGCAGTCCTCGGTGTACACAAGACGACGGTGCTGCGACTGCTTCGGACCATGGAATCGGACAGGTTCGTCAGCCATGGAGCAGATCACCGGTACCAACTCGGTTCGAGGCTGTTCGAGCTCGCAAATCACGCGCTCGAGCAGCGAGACGTGCGCACCGTCGCGCGACCGCATCTCGCTGCACTGAACTCCGACACGGGCCAGACGGTGCACCTGGCCACGTACGAGGCGGGGGAGGTCATCTACATCGACAAGTTCGACGCACAGCAGAGCGTGCGGATGTACTCACGCGTCGGCCGGCCGGCACCGCTGCACTGCACCGCGGTGGGAAAGATACTGGTCGCAGGCCGCCCGCGCGCCGAACGAGAAGAGATCGCTCGACGCATCACGTACACGCCGTTCACGGAACGCACGATCAGCACACCGGAGCAATACCTGCGCGAGCTCGAGCTCGTGGACCAGCAGGGTTTTGCGGAGGACCGTGAAGAACACGAATCTTTCGTCAATTGCGTCGGCTGCGCGGTGCGCAACGGGACCGGAGACGTGGTGGCCGCGGTGTCCATGTCGGTACCGGACATGTTGCTCGACCATCAGCAGGTACTGGCTGCGCTGCCCGCAGTGCGCGGCACGGCAGCGGCAATTTCCGAAGGACTGGGCTGGCGGCCGCCCGATCTATAAGACCGCCCACTGACAAACGACAGTTCGATGGAAGGAAAATCATGAGCGAAAAGATCGAAATCCGCACCACCGGTGCCCCGGCCCCGGCACACACCTTCTCCCAGGGGGTGCGGAAAGGGCCGTTCGTGCAGGTTTCGGGTCAGGGCCCGGTGGATCCGGCGACGAGCGAATACCTGTTCCCAGGTGACGTCGCCGCGCAGACCACTCGAACCTTGGAGAACGTCAAGGCAATCGTGGAAGCCGGCGGCGCGACGTTCGACGACGTCGTCATGCTGCGCGTGTACCTGACCAAGCGTGAGGACTTCTCGATCATGAACGACGCCTATGGCGAGTTCGTCTCGGCGAACACGACAGGCGACGTGCTGCCGAGCCGCACGACCGTGTTCACGGGGCTTCCGCGCGAGGAGATGTTGGTCGAGATAGACGCCATCGCCGTCGTCTGACTGCACGCTCGACCCAGATGTTCACACGAAAATTACATCTGACCAGGCGATTTGCGTAAGCGTTGGTCTTCGCGTAACTTTTGTCGAGTCAGAGCGACACGGACACCGACCCGGTCTTCACAAACCGGGACAACGAGGTTGTACGGAGTACGTCCTGAACAACCCAGACAAGGCAGAGGTTATCAGCCAT
>NZ_KQ031371.1:537360-540441 GCF_000963615.1 Rhodococcus sp. PML026 | reverse complement strand
GTGGCTGGTGCTGCTGTGAGTCTGGGTTGTGTGTGTTGTTTGAGAATTGCACAGTGGACGCGAGCATCTTTGTTGTAAGTAATGAAGAGCGTACGGTGGATGCCTTGGCACCAGGAGCCGATGAAGGACGTAGGAGGCTGCGATAAGCCTCGGGGAGCTGTCAACCGAGCTGTGATCCGAGGGTGTCCGAATGGGGAAACCCAGCACGAGTGATGTCGTGTTACCCGCATCTGAATATATAGGGTGTGTGGAGGGAACGTGGGGAAGTGAAACATCTCAGTACCCACAGGAAGAGAAAACAATAGTGATTCCGTGAGTAGTGGCGAGCGAAAGCGGATGAGGCCAAACTTTGTGCGTGTGATACCCGGCAGGGGTTGCGTATGGAGGGTTGTGGGGTTTGCATTGTCGATTCTGCCGGATCGGCCGACAGTGAGAAATTGTGGTGTTAGTCGAAGTGGTCTGGAACGGCCTGTCGTAGAGGGTGAGAGTCCCGTAGACGAAAACATTGCAACTGTCGTTGTGGATACCCAAGTAGCAGCGGGCCCGTGAAATCTGCTGTGAATCTGTCGGGACCACCCGATAAGCCTGAATACTCCCTGGTGACCGATAGCGGACTAGTACCGTGAGGGAAAGGTGAAAAGTACCCCGGGAGGGGAGTGAAATAGTACCTGAAACCGTGCGCTTACAATCCGTCAAAGCCGGTGCATGACTTGTCATGGCTGGTGATGGCGTGCCTTTTGAAGAATGAGCCTGCGAGTTAGTGGCATGTCGCGAGGTTAACCCGTGTGGGGTAGCCGTAGCGAAAGCGAGTCCGAATAGGGCGTATCCACCTTGTGTGGTGTAGTGGCGTGTTCTAGACCCGAAGCGGAGTGATCTACCCATGGCCAGGTTGAAGCGACGGTAAGACGTCGTGGAGGACCGAACCCACTTAGGTTGAAAACTGAGGGGATGAGTTGTGGGTAGGGGTGAAAGGCCAATCAAACTCCGTGATAGCTGGTTCTCCCCGAAATGCATTTAGGTGCAGCGTCACGTGTTTCTCACCGGAGGTAGAGCTACTGGATGGTCTAGGGGGCCTACAAGCTTACCGAAATCAGCCAAACTCCGAATGCCGGTGAGTGAGAGCGTGGCAGTGAGACTGCGGGCGATAAGGTTCGTAGTCGAGAGGGAAACAGCCCAGATCGCCAGCTAAGGTCCCTAAGCGTGTACTAAGTGGAAAAGGATGTGGGGTCGCGAAGACAACCAGGAGGTTGGCTTAGAAGCAGCCACCCTTGAAAGAGTGCGTAATAGCTCACTGGTCAAGTGATCCTGCGCCGACAATGTAGCGGGGCTCAAGTACACCACCGAAGCTGCGGCACTCACACAATAGCCCCATTCAGGTCTGCGGATCTGTGTGCAGGTGTGTGGGTGGGTAGGGGAGCGTCGTGCAGCCATGGAAGCATCGGAGTGATCCAGGTGTGGAGGCTGCGCGAGTGAGAATGCAGGCATGAGTAGCGAAAGACGAGTGAGAAACTCGTCCGCCGAATGACCAAGGGTTCCTGGGCCAGGTTAATCCGCCCAGGGTGAGTCGGGACCTAAGACGAGGCCGACAGGCGTAGCCGATGGACAACGGGTTGATATTCCCGTACCCGTGTAACCGCGCCCATGGTGAATCAGTGACACTAACCACCCTGAATCCAGATGACCGATCTCTTTCGAGAGTGAGGCGTGTGGTGGATGCGTGGGACCTGATCTGGTAGTAGCCAAGCGATGGGGTGACGCAGGAAGGTAGCTGGGCCAGTCAGTGGTTGTACTGGTGTAAGCCTGTAGGGCGAACGGTAGGCAAATCCGCCGTTCATCAAGCCTGAGAGGTGATGCGTAGCCGATTGAGGCGAATTCAGTGATCCTATGCTGCCGAGAAAAGCCTCTAGTGAGTTGTTACACGGCCCGTACCCCAAACCGACACAGGTGGTCAGGTAGAGAATACTAAGGCGATCGAGATAACTATGGTTAAGGAACTCGGCAAAATGCCCCCGTAACTTCGGGAGAAGGGGGGCCCCTGCCGGTGATCACTCTTGCAGTGTGAGCTGGTGTGGGCCGCAGAGACCAGTGAGAAGCGACTGTTTACTAAAAACACAGGTCCGTGCGAAGTCGTAAGACGATGTATACGGACTGACGCCTGCCCGGTGCTGGAAGGTTAAGAGGACCGGTTAGCCAGTAATGGCGAAGCTGAGAATTTAAGCCCCAGTAAACGGCGGTGGTAACTATAACCATCCTAAGGTAGCGAAATTCCTTGTCGGGTAAGTTCCGACCTGCACGAATGGCGTAACGACTTCTCAGCTGTCTCAACCATAGACTCGGCGAAATTGCATTACGAGTAAAGATGCTCGTTACGCGCGGCAGGACGAAAAGACCCCGGGACCTTCACTACAGCTTGGTATTGGTGTTCGGTTCGGTTTGTGTAGGATAGGTGGGAGACTGTGAAGCGGTGACGCCAGTTACTGTGGAGTCGTTGTTGAAATACCACTCTGATCGTATTGGATACCTCAACCTCGGACCATGATCTGGTTCAGGGACAGTGCCTGGTGGGTAGTTTAACTGGGGCGGTTGCCTCCTAAAATGTAACGGAGGCGCCCAAAGGTTCCCTCAGCCTGGTTGGCAATCAGGTGTCGAGTGCAAGTGCACAAGGGAGCTTGACTGTGAGACTGACAAGTCGAGCAGGGACGAAAGTCGGGACTAGTGATCCGGCACCGGCAAGTGGAAGCGGTGTCGCTCAACGGATAAAAGGTACCCCGGGGATAACAGGCTGATCTTCCCCAAGAGTCCATATCGACGGGATGGTTTGGCACCTCGATGTCGGCTCGTCGCATCCTGGGGCTGGAGTAGGTCCCAAGGGTTGGGCTGTTCGCCCATTAAAGCGGCACGCGAGCTGGGTTTAGAACGTCGTGAGACAGTTCGGTCTCTATCCGCCGCGCGCGTAAGAAACTTGAGGAAGGCTGTCCCTAGTACGAGAGGACCGGGACGGACGAACCTCTGGTGTGCCAGTTGTTCCACCAGGAGCACCGCTGGTTGGCTACGTTCGGAAGGGATAACCGCTGAAAGCAT
>NZ_KQ031371.1:0-536994 GCF_000963615.1 Rhodococcus sp. PML026 | reverse complement strand
ACAGGGTGTGGGAGAGTAGGACACCGCCGAACACAACTTGAGCCAGACAACCCCCGACCATCACGGTCGGGGGTTGTTTGCATTCGAAACCACCACCCACGCAACAGTATTCACCCCTTTCGTTGAACTGAACGCGCAGGCATCGAGACCTGCACCCCCAGTCCCATCACTCGTCATACGGACCGCCCGTCCCCTCGCCCCAGGGCCGCGAACGCGCGCGCACTCGCCGGACGCGAGCAGAACAGCGACACCAGACTGCGCGCACCCGACAAACGCGTGCGCGTTTGTCGGGCCGTCGAACCGGACCCAACCCCAACAAGCCAACTACTGCCCATCGAAGCTTGGCGATCGATAGTGGGCAAACTTCGATTCTGCAGACGCGCCCGCATTCGCGAGGCGCGTGCAGAATCGTCAGCGACGTCGTGAGCGTTCGACAAACGCGCGCGCATTCGCGAGGGGGACCGGGCACAGGACGGCCGAGTCGTCAGTGATGAAAACGGCAGGGGCACAGTGCACTACACGTACTGAGCCCAGCGATCGGGTGGATCAGGCGTGAACGGATTCGGCCTCGTCTGCGGAAACCTTCACGTCCTTGGGGTTCGCCAGAACTGTCTCTGCGGATCGTCCGCGAAGGGTTACTCGATCACCGAATTCCCAGCGGTCCGCTTCGTTTTCGGCAGCACCGTCTACCGCTGTCTTGGAAGCGAGTATCGCACCGGGAGCGCTCTTGGCCAGTTCCGATAGTCGCGCAGCCTCGTTTACCGGATCGCCGATGACGGTGTACTCGAATCTCGACTTTGCTCCCACATTGCCGGCAACGGCTCGGCCGGCTGCAACGCCGACGGCTGCGCTGCACTCGGGAACTTCGACCAGCAATCGGCGGGCAATGGCACGTGCGGCCGAGAGTGCCGATCCGCAGTGATCCGGAATGTCGTTCGGTGCTCCGAAGATGGCGAGCGCCGCGTCGCCCTCGAATTTGTTGATGAAGCCGCCGTGTTCGTCCACCTCGTCGACGACGACGGCGAAGAAGCGGTTGAGTAAATCCACTACCTCGGTCGGCGGTCGTGAAGCGGCCAATTCGGTGGAGCCCACCAGGTCGATGAAGAACACTGCGATATCGCGCTCCTGGCCCCCGAGTTCACTTTCGGACTGCAGGGCCTTCTCGGCTACTTCGTGTCCGACGTGTCGTCCGAACAGGTCGCGGATCTTCTCTCGATCGCGCACACCGTCGGCCATGCGGTTGAAACCGCTCTGCAGTTCGCCGAGCTCGGTGCCGTCGTACACCGCGAGTCGGACATCCATGTTGCCCTTCTCGACTTCGGCCATGCCCGCCCGCACGTTGTTGATGGGGGAGGTGGTCGCGAAACCGCCCAGGACGGTCAGGGCGAATCCGAAGACGATGGTGATGCCGCCGAGCGCGAGGATGGACACAGCGAGCTGGTTTGCACTGGTCTCGGGTCGAAGGAAGCGGAACACCGCGATCATCATCAGGCCGGAGACCGGAACGCCGGTTCCCAGCAACCACGACAGGATGGAACGCCCCATGACACCGGCGATTCGGATGCGTCGTGGGTCGCCCGCTTGCAGGGCACGAGCCGCGATGGGCCGCAGAGCGAACTCACTGAGCAGGTAGCTGAAGGCACATACAACTGTGCCGCCCGCGGCGATGGTGAACGCCACCTTCGGGATCGCCTGGGGGTCGATGATGCCGTCGATCGTGGTGAGCAGAATCAGTCCACCGGTCCACAGCGCAATCTGCATGCGCGTCAGGCGCCAGGGCATGGCCAGCGTCGCGACCTGCTCGGATCGGGTGGGCTCGCGATCCTCGATGCCCCACCGCAGACTGCTCAGCGCGCGTGTGGTGCCCCAGACGACACCGACCAGGAATGCCAGAAAGACGTACACCGGGACGACGATGAAGTTCACCCACCAGTAGCGGTCCATGTCCAGCACGTTCGGGCCTGGAACGACGACACTGATGAGGACACCGACGATCACCGCACCGATCAGGTTGGACAGGACCAGGAACACCGTCAGCAACAGCTGGATTCGGATCCGGCGTCGGCGCGGCGATTCGGTGGTGTCTCCGAGGAGCCGGGAACCCAGCGGAGCGGCAGATCGTCTGAATTGGGGCATGGTGGTCACAGAGTAACGGCCGTGCTGCCTTATGGTGGTCGAGTGCGTTTAGTTATTGCTCGTTGCCAAGTGGACTACATCGGCCGCCTCACCGCACATCTCCCTTCCGCTCGACGCCTGCTGCTCGTCAAGTCAGACGGATCGGTCAGTGTGCACGCGGACGACAGGGCGTACAAGCCCCTCAACTGGATGTCTCCGCCCTGTTGGATGGTCGAGACCACCGAGGACGAGACCATCAAATGGGTCGTCACCAACAAGGCGGGCGAAGAACTTCGCATCACGATCGACGACGTCGAACTCGATTCCAGTCATGAATTGGGTATCGATCCAGGGTTGGTCAAAGACGGTGTCGAGGCTCATCTGCAGGAGTTGCTCGCAGAACACGTCAACACCCTCGGTGAGGGGTACACCCTGGTGCGGCGTGAATACATGACGGCAATCGGACCGGTGGATCTGTTGTGCCGCAACGCAGATGGTGGCACTGTCGCCGTCGAGATCAAGCGTCGCGGTGAAATCGACGGTGTGGAGCAGTTGACTCGGTACCTCGAACTGCTCAATCGTGATCCGTTGCTGGCACCGGTCAGCGGTGTGTTCGCCGCCCAGGTCATCAAGCCGCAGGCGAAGACTCTGGCCACCGATCGCGGTATACGTTGTCTGACACTCGACTACGACGTTCTCCGCGGCACCGACAGCACCGAGTTCCGGCTCTTCTGACGTCTGTCTGCCGAAGCGGCGCGATTCTCTACACTGGATGCGTGCCTCGTCGCAATCAGCCCCGCAAAGCGAGTCGGAGTGGTCCGAGCAGTCTCGGCCCGGCTACCGATTCCGTCCTGGGCGGCAATCGCGTCGAGGTGGGTCCTGACGGGGACACGTACACGACGCGGATGATTCCCGGTGCCAAGGCCGTCAAGACCTACCGTTGCCCAGGCTGCGATCACGAGGTGCGGCCAGGGGTCGCCCACATCGTGGCGTGGCCGTCGGACGATTTCGGGGGAGCCGACAACCGCAGACATTGGCACACCGGGTGTTGGAGCGGCAGAAACACGCGAGGCCTCACCCGTAGATGGTCCTAGCGGGGGAGGCCGAGCGTGTGCTGCGAAGTCAGGACGCCGAGTCGGCGGATTCCTTCTCTTCGTCGTTGTCCTTCTCGGCCTTCGCCGCAGCCTTCTCTTCTTCTTTCTTGAGGATGGCCGTCGGGTCGGGGTTGTCCAGCAACTCGCTTTCGCGGTTGACCGAGGCCAGCATGGCCGGTACCGAATCGAGCTGGCCCCGGATACCCAGTAGCTGAGCGAGGACGCGGCTTCGCAGCACGCGCAGCTCCTCGGCCAATTCCTTCGAGTGCGCGATACGCCGCTCGGCTTGCTCGCTGGCGGACTGCAGCCGGCGTTCGGCCTCGGTCGTCGCCTCTTCGATACGGCGAGCAGCGTCGGCCTTGCTCGACGCTTCCAGTTCTTCGAGCGCGGTGAGCACCTTGGTGCGGCGCTCGGCCATCGTGATCTCGAAGTCTTCCTGAACCTCGGCGCGCTTGGCCTCGGACTCGGCAGCCAGCTTGTCGCGCTCTGCCTGTGCGGCCTCGACGACGCGCGCAGCCTCGGTGCGTGCCTGCGCCATGGTCTGCTCGTGCTCGGTTTCGAGTGCCGTGCGGCGCTCCTCGAGTTCTGCGACCAACGATTCGTGACGGCTTCGCAGGCGAGTGCTCTCCTGCTGCGCAACCGAGATCATTTCCTCGGACTCCGCATGTGCCTTCGCGCGAACCTCGGAGGCCTCGTCGGACGCCAGTCGCAACATGCGGGAGATGCGATCGCTCATGCCTTCCGCGGTGGTCGGCGGCACCGAGAGACGGTCGATGTCCTTGCGCAGTTCGTCGATCTCGTCGCGAGCGTCGTCGAGTTGCTTGGCCAGATCACGCGCCTGTGCCGCGGCGGCATCACGGTCGGCCGTCGTCAGCCGTAATTCGGCGTCGAATCGCTCGAAGTAGTTGGTGACTTCGTCGCGATCGAACCCCTTCCGAACGATGGAAAAGGGAAGTTGCACCGTGGAAGTGCGTTCATGATCGATGGCCATGGCCGTCAATTTACCGGTGAGTCAAGTGGAGAGCCATACGGCGTAATCACCGAGTTCGGTCAGTGCGCGTTGTGGTTCGGTTCGACCAGTTCGATCAGTACTCCGCCTGCGTCCTTGGGGTGGACGAAGTTGATACGCGAATCGGCAGTACCGCGGCGGGGAGCGTCGTAGAGCAACCGAACGCCGCGGGCGCGCAACTCGGAGGAGATCTCCTCGATGTCGGTGACCCGGTACGCCAACTGTTGGAGTCCGGGGCCGTTTCGGTCGATGAACTTCGCGATGGTCGAGGATTCGTCGATAGGCGCGAGCAACTGCAGTGCTGCCGACTTTTCGTCTGCCCCGGGGAACGAGAGCATCGCCTCGCGCACGCCTTGTTCCTCGTTGACTTCCTCGTGCACCGCAACCATGCCCAGGTGGTCGGTGTACCAGGCGATTGCGGCATCGAGATCGGGTACCGCGACACCGACGTGGTCGATAGCCGTTACCAGGTCGGAGCGGAGTGGGGCGCCCGTGTAAGACTGCGTGCTGGAGGTCATGGACAAGACGTTAGCGTCAGCTGCGTCACGGTGTTCCGCCAGGCTGGTATCGGCAGGGAGCCTGGCGAGCGTTGATCTCCACAAGGCCGTCTTCACACTTTCGGAGGAAATCGTGACCACAACAGTCATCGTCGCCGGTGCTCGTACGCCCGTCGGGCGCTTCTCGGGTGCGCTCAAGGACTTCTCGGGTTCCGACCTCGGCGGAATTGCCATCAAGGGCGCACTCGAGAAGGCCGGCGTCGCTCCGGATCAGGTCGACTACGTCATCATGGGCCAGGTCCTCACTGCGGGTGCCGGGCAGATCCCGGCCCGACAGGCCGCCGTCGCTGCAGGTATCCCGATGACCGTTCCGGCCCTGACGATCAACAAGGTGTGTCTCTCCGGCGTCGACGCCATCGCGCTCGCTGATCAGCTCATTCGCGCGGGGGAGTTCGAGATCGTCGTCGCCGGCGGCCAGGAATCGATGACCCAGGCACCGCACATGCTGGAGAAGTCGCGGGCGGGATTCAAGTACGGCGATGTCACCATGCGCGACCACCTCGCGTACGACGGCTTGTACGACATCTTCACCGATCAGGCCATGGGTGCGCTCACCGAGCAGCGCAATCAGAGCTCGGAGGCAATCAGCCGTGAGGAGCAGGACACCTTCGCGGCCGCATCGCATCAGAAGGCTGCCGCGGCGTGGAAGAACGGGGTCTTCGACGACGAGGTAGTGCCCGTGTCGATTCCGCAGCGCAAGGGTGAGCCCATCCAGTTCACTGCCGACGAAGGAATCCGGGCCGACACCACGGTCGATTCCCTCGGCAAGCTTCGCCCCGCGTTCGACAAGGCGGGCACGGTCACTGCCGGATCCGCGTCGCAGATTTCCGACGGTGCCGCCGCCGTCGTCGTGATGAGCAAGGACAAGGCCGAGTCGCTCGGTTTGACCTGGCTCGCCGAGATCGGCGCGCACGGTGTGGTGGCCGGCCCCGACTCCACCCTGCAGTCGCAGCCCGCTCGCGCCATCGCCAAGGCCTGCGCGAAGGAAGGCATCGACCCGAAGGACCTCGACGTCGTCGAAATCAACGAGGCGTTCGCAGCGGTCGGAATCGCGTCGACGCGTGAGCTCGGCATCGATCCGGAGATCGTCAACGTCAACGGCGGGGCGATTTCGATCGGTCATCCCCTCGGAATGTCGGGCGCTCGCATCGCACTGCACCTGGCTCTCGAGCTGCAGCGGCGAGGTGGCGGAGTGGGTGCCGCAGCATTGTGCGGCGGCGGCGGACAGGGCGATGCGCTCATCGTTCGAGTCCCGAAAAGCTGAGTCGGTAGTGGCTCTGGTCCGATGAGACCAGAGCCACTACGTTCTGTCGTAGCAAACCGGGCACAATAGCGGGCATGACGAATTTCTTCGACCTGAGCAGCACGGCCAAACGCTTCCGTTTCATTGCCGTGCTCGAAGCGTTCACCTGGCTCGGACTACTGGTCGGCATGGCGTTCAAGTATCTGCCGGCCGACGGCAACGAAATCGGCGTGAAGATCTTCGGGCCTATCCACGGTGCGGTGTTCATCGTGTATCTTGCCGTTGCCGTCCTGACGGCGGTGAAGCTCAAGTGGGACATCAAGGCCACGCTGCTGGCGCTGGTCGCGGCATTCCCGCCGTTCGGCACCGTGGTCTTCGAGATCTGGGCCGTGCGTACCGGACGCCTTGCCGAGCTGAGCACCGGCCGACCCGCAGCCGACGCGAAGGTTCTGTCCTGACCGCCCGCCAGTGGATGACACATCGCGTTAGTGACAAACTGTAGGGCGTGACTCGACCCGGTTCCCGTCCTCCTGTCCGCCCGTCGGCCGCCGTCCCCGCATCCATTGCCGGAGCCGTCGACCTGTCCGTTCTCAAGGACCGTCCGGCACCTGCTCCCGCTGCCGAAGCCAGTGGCGATGCGGGAGGGTTGGCTCCGATCGTCGACGTGACCACGGCCAATTTCGAAGCCGAGGTTCTGCAGCGATCGATGCAGGTACCGGTCATCGTCGACCTGGGATCGGCTCGGTCGCCGCAGTCCCAGGCGTTGACGCGTCAGCTCGGGCAACTTGCCGTCGAGGCCGGCGGCACGTGGATACATGCTCGCGTCGATGTCGACTCCAATCCGC
The DNA here is from genome assembly GCF_000963615.1 of Rhodococcus sp. PML026. Taxonomy (NCBI): domain Bacteria; kingdom Bacillati; phylum Actinomycetota; class Actinomycetes; order Mycobacteriales; family Nocardiaceae; genus Rhodococcus; species Rhodococcus sp. PML026. The sequence goes on along the minus strand of NZ_KQ031371.1, from coordinate 530,131 downwards.
AGATCGCACAGGCATTCGGCGTGCAGGCCATTCCCACGGTGGTTGCAGTCGCGGGTGGGCAACCGCTCGCCGATTTCCAGGGCACGCAATCCGACGAGCAGTTGCGTCAGTGGCTGCAGGCCGTCGAGCAGGCAACCGCCGGAAAGCTGTCCGGTCCACCCGGGTCGGCTCCCGCCGCCGAGCCGGAACCCGAGATCGAGGATCCGCGCATCGTCGCTGCGGAAGAGGCGATCGACGAGGGTGACTTCGACAAGGCAGCGGCGGCGTATCAGGCCATCATCGACGCCGAGCCGAAGAACACCGACGCGGTCGCCGCGTTGCGTCAGGTCAAGTTCCTGGCTCGGGTGCAGAACGTTGCACCCGATGCCGTCGAGGTGGCCGACGCCGATCCCGCCAACGTGCAGGCCCGGATCGATGCGGCGGATGCCGAAATGGCTGGGCAGCAGCCGGAACAAGCTTTCGCACGGCTCATCGACGGAATCAAGATCAGTGCAGGAGACGACCGCACGGCCCTGCGTACCCGCCTACTGGAGCTGTTCGAGTTGTTCGACGCCGCCGATCCTCTGGTGGTCTCGGCGCGTCGCAAACTCGCGTCCGCTCTGTACTGAATCCCTCAGCTGTAGCGCGAATCGCACAGGGGCTTGCCGCCGAGAACTCCCGAGCGGAACGCGTCGACTCGGGAGAAGCCGGACGGCAGCGTTGTTCCATTGACGTCGCTGGCGGCCAATCCGTCGCTGAGCAGGCCTGAGACGGCCTCGTCGAGATCGCCGGGGGAGAGCCGGATTTCGAGAGCGGCCTCGTTGGATTCGGCGCTCAACGCTGCGGTGATGACCCCGGACAGGCATGCGGATCGAAGTGCGGTCTGCGGATCGTCGAGCGTCTGGCCCGCTTCCCTCTGTAATGCGAGGGTGTAGCGAGACGCGAACAGTACGTACGCGCTGTAGTCACCGGATACGTTGAGTGGCAGGATGTCTCCGCGCTGAGGTGTCTCGGGTTGCCCTATTTCGGCCAGGTCCTCCACATCGACACCGATGGTGTTGCTCGACGGGCAGTACGACACCGGAGAGGTGGCCTCGGCGTCCGTGCACCCGGTGTCCGATCCTGAGTAGTCCACGGTCGGCGTCTCGGCAGCGGGAAGTACCGTCTCGAACGACCGTGTGAACGCTTCGAGCGAGTCCTCGGTGACCGGTAGCTCGCCGGAATCGTCGGCGCTGTCGAACTTCTGCGGCAACGACGCTCGGCGTGAATCGATTTCGGCCTCGTCGATGCGTGTGCAGGCAGCTGCACCGTCGGTGAACCCGATCTGTACGGCAGTCACTCGCTCGAATGCGGACCCGTGTACCGATTCGGGATCGTTGGGGTCCACGTCGCGCACCGCGACGGTCGCAGCAAGAACACCGTTGAGTCCATCCGAGGTGTTGATGGTGAAGTGCGGCGAATCGCCCTCTGCGACATGGCGGATGAATGCGCCGGCGAAACAGTCGGCTTGCTGCTCGGCCACGATGGTCGGGGTGTCGTCGCCGACGAGTCCCGACTGATGCTGGATCGCGTGGCCGTATTCGTGCGCGATCACCATGACCACCGACATCGGCCCGAACGCGTCGACCAACGCCGGAAGCAGAATGGTGCGGTCCCACCCGATCGAGTCGTCGCGGGTGCAATACGCGGCATTGGGGACTCCACCGGTTCTGTCTCCACAGAACCGGATGCCGGATCCCTCGTCCTCCGACGCATCCCACGAGGTCAATGTCGAGACCGGAGTGAACGAGCCCTTGAACAGGGCCGGATACTGCTCGGCCCAGAACTGCTGGATGTCGTCGATCGCGTTGGTTGCCAAGATGTCCGAGTCGGTGCCTTCGGCATTCTCGACGGCGATGGTCGAATCCGGCACTCCCGGCCGCGGTCCGCTCGGTCCGCTGGTGACCGGGAGACCGGCGACCGTGAACGGATTCTCGTAAATCGACACTGCGTTACCGCCGACGGTGGCACCGCACGATGTCAACAGTAGTAACCCTGCAGTGGCGGCCGCAGCCAGAAGTCGTGGTCTGCGGCCGCCGGTCATCTACTGCTCCAATTTGATCCAGATCGCCCCGTTGGCGGGAAGTGCAACCTGGCCTGATGCCGGTCGACCGTGCCACGAGTGCGATGTTGCCGTCACTTCACCCAGGTTGCCCATTCCGGAGCCGCCGTACTCCGTTGCATCGGTGTTGAGGATCTCGATCCAACGGCCTGGTTCCGGTAGTCCCACACGATAGCTGCCGTGCTCGGAACCGGAGAAGTTGAAAATACACGCGACGACCGAACCGTCGGAGCCGTACCTCAGAAAGCTGAGCACGTTGTTCTCGGTGTCGTTGGCGTCGATCCACGAGTAGCCACTGGGCGAGGTGTCCAGCGTCCACAGTGCCGGATGCGACCGGTACGTCGAGTTCAGATCTGCGACAAGCGATTTCACACCTCGGTGCAACGGCTCCTCGTCGATCTGGTACCAGTCCAGGCCTCGCTCCTCGGACCATTCGCGAGTCTGACCGAACTCCTGGCCCATGAACAGCAACTGCTTGCCCGGATGTGCCCACATGTAGGCAAGCATTCCGCGCAGCCCTGCGGCCTTGGCGTAGTCGTCACCGGGCATGCGGGTCCACAGCGTGCCCTTGCCGTGCACCACCTCGTCGTGGCTGATGGGCAGCAGGTAGTTCTCGCTCCACGCGTAGACGAGCGAGAACGTGATCTCGTGGTGGTGGTAGCTGCGGTGGATGGGATCGCGCCCGACGAAGCCGAGGGTGTCGTGCATCCACCCCATGTTCCACTTCATGTTGAACCCGAGCCCGCCGACGTTCGTCGGGCGAGTGACGCCGGGCCACGCGGTCGACTCCTCGGCGACGGTGACGACTCCGCGGTGCTTCTTGTGCACCGTGGCGTTCATCTCCTGCAGGAAGGACACCGCTTCGAGGTTTTCTCGGCCACCGTAGATGTTGGGCGACCAGCCGCCCTCGGGACGCGAGTAGTCCAGGTACAGCATCGAGGCGACGGCGTCGACGCGCAGTCCGTCGATGTGGAATTCGTCGATCCAGTAGAGCGCGTTCGCGACCAGGAAGTTGCGGACCTCGCGTCGGCCGAAGTCGAAAACCAGTGTGCCCCAGTCGAGTTGCTCGCCTCGCTGCGGGTCTCCGTGCTCGTAGAGCGGCCCACCGTCGAAGCGGGCGAGGGCCCATTCGTCCTTGGGGAAGTGGGCGGGGACCCAGTCGACGATGACGCCGATGCCGGCGCTGTGCAGGTGATCGACGAAGAACCGGAAGTCGTCCGGACTGCCGAACCTGGACGTCGGTGCGTAGTAGGACGTCACCTGATAGCCCCAGGATCCGCCGAACGGGTGCTCGGCGACGGGGAGCAACTCCACGTGCGTGAAGCCGGTCTCGATGATGTACTCGGCCAGTTGCTCGGCCAGCTCCCGGTAACCCAGGCCCGGTCGCCACGACGCCAGATGGATCTCGTAGACGCTCATCGGAGCCTGCGTGGGTTCGATGCCGGCTCGGGTGTCGAGCCACTTCTCGTCGTTCCAGGTGTACGTCGACGCGGTCACGACCGACGCGGTGGAGGGCGGAACCTCGGTGGCAAAGGCCATCGGGTCGGCCTTGTCCTTCACCGAACCGTCGGAGCCGTGGACGCGGAACTTGTACAGGGCACCGGGTTCGATGTTCGGGACGAACAGCTCCCAGACTCCGGTGGAGCCTAGGACGCGCATCGGCCAACTACGGCCGGTCCACCCGTCGAAGTCGCCCACCAGCGTGACGCCCTGGGCGGCAGGGGCCCACACCGCGAACGAGGTGCCGGTGACGGGACCATCGGGAGTGGCGTACGACTGCTGGTGCGCTCCGAGGATGTCCCACAGACGCTCGTGGCGACCTTCGCCGAACAGGTGCAGGTCGAGTTCACCGAGGGTCGGTAGGAACCGGTACCCGTCGGCAGATTCGGACACGTGCCCACCTGGCCAGGTGACCACGAGCCGGTAATCGATCAGGTCCTCGACCGGCACCAGCGCAGAGAAGAGGCCGTGGGCGACGTGGGTCAACTCGTGGTCGACGCCTCCGACGCGCGCGATCACTTTCTCCGCGTCGGGCTTCAGCGCACGAATCGCGGTTCCGCCCGGCACGGGGTGCGCGCCGAGCACGGAGTGCGGGTTGTAGTGCCGACCAGCGGCGAGGAGATCGAGGTCGTTGTCGGACGGGGCTGCGACGGTGTCTTCGGGCGTCGTCGGATTCTTGGTCACGTTGAATCCACTCACTTTCGGTTGCCGCGGTAGGCCAGTTCGATTCGTGCCGGATAGGGAATGTGGGGGAGCGTGAATATGTGCGCCACCGAGGTCCAGGGCTCGAGTCGGACGAAGTTGGTGTGGCCCCAGTCGTAATGGATGCCGCTCACCTCGTCCTTGATCGTCAGGGTGTCCTGCCAGTCGTGACCGAGCGCGGGCATGTCCAGATGGACGGTGCCCTCCTCGGCTCCGAACGGGTTGAGGTTGATGACCACCAACACCGAGTCGCCGGTCTGCGGATCGAACTTGGAGTATCCGATCAGCGCTTCGTTGTCGATCGTGTGGAAATGGATGTTGCGCAGTTGCTGCAGGGCCGGATGCGCACGGCGGATGGAATTGAGGGTGGTGATCCACGGCTCCAGCGATTCGCCGCGGGCGAGCGCACCCTCGAAGTCGCGCGGTCGCAACTGGTACTTCTCGGAGTCCAGATACTCCTCGCTGCCCTCGCGCACGGCCTGATGTTCGTACAGCTCGTACCCGGAGTACACGCCCCACGTCGGAGCCAGGGTGGCGGCCAGAGCTGCTCGCAGAGCGAACATTCCGGGTCCTCCGTGTTGCAGGCTCTCGTGCAGAATGTCCGGGGTGTTGACGAACAGGTTCGGCCGCGCGTCGTCGGCGCGTCGGGCATGCTCCTCGGCGAACTCGGTCAGCTCCCACTTCGCGGTACGCCACGTGAAGTACGTGTACGACTGCGTGAACCCACGTTGCGCGAGACCGTACATGCGTACCGGCCGGGTGAACGCCTCGGCCAGGAACAGCACGTCCGGATCGGTCTTCTTGACCTCGGCGATGAGCCACTCCCAGAAGTCCGGTGGCTTGGTGTGTGGATTGTCGACTCGGAAAATCTTGACGCCCAACGAGATCCAGTATCGGACCACGCGTAGCACTTCCTCGTAGATGCCACGACGGTCGTTGTCGAAATTGATCGGGTAGATGTCCTGGTACTTTTTCGGCGGATTCTCGGCGTACGCGATGGTGCCGTCCGGCAACACGGTGAACCACTCCGAATGTGTTGCGGCCCATGGATGATCCGGAGCGGCCTGCAGGGCCAGATCGAGCGCCACTTCGAGGCCGTGCTCTCGCGAGGCGTCGACGAACGCACGGAAGTCGTCCTCGGTTCCCAGCTCGGGATGGATCGCGTCGTGCCCGCCGTCCTTGGATCCGATCGCCCACGGCGAACCGACGTCCTCGGGGCCCGGAGTCAACGTGTTGTTCGGGCCCTTGCGGTTGATCGTGCCGATCGGGTGGATCGGAGGCAGGTAGACGATGTCGAAGCCCATGCGCGCGATGCGCGGTAACTGCTCGATGGATGTCGCGAACGTGCCGTGCCGCGGTGATCCGTCCTCGTTCCACCCTCCCGTGGAGCGCGGGAAGAACTCGTACCAGGCACCGTTGAGGGCCAGGTTTCGGTCGACCCACACGTTCACGGCCCGCGATCTGGTCACCAGCTCGCGCAGCGGGTGCTGGAACAGCAGCTCGGTGACCGACGATGCGAACGCCGAGGACACCCGCGCGGGCAGCGGGCGGTCGGTGTCGCGCAGGCCGGCGGCGACGTCGGCGAGCAGCTGCCTGCTCTCCGCAGGAACGCCGGTGGCAGCGCGGAGGAACAGGCGCGCCCCGATTTCGAGGTCGTTGGCGAGTTCGTGGGCGCTCTGGCCCACTCCGAGCTTCGCCTCGACGGCGTGGCGCCAGGTGCTGATCGGATCGCTCCACGCCTCGATACGGCAGATCCAGTAGCCGGGCCGGGAAGGGACGAACACCGCGTCGAACGTGTCCGGCTCGTGGCCGGGCGTCATCGGGATGCGTTCGAGCTTGCCTCCCGGTCCACGCACCGACAGCGTCGCGGCCACTGCGTCGTGACCCTCGCGCCAGACGTCGGCGGAAACTGGAAACGTCTCGCCCACCACCGCTTTCGCGGGGTATTTCCCGGTCGTCGTATCTGGAAGGACATTGTCGATACCAAGTCGACCTGTCACTTCACACTCCATTCTTCGTTAGAGGTATGGCTGCGCGGGCGCAACCTCTGATCGAACCGATATTTGGTGTGCTTCTACTCGTCAACCGTAGTGCAGCAGCGCAGATGGCGCGTGCGCCGACGCATACTGACCGCGACGGGCGCACGAGGAAATTTTCGCCGAGCGCCCCATCGACACAGGTATCCGTGGGTAGGGTTCGGCTCTGTGAAAGCCTTGCGTCGATTCACCGTCCGAGCCCACCTTCCCGCCCGTTTGAATGCCCTCGCCGAGCTGTCGACAAACCTCAGGTGGTCGTGGCATTCGGCCACGCAGGATCTTTTCGAGCACATCGATCCGCTGCTGTGGACCGAACTCGAACGCGATCCGGTGGCCGTGCTCGGTGCCGTCGCACCCGGCCGGCTCGAAGAACTCGCCGAAGACGCATCGTTCCTGGCCGAACTGGACGCCGCCGAGGCGGATCTACACGACTACCTCGCCCGACCCCTCTGGTACCAGAACGAGCTCGCCGAGGGGCGAGCTCTGCCGTCGGGCATCGGTTATTTCTCGATGGAGTTCGGGGTCACCGAGGTACTGCCGAACTACTCGGGTGGGCTCGGCATTCTGGCCGGCGACCACCTGAAGGCGGCGTCGGATCTCGGTCTACCGCTGATCGGCGTCGGACTGCTCTACCGCTCGGGGTACTTCCGGCAATCGCTGACGGCCGACGGCTGGCAGGCCGAGCGTTACCCGTCCCTGGACCCGCACGGTCTGCCGCTACGACTGCTCACCGACGACAACGACTCACCGGTGTTGATACACGTGTCGATGCCGGGGTCGCGCGTGCTGCGGGCCCGCGTGTGGATCGCTCAGGTGGGACGCGTTCCGCTGCTGCTGCTCGATTCCGACATCGCCGACAACGATCCCGAGCTCAGAGGAGTCACCGACCGCCTGTACGGAGGCGATCAGGACCACCGCATCAAGCAGGAGATCCTCGCCGGTATCGGCGGAGTACGCGCGATCAGGGCCTACACGCGCGCGCACGGTCTGCCCGATCCCGAGGTGTTCCACATGAACGAGGGCCACGCCGGCTTCCTCGGGGTCGAACGCATCCGTGAACTCGTCACCGGTAGCGGGTTGGACTTCGATTCGGCGTTGGCCGCCGTCCGGGCGGGCACGGTGTTCACCACCCACACCCCGGTGCCTGCCGGCATCGACAGGTTCCCCGCCGATCTGGTGCGGCACTACTTCGGCGGTAGCGACGGTGCACCGGACTCGGCCCTGTTGCCGGGATTGCCGATGAGCCGAATTCTGGCGCTGGGCGGCGAGAGTGATCCGTCGGTGTTCAACATGGCGCACATGGGCCTTCGCTTGGGGCAGCGCGCCAACGGAGTGTCGAAGCTGCACGGAATCGTCAGCCGCGCGATGTTCAACGGCCTGTGGCAAGGATTCGACGCGTCGGAGGTGCCGATCGGATCGGTGACCAACGGTGTCCATGCGCCGACGTGGGCGGCGCGGGAATGGGCCGAGGGGGAGGCCGAGACAGGTGGGCCGTTGTCCTCGGAGCAGGTGTGGTCCACTCGAAACGCGTTGCGTGCGCAGTTGGTGGACGAAGTGCGCCGAAGGGTGCGCCGTTCGGCTCTCGAGCGAGGGTCGACCGAGGCCGAAATCAGTTGGACTGCAAATGTTTTCGACCCCGACGTGTTGACCGTCGGCTTTGCTCGACGCGTACCGACGTACAAGCGTCTGACGCTCATGCTGCGCGAACCCGAGCGATTGCGGGCGATGTTGCTCGATCCCGTCCGCCCGGTTCAGCTGGTGGTAGCCGGAAAATCGCATCCGGCCGACGACGGAGGAAAGGCGCTCATTCAGCAGATCGTCAAGTTCGCCGACGAGGCCGATGTACGACACCGCATCGTGTTCCTGCCCGACTACGACATGTCCATGGCGCGTTTTCTGTACTGGGGTTGCGACGTGTGGCTGAACAATCCGCTGCGACCGCTCGAGGCCTGCGGTACGTCCGGAATGAAGTCGGCGCTCAACGGCGGCCTCAATCTGTCGATTCGCGACGGATGGTGGGACGAGATGTACGACGGCGAAAACGGGTGGGCGATCCCGACGGCCGACGGCATCACCGACGACAATCGCCGCGACGATCTGGAAGCCGCTGCCCTCTACGAATTGCTCGAGCAGGCGGTGCTGCCGAAATTCTACGATCGCGGGGAGGACGGTGTGCCGGCTCGCTGGATCGAGATGGTGCGGCACACACTGGAACAGCTGGGACCGAAAGTGTTGGCCTCGCGCATGGTTCAGGACTACACACTCGGCTACTACGCGCCCGCTGCGCACTCCGCCCGGGCGGTGTCGTCCGACGGCTACCACGGCGCGAAGGATGTTGCGTCGTACCGCGGCCGCGTCGAGCAGGCGTGGCGCAACGTGAAAGTCACCCGAGTCGACAGCGAGGGGTTGCCTGACACCCCCGTCATCGGTGCCGAACTGTCGCTGCGCGCCATCGTCGACCTCGGCGGTATGGAACCCGGTGCCGTCGTGGTGCAGACCGTGGTGGGACGCGTCGACGAGGGCGAGGACCTCAGCGACATTCGCACCACCGAGATGTCGCACGTGGGCAGTGAGGGCGGCGAGCACGTGTACGCGGGCGAGACGCGGCTACCGCACAGTGGAGCGGTGGGCTACACGGTGCGGGTGTTGCCGCGGCACCACGGGCTTGCCTCCGATTCCGAGCTCGGTCTGGTGTCGACGCCGTAGGGGGCAGCTACTTTCCGGCCAGGCGGGTGAGGGCCTTGCGGACCACCTCCGGGTCGGAGGTCTCCCAGAACGGCGGCAAGGACGCGCGCAGATAGCCGCCGTACCGGGCGGTCGCCAGGCGCGAATCGAGCACGGCGACAACACCTTTGTCGTCGACGCTACGGAGCAGTCGACCGACGCCCTGCGCCAGTAACAGGGCAGCGTGGTTGGCGGCCACCGCGAGAAAGCCGTTGCCGCCACGTGATTCGACGGCCTGCTGCCGAGCCACCAGTAGCGGATCGTCGGGCCGGGGGAACGGAATTCGATCCAGGATCACCAGGCTCAGCGACGGACCGGGCACATCGACGCCCTGCCACAGCGACAGCGTCCCGAACAGTGAGGTGGCCTCGTCGTCGGCGAACTTCTGCACCAGTGCGCCGGTGGAATCGTCACCCTGGCAGAGGATCGGGGTGTCGAGTCGTTCGCGCATCTCCTCTGCCGCGGCCTTGGCGGCGCGCATCGACGAGAACAGCCCGAGCGTCCGACCACCGGCTGCCTCGACGAGCGATTCGATCTCGTCGAGCGAGGACTTGGACAGGCCGTCGCGTCCGGGCGGAGACAGATGTTTGGCGATGTACATGATGCCGGCGCGAGCGTGATCGAACGGCGAGCCCACGTCCAACGAATTCCAGCGAATGGATCCGTTGTCCGAGGGTGGTTCCACTCCCGACGCCATGGCTGTGTCACTGCGGGAGGGCTTCTCTGCGGGCAGGCCCCAATTGACGGCCAGGCCGTCGAAGGATCCGCCGACGGTGAGCGTCGCCGAGGTCAGCACCACGGTGGATTCGGCGAACAACCGTGCGCGCAGCAGCCCGCCCACCGAGAGCGGAGCAATGCGAACGGTGCGTTTGACATTTCCTCGGAAATCGTCGACGGCGTGCCAGACGACGTCCTTGCGCTTGGCCGGGTCGGGCTCGTCGAAGGCAGTGAGCACTCGTACGGCGCTGTCGTGCACCTCGTCGACTGCCACGAGTGCTGCGCTCCGGGCCGCGGCGGCCTCGGGATCACTGCCCGCCATGCCCTGTTTGTTCGGGCCGATCGCGGTGCGCACGGCCCAGGCGGCGTCGCGGACGGACGCCAGGGCCGGTCCGACGCCGTCGGGAAGGGACTGCCATCGACCGGGCGGTAGTTCGTCCAGAATCGCGGCCCAGTTCTCGGCAGCTCCTTCGAGCTGATCGACGGTCTCTTCCTCGATGAGCTTGGCGCTACGGCGTGCGGCCGCGGTGACGGTGGCGGCCGAAAGCTCTTCAGTAGCAACGCCGGTCACTCGGTCGACCAATTCGTGGGCCTCGTCGACGACCACGACGTCGTGCTCGGGCAGGATCTGAATTCCGGTGATCGCGTCGATGGCGAGCAGCGCGTGGTTGGTCACGACCACGTCGACCTGTGCGGCCTCGGTGCGGGCGCGCTCGGCGAAGCAGTCCTCGCCGACGGGGCACCGCGATTTCCCGAGGCACTCGCGAGCGGTGACGCTGACCTGACGCCACGCCTGGTCGCTCACGCCGGGCACCACGTCGTCGCGATCTCCCGTTTCGGTCTCCGAGGACCACTTGGTCAGCCGGACCACCTCGCGGCCCATCCGCGAGACGGCGAACGGGTCGAACAACTCCGCGTCCGGTGCCTCCTGTGCGGCACCGGTGTGAATCTTGTTCATGCACAGATAATTGTTGCGGCCCTTGAGGATCGCGAACTTCGGACGCCGACCCACAGCTTCGGTCAGTGCGTCGGACAGACGTGGAAGGTCGCGGTCGACCAACTGTCGCTGCAGCGCGATCGTGGCCGTCGAGACGATGACGGTCTTCCCCGATTCGACCGCATGCCTGATGCTGGGCACGAGATACGCGAGGGACTTGCCGGTGCCCGTGCCCGCCTGCACCGCGAGATGTTCACCGGTGTCGATCGAATGCGCCACGGCAGAGGCCATCGTCAGCTGATTGCTGCGTTCCTTGCCACCGAGCGAGTGCACCGCAACCTGCAGGAGAGCGGGAACGGTGGGCAACTCGGTCTTCGACGGCACCGAAGCAGACTACTGCCGATCGCCCACCGGGTTCGGCACCGACACCGCCCCTAGCCCAGGGCGAACCGGGTCGGTATCGCCGGTTCGCCCTGGGACAGGGCGAGCCCCTCCCACGGCAGGCTGACCAGGCGTCGCGCGAGGAGGTCCCGGCCCTCGGCAAGGGTCGGTAGGTCGGAGACGCGCCGGCCGCCACGCATCAGCGGCGTGGTCAACGTCTCCACCGTCAGACCGTCCTCGACCGTCGGGGCAGCGTCGAACGGGTGCACTATTTCCTCGACTGCCGTACCGGTCCCACGCGCGGTCCGCAGCGCTGCCTTGGTACCCCCGCGCGATTCCTTGTGACTGCTGCGCTTGGCGACGGGAATGCCGTCGACGGTGACCAGCTTGTAGACCATTCCTGCCGTCGGCGCGCCCGAACCGGTGACCAGCGACGTGCCGACGCCGTACGAATCGACGGGTTCTGCACGCAGCGCGGCGATCGCGTACTCGTCGAGGTCTCCGGAGACGACGATCCGCGTGTTCGGCGCACCGAGAGCGTTCAATTGGGCGCGGACCTGACGGGCGAGGACACCGAGGTCGCCGGAGTCGATGCGGACACCACCGAGCTCCGGACCGGCCACCTCGATCGCGTTGGCCACGCCCTGCTTGATGTCGTAGGTATCGACCAGCAGTGTCGTTCCCACCCCGAGCGCTCGGACCTGAGCGGCAAAAGCGGCCTTCTCGTCGGGGCCGTCGGCGGTGGTGTGCAGCAGCGTGAACGAGTGGGCCGACGTGCCTGCTCCGGGGACGCCGTGGCGTCGGACTGCTTCGAGGTTGGAGGTCGCGGTGAAGCCGGCCAAGTAGGCCGCGCGCGATGCCGCGACCGCCGCCTCCTCGTGGGTGCGCCGCGATCCCATTTCGATGATCGGCCTGGCCTCGGCGGAGGCGACCATGCGCGCTGCCGCAGAGGCGATTGCGCTGTCGTGATTGAGAATCGACAGCACCACGGTTTCCAGGACCACGCACTCGGCGAACGTGCCGCGGACCGTCAGGACGGGGGAGCCGGGAAAGTACAGCTCGCCCTCGCGGTAACCGTCGATGTCGCCGGTGAAGCGGTAGTTGCGCAGCCACTCGACGGTGTCGGCGTCGAGAAACTTCGACACGACACGCAGCTCGTCCGGGCCGAATCGGAAACGATCGACGGCGTCGAGAATGCGCTCGGTGCCGGCCACGACGCCGTATCGGCGGCCGCCGGGTAGCCTGCGGGCGAAGACCTCGAAACTGCACGGTCTGTCTGCATAGCCGCTGGCCAGGGCCGCGGACAGCATCGTGTACTCGTACTGGTCGGTCAGCAGTGCAGTGCTGGCTCCGTCGCTGGAAAGCGTGTGATCGGTGGTCGCGTCATTGCTCACCTCGATCACACTACGAGCGCAGGGGCGAACGTGTGGGGTCGGCCCGACACGCCGTACCCTGTTGCCATGCCTTGGTTGACGGTGGATGGATCGCTTCTGCCCGTGGACGGCTTCTCGGCACTCGAAGTCGCGGCGGCGTCGCCGCAGGCGGTGCCGGCCGAAACCGAGGCCGTTGCTGCCGACGAAGCGCACGACACTCCGTGGGTCACCATCGTGTGGGACGACCCGGTCAACTTGATGCACTACGTGACCTACGTGTTCCAGAAGCTCTTCGGCTACAGCAAGGCCAAGGCCACCGAGTTGATGATGCAGGTGCACTCCGAGGGCAAGGCGGTCGTGTCGAGCGGCGAGCGCGATGCGATGGAGAACGACGTCAAAAGGCTGCACGCGGCGGGCCTGTGGGCCACCATGCAACAGGACAAGTAGTCAGCAGTTCGCCACCTCTACGTCAGAGAAGGACATCACCGACAGTGCGCACGTGGACGAGACGGAATTCGTTGTCCGGGGTCAAGATCAAGTCCGAGATCGACGCTCGTGAGGCGGCGGTGCTCAAGTCCCTGGTCGCATCCGTTCTCGGCCTGCTACGCGATCGTTCCGCCGCGGCACCCACCGACGAGCTCGCTGCGCTGACCGGGCTGCGTACCGGCCACAACAGCCCGCCGGACGATGCAGCGCTGGCCCGGCTGCTGCCGGACTTCCACCGCGCCGATCCCGAACACGACGATCAGGATCCGGCCGATCTGAACGGTGCCCTCCGCGGGTTGCACGAGCCCGAGATCATCGACGAGAAGTTGGCTGCCGGGGCAGTGATCCTCGCGACCCTGCCCGATTCCGGCGGAAAGATCGTGCTCACCCAGGAACAGGCCGATGCGTGGTTGACGGGTCTCAACGACGTGAGGCTGGCGCTCGGGACCACACTGGGCATCAGTGCGGACACTCCTGACGTACTCGACGAGGGCGATCCTCGTGCTCCCCATCTGGACGTGTACCACTGGTTGACCTGGATGCAGGATTCCCTCGTCCAGGTCCTCGTTCCCTAGGGTGCCGACGTGACCGCAGCCTTCTCGAAGCCCGGCCCCCGGGACTGCTTGACCGATGTGGCCGGTCTGTTGGTCGGCCATCATCACGAACTCGACGACGACGCCGCAATGGGGTCCGGTTCGGCCACCGGCTGCACTGTGGTGCGCGTTCTCGGTGGGGCGACGGCGGCCGTCGACGTGCGAGGCGGCGGACCGGGAACACGCGAGACCGATCTGCTCGATCCGAGCCATTCGGTTCAGCAGGTCGACGCGATCCTGTTGACCGCGGGCAGTGCGTACGGGCTTGCGGCCGCCGACGGCGTCATGCGGTGGCTCGAAGAGCACGAACAGGGCATCCCGATGGGCAGTCCGGCTCACGTCGTGCCGATCGTGCCGGCTGCGGTGATCTTCGACCTTCCGGTCGGCGACTGGGCCGCGCGCCCGACCGCGGATTTCGGCTACCGTGCTGCGGCCACGGCGGCGACCGAGTTCGCGACGGGATCGGTCGGGGCAGGAGTCGGTGCTCGCGCCGGCGTGCTCAAAGGTGGGGTGGGCACCGCGAGCACGGTGATCGAGGGCGGTCCGGCCGACGGAGTGACGGTCTCGGCGCTGATGGTCGCCAACCCTGTGGGCGCGGTGTTCGATCCGCGCACCGGGTTGTTGTGGGGCACCGGCACGCTGGGGCCTGCGGAATTCGGCATGCGCAGTCCCGACGTCGACGAGGTGCGGACCGCGGCGGCGCTCGAACCCAAGGCCACTGCTCTGAACACCACGATCGGAGTGGTTGCGACGGATGCGCCGCTGTCGTCGGCGTCGTGCAAGCGAATAGCCGTCGCGGGTCACGACGGACTCGCGCGGGCCATCAGACCTGCGCACTCGCCACTCGACGGCGACACCGTCTTCGCCGTGTCCACGGGCACCAGGGCCGTCACCGCCGAGTCCTCTGTGCCCGCAGCATTCTCCCCGGAACTACCGGTGTTGGCGGCGGTCACCGAAGCCGCGGCGATCGTCGTCGAGCGAGCCATCGTCCGGGCCCTGCTCGACGCCACGTCGGTGGCCGGCATCCCCACCTATCGCCAGATCTTCCCCTCCGCATTCACGGCGTCGCGTCTCTGACCGGCAGGTAGCCGCTACCGGTACCGTGGAGAGACCGAGGTTGGAGGCGATCATGAGTGAGACCGGCAAGCTTCCCGGTGAGCGAGTGCGGCCCGCGTGGATGCAGGCAGCCGTCTTCGTCGGAGGATTCGTGGCGCTGCTGTGGATCATCGAGATCATCGACGTCGCGAGCGGTTCACGGCTCGAGCAGAACGGTATCGAGCCTCGTTCCGCCGACGGCTTGTGGGGCATCCTGTTCGCGCCCGTGCTGCACGACGACTGGCAGCACCTGATCGCCAACACGGTTCCCCTGATCGTGCTCGGATTCCTGGTGTTGCTCTCGGGCATCGCGCGTGGTCTGGCTGCCACCGGGATCGTCTGGGTGATCGGCGGCGTCGGTACCTGGCTCACGGCCGGCACCTACAGCAACACGATCGGCGCGTCGATTCTGATCTTCGGCTTCATCACGTACCTGCTCGTTCGTGGATTCTTCACTCGACACCTCGGCCAGCTCGCGATCGGGGTCGTGGTGTTCGTGCTGTACGGCAGCGCGCTGTGGGGCGTGCTGCCGAGCGATCCGAACATCTCCTGGCAGGGCCATCTGTTCGGCGCAGTGGGTGGGGTCGTCGCAGCTCGGCTGCTGTCCGCCGACGCCCGGGCCGACAGAGCGCGCGCCAGAGCACTCGATCGTCCCACTCCGTAGGCGGTAGGTAACCGCGAGCACAGCTGTGTTCGGGCGTGAAATTCGCCGACTCGCGCGGTCAATACTGCCCGAACGTTTCGAGTGACGCGCTCGGCGTGGCAGCATGGCTTACATGCGAATTACCGTCCTGGGATGTTCGGGCAGTGTGTCCGGACCCGATTCACCCGCGTCGGGTTACCTCCTGGAAGAAGAGGAGACCGCGCCGGTCGTTCTCGATTTCGGGCCCGGCGTCCTCGGGGCGTTGCAGCGTTATGTCGATCCGGGTGACGTGAGCGTTCTGCTTTCGCATCTGCACGCCGATCACTGCCTCGATGTTCCCGGTCTGCTCGTGTGGCGTCGCTACCATCCGAACCCGCCGGAAGGGCGCGCGATCGTCTACGGACCGAAGGACACTGCGTTTCGGCTCGGAGTGGCGTCGGCCGAGTGCGGCGGTCAGATCGACGACATGTCCGACACCATAGATCTACGCCGCTGGGTGGACGGCCGGACCATCGAATTCGGACAGCTGTCGATTCTGACCCGGCAGGTGTTCCATCCGCCGGAGTCGTACGGCATGCGGGTCACCACCGGTGGCGGAAAGACATTCGCGTACAGCGGCGACACCGGTATGTGCCGGGCGGTGCAGGATCTGGCTCAGGGTGCCGATGTCTTTCTCTGCGAGGCGTCGTGGACCGACAGCCCGGATCGGCCCGAGGGCGTCCACCTGTCCGGTATCGAGGCCGGTCGCATCGCTCGGGAAGCCGGAGTGGGGGAGCTGCTGCTCACCCACATTCCGCCCTGGACGTCTCGCGAGGATGTCATAGCCGAGGCGAAGGCAGAGTTCAGCGGACCGGTGCATGCCGTCGAGCCAGGGGACGCCTTCACCGTATGACGACGCGCTAGGCTTCGAGGCGTGTCCAGACGAGAAGACGGCAGAGCGGACGACGAGCTCCGCACCATCAAGATCACCCGCGGATTCACCACTCACCCGGCAGGGTCGGTGCTGGTCGAATTCGGCAACACCAGGGTGATGTGCACGGCCAGCGTCGAGGAGGGCGTACCGCGCTGGCGGAAGGGATCCGGCCTGGGCTGGCTCACCGCCGAGTACGCAATGCTTCCCGCTGCTACCCACACGCGCAACGGACGCGAGTCCGTCAAGGGCAAGGTCGGCGGACGCACGCAGGAGATCTCCCGACTGGTCGGACGCTCACTGCGCGCGTGCATCGATCTGGCAGCGATCGGCGAGAACACGATCGCCCTCGACTGCGACGTGTTGCAGGCCGACGGCGGCACCCGTACTGCTGCCGTGACCGGGGCGTTCGTGGCTCTCAGCGACGCCGTCACCTACCTACGAGCAGCTGGACGCCTGGCCGACCCGCAGCCGATCTCGTGCATGATCGCCGCGGTCAGTGTCGGCGTCGTCGACGGCCGGGTGCGTCTCGACCTTCCGTACGAAGAGGATTCGCGAGCCGAGGTCGACATGAACGTCGTTGCGACCGACACCGGAACTCTGGTGGAGATCCAGGGAACCGGCGAGGGCGCGACCTTCCCGCGCACGACCCTCGACAAGCTCCTCGACTCGGCGTTCGTCGGTATCGACAAGCTGTTCGAGGTGCAGAGGGAGGCGCTGGCGTTGCCGTACCCGGGGGATCTGCCCGAGCCTGCCACCGCAGAAACGAAGAAGAAGTTCGGTGCCTGACACCAAGCTGCTGGTAGCCAGTCGTAACGCCAAGAAGCTGCGAGAACTGCGACGGGTACTCGACGCCGCCGGCCTCGTGGGTATCGAGTTGGTCGGTCTCGACGAGGTGCCGCCGTTTCCCGAGGCACCCGAAACCGGAGCGACGTTCGAGGACAACGCGGCGGCCAAAGCGCGCGACGGTGCGGCGGCAACCGGATTGCCCTGCGTCGCCGATGATTCCGGGATCGAAATCGACGCGTTGAACGGAATGCCCGGGGTGCTCTCCGCGCGCTGGTCCGGAACTCACGGGCAGGACGAGGCCAACACGGCGCTCGTGCTGGCGCAGCTGAGCGATACCCCCGACGAACGGCGCGGGGCGGCTTTCGTGTCGGCATGTGCGTTGGTGGTCCCGGGCGGAGCCGAGACCGTCGTTCGCGGCGAGTGGCGCGGCGTTGTAGCGCGAGAGCCGTTGGGGGAGAACGGATTCGGGTACGATCCGATCTTCGTGCCGGAGGGGGACGGCCGCAGTGCCGCGCAGTTGGCTCCGGACGAGAAGGACGCGGCCTCTCATCGTGGCCGCGCGCTGCGCAAGCTGGTTCCTGCTCTCGAAGCGTTGACGGGGCGATAAACGTGGCGGCGCGGGCAGTGTTGACGAGAACCACGGCCGTATTCGCTGCCGCTGTCCTGTGCCTGCTCGGCACCCCTGCTTCGGCAGCGCCGGTCGCGGGATCGTTCGCCGAGGCCTTGGTCTACTCGGTGGCTCATCCCGGTGCGACGCCGGCGGGCGCGAACGATTATTCGTGCGTTCCCAGCGCTCGGCATCCCGAACCGGTGATCTTGGTACACGGGTTCCTGGAGAACTCCTACGCGAACTGGTCGTCGCTGTCACCGGCCCTGGTCGACGCCGGATACTGCGTGTTCGCACTCGACTACGGCAACACCGGGCCGGTGCCCGCGTTGGGAGCGCTGGGAACGATTCCCGAGAGTGCCGCGGAGCTGTCCACGTTCGTCGATTCCGTCCTCGAGTCGACTGGCTCATCGAGGGTGTCGATCGTGGGTCACTCGAAGGGCGGGACGGTGCCGCGCTACTACGCCCGCTTCCTCGGCGGTGATCGCACCGTCTCGCGCATAGTGGCGCTGTCTCCGCCGAACTATCCGACCGCCGGTCCGCCGGTGCAGGACGACGTGCTCGAGCGGTTGAACGAGGGCAGCGACACAGTCGCGGGGATCGATTACACGACGATCGTGACTCGATACGACCAGGTTGTCGTTCCGCACACGGCGTCGCTCCTTACCGGAGCGGGGAATACGAACGTGGTGCTGCAGGACGTGTGCCCCGGCAATGTCGTCGAGCACACAGGAATCTCGTACGATCCGCTGGCGCAGCGGCTGGTGGAGAACGCGCTGGATCCGGAGAACGCACAGCCGATCACCTGCTGACGTCAGACGCCGAAGTCGGCCTTGACCTGCTTGGTGCGCTTGTGTTCGACGTAGAACGACAGGAACGGAACAGTTCCGGCGAGCAGCGTGCCGATGGTCCGACCGGCCGGCCACCGCACCTTGATGGCAAGGTCGATCGTCAGGATCAGGTATACGAGGTAGACCCAACCGTGCACTACCGCAATCCAGTTGGGCACATTCTCGACCTTGAAAATGTACTTCGCGACCATTTCGGTCACGAGGACGAGCAACCAGATACCGGTGACGTAGGCGAGCACGCGATAGCGCAGCAGCGCCGACGCGATCTTCCGAGTCTTGTTGGTGGACGCCTTGGTCTTGTCCGGTGCCGAACTCACGTGGTGCTCCTGTCGGTCCCGCGGGATTCGTTCAGCTCCGCGAGGTAGCTGTTGTACTCGAGAAGTTGCCTGGCCTCGGGGTCGTCCAGATCGCCGACGTCCGGGTCTGCCACGCGGCGCTGGGGGAGCAGATCGAGAGGGACCTCGGTCGGTCCTTCGGGCTGCCCGGCTTCGGGCTCGTCCTGGTCCTCGTCTTCGAGGCGGACGAACTTGCGGTAGGCGTAGACGACGAACGCCGCGAACAAGGGCCACTGGAACGCGTAGCCGAGGTTCTGGCCGTTGCCGCCGACCGCCTCGAAGCGTTCCCACTGCCACCAGCCGAGACCGAGACACACCGCCGCGGATACGATCACCAGCGCAATGAGCGCGGGTCGACGCTTCGGGCGGGATGAGGTCACCACTCGACGGTACCGGAGCAACTACTACCGAAGGTAGTCACGTCGGGTGGCCGGCCGGTGATTCTCACCATGGACGAGCCGGGTGCGACTCATGGCCGACGACGGTTCGCCCGTGCTTCGGCAAGTTGCTCGGCACCGGGGCCGGTGATGTCGGCGAGAGCGCTGCTGCGCCCCGTCAGCACCAACGCCAGGGTGCCCGCCGATCCTTCGACGACGGGGCCCTCGCCCCGACTCCAGTCCAGATCGGTTGCGCGCCACTGCAGTCGAAGATCGGGTCCTTTGAACGGTGCCGCACCGCTTTCCGGCACCAGGAAGTCGAGCATCGTAACCATGCGGTGCTCGGGAACGTGGTGCTCGATTCCCAGCGGCCTGCACACATCGAGCCCGTGCACGATGACGTCGGACAACGGGGCCAGCGGACCGTGGCCCGGCGGGGTGAACTTCTTGTCTGCGTGAGCTGTCAGGAGCGCGGGTAATTCGTCGCCGTGCTTGCGCTTGATTCGCTGGGTCATCATCTGATTGGCCCGGTCGAAGTTCCCTCGAGTGCGCACCATGGCGAGTCCGAACTGCCAGAGCGGGACGATCAGCGGCACCACGAGATGGGCGGCGACGTCGCGGACCGTCCAGGCGTCGCACAGCGATTGGGTGTCCCACTGTTCGGGTGTCAGGGTGTCGAAAGTGCGTGCGAGAGAGCGTCGTTCGTCGGAAGTTTCGGCGAAGATCGCGTCGTCGTCGGGATCGCTGGACATACGAGCCACCTTCACACGTTGAAACCGGTAGACCTGGGAGTCTCGAGAAAAGCCGGGTCGAACGACCGTTGTGCGCGAGGGGGGACTTGAACCCCCACGTCCTGAGACACTGGAACCTAAATCCAGCGCGTCTGCCAATTCCGCCACTCGCGCGTGCCGGTGAAGTCTACAACCGATGCTGCTGTGCGTGCGACGCGGTTCTTCGAGCCACGTCGACGTCCGATTAGGCTCGCCGGGTGGTGAAGAAGGAGAACTCGTTCGATCCGGCGCGCATCCTCGAACTGCTGTGGCGGGTCGACGCGAAACCTAGCCGAACCGGCCTGAGCGTCGACGCGATCGTCGACGCGGCAATCGAGATGGCCGATGCGAACGGGTTGGAGTCGGTGTCGATGCGCAATGTGGCCGAGCATCTGGGGGTCGGTGCGATGTCGCTGTACACCCACGTGCCGGGGCGTCAAGAGTTGACGGACCTGATGATCGATCGGTCTCTGGCAGATCTGTACGCACACGTCGACGAGCCGGCATCGGTTTCCGGAGGGTGGCGGCCCGCGTTGCGATTCGTTGCCGAGCGCAATTGGCAACTCTATCAACGACATTCGTGGCTGCTCGACGCCGTCGGTGCGCGTCCGGTGCTCGGTCCGCACACCAACGACAAGTACGAGGCAGAGCTGCGCACCCTCGTCGGTACCGGGCTCGGTGACGTCGAGATCGATTCGGTGTTGACACTGGTTCTCACTCACGTCTCGGGGACCGCGAGGGCCTCGGCCGCGGTCGATCGGGTGAAGAAGCAGTCGGGAATGTCCGACGCTCAGTGGTGGGCGGCTACTGCACCCGTCATCGAGCGGGTGATGACGCGCGAGCGTTTTCCGGTGTCGTCCCGCATCGGGACGGCCGCGGCGACGTCGTACGACGCCGCCAGCGACCCCGTGCATGCCTATCGTTTCGGTGTGGAGTGCATCCTCGATGGCGTCGAGGTGATGATTTCGCAGAGGTGATGATCTCGCAGAGTCAGCTCGCCGATCGGAGCGCAGCCTCGGAGTGACGCTGCGGCGGTCTGCGCAGCTTGTGCTGGTAACGCCAGAGCGCGTGCTCGAGCGAGGCGAGATCGACGTGAAGTGCGTCCGCTACGGCGTCGAGAATCACGGGGGAGCGATCCTCGGCGATGTCGGCGGCCAGGTCTCGATGGAGTGGTTCGAGAGCGTCGGCGACGAACGCGGTCAGATGTGCGGTCGCCTTGTCGGTGCGTACGCCCAGATGCATGAGCATGCACTCCCAGGTGGTCTCGCCGAGGCCAGGGATCGCGCGGAACGCATCGAAATGTTCCTTCGTGTGCTGCTCGAAACCGGTCGAACGGCTCAACCCCGACGTGATCAGCGTCTGCGCAGCCACAGCGGCTGCCGACGCCTTGGTTCGGCTGTTTCCTGGAACGAGCTGACGGTTGGACAGGATCTGCACGAGCTGATCCGGATCCGAAGTCAGTTCTGCAAGGGTTGTCAAGTCGTCGAGTCGGTTATCGCCGCGGTGTGACCGCCACCGTCCGATGACCGCTCGCACCCCACTGGTCGGTCCTCCGTAAGGAGCGCGCGCGGAGAAGATCGCGTCGAGTAGCGCCGCCTCGGATTCGCCGCGCCACCCCGGTGTCCAGTGCGGCGAATTCGATTGCGAGGCAAACGATTCGATGTGCGACAGCATTGCTTCGAGCTCGCCCGTCGTGCAAGTGTCCGTAACCGATGAATACATGAATTCCCCCCGGAGTTCGTGGACCGCCCTGTCGGATGCGGTTCGTAGGAGAAAGCTAGACGACCCCACCGACAGGTCACCGGACGCTCACGGAGTGCTCGAGATCACATCACAAAAAGATAACGAAAAATGCGAGGGTTCCCTCATGTTTCGCCCGCGCCGCCGAGTCTCCCGCCAGGGTCGATACGGGTTACTCACGAGTTGGGTAAACAAAAAGTAAAGGCGCTTGCGCGGACGTACTCGCTGGTAGCACTCGGACGTCCGAGCAAACCTGAGGATTTCCTCATGATTTTGTGTCAACCTGGAGCAGCGCGAAGGAGACCTGTCGACGAAGACAGGCTCACGCTTTGCCCTGTTGCCCACGACGCACCACGGCAGTCATCACAGCGAACGCCTCGACCCCCCGAGACGTCCACGAGAGGAATCTTCAGCCTTGACGATCAACGAGAGCACACCATCACACGGACGCGGCTCGCGAAGCACAGGCAACGCAGGCAAAGCCCCTAGAAGCAGTGGCGGCTCTCGGACTTTGGCAGATCGATTCGCCGCGGGCGAGCCGTACGCTCTGGCGTTCGGTGGTCAGGGTGCGCCCTGGCTGAGTTCGCTCGAAGAGCTCGCGCGCGATTCCGCACTCGAGCCCGAACTGACCGATCTCGTCAACGAGGCCGCTGCAGTGCTCGCGCCCGTGTCCGACGAGCTGCTGGTCGTCCGCTCGGTCGGCTTCGACCCGATCGGTTGGATGCTCGAGCAGGACCTCGCCGGCGACGACACCGCCGGCTCCTACGGGCCCTCCGAAGCGGCACTGACCTCGGCTGCGGTGTCTCTGCCGGGCGTCTTCCTCACTCAGGTCGCCGCGTTGCGTGCGCTGAAGCTGCAGGGACTCGACCCCGCCCAGACCCCGCCGGTCAAGGTGGTCGGACACTCGCAGGGCCTCATCGCCGCCGAGTCCGTCGCCGCGGACGGCGCACAGGACGCCAATTTCCTGGCCATCGCGCAGTTGGTCGGTGCTGCTGCCGGACTCGTCGGACGTCGCCGCGGCATCATCGGTGCCGGTGACCGTGCGCCGATGGTCTCGGTCGGCAACGTCGAGCCCGAACGTCTGCAGGCGATCGTCGACGAGCTCGAGATACCGGGAGCACCCGAACGCTCCGCTGCTCTGGCCATCCGCAACGGTCGTCGCCGCGTCGTGCTGTCCGGGCCGCCGGCTCAGTTGGCTCGCGTGCAGGAGAAGTGCGAGCAGATCGCGGCTCGGGAAGAACGTGAGCGCGATGCCAAGAAGCGCGGCGGCGCGGTGTTCGCACCCGTCTTCGAGCAGCTCCCGGTCGAGATCGGCTTCCATCACCCCGCATTGAACGACGCCGTGGAGCTCGTCGACGCCTGGGCGCAGCGTTGCGGTCTCGACGCCGCCCTGGCCCGCGAACTGGCGCAGAAGATCCTCGTCGAATCCGTGGACTGGGTCGACGCCATCGACGGTGTCGTCGAGGCCGGCGCGGACTGGATCCTCGACCTCGGACCCGGTGACCTCCTCACCCGCATGACCACCCCGGCGCTGCGTGGACAGGGCGTCGGCATCATCGCGGCATCCTCACGCGGCGGCCACCGCAATCTGCTCACTCCAGGAGCCGCACCCGAGGTGCAGCCGGCATGGTCGGCATTCGCACCCAAGCCCGTGACGCTCCCCGACGGCCGCGTCGTCGTCGAGACCTCCTTCACCAAGATGACCGGACGTTCGCCGATTTTGCTCGCCGGCATGACGCCGACGACGGTCGACGCGAAGATCGTCGCGGCCGCAGCCAACGCAGGCCACTGGGCCGAGCTCGCCGGTGGCGGCCAGGTCACCGAGGACATCTTCACCGACCGCGTCGCCGAGCTCTCCACGTTGCTCGAGCCCGGCCGTGCCATCCAGTTCAACTCGCTCTTCCTCGACCCGTACCTGTGGAAGCTGCAGCTCGGCGGTCGCCGCATCGTGCAGCGGGCCCGTGCAGCGGGTGCGGCCATCGACGGCGTCGTCGTCACGGCAGGCATCCCCGAACTGGACGAAGCAGTTGCTCTCATCGAAGAGCTCTCCGAGGCCGGAATCAGCTACGTCTCGTTCAAGCCGGGTACCGTCGCGCAGATTCGCGCCGTGATCCGCATCGCCAACGAGGTTCCGTCCTACCAGGTAAACGTCCATATCGAGGGTGGCCGCGCAGGCGGACACCACTCGTGGGAAGACCTCGACGACCTGCTGCTGACCACCTACGCCGAGCTCCGCTCGCGCCCCAACCTGGTGATCTGTGTCGGCGGCGGTATCGGAACACCCGAGCGGGCCGCGGACTACCTCACCGGAACCTGGTCTGCCGTGCACGGATACCCGAAGATGCCTCTCGACGGCATCCTCGTCGGTACCGCTGCAATGGCCACTCTGGAAGCCACGACGGCTCCCGAGGTCAAGCAGCTTCTCGTCGATACCCCGGGAACCCCCGACTGGGTCGGTGCCGGAACCGCCAACGGCGGAATGGCCTCCGGCCGCAGCCAGCTCGGTGCCGACATCCACGAGATCGACAACGCGGCATCACGTTGCGGTCGGCTGCTCGACGAGGTCGCCGGTAACGCCGACGCCGTGGCCGAGCGCCGCGACGAGATCATCGCAGCACTCGACGGCACCGCCAAGCCGTTCTTCGGCGACGTCGCCGAGATGACCTACCAGCAGTGGCTGAGCCGCTACCTGGATCTGGCCATCGGAACGGACTCGCGCAGTGATTTCGATTGCGGCGGTGAGTTCACCGATGCCGTGACCGAGGCACGCGAATCGGTCTGGCTCGACATCACCTGGCGCACCCGCTTCCTCGAAATGCTGCAACGCGCCGAGGCACGCTTGCACCCGGTCGATCGCGGACCCATCCCCACCCTGTTCGCCGACGCCGAGGTACTCGAGCGTCCGCGCGCAGCCCTGAAGTCACTGCTCGCTCAGTTCCCGGACGCCGGTGACGTGGTGCTGCACCCGGCCGACATCACCTTCTTCACCTCGCTGTGCCGCATGCCCGGCAAGCCGGTCAACTTCGTTCCCGTCGTCGACGGTGACGTACGCCGTTGGTGGCGCAGCGACTCGCTGTGGCAGGCACACGATGCCCGTTACTCGGCCGATCAGGTCTGCATCATCCCCGGAACCGTTGCCGTCGCAGGTATCACTCGCGTCGACGAGCCGGTGGGCGAACTGCTGAACCGCTTCGAGAAGGCCACCGCGGACCAGCTTCTCGCCGAGGGTGTCGAGCCGGCGGCCATCGCCAGCCGACGCCACGCCGAGATCGCACCGGGACTGCTGGGCATCGTGCTGGCAGCTCCCGACGTCACGTGGGCCTCGCGCATGACGCAGAACCCCGTTGCACGCCTGGGAGATCCGGCCGACTGGACCGTCGACTCCGATACGGTCGCCTCGCATCCGCAGACCGGCTCCACGTTGACCGTGCTCGACTCCGAGCACGTCGAACTGCTGGTCCCGCTCGCTCCGGGCAAGGAAGTACGGATCCGTCTGACGGTGCCCGCCTCCACCATCGACGGCGGCGCTCCCGTCGTCACCGCACAGGATGCTCAGCAGGCCATGTCGGCGCTGCTCGGAGTTGCTGCCGGACAGGAGCTTCCGACGGTCAAGAACGGTGTCGCGCGGCTGAACATCGCCTGGATCCCCGATCTGATCGCCGACCACGCCGGCGTCACCGGATCCGGACTGCCCGACACACTGACCGTCAGCGGCAAGGCCGTTCCCGACGTTCTCGTCGGTGCCTGCTGGCCCGCCGTCTTCGCTGTTCTGGGTGCCACGCGCAACGCCGAGGGCATCGACGTCATCGAGGGCATGCTCGACTTGGTTCACCTCGATCACAGTGTCAACCTCGTCGGTGAGTTGCCGACCGACACTTCGATTCTCGTGGTCAAGGCCGCTGCAGGGGAGGTGCTCGATACCGACCTCGGTCGCGTCGTCGAGGTCACCGTCGAGATCGGTGCCATGCTCGGTGAGGGGCTCGACGCCCCGGCCGTCGCAACTCTGGTGGAGCGCTTCGCCATTCGTGGACGCACCGGCAAGGGCGAGTTGGTGGATCCGGCTCGCGCCGGCGGTTCGCTGAGCGCCGATGCCAAGGACACCCCGCGTCGTCGCCGTCGCCAGGCCACCATCGTGGCCCCGCGCAACATGGCCGCATTCGCGCAGGTCTCGGGCGACCACAACCCGATTCACACCTCGGATGCCGCGGCGTTGCTCGCCGGCCTCGGGAGCCCGATCGTGCACGGCATGTGGCTCTCGGCTGCGGCGCAGCAGACCGTCACCGCGGTCGACCACGAGGACACCAAGACTCCTCCGCGTCGTCTGACTGCCTGGACGGCTCGTTTCCTCGGGATGGTCCGTCCCGGAGCGGAGATCGACGTTCGCGTCGACCGCACCGGATTCGACCAGGGTGCCGAACTGGTCGAGGTGTCCTGCCGAGTCGGCGGCGAACTGGTCATGGTCGCCACCGCGCGCACCGCCGCGCCGAAGACCGTCTACGCGTTCCCCGGCCAGGGCATCCAGCGCCCGGGTATGGGACTGGACGCACGCGCTCGCTCCAAAGCCGCGCGTGAGATCTGGGAGCGTGCCGACAAGCACACGCGCAGCGCGCTCGGCTTCTCGATTCTCGCTGTCGTGCGCGACAATCCGACGTCGCTCAAGGCCCGCGGGGTCACGCACAAGCATCCCGACGGCGTGCTGCACCTGACGCAGTTCACCCAGGTTGCGATGGCCGTTCTCGGTGTCGCACAGGTTGCCGAACTGCGTGAATCCGGTGCGTTCGTGGAGAATTCGATTCTCGCCGGCCACTCGGTGGGTGAGTACAACGCGCTGGCCGCCGTTGCCGGTGTGCTCCCGCTCGAGGCTGTTCTCGAGGTCGTCTTCCAGCGTGGCTCGGCCATGCACGCACTCGTTCCCCGTGACGAGAACGGCCGCAGTGACTACCGCATGGCTGCCATCCGCCCGTCCCAGATCGGCCTGGCCGACGAGGACGTGCAGGGCTTCGTCGCCGGTGTCGCAGAAGAGTCCGGTGAGTTCCTCGAGATCGTCAACCTCAACTTGCGTGGCTCGCAGTACGCCATCGCGGGCACCGTTGCCGGCCTCGGTGAGCTCGAGAAGAAGATTGCCATCCGCCGGGCAGAGTTCGGCGGCAAGGCGGCCTACATCATGGTTCCGGGCATCGACGTGCCGTTCCACTCGACGGTTCTGCGCGGGGGAGTCGACGACTTCCGTAGCCGCCTCGAGACCCTGCTGCCCGAGCAGCTCGATCCCGCGATCCTGGTCGGTCGCTACATTCCGAACCTGGTGCCCAAGCCGTTCTCGCTCGACCGGGCCTTCGTTCAGGAGATCGCCGACCTCGTACCGTCCGAGCCGCTGAACACCGTTCTCGCAGAGTTCGATTCGTGGGCCGCACGGCCGAGCGATCTGTGCCGCGTGATTCTGACCGAATTGCTCGCATGGCAGTTCGCCAGCCCGGTCCGGTGGATCGAGACTCAGGATCTGCTCTTCGCAGACGAGTCCGACGGCGGTATGGGCGTCGAGCGCTTCGTCGAGATCGGGCTCGGTGCAACACCGACCGTGGCCAACCTCGCGTCGCAGACTCTCAAGCTGCCCGGCCGCTTCGGCCACCCGGTCGAGGTGCTGAACCTCGAGCGCGAAGCCGCGATTGTCTACGGCACCGATACCGACCCGGCTCCGGCCGACGAGGACGAGGCGACTCCCGCTCCCGAGGCCGCTGCTCCTGCAGCCGCGGCCGCTCCGGCTGCAGCACCCGCTCCAGCCGCTGCACCGTCGGGTGGACCTCGTCCCGACGACATCGCGTTCGTCGCCGCCGATGCGACCAAGATCCTCATCGGACTGTGGACCAAGCTGCAGCTCGATCAGATCGGGCCCGCCGACACCATCGAGGCGCTGTGCGACGGCGTGTCCTCACGTCGTAACCAGCTGCTCGTCGACCTCGGTTCCGAGCTCTCGCTCGGTGCCATCGACGGCGCAGCAGATGCCGACATGGGCGCGCTCTCGGGCACGGTCAACAAGCTGGCTCGTACGTACAAGCCCTTCGGTCCGGTGCTCAGCGACTCCATCAACGATCACCTCCGCAAGGTCTTCGGCCCCTCGGGACGACGCCCGGCGTCCATCGCCGACCGCGTCAAGAAGACCTGGGAACTGGGCGACGGCTGGGCGCATCACGTCACTGCCGAGGTCGCTCTCGGTACCCGTGACGGCGCGTCGGTCCGCGGCGGTGCACTCGGTGGCCTGGCCGACGGCGCTCTCGCCGACGGCACTGCCGTCGACAACGTCATCGACGCCGCGGTTGCGTCGGTTGCCGCTCGTCGCGGAATCGCAGTGTCCATGCCGCAGGCAGGTGGCGGGGCCGGCGGAACCGTCGACGCTGCTGCTCTGGGCGAGTTCACCGAGCACATCACCGGTCGCGACGGCGTTCTCGCCTCCGCAGCCCGGTTGGTGCTCGAACAGCTCGGCCTGGCGGACGCACCCAACGCGCTGCTGGCCGAGAACCCCGATGCTGCTCTGGTGGAGCTGGTTTCGGCCGAGCTCGGCTCCGACTGGCCTCGCCTCGTCGCCCCCGCGTTCGACGCCAAGCGCGCCGTGCTGATCGACGACCGGTGGGCCACCGCCCGCGAGGATCTGGCTCGGTTGTGGCTCGGTACCGCAGGTGATGTCGCTGTCGAGTCCTTCGCCGGCGCAGGCAATGCCGTTGCAGCACAGGCTCAGTGGTGGAAGGCGAAGGCCGACTACGAGAACAAGGCCGTGCTCGCCGAGACCTTCGGACGCATCGCAGACATCGCGGTCGCATCCGAGGACAAGGGGCAGTGGGCCGACGACGTCGCAGTCGTCACCGGTGGCAGCAAGGGATCCATCGCCGCGGCCGTGACCGCTCAGTTGTTGGCCGGGGGAGCGACGGTCTTCGTCACCACCTCCAGGCTCGACGACGAGCGCCTGGGCTTCTACCGCTCGCTGTACCGCGACAACGCTCGCAACGGAGCGTCGCTGTGGGTGGTTCCGGCCAACATCGCGTCGTACACCGACGTCGATGCCCTCATCGAGTGGATCGGCAGCGACTACATCGACACTGCCGGTGGCGCAAAGACATTGGTCAAGGCAGCTGCCACTCCGACGATGCTGTTCCCGTTCGCCGCACCTCGGGTCATGGGCGAGATGTCCGACGCCGGAGCTCGCGCCGAGATGGAAATGCGCGTGCTGCTCTGGTCGGTCGAGCGTCTGATCACCGGACTGTCGAAGGTCGGCTACGACAACGACATCGACACTCATCTGCACGTGGTGCTCCCCGGATCGCCGAACCGCGGAATGTTCGGTGGCGACGGTGCCTACGGTGAGTCGAAGGCTGCACTCGATGCAGTCGTCGCGAAGTGGGGCTCGGAGAAGAACTGGGCCGAGCGGGTGTCCATCGCGCACGCTCACATCGGGTGGGTTCGCGGAACCGGCTTGATGGGCGGCAACGATCCCATCGTCGAGGCCGTCGAAGCCGAAGGTGTCCGTACCTGGTCGACCGAGGAGATGGCGACCGAGCTGCTGCGCCTGTGCACCTTCGACGCACGTCGTCGGGCTGCTCAGGAGCCCATCGTCGCCGATCTGACAGGTGGCTTGGCCAACACCAAGCTCAACCTCGTCGAGCTTGCTCGCGACGCGGCGGCTGCTGCGGCCGAGAAGACCGAAGAGGCCGTGGACAGTTCGGTCATCGCCGCGCTGCCTGCACCTCCGCGGCTAGCCCCGACGACCGCTCCGGCGTGGCCGACCCTCGATGTCGATCCGAAGGACCTGATCGTCATCGTCGGTGCGGGTGAGCTCGGGCCCTACGGTTCGGCGCGTACTCGCTTCGAGATGGAGGTCGACGAGCAGCTCTCTGCCGCAGGCGTTCTCGAACTCGCGTGGAACACCGGCCTGATTGCCTGGGAGAACGATCCCAAGCCGGGCTGGTACGACATCGAGTCCGGTGACCTCGTTCCCGAGGAGGACATCGCCGACAAGTACCACGACATCGTGGTCGAGAAGTGCGGTATCCGTACGTACGGCGACGACGGCGCAATGGTCGGTAACACCGCTCCGCTGATGACCTCGATCTTCCTCGACAACGACCTCACGTTCGTCGTCGGAACCGAGATCGACGCACGGTCGTTCGCGGCTGCCGATCCCGAGCACACGCTGATCACACCGGTTCCCGATTCGAGCGACTGGCAGGTCACTCGCAAGGCGGGCACCGAGATTCGCGTTCCGCGCAAGATGAAGCTCACCCGTACCGTGGGTGGTCAGATTCCGACCGGATTCGATCCCACCAAGTGGGGCATCTCGCCCGACATGGCGAGTTCGGTGGATCGTGTTGCCCTGTGGAACATCGTCACCACGGTCGACGCCTTCATCTCCTCGGGCTTCAACCCGTCGGAACTGATGCGCTGGGTGCACCCGACGCTGGTCGCCAACACTCAGGGCACCGGCATGGGCGGCATGGAGTCCATGCGCTCGCTGTACATCGACACCCTGCTCGGCGATGCTCGTGCGAACGACATCCTGCAGGAGGCTCTGCCGAACGTCGTTGCTGCACACGTGGTTCAGTCGTACATCGGTAGCTACGGCGCGATGGTTCACCCCGTCGCCGCCTGCGCCACCGCGGCCGTCTCGGTCGAGGAGGGCGTCGACAAGATCAAGCTGGGCAAGGCACAGCTCGTGGTCGCCGGCGGATTCGACGACCTGAGCACCGAAGGCATCATCGGCTTCGGCGACATGTCGGCCACCGCGGACTCGGCAGCGATGTCCGCCAAGGGAATCAGCGATCGACGCTTCTCCCGGGCCAACGACCGCAGGCGTGGAGGGTTCGTCGAATCGCACGGCGGCGGAACGATTCTGCTCGCTCGCGGCGATCTGGCACTCGAGATGGGCCTGCCCGTCCTCGGAGTGGTGGCCTACGCACAGTCGTACGGCGACGGAGTGCACACGTCCATCCCGGCTCCGGGACTCGGCGCACTCAGCGCCGGTCGCGGCGGCAGGGATTCGGCACTTGCGCTCTCGCTCAACGCACTCGGCGTCAGCGCAGACGACGTGGCCGTGATCTCCAAGCACGACACCTCGACTGCAGCCAACGACCCCAACGAGGCCGAGCTGCACACCCGCCTGGCCAAGGCCATCGGCCGATCGGACGGCGCTCCGCTGTTCGTCGTCTCGCAGAAGTCCCTTACCGGCCACTCGAAGGGTGGAGCGGCTGCCTGGCAGCTGATCGGCCTGTGCCAGGTGTTGGCCAACGGCGTCATCCCGCCGAACCGCAGCCTCGACTGCGTCGACGACAAGATGACCGGTTTCGAGCACTTGGTGTGGGCTCGTGAGCCGCTGCGCTTCGGTGACTCGGTTCCGCTGAAGGCGGGTCTGCTCACCTCGCTCGGCTTCGGGCACGTGTCCGGACTCATCGCGTTGGTGCACCCGCAGGCATTCCTCGAGGCCGTTCCGGCCGAGCGGCGTGCGGAGTACATCGCGAAGGCGAACGAGCGTCGTATCGCCGGTCAGCGCAGGCTGATCTCCGCGATGGTGGGTGGCGACTCCCTCTACGAGCGGCCCGACGATCGACGACTGGGACATGACGGGACGCCGGCCAAGGCGTCACGCGAACTGGAGGCCAACGTGTTGCTCAACGAGTCCGCTCGTCTCGGCGAGGACGACGTCTACTCCTCCGGTCTGCCGGGTGCCATCTGATGGCAATTTTGGGAGTGGGTTTCGACCTGGTGACGGTGTCCGACTTCGCCGAGCAGATGGAAAAGGTCGGCACGACGATGATTCGCGACAGCTTCACCGCGGGTGAACGTCGGCACGCGGCGACCAAGAGCTCCGACCCGACGCGGCACTACGCAGCACGGTGGGCAGCCAAGGAAGCAGTTCTGAAAGCCTGGGCGACATCACGTTTCGCACGGCCGCCGCAGATCGGCGACAATCCGTACCCGTTGATCGAGGTCGTCAACGATGCGTGGGGCCGACCGTCCATCAAGCTGCACGGCATGGCACAGGAGTTTCTGCCGACGGTCAAGATTCACCTGTCGCTGACGCACGACGGCGATATCGCCGCCGCGGTGGCGATCCTGGAGGAGTAACTCCGCGCTGAACGACGACAAAGGCCCGTCCGATCCACGATCGGGCGGGCCTCTCGTGTGGCTGAAGCGGGCGGGTCAGGCGTCGTCGGTGTTGACCGACCCGCCGGAGCGCCTGCTCTCCTTCTCCGCGACGAGCAGATACGCCATCATGATTCGCTTGAGTTCGGCCACGGCATCTTCGTGGCTCTGGCCGTCCTGCACCGAGAAGTTCAGCATCGAGTAGACGATGTGCACCAACACCTGGGCCATCAGATTGCGACGATGCCGCGGTGTGCGCGGCGTCAACGGTCCGAGCATGCGTGAGACCTGATCGGCGAACTCGCGCTCGTGAATGACCCCGGTGGCGCGGGTGGACGGTGTCGACTGCATCGCGAGCCAAACCTCGCGGCGCGACGGGTCCGTCATCCACATGCCGGCCATGTGGTCGACGAAATTGTTCAGGAACCGCACCCAGTCCAGGGACGGGACCTCGCCGTCGAACTCTGCCAATTCCTGTTGGACGCCCACGAGGTCCTGACGATTGAGTTCGCAGACGATGACGTACTTGTTGGCGAAGAACTGGTACAGCGTGCCGATCGGCAGCTCTGCCCGTGACGCGACTTCTTCACAGGTGAACGACTCGAAGCCCACGTCGCTGAGCAGTTCACGCGACGCCTGGAGCAACGCGTCGAATTTGCGTTGGCTGCGTTCCTGCGTGGGACGGCGCCTCGGCATCAGCTCCTGAGTCTGCGCCGTCGACTCGAGCGCGGCGTCGAGACGGCGCGAGGACTGGGCACGAGCAGAGGATTCCACCCGGTCAGGCTATCCGTCGCGGGTGCACGGTATCCACTTCTGTCGTGAGGGTCGCATCGCCCACTCCGGATTCGGTCGTTCTTGTGGGGGACCGCTGTGTGCGTCGACAGCTGTCGGACCGTCTTGCTGTGACAATCCCCAAGTTCAATATGGGCCAGCCAAACGGGGAACCGGTATGGTTATAGGTATTGAATCAATTTCCGTGCAGGGTGGCCGTCGTTCGTGTCCGTGGGACGACGTTCATGGTCGGGAGCCTCACCCCGAGCACAGGGAGACTGCAGTGGCAACAATCGGTACAGCGATCGAATCCGGCTCGATGCAGACGGTCCTGCTCGAGCCGACCTCGGGGGAGGTGCTCGCGCACTCCACCACCTCGCTCGACCCCGACGTGACCGCCGTTCTACCGCGCGCGATCTCGGATATGCGTGCCGAGGCAGCAACGCTGAACGTGTCGGTCGACGCCGTCGCCGTCGTGCATCGGTCCGAGTCCGAGCGCGCCGAACTCGCCACGGCAGTGACCGACGAGTCGACGGTGTTCGTCTCGGCATCCCAGTCGTTCCTGTCCTGGTTGGCCCGTACGAAGGACCTCGCCGACGCGAGCACGGTGCTGCTCTATTACATGGGCGAACGCGGCGTATCCATCTCTCTCGCCGACGCAGCCGATGCCACACTCACGCCCGCCAAGAATGCTGCCCTGGACTCGATGTCCCCCGAACGAATCGGCAGCACGATTCCGCTGGCCTGGGAAGTGGTCGACGAATCCGGCAAGAAACCACAGGCGGTGGCGCTGTTCGGAGACAGATCGAGCAACCGGGACTTGATCGACATTCTCTCCCTCGGTCTCGGTGTGCCCGTCGTGCGGGTGGGTGCCGCAGATCGAGTCGCCGCCTGCGGAGCGGCCTGGCTCGCATCGGTTTCGGTCGAGGATCAGACCCTCGTGGTTACGGAGGCAGTCGACGAGTCCGAAGAGGCCGCAGGGCCGGAGACGATTTCCTCGGTGCTCACGGCTCCGGTGACAGCAACGGGCAGGTCGAGTTCAGCCACCGGCGGCCGCAAACTGATCTTCGCTGCCGTGCTGCTCGCCGGGTTGGCCTCGGCAGGTGTCGCCGTCGCAGCCACGCTGCCGAGTAATGGGGATGCGACCGCCGGGCAGAGCGTCGACCGACGCAATGGCGGTGCCGATTTGGCCGGCGCAACGCGATACGTCGATCCGACGACTGTTGCGCCTGCGCTGCCGGTCGACGCCCTGCCCAAGACGCTCCCGCCCACGGCGGAATCGGCCCTCGCGCCGACCACCACACCGCCGACTGGGACGACGCAGCAGTGGACTCCACAGCAAGGGACTCCGCCGTCCTGGGTGCCGCAGGGCGCTGCGCCTGCAGGTACCCCGCAGCCCGCTCCGGTGACTGTGGATCCGCCGCAATTGACTGTGCCCACCGTCGTTCCCGAGCCGGGTAAATCCCAGGAGCAACTCGAGCAGGAAGCCTGGGATCGGCACTGGCAGCACACAGGTGATTGGATCGCGCAGGAATTGGCCGGAGGCTGACGTGTCGCTTCGGTAGGTGCGAGCAAATGACAGACTGGCGAGAGCCCGTCTGTCATTTCTCGTCTGGAGGAACCATGCCGACCGATGCACGCCCCGCCGACATTCGATCCGCGATCGCGGAGTCGATGACTCGCGCGAAATCGGAGCTGGCAGAAC
Source organism: Rhodococcus sp. PML026 (assembly GCF_000963615.1). NCBI lineage: Bacteria > Bacillati > Actinomycetota > Actinomycetes > Mycobacteriales > Nocardiaceae > Rhodococcus > Rhodococcus sp. PML026. The sequence goes on along the minus strand of NZ_KQ031371.1, from coordinate 495,884 downwards.
TGGTCCGGTTCCGATCTGTGCACGATCCTCGGCAGTTTCCGGTGGAGGAATGCGTCGGTGCAGCGCAATGGGTGCAGCGGGCGTTCGTCGACGCCGGAATTCCCGACGTGCAGTTGATCGAGACCAACGACGGCTCACTGGCTGTCGTCGGTTCTCGGCCGGCGCCGGCGGGGGCACCGACTGTTCTGTTGTATTCGCACTACGACGTCCAGCCTCCCGGCGACAGAAGCTATTGGGACAGTGAGCCTTTCGAGCTGACCGAGCGTGACGGTCGGTGGTACGGCCGAGGCGCGGCCGACTGTAAGGGCAACGTCTTGATGCATCTGCTGGCGCTGCGCGCGGTGGGGGAGTCGCTCGACGTCGGCGTGCGGATCGTCTGCGAGGGTTCCGAAGAGATGGGCACGGGCGGGCTCGAAGCACTCGTCGACGAGCGGCCCGAGTTGTTCGCTGCCGATGTCGTGGTGATCGGGGACACCGGCAACACTGCGGTGGGTCTGCCGACGGTCACCACCACCCTGCGTGGGATAGCCAACGTCGTCGTACATGTGGAAACGCTTGCCGGAGAAGTGCATTCGGGAATGTACGGGGGACCGGCACCCGATGCGCTCGGCGCGCTGATCCAGGTGCTGGCAACTCTGCGTAACGAGCACGGTGACACCACGGTCGACGGTCTCGATGGCACGCGGACCTGGGATGGGGTGCCGTACGACGCCGAGCAGTTCAGATTCGACGCCGGGGTGCTCGACGGAGTCGCACTGGCAGGTTCGGGCACCGTGGCCGACGCGGTATGGGCACGGCCGGCTCTGACCGTTCTCGGAATCGACTGCCCGCCCGTCGTGGGCTCGGCCGCCGCAATCTCCCCTCGAGCCTCGGCACGGCTGAATTTGCGAGTTCCGCCAGGGATGGATCCGCAGCAGGCGCAGGATGCGTTGGTGGCGCATCTGGAGGCACGCACGCCGTGGAATGCGCGTGTCACCGTCGAGCGTGAGGCGATCGGTTCGCCGTTCCGGGCCAGAACGGACGGCCCGGGCTACGCGGCGTTGTCAGGTGGCTTGGAAGAGGCATTCGGACGTCCCATGGGGACGGCGGGGCAGGGCGGGTCCATTCCGTTGTGCAACGCGTTGGCGGAGGCATTGCCGGACGCCGAGATCGTGCTCATGGGCGTCGAAGAGCCCCGATGCCGGATCCACGCCCCCAACGAGAGCGTGGACCCGACGGAAATCGAGAAGATGGCCGTCGCCGAGGCGCTGTTCCTGCAGCGGCTGGCCGGTTCAGACAGCTAGGTCGCGGCGGAGCTTGGCGACGTGGCCGGTGGCGCGGACGTTGTACTGCGCCACCTCGATCTTGCCTTCCTCGTCGACCAGGAACGTCGAACGAATGACGCCCTCGTAGACCTTGCCGTAGTTCTTCTTCTCTCCGAACGCACCCCAGGCCTGCAACGTCGTCTTCTCCTCGTCGGAGAGCAGCGGGAATGTCAGCTCCTCCTTGTCGCGGAACTTGGCGAGCTTGGCGGGCTTGTCGGGCGAGATGCCGATGACTTCGAGGCCTTCGCCGTTGAGCTCGGCGAGGCTGTCGCGGAAGTCGCAGGCCTGTTTGGTGCAGCCAGGGGTGCTCGCGGCGGGGTAGAAGTACACGATCACCTTCTTGCCGGAGTAATCGGCGAGAGAGACATCGTTGCCGTCGGCATCGGGCAGGGTGAACGCCGGAGCGGTGTCGCCCGGCTCGAGCTTGCTGTATTCGGTCACCGCACGAGAGTATCGAAATACCGCCGTGCTCTAGGCTCGAGTACGACCAAGACTATTTGCAGACAAGTTGGAGGACACGTGGCCAAGGACACCGACCGAATCGAGCGCGAGATCGAGGCCGCTCGCAATCAGCTGGCCAGCACGCTGGACGAGCTGAGCGTCCGTGCCAGCCCCAAGAACATCGTCGCCAACACCAAGCAGACGGTGGTGGCCAAGCTCAACGAGCCGGCCGTGAAGTTCACTCTGCTCGGAGTCGGCGCAGTGGTAGCAGTTCTCGTGGTTCGCAGGATCTTCAACTGACGCAACAGGTGCCTTGACCAGCCGATTTCACATCTGGCCGCATCTGCTGTTAATGTTTCTCCCGCACCGCAGAGAACACGCGGTGCGGATCGGCGCCATTAGCTCAGTTGGTTAGAGCAGCTGACTCTTAATCAGCGGGTCCGGGGTTCGAATCCCTGATGGCGCACAGCGAAATGCCCGTTCACCGAAGTTGGTGAACGGGCATTTCTGTTCGGTAGCCCGCGTCGTCAACCCATCTCGACCGTTTCCGCCGCTGAGTGCTCGGATCCAGTCGAGCGGCAGGGAGAAACAGTCAGCAACTCGGCCGGCCACCACGCCCCTTCGAGTCGCTCATCCCTCGGCATCTCGCAACAGCCGGCTGTACTCGGCTGAGCCCTCCACTATTTGCGGGAGTCGCCGACCTGAAACTGTCCGCTGCGCAACAGCTCTTGCGTCAGATCGATTCCAGTGTGGTTGACGATCATTGCTATGTAGACCTCCAGCGTGTGAAACAGGCCGTCGGGCATCGGACCCTCGCCGTCGGGGTCATAGCCAGCCTCACGCATGCGATCTCGCCAGGGGCTGTCAGGTTCGTCGAAACCCGGCCCGTCCTTCAGGAGCGCATCGAACATAGCGGTTCGAGCACCGTCGACCCACTGGGCGAAATTACTGTGGCCGACCTGATTGGCGAACGTGAGGGCCTCGCCACCGATCGACAGCGGTGCCATCAGCTCATCGGCCAACCCTGCCACCGACCTGCAAAGCTGTGCCCGTGGCGTTCACCATCAGGCTCACGACTTCGATCGCGGCGAACCCCGCTGACGTGTTCGATCTGGAGTCGGATGCAATCGTTCACGCCGAGTCTCAGGGAGCGTACGGAGAGAGTGTGCGAGTCGATTCGAAGCGGAGTGCTCTGCGTTTGGGCGATGAAATCCATATTCGCTCCAGGCATCTCGGTGTGTGGTTCACCTTGACCAGCTGCATCACCGAGTACGAGCCCGCGAGATATTTCGTGGACGAGCAGGTCACCGGACCCTTTGCCTCGATGCGCCACGAGCACTTCTTTCTCGCACGCCGGGGTCAGACGCAGATGGTCGACATCATGTCGGTCGAATTCCGTGGCGGACGACTCGGCGCTGCGGTCCTGGATATTCCAGGCAAGTTGTATCTCCGGCGCGTCCTGTGCGTTCGGAATGCGTACATCAAGAAGCGCGCCGAAGCGAAGCGTTGAAGCGACGGCTGGTAGGGGTCTGCAAACTTACACCGACACAACGGTTCTCGACCCTGTTTTTCGCCCCGTTCGGCTGCATTCGGTCGAAAGATGCTGATCGGTATTTTTTGATGCAGACTGGCAACTCGGACATAGTTCACGCGAACCAGGAGGATTGCCATGCGATCGACCAGTCGGATTCTGATCGGAGCGCTACTTTGTGCGCCAGCACTAGCGGCGTTTCCAGCGACGGCATCAGCGGCGCAATCGACAGACGTGACGTATGCGTTCGAGGTCGACGGATCGACGGTGACCAACACGATCACCAACAACTCCGGTAGCGACTTGGCCTGCGGCACATCGTTGGCTCCCGCACCGGGCGGAGTGCTGCCGCCGGTGTGGGAGGTCGTCGGTAACGGCCAGTCGCTGTATTCGACCGACGACGGGGGCCAGATCGGAATCAGCACCCAACACGTCACCGATATCCCGGCCGGCACCTATGTCGCGCTCGCATCGTGCGTAACCGAAGGCGTCGATCCGACAACAGCGTGGGTCTCCGATTACCCCGGGCTGCCCGACGTCCTCGCGACCCTGCCGTGGAACTCTTATACGGTGCAGCAGGCTTCTCCGATCGTGACGATCGAAGACTGAGCGCCTGCACTGGATTCGAGCCTCGGAAGCCGCAACCACCGAGGTGTCGCTGCCCCGTTCTTGTGGACGGTCAGCGGCCCTTGGATCGGAGGAAGTCCGCCACCGTGGTGACGGCGGCGGGGTTGCGTGGTCCTTCGACGAGCGCTGCGTAGGGGAGGGCAATGATGTTGTTCTCACGTACAGCGGTGGTGCCGGACATCAGTGGCTGTGCACGTAGTTGCGCGATCTTGGCGTCCACCGAATTCGACGGTCCGGCACCGTAATCGACGATGACGATGAACTCGGGGTTCCGTTGGGCTGCGGCTTCCCAGGACGCGGTGGTCCAGGAATCGTCGAGGTCGTCGAAGATGTTGCTGCCACCGGCTTCTCGGATGATCTGCGACGGAGCTGCGGTGCGGCCGGAGGTGAAGGGCTCGGGATCGGCGCTGTCGAATAGGAACACCCGCGCCGGGTCTCGGCCGTCCGGAGCCCCGGCGTTCGCGGCACCGATCTGGTTCTCGTAGTCGGTGACGAGTCGGTCGGCCCGGTCACGAACTCCGAAGAGGTCGCCGAGGTTTCGTAGGTCGGTGTAGAGCGCGTCGAGGGGCTCCATGACTCCGCGTGCAGTACTGCCGGGTTGCCGGCATGCTTCGGTGAGTTGGTAGGGAACTGCGCCTATGCTGCGAATCCAATCGGGAGTCACACCGGTCGACTCCTTGTAGCCGTAATTCCAGCCGGCGAAAACGAAGTCCGGGTTCGCCGACTGAATCACCTCACGGGTGAAGGCGTCGGCCAGTTCCGGTGCCGCGTCGAAGTCGCTCTTCCACGGCGAGGAGTCGATGTCTCGCTCCTTGCCCGGGTAGCTGGTGTATCCGACGAGGCGGTCGGCGAGGCCGAGGGCGAACATCATCTCGGTGATGCCGGTGTCGTTGGTCAGTACCCGCTGTGGGGTACCGGTCACGGTCAGCGGCTCGCCGCAGTTGGTGACCGTCACCTGATCGCCACCCTGCTCGGTGGCTGTGTCGACCTGGGCTCCGCACGAACTGACCAGTGCTGCAACAGCGGTCGCGGCAATGGCGATCGTGCGAGGCCGGCGAAAGAGGTGGGTCATCGAGTGTCCTTGTCGTCGAAGAGAACCTGGGGAACTCCGAGGCGTGGGTGGGTGACGATGTGTCCGCCGATCCCGAACCAGGTCGAGAGCACCTTCTCGGTCACGACTTCATCGGGTGAACCCGCACAGACGATGCGGCCGGCGTGAAGTACGACCAAGCGGTCGCAGAATTGGGCGGCGATATTCAGATCGTGAAGCGCGGCGATCACCGTGATCTGCAGGCTCGCAGCGGCGCTCAGCACTGCGTATTGGTGTCGTATATCGAGGTGATTGGTGGGTTCGTCGAGCACGAGCACGTTCGGTTGCTGGGCGAAAGCCCGTGCGATCAGAACACGTTGGCGTTCGCCTCCGGACAATGACAGGAACGATCGGTCCAACAAATGTTCCACGTCGGCGACGGTCGAGGCACGAGCGCACGCGTCGTCGTCGTGGGTGCGGTTGCGTCCGAACGTGGAGTTGTGTGGAAGACGTCCGGTGGCGACGACCTCGCGTGCGGTGAAGTCGAAGTGCATCGAGGAGTCCTGGGTGAGTGCTGCAACCTGACGTGCGTTCTCTCGCATGGTGATTGCGGTGATGTCGCGGCCACCTACCTCGATACGTCCGGTCGAGGGCTCGGTCGCTCGATACAGACACCGCAGCAGTGTCGACTTGCCGCTCCCGTTCGCGCCGACAATGCCGACGATGCTGCCGGCGTCCAGGCTCATGGTGATGTCGTCGATGATGCGGGTGCCGCCGATATCGACTGCGACGTCGGCGTAGTCGACGCGCATCAACGGTCGCCGATCATCGCGCCGCGGCGACGCATCAGCAGCACGAACGCCGGAACTCCGACTGCCGCGGTGATCGCCCCCAGGGGGAGCTCTTGCGGCGGTAGAACCGTTCGGGACACCAGATCTGCGGTGACGAGGAAAGCCGCACCCAGGACCGGGGTGATGACGACAAGCCTGCTGTGGTCGGCCCCGACCAGTAACCGTGCTACGTGAGGGACGACCAGACCGACGAATCCCACTGCGCCACAGATCGACACGTAGCACCCTGTCATCGCTGCGGATGTCACGAAGAGAGACAGACGTAGACGTGCCGCGTTCAAGCCCAGTGCCGCGCTGACTTCGTCTCCCATCGACAGCGCGTTGAGTCTGCGGGCCGTCAGAGCGGTCGCGGCTACTCCGGCCACGGTGACGGCGGCGGCCAGCGGGACGCTGGCCCAGGTGGCACCGGCGAGGCTGCCGAGCAACCAGAACATCACACTGCGAGCGCCGTCGCCCTGAGGTGCCAGGAAGATCAGCACGGTGGTCATTGCAGAGAATCCGTAACCCAACGCGGTACCCGTCAGGACCAGGCGCAGTGGCACCAGCCCTACCGGGGAGCGTGCCATCAGATACACGAGGGCGGTTGCGGCGAGTGCGCCGAGGAATGCTGCACTCGAGAGTGCGTAGATGCCCAGGGCACCGAATGTGCCGAACAGGACCACCGACGTCGCGCCTACCGATGCACCCGAGGAAATTCCGAGAACGTAGGGATCTGCGAGTGCGTTGCGCACCATCGCCTGCACCACCAGTCCGACCACAGCCAGACCTGCTCCGATGACCGTCGCCAGCAACACTCGAGGCAGCCGAGAATCGATGACGATGCGGTAGTCGGGGACATCGCCGACGGCGATCGTGCCGCCGGACAGCTGGGCCCACAGGTAGCCCATGGCGTCGGTTGCCGGGATGTGCGCGGCCCCGAACATCAGTGCCGAGAGTGCTGACACCGCCCAGATCGCGGCGGCGAGCACAGTGAGGGGCAGGACCGATCTGGACTGCATGCGCAACTTTCTCCGCTGATCCCTGACCTGGCGACCTGCGAAAAGCGCGGTATCCGAGGCGAATCCGCGCAGCGCGAACGACGACCTCGTCGACCGTGTCCCTCGGGATCGACAGGCGACCACGCCGGCGGCGCAGCCGCGGTGGCAGGTCTTCGGACTCGCGGACACGCCATCCGACGACGTTCTCGGACGACTCCTATTGGCGGTCGCTTCCCGGGACGAATCCCAGTGCTCGATGACCGCGGTCGTTTCCACTCACCGCTGCGGGGCAGTTCCGGGTTCTCACCGGATTCCCTCTTACGATCCGATGACCAGCACGGCCATCGAAAACCAACGCCCACGCACGATAACAGCTCAGGCGTGACGCGTTGTGTCGGTCGGCTTCGGTGCAAGTCAGCGGATGTACTTCGCGGCGGATGAGGCGAAGCGTTGGGGAGAGTAGTAGTTTTCTGCCCACCGTCCACTGGAATAATTGAACCTTCATCGACGCTGATGGGTTCGTCCATCCCGAATCGAGAGGTACCCAATGCACCTGGGCGTAGACAGCTTCGTCTCTTCCGTGACCGATCCGACCGACGGCCGCGTCATCGCGCCTGAGGAGAGGATGGGGCACCTACTCGAGGAGATCGCCCTCGCGGATCAGGTCGGTCTTTACTCGTTCGGCATCGGTGAGCACCATCGCAGCGAGTACTACGACTCCGCTCCGTCGATCATTCTGGCCGCAGCAGCCGCGCGCACCGAGAACATCCGGCTCGGCAGCGCGGTCAAGGTACTCAGTGCCGACGATCCGGTGCGAGTGTTCCAGGAGTTCGCCACTCTCGACCTCATCTCGAAGGGCCGGATCGATTTGGTGGTCGGCCGAGGCTCGTTCACCGAGTCTTTACCACTGTTCGGACTCGACTTGGCCGATTACGACTCCTTGTTCGCCGAGAAGCTGGATCTCCTGCTGCAGATTCGCGACAACGAGGAGATCACGTGGTCCGGCCGGCACCGGCCGGCGCTGAACCGTCAGGGGATCTATCCTCGTCCGCTGCAGGATCCGCTACCCATCTGGGTCGGTGTCGGCGGAACCCCCGAATCGTTCGCTCGTGCAGGGCTTCTGGGCCTACCCCTGATGATCGCCATCATCGGTGGAGAACCGCGCCAGTTCGCGCCGCTCGTTGACCTGTATCGACGCGCGGGCGCGCAAGCGGGTCACCCGCCGGAGAAGCTGAAAGTCGGATTGCACGTGTTCGGATTCGTCGCCGACACCACCGAGGCGGCAGCCGACACCATCTACCCGGGCTGGAACGAGATGTTCACCAAGATCTCTCGCGAGCGCGGCTTCGCTCGACCGAGCCGACAGCAGTTCGACGCCACGTCGGGACCCAACGGTGCGTTCTTCATGGGAGACCCGAAAACCGTCGCCGACAAGATCGTTCGGGTAAGCGAGCAACTCGGCGGTGTGGATCGACTGTCGCTGCAGATGACCAATCCGCGTCTCGCCCACGGTGATCTGTTGCGCGGCATCGAGCTACTCGGTACCGAGGTCGCTCCGCTGGTAGCCGACGCGTAAGCGGCAGCGAGCGAAAATCAGTTTGCGGCCCATTCCATTTCGTCCACACCGGCGACCGGGGTCGACAGCGAACGTATCTCGCTCGCGTACATCGTGCGCTTGATTTCGCCGAGCACAGGGCCGCGGGTTCCGATCAAATCCGTTGCCCGAGAGAGTGCGTCGTCACGCAGCCGATCCTCGGTGGACACTGCGTCCACCAAGCCGAGGGCGGCTGCGTCCACTCCGCCGTAGCGTCGGCCTGTGGTCAGTGCTTCGTGGAACGTGTGCGGGGCGAGCTTGGCTCGGACCATGTCGACTGTTCCCGGGCTGTAGGTGGCACCGATGTTGACGCCAGGAAAGCACAGGAAGCCGCGATCGGAGCGCATGACGCGGTAGTCGTGTGCCATGACGAAAAATGCGGCACCCCCGTAGGTGTGCCCCTGCATGGCCGCCACCGTCTGCATCGGGAGGGTCAAGAACCGCACCAGCAGTTCCTGCACCGTTCCGATGAACCGGTTGATCTGGTCCAGGTTCTCGGCACCCCAGGACAAGTCGACTCCGGTGGAGAAGTACTTGCCGGTGGCCGTCGTGACCAGTGCAGTCGGGCCACTACTGGCTTCTACCTCGTCGAGCAGAGCGTTGACCTCGGCCACCCAATCCGGCCCCATCCGGTTCTCGGTGTCCTCCACGTCGCGAGTGCCGAGATTCAATACGAACACGTCCGCGACACGATCCAGGTATGGCATGTCCCGAAGGTACCCAGCTTTCGTTGTTCTACCCCACAGCGACAGAAGGCAAGTGTGTTTGCCGGCAGGTACACCGGGTAGTTGTATCAGTACAAACGATCGAACGGAGGACCAGCATGCCCACCAACGATGACCAGCCCCAGCTCAAGGACCAGGATCTGTACGAGAAGCTCCGTGACGAAGGAAACTCGAAGGAGAAGTCGGCGCGCATCTCGAATGCCGCGGCCAACGAGGGCAGGAAGAACGTAGGCAAGAAGGGCGGCGAGTCCGGATCGTACGAGGACTGGACCGTCGACGAACTGACCGATCGAGCGAAGGAGATCGGCCTGGAGGGCTACTCCAAGCTGAACAAGAAAGAGCTGATCGAGGCGCTACGCAATCACTGACGTCATTCCGGCCGCAGAGACGAGTAGTACTCCTGCTGTGCGGGGTAGTAGTCGTCGAAGCTCGGCAGCGGTGCGGCGTCCCTGGATGCGATCAGCATGTCCAGGTAGTACTCCCAGCCCGGACCTATGTCGCCGATGCCGTCCGTGCTGTCGAGGCCGTGGGTCAACACGACGAGTGTGTCGCGGCCCTTCTCGGTGAGCCTGACCTCGAGCGGCCAGCCGCCCTCGTCCGACATACGGACGGCCAGTCGTTGGGGCGGCTCGCAGGCGTCGATTGCCATGTCGGCGACGGGTTCGCCGTCCTCGAAGATCATGGTGACGCGGATGCTGTCGTCCGTCACTCGTTCCCAGGGCCCGAACCACAACGCGGTCCGAGAGGATTCGGTGAGGCTGGCCCACACGTCCTCTCGTGACGCGGCGACGGTTCTGCTCAGCTCGAGGGCGTAGCCGGTCTCGGTCTCGCGCAGCGTGCCCGTGGGTATCGGTGCCATCGGGTCATTATGCGTCGTGCGACGATCCACCGTCGAGCACTCATCCTGTCAATCGGTGAAATCGATCCGCACAGATATCGGGTCGGTCTGGAGGGCGCGAAAACCTGCGCCGATGAGCCGCCTGAACAGTGGGTTCGCGGAAAAGGTACGCGCTCGCGCACTGACGTCATCCTCGGGTACGAACGTAGCTGTGCCCGCTCGCCACCGATCGCCGACGCGAATCCTGATACGCGGCTCGTCGCCGATGTTGGCTCCCCAACCGGACCTGGTTCCGTGCTGGGAGATCACCCACGCTCCTGCCCGGTCGAACGACGCAGAGACCGGTACCTGTCGGCGCAGACCGGACCGACGGCCCACGGTCTCGATGTCGGTGACCAACGATGTTCTGAATCCGACCGACGTCAGCCCGTTCACGAGCGGGTTGGCGACGTGCTTTCCGATCCACCGCTCCCGGCGGAACTTCGCGGCTGCGGCGGACGCTGTCGTGGTGCCCCCGGCGCGCCGACTGCGAAACGCGTCCCAGCCGTTGCGCTGCACCATTGCTATCGCTGTTCGCCAGGCGGGGCGTCCCGAATCGGGTTGCTTTCCATCGCCGATGAGCTGCAGTTGGTCGGTGTGCCACTGCAAGTCCAGAGCGCCGTTGATCTGTTTGAAAGCACCAGCTTTCGACGGAACTCGCAACGCGACGAGCGGAGTCTCGACCCGATCCAGTGAGCCGTCGACCAGTGAACGGGCTACTGCCGGGGCGAGAGCAGTCGGGCGACCGAGACCGACGACGTCGCACTCTCCCGATCGTACGGCCGCACTCATCACCGAGCGGGTGCGGAAACCACCGGTCACTGCAAGTGGAACGCTCCCGGCTGCCTCGCGCACCGTGTGGGCGTATTCCAGGAAGTAGGCTTCGCGATCGCGAGTGCTGGAGGTGCCCATCATCGCGGGTGATTCGTAACTGCCGCCACTGATTTCGATCAGATCGATCGCTTCCTCGACGAGATGCTCGACGGTGATGCGAGATTCCTCTTCGCTGAATCCGCCGCGCTGGAAGTCTGCGGAGTTCAGTTTGATTCCCACTGCAAAGCCGGGGGACACGGCCGCTCTGATGGCGCGCACGACGTGAAGAACGAATCGCATCCTGCCGTCGAGGTCTCCGCCCCACGCGTCCTCGCGTCGGTTCGACAGTGGTGAGAGAAACTGGGACACCAGGTATCCGTGGGCACCGTGGAGCTGCACACCATCGAAGCCGGCCGCCTCCGCTACCGACGCGGCCAGGGCGAACCTGTCGATGATGTCTCGAATCTCGTTCTCGCTCAACGCACGCGGTGTCGGTAGCCCGGGTACGCCGGACGCGATGGCAGACGGGGCGACGGGCGTGGCACGGGTGACGATCGGATTGGCCTGTCTTCCAGGGTGATTGAGCTGCACCCAGATGGGGACGCCACCGTCGGAGGTCGATTTCGCCCAGCGCGCCAGCGCATCGTGGTCGCGGTCGTCTTCGATGACGACGTTGCCGGGTTCGCCCAGGTGAGATCGGTCGACCATCACGTTGCCGGTCACCACCAATCCGTAGCCACCCGCGCCCCAACGGCGGTACAGCGTTTCGAGCCGGGTATCGGGCGCGTGCTCGGCAGTCCCAAGGCCCTCGCTCAAGGCCGCTTTCATCACGCGGTTCGGAAGGGTCTGCCCGCAGGGAAGTGGGAGCGGGGTGCTCAGTTCGACGACGTCGGTCTCGGTGGGCATGGCGTGACTCCGGTTCAGCGATAGCGTGACGGGATATGATTGCCGTCATAGTCACACGCGACTGTAGATGTAACTCGGTGTCACGTCAATGATCGTGTTCGGAAAGGTGATGGATGGCGAATCGAAGCAGTGCTCGTGAGGACATGCTGCGCAGTGCTGCGCAGTTGTTTCGGCAGCGCGGAGTCGAAGCGACTTCGTTGGCCGACGTCATCGAGCACGCAGGTGCGCCGAGAGGCTCGATCTATCACCACTTTCCACGGGGCAAGCCTCAACTGGTCGAGGAGGCCACGCGAACGGCCGGCGCGGCGATGGGGGCAATGATCTCCGAGGGGTTGGCTCAGGTCGGGCCGGCGGCGACGGTGCGCGCGATCATCGAGGGCTTTCGCAGTGAACTGTCGAGCACCGATTTCGTGTCCGGTTGCCCCATTGCTCCTGCCGCACTCGAGGGGGCGAACGCCCCCGGTGCCGTCACCGCGGCCGGGGAGTCGTTCTCGTCGTGGGAAGACACGATCGCCGCATCGCTCTGGCAGCACGGGTTGACGAGAGAGCGGGCCCAGGCGCTCGCGACGTTCTCCATATCGGCGATCGAGGGTGCGCTGATCGTGGCGAAAGCGCAGCGATCGACCACCGCGCTGGATCGGACCGAGGGGGAGTTGTTGGCTCTGCTCGACGCGGTCCTGGACGCAGCGGGCGGGCAGAGTTACCGATAGCGACTATTGCTATAACGCCGAGTTACAGTTACTTTCCCTTCAGGAACTATGTCATCCGTCATAGCCGGAGGGGATCTCATGCCGTCACTCACCACTTCTCGACACCGCGTAGAGGGTACGAAGCTTCGCGGCCGATATCTGGCTCTACTCGTGATCTGCGCAGCGGAGCTGCTCGTCGTACTGGACAACACCGTCGTCAACGTCGCCCTGCCGTCGATGGGGCTACAGCTACGCGCCGACATCAGCGGCTTGCAGTGGGTGGTCGACGCCTACACGCTGACGTTCGCGGGATTGCTTCTCGCTTTCGGCCACCTCGGAGACCGATACGGGCGCAAGAAGGTGATGATCATCGGCCTGGCGGGCATTGCGCTGATGTCGGTGGGCGGCGCGGTCGCCGCCGACCTCGGGCAGGTCGTCGCCGCCCGCGCCGCGATGGGAGTCTGTGCGGCGGCAGTCTTTCCGGCCACGTTGGCTCTCATCATCAATATCTTCACCGACGCCAAAGAGCGAGCGCTGGCCATCGCAGCGTGGACGGCGATGGCAGGTTTCGCCATCGCCATCGGTCCGACAGCGGGCGGCTTTCTGCTGGAGCACTTCTCGTGGCATTCGGTGTTCTGGATCAATGTTCCGGTTGCCCTGCTCGTTCTGGTGGCCGCACTGGCCTGCGTTCCGGAGTCGAGGGCCGAACATGTGGGCAAGTACGACCCTGTCGGAATCGTGCTGTCCTTGACGGGCATCACGGTCGTGGTGTGGGCGATCATCGAAGCGCCGCACAACGGTTGGTTGTCACCGGCGAGCATCGGAGGCTACATCGCCGGATGCGTCGCGCTTGCTGCGTTCGTGTGGTGGGAGTTACGAACACCGTCTCCGGTACTGGACCTGAATCTGTTCCGAATCAGACGATTCTCGCTGCCCGCCTTGGCCATTGCTGTGGGGTACTTCAGTATGTTCGGCTTCCTGTTCATGATCACCCAGTATTTTCAGGGTGTCATGGAGTTGACGCCGTTGCAGTTCGGCGTTCATTCACTGCCGTTCGCGGTATCCATCGCGGTCGGGGCACCACTCGCCACACTGATCGCGCAGCGAATAGGAACGACAGCCGTCATCGTCTTCGGACTCGTCGTGATGAGCATCGGCATGTTCATTGCCGGCCAGGTCGAGGTCGAAACCCCGTACCTGGGACCGGTCGTCGTCTCGATGATCTTGATGGGCCTCGGGTTGGCGATCGTGCAAGGCCCGGCCACCGAATCCATCATGTCGTCGGTGACGCTCGACGAAGCAGGTGCGGGCTCGGCGGTGAACGACACCACCCGTGAGGTGGGTGGAACACTCGGCGTCGCGGTGCTGGGCTCGATCGTCGCGTCGATCTACACCACGAAAGTGGGCCCCCGAATCGACGCCATTCCCGATGCAATCATGGAGCCCTACCAGAAGGCCTTTGCCCGTGAGACCGTCGTCAGCGTCATCGAAATCGTCAAAGCGCCGACCAACCCGATCTTCACGACGCAGAAGGCGGAGCTCGTGTATGCGATGAAAGCCGCGTCTCTGGAGGGATTTCAGCTCGCGTCGTTCGTCACCGTCGGGGCCGCCATGGCATGCGCGATCGCTGTGGCGCTCTTCTTGCCATGGCGGCGACCCGAAGGAGACGGGGTGCTGTTGGCGTGGCGGGCGTCGAAGTCCGGAGACCCCGAGATCAGTTGAACGGGGTGCCCCCGGTGACCGCAATGGTCTCGCCTGTGATGTAGCTGGACTCGTTCGAGGCCAAGAAGACGTAGGCCGGAGCCAACTCCGCGGGCTGGCCCGGGCGGCCCAACGGAACCGTCTCGCCGAACTCGCCGTACTTCTCGGCAGGCATGGTCGCAGGAATCAGGGGAGTCCAAATAGGTCCGGGCGCAACGGCATTGACTCGAATGCCGCGGCCGGCGAGGTCGCCGGCCAGGCCCTTGGTGAATGCGACGATGCCCGCCTTGGTGGTGGCGTAGTCCAGCAACTCCGGCGACGGATTCGATGCCTGAATCGAGGTGGTGTTGATGATGGTGGCGCCCGCACCCATGACGGCGGCGGCGTGCTTCGAAATCCAGAACAAGGCATACAAGTTGGTCTTGAGCACACGGTCGAACTGGTCGGTGGTGATATCGGCGATGCCGCCCATCTGGGCCATCTGGAACGCGGCGTTGTTGACGACGATGTCGAGGCCTCCGAGAACCTCCACGGCAGTGTCGACCAACTTGGTGCACTGCGTTTCGTCGGTGAGGTCGCAGGCGATCGCTCGGCCCGACCGTCCAGCGGCTTCGATCAGGTCGACGGTCGCTTGGGCATCGGGGCCCTCGGATTCGAGATGAGCAATGACGACATCGGCACCTTCTCGTGCGAATGCCAGCGCCACCGCTCGTCCGATCCCGGAATCACCACCGGTGATCAACGCTTTTCGGCCGTGCAACCGATCCGAACCCCGGTACGACTTCTCGCCGTGATCCGGTGCGGTGACCATGTCGCGAGTCAATCCCGGATGCTCGAGCTCGGGCTGGTCGTCCCGATCGGGCATGGAGAAAGCAGTGGTGGGGTCGCTCTTGGTGAACTGGTCGGACATTGTCGATCCTTGCCTCGTGTGAAGAGGACCCATTGCGGCAAAACCAAAGCCGCCCCAGTTCTCGAGACGATTCACGGTCGTTACCGACTGGAGTCGCTGTCCACACGAGGTTTGCCGGTTGCACCGGCACGCAAACCTTGCGAATCAGCGCGCGGAGGGATCTTCCCCGATGAAGCTCGCACCCACCGCATCGAGCACCCGGCGCGCCGGCCGGGTAGGAGCGAAGACCTCGACGCGTCCGTCGGAACGTTCGACAGCATCGACGATCACGCTCGCGGCACCCGAGTACATGAAGTCCACCGCCGACAAGTCCAGCAGCACAACTGCATTGCCCCGTAGGGCACCGTCGAGGGCGTTCACCAAATCTGCTCGTGCACTCATGTCCAGCTCGCCGACGGCGCGAACAACAGTCAGATCGGGGGAGTAGGACTCGATACCGATCGAGTGGCGTCGAGCGGGGGCGGTGGAGCGAACATCGGTGAAATCGGAAACAGTCACGGTGCGAACCTCTCAGTTCGGGTGGCCTATCGAACCGGCGTGCTCGGTGTGGAACCCGAGGGCTGCAGGTTCCGGTGCACGCTGTCCCGTAATCCTGACAGCGCAACATCACCGAACCGAGCCTGCAACATCACGGATTCGTCGCTACTTGGTAACGGCAAGGTAACGCAGTTCGATGCCCGGCATCAGGGCAGTGTGTGACCCGCTGCGCGGAACAGGCCGTACCATTCCGCCCTGGTCAGGCGGATGTCCGACCCCGTAGCGGCCTCTACTATCCGATCCGGCGTGGTGGTCCCCAGGACCACCTGAATGTCGGCCGGGTGGCGTGTTATCCACGCGACCGCTATCGCGGACGGTGTCGTGTCGTATCGGCCGGCAATGTCGTCGAGCGCATCGTTTAGGGCAGGGTAATTCTCGCGATCTCCGACGAACACACCCGACGAGGTCCCGCTCTGCAGTGGCGACCACGCTTGCACGGTGATGCCGCGTGCCCTCGCGTAGTCGAGCAACCCGTTGTCACGATCCACCGACTGGTCCAGCGCGCCGATGTTGGCGGTCAGGCCCGCAGCGATCAGCGGTGAATGGACGACGCTCAACTGCACTTGGTCGAACAGAAGTGGTTGTGTGACTGCTGTTTCGAGCAATTCGATCTGACCGGGAGTGTGATTGGAGACGCCGAAACCGAGCACTTTGCCCGACGTGTGCAGTGTGTCGAATGCCGCCGCGACCTCGTCGGGCTCGACCAGGCTGTCCGGTCGATGCAGCAGCAGGGTGTCGAGATGATCGACGCCGAGAGCCGAGAGCGAACCCTCGACGGTCGACACGATGTGGTCTTCCGAGAAGTCGAAATAGCCGTCGCGAATGCCGACCTTGCTCTGAATGCTGACGCGCTCACGCTGCGACGGAGTGAGTGTCACCGCTTGTCCGAAGCGCTCCTCGCACCCGTGGGGTCTGCCGCCGTAGATGTCGGCGTGATCGAAGACGGTCACACCCACGTCCAGGGCGGTGTCGACCAACCTGCGAATCCTGTCGTCGTCCAGGTCGAGGATGCGCATGAACCCGAGGACGATGCTCGACACGGTTGTGCCGGTCTGGGGGTGCGTAAAGGTGCGCAAGGTGAGTCTCCCTCTGTGCGGACGTGGTCGCAGTCGAGTGTGTCAAACCGCGGACCCAGTACGCCCGCGCCTCTGTTGCGCAAGGTGTTGACAATATTGCGCAACTTCTGTCATCGTTGTGCTCGACATCACAAAGAACCCAGGAGGTGAACCGTGCCACCCACGCTCACGCAGGTCGCACAACGAGCAGGTGTGTCGCTGTCGACGGCATCGCGCGCCTTCAGCAACCCGGATCGAATCGGGGCGGACACGTTGGCTCGGATCATCGCCGTCGCCGACCAGATCGGCTATGTCGCGGCCTCGGGGCGCTCCTCCGACACCCGCGTCTCGGCGACGACGGTCGCAGTCGTGGTACCCGACATCGGCCACACCGTCTTCGCCAGCTTCGTCAAGTCCGCGCAAGCGCAGGGCTGGCATCGCAGACAGACCATCGTCCTCACCGACACCGACGGAAGCGCAGACCGTGAGCGTGAAGTGATCGGTGACCTGCAGGGCCGAGTCGACGCTCTGATCGTCTGTGCTCCACGACTACCGGCCGAGGACATCGTGCAGCTGGCGGGCGACACACCGCTGGTGCTGGTCAACCGATCCTCCAGCGAATGCGATTGTGTCGTGGCCGATTCCGAGGACGGTATCCGGCAGGCCGTCGATTACCTGGCAGCTCTCGGTCACACACATCTCGCGTACGTCCAGGGATCACCGCAATCGTGGTCCAACGAGCGACGCGTCGACGCCGTCGAACAGTTCTGTGCAGCACGAGGAATCGTGCTCGATGTACTGGGGTGGCAGCAGGAAACCTTGGCCGGTGGCCATGCTGCGGCTGCCAGCGTCGTTGCCACAGGTGCGACCGCCGTCATGACCCACAACGACCCCATGGCCATCGGCGTCATGAACGGGGTCCGGTCGATGGGCCTGGCAGTACCGGAAGACCTCAGCGTCATCGGCATCGACGATTCGCCCCTGGCCGAACTCGCGCATCCCGCTCTGACGAGTATCAACGTTCCGATGGGCCGTGCAGGTCTGGTGTCCTCCGATCTGGTGTTCCAGCGGGCAGCCGAACCGGAGTCGTCGCCCAGAACCATCCACCTCCCTACCCAACTCGTGGTCCGCGGCTCATCGGGGCCCGCTCGGATTCGCACTCTCGCACCAGGAAAGGACGACTCGAAATGAAGGTCGTCATCGCAGATTCCAACCTCCTACCGCATCGTGGCCGCTTCGAGAGCCGAGTCGCCTCCGATATCGAGCTGTCGTGGCACGAAAAGTTCGACGTCGATGCACTCGTCGCGGACATCGCCGATGCGACCGTGTATGTCGGCGGAAAGTTCCCGGCCGTTCTGGCGGAGGCGGCACCCGATCTGCAGCTGGTGCACGTTGCGGGGGCAGGCACGGACGGCATTTCCTTCGACGACCTGAGCGCTCGGACATTGGTGGCCAACACTTTTCACCACGAACGCTCGATCGCCGAATACGTCGTAGCCACCGCCGTCGTGCTCCGGCGCGGGTTTCTCGGCCAGGACCGCCTCATGCGTGAGGATCGGTGGGCGTCGCCGGTGTACGACCGGACGCTTCGGCAGTCGACTTCGCTGGGTTCGGCAACGGTGGGATTCGTGGGCTTCGGTCATATCGGTGCGCAGTCGTGGCAGTTGCTGCGGGCCTTCGGTTGCCGGGGCATCGCGGTCACAGGAAGCGGATCGGTGAACGCAGCCGAGAACGGATTGGCCTGGGCCGCATCGACCGATCGTCTGTCCGACCTGATGACCGAAGCAGATGTCGTCGTGGTGTCCGCACCACTGAACGAGCGCACCACCGGCATGATCGGCGACACCGAACTCGCAGCTCTCGGACCGGACGGCGTGCTGATCAACGTGGGGCGTGGCCCCCTGGTGCAGCAGGATGCACTGTTCGACGCGCTGTCCGCCGGATCGCTCGGGAGCGCCGCCATCGACGTCTGGTACGACTACCCGTCGGCCGACGGCATCGGTGCCCCCTCGCGTCATCCGTTCCACACGCTGCACAACGTCCTGATGACACCTCATTCGTCCGGCATCACACGCGAAACCTTCGAGGGCCGGGTCGACGACATCACCGCCAACATCGGTCGACTCGCCGCGCGCGAACCGTTGACCGATGTCGTTGCCGGAGAGAACTTCACGGAGAAAGCAGAGCGCTCGTGACCGACAAGATCGTTGCTGCCGACGTCATCGTCTGCAGCCCCACGCGTAATTACGTCACACTCAAAGTGACCACCGCAGACGGGGTCGTCGGCTACGGCGACGCGACCTTGAACGGCAGGGAACTCGCGGTGGCGTCGTACCTGCAAGATCATGTCGCGCCGCTTCTCATCGGCCGGAATCCCGCACGCATCGAGGACACCTGGCAATACCTCTACCGCGGTGTCTACTGGCGCCGTGGGCCGGTGACGATGGCCGCGATCGGTGCCGTCGACCTCGCCTTGTGGGACATCAAGGGCAAATCCCTCGGGCAACCCGTCTACCAGCTGCTCGGTGGAGCCGTCCGCGACCGCATTCTCTCGTACACCCACGCCACCGGCTGGGACACGTCGGAATTGATCGATTCCGTCGATCGTCGTCGAGCACAGGGTTTTCGCGCCGTGCGGGCCCAATCAGGTGTTCCCGGCCTGGAGTCCGTGTACGGAGTGCACCGAGGCGCGCAGGGATACGAACCCGCAGGCCGTGGTGCCGTTCCCGTCGAAGAGGTCTGGGATACCGATGCGTATCTCAATCACGTTCCCAGGGTGCTCGCAGCGGTGCGTGACCACGTGGGATCCGAGCTCAAGCTGTTGCACGACGCGCACCACCGACTGACACCGCAACAGGCTGCGCGACTGGGCAAGTCGCTCGAGGACGTCGATCTGTTCTGGCTCGAGGACGTCACCACCGCCGAGGATCAGAGCGCCCTGCGGCTGGTGCGTCACCACACCACGACCCCGCTCGCGATCGGTGAAGTGTTCAACACCATCTGGGACTGCCAGCAGTTGATCTCCGAGAAGCTGATCGATTTCATTCGGGTGGCCATCGCCCATGCCGGCGGTATCAGTCATGTCCGAAAGATCTTTTCGCTGGCCGAGGTACACCAGGTTCGTTGCGGACCGCACGGGCCCTCCGACGTCTCGCCGATCACCCTCGCCGCGAGCGTGCACCTCGGGATGGCCACTCCGAACTTCGGCATTCAGGAATTCATGGGCTACGACCCACTGGTCGACGAGGTGTTCCCACACGCATGGTCGTTCGCCGACGGCTACCTGACCCCCGGTGACGCCCCCGGCCTGGGCGTCGACATGGACGAGTCGTTGGCGGCGCGGTACCCGTACGAGCCCGCGTATCTCCCCGTCGCTCGCCGCCTCGACGGCTCGATGACGGACTGGTGACGAGATGAGCGAATCCAGACTGACTCGTTCGGCACTCGCTCGCTCGGGCGTCGTCCCGGCACGACCGGACGGCACCGGGATCGTCCATCTGGGGCTGGGCAACTTCCATCGCGCGCATCAGGCCGTGTACACCGCTGCGGCACTGGCGCAGGACGGCGGTTCGTGGGGGATTCTGGGCGTAGCGAACAGATCTCGCACGATTGTCGACGCCATGCTCGCTCAGGAACTGCTCTACGGCGTCGTCGAGATCTCGCCGTCGGGATCGAAGGTGAGCGTCCCCGGAGCACACACGGGAGCCATGGTCGCCGCCGACGACCCCGCCGCCGTCGTACGGGCCATTGCGGACGAGGACGTCCGAATCGTGACGATCACCGTCACCGAGTTGGGCTACACGCTGTCGTCCCGGACGGGCTCTCTCGACCTCGAATCGACTGCAGTGCAACAGGACTTGCAGCGGCCGGAAACGCCGACGACCACAGTGGGGCAGCTCGCGAGGGCTCTGGCGATGCGGGCGCGAACGCACGGGGCTCCGATCACCGTGGCCAGCTGTGACAACCTGCTGGGGAACGGTGATCGCACCGCTGCACTCGTGCGTCAGTTCTTGGACCGTTGCGGTGCGGACGATGTGCTCGAGTGGCTGGCCGCGGCAGTGACGTTCCCCAACTCCATGGTCGATCGCATCGTTCCGTCCAGCAGTGCGTTGTACGACGCCGAGTCCACCGCCGAGCTGGGCGCTGTGGACACCATTGCGGTGCCGGCGGAGCCGTTCACGATGTGGGTGATGGAGGACGAGTTCGCCGCAGGACGTCCCCGCTGGGAAGCCGGTGGTGCCGTGTTCACCGAGGATGTCGAACCGTACGAACTGATGAAGGTTCGACTGCTGAACGGAACCCACTCTCTCATTGCCTATCTCGGCGCACTCGACGGTCGCGCGACAATTCCGGACTCGATCGGTCGCCCGTTCGTGGAGGCCGCAGCTCGAGCGGTGTTGGTCGACGAATACCTCCCGACCGTGCCCGTTCCGGACGGGGTGGATATCGACGACTACATCGCCCAGCTGTTCGTGCGGTGGTCCAACTCCGCTCTGGGGCACAAGACCGCGCAGGTCGGTTCGGACGGCTCGGCGAAGCTCGCGCAGAGGATCCCGGACCCAGCGCTCCACCACCTACGAAACGGTGTTGTACCGCAACACCTTTCCCTGACCATCGCCGCCTATCTCTGCTGCGTGTGCCCGCCCGACGGTTTCGACCCGGGCCCGCATGCACATGCGATGGCCGACCCTGCACGTGCGCGTTTGGCAGGACTTGCCGCTTCGGCAGCGTCCAGTGAGGATTTCGTCCGCTCGGTTCTCGAACGCGGCGACATACTCCCCATCGAGTTGGCGCAGTTTCCTGAATTCATCACACGCACAGCGGAATTCATGGATACTGTTGTTCGTCACGGTCCGATGGCCGCAGCCGTCGAAGCGGCGAGTTCTTCGCTCCGCCCCGTCGTCACGGCATCTCCGACCGCACTCGACTGACCCATTCTCCTTCCTTCGTTCGGCCGAAGCCGAAACTCACCCGAGGACAACCATGGACACGACCACAGAACCGGAAGATTCTCCCAGAATAGCTCCGGCCCAACATGATCCGTCCGCCGTACGACGCGCAGCGTGGGCCGGTCTCATCGGAACCACACTCGAACAGTACGACTTCGTCATCTACGGCACAGCGTCCGCGCTGATCTTCAACAAGTTGTTCTTTCCCAACATCTCCCCGGCGGCCGGCATCATCGCCAGCTTCAGCGCGTACGCCGTCGGATTTCTCGCCCGGCCACTGGGTGGACTGTTCTTCTCACGCTACGGTGACCGGCTCGGGCGCAAGTGGGTTCTGGTCGCCACGCTGATGCTGATGGGCGGCGCGACCATGGCGATCGGTCTGCTGCCGACGTTCGAGCAGGTGGGACTTTTGGCACCGGTGTTGCTGGTCCTGTGCCGGTTCTTCCAGGGCTTCGGCGCTGGTGCCGAACAATCAGGTGGCGCAACGCTTCTGACGGAAACGGCCGCGATCGGAAAGCGTGGCAGATTGGCCGCTCTTGTCATGACCGGCGCGGCGCTCGGCACCGCTCTCGGAGCCATCGCCTGGATCCTCGCCCAGTTGCTCCCCGACGATCAGCTCATGTCCTGGGGCTGGCGGATGGTGTTTCTGAGCAGCATCCTGGTCACCGTGGCCGCGTTCATCATCAGGCGCAAGCTCAACGAGTCACCGGTGTTCCAGGAACTGAAGGCAGCACAGGAGCGGCCCAAGGCACCGGTGAAGGAAGTGTTCACCAACGGCAAGCGACCGCTGTTCATCGTCATGTTCATGACCGTCGGCATCAGCGCTCAGTCCTACACGTACCAGGTGTTCATGGCCTCCTACATGAAGAACGACATCGGCGTCGATCCCACGTTCATACCCAAGGTTCTGCTCATCGGCGCAATCTGCGGCGGCATCGCGGCCTGGGGCTTCGGATGGCTATCGGACAAGGTGGGTCGTAAGCCTGTGTACATCGGTATCGTCAGCCTGCTCGTTGTTCTTCCGGTTCCCACGTTCATGGCTCTCAGCACCGGTTCGCACGTACTGATCACCCTGGTGATGATCATCGGATTCATCCTGGCGTGCCAGGGGGCCGTCGGTGTCACGATGAGCTACTTTCCGGAGATCTTCGGGGCTCGATACCGGTACGCCGGAGTCACTCTCGGTCGCGAGTTCGCGTCCGTCTTCGGCGGCGGAATCGCTCCGTTGCTGTGTGCGGCACTGATCACCGCGTTCTCCGGATCCTGGGTGCCGGTCGCGGTCTACATGATGATCATGGCCGTCTCGGTGCTCGTCGCCGCAACCTTCGCACCGGAAACTCGGGATCGCGATCTGACCGATCCGGCCAACGCAACCGATCCGGTGCTCGACCGGGTCTGACCTGCCCACCTCGAACGGAACGGACGACACGATGACCACCGAACCGAATCCGGTGCCCGACAGAACGGTCGCCCTGATCGCGTACGGCACCGATGACATCCGCGTCGAAACAGTGGCGGTGGCCGACCCCTCGCCGGACGAGGCCATCGTCGCAATTGCCTACGGCGGAATCTGCGGATCCGATCTGCACTACTGGAAGCACGGGGCGGCAGGGCAATCGGTACTGAAGGCGCCGATGCGATTGGGACACGAGGCGTCGGGCACCGTGGTTCGGCGCGCAGCAGACGGCAGTGGCCCCGGTGAAGGCACCCCGGTCACCGTCCATCCGGCGACTCCCGCCGCCACCGGAGCGAAGTATCCGGTCGATCGTCCGAACCTGTCTCCCGGATGCCGCTACATGGGAAGCGCCGCGCAGGTACCGCACGACGACGGTTTGTTCATCGGTCATGTTGCCGTCCCGACCCGAATGCTCAGAGTGTTGCCCGACGGTCTGGATCTGAGAATTGCTGCGTTGGCCGAGCCGGCGAGCGTCGCGTGGCATGCCGTCGAGCGCGCCGGGACGGTGTCCGGCAAGACGGTTCTCGTCGTCGGGACAGGTCCGATCGGTGCCCTCATCGTGGCGGTCGCTCGTCGAGCCGGTGCAGCGCGGATCGTCGCGGTCGACCTCGAGGACTACGCCCTGGAAGTGACGCGTCGACTCGGAGCGCATCGAACAGTCGACGCCCGAGACGGGGCGGAAGTCGCGGCGGTCGAGGCCGATGTGACGTTCGAGTGCTCGGGCAACCATCATGGTCTGGCGTCTGCAATTAACGGCACGGCTCGCGGCGGTCGTGTCGTCATGGTCGGGTTACCTGCGGCGGGGCCTCAGCCGGTGCCGCTGTCATTGGCGATCACCCGGGAGATCGACCTGATCGGCTCGTTCCGGTTCAACACCGAGATGGACGACGTGATCCAAGCTCTGGCCGACGGTTCACTCGATGTGGCACCGGTCGTCACTGCGGAGTATCCGGTGAGGGACGCCCTCGACGCGTTCGCACTCGCAGCCGATGCATCCCGGTCGAGCAAAGTCCTGTTGACGTTCTGACGGGCTACTACTCGAATTCGGTTCGTATCGACTGTGTCGTGAGCTGGAGCATCAGCACGAAGCCGGTCAGCGTCACCACGATCGGGGCCCACAGCACCACCGCCACGAAGGTGTCCACATCCCGTTCCAGCACTATGTACACCGCGACGATCGACGTTCCCAACAGGCACAGGGCGATGTGAGCAGCGAGTCGCCATTTGTCGAAGAAGAACCCGGCCAACATTCCCATCGGGATGAGGAAGGTGCATTTGCCGAGGGTGACTTCCGGCGCGAAATTCGCGGTGATGGTGGCTCCGAAGATCGAAAGATCGGCGATGACGACGAAGGCGAAGGCTTGCCCGAGCGTCGGCCACGGTCCGAACCACCAGAACGCGCCCATGACGTACGCGGCGATCATGCACGTCCATTGCACGATCGCGGGGATAGGGGTGGTCGCGCCGTACCCGAACGCCAGCTCGAGGGTGACCACGACGGCCATGGCCAGGGCGGCGGCGGACACGATCCGCTTGACGAGGGTCGTGACAGCGAGCGACGTCATCACGCCCATGCCCCATTGGTAGTGCTCGTTGGACCTCGTCAGTGCGCGAGTCACAGTGCCCCCTCGTTCCAATCGGGAGTCGATTGAAACACAGTCGCACGGCTCGACGTTCGGCTTTCACCGAGTTCCGGCCGACGGCGCGGCACGATCAGCTGGTCAATTGGTGTAACAGCTCCGGCAGTGTCTCGCTGATGTCGTGCCGGCTGGCCACCCGATAGCGGGCGGCTTCACCGAGCAGCCGCCGTCGATCGGCGTCGTCGACCACCGCCGAGACGGCGGCAGCGAGAGCATCCGAGTTGCCGGGCTCGACCAGAATTCCAGCACCGTCGGCGAGAAATTCGTGCGTGCCACCGTGATCGCTTCCGATCACCGGCAATCCGTGCGACATCGCTTCCAAGACCGACAACGGACCTGCCTCGGGAGAAGTACTGGCCGACACGACGACATCCCACCTGCGAAGAGCGGACTCGGCATCGGTGTGCCCGAGGAACTCGACACGTCCGGCAAGATCCGGTTCCGCGGCGCGCGCGCGGAGTTCGTCGACGTATTCGCGATCACCGGGGAAGCTTCCCCCGGCCAATTCGACTCGGACGTCGGGGAGCATGGCGACGGCGTCGAGCAGCACGCGGTGCCCCTTCCACGGCGTCAACAACGCCAGCATCCCGACGACCGGCGGAGAGTGCAGCGCACCGCCGAACCGCGGAACCGGCCACGGCACGCCGTTGTGTGACACCACCACGGGGAGGCCGGCCTTTCGGAGCGGTTCTGCGGTGGCCTCGGACACCGATACCGCAACGCGAACGGCCGGCCGGGCGAACCGGACCACCACACGCTGCTTGAGAGAGGTCATCGTGTCGTGGACGAGCCACGACGCCCCGCGAGCGGGCCGCGCAAACCGCGCCACCGGAAGCGCGAACAGCGAGTTGACGACCGTGGCGGTGCCCGGTGCGCGGGCGATCGTGCGCACGGCGCGCGCCGCCCCGACCCATCGTGCGACCATCCTGATCGCCGCGATACCGCGCGCGGCACCTCGTTGCCCACCCAGTCCGAGCTCGTCGATGCGGATGTGCCGCGTCGTGTCGGGTAGACGGTCTGCCAATGGGCCTGCGGGGCAGGCGATCACGGTGGCATGGCCGCGGCGCGTGGCCTCGTCGATCAAATCCAGCAGCACCTTCTCGGCACCGGACACCTGGCCGGTGTGCGCGAGGAAGAGAACTGTCGATTCGTCGGTCATGTATCGGCCCGTCTGTGCGGCGAAGGTGGTTCTGGCGGATCAGTACGCATCGCGGAGCAGTGCCACTGGGTCTTCACACATTCTGCGTAGCGCTGCATCCATGACGGCCACATCGACCATCTTGCTGCAGAACGAGGCCGTATAGGTTCGGCCACCGGCGATTTCGGCGATGAGCATCGTGCAGCCGTCCGGACCGTCCGGTTCGAGCGACGCGGCCATCTGCGGGGGCCTGCCGTCGTCGGCCCAGTCGAGGTGGTCGAACACCCGCACTTTCCCGAGGTCGCTCACGGCCAACCGCAAGGTCTCGGGTACCTCGACGACCGAATTCTTGTCCTGCGACGGTGCAGACGGCCGAATGCGTGACGCCACATCGCGGAGATGCGACATGCCCAGTACCGCGATGGGCCAGCCGGATTCGATCACCTCGCGCATCGATGCGGTGATTCGGACGGGCGTCGTGTCGGCAGGAAGATGCAGGGGGATACCGACGGCAAAATTCCCGTGCGCGCCCTGCTGGGCCGGATCGAGATAGCGGCGGCTGTTGAACAACACCATGATGTGATCGTCGACGTCGACGGATTCTGCTCGTAGCGCCGCGCTCCACAGGGCAATCGAGATCGACGCAGCGGTCGCTCCGGGCAGGTTCTCCGCAGTCCAGTTCTTCAGCTCGTCCACGTGGGCTTTGCTCATGTACCCGGCCCGGCTGACCTTTCCGGCTTCCCAGTTCTCGATCCGACGACGGGGACCGGACCCGCCGTCCGCTGCGCGCCGGTGTCGAGCACGCAGGGACCAGAAGTCCGCCAGCGTCTTCGGATGCCGAGAGTAGTGTCGCCACAGAGCTTTCCAGGTCGTGCTCGGTGGCAAGCCTGCGGCGAGGCCGGGAACCAGTGATCCGTCGGCATCGTCGCAGAATGCCGCCAACATCAGGACGCCGATCTGGCCGTCCCCGATTCCGTGCGAATAGTCGATGGCGAGGTGATCGTCGAACACGACCACCTCGAGTGGACCGCGAGCACCTTGTCGCGACCGAATGTCGGTGAGCATCTGCCCCAGGTCTTCGGTGCCGCCACTGCTCGTGGTGACATTGTCGCCGGCGATGTTGCTGCGGTAGCGCCACCGTCGAGCATCGGAGCGTGGTTCCAGCGCGATGTGCGGCTCCGCGTCGACGTGTTCGGCGGCGGTGAGCGTTCGACGCGTCCGCTCGATGTCGAGACCGCGGACGGGCCCGACCGCGGTGACTATCCGGGTGTCGGCAAAGACGCGATCCAGTGCAGTCGAGCGATAACTACGCTCAGCGGACGGCATCGACGACCTCCTGCATTCGACTGCGGAAGTTGGCCCGTGAGAAGCCTTCCGCCCATCTACGAATGGCGGCGCGATCATAGTCGGCCGGGTCGAACGAGCGCATGGCCTCGGCGAACCCGGCGATGACGGCCTCGTCGGAGCCCGGCTGTACATGCAAGCCGGTCTCACCGGGAATCACCGAGTCCACGGCCCCGCCGTCTCCCAGTGCGATGACCGGTGTTCCGGTGGCCATGGACTCGACCGGGACTATGCCGAAATCCTCCACTCCGGGCATCAGCAGGGCGCGCGTCGTGCGGTGCAGTTCGAGAAGCTTCTCGTGCGAAACCCGCCCTAAGAAGGTCGTTTTGGGTCCGGCCAGTTCCCGGCAGGCGTTCATTGCACGGCCGTCTCCCGCCACCACGAGGGGAACGTCGGCCTCGGCGGCGGCGCGAACCGCGATGTCAGGACGCTTGTAGGGGACCAGGCGGCCGGCAAGCAGGAAGAAGTTCTCACGCTCGATCGACGGATCCGGCGTGAAACCCTCGGTGTCGACCGGAGGATGGACCACCACGGCGTCGTCTCGGCCCCACCAGTCATCGATGCGCCGAGCGACCGCTGTCGAATTGGCCACCACGGTCGTCAGTTTCGGTGCGGCGGCGATCTCGCATCGACGGGCAACAGCCGACAGTGCCGTCAGTATCGCAGCTCCGGCTCTGCCGCCGCCTTCACCTGCGCGAAGTTCGGGGTCCCAGGCCCATCGTGCGGGACTGTGCACGTAGGCGATCACGGGGGAGTCGGTGGCGAACACGGCCTGAGTCGCGAAGGCGTGGTGGCTCACCACGACGGCGTCGTAACCGCGCAGTGGCATCCGCCGAAAGGCCAACGGCATCATCGGAAGAACGGGTGCGTACGACCGTTGGCCCAATGCGTTGTACACCCGATTGAGGGCGGACGTGTGCGGCGCGCGGCTGATTCCGGACGGAACCCCGGACGGGCGGGAGATGGGCGCGAACACTTCGGCAGCGGGCCAGTGCAAGGCCAGCTGTTCGATGACGTGCTCGGATCCTGCGATCTCCGTGAATCTTTCGTGTACGACGGCAATTCTGTCAGCTGGCATGGCGTTGGCCTTCCGGCGCGATCGTCTGCGCGGTCTGTTCTGCTCGTCGGGTCGAGTTCTTGTTCTGCAATACCAGGTGTACGGGAATGTCGAAGTCGTCGAGCCGTCGCAGCGCCGCAGTTGCTGCCTTCTTGTCCCGTCCACGCTTCGACACCAGCACGACGACGGTCTCGACATCACCCACGTCGGTGTACTGCCACCACTGCTCCGACAGGCCGAATTCGGCGGTGGCTCGATGGTGGCCGGTGGTCGGTCCGTCGCCGTGCGTCGACTCGAAGACTGCACCTTCGCCGACCAGGACGAGAATCACGCTGTCGCCCTTCGGAGCTGCGTGTCGCGCACTTCTCGATGCCGGTCGGTCGCCACGCTCGAGAGCAGCGATCCGGGAAGCCACGACGGGCGGTACCGTGTCGCCGGTTGCCGGGTCGAAGTGTGCACCGTATTTTCGGGACACCCGACGAGCCCAGGAGCGAGAGGGCTTGCGGCCGAGTCTTCCTCGAAGCAACACGATCAGTTCGGCCGCGACGATGAGAGCAGCCAGAGCTGCGACGAGTGCCTCCGAGACCGGTTTCGGTGAGACCGGAGTTGTGCTCTGCTCTGGTTTCGACAACACGACCAGTCGATCTCCGCTGGCAGCTGCTTCGAGTTCGCTCTGCTGGGTGCGTAGTTGGGCCAGTTCGGACAGTGCCGCAGGTCGACTCGGATCGTCGGCAGGCAGGGCGTCCACCCGAGCCTGTTGCGCGTCGACGGTGGACTGTCCCTCGGCCGTTCGTTCCTGCGAGTCGCGGATCGCGTTGGCCGAGGACGTACTTGCCATCGTCGACACCATCGCCTCGGCCAGTTCCGCGGCGAGTTCGGGAGATCGGGTCGTCACGGTCACTGTCAGCAGCGCGGGTGAGGTGCCAGGAGACAGTTCGACGCTCGAGGCCAGTTGCGATGCGTCCATATCGGCGTCGACCTGTTCCAGGACCTGATCGAGAACGCCGCGGTCGGTGGCCAATTCGATGAACGGTGCGCGCATCTGCTCGATGAACGCGTCACCGGGAACGAGCGTTTGGGCAGGTTCGATCTCCGCGACGATCGACGCGGCGTACTGCTTGTCGGTGACTTCGCTCCTGAGGTAGAACATGCCTGCGCCGACCAACACTGCAATGATCACGGCGGGCAGCAATGCCCGGCCTAGCTCACGCATGTGTCCTGCGAGGTCGATCGGTGGGGGCACGTCGCCCCGGTGTACGGCATCGTGGACGGACATCAACCGCGTACCCTTCCGTCTTCGATGCGAGCGGATGGACCGCTTCGGTGGTTCGTGGAGCCGACAGACTCAATGATAGCTGGGTGTGGACACAGTCCGCGTAGCCGTGCCGACTGCGAATGAAACTGCATCTCAACAACATTGGAATAGCGGGGGTGGTGGTCGGAAAAGATTGCGAAACCGAACTTCGACTCCGGATGCTGCCGCCGGAATCGGGAGATTCGTCTGTTGTGTGTCCGCTTCTCACTGCACGTGCGCACGGTGTCGTCCTTTCTCGGCTGATCCCGGCATCGGTGACTCGACGAGTCCGATGGCAACGAACGCTGCGAGCGAGGTCGCGACCAGTAATGCCGCGCCGACGGACACGAGCAGCCACAGGCCGGGGTAGTGCTGTACCAGGAACCAGCCGCCGACGGTGGCGGCCGCGGTGATCACGACGACAACTGAAAGGGACTGCACCGGAAGTAGTCTGGAGATGGGCATGCTTCGCGCTATCACGATCCACAGCAGGACGAGGGTGGTTCCGATCGTCGCGACCGTGGAGATGGCAGCGCCGTCGTACGACATCCGTGGGATCAGCACGAGGTTCAACCCGATGTTCAGGGCCAGGCCGACCAACGCAACTACGGGGTAGTGGCGCTGCATCCCGGCCGAGGCCAGCAGGAAGATTCCCAGCATCACCAACGACATCAGTGCCGCGCCGATGACGAGCAGCCGGGCCGCGTGCGCTCCGTCCACGAATCTGTCGCCGTACAGGAGGCCGATCAACGGCTCGGCCGACGGTACGAATGCCGCCACGGCCATTGCACCGAAGACTGCGAACAGCAGTGCGGCCGAACGGGTGCGCGCTCGAAATGCAGTGGTGTCGTGAGGCCACGATGCCACGAGCAGGGTGCTGATCGGTGCCACTGCCGCCAACACGAAGGTGTCGATCATGTCGGAGAATTTGTAGCCGATCGAGTACAGACCGACGGCCTCGAACGTGTCGAGGAGGCTGAGCATCAGCATGTCGATCTTGAGCATGGCAATGGTGAGGGCGAAGCCGATGGCGAGGGGCACGGCCTCCCTCAGGTACGGACCCCAGCGGCGCACCTCGATGTGCCTCGACGGTCGCAACCCCATGGAACGGTTGCCGATGCCGAACCCCTTGGTGATCAGTTTGAACACTTCGTTGACCACAGCCGGCAGCACGAAGATCAGCAGGGTGGGAGCGAGCACGGCCGCCAACACGGTCAAAGCCAACTGGATTGCCTGACCGGCACTTTCGGCCACCGCCACCAGGATCAGCCGGTGACGACTCTGGAAGAGGACGCTCAAGGCGTGGCCCGGTGTGGCGAACACGACCACCAGTCCACCCAGCACCGTCGCGAGGACCACCTCGCTCGGATACTGCAGCAGGAGAACGTATGCCACGGCCAGTACGTAACCCACCAGTCCGAGGGCAGTACGCAGGGCCAGAAACGACGACGCGGTTCGACCGATTTCCTCGGGATCGTCGTCCATCAATTTCGCCAGCACGACGCGTCCGACTCCCAGGTCGGTGACGACGGACATCAGGCCCAGCAGTGCGAAGACGAAACTGAACTGACCCCAGTCGTCCGCTCCGAGGGACCTCGCGACGACGACACTGCCGACCCAGCCCAGCGCCGCGATGATCACTCTGCTGATCAGAACGGCAATCGTCGCCTTGGCTGCGGCCTTCGGATCCGCTGCGATCGCGCGGTAGTCCGGGGGCTGCTCTGTGCCGTCGAGCGCGAGCTCGTCCGACATCAAACCACGCCCGCGGCTCGATACGCGTCGGCAGTGAGCTCAGCCGTTCGACGCCAACTGATCTCGCGAGAGGCGTCGGCTGCCGCGCCGACGAGGGCTGCGCGTGCATCCGCGTCGAAAGCGATGGGTTTCATCGCGTGCACCCAGTCGTCCACGTTCTCCGATGCGACGAGCACGGCACCGTCGCCGACGACGTCGGGGAGGGCACCGACTGCACTGGCGACGACCGCGCCACCCGAGGCCATGGCCTCGATGGGTGGGAGCCCGTAGCCCTCGTAGCGAGAGGCGTACGCGGTGACGGTCGCAGCTGCATAGAGGGCAGGCAGGTCCTCGACATCGACGTACCCGAGCCCGCGGGAATTGCGGGGAGCGTGGGGACCGGTCGAGCCGGCTCCGGCCAGCAGGCACGGGATACCCAGATTCTCCGCTGCGTCGGCCACCAGCTGAACGTTCTTGCGAGGCTCCACCGTTCCGACCTGCATGACGAAACGGTCCGGTAGGTCGTACTTGGACCGAACAGCGTCCACTCGGCTGTCGGTGGGGACTTCTGCCCACCCTGCGGGTGCCAGGCCGACGACGGTGGCGTCGCGGCCGCTGACGGCCTTGATCCGGTCGGCAGTGAACTGCGAGACAGCGATGAGCAGATCGGCACGGCGCAGAGCTCGCCGCACCAGTCTCTGTTCACCGAGCGCGCGAAATTTACTGGAGGCCGACGGCATGTCGATGACCGAAAGATCGTGCACCGTGGCGACTGTGAAGGCCTTCGTGAGAAACGGAAGGTCGACGTCCAGGCCGTGTACGACATCGCACCGGCCGACGGGGAGTGCGCCGAGCACCGCCCGAGCCGCACCACTGGTGACAGGCCGTTCCATCGCCCGAACCGAGGGCGGCAGCTCACCGACGGCGTCGCGCTGCACGACCGCGGTGAGATCGGCGTCGGGCAGACGATCCGGTAGCTCGTTCAGGAGCTCGCGAATGTAGGTCTGTACTCCACTTCCGCCCGGCCTGAGGGCGAGCGCCCCGAAGACGATTCGTGTTGCGCTGCTGCGCATCCCACCACTCCTAACAAGAGCCAGAAATAGACATCGATCGGAAAGATCTCGAAATACGTGGAGACCAGACTGGCGAACATGGCGGCGACGATCGAAGCGCCGACACCGAGAGCGAGCGCCCCGTCGTCGCCCCGTAGTGCCCGGGACAGGCGTGTGCACCACAGCAACGACGTCACCAACAGTGCCACCACCGCCCAGAGGCCGATCGGCCCCAGTTCGAGCAGGGCCTTCACGTAGTAATTGTCGGGTTGGTAATTGGTCGAGAGTCCAGATTGAGTGAACGCTCGGCCCTCGGCGGTGGAAATGCGGTCTGCGGCAGACCCACTCGATCCCAGACCCGTGCCGAAGGGATGAATCAGGATGCTGGCGATGATATTGGCCCAACCGTCACCGCGTTGACCCAGACTGCTGGACGAGAAGAAGACCGACGTGATCTTGGGTACGAAGGGGACCGTGACGGCGACGGCCAGTGCCGCCAGAGCAAACGGCGCGGCGAGGTATCGAAAACGCACGGCGATCAAGTAGATGACCCCGACCGCGAGCCCGAGAATCGCGCCACGCACGATCGAACTGGACATCGCGACCACCATCATCGGAGACGCGCACAGAAACAACAGGTTTCGCCGACGGCGCGGATCGGCCAAAGCGACCGCACCACCGACGAGCAGCGCCAACATCACGTACAGCCCGAATGGGAACGGCAGGTTGAACGTGCTGAACGTGCGCAGTAGCCCGCCCGATGTTCGGACCTGCGTGCCGTATTCGTAACCCAGCGATACCAGTGCGGCGGGCCCGGCCACCAGTTGAGCGATGCCAACGACAGACGTGAACACACCCATGCCCATCAGAACCGAGACGAGGTGGTCACGGTCCCTGGCGTCGAACGGCGCGAGCCACATGACCACAACCAGCAGAACGTAGAAGAAGGTGACCTTGATACCGAACAGACCGACTATTCCGAACGTGGCGAATGCAGACACGCTGCCGAACACGACGAACACCGCAGCGGCCGGCCACCACGGCACGAACACCCGAGCAGGCGAGCCGGGAACTTGTCGTGGTCGGCGTAGCCACGCACACAGAACGGTGAAGACGACAAGGCCTTCCTTCCAGCCCGACACGACCCCGGGAAGGGGAACGAGAACCAGAAGTCCGTGCAGTGGAACCAATCCCGCCAACAGCAACACTCCACGTTGTGGGCGGCGGTAGATCGCCGATGCCACCGCGCAGCCGAGCGCGAGGACCAGCGCTGCGCCGAAAGCAAGCGCAACGTACGTGATCACGGGGTCACCCGAACGTGGCGGTGTTCGGCGTAGACCACGATCAGTCCTCGGCGCGTTTCAGAACGGCGAGCACGGTGAGAAACAGGATCTTGACATCGAGCCAGATGGACCAGTTCTCGATGTAGTAGTTGTCCCACTCCGCGCGGTCGGCAATGGACGTCTGGCCCCGAAGGCCGTGCACCTGAGCCCATCCCGTCACACCGGCCTTGACCCGGTGCCGTTCACCGTACCGACGGATCTGCATCTCGAACAGGTCCACGTACTCGGGCCGCTCCGGCCGGGGGCCGACCAAGCTCATGTCGCCACGAAGGACATTGAGCAGCTGTGGCAGCTCGTCCAACGAGGTCTGTCGCATGATTTTGCCGATACGCGTTCTCCGGTCGACACCCTCGACGCCACCTGGTGCGTCCCCGGCCTTCCGCTCGAACGCCGCGTCGGATGCCCGTGGAGGCCGCATGGACCGAAACTTCAGGCAGTCGAACGGCAGCCCATCGCGGCCGATTCGTTCCTGCGCGAAGAAGATCGGGCCGGGGGAGCTCAGGCGCACGAGCAGCATCAGCGTCAGGAAGACGGGGGAGAGCAGCAGGAGTCCGATTGCCGTCAGAACTCGATCGAGTACACCCTTCAGGGCGAACTGCCAACCCTTGGGGTTCACGTGCGGCAGCACCATCAGCGGCAGGCCGCCGATGTGCTCGACACGAGTGTTGACGCCGACGGCGTCGTACAGCCTGGGTACCACCCACACTCGCATTCCGAGCCGGTGCGCAGTCCTGATCGCGCCGACCAACACTTGGTCTTCGGTCGGAGCGAATGCCACGATCAGCTCCTCCGCACCGGTCCTGCGCGCAACTGCCTCCAAATCGCTGGGCAGTCCCAGGTGCGGCAGATCGGGCAGCTCGCCTCCCGATGAGACGTCGGCGACGGGGATTTCTCCTACGTAACCGACCGGAACAAGACCGTACTCAGGAAATTGTCTTGTGCGAGAGACGAGTTGATGCGCGATCGGGTCGTTGCCGAGCACGATGGTCGGTGCTGCCGATCCGAATTTGGTGCGAATCACGCGCTGGACGACGATGCGTACGAGCCGGACGATCGCAATCGTGAATGCGCTGAGCAGCCACAGTCGCAACACGACCGCGCTGGGCCGGTACTCGGTGTCGGCCAGGAACATCACGACCATCAACGCGAGCGCAGCGAATGCAACAGCCGTTTCGGCAGGCCCGATCTCGTCGAGAAAGTTGCGACGAAGGCTGCGCCTGTACATCGACTTGCCCGCCATGATTCCGATGAGCAGCGGGAGGAAGAGCCATGGCAGCCAGCCGGTGTCGACGAGACTGCCCGAATACCACAGCAGCGCTCCGGTAACTGCGACCGCGGCACCGAACACGTCGACCGCAACATTGACGGCGGTGTTCAGCGGATCGACCCGTAGTCGGTCCGCGAGTGTGCGACGGGCTACGACGACGTCGGGCTCGGCAGCCCGCGGGCGAGTGTGGGGTGATTCCAGTGTTTCGGGCACGGCTTCTTCCGGTGGTTAGTTTCGAATGAGGTCGGTCCTGAATATCCCAATTAATGTATACCGCCACGAAAGTGGACACCCGGTCGACTTCACGAAAAAAACTCGAAGTCGGTTGTAGGTCGAAAATGCTAATACTTGTCGGGGAAAGCGCCCCTTATTCGAAAACTCGCTCGCGAATAATCCAGGCCAAGTCCTGCAGTATCTGAACGTGGCCGGTGGTCCACTGCCGCGGCTGTCGATCCCACACGCACAGGGTTCCGACGGAATGGCCGTCATCGTCGGTGAGCGGAACTCCGAGGTAGGAAACAAACAGGTTGCTCTGGACCGACGGATGATCCTTGAGGGCGTCGTTGAGTCTCGCGTCTTCCACCACCAGCGGCTGGCCTAGATCGATCGCATAACGGCAGATGGACGCTTCGAGAGGAACCTCTTGCGCGCCAACGAGTTCCGACGGCAGTCCGAGTGCACTCTTGAAGTACTGACGCTTGTCGTCGAGAAGCGAGAATGCGGCAGACGGAGCGCTCAATGCATCGGCGACCATCGCGACGATCCGGTCGTAGCCGGAGTCGGATCCGGTGTCCATCAACCCTGTCCGAGTCACTGCTGCCAGCCTCTCGGGGTCGTCGATCGGCGTACCGAATGCCCGCGTCACCTCGGCCGGTTCGACGCCCTTCTCCGAAGCGGCCTGCAAAGCCCGCAGCAACGCACCCACGTCGGAATCCTGATCGTCGGACAGTTCGCGAACGAGGCGATCGACGACAGCTCGTCGAATGAATTCATCGGTCCCGAGGCCGGATTTCTCCGCCTGCCGGGCGAGTAACTCGTTGAGACGCTCGTCGAAACCGGGAAATCCTGTTGTCATTGGGCATATGGTAGTACAGGCAATGTCTTCCTACCGATGACTGCGGGGTCGAATTCTGCTCGATCGCGAATCGCTGCCGTAATTGCCACAAAGCGTATGACAATCCGTTTCGGCGAAGATCGCCTACCGGTGTTGCTATCATCCCGCAGATGAAAGCAAATGCTCCTCTGCGGGTGATGGCCGTTCTTGCGGCTCTGGTGTTGCCGTTCGCTGCGACGCCGGCAGTGGGTGCAGCTCCCGTCGTGCGGGCTCAGGCCGGTCCGGTGAACTGTGGCGGACAGTCCGACGCCATCCGGATCGGAGTCTCGCCGGGCGCGTCGATAGGTAGCCTCTCCCCAGCAGATCTGGATCGCGAACTGACGCTTGCCAAAGCCGCAGGAGCCTTCGCGGTTCGTCTCGACATCGATTGGTCCGCAATCGAATCGACACGGGGCGCTTTCGATTGGAGCCGAACGGACCGAGTGATCGATGCCGTCGTGGCCCACGGGATGTGCCCGCACGGCATCATCGCCTACACCCCCAGATGGGCGCGAGTAGCTGCCGCGGTCAACGATTCTCACTCCCGTCCTGCAAACCCGTCCACTTACGCGGCTTTCGCCAAGACGGTGGTTCAGCGGTACCAGAACCGCATCAAGATCTGGGAAGTATGGAACGAGCCGAACATCGTGACGTTCTTCAAGCCTGTTCCCGACGTCACGGCGTACTCGGCGCTGCTTCGAGCGGCCTACACGGCGATCAAACAGGTACAGCCCGGTTCGACCGTGCTCGTCGGGGGGATGGCACCGTCCGAGGACACGAACGGCAACATCGCGGGTACATCGTTCCTGTCGAAGATGTACGCGCAAGGATCCAACAAGTACTTCGACGCCTTCAACGTGCATCCCTACACGTGGCCGTTCCTACCCAACGACCCCAGCACAGCGTCATGGAACACCGCCATGAAGATGTGGTCGATGCGAGACACCATGGTTGCCGGCGGTGACAGTGGCAAACAGATCTGGATCACCGAATTCGGCGCACCGACCGGGACCAACCCCAACAGCGTCAGCGAGCAGGTGCAATCGGACAGCATCGGGATCGTTCTCGACGCCGTCCTCGGCAACGATTGGCTCGGACCGGCTTACGTCTACAGTCTCCGAGACGCCGGGTCCGACACCGCCGACACCGAACAGAACTTCGGCTTGGTTCGCAGAGACTGGACCCCCAAGATCGCCTACGGTCGCGTCGATGCCTACGCCGCGGAGCATTCGGCACCGTAGAACGATCGATTCCGCTGCCGGTGTTCGTAGGCTATGGTTCGCCCATGAATTCGCAGCCGGGGGGCGCGGTCCCTGATCGTAAGGACATCACGTTCGACTCGCACGGCGTCGACTGTGCGGCGTGGCTGTACCTGCCCGACAGCACCGAGCCGGCCCCGGTGATCGTCATGGCGCACGGTCTCGGCGGAACCCGGGGAATGCGACTCGACGCCTACGCAGAACGATTTCGCGCCGAGGGCTACGCGTGCCTGGTGTTCGACTATCGGTACTTCGGAGACAGTGGCGGGCGACCGCGACAATTGCTCGATATCGAGTCCCAGTTGCAGGACTGGGCGGCAGCGATCGCGTGCGCCCGGGGTCGGCAGGACGTGGACGGTTCGCGAATCGTGTTGTGGGGCTCGTCGTTCGGCGGTGGCCACGTCATCGTCGCGGCAGCACGGGATCAGCGTGTCGCCGCGGTGGTCGCGCAGTGTCCGTTCACCGACGGCATCGCCTCCGGGCTCGCTTCGAACACATGGACCTCGGTCAAACTGTCCGTGCGGGCCGTGCGCGATCTGCTGGGATCGGTGATCGGGCGACCGCCGGTGATGGTGGCGACCGCCGGACGACCGGGGACTACCGCATTGATGACGTCACCCGACAGTTACGACGGGTACCTCGCGCTCGCTCCGGACTCCGACGAGTCGTTCCACAATCGGGTTGCCGCCCGCTTCGCGCTGCAGATCGTGCGCCATCGGCCCGGACGTCGAGCGAAGGACGTCCGCTGCCCGATACTCTTCGTCGTCTGCAACACGGATTCTGTGGCACCGGCGAAGGCCACCCTGCGATACGCCCGGACAGCCCCGCTCGGCGAGATCGAAACCTACGACGCAGGCCATTTCGACATCTATCTCGGTGCTGACTTCGAGCAGGTGGTCGCAGACCAAATCGCCTTCCTCCTGCGCACTGTCCCGCCGCTGGTGGCTGCGGATCAGTAGACGTCGCGCACGTACCGCTTCTCCGCAGCGAGAGCCTTGACGTACGCCTCGGCACTGCCCGGGGCCAGTTTCCCGTGCTGTGCGACCACGCCTTTCAGGGCCGCATCCACGTCTTTGGCCATTCTCGACGCGTCGCCACAGACATAGAAGTGGGCACCTCGGTGAATCCAGTTCCACAGCTCGCTGCCGTGTTCACGCATGCGATCCTGCACGTAGACCTTGTCCTTCTGATCCCGGGAAAAGGCGACGTCGAGACGGTCGAGCGACCCGTCGCTCAGCATCGCGGTGAGTTCGTCGCGGTAGTAGAAGTCGGTGTCCGCGTGCTGTTCGCCGAAGAAGAGCCAGTTCGGGCCGGTGTGCCCGAGCGCGCGCCGCTCGTGCAGGAACGCCCGGAACGGTGCAATGCCGGTGCCGGGACCGACCATGATCATCGGCGTGGCGGAATCCTCGGGCGGTTTGAAATGGGTCGATTTCTGTACGTATATCCCGATGTCACGGTTGGCGGCATGGTCGGCCAGATACGTCGAGCACACCCCGCGTCGAGCGACACCGTGCACGTTGTATCGCACAGCCGAGACGGTCACCTGCACCTCCTCGGGATTCTCCTTCGGGCTCGACGAGATGGAATACAGACGCGGCTGCAACGGCTTGAGAACGCCGAGCCAATCGTCCACCGACGCGCGAACCGGATGTGCGGCAAGTACATCGATCGATTGCCGTCCCCACATCCAGTCGGCGAGCGTGTGTCTGTTGTCCGGATGCAACATGGCTTCGAGGTCGTCGTCCGCGGTACGCCGGTGTACGAACTTCAACAGATCCGGTGTGGCACGGGCGATCTCGAGGTGCCGACCCAACGCCGTACGGAGCGGCATTTCACCGTGCTCGGCCAAGTCGACGACGGCGTCACCGTCGAGGCCGGTGGCACCGAGCCACTCCTGCACGTACTGGTCACTGTTGCGAGGCCAGACCCCGAGTGCGTCACCCACCTCGTATTCGAGGGTGCCCGCAGGAAGGTGGAATCCGAGTTGACGGACGTCCTTGAGCGATCCGCGTGCGGTGAGCACTCGATTCCGAACGAGAGTGGTCACGAGGGGCGACTTCTTGCTGTAGCGCGGTCCTACGTCAGCGGCCGCAGGCCGACGTGCGGGTGCCCCAGGCTCGGCCGGCGCGGTGGCGGGATCGGACGTTGGCGAGTCACCTGCCAGCAGCGCGCTCACCGAGTCGAGCCATTCGGCGGCCTCGTTCTCGTAGTCGGGCTCGAGGTCGACCCTGCCGAGTAGTCGCCGCGCACCGAGTTGCTCGAGGCGTTCGTCGATCTTGCGGCCGTGCCCGCAGAAGTCTGCGTAACTCGAGTCGCCGAACGCCAGCACGGCGTAACGGATTCCGTCCAGTGCGTGTACCGAATCGGTTGTCAGGCTCTCCCAGAAGGTTGCGCCGTTGTCGGGTGCTTCGCCGTCCCCGGTGGTACTGCTGACGATCAACACGTCGGCCTCGGCCGGTAGTCGGTCTGCGGTGAACGAGTCCATGGAGTGTTCGGTGACGGCAGACCCAGCAGCTCGCAGATGAGAAACACTGGACTGGGCGAACTCCTCGGCAGTTCCCGTCTGCGAGGCCCACAGCAGGAGCAGTGGTCTGCCCGCTGCCGACGAGGTGTCCCCGGCGGTTGCTTCGGTGCCCGGCGAGGGAGTGCGCGAGAACAGGCCTGCGAGAACACCGTCGAGCCACGCGTGCGTCTCGGGAGTCAGCGGGGTCCGTTCGGGCAACGTGGGGATTCCCGGCGCGGAGCGACCTGCGTCGGTCCGAAGTCCCTCCAGCAGGCCGGCCATGTAACTTTGCTCGATGACGGTGAAAGGTTTTGCGGGTCGGCTCGGGCGGCCGACCAACACGGCGAGAGCGTCGACCGGATCGTGCACGTCCTCGGACGTATCGGGCGAATCCGATTGAGCAGCAGATACTTTCGTCAGCGACACGGCGCAGGCCTTGAATTCGGGTTGCTGCGAGTAGGGATCGACGGCGTCATTGGTCACCGCGTTGATCGCCAGGGATTCACCGAACTCGTCGCTCCAGTGGAACGGTGCGAAGCAGCCGCCAGGTAACACTCGGTCGGTGACCACGGCGGGCAGTACCGCACGGCCTCGACGCGACGACAGTTCGACGGTATCGCCGTCGGACAGATCGAGCCGGCCCGCATCGGTCGGGTGTATTTCCACGAACGGGCCGGGGTTCAGTTTGTTCAGCTTCGCGACTTTGCCGGTCTTGGTCATGGTGTGCCACTGATGGGGGAGTCGCCCCGTGTTGAGCAGGAACGGATAGTCGTCGTCCGGCATTTCGGCCGGTGCCATGGCGGGTCGGGCGAGAAACTGCGCTCGACCGCTTGCGGTGGGGAACGACAGGGCAGGAATCGAGCCGTCCTCCGACACCCGCAGGGTTTGGCTGACGCCGTCGTTGAGGTACCGGATGGGGTGTCTGGTGGTAGTCGACTCGGGCGGGCACGGCCACTGAATCGAACCATCGCGGAGCCCGTCGTAGGTGACGCCGCGAATGTCGTAACCGGTGGCGGGGTTCGAGAACTGCTTGATCTCCTCGAAGATCTCTTCGGCACTGGAGTACGTGAACGACTCGGAATAGCCTAGAGCGCAGGCCATGTCGGCGATGATCTTCCAGTCGGGGAGTGCTCCGCCGGGTGCTTCGACAGCCGGCTGGAACAGCGTGAGGTTCCGCTCGGAGTTGACCATGACACCATGGGCCTCGGTCCACAGCGCAGCGGGCAGCATGACATCGGCGTATCGGTTGGTCTCGGTGTCGGCGAAGGCGTCTTGAGTGATCACCAGTTCGGCACGTTCGAGACCGTCGATCACGGTTGTTCGATTGGCGACGGACGCAACAGGATTGGTGCAGATGATCCAGCAAGCTTTGATGTCGCCCGCAGCCAACTTCGAGAACATCTCGATGGTTCCACCACCGACGTCGGTGCGCAGTGTTCCGGGCGGGATTTTCCAGGCCTGCTCGACGAACGCGCGGTCGGTGTCGTTGGTGACCGCCCGTTGGCCCGGCAGTCCGGGGCCCATGTATCCCATTTCCCGGCCACCCATCGCGTTCGGCTGACCGGTCAACGAGAAGGGGCCGCTTCCGGTCCGGCAGATAGCACCCGTGGCCAGGTGGAGATTGCACAGTGCGTTGGTGTTCCAGGTGCCGTGGGTGGACTGATTGAGTCCCATCGTCCAACAGCTCATCCAGTTCTCTGCAGTCCCGATCATCTCCGCTGCGGCACGCAGATCTTCCTCGGCGAGACCGGTTGCAGCGCAGACCTTCTCGGGGGTGTAATCGCGAAGAAACTCCGGCATCGCGTCCCAGCCGTCGGTGAACTGGGCGATGAAGTCAGGGTCTGTGTTTCCGCCGTCGACGATCAGAGCCAGCAGGCCGTTGAGCAGCGCCAGATCGGATCCCGGTTCGAGCATGAGGTGCAGGTGCGCCTTGTCGGCGGTGGCGGTGCGCCGCGGATCGACCACGATCAGTTTCGCACCGGCCTTGACCCGGTCCATCATTCGCAGAAACAGGATGGGGTGGCAGTCGGCCATATTGGAGCCGATGACGAGGAACACGTCGGCGTTGTCGAAGTCTTCGTACGACCCCGGCGGACCGTCGGCTCCGAGTGACTGCTTGTAGCCGGTCCCCGCGCTGGCCATGCACAATCGTGAGTTGGATTCGATCTGATTGGTACCGATGAACCCTTTGGCCAGTTTGTTCGACAGGTACTGAGCCTCGATCGACATCTGCCCCGATACGTACAGCGCAACGGAATCGGGTCCGTGTTCGTCGAGGATCGTGCGGAGCCTGCGGGCAGTATCGGTGATGGCCACCGAGGTGTCCGTACTCTCCGGCCGGTCACCGCGCCGGTGGCGAATTCGAGCCTTGTCGAGGCGGCCCGGCGCGGCAAGCATGTCTGCGGTGGTGCTTCCCTTGGTGCACAGTCGGCCGAGGTTCGCCGGGTGGGTCTTGTCGCCGACCGACTTGGTGACCGTGGGCCCGATCGGCAGCGTCGACCGGGAGCTCGACTGGGACTTCGCCGCCGACGGCCCACCGACCTCGAGCACCATGCCGCATCCCACGCCGCAGTATGCGCAGAGTGTCTTCACCGTGGTGACCATGGCTTCCACAGTGCCCGGTGCAGTGTGCGCGGCCATTACACATCGGTTAGCCGGATATGACGTTGTCCTCACCGGGCGTCGAACGAGGCGGTGATGTGCGTTCGCGGCACCGCTCTGTGTGGCAGGGAGGTAACACCAACTTTCTGCAGTGCGATTGGTACTCGAACGTTATTCGTCGAACGGGCTGTCGAGTGGAATGTGTGGATTCTGCGCTGGCAGAATCGTCCGGGTCGGGCTCGAAGTGGGAAGTGGTGTGTTCATGAGGGTGTCTCGAGGATTCGTTCTCGCCGCGGTGGGAGTTGTCGCTTCGGTGGCGGTGCTGTCCGGGTGCAGCTCGCAGACGGACATCTCCGAACCCTCCGTTCCGATCGATTCCAATCCGATGACCGAACTGATGAAACCGAAGCTGACCGCGAGCGTGCTCGACGGAGCAGTCGGCTTCTCACCGGCGGACCCGGTGACCGTCTCGGTTGCCGACGGCAAGTTGTCCTCGGTCACCATGCTCAACCCCGATGGCGAGCCGGTATCGGGAGCCATTGCTCCGGACGGGCTGTCGTGGACCAACACCGAACCCCTCGGCTACAACCGCGAGTATCGAGTGCAGGCCGATGCGTACGGACTCGGAGGATCATCGAGCACGGTGTCGAGCTTCACCACCAGCCAGCCGGGCAATTTCACCAAGCCCTACGTTCTGCCGAATCCGGGCGACGTGGTGGGTATCGGGCAGCCTGTCGCGGTCCAGTTCGACGAGGCGATCACCGACAAGCTTGCTGCCCAGAATGCGATCACGGTCACCACGACGCCGGCCGTGGAAGGTGCGTTCTACTGGGTGAACAACAAAGAGGTTCGCTGGCGACCGGAGAACTACTGGGCACCGGGCACCAAGGTCGACGTGGCCGTCAACGTGTACGGGCGTGATCTCGGTGACGACATCTACGGCCAGGAGAATGCGACGACGTCGTTCACGAT
This sequence comes from Rhodococcus sp. PML026, assembly GCF_000963615.1. Classification (NCBI taxonomy): domain Bacteria; kingdom Bacillati; phylum Actinomycetota; class Actinomycetes; order Mycobacteriales; family Nocardiaceae; genus Rhodococcus; species Rhodococcus sp. PML026. Next base: position 452,617 of record NZ_KQ031371.1, on the reverse strand, counting down.
CGGCGACGCGGTCATTGCCACTGCGGACGACAACACCAAGCAGGTGACGTTCAACGTCAACGGCCAGGATGTCATCACGATGCCGACGTCGATGGGCAAGGACTCCACCCCGACGGACAACGGCGTCTACATCATCGGTGATCGATTCGAGCATCTCGTCATGGATTCGTCGACCTACGGTGTGCCGGTCAACTCGTCCACCGGGTACCGCACTCCGGTCGACTGGGCGACGCGGATGTCGTACAGCGGCATCTTCTTCCATTCCGCACCGTGGTCGGTGGGGCAGCAGGGCTACTCCAACGCCTCGCACGGGTGTCTGAACCTCAGTCCGACCAACGCCAAGTGGGTCTACGACAACACCAAGCGCGGTGACATCGTCGTGGTCAAGAACACCGTCGGTGGAACGTTGTCGGGCACCGATGGTCTCGGCGACTGGAACATTCCCTGGGACGAGTGGAAAGCGGGCAACGCCACCACTGTCTGATCGGTGTCGATCAGCTTCGATCGCGGGTTTGGTAGAGCGAAGGATCTATCCCGAGTGTCTTCAGGTACGCGACCGGTTCGATGCTCGAGCCGTTGTTGCGGACCTCGAAGTGCAGATGCGGTCCCGTCGAATTGCCGGTGCTGCCGACCGCCCCGAGGACATCTCCCGGTGCCACCTCGTCACCGACGGACACAGCGAGGCTGGACTGATGGCCGTAGTAGGTCTCGGTGTTTCCGCTCTTGACCCGAACGAGCTTGCCGTAGCCGTCGCCCGCGTCTCCGGCCTGAACGACGGTTCCGCCGGTCACCGCATGGATCGGGGTTCCGCTGTCGGCAGCCAGGTCCACACCCTGGTGGTACTGCGCGCCGTTGCCGGTCGGGTTGTTGCGTCCGCCGTAACCCGAAGTGATGCGATATTTGCCTGCGTCGATCGGGAGCACTGCGCCGCCGAGACCGACGGTGGGCGGCGCACTCGGAAGTTCGATCTCGGGTACATCCGCGGGAGTTGCGGTATCCGGCACCGACAGCACGTCGCCGTCGAGAACGATCGCCGCGACCTGGTTGATGAGCACACCGGTGGCGTCGAGCACCGCGGCGAGTATTGCGGCCCGCTGCTGAGCATCGGGCTGGGGGATCGGGATCTGAGGTAATTCGATCGTGGGTTGAGCGGTGGCCACCGCTGGGCTGAGCAAGCCGGTTGTGCCGATGCACAGTGCTGCCGACAAGATCGAACCCGCTATGACTCTGTGCATTCTGCGACCCACGAAAAGCCTCCTCGTCTCTGCCCGCCGTGCACCCGTCGGATGGGTGCGAGCTGGGCGTCGAGCATGTTCGGTGACGCTTCGGGGCACGCTGAACTCACGTAGCAGAAAACACATGAATCACGTTGGTACTTTTCTTCCCCAAAAGTGCCATTGGTAACCGTACGTCACAGAAACCCCATAAGAAACTCGAAAACTGAATTACAACAACGTAATTCGAGGTCAGGGTGGGTACGCACCGTCCGCTCGAACACCCTTACGAAGGGTGGAGTGAATGCACGAAAAAGGCCGGTCTCGCGAGGAGACCGGCCTTCTTCGTGTGGGGTGAGCGACGGGACTCGAACCCGCGACATCCAGGATCACAACCTGGTGCTCTACCAGCTGAACTACGCCCACCATTGCACGCGTCCGCAGAACCTTTTCGGGCTCTGCATCAGCAGCGTCGACAATACTAGCGGGTTGAATCCGAGGTTGCTAATCCGCCCCCGATTGCGTGTCGAGTTCGGCAACAACTGCTGCGATGTCGCTGGTAGAGGGCCCCGGCGGAGCCACGAAGGCCGTCCGGCGGTAGTACTGCAACTCTTTGATCGACTCCTTGATGTCCGCGAGGGCGCGGTGCGCAAGGCCCTTGGCCGGCTGCCCGTAGTAGATCCGTGGGTACCACCGTCGAGAAAGTTCCTTGATCGAGCTGACGTCGATCATTCGGTAGTGGAGGTAGGTGTCGAGCGCGGTCATGTCGCGAGAGATGAATCCACGATCGGTCCCGATCGAGTTTCCCGCGAGCGGAACCGTTCCGGCCACCGGGACGTGCTCCTTGATGTACGCGAGCACGCGCTGCTCGGCTTCCTCCAGGCTCACCGTCGACGCGCGCACCTCGTCGGTCAAGCCCGACTTGGCATGCATGTCGGTGACGACGGCCGGCATGTTCGCCAACGCATCGTCGTCGGCGTGGATGACGATGTCGACACCCTCTCCGAGGATGTTGAGCTCACTGTCGGTCACCAACGCCGCGATTTCGATCAGCTTGTCCTTGCTCAGGTCCAAGCCGGTCATTTCACAGTCGATCCACACGAGTTTGTCCTGCACTCGCTCCACAGTAGTGCGCCCACCACAGCCACTAGGGTTTGCGGTGGCGATCGACCCCGTTCACTTCAGCGCACGTTCACGAAAGGATGCGGACATGACAGGCGACCCGACGCAGCCGGCACCCACGCTCAGCCCTGCCGAGAAGGCGAAGGCGGCCAAAGCGGCGGCCGTGGAAGCCGCACGGGTGGCTGCCGAAGCTCTGGCTGCGGCCGACGCCGCCGAGGCCGAGGCGCGTGCCGCAGAGCAAGGGTCGGCACCGGCGGTGCACGGTAAAGCAAGCGAGATCGCCGCCGGATACACATCGGCAGGTGCGGCATTGGAACTGGGAACCGTCGTTCTGGACGGTGTCACCGACCCCGCTGCCCGCATTCGTATTCCGTTGGCCACGTTGAACAGGCACGGTCTCGTTGCCGGGGCCACCGGAACCGGCAAGACCAAGACGCTCCAGGGGATAGCCGAACAGCTTTCTGCCGCAGGGGTTCCCGTCGTCATGGCCGATGTCAAAGGAGATCTCTCGGGCTTGTCCGCGCCGGGCGAAGACACCGACAAGATCCGCAGCCGCGCTGCGGACACCGGCCTGACGGACTGGGCTCCAGCCGGACACCCGGTGGAATTTCTCTCGCTCGGCACTGAGGGAATCGGGGTGCCGGTGCGGGCCTCGATCACCGCGTTCGGACCGATTTTGCTCAGCAAAGTGTTGGGGCTCAACAACACTCAAGAGTCGACCCTGGGGCTGATCTTCCACTGGGCCGATTCCCAGGGACTTGCCTTGCTCGATCTCAAGGACCTGCGGTCGGTGATCATGCATCTGACGAGTGACGAAGGCAAAGCCGACCTGAAAGGCATCGGCGGTGTCTCGTCGGCGACCGCCGGAGTCATCCTGCGCGCCTTGGCCAATCTCGAGGCCGACGGCGGCGACACCTTCTTCGGCGAACCGGAACTCGAGACCGAGGACCTGCTCCGCGTCGGACCCGACGGACGAGGCGTCATCACCTTGTTCGAGCTCGGTGCTCAGGCGTCACGCCCGGTGATGTTCTCCACCTTCCTGATGTGGGTACTGGCCGATTTGTTCCAGACGTTGCCCGAGGTCGGTGACGTCGACAAGCCCAAGCTCGTGTTCATCTTCGACGAGGCGCATCTGCTCTTCGCCGACGCGTCGAAAGCCTTTTTGCAGCAGGTGGAACAGACCGTCAAGCTCATTCGCTCGAAGGGCGTCGGGGTCTTCTTCTGCACGCAGCTGCCCACCGACGTCCCCAACGACGTTCTCTCCCAATTGGGCGCGCGAATCCAGCATGCTCTGCGCGCCTTCACTCCCGACGACCAGAAAGCACTGAACAAGACGGTGCGCACCTACCCCAAGACCGACGCGTACGACCTCGAGAAGGCACTGACGTCGTTGGGAACCGGAGAAGCGATCGTGACGGTGCTCTCTGAGAAAGGCGCTCCGACACCGGTCGCGTGGACGAAGATTCGCCCGCCCCGGTCCCTGATGGACACCATCGGCAACGACGCCATCGCGGCCGCCGCGTCGTCGAGCACCCTCTCCGCCAAGTACCGCGAGACAATCGATCGCGAGTCCGCCTACGAGCGGATGAACGCTCGCGTGGCCGACGTGCCCGCTCCGGCAGAGAAGTTCGATATCCCACCGCTGCCCGCCGATCTGCCGGAACTACCCCCGAGCGAGCCGGACGGGCCGTCGGCCGCGGAGCGCATCATGGGCAACCCAGCGGTCAAGAGCTTCCTTCGATCGGCTGCCTCGGCCGCCGGGCGGGAAATCTCGCGCAGCATCTTCGGAACCGGTCGGCGTCGGCGGCGCTGAGCTTGCTCAGTCGGGAGTGGAGCCCGCGGAACGACCAGGATTCGGGTACTAGCTGCCGAGCTTCTTGTAGAAGCTGCCGATGATCGGCGCCGAAATGCTGCGCGGGCTGTACTGCCCGGCTACCGACATGCCCTTGCTGAGCAGGCCGGGAACGACGCGCATCTTGTTCTTCGCCAGGCCGTCCAGTGACAGCTTCGCGGTGTAGGCGCTGTCGATCCACAGGAAGTCGGGAACCATCTTGTCGACGATCGACGCATCGGCCGGGTCGGGTGTCTCGGTGCGGACCGGGCCTGGAGCGAGCAGGGTGACGTTGACGCCGGTGCCCGCGAGCTCACCGCGCAGTGACTCCGAGAACGTGTTGACGAAGGCCTTCGTCGCGGCGTAGGTCGCGTTGTTGGGGATGGCCATGTTGCCCGCCGCAGAACCGGTGATGAGGATGCCGCCTGCTCCGCGACCGATCATGCCGGGCATGACCGCCAACGTGAGGTCGTGTACAGCAACGGCATTGAGCTCCACCTGATCACGCTCGTACGCGGGATCGAGCCCGGCCACCGGTCCGAACGTCGCGATGCCTGCGTTGTTGCACAGGATCGAGATCTCACGCTCGGAGAGCTCGGTGACCAGCTCCTGGCGCTGCTCGCGGTTGGACAGATCCGACGCCCGCACCTCGACGGTGACGCCGTGCTCGGCGGTGAGCTTCGCGGCCAGCGCCTCGAGCAGTTCGCCGCGTCGGGCCACGACGATCAGCGAGTGACCACGGGTGGCGAGTTCGGTGGCCAGGGCTTCACCGATACCGGAGGAGGCTCCGGTGACGACGGCGCGGGCATCGGGGCTGGGCTTGGGCAGGCTCACGGTGAGACAGGCTAGCGGACAGATCAGATCGTGGCCGCGAGCCGGGTGCCCTGCTCTATCGCCCGTTTGGCGTCCAACTCTGCCGCCACGTCCGCACCGCCGATGATGTGTGTGGTGGTGCCCGCGGCCTTCAGCTCGTCGACCAGATCCCGGACCGACTCCTGGCCCGCGCAGATCACGATGGTGTCGACCTCGAGCAAGCGTGGGCGTTCGTGCTTCTCGCCGAACGAGATGTGCAGGCCCGCATCGTCGATCTTCTCGTAGTTCACCCCCGAAAGCTGATGCACGCCTTTGGCTTTCAACGCTGCGCGGTGAACCCACCCGGTGGTCTTCGCGAGACCGGCCCCGATACGTCCCGGCTTGCGTTGCAGGAGGTAGACCTCCCGAGGAGATGCGGCCGGCACCGGGGTGGTCAACGCGCCCGGCGCGGCCTCGGGCTCGGTGACTCCCCACTCCTGCTTCCATTCCTTCAGGTCCAGCGTGGGGGAGGCGTCGGTGGTGAGGAACTCGGAGATGTCGATGCCGATACCGCCGGCACCGATGACCGCGACCCGGTCGCCGACGGCCCTACCGTCGCGCACCAGTTCCGCGTACGAGAGCACGGACGGGTGATCGATACCTGGGATCTGCGGCATCCGGGGAGTGACACCGGTGGCCAGGACCACCTCGTCGAATTCGCCCGCGGCGAGTTCTGCGGCGGTAACCCGAGTATCGAGGTGTACCGCAACATCCGCGTCGCGCAGAGCGGTGGAGAAGTAGCGAATGGTCTCGGCGAACTCTTCCTTGCCGGGAATCAGACGGGCGATACCGAATTGGCCGCCGATCTCGCTCCTGGCCTCGAACAGGCTGACAGCGTGTCCGCGTTGCGCAAGGGTGAGCGCCGCAGACAGTCCGGCGGGCCCGGCCCCGACGACCGCCACCTTCTTGGTCTTCTTCGTCGGCAACAACTGCAGGTCGATCTCGCGACCGGCGCGAGGGTTGACCAGGCACGAGACCTTTTTGTGTACGAAGGCATGGTCGAGGCAGGCCTGATTGCAGGCGATGCAGGTGTTGATTCGATCCGCGGAATCGGAAGCAGCCTTCTCGACCCAGAACGGATCGGCGAGCATCGGCCTGGCCATCGCGATCAGCTGCGCGTCGCCGCGGGCGAGGATGTTCTCGGCGATCTCGGGCATGTTGATGCGGTTGGACGCGGCGACAGGGATGCTCACGTATTTTTCGAGCTTGCCGGTGATGTCGGCGAACGCCGCCCTGGGGACGGAGGTGACGATGGTCGGCACCCGCGATTCGTGCCAGCCGATGTCGGTGTTGATGATGTCCGCGCCTGCGGCCTCGACGTCCTCGGCGAGGGCAACGATGTCGTTCCAACTCTGGCCCTCCTCGACGAGGTCGGCCATCGACAGCCGGAACACGATGAGGAAGTCCGGGCCAACCGCAGCCCGCGTCTGTCGCACGATCTCGACTGCCATTCGGCGACGGTTCTCCGCAGAACCGCCCCATTCGTCGCGTCGCTTGTTGGTGCGCTCGGAGAGGAACTGGTTGATGAAGTAGCCTTCGCCGCCCATGATTTCGACGCCGTCGTAGCCGGCGCTCTGTGCGAGTCGGGCGCACCGCACGAAGTTTCTGATCTGCCAGCGAACGCCCCTCGAGGTCAATCGCCTGGGCCGAAAAGGATTGATGGGAGCCTTGATCGACGATGCCGACACACTCAGCGGCTGGTAGGAATAGCGTCCGGCATGGAGGATCTGGAGCGCGATCTTGCCGCCTTCGCGGTGCACGGCAGTGGTGATCCGGCGGTGCCGACGGGCCTCGATGCGGTTGGTCAGCTTGGCCCCGAACGGCAACAGCCACCCGGTGCGATTGGGGGCGTAACCCCCGGTGATGATGAGTGCGACTCCGCCGCGGGCCCGCTCGGCGAAGTAGGCAGCCAGGCGGCCGGTGTCGCGGGCGCGATCTTCGAGGCCGGTGTGAATCGATCCCATGATCACGCGGTTCTTCAGCGTGGTTGCGCCGACGTTCAATGGCGACAACAGAATCGGGTACGGACCAGTGGTCTGCTCGGTCTTCACAGTTTCTCCAATACCTCGGTGCACCATTCGGTGAATCCTTCTTCGACACGAATCCCGCCGCGGAGCACCAGGTATTGATGCAGCGCGGTACCGGTCAGGGCAGCGGGGGCCGGAAAGTCCTGCTTCTCGATCAGTCGATACACGTCGAGACGGGTGGCATGTACGTCGCGGTGGCGGGCGACTTCGACTTTCAACGCTTCGATGTCACCGTTGGCCGCTCCGCGAATCTTCACGGCGAGCTCCTCGCGAAGCTGCGAGGGATCGGTCGGCGCGGCGATCCACCGATCGAGTTCGCCTCGGCCCGCAGCGCTGACCGAATAGACCTTCTTGTCGGGTCGGCCGTCCTGCGCGACTGCCTCGCCGGTGATCCAGCCCGCTCCATCCATCCGCGTCAGAGTGCGGTAGATCTGCTGGTGAGTTGCACTCCAGAAGAAGCCGATGGACTTGTCGAACCGTCGGGCGAGCTCGTACCCCGAGCCGCTCAGCTCGGTGAGGGAGACCAGAATCGCGTGTTCCAAAGCCACACCCGAGAGTATGTATGCAACGTGGTGACTATGCAACTAGGTGCACCCAAATGTGGGCCCGTCGCGGGCTAGTGTTGGCAACCATGGGAACCCAGCCGGAGGCCGCTGTCGTCGGAGTCGCCACAACGCGCAAGCAGGTCACCGCCTGGGGGTTCTGGGACTGGGGATCGGCCGCGTTCAATGCCGTCATTCTCACGTTCGTGTTCTCGGTGTATCTCACCGATGCCGTCGGTGACGACCTACCCGGATCCATCTCGGCGACCACGTGGTTCAGCTGGTCGATCGCCGCGTCCAGCGTCGTCATCGCACTGCTCGCGCCGGTGTGCGGGCAGTACTTCGACGCGCGCGGCAAGCGCAAATGGCTGCTGGGGCTATTGACCGCGTTGACGGTCGTGGCCATGGCCGGCTTGTTCTTCGTACAGGACGACTACCACTATCTGTGGCTCGGGCTGCTGCTGCTCGGTCTCGGTTCCATCATGTTCGAGCTGGCCAGTATTCCGTACAACTCGATGCTGCGGCAGGTCTCCACCCCGGCCAATATCGGACGCGTGTCCGGATTCGGTTGGGCGATGGGCTATTTCGGTGGAATCGTCCTACTGCTTCTGTGCTACCTGGGCTTCATCGTCGGGGACGGCGACACTCGGGGCCTGCTGGGGCTGACCACCGACGGTGGGCTCAACATCAGGCTCGTCGCCGTGCTGGCGGCCGTCTGGTTCGCCGTCTCGGCCATCCCGGTGATGTTTGCGGTTCCCGAAGTGCCCAGGGCCATCGCCGATCCCGAGGCGGCACAGGCCGGCTTCGCGGAGTCCTATCGCGTTCTCTTTCGTGATGTGCGCGAGTTGTGGAGCGCAGACCGGCGTGCCGTCTACTACCTGATCGCCAGCGCACTGTTCCGAGACGGACTGGCGGGCGTGTTCACTTTCGGGGCCGTTCTCGCCGTCAGCGTCTACGGCATCGGCGCGGCGGACGTACTGCTGTTCGGCGTCGCCGCCAATGTCATCGCAGGCCTCGGTGCCATCGTGGCCGGACGGTTCGACGACAGAATCGGACCCAAGAAGGTCATCGTCTTCTCCCTGACGTCGATGATCGGTGCCGGAACCATTCTGCTGTTCGTGTCGGGCCCGACGATGTTCTGGATCTTCGGGCTGATCCTGTGTCTGTTCGTGGGGCCCGCGCAATCGTCTGCGCGCACCTTCCTGGCCCGACTGGCACCGCCCGGGCGCGAGGGGCAGTTCTTCGGACTGTTCGCGACGACGGGTCGGGCCGCGTCGTTTCTCGCGCCCTCGCTGTTCGGGCTGTTCGTGTGGATGTTCGACGCCGACCGCGCGGGTATCGCCGGGCTGATCATCGTCCTCGCCGCCGGGCTGCTGGCATTGCTGAAAGTTCGCGCCCCGGAACAGGTTTAGACCGACCCGATACGATCCAAGATCTCGGCTGCGAGTCTGTCGGGGGCTTCCTCGGGGATCCAGTGGGAGATGCCGTCGAGTTCGACGAATCGGTACGGCGCATCGACGAACTCGCCGCAGCGCTCCGCGCCGGCTCGACCGATGGCGGTATCGCCGTTGCTCCACACGTAGGTGGTCGGCACCGTCACCGCAGGTAGGTTCGCGAACTCCCGCGTCATCGCGGCATACCAACTCGACGCAGCCGTCAGTGCTCCCGGCACCGTCAGATGGCGAACGTATTCGTCGTCGAGGCTTTCGGCCCCGAACATCGCGCGGAGCCGTTGGGCGTCGTTCTCGGTCAGCACTCGTTCGGCCTTCTCGGGTTCGCGAAGCAAGCCGAAGTACTGGGACCGCTGTTGCTGGTCCGGGTCCTCGCGAATGGCCCAGTTGAACGCCGCAGAGTGCGGAACAGATGCGGCAGTGAGGCTTCGGACGCGGTCGGGATGCTCGGCGGCGACATGCCAGGCGACCACAGCGCCCCAGTCGTGACCCACCAGGTGCGCCGAGTTCAGGTCGAAGGCGTCGAGCAGACCGAGGACGTCCTCGGTGAGACGCTCGATGCGGTAGTGCTCGACGCCGATCGGGCGGGCACCGGGGGAGTAGCCCCGCTGGTTGGGGGCCAGGACGCGGCAGCCCGCGGCCGTCAATTCGGGGGTCACCCGCGACCACGACGCGTTGGTCTGTGGAAAGCCGTGCAGCGCAACGACGGGTACGCCGTCGACGGGACCTGCCTGCGCCAGCTCGAACGTGTACTCGCCGATGTGTACCTCGGTGGTCATGATGCTCCTTCGCGGCTCGCGCTCGTGCCCGACGGTCAAGCCCGTCGCGGTTCCCATTTGCTCATCCCCAGCATGATCATCCGGATCTGCTTCTCGGTGCGTTCGATGAGGTCTTTCTCGTTCTGACTACCCGGTCGGTCGATTTCCAACAGACCGACCACCGCCGTCAGCATCGTCGAGACCAGGAGGTCGGCCGTCATCTCGAGATCGGAGACGTCCCATCGTTCGAGACCGGGCATGCGAGAGAGGTCGATGGTCAGCTCGCTGACGAACAGCCGGAGCTCGGTGGCGAATGCGCGACGTACCTCGGTGACTCCGCCGTAGCGCTCGCGACTGAGGAAGCGGAACTGATCCTCGTGGCTGCGGACCTGACGAACCAGGATGCCGAAGGATTCGGTGGCCGTCTTGGTACTCGGGTTGCGTCTGGCGTCGCGCAGCATCTGGCGCAGCATGCGCATGCTGTCCTCGACCAACGCGACCCCGAGGTCTTCCATGGACGCGAAGTGTCGATAGAACGCGGTGGGGACGATGCCGGCGGACCGCGCGACCTCACGCAGGCTCACGCTCGCGAACGACCGTTCGCGAAGCAGATCGAGTGTGCCGTCGATCAAGGCCTGCCGCGTGCGCTCCTTGCGCTCCGCGCGGGTACCCGGTTCTGTCACGGCGTCCAGTTTATGGGCGGGCACTCTGTGATCTCCCCTCCGGTTGCTTCCGCGGTCCCCGTGAACTTCACATGAGGTCTGTAATGGCGGTCACATAAACGTTGACAGGTACCGGTGTCGCTCTGTCACACTCATGTTAGTGCACAATCGTTCACTGAATGGGTCGTAGGGTTCGATCCGGTTAGGGAGGATGGAATGACGCTTCAAGAACGTCCGACGCGACCCACGGGTTCGCGCAAGTTCTCGCTTCTTTCCCTGTTCGAGGCAATGGCCACGCCCCACGCGCTCGATCGGTACCTGGAGCTGGTCGACCCCATGACGACCGTTCGTGATCTGCGCGGCGAAGTGACCGAGATACACCGGTCCACCGAAGATTCGCTGACGCTCACCATCCGCCCCACCCGACAGTGGAAGGGCTTTCAGGCCGGCCAGTTCGTTCAGGTCGGGGTGGTCATCGACGGCGTACGTCAGACTCGCTGCTACTCGCCGGCCTGTTCGCAGTACCGCAAGGACGGCCGAATCGAGCTGACGATCAAGGCGCACCCCGAGGGGCTGGTCTCGCAGTATCTGCACAAGAACGCCCACGTCGGCCTCGTCGTCAGCCTGTCGCAGGCGGACGGCTCGTTCAAGCTTCCCCAGCCACGCCCGGCGCGCACGCTGCTGATCAGCGGCGGCAGCGGCATCACGCCCGTGCTGTCCATGCTCAGGTCGCTGCTGGACGAGGGGTACAGCAGCGACCTGACCTTCCTGCACTACGCGTACACCGAGAACGACGTCGCGTACAAGCAGGAGCTCGAGAAGATCGCCGCCGAGCACGACAACGTGAACCTCGTCTTCGCGTACACCGAGCAGACGACCGGCGGGGACCTGCACGGGTTCTTCGGCAAGGAGCACCTCGACGCCGTGGCACCGTGGTTCGCAGACGCGGACACCTTCCTGTGCGGTCCGCCCGGGCTGATGAAGGGCGTGACGTCGTTCTTCGACGACGCAGGGCTCGGCGACCGACTGCACCTCGAGGAATTCACACCGTCCTTCGCCACCGTGAGCGACGACGTCACGGGAACCACCACGTTCTCCGGAAGTGACGTCGCCGCCGAGAACGACGGTGCAACGTTGCTCGCACAAGCCGAGGGAGCCGGTCTGTCGCCGGCCAACGGGTGCCGAATGGGCATCTGCTTCACCTGCACCTCGGTGAAGAAGTCCGGCTGCACCAAGAACATCAAGACCGGTGAGACCGACACCGAATCCGACAAGAAGATCCAGCTCTGTGTGTCCGTTGCCGTCGGCGACGTCGACATCGACATCTAGTCCCGGAGCTCCCGCCCACCACCCGATCGAATTGGAGATCAGCAGATGCTCGGAACGATTCTCTCGATCCTGCCCACCGCCGTCATTCCCTTCCGACGCAACGAAACGCTGCCTGACGAGCCGACCGTACTGACGTACGAACAGGTCGAAGAGCTCGGCCGCGAACTCGACGACCTGCGGGCCCGCACCGTCGCCAAACTGGGCGACGAGGACCGCGAATACATCTACAAGATCATCAAGGCGCAGCGCGGGCTCGAGATCACCGGACGCGCACTCATGTACCTGCCTTTCGTCCCGCCGGCGTGGCTCGCCGGTGTCGGCGCACTCGGCGTCGCGAAAATCCTCGACAACATGGAGATCGGCCACAACGTCATGCACGGCCAGTACGACTGGATGCGTGAGCCGGGTCTGAACTCCGAGGTGTTCGAGTGGGACACAGTCTGCCCGGCAGACCAGTGGAAGCACTCGCACAACTACATGCACCACACGTTCACCAACATCGTCGGCATGGACCGCGACATCGGGTACGGCATCCTGCGCATGGATCAGGACCAGAAGTGGAACCCGTACTACCTCGGCAACCCCGTCTACGCATTCCTGCTCATGACGTTCTTCGAGTGGGGCGTCATGCTGCACGACCTCGAGACCGAGAACATCGTCGCCGGTAAGCGCAAGTGGCACGACGTCAAGCCGTTGCTGCAGGGAATGTGGCGCAAGGCGGGCAAGCAGGCTCTCAAGGATTACGTCATCTTCCCCGCTCTGACCGGGCCGTTCTTCGCCTCGACCGTGGTCGGCAACGTTGCTGCGAACCTGATCCGCAACGTGTGGACGTACTCGATCATCTTCTGCGGCCACTTCCCGACGGGGGTGCAGACCTTCAGCAAGGAAGAGACCGCCGACGAGAGCCGGGGCGAATGGTACGTCCGTCAGATGCTCGGATCGGCCAACATCGAGGGTTCGCCGCTGTTCCACATCATGTCCGGCAACCTCTCGCACCAGATCGAGCACCACCTCTTCCCGGATCTTCCCGCGCACCGCTACCCGCAGATCGCACCCGAGGTCAAGGCTCTGTGCCAGAAGTACGACCTGCCGTACAACACCGGCGGCTTCTTCCACCAGATCGGTACCGTGTGGGGCAAGATCTTCAAGCTCGCTCTGCCCAACTCGCTCACCGGATCGGCTGCCCCGGCCAGTGTTATCGTCGAGCGTAAGAAGACCGACGCAGCGTGACGACTTCGAAGGGGGCGGTCCTGGTGGTGGGAAGGTTCGAGCGCAACAAGGACACCGTGCAGGATTTCACCGAGTCTGCGGCGACACACGTCGGCAGAATCGTGGTGATCATCGCCGGAGCGGTCCGTGACGTCACTCGCGAGATCGGTGATCTGATCACCGATGGAATCGAAATGCGCGAGGCCGCGAAGAAGGCCGAGCGTGACGCGCCGCTGGGCACCGTGATCAACGGGGAGTTCGAGACCCGCGACCGGCACTGACTCACCGCACGATCGACGAAGCCGCCCGAGCATTGCTCGGGCGGCTTTCTCGTGTCTCGGCGCGGATGGCTAGCGGCGGCGCAGTCTCCACAGTGACGTGGTTTCGCGCGACCGGGCTTCGTGCAGAACATCGGAGGCGTCGGTCGCTCGAGAATGCGATGGCACGGTGTCCATCCGGTCGACGACGGTCAGGCCGGCCTTGTCGATCGACGCGAGAAGGTCTGTGCGCGTGACTAATCCGAGCAGCTCGGCGAGGTCGGACAACACCAACCAGGCCTCGCCGTCGGGCGTCAGATGCCCGCCGAGGCGGCTGAGGAACGATTTCAGCATGCGAGAACCGGGATCGTAGACGGCATGCTCGATCCCCGACGTCGGCTTGGTGGGGATCCACGGCGGGTTGCAGACGATCAATCCCGCGCGGCCGCTCGGGAAGATGTCGGTCTGCACCACCTCGACCCGATCGCTGTACCCGAGTGCGTCGAGATTGGCGCGGGCGCACGCGACCGATCGGGGGTCCTTGTCGGTCGCCACCACCGCAGGTACGCCCCGGCGCGCGAGTACCGCAGCCAGCACACCTGAGCCCGTCCCGATGTCGAAAGCCCGGTCCGTGGCAGGTAGCGGTGCGTCGGCGACGAGCTGGATGTACTCACCGCGGACAGGCGAGAACACTCCGTAGTGGGGATGAACGGACGCGTCCAGCGCCGGCACGAACACTCCCTTGCGGCGCCACTCGTGTGCGCCGATGATCCCGAGGAGTTCACGGAGTGACAGCACGCAGGCCGAGGCATCGGAACCCAGTGCTTCCGCTACGGCCGATCGCACCTCCGGCGCTCGGCCGAGATCGAGCCGTAGATCCGAATCGAGTTGCACCAGAAGCATTCCCAATACCCGTGCGCGCCGCGCCTGGTACTGACGATGCAGGTGGAACCGCTCGGCGGGCGACGCGTTCTCGGGCTGTGTGGCCGGTGGTACCCGCCGCGTCATGGCCGACAGGAGCTGGCGAGCGTTGTTGTAATCGCCACGCCACAGCAGGGACTCGCCGATCGTCGCCAGCTTGTAGGCCACGTCCGCCGTCGTCGCGTCGTCGACGATCCGCACCACCCGTGGTGGCGGCGCACCGTTCTCCGACTGCCATCGCGCGGACCGTTCGATGCCGTCCTCGACCCACGTGACGCTCATGCTGCAGTGTGCGGGTACTCCGCACTGCGATGTTGGAAGGCAAGGATATTGGGGTTCACGATGACACCCTCCCTGATTTCGATGGAACGCTCGATGGTGGCGTCCTCACTCCACGCCGCGGGCCCGTCGAGAACCACGCGAAGGTAGGGCAGCAACGATTCGCTGATCTCCCACGTCGCCGAATTCCACAGATAGGACGGGCTGTGGTCGACGGCGTAGTAGTGCACGTTGTCACCGACGGTGAACATCGGGTCGGCGAACGACGTGGGCCGAGCCCATTCGAATCCCATTCCCTCGTCACACGAGACGTCCACGACCAGGGTGCCCGGCGTCAATGTGGGCAGGTCCTCGTTCGCCAAGAACGTCAGTGGTGAGTTCGTATCCTGCAGTACGCAATTGACGATCACATCGTGGTCGGACAGAAACTGCGAGAGTGGGATTCGACCGTCGGGAGTCAGAGCTCGGCTCTGGCGGGGATCGGCGTCGTCGAGATCGAAATTGACGATGTTGGCCGAGTGGATCGGCGAACCCACCGCCGTGACCCCACGCTGAGTGAGGACATCGACGTCGTGGATCCCGTGTGCACTGAGCGCGGTGACCGCGCCGCGCGCCGTGGCTCCGAAACCGATGACAGCGGCCCGCAACCTGCGGCCGTAGTCCCCGGTGGAACCGATCAGCTGCAATGCGTGCAGCACCGAGCAGTACCCGGCCAATTCGTTGTTCTTGTGGAACACATGAAGATTGAACCAGCCGTCCTGCGTCCAGTGGTTCATGGCCTCGAAGGCGATCAGCGTGAGCTTGCGATCGACGGCGATCTGGGTGAGCCTTTCGTCCTGCACACAGTGCGGCCAACCCCAGAGCGTCTGGCCGGGTCGAAGAGACTCGAGATCTTCGGCCTGAGGCTTCGGCAGCAGAATCACGTCGCACCGAGCAATGAGTTCGGCGCGGGTGCCGATACCCGCGACCTGCGTGGCCAGGTGCTCGTCGGAGATTCCGAACGGTTCGCCGTAGCCGGATTCGAGGAACATTCGGCTTCGAATGTCGGCGTCGATGCGATCGAAATGAAGAGGATGAATCGGTAGTCGACGCTCATCGGGCTTGCGCGAACGTGAGAGGACTCCGAGAGTGAGCTGATGCACGTGTAACCCTTCGTTACGCGAAGTCAACCACAGTAACGCGAGTCGGCCAGCGTTCGCGCTGGTCAGAGGGTGCCCCCGGCAGGATTCGAACCTGCGACCAAGGGATTAGAAGGCCCTTGCTCTATCCCCTGAGCTACGGAGGCTGGCACGCGCGGACAGGCCCGCTCGAGCACGGTTGACGAGTGTACCTTTCCGCCTACGGCGATCACACCGGCATGGGTTGAGGGAGCAGTGCAGGGGGAAGCCTGTGATGTCGTAGACGTTCCGGCCGGCACCCGAAGGAGGTTCGATGCACGACATTCTGGACGAGCTACTGCACGCCTGGCGGACCGGCGACGCGGCCGCGGTGGCAACGGTTGTGCAGACATTCGACTCCGCGCCGCGTCCTGTGGGTGCGTCGATGATGGTCGGCCAGGACGGTGCGGTCGCCGGTTCGGTGTCCGGCGGCTGCGTCGAGGGTGCCGTGTACGAGTCGGCGCACGACGTGATGCAGTCCGGTACCCCGATACTCACTCGATACGGGGTGTCGGACGACGACGCATTCGCAGTCGGGCTCACGTGTGGGGGAACGCTGGATGTGTTCGTGCAGGCGGTGTCGAAGCACACCTTTCCCGAGTTCGGTGACGTCGTGGCGAACGTGCGCCGCAACGTCCCGGTTGCAGTGGCCACCGTGATCGCTCATGCCGACGCAACACGGGTCGGTCGGAGAGCAGTTCTGACGGAGTCGGGTATTCGCGGTTCCCTCGGCAGCTCGCGGGCGGACGCCGCCATTGCCGACGACGCGAAAGGGCTACTTGCAGCGGGACGTTCGACTGTTCTGACGTACGGAACCGACGGCCAGCGCCGCGGTCGGGGAATGCAGGTGTTCGTGTCCAGTCATGCGCCGTCGCCGAGAATGCTCGTGTTCGGTGCCATCGACTTCGCTGCGGCGGTTGCGCAGCAGGGTGCCTTTCTGGGCTACCGCGTCACCGTCTGCGACGCCCGATCCGTGTTTGCGACCCCGCAGCGCTTTCCCGCTGCCGAGCAGGTGGTGGTCGCGTGGCCGCACGACTACCTGAACCAACAGTGGGCGGCGGGGGAGTTGGACGAGAGGACCGTGGTCTGTGTGTTGACTCACGACCCGAAGTTCGATGTGCCACTGCTCGAAGTGGCGTTGCGGATTCCGGCCCTGGCGTTCGTCGGAGCGATGGGCTCGCGGCGAACCCATGACGACCGCATCGCCCGGTTACGGGCGGCAGGAGTGACCGAGACCGAACTCGCGCAATTGTCGAGCCCGATCGGACTCGACCTGGGTGCACGCACGCCGCAGGAGACCGCGGTGTCCATTGCGGCGGAGATCATCGCCCAGAGATGGGGCGGGAGCGGCACGCCTCTCCGGCAGCAGCACGGACGCATCCACCACGACTCGCTGGACGCCGAGGACGGGGCAAAGTACGACGCTGTGTAGGACTCGCGTTTCGAGTACTGCCGAACACCTCTTACTCTGGTGGTATGGCCACACCGGATCTCGACAAGACCGACCCGTCGCACGCCGGGGACTCCACCGGCGATGTGCGGTCGGACGAGGGTGCGGGCAGTGCAGATCCCCGCTCGACAACCACGTCGGTGTTCGTCACTGCCGGCGTCATCGCCGGTGTCGTCGCTGCCCTGATCGTCATGCTGTCCGCGTCGGACGCGTTGGTCCTGCTCGGTATCCCTGATCCCGGCCCGGCCACCACCTACGGACTGCCCGCCCTGCGTGCGATCGGTGAGATCGCAGCGGTCATCGCGGTCGGCTCGTTCCTGCTGGCGGCGTTCCTGGTTCCGCCACAGAAGAACGGCGTGCTCGACGTGGACGGCTACCGGGCGGTTCGCACCGGCTCGGTCGCATCCATCGTCTGGGCCGTATGTGCGCTTCTCCTCGTGCCGTTGACGCTGTCCGACACCTCCGGCCAGCCGTTCGCCGAGGCCGTGAAGCCGGCGAATCTGTGGATCGCGCTGGATCAGGTGGAGATCGCCAGTGCATGGCGGTGGACGGCCATCATGGCCGTCGTCGTCGCCATCGCATCGCGGACGGTACTGCGGTGGTCCTGGACGCCTGCGCTGCTCGGATTCTCGCTGGCCACTCTGCTGCCCATTGCGCTCAGTGGTCACTCCTCGGCGGGCGGATCGCACGACATCGCGACCAACTCGCTGATCCTGCACCTCGGCGCCGCGTCGTTGTGGGCGGGCGGGCTGTTCGCACTGCTTGCACATGTCCGCAGACGCGGCGCGCACACCGACGTCGCTGCTCGGCGGTTCTCCACGATCGCCGGCGTCTGCTTCGTCGTCATGGGCATCAGCGGAGTCATCAACGCCCTGGTTCGGGTGTCCCTCGCCGACCTGTTCACCACGACGTACGGCCTGCTGATCGTGGGCAAGATTCTCGCGTTGATCGTGCTCGGCGGATTCGGCTGGATGCAGCGGCGCCGCGCTCTGCCCGCACTGATCGCCGATCCCACCGCCCGTGGACCGCTGCTCCGGTTCGCCGGGGCCGAGGTGCTCGTTCTCGCCGCGACCGTTGGTCTGGCCGTCGGCCTCGGGCGAACACCACCGCCCGCCGAGATCGACCCGAACCTGACGCCGACCGAGGCCGCGCTCGGATACGACCTCAGCGGACCGCCGACGTTCGCTCGTATGGCTTTCGACTGGCGCTTCGACCTGATCTTCGGCACCGCCGCGATCGTGATGGCCGTGGTGTATCTGATCGGGGTCCGTCGGCTGCGACTGCGCGGCGACGCGTGGCCCGTCGGTCGCACCGTCGCCTGGGTCCTGGGCTGCCTCACACTGCTGATCAGTACGTCGTCGGGCATAGGACGGTATTCCACGGCAGTGTTCAGCGTGCACATGACCGGACACATGATGCTGTCGATGCTCGCGCCGGTTCTGCTCGCGCTCGGTGGTGCACTGACGTTGTCGTTGCGTGTCCTGCCCGCGGCAGGCAAGGACGGCGTCCCGGGGATGCGCGAGTGGTTGCTGATGGGCCTGCACAGTCGACTGTCGCAGTTCGTCACCCACCCGCTCGTCGCGGCGCTGATCTTCGTGGGCGGCTTCTACGTGCTCTATCTCGGCGGAATCTTCGGGGCCGTGCTGGACAGTCACGGAGCTCATCTGTTGATGAACCTGCACTTCGTGCTCAGCGGATACCTGTTCTACTGGACGGTCATCGGCGTCGATCCGTCTCCGCGCAAGATTGCTCCGGTCACCAAACTCGCCGTGGTGTTCGGCTCACTGCCGTTCCATGCGTTCTTCGGTGTGGCGCTGATGAGCATGAACACAGTCATGGGTGCCTGGTTCTACCGCACGCTCGGCCTCGACTGGAACTCCGACCTACTGGGGGACCAGAAGCTCGGTGGCGGCATCGCGTGGGCAACCGGCGAGGTGCCTCTGGTGCTGGTCATGCTCGCACTGCTGATCCAGTGGTCCCGCAGCGACGATCGCGACGCCAGGCGCGGTGATAGAGCCGCCGAACGTGACCACGACGCCGACCTGGCCGCGCACAACGCGATGTTCGCCGAGCTGGCCCGTCGCGATCGCGACGGCAGGCAGTAGCTTCTCGTCAGTCGCTGCCGGCGATCTTGTGCAGAAGCCGGTCGAGTTCGGTGCGTTCGGCCGGCTCGAGGCCGTCGAACAGGTCCGCGGACACCTGACGTCGTGCCTCGTCGACGCGGTCGAGCAGGGCGCGGCCGGCGTCGGTCAGCTCGACCAGGACAGCGCGTCGATCACTCGGGTCCGGCGCTCGCGTCACCAGTTCTGCCGCTTCGAGTGAGTCGACGATGTCGGTGGCCGATCGAGCGACGATACGGAGGTGCTCGGCCAGATCACGCAATCGGACCGATTCTCGTTCGCGCGCCAAGACGTGCATGGCCCTGCTCTGCGACGGGTTGAGTCCGAACGGTTCCAGCGCGGTCATGTGGCTTCGCCGAATTCTTCGGGCAACGGCCATGAACGAATCGCTCAGGTTGGGCGAGTGTCCGGTGTCCATACGACGGATCATAGCGAGGCTTGCTCACAACCTCATAGTGAGGTAACCTCTGCATATTACTTCAGCTACCACGGAGGTCTACTTGGAAAGCCGTCCCGAACGCGTACCACTCGCTTCCGATCCAGCGCCAGTCCGACGAGTCCTGGCTCTGTTCACGCCCTACCGGCGCAAGATCGCTGTCGTCAGCGCGATCATCGTGGCCAGCGCCATCATTGCGCTCGCCTCTCCTCTACTTCTTCGCGAACTCCTCGATCATGCAATTCCCGACCGCGACGTCACGCTCGTCAGCCTCATCGCGGTCGGCATGATCGCTGTTGCAGTCGCCACCAACACTCTCGGCGTGGTGCAGACCTGGATGTCCAACGGCGTCGGTCAGCAACTCATGCACGATCTGCGCGTGCAGGTCTATTCGCACCTGCAGAGACAGTCCCTCGGATTCTTCGCGCGAACGCGCACCGGTGAGGTGCAATCGCGTATCGCGAACGACATCGGCGGCATGCAATCCGTCGTCACCAACACCGCGACGTCCATCGCGCAGAACGCCACGACGGTCGCTGCGACCGTGGTCGCGCTCTTCCTGCTCGATTGGAAGCTCGCCACGTTCTCGCTGATCATCCTGCCGATCTTCGTGCGAGTCGCTCGACGTATCGGCGACGAGCGTCGCAGGATCTCGACCAAGCGGCAGAAATTGCTCAGCGATCTGTCCGTCCAGATCGAGGAATCACTGTCCGTCAGTGGAATTCTTCTGGGCAAGACCACCGGTTCCGCCCAGGCGTTGACCGACAAATTCGCCGACCGATCGCACGAGGTGGCCGGTGTCGAACTGGCCGCGATGATGGCGGGCAAGTGGCGGATGGCGACAATTCAGATCAGCTTCGCCGTGATGCCCGCTCTGGTGTACTGGTTCGCCGGCATCACCATCGGTCAGGGGAGTGCATTGACGATCGGCACCCTGGTCGCGTTCACCGCATTGCAGACCCAATTGTTCCGGCCCACCATGCAATTGCTCAACACCGGCGTCGAAGTACAGGCATCCTTGGCGTTGTTCGGCAGAGTCTTCGAGTATCTCGATCTGCCCATCGATGTCGCCGAACCCGAGCACCCGGTCACACTCTCGCGAGAGAGCGTGCGCGGCGATGTCGCATTCCGCGGCGTCGACTTCACCTATGCCGCCGCGACTGTCCCGACTCTGTGCAACATCGATCTCGATGTACCGGCCGGGAGCACGCTCGCGCTCGTCGGCGCAACCGGATCGGGCAAGACCACGCTGGGATACCTCGTTGCCCGCCTGCATGATCCGACAGCCGGATCGGTGACCATCGACGGTGTCGACTTGCGGCACCTGGCGTCGGAGAACATTGCCGACCTGGTGGGCGTCGTCTCTCAGGAGACCTACCTGTTCCACGCCACCATCAGGGAGAACCTGCGGTTCGCCAAACCCGACGCCACCGACGACGAGATCGTGGCTGCCGCTCGGACGGCCCAGATTCACGACTTCATCGACGGCCTCGACGACGGTTACGACACGATGGTCGGCGAGCGCGGCTACCGATTCTCCGGCGGTGAGAAGCAGCGCATCGCAATCGCCCGAACTGTCCTGCGCAACCCGCCGATTCTGGTGCTCGACGAAGCGACGAGCGCCCTGGACAATCGCACCGAACGCGCAGTGCAGACAGCGCTCGACGGTTTGATGCACGGCCGTACCACCATTCTGATCGCCCATCGCCTGTCCACCGTGCGTGCAGCAGACGCCATCGCGGTACTCGATCACGGCATCGTGCGCGAAGTCGGAAGCCACGAGGCTCTGCTCGCCGAAGACGGTATGTACGCCCAATTGGTCCGTGCCGCAGACGATGTCGTGGACAGCGTTGCTGCATGATCAGGGTTGTTGCATGATCAGGGTTGTTGCATGAGCTGGGCTGCCGCGTGAGCGAGTTTCGAACGATCGCCGGCCGGGTTGTGTGCGAGACCGAGGTCAAGAGATCGCGGTTCGTCACCGTGGTGGACCGGGCGAGCACCGAGGCCGACGCTCGCGCGGTCATCGCAGCGGCGCGGAAAGCGGATCCGACTGCCGGACATCACTGTTCGGCATTCATCGTCGAATCCTCGGCTGCAGGCATCGTTGTCGTCGACGAAGACTCGACCCACCGCATCGAGCGATCCAACGACGACGGCGAACCCAGCGGCACGGCAGGAACGCCCATGCTCGAGGTGTTGCGCGGTCATCGGCTGACCAACGTGGTCGCGGTGGTCGGCAGATATTTCGGCGGCACCAAGCTCGGTACCGGCGGATTGGCCCGCGCGTACGGCGGTGCGGTCACCGAGGCACTTGCCCAGGCTCGGTTTCTCACCCGAGAGCGACGCGACGTGCTGACCCTCGAACTCGACCACGCCGAGGTGGGACGCGTCGAATCGGAGTTACGCGGACACGGGGCCTTGGTGCTCGATACCGCCTACGACACTCGAGCCGTGCTCACCGTCGCCGTCGCAGACGCCGATTCGACTGCAGCGCTGGTGGCGTCGCTCACCGCCGGACGGGTGGTGCCGGCTCTCGGTGGGCACGTCTACGTCGAAACAACCGAGTAGCACACCGGTCCGACACGAGTGGCGTCATGACCAGCCGATCCTGGACGTTCATCCACAGGCTCAGCGGTTGTCCACATTTCGCGAACACGTCCGTCACGGGCGGCTCCGGCGTAGCAGTGTCGATCTCGATCGCAATCACGCGACATTCATCGAGAGGAAGACACCATGTACGAAGCTCAGTGCGCTGTTGTGGGCACCGTCATCACCAATCCCGTCAAGCGCTCCACGCCCACCGGCGACGAGGTCCTCAGCTTCCGGATGGCGAGCAATGCCCGACGGCAGGACCGCAACACCGGTGAATGGACCGACGGCGGCACCCTCTATCTCACGGTCACGTGCTGGCGTCGACTCGTGCGCGGCGTCGGCGCATCGTTGATGAAGGGCGATCCGATCATCGCCTACGGACAGCTGCGCACCAACGAATACACCAATCGCGACGGCGTCGAACGATCCGACCTCGAGATGCGTGCCAGCGCCGTCGGGCCGGACCTTGCGCGCTGCAACGTGGCAATCCAGCGGACCAGGACGGTCGCGCCCGAAGTACCTGCAGACGAGGCACTCACCGACGACGATCGGGGTGCCGCCGAACCACCGGAGGACGAGCCGGACCGCGATCGAATCGGTGACGACATCCGCGAGGCGGTACCCGCCTGACGGCCCGCCGACATCCGTCGTCCCCGGTGGATGCAACCCGCGAACGACCGCGGACGACGGATGTGGGCTCGGCGCGGACTCGGTCGATGGTGTTCCGACGCGGCCGCACCGATAAGCTGGGCGGCATGGCTGAATTCATTTACACCATGAAGAAGGTGCGCAAGGCGCACGGCGACAAAGTCATCCTCGACGACGTGACGATGAGCTTCTACCCGGGAGCGAAGATCGGCGTCGTCGGCCCGAACGGCGCCGGTAAGTCGAGCATCCTCAAGATCATGGCGGGAATCGATCAGCCCGGAAACGGTGAGGCGTTCCTCGCTCCCGGTGCCTCGGTCGGCATTCTCATGCAGGAGCCGATTCTCGACGACACCAAGACCGTTCGCGAGAACGTCGAGGACGGCCTCGGCGAGACGATGGTCCAGCTCAAGCGCTACAACGAGATCGCCGAGCTGATGGCAACCGATTACTCCGACGAGCTCATGGAAGAGATGGGCGAGTTGCAGGAAAAGCTCGACCACGCCGACGCCTGGGAGATCGACTCGCAGCTCGAACAGGCGATGGACGCGCTGCGCTGCCCGCCGCCCGAGTCCCCGGTCACCAACCTCTCCGGTGGTGAGAAGCGTCGCGTCGCCCTGTGCAAGCTGCTGCTCAGCAAGCCCGACCTGTTGCTGCTCGACGAGCCGACCAACCACCTCGACGCCGAGAGTGTGCTGTGGCTCGAGCAGCACTTGGCCGCCTACGCCGGTGCCATTCTCGCCGTGACTCACGACCGGTACTTCCTCGACCACGTCGCGCAGTGGATCGCCGAGGTCGACCGCGGACATCTGTACCCGTACGAGGGCAACTACTCGACGTACCTGGAGAAGAAGGCCGAGCGCCTCGAGGTCTCGGGAAAGAAGGACCAGAAGCTGCAGAAGCGGCTCAAGGACGAACTCGCCTGGGTTCGCTCCGGTGCCAAGGCTCGCCAGGCCAAGAGCAAGTCTCGTCTGGCTCGCTACGACGAGATGGTGGCCGAGGCCGAGAAGACCAGGAAGCTCGACTTCGACGAGATCCAGATCCCCAACCCGCCGCGCCTCGGCGACGTCGTGGTCGAGGTCAAGAGCCTGGACAAGGGCTTCGACGGCCGCGTGTTGATCAAGGATCTGTCGTTCACGTTGCCGCGCAACGGAATCGTCGGCGTCATCGGACCCAACGGTGTCGGCAAGACGACACTGTTCAAGACCATCGTCGGGCTCGAGGAGCCGGACGGCGGCGAGGTGAAGATCGGGCAGACCGTCAAGCTCAGCTATGTCGACCAGAACCGCTCGGGCATCGACTCGAAGAAGACGGTCTGGGAAACGGTCTCCGACGGCCTGGACTTCATCACCGTGGGCAACTCGGAATTCCCGTCCCGCGCGTACATCAGCTCGTTCGGATTCAAGGGCCACGATCAGCAGAAGCCCGCCGGAGTTCTCTCCGGCGGTGAGCGCAACCGTCTGAACCTGGCAATGACGCTCAAGCAGGGCGGCAACCTGATCCTGCTCGACGAGCCGACCAACGACCTCGACGTCGAGACACTCGGATCGCTCGAGAACGCGCTCGAGGAATTCCCCGGTTGCGCCGTGGTCATCTCGCACGACCGGTGGTTCTTGGACCGCACCTGCACCCACATCCTGGCGTGGGAAGGCGGCTTCGGAGACAACGAGGCTGCCTGGTACTGGTACGAGGGCAACTTCGAGGGCTACGAGGCCAACAAGGTCGAGCGGCTCGGCCCCGACGCGGCGCGTCCCCACCGCGTCACGCACCGGAAGCTGACCCGAGACTGACATGTCGGCACAGACCTTCACCTGCACACTTCAGGTGCGGTGGGGTGATTCCGACCGCCTCGGGCACGTCAACAACACCCGGTTCGTCGAGTACCTCCAGGAAGGCCGCGTTCAGTTTCTGAACGCGGTCTTGGGGGGCTCGAAAGGTCGCGGCGCGGTGGTGGTTCGTACGTTGACCACCAACTTCCTGCACCCGATCCTGGACGACTCCGGCCCGCTGGTGATCGAGCTGTGGATCACTCGTGTCGGAACCACCTCGTACGGCGTCCGGCACGTCGTCACCGATCGAAACGGAACGGTGTGCGCAGACGCGGAGGCACTGATGGTGGCCTTCGACCTCGACACCTCCTCGTCCAGGCCGCTGCGCGAACACGAACGAACTGCACTGAGCGAGTATCTCCACAGCGATTCGTCCTGACTGCCGGATCGGCCTGACGCGCTGGTTCCCGAGATCTCTGCGGTTGCGGGGTCACCCGCACTAGGGTCGAGGGGTCATCGACGACCGGCGATCGGCGGGCGTCGGGAAATCCTCACGAGGGAGTACTCGAAAACAATGTCACGCTCGCTTGACCTGACCGACGACGACTGGGCCGACGGGCTCGACGACAGGCTTGTGGCCGAGTTGGCGACATTGCGTACGGAGTATTTCGAGCACACCGACGCCACTGCGGTCGCAGTGTCCGCGCATACCCCCGACATCACCTCTTTTCGGCGGCACGTTCGGCTCGCCGCAGAGCGGCTGCCGGGGACGGCGAATGTGGCGGTCCACCGACCGAACGAGTCTGCAGCACAGCAGGTAGCGGGAAGCTACCTACAAATCGTCACCGACGACATGCCGCTGCTGGTCGAATCGATCATGTCGCTGCTCTCGCGTCTCGGCATCGAATACACCGACGTGGTCCATCCCATTCTCTCCGTCGATCGGAACGCAGAGGGAGTGCTCGTCGGGCTGAGTTCGGCCGGCATCGCGGAATCCTGGATACACGTGCAGCTGCACCCGTCCACCTCCGACGATGCCGTCGCGCAGCTGGAAGAGGAGACGAGTCGAGTACTCGCCGATGTGCGTCAGGTCGTCGGCGACACCGACGAGATGCGTCGCGTGCAGGCTGCCGTGGCCGATCGGTTGGACGGTGTCGCCGCAGCGTCCGGCGACACCGACTCCGAAGCAGCCGTCGCACACCGGGATGCGGCTGCCTTGCTGCGTTGGCTGGGCGACGGCCATTACACCTTGCTGGGTTACCGCAGATACACGATCGACGGTAGCGACGGCGACCGAACCGCAACCGGTGTGGAATCGAGCAGCCTGGGTGTGCTGCGCGATGCCGGTCAACATGGAGACGGACCCGAACCGGTCGGTGAGCGCGACCTGGTTGCTCTGACGCAGGGGCCGAACCCCGCCACGGTTCATCGTGCTGTCTACCCCTATTTCGTCAGTGTGATCGACGCCGACGACTCCGCCGAGCATCGGTTCGTCGGCGTCTTCACCGTCACCGCGCTGCACGAGAACGTCCTCGACATTCCGGTGATCGAGCGTCGAGTGCGGTCGGTGATCGCCAAGGCCGGCCATGATCTCGGGTCCTTCTCCGGCCAGGCCATGCTCGAGGTGCTGCAGTCGATGCCGCGGTCGGAACTGTTCGCGACCTCTGCCTCGTGGCTGTTCGAAACGGCGAGTGCTGTTCTGGCGCTGGGTCGTCGGCGCAAGGTCAAGCTGTTCGTGCGACCCGATGCGAGTGGGTCCTTCGTCAGTGCTCTGGTGTACCTGCCGCGAGATCGCTACACCACTCGCGTCCGACTCGCGATCCAGGACCGACTGCTCCGAGAGCTCGGTGGTACCTCGCTCGACTACACCGCACGCGTCACCGAATCGGATCTCGCGCTGCTGCACGTGACGGTGCGCCGCGCACCGGGCACCGTCTCTCCCCACCCGTCGGTCGACGACATCACCCGGATCGAAGCGGCGCTGACCGAGACCACCCGGACGTGGGAGGACTCGTTGGGTGACGCCGTGTCCCTCGACCGAGCCGTCGACCCGGCGCGCATTCAGCGCTACACCGAGGCTTTTCCCGAGGCGTACAAGCAGGACTTCAGTCCGGCCAGGGCCGTCACGGACATTGCCCGCCTCGAAGCACTCGGCGACGAAGCGATCGACATGCAGCTCTACCGAAACGAGCGTTCGGCCGTGGGGAGCTGGCGCTTCTCGCTGTACATCGGCGGTGCGGGCGTATCACTGTCCCAGGTGTTGCCCATTCTGCAGAGTCTCGGTGTGGAGGTCGACGACGAGCGGCCGTACCCGGTGGTGCGTCCGGACGGAATGTCTTGCTGGATATACGATTTCGGTCTCTCTGCCTCGCGTGAGATGTTGCGCTCGGCCATCGACGGGGACCTCGACGCCGAGCTGTCCGAGGCAGGCACGGCCGATCGCGAGAGCCGGGTCCAGCATCGATTCACCGACGCATTCGCGGCCGTGTGGAGCGGCGCGGCAGAAGCGGATCGTTTCAACGAACTGGTGATGCGCGCAGGTCTGCACTGGCGGCAGGCCGTGGTGTTGCGTGCCTACGCCAAGTACTTGCGGCAGGCGGGTTTTCCCTACAGTCAGTTCAACATCGAGGGCGTCCTCCTGGCGCATCCGCGCACCGCGCGGCTGCTCGTCGGACTGTTCGAGGCGCAGTTCGATCCCGAGACCAGTGCCGAAGCGGACGCGCAGGCCATCGGCACTCAGCTCGGTGAGCTCATCGACGAGGTCGTCAGCCTCGATGCCGACCGCATTCTGCGCAGCATGTTCGAGCTCATCCGAGCGACGTTGCGCACCAACCACTTCGTGGTGGGATCCGACGGTGCACATCGCCCGTACCTCTCGCTCAAGTTCGACCCGCAATCCATCGCAGAGCTGCCCAAACCGAAGCCCACGTTCGAGATCTTCGTGTACTCCCCGCGCGTCGAGGGGGTGCATCTGAGGTTCGGTGCGGTGGCCCGAGGCGGGTTGCGCTGGTCCGATCGACGGGAGGACTTCCGGACGGAGATTCTCGGGCTCGCCAAGGCTCAGATGGTCAAGAACGCAGTCATCGTGCCCGTCGGGGCCAAGGGTGGATTCGTCGTCAAGCGTCCTCCGGTGACCACCGGTGGAGCCGACCGAGATCGACAGGCATACGCCGAGGAAGGCAAAGCCTGCTACCGACTGTTCATCGCCGGGTTGCTCGACATCACCGACAATCTCGACCGCGCCACCGGGTCGGTATCGGTACCTACCGGGGTGGTGCGCCGCGACGGAGACGACACCTACCTCGTCGTCGCGGCGGACAAGGGCACCGCGACCTTCTCCGACATGGCCAACGGCATCGCTGCCGAGTACGGATTCTGGCTCGGTGACGCCTTCGCGTCCGGTGGATCCGCCGGATACGACCACAAAGCCATGGGAATCACCGCGAAGGGTGCGTGGGAGAGCGTCAAGCGGCACTTCCGTGAGCTCGGAATCGACACGCAGAGTCAGGATTTCACGGTCGTCGGCGTCGGCGACATGAGCGGAGACGTATTCGGTAACGGCATGCTGCTGAGCCGACACATTCGCTTGCTCGCGGCGTTCGACCACCGGCACATCTTTCTCGACCCCGACCCCGATCGGGAGTCGTCGTTCGCCGAGCGGGAGCGCTTGTTCGCCCTGCCGCGGTCGTCGTGGGCGGACTACGACACCTCGCTCATCAGTGCCGGCGGAGGGGTGTGGGAGCGGACCCGCAAATCCGTACCCATCAGCGCCGCAGCACGTTCGGCCCTCGGGTTGGACGAATCGGTTGCTGCGCTGTCACCACAAGAGTTGGTGAACGCGATCCTGAAGGCTCCCGCCGATCTGCTGTGGAACGGCGGAATCGGCACCTACATCAAGGCTTCCAGTGAGAGCAACGCCGAAGTCGGCGACAAGGCCAACGATGCAGTGCGGGTCGACGGCGTGGATGTGCGGGCGGCCGTGGTGGGGGAGGGCGGAAACCTCGGTGCCACCGCACTGGGCAGGATCGAGTACGCCGCAGCCGGCGGCAAGATCAACACCGACGCCGTCGACAACTCGGCGGGCGTCGACTGTTCCGATCACGAAGTCAACATCAAGATCCTGCTCGAGACTGCCATCACCAACGGAAACCTGGCGCGCGAAGACCGCGATGAGCTGCTTGCGTCCATGACCGACGAGGTCGGGCGATTGGTGTTGTGGGACAACATCATGCAGAACGAGTTGCTCGGTACGTCCAGATTCGACGCACCACATCTGGTGACGGTGCACAGCCGGGTCATCGAGGATCTGGAGACGCGTCGAGGGCTCGACCGGGAGCTCGAGGCTCTGCCCACCGAGGCCGATCTCCGTCGTCGCAAGCAAGACGGGCGTGGACTGACGTCGCCGGAACTCGCGACGTTGATGGCGCACGTGAAATTGGCACTGGAAGCGGAACTGCTCGACAGCGAGCTTCCCGACAGCGACGTCTTCGCCCCCCGGCTACCCAAGTATTTCCCCGAGCCACTGCGGGATCCGTACGCAGATGCCATCAAGGCGCATCCGCTACGGCGTCAACTGGTGGCGACGACGCTCGCCAACGAGGCCATCGACTGTGGCGGAATCACCTACCCGTATCGGTTGACCGAGGACTCCGGTGCCGCAGGCACCGACGCCATCCGCGCATTCGCCGCGGCCACCGAAATCTTCGGCCTCGACGAGGTGTGGGATTCGATTCGCGCTGCCGACGTACCCACCGCAGTGTCCGCCGAGCTGCTGCTCGAATCGCGTCGCATGCTCGATCGAGTATCCCGGTGGCTGTTGGCCAATCGGCCGCAGCCGTTGGCGGTCGGGGCCGAGATCAGTCGCTATGCCGGGCAGGTTCGCGCTCTGCAGCCGCGGGTCGCGTCGTGGATCTCCGGTCACCAGGCGGTCGATTTGGACCGGCGTTCGGGGGCCGCGATGGAACGAGGTGCTCCGGCCGAGCTGGCACGTCGGATCTACGGCTTGCTCGACGTGTATTGCCTGCTCGACATCATCGATATCGCCGACATCGTCGACCGGGACGGGGCGGAGGTGGCCGAGCTCTACTTCGCGCTCGACGCGCACATCGGCATCGACTGGTTGCTCACCGCGGTCTCGAAGCTTGCCCGCGGCGATCGATGGCATTCGTTGGCGCGCTTGGCTCTTCGTGACGATCTGTACGCCTCCCTTCGCGGAATCACCAAGGCCGTGTTGGCCGCGGGCGAACCGGACGAGTCGGTCACGGAGAAGATCGCCGAATGGGAATCGACCAATTCGTCGCGGTTGGCCCGCTCGCGTGCAGCGCTCACCGAGATCGCCGAGACGGGGACGCTGGACCTGGCGACACTCTCGGTTGCCGCCCGACAGGTGAGAAACATGGTTCCCTGACAGCATGGAACTTTCGTTCGATCGAGAAGAGGTAGTAAGCGCGTGAGTGTGCCCGACGACCATCTGTCCGACAAGCGACCCGCCACCGAGCGGGTGGGCTTTCACGCCGCTGTGGATGTGCGGTGGTCGGATATGGATGTGTATCAACACATCAACCACGCGCGAATGGTGACGTTGCTCGAAGAGGCGCGGATCCCGTGGCTGCTGGTGGACGGCAGGCCGACTGCGAATCTGCGTCACGGTGCCGTCATTGCCGATCTGCACGTGAAGTATCGCGGCCAGCTGCGACACGAGGACGGACCCCTCGACGTCTTCATGTGGATCGATGCGGTCCGCGCGGTGGACTTCGTCGTGGGGTACGAGGTGCGGGCACGCGGGGCGTCGCTGGATACTCCGGCAGCGGTGGTGGCGTCGACGCAGATCGCGGCGTTCGACATCGACGCGCAGCGACTGCGTCGGCTCACTCCCGCCGAGCGCGAGTTCCTGGTGAGTTGGCAGCGTGTATGAGCGCGTTCTGACCGTTCCCGATGCGGTCGAGCGGGAGAACCTCCAGACGTTCTGCAGCAGGGCATTGCGCCTGGACGAGGCTGCTGTCGTTCGGTTGCGCACTCGGGCCGGCGGGGGCGTGTCGTGTTGGGCGGCAACCGGTTTCGATGCGCTCGCCGCGCGGGTGATTGCGGGAACCATCGTGCCCGACGACACCAGTGCGGGTGCCGATGTGTTGGTGTCCGCTCTGCAGAACGCGGACGACGGCGTGATCGACCCGGGTTTCTCGATGGACTCCGCCTGGCGTGGCACCCTTCCTCCCGACGGCGGATTCGAGCATCTCGACGACGTCCCCGCGCGGGTGCTCATCGGACTCGCACAGCGCGGTGCCGCACTGGCGAAGGAACACGGCAGCAGTCACGGGCCGCCGAGCTCGTTGCTCGAACAGCAGGTGTTGCACGTGACCGGTGACGGCGACGACGTCTCGGTCACCATGCGCACCGTATTCGGGTTGACCGCAATGGGTTTCGTGCCGCACGACGGTAACGATCCGTTGACGATCGACGTCGACCCGGAGAGGATCGCCGCCGCAGAGGTGGTACGAGTACGCGCCACCAAGGTGTGGTTGCGCCTCGATGCCAGGTTCGGGTCGGTGTTCGTTCGCCGCCCGGGCCAACAGTTGTCGCTCACCGTCGAACGCTGAGCGTGGCCGGTCGGCCGGTTCGGACGAGCCGGCCGGCCGGCTCAGACGAGCCAGGCGGCCGCGTTCGCGGGAAGCATCCCGTCGACCAGCGGAGTGCTGGTCAGCAACACTTCGCCGGGTGGGAGTGGGATCGACTCGTCGGAGGAGTTGAGGGCGCAGATCAAGCCCCCGCGGCGCCGGAAGGCCAGGCACCCGGGAGGGGCACCGTACCAATCGATTCCGCCGCCGGTGAACTCCGGCCGCAGGGTGCGCAATTCGAACGCCGTGCGGTACAGGCTGAGCATCGAATCGACCTCTTCGAGCTGCGCCTCGGCGGTCAGCCCCTTCCACTCCGGCGGCATCGGCAACCAGGTGCGATCGGTGGTGGAGAACCCGAACGGAGGGGCATCACCCTCCCACGGCATGGGGACTCGGCAGCCGTCGCGTCCGCGCTCGGTGTGCCCGGACCGCTCCCCCACCGGGTCCTGCAGGGCGCTGTCGGGCAGCTGCACGTTCGGTAGCCCGAGCTCGGCACCGTTGTATACGAAAATTGTTCCAGGAAGGGCCAATTCGACGAGAATCATGGCCCGGGCCCGGTGATAGCCCAGGTCTCCGTCGCCGTATCTGGTGACCTCGCGTTCGACGTCGTGGTTCGACAGTGTCCACGTCGGGGTGCCGCCGACCAGTTCGACGGCCGCGAGCGAGTTGGAGATCGCATCGCGGATGGTCTCGGCGTCGAAATCGACACTGGCCAAGCGGAAGTTGAAGCCCAGGTGCAGCTCGTCGGGGCGGATGTATTCGGAGAACCGGACGTTGTCCTGGACCCAAATCTCGCCGACCGTCACCGCGTGGGGGTATTCGTTCATGACGGCTCTGATGCGGCGGTGCAGTTCGTGGACTCGGGGGTTGTTGAACCGGGGATCGTCGTCGTCGTTCTTCATCAGTGCGTTGAACTCGAGGCTCATGTCGGCCAGCTCGGCAGGTTTTGCCATGCCGTGGGCGACGTCGAGTCGAAATCCGTCGACGCCTCGGTCCAGCCAGAACCGAAGTGTGCGCGCGAAGTCGTCGAAGACCTCGGGGTTGTCCCAGTTCAGATCCGGTTGTTCGGGCGCGAAGATGTGCAGGTACCACTGACCGGGGGAGCCGTCCCTCTCGTCGACTCGCGTCCAGGCGGGACCCCCGAAGATGCTCGGCCAGTTGTTCGGCGGCCGCGAACCGTCGTCGCCGAGCCCGTCTCGAAAGATGTAGCGCGCTCGCTCGGCGCTGCCACGAGGGGCGTTCAGAGCCGCCTGGAACCACCGGTGTTCGTCACTGGTGTGATTGGGCACCAGATCCATCGTGACCTTGATGTCGCGGGCGTGCGCCTCGTCGAGCAACGCGTCGAAGATCTCGAGACTGCCGAACATGGGGTCGATGTCTCGGGGGTCGGAAACGTCGTAGCCGTGATCGGCCATGGGCGACCGCGTGATCGGTCCGATCCAGATGGCGTCGATACCGAGCAATTCGAGGTAGCCGAGCTTGTCTCTGATGCCGTCGAGATCACCGATTCCGTCACCGTTCGCATCTGCGAACGACCGGGGATAGATCTGGTAGAAGACGGCGTCCTGCCACCACGACAACTCGGTGCTTTCGATCGGATCGGTCACAACTGGCAATAGTGCCAAACGAATGGGCTTCGAACGATTCGAGGGCGCTGGGGTGCACCCGGCACCCTGCACTGGCGGTCGATCGGAAGGTAAAGGATTGTGCTCATTCACATGACCGACACGTATCCCCACGTTTGGAAAGTGTTGTATGTTCTGCAACGTAAAACGTGCAGCGGCCGGTGCCGCGCCCGACGGTGAGGACGCGACGACACCATGAGAACCTCGACCATTGCTGTGCGGCTGGAAGATGTTTCGCTCTCCGACAGTCCCATCGAACCCACGTGGATCCTCGAGGGAAACCCGCGGGCGCGCGTCGCGGAGTGGTCCAGAAGCACCGACGGCACCACGACCACCAATGTGTGGGATTGCACGGCCGGTCGCTTTCGGTGGTACTTCGCAGTCGACGAGATCGTCCACATCATGGACGGGTCGGTCGTGGTGTCCAGCGAAGACCACGCGCCCCGGACTCTGGTCGCCGGCGACGCAGCGTTGTTCCGGGCCGGCACCTGGTCGGAGTGGCACGTCGAGAACTACGTGCGCAAGCACGCCATCTTGCGGCAGCACCTGCCCGCGCCGCTGAGCTTCGTGCTCGGGGTAGCCGGCTCGCTCCGCCGCCGGCTCGGCCGCCTCCGAGGTGGCGCAGCGGGCCTGCGGCGAGGCGCATCGCTGTAGTTCGTGACGCCGTAGAACGTGACGCCGTAGCTCTCAGATTGCCGAGTTCGTCATCGAATTGGCGGCCATCTCCATGTAGTCGACGAGTTGCGTTCGGTGCGCAGAATCCAGGACCGCCGGGTCGATCGAGGCGATCGCGATGTGCATGCATCGAAGCCAGGCGTCACGTTCGAGCGGCCCGATCCGAAACGGGTTGTGCCGCATCCGCAATCGTGGATGACCACGTTCGTCGGAGTACGTACGAGGCCCGCCCCAGTACTGCTCGAGGAACATTCGCATCCGCCGTTCGGCCGGAGCCAGGTCCTCCTCGGGATACAGGGGCCGCACGATCTCGTCCTTGGCCACTTCCTCGTAGAACTTCGCCGTGAGCAACCGGAACGTCTCCGCACCGCCGACCGCGTCGTAGAACGTCTGCTGCGGTTCGGTCATCAAACTCTCTCTGTTCGTTCCTCGTCGGCGTCGGTCACGCTCATTGTCCCTCAGCTGCTGCTCTCGACTGCAACCCCACCCGGACGGCCCAGCGCATACGGGGCTTTGATACCGGCATCGTCGAACGACTGCAGGATGTCGCGGTGGAGGCGACGCTGCACTGCCCATTGGCGGCCGGGTCGGGTCTTGATCGTGATCCGGATGGTCACGGTATCGGCGCTGACGGCATTGACGCCGAGCATCTCCGGGGGTTCGAGGATGTCACTGTCGAAGTCGCCGGAGTCCACGACCTCGTTGGTGGTTCTCTCGGCCACCGCGCAGGCCTCGTCGATGTTGGCCGTGTGGGAGACGGGGAGGTCGAGGACAGCTACCGCGAACCCTTGGCTCATGTTGCCCACCCGCAGAACTTCACCGTTTCGGCAGTACCACACGGTGCCGTTGACATCTCTGATCGTGGTGACGCGCAATCCCACGCTTTCGACCGTGCCGATCGCCTCACCGAGATCGACGACGTCGCCGACCCCGTACTGATCCTCGAGAAGCATGAAGATTCCGGACAGGAAGTCGCGGACGAGGTTCTGCGCACCGAAACCGAGGGCGACACCGACGATCCCCGCCGACGCGATGAACGGGGCGACGTTCACACCCACGACGTCGAGCACCGACAGCACGAACCAGGTCAGGATCATGACCGACACCGCAGATCGGAGTACCGAACCGATCGTGTTGGCCCGCTGTCTGCGCCGTTCGTTGAGTATCTCGCCCTTCACCGTTCCCGAGGACCGGTCGCGTAACGGCCGGAGAAGTGCAGGTGATCGGCCGGCGTCGTGTCGAGTGAAGCGGTCGATCATTCGGTGCAACACGAGCCTGAGCACGATCGCCAGAACCAGATAGCCGAGGATCTGCAACGGACGGTCGACCAGCCAGTCGCGTCCGGTGTCGGTCAGTTCGAATGCTCGGGTGTCGAGCTCTCGCAGCAGCGAAGGTTCGGGTAACGGCGATACGGACAGAAGGGTTGATACAGCCACCCGAAAAGTCTACGGAGACACAGAAATCTTGCCAGTCGCGCAGCGCATAGCGGTATCGATCCTCGAACTCGCTGATCGGAAACCGGAATGTTCACCGATCGGCAACAGAAAATGCGCAGAAAAAGGCTGTGCGCGGGCGGTGTATTCGTGTTCCACTGTGAACCGTGTTCCACGCAAGCCATGCGCGGGCGCCGACACTCCCTGGAGTAATGCATGAAGAACTCTCAACACCGCCACCGACAACTCCCGCCCACTGAGGGCCGCACCACGCACGACCAGCGTGAGACGGCCTCGGGGGCTTCTCCGCTGCGCGTGGTGCCGACGGCCCACAACGCCACGGGCGACGACGCCGTGCCGGCGTGGGTCAAGCGCCGTGTGCTGCTGCTCAACGCAACTTTCGAACCACTGACCGCGCTTCCGATGCGCCGGGCGGTGGTTCTTCTCGTTTGCGGCAAGGCCGACGTGATCCACGACGATCCGGAGGGGCCGTTCATCCGGTCGGCCGATTACTCCGTCCAGGTGCCGTCGGTGATTCGGTTGCGGACGTTCGTCCGAGTTCCCTATCGAGCGCGGGTGCCGATGACGCGCGCGGCACTGATGCATCGCGACAGATTCCGCTGCGCCTATTGCGGCAGCAAGGCCGAGACCGTCGATCACGTCGTGCCTCGCAGCCGCGGCGGCGGCCACTCGTGGGAGAACTGCGTGGCGTGCTGCGCCTCCTGCAATCACCGCAAGGCGGACAAGCTGCTCAGTGAGATCGGGTGGACGTTGCGAGCCCAGCTCGTGCCACCGAAGGGCCCGCATTGGCGTCTGCTGGCGACCACCAAGGAGTTGGACCCGAGCTGGTTGGCTTACCTCGGCGAAGGTGCTGCCTGACTGTCGGCCGTTGGCTCTTTTCGGTCACAACACCAGCCCCGACGTGGTCCGACGGGCAATTGTCGACTAACGTCACACCCCGTGAGCATTTTGGAGACCACGCTGATATTCGGGGTGATTCCGGTTGCGGTGATCGGAATCGTCGGCGCGCTGTCCTACTTGACCGACAAGCAGCCGGGGATGGACGTCGCTCCGTACCGGCTGACGGACGAGTGGACGCGCGAGCCATTGCTGTGGAGCGCTACGGACGAGGTGACTCCGTTCGGAGGCCACGGATCGCACGACGCGGACACAGCCGATTCGATCGGAGGTGCTGCAAGTGGCAAGTGGTGAACTGGTACGTGGCGGTGACATCCGAGAAGAGGACCTGCCGTTCGGGGCTGCGCTGACGGCGAGTGGTCGCGTATCGGTGGCACACGAGTTCGGCACGCCGAGCCCGGAGCACCTGCCTTTCGCGACGCAGGATCTGGTCGCGCTCGACGACGCACTGAGCGAGGCGACCCGGAAGACGAAGATTCGGTTCAACATCTACGTCGGTGACCTGGGAGTCGATCCGGCTGCGGGAGCGGATTCGGTCTTCCCCGGCACCCCCGATGCGATTCGTTCGGTTCTGATCGCTGTCGACCCCAACCGGCACGCGCTCGAGATCCGCACCGGAAAGCGGGTCTCGAACCGTGCTACCGATCGGGTTGCTCAGCTCGGCGTCACCGCTGCGCTCGGCCCGTTCCGCGACGGCAACCTCATCGACGGTCTCGTGACCTCGGTCCGCGTGATGGCGGCATCCATCCTCGCGCCGTAGCTCGTCGCGCTCCATCCCCGTAGTTCTCGGCCGGCGGTCCCGGCGACGACGAGGGCCGGCTGCATCTCACCTTCGCGGGTGAGACGCAACCGGCCCTCGTCGTATGTGTACCTGCGATCAGCCGGCGTCGTATGCCCGGGCCGCGAGTGCCCGAACGACTCCGGCGCGGCCTTCGATCACCAGTCGGCGCAGAGCGGGTGGAAGATCGCCATCGAGGAACCTGTCGGCTGCGGCCAACGACTGCTCGCTGATCGACCACGAGGGGTAGAGGCCCACCACGACGGTCTGTGCGACTTCACTCGATCGACGAGCCCACACGCCGTCGATCGCCTCGAAGTAGCGGTCGACGTACGGCTCGAGCAGTTCGCCCTGGCCGGGGCCCGCGAAACCACCGATGATCGACCGCGCCGTGATGTTCGGAACCGCGTCGTCGTCGACGACGGTCGTCCATGCCCGCTCCTTCACCTCGGCACTGGGACGCGCAGCTCGTGCAGCGGCAGCCGACCGCGCTCCGGCGGCGGTGTTGTCCTTCTCGGCTTCGGCGTCGATGACCGGCGAATCGAGCCCGTCGGCATCGATGGCTCCGGCCGCCGCAAGGGCGGTGACGATGCGCCACCGCAGATCCGTATCGATGTCGAGTCCGGCCAAGGACTGCCCCTGGGCGTCACCGTCCAGGAGAGCGCGCAATACCTCGACATGGCGCTCGCTGAGTTCGGTACCGGTGAGGGCGTTGACGAACGCCAACTGGTGATCCGAGCCCGACTCGGCACCGCGGGCCAGCTCGAGCACTGCGTCGGCGAACTCCGGGACTCCGTGTTCTGCCGCCCACGCCGGATCGGCGTAGCTGGTGACAGCCGTCTGCGCCTGGAGCAGAAGGCGTTGCACCACACCCACTTCGGTCTCGCTACCGATTCCGCGCTGGACCAGAGCCACGAAGTCGCGTGCCTTCATCTCGGCGGACCGAGTCATTTCCCATGCGGCCGACCAGGCGAGAGTGCGGGGGAGCGACTCGGCGATGTCGCCGATCCGATCGACGAGAACACCGAGCGAATCCGGATCGAGCCGCACTGCGCAATACGTCAGGTCGTCGTCGTTGACCAGCACGAGCTTGCCGCGCGATACACCTACGAGCGCTTCGACATTCGTCGATTCGGCAGCATCGAGGTCCAGCTCGACGCGGTCGGTACGCACCAACTTGCCGTCGACGTCGTCGTAGATGCCGATTGCGATGCGGTGTACGCGATGCTCGCCCGCGCCCGGTGCTGCGCCGGTCTGCGACACTGCGAACCGGGTGAACCTGCCCTCCGAGTCGACGTCGAAATCGGGGCTCAGAGTATTCAGGCCGGTGGTCCGCAGCCACTGCGCACCCCAATCGGAGAGATCGCGACCCGATGACTTCTCCAGTGCCGCAAGCAGATCCGAGAACGTTGCGTTGGCGAAGGCGTGATCGACGAAGTAGGCCCGCAACCCGGCCAGGAAGTCTTCCTTACCGACGTACGCAACCAGCTGCTTGAGCACGCTGGCACCCTTGGCGTACGTGATGCCGTCGAAGTTGACCTCCACGGCGGCCAGATCGGGGATGTCCGCGGCGATGGGGTGCGTCGAGGGCAGCTGGTCCTGTCGGTATGCCCAGGCCTTCTCGACGTTGGCGAACGTCGTCCACGCGTTGGTGTACTCGGTCGCCTCGGACTGGCACAACACGGAGGCGAACGTCGCGAACGACTCGTTGAGCCACAGGTCGTCCCACCACGTCATCGTCACCAGATCGCCGAACCACATGTGCGCCATCTCGTGCAGCACGGTCTCGGCGCGTCGCTCGTAGGAGTACCGCGTCACCTTGGACCGGAAGACGTAATCCTCGAGGAACGTGACGGCCCCGGCGTTCTCCATGGCTCCGGCGTTGAATTCGGGCACGAACAGCTGGTCGTACTTGCCGAACGCATACGGGGTGCCGAAGTTCTCGTGGTAGAAACCGAAACCCTGCTTCGTCTCGGTGAACAGTCGCTCGGCATCCATGTGTTCGGCAAGCGATGCGCGGCAGTAGATTCCGAGAGGGATGGTGCCGTGATCGTCGGTGTACGAATCGGTCCACTCGGCGTAGGGACCGGCGATCAGAGCAACCAGGTATGTGCTCATCAGCGGCGTCGTGTCGAACACGTGCTCACCTGCGGCCGGCTCGGCACCGTGCGCTGCGTTGGAGATGACGGTCCAGCTCTCGGGAGCGGTGACCTTCAGGTCGAACGTGGCCTTGAGATCGGGTTGATCGAAGCACGCGAACATGCGCTTGGCGTCCGCAGTCTCGAACTGCGAGTACAGGTACACCGAACCGTCCGACGGATCGACGAAACGGTGCAGGCCTTCGCCGGTGTGCGAGTAGACGCAGTCGGCATCGACCACGAGTTCGTTGTGTTCGGCGAGATCGACCAGAGCCAGCCCCGTCGACTCGTCGTAGTTCGTCGTGTCGAGCGCTGTGCCGTTGAGCGTCGCCGACCGGATGGTGCCTGCGACGATGTCCACGAAAGTCGACGCTCCGGCGGTCGCGGCGAACGTGATGGTGGTGAGCGAGCGGAACGTCTTCTCGCCGGGATTGCCCTCGCCGTCGGTGAGATCGAGAACGATCGCGTACTTCGTTTCCCCGATGATCGCCGAGCGCTCGGAGGCTTGGTCACGCGTCAGGTTGGGAGCAACCACTTCAGTCGACACCTCTTCGTGTAGTTATGGGTAGTGCCGTCCATCCCATCACGTCCGCCGTGTCGCGCGCTGGCTGACGGGTCGCGTGGAATGTCCGCGCGGTGGCCGGGTGTTACGACATGAAGAGACAGCGACATCGACTTTCGAGGAGCAGACAGTGGCCGGTTCAGGACAGAAAGACACCGCTGATTTTTGGTTCGACCCGCTGTGCCCATGGTGCTGGATCACCTCACGTTGGATTCTCGAGGTCCAGCAGGTGCGCGACATCGACGTCAACTTCCACGTCATGAGCTTGGCCGTCCTTAACGAGGGCCGCGACCTGCCCGAGGAGTACGCCGCGATGATGAAGAAGGCGTGGGGTCCGGTGCGGGTGGCGATCGCCGCGGCGAAGAGCAACGGCGACGAGATCCTCGCGCCGCTGTACGCGGCCATGGGCACGCGAATTCACAACGAGGGCAACAAGGATTTCGACGTCGTCATCCGAGAGTCCTTGGCCGAACTCGACTTGCCCGCCGATCTCGCCTCGGCAGCCGAGAGCACCGATTACGACGAGGACCTACGCACCAGCCACCACGCAGGAATGGACAAGGTCGGCCCCGATGTGGGCACTCCCACCATTCACGTCAACGGCGTGGCGTTCTTCGGCCCTGTGCTCTCGCGGATTCCACGCGGTGAAGAGGCAGGCAAGTTGTGGGACGCGTCGGTGATCTTCGCGGCGTACCCGCACTTCTTCGAGCTCAAGCGCACCCGCAACGAGGACCCGCAGTTCGACTGATCGCGAGACCCTCGTGCGTGGAAACTCGTAGCAGGATCCGAACTTTCACGCACGAGGGGCTAGTTCGCGCACGGGGGTCAGGCGACGATTCGATCCGAGCCGCTGTCGGTGCCGAACGTCAGATGCTCGCCGAAATGGAAGCGCCTGGCCGACCACGCCGCTGCGGCGGCATCGAGGATGTCGTCGACGAGCGGCCCGTTCGGCAGGTCGTCCAGATCGAGATCCCCGGTCCATCGTGTCAGTGCGGCCAACCGTTGCCCGACGCCGCGGCCGGTCTTCTTCGATGCGTAGACCGTGGTCGGTGACATCGCCCTGAACGAGCATTCGGGATGCACTTCGACGTACCGTTCCGGATCGAAGTCCGAATCTCGCCACGCCCGGACCGCGGGCAAGATGTGCCACGTTTGTTTACTGATCGCCTTGCCGGTCTTCGACCGCGAGATCGAGCACGCCTGTTCGTACGACACCGCGCCCAGAACGTCCGCGACCGGGGTGTGAAAGATCGAACTGCGCGCCGTCCCCAGGAACCTCTTCGCCTCCAGTTCGCTGACGCGATAACCGTCCACGGGTAGCGACAGCGGCATGTCGACGCCCACTCGCGCGCAGTCTCGGGTGTGCTCCAACACGTCGGAGACGGAGGAGCAGGCCGTCCACGTCACTCTCGTGCCGTCGAACAATGCGACCACCCACGCACCCTTCGCGCCGTCGACACCGGCGAATTTCTCGGCTCGTGACATCACCTGTCAGACTCTAGGCATGCGCGTATACCTGGG
Organism: Rhodococcus sp. PML026; assembly: GCF_000963615.1. Classification (NCBI taxonomy): domain Bacteria; kingdom Bacillati; phylum Actinomycetota; class Actinomycetes; order Mycobacteriales; family Nocardiaceae; genus Rhodococcus; species Rhodococcus sp. PML026. Next base: position 411,730 of record NZ_KQ031371.1, on the reverse strand, counting down.
TGCCGACCACGCCGGCCTCGAGTTCAAGAATCAGATCATCGAACACCTGACGGCAACCGGGCACGAGCCCGTCGACTGCGGTGCGTTCGACTACGACCCGGTCGACGACTACCCGGCCTTCTGCATCGACGCAGCACGTCGCGTCGTCGCCGATCCGGGCAGTCGCGGCCTCGTGCTCGGCGGATCCGGAAACGGCGAGCAGATCGCCGCGAACAAGGTGCCGGGCGCACGCTGTGCCCTCGCGTGGAGCGTCGAGACGGCAAAGTTGGCTCGCGAACACAACGATGCGCAGCTCATCGGCATCGGCGGCCGCATGCACACGTTGCCCGAAGCACTTGCCATCGTCGACGCGTTCCTCGGCACCCCGTTCTCGGGCGAGGAGCGCCACCAGCGTCGCATCGACATCCTGTCCGAGTACGAGCGCAGCGGCGAAGCACCCGAGGTTCCGGGAAAGCCCGAGTAAGTGCCCGAAGGGCATACCCTGCACCGACTCGCTCGGTTGCATCAACGTCGGTTCGGCGGGGCACCGGTGGAGGCGAGCAGTCCCCAGGGACGGTTCGTTTCCGGTGCCGCGCTGATCGACGGCCTCGTCCTCGAGAAGGCCGAGGCGTGGGGCAAGCATCTGCTGCACCGCTACGAATCCGACCTGATCGTGCACATTCACCTCGGCCTGTACGGAAAGTTCACCGAACACGCTGTGCCACTGGATGATCCGGTCGGTGCGGTGCGTCTGCGCATCGTGGGGGAGAAGTACGGTGCCGACCTGCGCGGCCCCACGGCCTGCGAGATCTACACCGAGCAGCAGGTCGACGCCCTCCTGGCGCGTCTGGGGCCGGACCCGCTCCGCAAGGACGCCGACCCGGATGCGGCCTGGGCACGAATATCCAAGTCACGCACGGCCATCGGCACGTTGCTGATGGATCAGAAGGTGCTCGCCGGCGTCGGCAACGTCTACCGCGCCGAGATCCTCTTCCGGCACGAGATCAACCCGATGCGGCCCGGAAAGGACCTCGATCGAGCCGAGTGGGACGCCATCTGGCTGGATCTCGTGGACCTCATGGCCATCGGTGTTCGGCGCGGTCGCATCATCACCATCCGGCCCGAGGACGATCACGGTGACACCTACGGTGCCCGCCGACCGCGTTCGTACGTCTACCGCAGGGAAGGCCTCCCGTGCCGCGTGTGCGGAGCCGAGATCCTGCACTCGACGATGCAGGCGCGAAACCTGTTCTGGTGCCCCGTCTGTCAGGCGACGTAGGGCCGGCGAGCTAGAACCCGCCGAAATCCCCTCCGCCTCCGCCGCCGTCGAAAAAGCCACCGCCGTCTCCGCTGTCGAAGAAGCCGCCGCCGTCACCGCCGTCGTTACCTGCTCCGGCGTCGCCACCGTCGTAATTGTCACCAGCACCCCCGTCGGAACCGTCCGCACCCAGGTCGCCACCCGCTGCAGTCTCGTCCGGAACCCCGGCCATGCCGGAGAACATCGCCGAGAACAGGAACATCGAGCCCATTCCCCATGCGCCGGCGACCAAGGCCGGACGCCACCACGGTTCGGAGTACCAGCCTGCGGGGACGGGTCGGCCCGCCACTCGTCCGCCGGGGTAGTAGTTCGGGGTCCGGTCCGACGGGTCCGGTGAGGCCGCGATCTCTCGTCCCTCGAAGTCGACCTTGCGTTCCTCGGTGACACGGCCTGCCTGCTGTTGGCCGTCGATGCCCTGCACCTCGGGGCCCGGGTCCATGCCCATCGCCAGGCGCGCTGCGCGAATGTAATAGAGCCCTTCCAACGCGGTCTGCTTGGCCAGCCTCGCCTGCTCGACGGTTGTCGCCTGGTCGATCTGCGAGCCTGCTGCGATATTGCGCTCGGATGCGTCGGCGAGGGCCTGCTTGGATGCGGTGTCGGAGCCCACGAGGTTGTAGACCTGGCCGCCGAGCCGTTCGATCGACTGGCGGGCGTCGGCCTTCGCATCGGCCAGTGCGGTGGCCGCGGCTGCGGCGGAGTTCTTCTTGCTGCGAAGCACCAGCAGTGCCACTACGGCCACGACGATGACGATCAGGACGATTTCCACTTCTGAGCCTTCCATCGGCGATACATGTCCAGTTCGTCCGATTCACTCGAACACTGTCGACGATACGCGGACACGAAAAAGCCCCGCACTCGTGAAGTGCGGGGCTTTCGATGGAGCCGATGACGAGAATCGAACTCGCGTAGCCTGTTTGGAAGACAGGGGCTCTACCATTGAGCTACATCGGCGTGCAAACAACAGTCGTGGGATCGCCAGTTCCGTCGCCTGCGTTTCAAGACTGTACCCAAAGCGGTTGCCGGATTCCAAACCGGCCCGTCGAGCCCGGTCTCACGGAACGTCATGGGTGGGGCGCCCATGAGGGGCTACTATCGGTTGCTGTTCAATGGTGTCCGTACGACGGGGTGTGGCGCAGCTTGGTAGCGCATCCGCTTTGGGAGCGGAGGGTCGCAGGTTCAATTCCTGTCACCCCGACAAATGAGAGCCGCGGGCACGGCTCACCGTGCTCGTGGCCAGCGGAAGACAGCAAGCCAGAACTGCCAGCAAGCAAGAATCACCACAAAGGAGCATGTCCCGTGAAGAGCACCGTCGAGCAGCTGAGCCCGACGCGAGTCCGTATCAACGTTGAGGTGCCCTTCGAGGAGCTCAAGCCTGATTTCGACCGCGCGTACAAGGCTTTGGCTCAGCAGATCCGCCTCCCCGGATTCCGTCCCGGCAAGGCTCCGGCCAAGTTGCTCGAGGCGCGAGTCGGCCGTGGTGCAGTACTCGAGCAGGTCGTCAACGACGCTCTTCCCTCTCGCTACTCCGAGGCCGTGACCAACGAGAAGGTCAAGGTCATCGGCCAGCCCGAGATCGAGATCACCAAGATCGAAGACGGCACCGAGCTCACGTTCACCGCCGAGGTCGACGTGCGTCCCGAGATCGAGCTGCCGGATTACTCGACCATCAGCGTCGTCGTCGATCCGCTCGAGATCAAGGACGAAGCCGTCGACGAGCAGCTGCAGTCGCTCCGTCAGCGTTTCGGAACCCTCACCGGTGTCGATCGCCCGGTTCAGTCCGGCGACTTCGTGTCCATCGATCTCTCGGCCACGGTCGACGGCGAGAACGTCGAAGAGGCCACCGCCAGCGGGCTGTCCCACGAGGTCGGTTCCGGCCAGCTCATCGAGGGCCTCGACGACGCGATCATCGGCGTCTCGGCCGACGAGTCGAAGGAGTTCACCTCCACGCTCGTGGCCGGTGAGTACGCCGGCAAGGAAGCCGTCGTCACGGTCAAGGTCGTGTCCGTCAAGGAGCGCGAGCTGCCCGAGGCCGACGACGAGTTCGCCCAGCTCGCCAGCGAGTTCGACACGTTCGACGAGCTGATGGCCGATCTGAAGACGCGCGTCGAGCGAGTCGCGAAGGTCGAGCAGGCCGGTCAGATTCGCGACAAGGTGCTCGAGACGCTGCTCGAGACGCTCGAGATTCCGGCTCCCGAGGCCGTTGTCAAGGCCGAGGTCGATTCCCAGGTGCACGAGGCCATCCACGGCCTCGATCACAACGAGGAAGCGCTCGCCGAGTTGCTCGAGTCGCAGGGTTCGAGCCGCGAGGAGTTCGACAAGGACGTCAAGGAGGGTGCCGAGAAGTCGGTGCGCACCCAGCTCCTGCTCGACGCCATCGCCGAGGCCGAGAACACTCAGGTCGGCCAGGACGAGCTGACCGAGCGGATCATCTTCCAGGCCCAGCGCTACGGCATGCCGCCCGAGCAGTTCATCCAGCAGGTGCAGCAGGCCAACCAGCTCGGTGCCGTGTTCGCCGATGTCAAGCGCGGTAAGGCGCTTGCCTCGGTCGTCGAGCGCGTCACCGTGACCGACACCAACGGTGCCAGCGTCGACACCGCCGAGCTGTTCGGCAGCCCCGCCGATGCTCCCGACGAGGTCGAAGCAGCTGATTCTTCCGAGGGCGAACAAGAGAAGTAACGCTCACAGCGAACGACGGCGGTTCCGGGACTCCGGAGCCGCCGTCTTTCGTTAGTGTCTGTGTCAGGAACCAACGATTTGTTATGGAAAAGGCAGGTACCGTGACTGTTCAGAATCCGGCGGCTTCGCACGAGCAGAGTCCCGTCATGACTTCGGCCGCAGCAGGGCTGAATCTCAGCGACTCCGTGTACGAGCGTCTGCTTCAAAACCGCATCATTTTCCTCGGTACCCAGGTCGACGACGACATCGCCAACAAGTTGTGCGCGCAGATCCTGCTCCTGTCGGCCGAGGACCCCACCCGCGACATCTCGCTGTACATCAACTCGCCCGGTGGCTCGGTCACCGCAGGTATGGCGATCTTCGACACCATGGAATTCGCCGAGTGCGATATCGCCACCTACGGGATGGGCCTGGCTGCCTCGATGGGCCAGTTCCTGCTCTCGGCCGGCGCGAAGGGCAAGCGGTACGCCCTGCCGCACGCGCGCATCATGATGCATCAGCCTTCGGCCGGTATCGGCGGCAGCGCTTCGGACATCGCGATCATGGCCGAGCAGTTCGCGCACACCAAGCGTGAGATGGCCGAGCTCATCGCTCAGCACACCGGCCAGACCGTCGAGCAGATCACCGAGGATTCCGACCGTGACCGGTGGTTCACGGCACAGGCGGCCAAGGAATACGGGTTCGTGGATCACGTCGTCAGCCGCGCGCGGCAGGCCGGCGGAGTCGGCGAGTAATTCGGCCGCTACCGGCGACCCTCGATCACTCACATCTTGGAGAAACGATGACAAACCTGTTCGATCCCAACCAGTTGCCGTCCTCGCGGTACATCCTTCCGTCCTTCGTCGAGCACTCGAGCTACGGCGTCAAGGAGTCGAACCCGTACAACAAGCTGTTCGAGGAGCGCATCATCTTCCTCGGCGTCCAGGTCGACGATGCGTCTGCCAACGACGTCATGGCACAGCTGCTGGTGCTCGAGGGCCTCGACCCCGACCGTGACATCACGATGTACATCAACTCGCCCGGTGGCTCGTTCACCTCGTTGATGGCCATCTACGACACGATGCAGTACGTCCGCGCCGACGTGGCGACAGTGTGCCTCGGCCAGGCGGCTTCGGCTGCCGCGGTACTGCTCGCAGCCGGCACCCCCGGCAAGCGCGCGGCTCTGCCGAACGCACGAGTGCTGATCCACCAGCCCTCGAGCGGCGGAATCCAGGGCCAGGTCTCGGACCTCGAGATCCAGGCCGCCGAGATCGAACGTATGCGTCGACTCATGGAGACCACCCTCGGCCGCCACACCGGCAAGGATCCCGACGTGATCCGCAAGGACACCGATCGCGACAAGATTCTCACCGCCGAGCAGGCCAAGGACTACGGCATCATCGACACCGTGTTCGAGTACCGCAAGCTCTCGGCTCAGAAGTAGCACGCAAGTACCACCGGTCGGATCGCCTCGCGGTCCGGCAGACGATCGGACGCCGGGCACGAGTGGACAACTCGGCCCGGCTGTCTCGATTCACGCCCCGAATGCCGTGATTGGTGAAAACGGGCGGCGAATCACCGGAAACAACCCGCCCATGTTCGGCGAACACGGGTAGCGTCGCATCCAAGAACTCGGTCGGAGCATCTCGAACTCGGCATGCCATCGATCGAGAAGTAGCCCGTCCTTCCGCGTATGCGGTCGGCCGGGTCGTACGCGGACAAGGAAGTAGGAACCTCCGAATGGCACGCATCGGTGACGGTGGCGATCTGCTGAAGTGCTCGTTCTGCGGCAAGAGCCAAAAGCAGGTCAAGAAGCTCATTGCAGGACCAGGGGTGTACATCTGCGACGAGTGCATCGACCTGTGCAACGAGATCATCGAGGAGGAGTTGGCCGAATCGAGCGAAGTCAAGCTCGACGACCTGCCCAAGCCTTCCGAGATCAAGGACTTTCTCGAGAACTACGTGATCGGCCAGGACGCTGCGAAGCGCACGTTGGCCGTCGCTGTCTACAACCACTACAAGCGCATTCAGGCCGGCGACAAGGCGCGCGATGTGCGCGGCGAATCCGTCGAGCTGGCCAAATCGAACATCTTGATGCTCGGTCCCACCGGGTGCGGCAAGACGTATCTGGCCCAGACCCTCGCCAAGATGCTCAACGTGCCGTTCGCGATCGCCGACGCCACCGCACTGACCGAAGCCGGGTATGTGGGTGAGGATGTCGAGAACATCTTGCTCAAGCTCATCCAGGCCGCGGACTACGACGTCAAGCGGGCCGAGACCGGCATCATCTACATCGACGAGGTCGACAAGATCGCTCGCAAGAGCGAGAACCCGTCGATCACGCGCGATGTCTCGGGTGAAGGCGTACAGCAGGCACTGCTGAAGATCCTGGAAGGTACCCAGGCCAGCGTCCCGCCGCAGGGCGGACGTAAGCATCCGCATCAGGAGTTCATCCAGATCGACACCACCAACGTGCTCTTCATCGTCGCCGGTGCTTTCGCCGGTCTCGAGAAGATCGTGTCCGACCGCGTCGGTAAGCGCGGTCTCGGCTTCGGAGCCGAGGTGCGTTCCAAGGCCGAGATCGACACGCAGGATCACTTCGCCGAGGTGATGCCCGAGGATCTGATCAAGTTCGGTTTGATCCCCGAGTTCATCGGTCGTCTCCCGATGATCGCGTCGGTGACCAACCTGGACAAGGAATCACTGGTCACCATCCTGTCCGAACCGAAGAACGCGTTGGTCAAGCAGTACCGTCGACTCTTCGACATGGACGGCGTCGAGCTCGAGTTCACGTCCGAGGCACTCGAGGCAATTGCCGATCAGGCGATCCTGCGTGGCACCGGTGCTCGTGGGTTGCGCGCGATCATGGAAGAAGTGCTGCTTCCGGTGATGTACGACATCCCGAGCCGGGACGACGTGGAGAAGGTCGTGGTCACGGCAGAGACGGTCAACGACAACGTCCTGCCGACCATCGTTCCGCGCAAGCCCGAACGCCCGGAGCGTCGCGACAAGTCGGCCTGACCAGCTCCGGCACGACACAGAACGAGCCCCGATCATCGAACGCGATGATCGGGGCTGGTTCTGTGTTGTGGAGGTTCTCGATCGAGGTTGTCAGCCGAGGACCGAGATGTGCGGGTGCAGGTCCGGGTCGACCGCAGCACACCGCTGCGCCACCAACGGGTCGTGGCCCGGCACGACATGCTCGGGGCTGTCGGCGAGTTCCTTGATCCGGTCGAACGCGCCGAACATGTCCGGCAGGCAGTGCAGAATCGCGAAGGGACTGTCGGATTCGATGTTCTCGTAGAAGTGACTCGCATCCGACGCCAGCACCAGGGTCCCGCGCTCGGTGTGCACGCTGACTACCTGCATGCCCGCGGTATGTCCGCCCACCGCATGCACCGAGAGTCCCGGTGCCAGTTCGCGGTCGCCGTCGACGATGTCGAGACGCGGACTTCCCGTGACGTGGTCGATGTCGGACCGCGAGTGCAACCAGCGTTCCTGCCCGACGCGGGTCGCCCACGGACCGTTCCAGTAGTCGAGCTCTTTCTGCTGGACGACGTAGCGGGCCGACGGCAGATCTGCGACGACTCCGGTGTGGTCGTAGTGCAGATGGGTCAGCACACATACGTCGATGTCACCGGGGGAGATTCCCAGCTCTCCGATGAGGTCCACGGGGGAGCCGACGTAGTCCAGTCCCTTCATCCGTGACGCCGTCGCCGGTGCGAGACCGGCGTCGACGAGGACGGTCTCGGTGTCCGACAGCGCGAGCCACACGTAGTACGCGGTGGGGTGCGGCTCGTGACCGCGCTCGTCCGTATAGTGGAAGTGCGTGCTGCGCAGGGATGTTCGGCTCGCATAGCGCACGGCGTACACACGCCATTCACCGCTACGGTCCGGTCGCAGTCCGTCGATCATCGCGGGTCAGTTCGACGTCGTACGAGCGACCGACTCGCGCCGAGTCGTTCGGGTGGATCGTCCGAGCTCGTCGGTGGGCGTGCGATAGGTCTCCTTGGACGTGGACACGATCGCAACGTTGACGGCGCAGAACACGGCGGTGACGATGGCGACCGGCAACCACGCACCGATCTCGGCCCCGGCGATGGCACCGGCAATGGTGGGCGCGAATCCTGCTATGGCGAAACCGATCTGGGTACCCAGCGCAGTTCCGGTCAGACGTACCCGAGCCGGGAACATCTCGCCGTAGAACGAGGGCCAGACACCGCCCGTCGCGCTGTGGACGAAACCGAACATGACGATGCCGAAGACGAAGATGAGCGCGTAGTTTCCGACCGAGATGGACCAGAGGTATCCGAACATGAGGATTGCGCAACCGATCGATCCGAACAGGAACACCGGCTTGCGACCGACGCGATCGGACAGCGACCCGAAGAACGGGAGTGCGAACAGCGCGACGACGTTGGCGAGTACGCCGACCCACAGCATCGGAGTTCGTTCCAGGCCGACAGTGTTGACTGCGTACGACAGCGCATAGACGGTGAAAATCGTACTGACCGAGGCGATCACGGCGGCAAACATGACTCGAAGAACGGCGGGCCAGTGCTCGGACAGCAGTTCGGTCAGCGGGAGACGCTGCGGCTCGGCGGACGCCACCTCTTCCTCGAAGACTGGGGTCTCGTCGAGCGAGCGCCGGATCAGGAATGCGGCGACAACGACGAAGGCGCTGAGGAAGAACGGGATTCGCCAGCCCCAGCTGAGCAACTGGTCCTCGGGGAGCATGGCGACCGGGAGAAAGACTGCCGTGGCAAGGATCTGACCGCCCTGGGTGCCGCTGAGGGTGAAGCTGGTGAAGAACGCCCGTCGGTGGTCGGGTGCGTGCTCGAGGGTCATGGAGTTGGCACCCGCCTGCTCACCGCCCGCAGAGAAGCCCTGGGCCAGGCGCAGCAGGACCAGGATTATCGGGGCCGCGAGGCCGATGGATTCGTACGAGGGAAGGACGCCGACTCCGAGAGTGGCGACACCCATCAGCAGGACGGTGGCAACCATGACCTTCTTGCGGCCGTAACGGTCACCGATGTGACCGAGCACCAATGCGCCCAGTGGGCGGGCCAGGTATCCGACCCCGAAAGTCGCCAGGGCCAACAACGTTCCGGTGGCGGGGTTGGAACCGGGATAGAACACGCGGCCGAAGACCAGCGCAGCGGCGGTGCCGTAGATGAAGAAGTCGTAGTACTCGAGGGCGCTGCCCACCCAGGCCGCGGTTGCGGCTTTACGCGGGTTGGCTCCGGGGCGCAGGGGCGGGTGACCGGACGTGAGGGGATCCATCGGTGTCGTCTCTTTTCGTGTGACGGGAAGCCGGGCGCACAGTTCGACATACACGACCCGATCGGCCGCTAATGTACGAAATAGTTAACTCCGGGCGCTCTTAGATATTGAACGTGATCCATGCCACGTGTCAACCCCCGATGCGATGCGGGTCGCTCGATCTCGGTGTCAGGCGTCGGTGGAGGTGAGGAACGCGATGATCATGTCGCCGAGCATGGCCCGCAGTCGTGTGCGGTGCGCCGGGTCGGTGAGGTCGCGCCCGAACAGTGCCTCGAACGTGTATCGGTTGGACAGCCGGAACACGCAGAAGCTGCTGATCGCCATATGGATGTCCAACGCGTCGACATCGGTTCGAAAGAGCCCGTCGGCCTGCCCGCGCGCAAGAATGTCGGCCAACAGCTCGGCGGCCGGATTGCCGAGATTGCTCAGCGCCTCGGAAGTGCCGATATGTTCGCCGCGCAGAATGTTCTCGGTCGATACCAGCCGGATGAAGTCCGGGTTCTGCTCGTGATGGTCGAACGTGACCGATGCGATGGCGCGGATCGCCTCGACCGGACCGAGTCCTTCGACGTCCACGGCTCGTTCGCGCTCGCGGATGCGGAGGTAGGACCGCTCCAGAACGGCCTTGTACAGGCCTTCCTTGTCGGTGAAGTAGTAGTACAGCATCCGCTTGGTCGTGTGTGTTCGCTCGGCGATCTCGTCGATGCGTGCGCCGGCGAAGCCCTTGTCCGCAAACTCCTCCGTGGCTACCTCGAGGATGTTGTGTCGGGTCAGATCGCTGTTGCGCCGACGTTTGACGGCCGGTCCGCTGTCGTCGGAGGTGTCGGTTGTACGCGGAGCCATGGGTCGACTCTATCGCCGGGAATTGCGGAGAAAGGGTGTGTGCGTGCCGTCACCGTAGTACCGTCGAGCTAACTCACCAATTAGTACATTAAATCTCGAGGAGATCGACATGCCGGAATCCCTGCTCTGCGGGCTGATCGGGACGGGTATCGGCAAATCGCTCACGCCCGCGATGCACGAGCGAGAGGGTGCCGAGCACGGTCTGACCTACCTCTATCGGATCATCGATCTCGATCGGCGCGGGCTGACCGTGGACGACCTACCGCGGCTGGTGGCCACGGCAGCCGACCTCGGATTTCGCGGCCTCAACATCACCCACCCGTGCAAGCAACGGGTTCTTCACTGCCTCGACGATCTCTCGGAGGATGCCGCGCGTCTGGGTGCCGTCAACACCGTTGTGTTCTCCGACGGGCGCGCGATCGGTCACAACACCGACTGGTCCGGGTTCGACCGAAACTTCGGCCGTGGCCTACCGGGAGCCGACCTCGGTGATGTCGTGCAACTCGGAGCCGGGGGAGCGGGTGCCGCTGTTGCGTACGCGATGGCACGCCGGGGAGCTGCAAAGCTGACTCTCGTCGATGCCGATCCTCTTCGGGCGCAGCAGCTCCGAGACTCGCTGGCCTCGATGTTCCCCGAGTCCGAGATCTTCTCGACCGGACTCGATCGGCTCGGCGACGTGCTGAGCGCAGCGTCGGGGCTGGTGCACGCAACGCCGGTCGGAATGCTCGAGCACCCGGGATCTGCTGTGCCGCAGGAATTTCTGCGTCCGCAGATGTGGGTTTCGGAAGTCGTGTACAGGCCGGCCGAGACCGAATTGCTCATGCAGGCAGCGCGAGCGGGGTGCCGAACCCTGAGTGGCACCGGCATGGCCGTGTTCCAGGCAGCGGACGCCTTCGAGATATTCACCGGCCGAATTGCGAACGCAGATCGGATGATCGCGCACATGGGCACCCTCATCGACAGCGAAGATCGCGTCGCTGCCGCCGGGGCCTCCGCATGACGGCCATTGCCACGTCGGTGGCCACTGTCTCGCTCAGTGGGTCTCTCGACGAGAAGATGCGCGCCATCGCCGAAGCCGGGTTCGACGGCTTCGAGGTGTTCGAGCCGGATCTGATCAGCTCACCGGACCTGCCTGCAGACATTGCGAAGAAGGCTGCAGACCTGGGTCTGACCGTCGATCTCTACCAACCCTTCCGTGACGCCGACTCCGACGACCCGGACCAGTTCGCGCGCAACGTCGTTCGCGCCGAACGCAAATTCGACGTGATGGAACAGCTGGGATGCGACCTGCTGCTGGTCTGCTCGTCACCGTTGGCCGGTGCAGTGCGCGAGGACGACAAGTTGATCGAACAGATGGCAACTCTCGCCGAGCGTGCACATCGCCGCGGACTGCGGCTGGCCTACGAAGCGCTCGCCTGGGGTAGCCACGTCGACACCTACCGTCATGCCTGGGACATCGTCCGGCAGGTCGACCATCCAGCGCTCGGGACCTGTCTCGACAGCTTTCACATCCTCTCCCGCGGCGACGACCCATCCGGCATCCGCGAGATACCCGGCGAGAAGATCTTCTTCTTGCAGCTGGCCGACGCCCCGCACCTGGTGATGGACGTCCTGCAGTGGAGTCGCCATCACCGATGCTTCCCCGGTCAGGGGAACTTCGATCTGGCAACCTTCGGAGCCGACGTCGTGGCCTCGGGCTACACGGGCCCGTGGTCGCTCGAGATCTTCAACGACGTCTTCCGGCATTCGGACACCGGCCGAACGGCGTCGGACGCACACCGTTCGCTGCTCCACCTGCAGGAGCAGGTCCGCGGCGTCGACACCGTCGTGCCGAATCCCGATCTGTTCTCCCCGCCTCCGCCCGGCCCGATCGAGAACATCGTGTCCCTACGTATCGCCGCGGGCCCTGCCAAGGCCGCCCAGTTGGGTACCACCTTGCGTCACCTCGGCTTCGACCTCACCGCCGCGCACAGCGAACACGGACTGTCGCTGTTCACCCAGGGCCCACTCGCCGTCGCGGTCGACACGACCGTCGACACCCTGTGGACGGCACCGGGCGTCCCCGCCCACCTGCCCGCACTGGCCCAGATCGGGGTCCGCAGCGAGCGGCCCGATCTGTGGTTGACCAGAGCCCGCGCTCTGGGGGTCCCCGCCGCGACGGTCACCATGCCGGGCGTGGCCGACGCGACCGACGCGGTGGTGCGGCTCGCCGTCACCGGTGCAACCTCGCTCGACCTACGCACCCGAGACAGCGCCGGTGCCTGGCAGTCCGCATTCGACCTCGCTCCCAGAGTGCCTGTGCCGCAGGTGAAGCCCTTGGTCTCGCACGTGGACCACATCGCCCTCGCGGTCCCGGCGGAAAGCTGGGACGGCGTGATGCTGTTGCTCCGCTCGGTGTTCGGCATGGTGCCCCGGGACGGTCAGGACGTCGTGGACGCGATCGGACTGGTGCGAAGCCAGGCCCTCACCCTGACGACCATGAACGGCACCATTCGCCTGTCGCTCAACATGGTTCCCGGTCGCCCGTCCGATGCCGACCCCCTGCCCGCCGCCCGCCGCGGAGGCGTCGGACATGTGGCGTTCGGATGCGAGGACATCTACGCCGCGGCCGAGGCAATGACCGAACGCGGTCTCACGCCGTTGCGCATCTCGCCCAACTACTATCGCGACCTGAACGCACGGTTCGGCCTCGGTCAGGACACCCTCGACGCGATGCAGCGGCTCGGCATCCTGTACGACGCCGACTCCGCAGGCGGCGAGTTCTTCCACTTCTTCACCGGCACCGTGGGCGACGACCTCTTCTTCGAGGTGGTGCAGCGGGTAGGCGGGTACGAAGGCTACGGGGAGACCAACTCGGCTGTGCGCCTGGCTGCGCAACTACAGCAGTGAGTAGCGATCAGGACAGTCGCTCGAACACCGCGGCCAGGCCCTGTCCGCCGCCGATGCACATCGTCTCGAGTCCGTAGCGGACTTCTCGGCGGTCCATTTCACGGAGCAGGGTGGCAAGGATTCGGGCACCGGTGGCCCCGACCGGGTGGCCGAGCGAGATGCCGGAACCGTGCGGATTCAACCGCGGGTCGTCCGACTCGATACCCCAGGACCGAGTCACGGCGAGCGCCTGGGCGGCGAAGGCTTCGTTGAGTTCGATGACGCCCATGTCGTCGAGAGTGAGCCCGAGGCGTCCGAGCGCTTTCTCGCTGGCGGGCACCGGGCCGATTCCCATCGTGCGCGGAGCGACTCCGGCAACGCCCCAGCTCGCGAGCCGCGCCAGTGGTCGAAGTCCCAGCGCCGCAGCCTTTTCGGGGGTGGTGACGATGGCGATCGCGGCGCCGTCGTTCTGCCCGCTGGCATTGCCCGCGGTGACCGTCGACTCGGGATCGATCGATGCACGGATTGCCTTCAGCTTCGCCAACGACTCCACGGTCGTGTCGGCCCGTGGATGCTCGTCGGTCGAGACCAGAACCGGTTCCGACTTACGCTGGGGGACGGACACACCCACGATCTCCTCGGCGAACACGCCGCTGTTCTGCGCGGCGACCGCCCGCCGATGCGACTGCACGGCCAGCGCGTCCTGATCGGCGCGGCTGATGGAGAACTCCTGGCGAAGATTCTCGGCGGTCTCGATCATGCCGCCGGGCACCGGAAAGTTCTTGCCACCCGCCGTCACTCGGGCCCGCGCAAGTCGGTCGGAGAGGGCGACCGCCTCGGCCTTGACGCCCCACCGCATGCCGGTCGCGTAGAACTCGGTCTGGCTCATACTTTCGACGCCGCCTGCCAGAACCAGGTCGTTGCCGCCGGACTGCACCTGCATGCACGCCTGCAGTACTGCTTGTAGGCCGGAGCCGCAGCGTCGGTCGATCTGCATGCCGGGCACATCGATGCCGAGATCGGCGTCGAGGGCGGCGATTCGACCGATGGCCGGTGCATCACCGTTAGGTGACGCCTGGCCCAGGATCACGTCGTCGATGTCCGCTCCGGAGATGCCCGTTCGCGCAACGAGTTCGGTGATGACCGTGGCAGCCAGGGCCTGGGCGGAAATGTCACGGAACTGGCCACCGAAACGGCCGACGGGGGTACGCAGGGGTTCGCAGATCACGGCTTCAGGCATGGGTGTTTCCTCGCTTGTCGTTGGCTCCGGTACTTACCCGGAGCAGATCGGTCTCGATGGCGCGGGTGGCGTCGAGCAAGGCCGGGAGTAGTTCGGCGCGCACGGCGTCCGCAGAATGACGTGCAGCTTGGGTCGAGACGTTGGCTGCGGCGACAACCACGCCGGCGCTGTCGCGGATGGGTGCGGCGATCGAACGCAGTCCCTCTTCGAGTTCTTGGTCCACCAGGCAGAAGCCGTCGACCCGCACTCGTTCGAGTTCCCGCGCGAGCGAGGCCGCGGTGGTGATCGTCTTGCCCGTCAACGGCGTCAACCGCACTCGCTCCAGGTACGCATCCAGCTCGTCCTCGGGAAGACCGGCCAACAGCACCCGGCCCATCGAGGTCGCGAACGCCGGAAATCTGGTGCCGATGTTGATGCCGACGGTCATGATGCGGCTCACCGGAACCCGGGCGACGTACACCACATCGTCACCGTCGAGTATCGACACCGAGGACGATTCACGCACTCGTTCGGCGAGCGCCTCGAGATGGGGACCCGAGACCTCGGGGAGCGAAAGACTCGACAAGTAGCTGTACCCCAATTCGAGTACTCGCGGGGTGAGCCAGAACATCGAGCCGTCGGTACGCACGTATCCGAGTTCGACGAGTGTGAGCAGAAACCGCCGGGCGGTCGCGCGAGTCAGGTCGGTCGCTCGGGCCACGTCGGCCAGCGTTCGACGCGGATGCTCGCCGTCGAAGGCTCTGATCACTGCCAAGCCGCGTCCGAGAGACTGGACGTAATCCGAGGACGGCGGTGTGTCCGCGGCACTCACGAGGTTTCGCTCTCGGTGATGGCGGCCTGAGCCAATGCGAAAGCGTTGTTGCTGTTCGGTACTCCCGCGTAGACGGCGGTGTGCAAGAACACCTCGGCGAGTTCGTCGGGTGCGATACCGGCACGCAACGCCGCTCGGATGTGCATGTCGAGTTCGTGGTGGTTACCCAGGGCCGTCAGAACGGCCAGAGTCAGCAGTCGGCGGGTGTGGTGGTCGAGTCCGGGACGAGCCCAGACGTCGCCCCATGCGGTTCGGGTGATGAAATCCTGGAACGGGGACGTGAATTCGGTTCTCGATGCGATGCTGCGGTCGACGTGGGCGTCACCGAGCACACTGCGCCGTACGGCCATTCCGGTGTCGTGCGCCGCGGACCGTCCGGCGGAGTACGCATTCGCTCCGACGTGAGCGGCAATGGCCGCCGTGACGCGGCCTGCCTGTTCGACATTGGCCAGATGTGCGGCCGGGTCGAGTGTCAGGAACGTCGATCCTGCAATGCCATCGGCGATGATGCGCAGATCGTCCGGAGTGGTCGACGGATCCTGTCGGCCCGCGATCACGAGGGTGGGAGCGGCGATCCTGGCAAGGTCCGCGCGAGAATCCCACTCGCACAACGCCTCACAGCATGCCGCGTAGCCCTCGTCGCAGGTCTCGGCAATCATGCGTCGACACCGTGCGACGAGATCGGTGTCGCGGGCGGCGAGTTCGGGCGTGAACCACCGTGCGAGTACAGCGTCCGCGAGTGCTGCTGTCCCCGAGGCGCGGACGGTCGCGGCACGGTCGATCCACTGCACGGCTTCACCGAACTTGGCGGACGTGCACAGCAGGGTCAGAGTGCGCACCCGCTCGGGGCGATGAATCGCAATCCATTGAGCGACGGCACCGCCGAGGGAGAGTCCGACCACGTGGACGCGTTCCAGAGCGAGTGAATCCAGCAGTGCAAGAACGTCACCGGCGAGATCGGCCACGGAATAGGGGCCGGGGGGTACCGGTGATCGACCGTGTCCCCGTAGATCGACCGTCAACACGTGGACGGAAGCCGACAGTGCGCCCACCTGCGGGTCCCACATCGATCGGTCCGAGCCGAGCGAGCCGATCAGCACGACGGTATCCGCATCGGGGTGCGGCCCCTCGGTGCGGTGGTGAGCCAGAGTGACTGTCATCAGATGTCCTTCGAGTCCGTGGGGCGTTCGGTGTCCGGTGCACACGCAGCGAGGATGTCGTCGACCAAGTCGGGTGCGTGACCCACATAGCCTGCTGGATCCAACATCTCGCGCACCGCCTCCGGCGTCAAGAAGGCGGTGATGGCGGGATCCGTGTCCAGTGGCGCACCTGCTGCGCATCGGTCGGTGACGATGTCGCGGGCGCGCTCGGTGTGCGGTGCCAGCGCCGCCGTGACCCGTTCGGCGAGAAGTGCACCACCCGTCGCTTCGAGGTTGCGCACCATGGCATCTGGATGCACATGCAGACCGGTCAGGCTCGTCGCTATACGATGCGCACCGCCGCCGGTGAGGCGTAGCAGATCGGTGACGGTCTCCCATTCGGCGTGCCACGGTCCAGCGGCGCGCTGCTGCTCGTGGTCCATGTTCGCCAGCACTGTCGCAACGGCTCCCGGCACCCGGCGGGCCGCAGCTCGCGCGGTGACGGCGGCGATCGGGTTGCGCTTGTGTGGCATTGCCGACGAACCTCCCGGTGCGTTCTCGGACACCTCGGCCAGTTCGGTGGCGGACATCGACACGATGTCCCCGGCGATCTTCGCAATGGAGCCCGCGGCAATACCCAACGCGCACGCCAGATCTGCGACGGTGACGCGGTCGGTGTGCCAGGGCGCAGTCTGTGGTGCCAGATCCAGTGCTTCCGCGAGCGCGGCGGCAATGGCCGGACCGTGCGGATGTACGGCGGCCATCGTTCCGGCGGCACCTCCGTATTGCACACAGCACGACCGCCGAACCGCAGCGAGACGGTGACTCGAACGATGCAGCGCCCCAGCCCAATTTGCGGCCACCAGCCCGAAAGTAGTGGGTAACGCCTGCTGGCCGAGAGTGCGCGCGACCATAGGAGTGGTCCGGTGCGCCAGCGCCAGGCCTCGCGCCGCGGTATGTGCATCACCGAGCGACGCCTCGACGACCGTGAGTGCGTCACGTGCGACGAGCATGGACGCGGTGTCCATGATGTCCTGGCTGGTCGCCCCGGGGTGCACTGCAGCAGCAGGAACTCCGCGCTCGGACACCGCGTTTCGCAGTACTTTCACCAGTGGTATCACCGGATTCCCACCGGCCGCTGCAGCCGCTCCGAGTGCTGTGATGTCCAGAGATTCACCCAGCTCTGCCGCGACCGCGGTGATGATGTCCGCATGCTTCGCGTCGACCACGCCGACAGAGGCAGCGGCCCGGGAGAGGGCTGCCTCGACATCGAACATCGCCCGAACCCAGCCTCGGTCGCCGACGATCGGTGCGATGATCTCGCTGCCGAATGTCGGATCGAACAGTGCCCCTCTATCGGAAGCCATGGTCCTCTTTCACCGCATCGTCGATCAGTTCGGGAGCGTGCATCACAGCGCGAAGAACGGGGTCTCGTCTCCGTCCGGATCGGTGTTCTGTAACACGATATCGAGGTGGTAGCCGCCGTCCACTGTGGTGGCGACGAGTCGGGCTCGCTTGTCGGCGGGCAAGGCGGACAGCACCGGATCGATTTCGTTGGCCTCGGCCTCGTCCGGGAAGTACATCCGCGTGACGACCCGCTCGAGCATTCCGCGGGCGAAGATTCCGACGTCGATGTGGGGTGCTTCGACGAGGTCGTTCTCGGCGGGCAACGGCCCCGGCTTGATGGTCGTGATCGTCATCGTTCCCCGTGCATCGGCAAATGCTCGACCGAAGCCGCGGAAACCTGCGACACGTGGTGCCACGGCACCCCGTGGATCGTCCGGATGGTCGAAGCGTCCGTCGGAGTCGGCCTGCCAGGTCTCGATCATCGCGTCGGACACCGGTTGACGAGCCCCGTCCACGAGGGTGAACGTCAGGATGATCGCCTCGGCGGTGCCGGGAGGTACCACGTCCTGTCCGTCCGGCCACAGCAGACCGATGTGGACGTACGGCCCGACCGTCTGAGAAGGCGTCTGACCGAACGGTGCGGTGGTGAAATCGGCACCGGTCACCACCGGGTACCGGGGAGCGAACTCGGGGTCAGTCATCGTGGTCGTCCTCCTCGAACGGGGTGGCGTTGCGTCCGCGCAGAACGATGTCGAACCTGAATCCGAGAGCCCAGTTTTGCTGTGTGGCTTCGTAATCGAAGGTACTGATCATGCGAGCGCGCGCGTCTTCGGGAGCTGCGTTGTAGATGGGATCCTGGAAGAACATGGGGTCGTCGGGGAAGTACATCTGCGTCACCAACCGCTGGGTGAAGGCGTGACCGAACAGCGAGAAGTGAATGTGGGCAGGCCGCCATGCGTTGTGGTGATTACCCCAGGGGTACGCGCCCGGCTTGATCGTGGTGAACCGGTATCGGCCGTCGGCATCGGTGAGTACTCGGCCCACGCCGTCGAAATGTGGGTCTAGAGGTGCAGGCCAGCGATCACCCGAGTGTCGGTACCGTCCGCCTGCGTTTGCCTGCCACACCTCGACGAGTGTGTTCGGGATCGCTTTGCCGTCGCTGTCGAGCACTCGTCCGTGAACGATGATGCGTTGACCCTGAGCTTCACCACCTCGCGCAAGTGTCAGGTCGGCGTCGGAAGCCGTGACCCGTCCCTCGCCCAGAACCGGACCGGTGATTTCGGTCAATCGTTGGGGGAGGAGCGTCAACGGCTGCGCCGGATGCCGCAGGGCAGTGGTCCGGTACTCGGCGAAGTCGCGTGGTGCATGGACACCCGTCTGGTCCCGGTACTCGGGCGGGAGATGAAGCATCGACAGCTCCTGACAATCGTGGTGATCAAGCGCACTCATCACCGTATACAGGTGTTCGCATGGTGGCAACCTGTTCACATCACGCACATTGTCGGGTACCGTCGCTGGCATGTTGGACAAAGTCGTGGCCAGTGCCACAGAAGCGGTAGCGGACATCCCCGACGGGTCGTCGATCGCAGTGGGCGGGTTCGGGCTGGTGGGAGTGCCGGAGATCCTGATCGCCGCTGTGCTCGAGCAAGGAGCAACGGACCTCGAGACCATCAGCAACAACTGTGGGACCGACGGCTTCGGTCTGGGAGTGCTACTGGCGCACCACCGTATTCGGCGCACGATCAGTTCGTACGTCGGATCGAACAAGGAATTCGCCCGGCAGTACCTCGGTGGTGAACTGGAGGTGGAGCTGACCCCGCAGGGCACCCTCGCCGAGCGGCTGCGAGCCGGCGGTGCCGGCATTCCGGCGTTCTTCACCCCCGCGGGCGTGGGGACGCAGGTGGCCGACGGCGGTTTGCCGCTGCGCTACGACGGCAGCGGCGGCATCGCCGTGGCGAGTCCGCCCAAGGAGACCCGGAACTTCGACGGGATCACCTACGTGATGGAGCGCGGCATCGTCGCCGACTACGCCCTGGTCCACGCCTGGAAGGGCGACAGGCACGGCAACCTGGTGTTCCACGCCAGCGCACGAAACTTCAATCCACCCGCCGCCGCATCGGGTCGGATCACCGTGGCGCAGGTCGAGCACCTGGTCGAGCCGGGGGAGATCGGTCCGGACGAGGTGCACACCCCGGGCATCCATGTGCAGCGGGTCGTGCACGTCGGCCCGGTCGAGGTCGGCATCGAGCAGAGGACGGTACGAGCATGAGCGAAAAGATGACCCGCGAACAGATGGCCGCTCGGGTGGCGCAGGAGCTCGGCGACGGGCAGTACGTCAACCTCGGAATCGGCATGCCGACCCTGGTGCCCAACTACATTCCGACCGACGTCTCGGTGATTCTGCATTCCGAGAACGGCGTGCTCGGCGTCGGCCCCTATCCCACCGAGGACGAACTCGATCCCGAGATCATCAACGCGGGCAAGGAAACCATCACGGTGCTTCCCGGCTCGTCCTACTTCGACTCGTCGCAGTCGTTCGGAATGATCCGCGGCGGTCAGGTCGACGTCGCCGTGCTGGGTGCGATGCAGGTCAGCGCCACCGGCGACCTCGCGAACTGGATGATCCCCGGGCACATGGTCAAGGGGATGGGTGGTGCCATGGATCTGGTGCACGGTGCCCGCCGCGTGATCGTCATGATGGAGCACGTCTCCCGGAAGGGCGAACCGAAGATTCTGCAGTCCTGCACTCTGCCGCTGACCGGAAAGGCCTGCGTGCACAGGATCATCTCGGACATGGCGGTTCTGGACGTCACCGACAACGGACTGCGCCTCGTCGAGACCGCGCCGGGAATCTCGGTGGACGACGTCAGGAACGCCACCGCAGCCGAGCTACTCGTCGATGTCGCTGGGGAGTGGAGCCTGCGGAACGACTCAGAAGATACCGTCTGACACAAGGACGCGGTCGGCGCGGGAATAGATGTTCATCGACCGGCCGCGGAGAAAGCCGATCACCGTCAGTCCTGATTCGGTCGCGAGATCGACCGCGAGAGACGACGGTGCGGACACCGCTGCAAGTATGGGGATCCCGGCCATCACCGCCTTCTGTGCCAGCTCGAACGAGGCGCGGCCACTGACCATCAATATCGTGCCGCGCAGCGGAACTCGATCGTGCTCGGTGGCCCAGCCGACGACCTTGTCCACCGCGTTGTGGCGTCCGACGTCCTCGCGGAGGACGAGCATGTCGCCGTCCGCAGTGAACAGTGCCGCAGCGTGCAAGCCGCCGGTGGTGTCGAAGACCTTCTGCGCTGCGCGCAGGGTGTCCGGTAGCCCGGCGAGGGTATCGGACGTCACCACGACGTCGTCGTCAGCAGGAGAATGCTTGGTGCGCAACCGGATTGCGTCGAGTGATCCCTTGCCGCAGACCCCGCACGACGAGGTCGTGTAGAAATTGCGTTCCACCCCGGTCTCGGGGGCTGCTACGCCCGGTGCCAGCGTGACGTCCAGGACGTTGTAGGTGTTCGCGCCCTCGTCGTCGACGCCGTCGCAGTACCGCGCCGCAGCGATATCGGCACGCGATGCAATGACGCCCTCGGTCAGCAGGAAACCGTGGGCCAGTTCGACGTCGTGGCCCGGCGTACGCATCGTGACGGCAAGGGCTCTGCCGTCGACGCGCAGTTCCATCGGTTCCTCCACCACCAAGGTGTCGGGACGGTCGACTCGGTGTTCGCCGCGTATTCGGACGACGGGTCTGCGAGCGGTGATCCGGCCCATCAGTGCCGACTCGATACGCGGCGACGTCGAAAGCTCATACCTCGATTGTGGACCCTCGTGTCATCGGTCCGACGACTCGGTTGCCATTGCCCGCACGAGCGACACCAATCGCGGGTGTTCGGCGAGGTCGTCGACCAGCACTGCCGAGCCGTCGGAGTCGGCGAGCGGGACCTTCCAGTTGCCGTACTGGGTCTCGTCCGTACCCGGTTGGTTCTGAATGCGATGTTCACCGACCGCGTCGACGAGAGCGACGCCGATCAGCAGCGACGGGCTGCGCTGGACCAGCCGGTGCAGGGCCTCGACGGTCTCGTGGTTGTCGGCATCGGCAGCGAGTAAACCACGGGTGCGGGCCAGGTCCAGGACCGCCTCTCGCGCACGGGAATCCACTTCCTTTTCCGCATCGATGTCGCGCTCGAGCAGGCCGAGTCGGGACCGCAGTTCGATGTGCTCGCCTTCGAGGTATCCAGCGGTGGGAGGCAGGTCGTGCGTCGTCACCGACGTCAGGCACAGAGTCCGGTAGTCCTCGGGCGGGATGGGTCCGGAATCATCGGCCTCGAACCAGAGGATGGAGGTGCCGAAGATTCCGCGCTCGGTGAGGTATTCCTGCACCATCGGCTCGAACACCCCGAGGTCCTCGCCGACCACTACCGCACCCGCGCGCTCGGCTTCGAGGGCGAGGATGCCGATCAGCGCCTCGTGGTCGTATTCGACATACGTTCCGCCGCCGGCGTTCTCGGCCTCCTGCGGAATCCACCACAACCGGAACAGGCCCAGGATGTGGTCGACGCGGATGCCCCCGGCGTGACGCAGAATCGTGCGCAGCATGTCTCGGTACGGGACGTAGGCCATCTCGCGCAGTCGATCCGGATCCCATGGCGGCTGATTCCAGTTCTGGCCCTGTTGGTTGAAGTTGTCCGGCGGCGCTCCCACGGTGACTCCGGACACCAGCACGTCGCCGAGCGTCCACGCATCGGCCCCGCCGCGGGCGACTCCCACCGCGAGGTCGTGCATGACGCCGATCTCCATCCCGGCGTCGAGCGCGGCCCGCTGGGCAGCGGCCAGTTGCTCGTCGCAGATCCACTGCAGCCACATGTGAAAGTCGATGCGCCCGGCCAGCTTTGCGCGTTGTTCGAGGACGAAGTCGGTGCGGGGGTGCGCTGCGCGATCGGTCCATGCGGGATCGTTCGGGCCGAACTTCTCCGCCAGCGCGCTCCACACCGCAAAATCCCGGAGCCCGGTGCCCTCGCGTTCGACGAACGCCCGGAACGCGGACTCGCGGGCCGGACTGCGCTCGACCTTGTGGACGCGTTCGAGGGCGCGGAGCTTGGCCTTGAACGTCGCGTCCCGGTTCAGCTTCTTGGTGCGAACGTTCGCCTTGTCGAATCGAGCCGCGGCATCCTGGATCTTGCCGAACTGCTTGGGCGAGAGCAGCGCCGTCTCCCGAATGTTCTCGACACGGATGTACAGCGGATTGAAGAAGCGTCGCGTGGTCGGTAGATACGGAGAGGCCTCCACGGGCGTCGTCGGCCGGTCGGCGTGCAGCGGATTGACCAGCAGATAGTCGAATCCATGCACGCGGCCGGCGATGTCGACCATGTCCTCCAGGTCGGCGAGATCACCGATGCCCCACGAACGCGTCGAGCGCACCGAGTACAGCTGTGCCAGCAGACCGGTACGTTGCCTGTCGGCAAGTTCGGCATTGGGCGACAACGACTTCGGTGTGACCACGACGACCGTGTCCGAGGTTCGGACGGTGTTGTCCTCACCGATCGTCGTCGCTGTGAGGCTGTGCCATCCCAGCGGGGCATCGCCGGGCACCACGAACGTGGCACGTCCGATCAGCCGTCCGTCCACCTCGCGCGGATCGACCCAGACGTCGGCCTGCGGTACCTCGATGGCGTCGCCGTCCTCGGACACCATCGACACTTCCACCGGATTGCCGTGTGGCACATGCACCCACACCGTCGCCTCGGTGCCCTGGGTCGTGACGACCACAGGAGGAAGCAGGCGACGCCACGGTGCGTTCTCGATGTCCTCCAGTGCCCGATCGACATCCTCGGTGGTCTCGGTCGCGTAACCGCGTGCAGCCAATACCTGCCGCAGGGTCGCGTCGCTCACGTCGTGCTCGGTGTCGTCCCAGCCTCGGTACGACGTCGACGTACCGAGCCGCTGGGCGAGAGTTCGTAGGGCCTGCGAGTAATCCTCATCCGAATGTGCCACGGTGTCGATCGTGCCAGTTCGACGGGCGCACGTCACCCGCACCGGTCGGCCGTTCACCGCAGGTTCGTTCCGCGGTGTGTTCGGGGGGCGACACCCGTGTACTGCGAGGGTTGAAAGCTTCCCCGCTGGGTAGTCTTGCTCGGCACACGAGAAACGAACTGCTTGGCGACGATGGGAAGTGCGGATGGCTGGGGTCAGCAAGATCGAAGAACTGGAGCGAGATTCCGGTGCACCGGTCGAGCTGAGGGTGCGCGCCGAAGCCGACCAATTGCCGGTGGTGCGGGCCGTCGCGGAGACTCTCGTGGTGCTCAGTGACTTCACTCTCGACGACATCGCCGACGTGAAACTCGTCGTAGACGAGGTGTGCTCCCAGCTCATCAAAGGTTCGGTCGCCGACGCGGAACTCTCGTGCAGGTTCTCCGTCAACGATGCCGGGATCCGAATCGTCGTGACGTCCACGCTGACTCCGACGTCGGTCCCGAAGCAGGACAGCTTCGGTTGGCACGTATTGCAAACTCTCGCAGACTCCATCGAACTCCGCGCCGACGACGCGATCGACGACGTTGCCGGCCGCACCGTCGCGATCGACGTGGTCAAGCGGAGGAGCAAGGTCTAGTGCCGGTGCCGCAGGAACGAAGCACACGGCGAGAGTCCGACGATTACAGCGACGTGGTCGCGCTGATCCAGCAGATGCAGGCGCTGGACGAGAATTCACCGCAGCGTTCCGTGCTGCGTGACCGCATCATCACGCGCTGCCTTCCCCTTGCCGAACACATCGCGCGCCGATTCGGTGGGCGCGGTGAAGCGCACGAGGACCTCTTGCAGGTGTCCAGGCTGGGTCTGGTCAATGCAGTCGACCGGTTCGACATCGAGCGTGGGTCGGATTTCGTCTCGTTCGCCGTCCCCACCATCATGGGCGAAGCACGTCGCTACTTCCGCGACGCCGGCTGGTCGGTACGGGTACCGCGACGCATGAAAGAGCTGAACTCGATGATCTCGCAGGCGGTGGGATCGTTGTCGCAGAAGCTCGGTCGCGCCCCGACCGCGAGCGAAATCGCCGCCGAACTCGGGATCGACGTCAAGGAAGCATCGCAGGCACTGCTTGCCCGCAGCGCGTATCAGACCGTGTCGGTCGATTCGGTGGTGAGCGAGGATCGCCTCCCGCTGATGGACACGCTCGGTGCCGACGACCCGGAACTCGAGAAGATGGAAAGCTACCTCGCTGTGCGGCCCGCACTGGAGAAGCTGCCCGAGCGCGAGCGTCGCATCGTGGTGCTCCGGTTCTTCGGGTCGATGACTCAGACGCAGATCGCCGAAAAGGTCGGAATTTCGCAGATGCACGTGTCGCGCATTCTGGCGCGCACGCTCGCTCAGTTGCGTGAGGATCTCGGCGAGGACTGAACCGGACACAGCCGACGCGGAACGATCTGTTGCCACTACTGTCGTTCGCATGAGTGTCTACGACAACATCGACGAGTACATCGCGGCCCGACGTGTCACGGGGTTGGCGGTGGATCGCAGTGGTTCTCGTGCGGTCGTTGTCGTTGCTGCTCTGAGTGATTCGCGCACCGAGTACCGAACGTCGCTGTGGGAGATCGACGTGGACGGACGGTCTCCGGCGCGGCGAATCACCCACGGCGAGCTGGGCGAGAGCGCGCCGGTGTTCACCGCGTCCGGGAATCTGATGTTCTCGCGCCGCTCCAGCGAGGATGATCCGGCACAGTTGTGGATACTGCCCGCCGCCGGCGGGGAGGCCCACGTGGTCGAGACCCGGTCGGCGGGAATCGGTGACGTGCGAGCGGCTCGGTCCGTCGATCGGTTCGCCGGCTTCTCGCCGGTGTTCGGCTCGTCCACGACAGACGAGGACGACGACGGCCTGCGTACCGAGCGCAAGACGAACAAGGTGGATGCAATTCTGCACACCGGTGTGCCGGTGCGTTTCTGGGATCACGATCTCGGTCCCGCAACCCCGCATCTGTTCGCAGGCGAGACGGAAACCGACCTCGAGTCGGCACCACTGCGTGATCTGACGCGTGACGCGGCAGGCGCTCTGCAGGAAGCGGCCTTCGACATCAGCGCCGACGGCACTTTCGTCGTCTCCACGTGGTCGGTGCCCGGCCCGCTGGCAACCGTCCGCACGATACTGGTGCGCATCGACACCGGGACCGGAGAACGGACCACGATCGTCGACGACGCGGATGCCGATCTGGGTGCACCGGCCATCTCGCCCGACGGCCGTGCCGTCGCGTTCGTCCGTGAATCGATCTCGACTCCCGAACAAGCGCCACGAATGACGTTGCAGCAGTACGAGTTCGGTACGGACTCCGTCACCGATCTCGCTCCGGGCTGGGATCGATGGCCGATCGGTCCGGTCTGGCTGCCGGACGGGTCCGGCGTGTTGGTCACCGCGGACGACGACGGCCGGTCGCCGATCTTCGTGATCGAGGCGGGTGCGGAGCCGCGTCGTCTGACGCATACCGACGACGCGTACACCCACATCCATGTGTCGTCGGACGGAAAGCGCGTAGTCGCTGTGGCCGCCTCGTATCTGGCCGCCCCGCACCCGGTCTCGATCGACCTGTCCGACGGCACCGTGGTCGACCTCGACGCCGGAATCGACAACGGCCCGCTGCCCGGCACGTTGACCGAGATCGAGACCGCCGTCGAGGACGGCAGTCGAGTCCGAGGATGGCTGGCGTTGCCGCACGGTGTGTCGGACGATTCGCCCGCGCCGCTGCTGCTGTGGGTGCACGGCGGCCCACTGGGTTCGTGGAACACGTGGTCCTGGCGGTGGAATCCATGGCTGATGGTGGCGCGAGGGTACGCGGTGCTGCTCCCGGATCCGGCGTTGTCCACGGGCTACGGCCAGAATTTCGTGCAGCGTGGTTGGGGCGCGTGGGGCAGTGCCCCGTTCACCGATCTGATGGCGTTGACCGATGTGGCGGTTGCCCGAACCGATATCGACGACACGCGCACCGCCGCAATGGGTGGCTCGTTCGGCGGGTACATGGCCAACTGGATCGCCGGGCACACCGACCGATTCGACGCCATCGTCACCCACGCCAGTCTGTGGGCACTCGATCAGTTCGGACCGACGACCGACGCACCGTGGTACTGGGCGCGGGAGATGTCCCCCGAGATGGCGGTGGAGAACTCTCCGCACCTGTTCGTCGCGGACATCTCGACGCCGATGCTGGTCATCCACGGTGACAAGGACTATCGCGTGCCGATCGGCGAGGGCCTACGGTTGTGGTACGAACTGCTCAGCGAATCGGGACTGCCCGCCGACGACGACGGTCAGACCGAGCACCGATTCCTGTACTTCCCCGGCGAGAACCACTGGATTCTGACGCCTCAACACGCCAAGGTCTGGTACGAGGTGGTACTGGCATTTCTGGCGGGGCATGTCCTGGGCGAGAGCGCGTCGATGCCGCGAATACTGGGCCACTAGAATCGACCGGTGACCAGTTCAGCGCCAGAGACCCCAGACAACCCAGCCGACCGTTTGCCCAAGAGCTGGGACCCCAGCGAGGTAGAGGCCGAGCTGTACCGGGGTTGGGTGGATGCCGGTTATTTCGAGGCCGATGCCACCAGCGACAAGCCGCCGTACTCCATCGTGCTGCCGCCGCCCAACGTCACGGGCAGCCTGCACATGGGCCACGCCCTCGACCACACGTTGATGGACGCGCTGAGTCGGCGCAAGCGCATGCTCGGGTACGAGGTGCTGTGGCTCCCGGGAATGGACCACGCGGGCATCGCCACGCAGTCGGTGGTGGAGAAGCAGCTCGCCGCCGACGGAAAGACCAAGGAAGAGTTCGGTCGCGAACTGTTCATCGACAAGGTGTGGGACTGGAAGCGCGAGTCGGGCGGCACGATCGGCGGCCAGATGCGTCGTATCGGCGACGGTGTCGACTGGAGCCGTGAGCGATTCACCATGGACGACGGCCTGTCCGAGGCCGTGCAGACCATGTTCAAGCGCATGTTCGACGACGGTCTGATCTACCGCGCCGAGCGGCTGGTCAACTGGTCGCCGGTGCTGCAGACGGCCATCTCCGACATCGAGGTGAAGTTCGAGGACGTCGAGGGCGAACTCGTCTCGCTTCGATACGGGTCGCTGGACGACTCCGAACCGCACGTCATCGTGGCCACCACTCGAGTGGAGACGATGCTCGGCGACACTGCTGTGGCGGTGCACCCCGACGACGAGCGCTACCGGGCTCTGGTGGGCACCACCCTCGAGCACCCGTTCACCGGACGAAAAATACCGATCATCGCCGACGACTACGTCGATCCCGAATTCGGTACCGGCGCAGTGAAAATCACTCCGGCGCACGACCCCAACGACTTCGAGATGGGCGTTCGACACTCACTGCCGATGCCGTCGATCATGGACAAGGCCGGCCGCATCGCCGATACCGGAACGCAGTTCGACGGTATGGACCGATTCGAGGCGCGTGTCAAGGTCCGTGAGGCCCTGGCCGAGCAAGGCCGAGTGGTCGCCGAGAAGCGCCCGTACCTGCACAGCGTCGGACACTCCGAGCGCAGCGGTGAGCCGATCGAGCCGCGTCTGTCGCTGCAGTGGTGGGTCAAGGTCGACACCCTGGCCAAGGCGGCCGGTGACGCAGTTCGCAACGGCGACACCGTCATTCATCCCAAGAGTCAAGAGCCGCGCTGGTTCGCCTGGGTCGACAACATGCACGATTGGTGCATCTCGCGTCAGCTGTGGTGGGGCCACCGAATTCCGATCTGGTACGGCCCCGACGGCGAGACGGTGTGCCTGGGACCGGGGGAGACCCCACCCGAGGGGTGGGAGCAGGACCCCGACGTCCTCGACACCTGGTTCTCTTCCGGCCTGTGGCCCTTCTCGACGATGGGCTGGCCGGAGGCCACTCCCGAACTGGAGAAGTTCTACCCGACCGGCGTACTCGTCACCGGCTACGACATTCTGTTCTTCTGGGTCGCCCGGATGATGATGTTCGGCACCTACGTCGGAGCCGACGACGCCATCACCGCAGGAAAGCAGGGCCCACAGGTTCCGTTCCGAGATGTCTTCCTGCACGGACTGATTCGCGATCAGTTCGGCAAGAAGATGTCCAAGTCTCGGGGCAACGGCATCGATCCGCTCGACTGGGTCGACCGCTTCGGCGCGGATGCACTGCGGTTCACGCTGGCCCGCGGTGCCAACCCGGGTGCCGACATGTCCGTCGGCGAGGACCATGCGCAATCCTCGCGCAACTTCGCCAACAAACTGTTCAACGCCACCAAGTTCGCCCTGATGAACGGCGCAGCGCCGGCCGAGCTGCCGTCGCGCGCCGCACTCACCGACGCCGACCGTTGGATCCTCGACCGACTCGATCAGGTTCGAGCAGAGGTGGATTCGGCGTTCGATCGCTACGAGTTCAGCAAGGCGTGCGAGGCGCTCTACCACTTCACGTGGGACGAGGTCTGCGACTGGTACCTCGAAATTGCGAAGGTGCAGTTCGCCGACGAGAGCATCGCCGAATCCACCCGTGGAGTCCTAGGCAACGTTCTCGACGCGGTGCTGCGCCTGCTGCACCCGGTCGTCCCGTTCGTGACCGAGACCCTGTGGAAGGTGCTGACCGGGGGAGAGTCCCTGGTGGTCGCCACGTGGCCGACCCCTGCCGCCGATCCGGTCGATCCTGTTGCTGCGCAACGCATCGAGGACATGCAGCGCCTCATCACCGAAATTCGTCGGTTCCGCAGCGATCAGGGGCTCAAGCCCTCGCAGAAGGTCGCGGCCCGCATCGTCGGAGTATCCGAGGCGGACCTGGACGGACAGCTTTCGGCGGTCACCGCGCTGGCCCGACTGACCGAACCGGCCGAGGACTTCGCGGCCACGGCGTCGGTGGAGGTACGACTGAGCAAAGCGACCGTGGTCGTCGAACTGGACACCTCGGGCACCGTCGACCTGGTCGCCGAACGCGCTCGACTCGTGAAGGATCTCGCCGCCGCCGAGAAGGAGTTGGCGCAGACCACTGCCAAGCTCGGCAACGAGGCGTTCCTCGCGAAGGCACCGGATGCCGTGGTGGACAAGATCAGAACCCGACAGTCCATCGCGCAGGAAGAAATCGCCCGGATCACCGCGCGCATCGAATCGATGGGAAGCTAAGTGACCGAGCCGGACGACGCCCTGCCGTCACCACCACCGACCCCGGTCGACCTGGCCGAGCTCGCGCTCGTCGAGGCCGAGCTCGACAAGCGTTGGCCCGAAACGAAGATCGAGCCGTCTACCGCCCGAATCTCGGCGCTGATGGACCTACTCGGTTCTCCGCAGAAGGCGTATCCGTCGATCCACGTGGCCGGAACCAATGGCAAGACGTCCGTCACCCGCATGATCGATGCGTTGCTGACCGCTTTCCATCGGCGTACGGGCCGCACCACCAGTCCGCATCTGCAGATGGCCACCGAGCGGATCAGTATCGACGGCCGTCCGGTGTCCCCGCGCACCTACGTGGACACCTACAACGAGATCGCACCGTTCGTCGAGATGATCGATGCACAGTCCGAGGCCGCCGGTGGACCGCGGATGAGCAAGTTCGAGGTCGTCACCGCCATGGCGTTCGCGGCCTTCGCCGAGGCACCGGTCGAGGTCGCCGTCATCGAAACCGGGCTGGGCGGCCGCTGGGACGCCACCAACGTGGTCGACGGTGAGATCGCCGTCATCACCCCGATCGGTCTCGACCACGTCGAATTCCTCGGGGACGATCTGTCCACGATCGCGGGGGAGAAGGCCGGCATCATCAAGAAGGCACCGGAACTACTCGTGCCACGGGACACGGTGGCCATCCTCGCCAAGCAGGAACCCGAGGTGTCCGAGGTCCTGCTTCGTGCGGCGGTGCAGGCAGACGCTGCCGTGGCACGGGCCGGATCGGAGTTCACCGTTCTCGGTCGGCAGATAGCCGTGGGCGGACAACAGCTGGAGTTGCAGGGGCTGGGCGGTGTCTACACCGACATCTTCCTGCCGTTGCACGGAGAGCACCAGGCGCACAACGCCTCTCTCGCTCTCGCAGCAGTCGAGGCATTCTTCGGGGCGGGCCCGGACCGTCAACTCGACCAGGACACCGTGCGCGAAGCCTTTGCGACCGTGGTCAATCCCGGTCGTCTCGAGCGAGTACGCAACGCGCCCACGGTGTTTCTCGATGCCGCGCACAACCCGCACGGGGCCGCTGCACTGGCGGCCGCCCTGGCCGACGAATTCGACTTCCGCAAACTCGTCGGAGTCGTCAGTGTCATGGCGGACAAGGACGTCGGCGCGATCCTCGAAGCATTGGAACCGGTGTTCGACGACATCGTCGTCACCCACAACGGGTCCGGTCGAGCGATGGATGTCGACGCGTTGGCCGACATAGCCGTGGCCAAGTTCGGCGACGAGCGGGTCGTGGTGGCGTCGACGCTGCCCGATGCGCTCGAAACGGCGATCGGGTTGGCCGAAGAAGTGGCCGAGCCCGGCGAAGCCGTGTCCGGTGCCGGGGTCGTCGTCACCGGCTCGGTGGTGACCGTGGGCGCAGCGCGCACGTTGTTCGGAAAGGATCCCGCGTGAGCGAAGCAGAGTTTCGACCACCGACAACCGACCCGTGGAAGGGATTTCGCGGTGTGTCGGCGGGCACACTGGTACTGGAAGCGATCGTGACTCTGCTCGCTCTTCCGGTCGTGGCGACTCTCGGCGGCGGCGCATCGTGGTTCTCGACCACCTATATCGTGGCGCTCGCCGTGGTGATGATTCTGGCCGCGGGGAAACAGGGCGAACCCTGGGCGATGAAGCTCAACCTCGCGTTGCAGTTCTTCGTGATGGCCGGGGCCGTGTTCCATCTGTCCATCGGCGCCGTGGGTCTGATCTTCCTTGCCGTGTGGCTGTATCTGCTCTATCTGCGCCGGGACATCACCGAACGCATTCGACGCGGCATGCTGCCCGGGCAACGCGACTGACACCGGACCGGTCGGTTGGGGCCATGCGCCGCGCGACCGGGTGCCGGTGTCCATTACTGTCGTCGACGTGACCGATCGCACCCTAGTACTGATCAAGCCAGACGGAGTTGCCCGGCGTTACGTAGGAGAGATCCTCGGCCGCGTGGAGAAGAAGGGTCTGAGCATCGTCGCCCTCGAGCTCAAGACCGTCTCTCGCGACGTGGCCTCGGCTCACTACGCGGAGCACGAGAGCAAGCCGTTCTTCCCCGACCTTCTCGAGTTCATCACCTCCGGGCCCGTGGTGGCCGCGGTTCTCGAAGGCCCCCGTGCCATCGAAGCCTTCCGTCAGATCGCCGGCGGCACGGATCCGGTTGCCAAAGCAGTTCCCGGCACCATCCGAGGTGACCTGGCCCTCGACGGTCAGCAGAACCTGGTACACGGATCCGATTCGGTGGAATCCGCAGAGCGCGAGATCGCCCTGTGGTTCCCCGATCTGACCGCCTCCTAGAAGCCCGTCGCAGAGCACTTCCGCAGTCACGCCGCACCCGCTCGACGTCCGATCGGTGCGGCGTGGCTCGTACGGATCATCGCGTGTGGGATACTCGACGGAGATCGACCCCACAGCACTTGTACGTTCACACGCTCCACCTCTGTTCAGCTCCACCGAAGTTCGCTAGAGAAAAAGTGCTCGTGGGATCGATCGGATGACTGTCGTCGACCCGCTGCCCGTCATCGCAGAGTCGCGAACGAGAGACAGGCTCGTTCGCGTTCATGCTTGATGATCAGGCGCTCGGATCGCCGAGACACCACCATCCAGCCAGGCACTGCACACGCCGTCGTCGGCCACCGAGATTCACGAGGTGGCTCACACGATTTGTGGAGAGCGAGACCGAACAGCTGACGTCCAACCCGACGTGAGTACACAAGGATTGCCCTCGCGTGGCCGCGTCACACCCGATTTCGGATGAACGCGCCCGGGGGCCCGAGGAGACTACGTGGCCGATCAAAGCCCGCCCGAAGATGTACAGAGCACGAACGCAGGAAATCCGGAGGACACCGACGCGGTGTCGTCCGCGAAATCCGACGCGGTTTCCGTGCAACCCGACACCATCGAATTGCCGACCAGGCTGCGTGTGCATGCACTGGCGAAAATTCTGGGCGTGACCAGCAAGCAGTTGCTCGTCACTCTCGGTGAGCTCGGCATCGAAGCCCGCAGCGCGCAGTCGAGTCTGAGCCGAGACGTTGCCGAGTCGGTGCGCGATTCGGTGAACGGGCCGACCGCACCCGCCCCCGATGCCTCCGCAGCGGAGTCGCCGGCACCGGATGCGTCGACAGACCAGCAGCCCGGGCCCGCATCGGTAGAGGTGCCGGCCGAGACGGCTCCCTCGGTAGAGGTCCCCGCTGCCGAGGCAACGCTGTTCACCAGTGCGCCCACGGCCGAGCCCGAGGCCGCCCAACCCACGGCCACGACCTTCGCGACGCCGGTGTTCCTGCAGCCGGCAGCGGCAGAGCCCGCAGCAGAATCGGCGGATGCTCCGTCCGAGGCCCCCGCACGGCGTCGACGTAGTCGCAAGGCCGCACCCAAGGACGAGGCACCGTCCGACAACAACGCTGCGTCCGACAAGGCCGCGGACGAGCCCGCGAACGGCGAGTCGCCCGTCGCCGAGAACGTCTCGACGGTCGCCTCCGACACCGCCGCGCAGGACACCGCTGTGTCCGGTGCTCCCGTGTCCGAGTCCGGTGCATCGGATGCGTCGTCCGACGAGTCCGGGGCTTCCTCGGCAGCGGACGGCTCGGGAGACGACGACGACCAGTCTCAGCCCCGTCGCCGTCGGCGCGGTCGCCGCGGTCGTGGGCGTGGACGCGGAGAGCAGTCGTCCGACGACAACTCGACCGACGAGAACTCGACCGACGAGGATTCGGACGACACCGACTCCGAGACGGACAGCGGCACGTCCGCCTCTTCGGCAGACGGCGAGTCCACCGGGGCGGACGCAACCGACGATTCCGATGCGGACGAGACCTCCGGCGACGACCAGCCCTCGAGTTCGGGACGGCGTTCGCGTCGATCGCGGTCACGCGGCCGCGGGTCCGATCGGCAGAACTCCACGACCGACGCCACCGCCGACGGGTCGGACAACCAGGGTGAGGACAGTGACGACGAGTCCGAGTCCGGCGCTCAGGACAACTTCGGCGACTCCGACAACGGTGATTCCGACAACGGTGATTCGGACGGAGACGGCTCGAGCCGTCGTCGTCGGCGCCGCCGCCGTCGTAAGACCGGAGCCGAGGCCGCGGCAGAAGCAGCTGCCTCGTCCGAGGACGACCCGCCCAACACCGTCGTGCACGAACGCGAGCCGCGCAACAAGAGCCGCGCACCGCGCGACGAGGTGCAGGGCATCTCCGGTTCGACTCGGCTCGAGGCCAAGCGGCAGCGTCGCCGTGACGGCCGCGATGCCGGGCGACGTCGTCCGCCGATTCTGACCGAATCGGAATTCCTCGCTCGTCGCGAGTCGGTGGACCGCGTGATGGTCGTTCGCGAGAAGGCCACCCCGGACCATCCGTTGACCACGCAGGTCGCCGTGCTCGAAGACGGCGTTCTGGTGGAGCACTTCGTGACCAGTAGCGCCACCGCCTCGATGGTCGGCAACGTCTATCTCGGCCGCGTGCAGAACGTCCTGCCCAGTATGGAAGCAGCGTTCATCGACATCGGACGTGGTCGTAACGGTGTGCTGTACGCAGGCGAGGTCAATTGGGACGCTGCCGGTCTCGGCGGAAGCGCGCGCAAGATCGAGCAGGCCCTCAAGCCGGGCGATCAGGTTCTGGTGCAGGTCAGCAAGGACCCGGTGGGCCACAAGGGCGCTCGCTTGACGACGCAGCTGTCGTTGGCCGGACGCTTCCTCGTCTACGTTCCCGGTGGCAGTTCCACCGGCATCAGCCGCAAGCTGCCCGACACCGAGCGCAAGCGACTCAAGGAAATTCTGCGCGACATCGTTCCCCCCGAGGCCGGCGTCATCATCAGGACCGCAGCCGAGGGCGTCAGCGAGGAAGAACTCGCGCGTGACGTGACGCGGCTGCAGGCCCAGTGGGCCAGCATCGAAGAGCGGTCCGCGAACGCCGAAACAGGCAAGGGCGTGCAGCCGCAGACGTTGTACGAAGAGCCCGACATGCTGGTGAAGGTCATTCGCGACCTCTTCAACGAGGACTTCTCGAAGCTCGTCATCGAGGGTGACAAGGCGTGGACGACCACGTCGAACTACGTGGAAACCGTGGCTCCGGACATGATGGAGCGCCTGCAGCGATACGAGGCCAACGGCAGCTCCGTGGACGTGTTCGCAGCTCACCGCATCGACGAACAGCTGGCCAAGGCCCTCGATCGCAAGGTGTGGTTGCCCTCGGGCGGCACGCTGGTGATCGATCGCACCGAGGCGATGACGGTCGTCGACGTCAACACCGGAAAGTTCACCGGCTCCGGCGGCAACCTGGAAGAGACCGTCACCCGCAACAACATCGAGGCGGCCGAGGAAGTCGTTCGGCAGATGCGTCTGCGCGACATCGGCGGCATGATCGTCGTCGACTTCATCGACATGGTGCTGGAATCGAACCGCGATCTGGTGCTACGCCGCCTGACCGAGGCGTTGGGCCGTGATCGGACCCGTCATCAGGTGTCGGAGGTGACCTCGCTCGGTCTGGTGCAGATGACGCGCAAGAAGCTCGGCACGGGGTTGGTCGAGGCCTTCTCCACCACGTGCGAGCACTGCCAGGGTCGCGGAATCATCGTGCATCCGTTCCCCATCGACGCCAAGCCGGACTCCGACGGTGGACGCCCGAGCTCGTCACGTTCGGACTCGAACGGTTCGGGCAACGGCAGCAGGCGTCGACGCGGCAAGGACGCCAAGTCCGATGGAAACGATCGGTCCGACAACACCGAGCGGTCGACGCCGAACGGACAGTCGGGCACGACGGACGGGACCGACCACCCGGTGGTCGACCCGTCGATCAAGCGGGCACACCCCGTGGCCCTGGCGATGGCAGCGCACCACGACGACGTGGTCGCCGATGTCAGCCCCGCAGAGGTCTCGCAGGCACCGTCCGGCACCGCCGGCGACAAGGACGAGTCGGTCACCGTGGTCTCGGCGGAGGACGTGGCTGTCGCGGCAGCGGCGAACGAGGACGCGGACGTTGCGCAAGCAACCGTGGACAGCGCGCAGGCTCACGAGCCGGTGCCGGCTGCAGAATCCGTCGGCGACGGCGGTTCCGCGGATACCGGGGCGACGCAGTCCTCCGACGACACCCCCGCCCAGCCGGAGCCGGTGGTGGCCACCCCACGACGGGGCCGACGGGTGGCTCGGAAGGCCGCCGCGCCGACCAGTGCTGCGCCGGATGCCGGTGTGCTGATGGTGGTTTCGGCCACGGCAGACGCCGACGATGGTGCCGACGCAGGTTCGGGTAGCGGTGACACGGTGGCCGATTCAGCGCCGCTGACAGCGGCGGCGGAGCAGCCTGTCGAGCAGGTGGACGTGCCGACCGCACGTCCGCGCAGGAGACGGGCAGCGGCACGTCCGGCAGGCCCGCCGGTGGACATCGATGTGTAGGGGTCGAGGCGGTTTGACCCTGGCCGTCTCTCTGCCGTAACCTTGATAAGTCGCTCCCGGTGACACTGTCTTGTTGTGCCTAGCGGTCCTGCAAGTGGAAACAGTTCTCGAGTGGTTCGGATGCAGTTCGGTCCGGATCGGCCGAATGGGAGCAAGCAAACACGTTTTACCAGACCAGTCGCGGTGCCATGCGCAACGCGAGCAAGTTCGAAGAAGCAAGGGGTAGCCCTCCGATGGCAACGTACGCGATCGTCAAGACCGGCGGAAAGCAGTACAAGGTCGCTGTTGGTGACCTCGTCAAGGTCGAGAAGATCGAGGGAGCGCCCGGCACTGCTGTCTCGCTTGCTCCGGTCCTCGTCGTAGACGGATCCGACCTGACCACAGATGCAGACAAGCTGGCAAAGATCTCGGTCGCCAGTGAGATCGTCGAGCACACCAAGGGCCCGAAGATCCGCATCCACAAGTTCAAGAACAAGACCGGATACCACAAGCGTCAGGGACACAGGCAGAAGCTGACTGTCCTCAAGGTCACCGGCATCAAGTAACCAGGTCTTACCGGACCCGAGTTCTTTTCAGCTGATTCACCCCGAGGAGGGTATGCAACATGGCACATAAGAAGGGTGCATCAAGCTCCCGTAACGGTCGCGACTCGAACGCACAGCGCCTCGGCGTCAAGCGTTTCGGCGGCCAGACCGTCGGCGCAGGCGAGATCCTGGTCCGCCAGCGCGGCACGCACTTCCACCCCGGCGTCAACGTCGGCCGTGGCGGCGACGACACCTTGTTCGCACTCGCTCCCGGCGCAGTCGAATTCGGTGCCAAGCGCGGACGCAAGACCGTGAACATCGTTCCGGTCACTGTAGAGGCCTAGTCCTTCTGCAGCTCGCGCTCACGATGACCGGCACGGCAGGCAACTGCCCGGGTCGGACGTCCACCGCGCACGTTCACAGCTCCCGATAGGGGCGGACCAGGGTCACGAGACCGGTCCGCCCCTATCGCTTTTTTCACCCCGTTTTTCTTCCAGAAAGGATCGAAGACAGCTATGTCACGATTCATCGACCGCGTGGTGCTGCACGTCAGCGCCGGCAAAGGTGGCAACGGCTGCTCTTCGGTTCACCGCGAGAAGTTCAAGCCTCTCGGCGGCCCGGACGGCGGCAACGGCGGTCAGGGTGGCGGAGTCATCTTCGTCGTCGACAGCAACGTCCACACATTGCTCGACTTCCACTTCTCCAGTCATGCGAAGGCCGGCAACGGAACTCAGGGCATGGGCGGAAACCGAGAAGGGGCCAACGGAGAGGACCTGATTCTCAAGGTCCCCGACGGCACCGTCGTGCTCGACAAGAAGGGCAACGTCCTCGCCGACATGATCGGTGAGGGAACGCGTTTCGACGCCGCTCCCGGCGGGCGCGGCGGGCTCGGCAACGCAGCACTGGCGTCCAAGGCTCGTCGAGCGCCCGGTTTCGCTCTGCTCGGCGAAGAGGGCATCGAACGCGAACTCGTCCTCGAACTCAAGTCCGTCGCCGACGTCGGCCTCGTCGGATTCCCGTCGGCCGGTAAGTCCTCGTTGGTTTCGGTTCTTTCCGCAGCGAAGCCGAAGATCGCCGACTACCCGTTCACCACACTGGTGCCCAACCTCGGTGTCGTCTCCAGTGGAGACACCACGTTCACCGTCGCCGACGTCCCCGGACTGATCCCCGGCGCGAGTCAGGGCCGCGGTCTCGGACTGGACTTTCTGCGTCACCTCGAGCGATGCGCTGTGCTCGCACACGTAGTCGATTGCGCGACACTGGATCCGGGCCGTGACCCGATCTCCGACGTCGACGCTCTCGAAGCGGAGCTGGCGGCCTACAAGCCGGCCCTGTCCGGTGATGCCAGCCTCGGTGATCTCGCCGACCGGCCCCGCATCGTCGTACTGAACAAGGCAGACATTCCCGAGGGTGCCGAGCTCGCCGAAATGGTCACCGCGGAATTCGAGTCTCGCGGCTGGCCGGTGTTCACCATCTCCGCAGTGACGCGCGCCGGTCTCAAGCCTCTGACGTTCGCGTTGGCGAAGCTCGTCGAGGATTACCGCACAGCGCACCCGGCACCGGAGCCGCGGCGTCAGGTGCTGCGTCCCGTCGCACGAAACGACGACAGCTTCAAGGTCGTCAAGGATCCGGACATCCCGGACGGCTTCATCGTGCGCGGTACCCGTCCGGAACGGTGGGTGCGCCAGACGCAGTTCACCAATGACGAGGCTGTCGGCTACCTCGCGGACCGCCTCGCGCGGCTCGGCGTCGAGGATGCACTGATCAAGGCGGGCGCTCAGCCGGGCGCGTCGGTCACCATCGGCGACGTGTCCTTCGATTGGGAACCGCAGACCCCGGCCGGTGTCGAGATCACGATGACCGGTCGCGGCACCGATGCTCGACTCGATCAGGTCGAGCGCATCGGTGCCTCCGAGCGCAAGCACGCCCGTCAGGTTCGCCGCGGGCTCGATACCGAACAGGAGTAGACGAGGTGTCGGTGCGTGAATCCGATTCGCCCGCAGAGGCTCTCACCGATACCCGTCGTACGATCGCCGACGCCAAGCGCATCGTGGTCAAGATCGGATCCTCGGCGCTCACCAGCCTCGATGCCGGTCTCGATCTGGCTCGACTGGACCTGTTGGCCGACGCCATCGAGTCGCGGATGCGTAGCGGCACCGACGTGGTCGTCGTCTCGTCGGGCGCGATCGGTGCAGGCATGGCACCACTCGGCCTCACCAGACGCCCGCGTGACCTCGCAACGAAGCAGGCTGCGGCGAGCGTAGGGCAGCTTGCTCTGGTCCACGCCTGGAGTTCGTCGTTCCACCGGTACGGCCGCACGGTCGGGCAGGTGTTGCTGACCGCCGAGGACATCGCGCGGCGAACCAATCACCGTAATGCGCAGCGCACCTTGGATCGGCTACGGTCGCTCGGCGCAGTAGCGATCGTCAACGAGAACGACACCGTGGCCACCGCCGAGATTCGGTTCGGTGACAACGATCGGTTGGCGGCACTCGTGGCACACCTCGTCGGTGCCGACGCGCTGTTCCTGCTCTCGGATGTGGACGGGCTGTACGACGGTGACCCGCGTAAGGGCTCGGCCACGTTGATCCCCGAGGTGACCAGCCCGGAGGATCTGGACGGCGTCGTCGCCGGGTCCGGGGGAGCGCTCGGTACCGGCGGTATGGCCTCCAAACTCTCTGCTGCGCGCCTGGCGGCCGACGCCGGGGTTCCGGTGCTGCTGGCCGCGGCATCCGATGCTGCTCACGCTCTGACGACATCCGTAGTGGGCACCGCCTTCGCGGCGCGCCCGACGCGGTTGTCGGCACGAAAGTTCTGGGTGCGGCATGCGGCCGACGCGGCAGGTGAGCTACACCTCGATGCCGGTGCCGTGCGAGCAGTCGTCGAGCGGCGCAGGTCGTTGTTGTCTGCGGGGATCACGGCCGTGTCCGGTTCTTTTCACGGCGGAGACGTCGTCTCTCTCGTCGATACCGACGGTGTACTGGTGGCCCGTGGGGTCGTCGCCTACGACTCCGGGGAGTTGTCCGGAATGCTCGGGCGGTCCACGGGGGAGTTGGCCGCGGAGCTACAGCGTCCGGTGGTTCACGCGGACGATCTCGTCCGCGCCTGATCGGACGCGTCGGCCAGCGCTGTCGCTGTTTCCGAACAGCCGGTATGCAGTGTGAGAGAGGCGAATTCGTCGCCACGGGTAGAACCCCGATTGACGATGACAACGGGCGTGCCGGTCTTGAACGCGTGTCTGACGAATCGCAGGCCCGACATCACGGTCAGCGAGGACCCCAGCACCAGCAGCGCGTCGCTGCGATCGACGAGGTCGAAGGCCTCGGCAACGCGCGGTTTGGGGACACTCTCGCCGAAATAGACGATGTCGGGTTTGAGTATGCCGGAACAGGATTCGCAATCGACCATCCGAAAATGCGCGGTGGACGAGATGATCGCGTCGGCGTCGGGTGCGATCTCGACGCCCTCGGCCGGAGCAACGGATTCGACGAAGCCGGGGTTGGCTCGATCCAAGCGTCTGGCCAACTCGAACCTCGACACCAACCGCTCGCAGTTCAGGCAGCGCACGCGGGCGTAGACACCGTGGAGATCGATGACGTTGCGGCTGCCGGCCTTGGTGTGCAGCATATCGACGTTCTGGGTGATGATGCCGGTGACGACTCCTGCGCGTTCGAGACGGGTCAGGGCTCGGTGGCCGTCGTTGGGCACTGCCGCGTCCATGTGTCGCCAACCCACGTGATTACGCGCCCAGTAGTGCCTTCTGAACTCGGCATCACCGATGAACTGCTGAAAAGTCATCGGATTGCGCGGTGGTGACTTCGGACCCCGATAGTCCGGAATTCCGGAGTCGGTCGACATGCCGGCACCGGTGAGCACTGCAACAGTTCTTCCGTCCAGCATCGAGAGCAATTGCCGATACGTTTCCGCGGGCGCGGTCGGAGCATTCACCTCGTCCAGGATAGCGAAGAGTCGTGTCACGCATCGACCGACAACGACGACACCGGGCCCGCACCGACGATGCGTCGGTGCGGGCCCGGTGTTGTGACGAAATGCGTTACGCAGGTACCTCGACGAGGGGGTACACGCCGTTTTCGTCGTGCGTCTCGTTGCCGACGACCGGCGGGTTGAACACACACAGCATGCGCATTGTCGTGCGCGGCTCCACGGTGTGACGCTCGTGCCCGTTGAGCAGGTACATCGACCCCGGTCCGAGCTCGTACGTCTGTCCGGTCTCGCGATCGGTCAGCGTTCCTTCACCCTCGATGAGCCACACCGCTTCGACGTGGTTCGCGTAGTGGAAGTTGTTCACCGTTCCGGGCTGGATGGTGGTCTCGTGGAACGAGAAGCCGACCTTGTCACCGCCCAGAATGATTCTCTTGCTGCGCCAGTTGCCGTCCTCGCTCGAGATGTCGCGGTCGGTTCCGGTGATTTCTTCGGTGGTGCGAACGATCATGCGATGTCTCCTTCGATGTCGGTGTGTGCTGGACGCTGCTAGGACAGAACTTTCGCCACTGCACTTTCGATGATGTCCAGGCCGCGGTCGAGCTCGTCGATCGTCGTGGTCAACGGGGGAAGAAGCTTGACGACCTCGTCCTTGGGGCCCGCGGTCTCGACGAGCAGACGCTCGTCGTAGCACAGCTGAGACACCTTGCCGGCCAACTCCGCGTCGTCGAACACCAGAGCCTGGACCATGCCGCGACCGCGAGTCGAGATGCCGTCGAACTTGGCGCACAACTTCATGAACCGATCCTGGATGTGCTCGCCCTTGGCGAGGGTTTCCTTCTCGAACTTGTCGTCGGACCAGTAGTGGTCGATGGCTGCCTTTGCCGTGACGAACGACGGGTTGAAGCCGCGGAAGGTGCCGTTGTGCTCACCCGGTGCCCAGACGTCCAGCTCGGGCTTGAACAGTGTCAGCGCCAGCGGCATGCCGTAGCCGCCGATGGACTTCGACAGGGTGACGATGTCCGGGGTGATGCCGGCTTCCTCGAACGAGAAGAACTGGCCGGTGCGGCCGCAGCCCATCTGCACGTCGTCGACGATCAGCAGAATTTCGCGTCGCGAGCACAGTTCGGCCAACGCGCGCAACCACTCCGGTCGTGCGACGTTGATTCCGCCCTCGCCCTGAATGGTCTCTACGATCACCGCGGCCGGTCGGTTGAATCCACTGCCCGAGTCGTCGAGAACGCGCTCGAACCACTGGAAGTCCTCGGTGACGCCGCCGAAGTAGTTGTCGTACGGCATCGGAGTGGTGTGCACCAATGGAATTCCGGCGCCAGCTCGCTTCATCGAGTTGCCGGTGACCGACAACGCGCCGAGTGTCATGCCGTGGAATGCGTTGGTGAAGTTGATGATCGCCTCGCGCCCGGTGACCTTGCGAGCGAGCTTGAGCGCTGCCTCGACGGTGTTGGTGCCCGTCGGACCGGGGAACTGAACCTTGTAGTCCAAGCCGCGGGGGTCGAGGATGTTCTTCTTGAACGACTCGAGGAACTCACGCTTGGCGACGGTGGACATGTCGAGTCCGTGCGTGATGCCA
This sequence comes from Rhodococcus sp. PML026, assembly GCF_000963615.1. NCBI lineage: Bacteria > Bacillati > Actinomycetota > Actinomycetes > Mycobacteriales > Nocardiaceae > Rhodococcus > Rhodococcus sp. PML026. The sequence goes on along the minus strand of NZ_KQ031371.1, from coordinate 369,678 downwards.
TCGCTGGTGATGTAGTCCACCAACGCGCTCTTGATCATGTCGTTGTTGTGGCCGTAGTTGAGTGCGCCTGCGCCACCGAAGAAATCGAGGTAGTCGTTGCCGTTCTCGTCGGTGATGACCGAGTTCTTCGCTGTGGTGAATACGGCGGGCCACTGGCGACTGTAGCTACGCACGCCGGACTCGACGGTCTCGAATACGTCGGGCTTCTCTGTTGTCACTGTGTTCTTTTCGGTCATGTTCTGCTTGTTCCTTTCGTAATTCCGCGATGCGTCCGGGCCTACGGTGTAGAGCTCTTCTGCTTCGTGGCTATCAGGGAAATCGTTGGGCGCGAACAAATCCGACTTGACGATGTCGGTACCTCGCTTGCGTGCGAGGCTGGTGAAGGTTGCGATGGACGCTTCGTTGTCCGGGCTGATCGTGGTTTCGAGGTGCGTGATGCCCTGTGGCTCGAGGCGGTCGAGCAGCTCCATGAGCATGCGACCGGCAAGTCCCTTGCCGCGCTGGTCCGCATCCACGGCGACCTGCCACACGAACAGCGTTCGAGGGGCGTCCTGGCGGATGTATCCGGTGACGAAACCGACTGCGCGGCCGTCGATGTCGGACACGACGGTGGTGGCCGCGAAATCTCGGCACCACAACACGTACGAGTAGCTGGAGTTCAGATCCAGAACTCGTGAATCTCTTGCGATCTCCCAGAGCCGGACTCCGTCGGAGATCTGTGGCTTACGAAACTTCACTGCGTCCGGCGCAGTGAGCGGGGTACCTCTCAGCAATGCAGGCTTCATAGGAAATACGACCGTAACAAGGAGGCGGGAGCATATCGAGTGCGTCGGAGAATCGACGCCCGAATCGAACATGCTTTGCCTGGTTAACCGCCGATTGTGATGGTGCTCACATATTTCGGGATCGGCTGGCGGTACCCATCTGGCGCGTTTTCAAACTCGCATTCCGAGAAGGCCCTGGTTCGGCGATGCCAATGCGCCCTATTTGGGCGTTGCCAATGCGAAGGGGAGGATCGCATCCGCTCCCGCAGCCTGCAGTGCAGCGGTCGCACACGTGAACGTCCAACCGGTGTCGGTGAGCAGATCGACGAGCAGAATCGGCCCGTCTACGGACGATACGTCCGGAACCTCCCACGAGTCCACCAGGCCGGCAACTCGGAAGGCCGAATTTGCGGCCGATACCGGAGGATGTCCCGGTCTGACCTGCATCACTCCCAGGTTCTCCAGCTTCCCGACGGTTGCCAGGCGCTCGGCTACCGAGCGCACCAGCAGCGGGTGGGTGGGGGAGTCCAGGGCCAGCACGGCGGTCGGGCGGTCGGCCCAGTCCCAGTTGGCCAGCACCGAGATGCAGGCCTTCTCCAGCGCTTCGGTGACGGGAGCGTCGGGTGCATCCAGCAGGGCTCGCAAGCGTCCACCCCACCCGAGGTCGGTGAGGCGGCCGAGAACGCGACCCGGTCGGTGCGGGTTGCCGATCTTGCCCGAGAGCGATACACCGAGCTTTTTCATCCCACTGGGCCACTGCTTTCGGGGCTGGAGATCGAGTCCGGGGCGATCGAGCCGGGCCCTCGCAGAGTCGACCGACGTGGCATCGACCGCGGACGAGAGATGCTCGCCCGTGCAGTTGTCGCATCGGCCGCAACGGTCGGACTCGGTGCCGGGTGCGCCGAGATCGGGGTCGTCGAGCTGCCGACGAAGAAATTCCATCCGGCACCCATCGGTGCTCTGGTAGTCGAGCATCGCCTGCTGCTCACGGTCCCTGGCTTGCTCGAGGCGTTCGTAGCGGCTCGCGTCGTACGTCCACGACTCACCGGTGGCCATCCAACCGCCACGGACGCGTCTGACGGTCCCGTCGACGTCCAGGACCTTGAGCACCATCTCGAGCCTGCTGCGATTGAGCTCGAGCAGTGGCTCGAGAGCTTGGGTCGACTGAGCCTTGTCGGTATCGAGTGCCTCGATGACCTGTCGCACGAGATGTTCCCGCGGGAATGCGACGGAGGCGAAATAGCTCCAGATCTGCCGGTCCTCGTGGCCGGGGAGTAGTACGACGTCGGCGCGTTCGGTGGCGCGGCCGGCGCGACCGACCTGCTGGTAGTAGGAGATCGGCGAGGACGGTGCCCCCATGTGCACGACGAAGCCGAGGTCGGGTTTGTCGAACCCCATGCCGAGTGCGGAGGTCGCGACGAGCGCCTTGACCCGGTTTGCGAGTAGGTCGGCTTCGAGTGATTCGCGTTCGGTGGGGTCGGTCTGACCGGTGTACGACGCCACGACGTGGCCCTGGTCGGTGAGCAGCGCGGCGAGATCCTTGGCGGCCGACACCGTCAGCGTGTAAATGATTCCCGAGCCCGGCAGGGTCTTCAGGTGATCGCCGAGCCACGCTGCGCGCTCGGTGGCGTTCTCGATCCGCACCACCGACATCCGTAGTGAGTCCCGCGCGAGTCCGCCGCGCAGGACCAGGGTGTCTCCGCCGCCGACACCGAGTTGGGCGGCGACGTCGTCGACCACCCGGTCGTTCGCTGTCGCCGTGGTGGCCAGCACGGGTATGCCGTCGCGCAGTTCGGCGATGAGGGTGCGGATCCGCCGGTAGTCGGGCCGGAAATCATGTCCCCAATCGGAGACGCAGTGGGCCTCGTCGACCACGACCAGGCCGGCGTCACCGGCCAACGACGGCAGCACCTGGTCGCGGAAGTCGGGATTGTTCAGGCGCTCCGGGCTGACCAACAGCACGTCGAGCTCGCCCGAGTTCACCTGTTGATGGATCTCGTCCCACTCGGTCATGTTGCCCGAGTTGATGGTCGCCGCCCGCACCCCGGCGCGCTGCGCAGAGGCGACCTGGTTTCGCATCAACGCCAGCAGTGGCGACACGATGACCGTCGGTCCCAGACCCTGGGCGCGAAGTAGCTTCGCGGCGATGAAGTAGACAGCCGACTTACCCCAACCGGTCCGCTGGACCACCAGCGCCCGCCGACGGTGCACGACCAGCGCTTCTATTGCCGTCCACTGGTCCTCGCGCAACACCGCATCGGGGCCGGCGAGCTCACGCAGCAGCCTTTCGGCGTCTTCGCGCAAGTTGCCTGCGGTCGCGTGCGTCGCTGTCGTCATACTGTTCATCGTGCAGCATCGGTACGACAGAGAGCAGAGCCGGCGGTGAGCGACCTGGCATCGCACCGCAATCTCGCGGTCTTGGCAACGGTATTCGTCGGCGGCGCGGCAGGTACTGCTGCTCGTTACGCGATCGAGGAACGTCTCCCACACACGACGTCGCAGTGGCCTCTCGCCACGTTCGGAATCAACATCGTCGGTGCATTCGTGCTGGGGTTGCTGCTCGAGTCGCTGCTGCGCAGTGGTCCCGATACGGGTGCGCGGCGTCGGCTCCGGTTGCTCGGCGGTTCGGGGTTCTGCGGCGCGTTCACCACGTACAGCACCTTCGCCCTCGAAACGGTCGAGGGTGTTCGGAGCGGGTTCACCGGACTGGCGTCGGCATACGCCGTCGTCAGTGTGGTGTTGGGAGTTGTGGCGGCCGGAGCCGGAATCATGTTCGCCAACAGAGTGATCCGATGATCGCGGCCCTGGTGATCCTGGCCGGCGCGCTCGGGTCGGTCGCGCGATTCTTCGTCGATGCGGAGGTGAAGTCACGGCTGAGCTCGCGCACGAGCTTCCCGTGGGCAACCGTCGGTATCAACATCTCGGGCTCGTTCTTGCTCGGGTTGCTGGCCGGCTGGGTGATGCTGCGCGCCGGCTCCACCGATGCGCAGGCAGTTCTCGGAACCGGGTTCTGTGGGGGCTACACCACCTTCAGTACCTCGACCGTGGACACCGTGCGGTTACTGCAGCAGGGCCGTCGGGTCGACGCCGCCGTCAACGCGATCGGCACATTGGTGGCGTCCGTACTCGCGTGCGGTGGCGGTCTGGCGCTCGCCTCGGCTCTGTAGTCGAGGCGGGCGCCACACTTCAGGCTTGGCTGACGCGCACCATGTTTCCGGCCGGGTCACGGAACGCGGCATCGCGGGCACCCCAGGGCTGACTCGTCGGCTCCTGCAGTATCTCGCCCGTACCCGCCGCGCGGATCCGCTCGAACGCGGCATCGAGGTCGTCGGCGCGGAACAGTAGTCCCGGCAACTCGCCCTTGGCCAGCAGCGCGGCGAGCTGATCGCCCAGTTCCCGAGAACGGCCCGCGTGCGGCTGCGACAGCACGACCTCGATCTCGGGTTGTTCGCTGGTGGACAGTGTGATCCAGCGGTAGCCGTCGTTGGCCACCTCGCTCTTGACCTCGAGTCCGAGAGCGTCTCGGTAGAACGCAACCGAGGCATCGGGGTCGTCGGTGTAGACGTGAACGTGGCTCAGTGAAAGTGTCATGGATGGAGGCTAGGACGCCCCGCCCGCAGATGCTTCTTCGATTCTGCTCGGCTCGGTCACCGCCGCCGTCGGGGATGTGGGCCCTCGCATCGGGCGTCCGAGAACCATCGCGGTGCAGCTGGGTACGGCATGGCTGCCACGATGATCGCGGGCGCGGTAGGCGCTCGGTGTCTCGCCCACGATCTCGGTGAATCTCGAGCTGAACGACCCGAGGCTGGTACAGCCGACGGCGAAGCACGCCTCGGTGACCGTGACGTCTCCGCGTCGCAGCAGCGCTTTGGCGCGCTCGATCCGTCGTGTCATCAGATGCGCGTACGGCGTCTCGCCGTAGGCCTCCCGAAACCGGCGACTGAAATGTGCAGTGGACATCAGCGCGGTTCTGGCGAGTGACGGGACGTCGAGCGGTTGCGCGAAATCGCGATCCATTCGATCGCGTGCGCGGCGCAGCAGGCGGAGCTCAGTCGGGTCGTACGCACTCATCGCGCGTCCGCACCGCGGAGGGATTCGATCTGGGCCCTCGTTCCCGAGGACGCGCTCGCGCCGGCTCCCGTCGCAGCGAAAGCACCTGCGGCGACGGCCCATTCGATGGCAGCGCGGGGTCCGCTCGACCAGGATGCCGCGAGTGCTCCGGCGAATGCGTCACCCGCTCCGGTGGTGTCGACCGCCTCGACCTTCGGCGCGGGTACCTCGAACGATTCCGAGCCGCGATATCTCGCGCCTCGTGCGCCCAGCGTGGTGACCACATGTTCTATGTTCTTCACTCGACTCCCGATGCGCGCTTCCTCGGCCTCGTTGACCACCAGGACGTCGGTGGCCGCAACGAGAGCGTCGGGCAGATCCTGGACGGGGGACGGGTTGAGCATCGTCACGACGGCGCGGGAGTGTGCGTACTCGAACGCGGCGAGTACGGTCTCGAGGGGAATCTCCAACTGACACAGCAGGATATCGGCCTCGTCGATGATTGCCAGGTCGTCGTCGGTGAGCTCGTGTACACCGCCGTTGGCTCCGGCCACGACCACGATGCTGTTCTCGGCTCGGTCGTCGACGGTGATGGCGGCGATTCCGGACGCTCCTGCTGCGGTTCGCAGAGCATGGTCGTCGACGCCTGCGCTGGTGAGGGTGTGCCGCAGTGTCGGCCCGAATTCGTCGTCCCCGACCGCCCCGACGAAGCTCACGCGAGCTCCCGACTTCGACGCCGCGATCGCCTGGTTGGCACCTTTGCCGCCGGGTGCGGTGTCGAACGAGGTCCCCAACACGGTTTCGCCCGGTTCGGGCAGGGCGGGGGTCCGAGTGATCAGGTCCATGTTGATGCTGCCCAGTACGACGATGCGCGGGCTGCTCGAGCGGGGGTTCGATGCGGACACGACCGAACCCTATCGCCCTCGGCTCGACCGAACGGGTCGATCCCGCCCCGAATGCATAATTGCAGATTGTTGACAATCCGGAATCGGTGGGTGACGATGGCGTCCATGACAGCGTCGACTCGCACCCACCTCAGCCCCGCACTCAAGCAGGCGACCCCGATTGTCGTCGACCACGGAAAGGGCAGCTGGATCATCGGGACCGACGGGCGCAAGTACCTCGACTTCACGACCGGCATCGGCGTCACCAGCACCGGTCATTGCCACCCCCGCGTGGTCGAGGCAGCTCGCGAACAGGTGGGCAAGATCATCCACGCCCAGTACACGACCGTCATGCATCAACCCCTGCTCGCGCTGACGGACAAGCTCGGAGAGGTGTTGCCTGCCGGGTTGGACAGTGTGTTCTACGCGAACTCGGGATCCGAGGCGGTCGAGGCGTCGATCCGATTGGCGCGCATGGCAACCGGTCGACCGAACATCGTTGCATTCCACGGCGGCTTCCACGGGCGAACGGTGGCGGCTGCATCGCTCACCACGGCGGGAACCAAGTTCCGATCGGGATTCTCGCCGATCATGGGTGGGGTGCACATCGCACCGTTTCCGTATGCATTTCGGTACGGATGGGACATGGACACCGCAGTCGCCTTCGCGCTGAAGGAACTCGACTACCTGTTGATGACGATGTCCAGCCCCGCCGACACGGCTGCGTTCATCATCGAGCCGGTGCTGGGCGACGGCGGGTACCTGCCCACGCCCCCTGCATTCCTCGAGGGCTTGCGCGAACGCGCCGACACCCACGGCATCGTCCTGATCGTCGACGAGGTGCAGGCCGGAGTCGGACGCACCGGAACGTTCTGGGGCCATCAGCACTCGTCGATCACTCCCGACATCCTCATCACCGCTAAAGGACTCGCCAGCGGGTTCCCGATCTCGGCGATAGCCGCATCGGCAGAGCTGATGGGCAAGGCATGGCCGGGGTCGCAAGGCGGAACCTACGGCGGCAACGCCGTCGCTGCTGCGGCGGGAGTCGCTACCCTCGACGTCGTGCGCGAGGAAGGGCTGGTCGACAACGCGGCAGCGCAGGGCCGAGTTCTCCTCGACGGCCTTCTCGCGCTGAAGGAACAGCACCCGGCCATCGGTGATGCTCGAGGACTCGGATTGATGCAGGCGCTCGAATTCGTCGACAGCTCGGGCAATCCCGACGCCGCCGCTGCTCTGCGGGTGCAACAGGGTGCCATCGACGAAGGGCTGCTGTTGCTCACCTGCGGTGCGCTCGGCAACGTGGTTCGTATCATCCCCGCACTGATCGTGAGCGACGACGAGATGACGTTCGGACTCGACGCGTTGTCGCGGACATTGAAGAACGTGCTGTGACAGCAGCCCCTGTTCGGTCCGAGGTGCCCGCACTCGTACAGCGAGTGCGAAGACTGGGCATCGACGTCGACGATTCGTCCCGACGGTTGGCCGAATACTCCTACGACGCGTCGAACTACCGAGTCCCGCCGGCCGCTGTCGTCTTTCCGCGCAGCGCCGACGAAGTGGCTACGGTCGTGTCGCTGTGTGCCGCCGCCGACGTTGTCGTCATCGGGCGTGGCGGCGGTACCTCCATGGCGGGCAACGCAATCGGCCGTGGGATCGTCCTCGACTTCTCGCGCCACATGAACCGGGTGCTCTCGGTCGACACCGAGTCCAGGACTGCCGTCGTCGAGCCCGGAATCGTCATCTCGGAGTTGCAACGTCAGCTGGTGACGCGGACCGACGGTGCCTTCACCTTTGCGCCCGATCCGTCCAGCAAGACCCGCGCGACGGTGGGCGGAGCCGTCGGCAACGACGCGTGCGGTAACCACTCCGTGCGGTACGGACGCACCGCCGACCACACGGTGGCCATGGACGTGGTGACCGCCGACGGATACCTGCTGCGAGTCACCCGCAGTGGTGTGCAGGCGCTGCGAACCCAGGACTCGGCGGCTGTCGCTGCAGCCGAACGTATCTCGAACGAGCTGCGCTCGCTGGTGTCGGACAATCTGGCCCTTCTACGGGTCGAGTTGGGTCGCATCCCGCGTCAGGTATCGGGATTCCACCTCTCGCATCTGTTGCCGGAGAACGGTTTCGACGTTGCCCGGGCCCTCGTCGGAAGCGAAGGTGCCTGCGCGGTGATCGTGTCGGTGACCGTCGCCGTCGTGCCCGTACCCCCAGCCGCACTGCTGCTGTGTCTCGGATACGACGACGTGGTGGCCGCCGCGGCGGACGTGACGACCATTCTCGAGTTCTCACCCGCCGCCGTCGAAGGAATCGACGACAACATCGCCGGCACGATGGAGTATCGCCGCGGACCGGACTCGGTACGAGGGCTCCCTGCAGGAAATGCCTGGTTGTACGTCGACCTCGACGGGGCCGACGCGACAGAGGTGCAGGACAAGGCATCTCGGTTGCTCGAGGCTCTCGGTCGGCTCGGGCGCGTCAAAGAGGGTCGTATCGTGACCGATGCGGCCGATCGCGCAGCGTTGTGGCGGGTGCGCGAGGACGGTGCCGGTTTGGCGACGCGCCTGGCGAGTGGAGTCGAGTCCTGGGGCGGTTGGGAAGACGCCGCCGTGGCACCGGAAAACCTGTCGGCGTATCTCGCGGACCTGAATTCGCTACTGGCCGAACACAATCTGACCGGAGTGATGTACGGCCACTTCGGTGCCGGCTGCATGCACGTACGGATCACCTTCGACCAACGCACCGACGCCGGACGACGAGTGATGTACGACTTCCTGCGCGCTGCCGCACGCGTCGTCGTCAAGCACGGCGGCAGTCTTTCGGGCGAGCACGGTGACGGCCGCGCACGCTCGGAGCTGTTGCCGGTCATGTATTCCCCTCGCATGCTCGACGCCTTCTCCCGGTTCAAGCGCATCTGGGACCCCGCGGGAATCCTGAACCCCGGATCCATCACCGACCCCGAACCCCTGATGGACAACCTGATGCTTCAAGGCATCCCGGCCCGGGAGTGGAAGACCAGCTTCGATCTGCACCAGATAGGGTCGCGACCCGATCTGGACCCGTTCGTCCATGCCACCCAATCCTGTGTGGGCGTGGGGAAATGTCGAACGACAACCGGTGGCGTCATGTGCCCGAGCTACCGTGCGACGGGTGACGAGAAGGATTCGACGCGGGGCCGGGCGCGGGTGCTGCAGGAGATGGTGCGCAGTTCTCCGACGGTGGCCGACGGATGGGCATCGAAGGACGTTGCGGAGTCGCTCGATCTCTGCCTGTCGTGCAAGGCCTGCTCCTCGGACTGTCCCGTCGGCGTCGACATGGCCACGTACAAATCGGAGTTCCTCGACCATCACTACGCGAGGCGGCTGCGGCCGCTGTCGCACTACTCGCTCGGGTGGTTGCCTCGATGGCTCGCGGTGACGAAGCGAAGGGCACCGCTGCTCAATCGTCTGCTGACACCCCGGGTGTCGGCAGTGGCGGCACGTCTGGGTGGGCTGACCACCGAACGCGCATTGCCTCGGTTCGCGTCGTCGAAGGAACTGGCCGATGCCGTCCGAGTCGGCGGTGGCCGCGACGCCGATGTGGTGCTCGTCGTCGACACGTTCACACAAGGTTTTCGCCCCGAGGTCGCGGGTGCGGCACAACGCGTTCTCGAAGACTCCGGACGCACCACCGAATGCCGAACGGATGTGTGTTGCGGTTTGACGTGGATTTCGACGGGTCAGCTGAAGTCCGCTCGCAAGCAGCTGACGAAAGCCGTTGCGGCGCTGGACGACGGTACCGACAGGCCGATCGTCGTGACCGAACCGAGCTGTGCGGCCGCGTTCCGTAAGGACATGCCCGAACTGGTCCCCACGGACGCGGCGAGGAGGGTCGCGGCACGCGTCCAGAGCTTCGCGGGAGCGGTGATCGATCAGGCAAGCGCGGGCTGGCAGCCCTCGGGCGACATGCCGGCTGCGGTCACGGTGCAGACTCACTGCCACGAGTACGCCGTCTTCGGCGATGCAACGCAGCGCCGAGCCCTCGCCGCCGTGGGCATCGAGTCGGTACGTGAGGCCACCGGATGTTGCGGTGTAGCAGGTAATTTCGGTTTCGAGAGTCGGCATTACGAGCTCAGCATGGATGTCGCCGAGCAGGCTCTCGCGCCCGCGTTGCGGGCCACCGAACCCGACACTCCTGTTCTGACCGACGGATTCAGCTGTCACATGCAGGTGCGCCAACTGACCGGTGACTCGGGCGACGATGCATCCGTACACCTGGCACAGATACTCGATCCACGTTCGACGAAAGGACCGCGGCCATGACCGCCAGCTCGACCACCAGCCTCACGCGTCCGCGCATCACCTCTCCCACAGACTGTTTCATCGGTGGTGAGTGGGTGCCGTCGGTATCGGACGCCCGATTCGATGTCGTGGACCCGGCCACAGGCGAGGTCATCGCCACGGTTGCGGACGGCGGTATCGCGGACGCAGAGAAAGCGCTCGCTGCAGCCGTCGACTCCGCGGCGGAGTGGGCGGCCACCGCACCGCGAGTGCGAAGCGACATACTGCGGACGGCATACGAGATGATCATGGCCCGCTCGGAGGAGCTCGCTGCGATCATCACCGCCGAGATGGGTAAACCGCTCGCCGACGCGCGCGGCGAGGTGGCGTACGGAGCCGAGTTCTTTCGCTGGTTCTCCGAGGAAGCGGTACGCATTTCGGGTGATCACACCCTGACCGGAGACGGGAAGAACCGCATCGTGGTCACCCGCGCGCCGGTCGGGCCCTGCATTCTCGTCACGCCGTGGAACTTCCCGCTGGCCATGGGAACTCGCAAGATCGGGCCTGCCCTTGCGGCAGGCTGCACCGTCGTGTTCAAGCCCGCCGAGCAGACGCCGCTGACGGCACTTGCGCTGGTGCAGATTCTCCACGAGGCGGGGGTGCCTGCGGGCGTCGTCAACATCGTGCCGACCACCGATGCGTCGGGTGTCGTGGGGTCGTGGATGAGCAGCGGCGCTGCCCGCAAGATCAGCTTCACAGGATCCACGGCAGTGGGCAAGATTCTGCTCGAACAAGCGGCGGCGACGGTGATGCGGACGTCGATGGAGCTGGGCGGGAATGCACCCTTCGTGGTCATGGACGATGCAGATCTCGACCGCGCCGTCGACGGAGCCATGGTTGCCAAGATGCGCAACGTGGGCGAAGCATGTACCGCAGCGAACCGGTTCTTCGTTCACCGCAGTGTGGCACAACGCTTTTCGGATGCTTTGGCCGACCGAATGGGCGCGCTGAGGGTGGGCGCGGGCGCTTCTCACGGGACCGAGGTGGGGCCGCTGATCGACGACGCAGGCCGGGGCAAGGTCCAGGCTCTGGTCGACGATGCTCTCGCGCGCGGTGCCCGCGCCGTCGTCGGTGGTGCGGCCCCGGACGGGCCGGGCTACTTCTACCCACCGACCGTCCTGACCGATGTCGATACCGAATCGGATCTGATGTCCCAGGAAATATTCGGACCGGTGGCCGCCATCGTTCCCTTCGACACCGAGGACGAGGTCGTCGCGCTGGCCAACGACACCGAATGGGGACTGGTCGGATACGTGTTCACCCAGGACATCGATCGGGCTCTGCGAATGGGGGAGCGCCTAGAGGTGGGCATGGTGGGGCTCAACACCGGGTTGGTGTCGAATCCGGCAGCCCCGTTCGGTGGTGTCAAACAATCGGGACTCGGCCGCGAGGGCGGGAAAGTCGGAATAGACGAGTTTCTGGAGTACAAATACTTCGCGATTCCCCGCAGCTGAGGAAGGTTCTGATCATGCCCGGTTCGAGACGCCTGACACCGATCGACGCACGCAACACGTCGATGGTGATCGCGGATCAGATTCGCGATCGCATCATCGACGGGTCCTACGCGCCCGGAGAACAGATCAACGAGGCGAATGTCGCGGCGGAGCTGGAGATTTCACGTGGCCCCGTGCGAGAGGCGTTGCAGCGTCTGAATCAGGAGGGACTGCTCGTCAGCTACCGCAACCGCGGTGTGTTCGTCGTCGAGCTCAGCAGCGGCGACGTCGCCGAGATCTACCAGTCGCGTGCAGCGATCGAGGTCGGTGCGGCATGGACTCTGGTACATGGAGATCGTGCCCAGCTGATCAAGACCGCAGACGAACTCTCGGCCATCGTGATGCAGATGCAGCCTTTCATCGATCGGGCGGATTGGCGTGGCCTCGCCGAACGCGACCTTGCCTTTCACACTGCCCTGGTAGCGGCCACGAGAAACAGTCGGATGTCTCGTATGTACGCCACGCTGGCGGCCGAGGCACGCATTTGCATGGCAAATCTCGAAACTGCTTACTACCGTCCCGAAGCCCTGGTCGAGGAACATCAGCTGATCGTCGATCTGCTGCTGGGATCGGATTGGGATGCGCTCGAGAATGGCGTCCACGAACACATGGACACCGCCGTGCACGATCTGACGCGAGCCATGGTCGACGAGCAGGCCGAGCAATCCGTACTGGCCACACCCGGGTAGAGCCTTCGGGCGCAACACAGCTTTAACACGGCAGCCCTTGCTCCCCACCGGCACCTGCGGATAGCCTGATTGTCAACAATCTACTAAAAGACCTCCCGAAGGGGGTGCCCGTGAACGCCTCATCCGACGATGCCTACGTCACCGCAATCGGACCCGCGCAGACTCCAGGACGGGCTGCTCCCGGCCTGGCTCGCTACCCGGACGTACCGAACAGCACGCCCATCACGTTCACCGACGAGGAATACGCCGACCGGCTCGCAGCCGTCCGTCAGCGCATGGCGTCGCAGAACCTGACTGCGCTGATCGTCACCGACCCCGCGAATCTCTACTATCTGCTGGGCTACAACGCACTCTCGTTCTATACCCCGCAGATGCTGTACGTGCCGCTGGACGGCGAGCTGTACTTCTTCGCTCGCGAGATGGATGCCAACGGTGCGTTCCGTACGTCGTGGTTGCCGCAGGACCACACCTTCGGATACCCGGAGACGTTCGTTCAGCGCAGAGACACCCACCCGTTCGTCTGGGTAGCCGCCAAGCTACGAGAGTTGGGGTTGGTCAACAACTTCGAGCACGGTCAAGTGGGACTGGAGATGGACTCGTACTACTTCAGCCCCAAAGCCTTCGAAGCGCTGGTCAAATCGCTACCCGAGTACCGATTCACCGACTCGTACGAGTTGGTCAATTGGATCCGCGTGGTCAAGTCGCCGGCCGAGATCGCGTTGATGCGCGGTGCGGCGACGGTGTGCGAGGCCGCGATGTCTGCTGCGCACCAAGCAATTTCGGTAGGGGAACGGCAGTGCGATGCCGCTGCCGCCATCATGAACGCACAGGTACGCGGCACTGCCGACTTCGGCGGCGATCACCCTGCCATCGTGCCGATGCTGCCGACCGGGGCAGGAGCGGACACTCCGCACCTGACGTGGTCGGATCAACGGTTCGTACGCGGCGAGACCACCGTCGTCGAACTGGCCGGCGTGTTCCGGCGGTACCACGTTCCGATGGCCCGCACGATCGTGCTCGGCAAGCCGAGTCCGCGTCTGAAATACCTCGCGGAATCCACCGGTGAAGCGCTGAACGAGGTACTGGCAACGGTCCGCCCCGGGGTCACCGCAACCGAGCTGGCTCAGGTATGGAACACCAGCCTGGCCAAGCATGGCCTCCACAAACCCTCGCGCATCGGCTACTCGATCGGCGTCGCGTACGCCCCCGACTGGGGCGAGCGCACGGTGAGCCTACGCACCGACGACGAGACCGTCCTGGCCGAGAACATGACCTTTCACATCATCGGCGGAATGTGGATGGACGACTACGGATACGAGGTGTCCGAAGCAGTCCGAGTCACCGACACCGGCGTCGAAACATTCACCGCATACCCCCGAGAACTACTGACGAAGGAGTGAGACATGACCACCTCCACCGCAGGCTCCACTCCTGCCCAGAAGGGTCGTTCCGCAGGCTCCACTCCTGCCACCCCGAGTCGTTCCGCGGGCTCCACTCCCGCCCAGAAGGGTCGTTCCGCGGGCTCCACTCCTGCCATTCCCTGGGCCCTGCGCACCGACCAACTGGTGGGATCGGTGATCGACTCGTCGACATCGCTTCTCGCTGCCCAGAAACACGACATCGTCAGGTTCGCGATGGGATCTCCTGCAGCCGAGACGGTTCCGGCTGCCGCGTTCACCGAGATCGCCGGCAGTGTCCTCACAGCGGACGCCTTCGATTACGGTGCCACCGAGGGTGATCCGGGTCTGCTCGACGCGTTGTTGGCGTATCTCGAGTCCGTCGGCGAACCCACGTCCGAGGATCGGGTCGTCATCACCTCGGGCGGCATGCAGGGTCTCGACATCGCCTGCAAGCTGTTCGTCGATCCCGGTGATCTGGTCATCGTCGAAAGTCCCACGTACACCAACGGAACTGCCACCGTGTTGAGCTACGGCGGCGACATTCTCGAGGCACCGATGGACAGTGACGGTCTGATCGTCGAGGCGTTACCCGAACTCGTCGAGCGAGCCGGGCGTCTACCGAAGATGATCTACGTGATTCCCAACTTTCAGAATCCGTCCGGGGTCACGCTCTCGCTCGAGCGTCGACTGTTGTTGATCGAGTTGGCACACCGATGGGGTTCGGTGATTCTCGACGACGATCCTTATGGCCTGCTGCGTTTCTCGGGGGACCCGATTCCGAGTTTCGGGGCGCTGAGTCCGAACGATCCGCTGATCTTCTCGGTGCGGACCTTCTCGAAGATGATCGCTCCCGGTCTGCGCGTGGGGTGGGTGGACGCGGCCCCCGAAGCGCGTCGGTTGATCGTCAACGCCAAGCAGGCGATGGACACCTGTACGAATCTTCCGGCCCAGAGGATGGTGGCCGAGTACATCCGGCGCGGGCTGCTCGAGGAGCACCTGCGGTCGCTGGCTGCGGTGTACCTACCGCGAAAGATGGCGATGCAGAACAGCATTGCGACACACTTCGGTGACGCGATGTCCACCACGGATCCCGACGGGGGCTTCTTCCTGTGGGCGACATTGCGTGGAAACGACCACGATTTCTCGACGCAGGATCTGTTCGAAACCGCACTGGCCGAGGGTGTTGCCTACATTCCAGGACCGGCGTTGTCGGTGGGCGGCAAGTTTCACGATTCGCTACGGCTGTGCTTCGCCTCGTCGACACCCGAGCGCATCGAGGAAGGCATCAGGCGGTTGGCCGTCGCGGTGGAAAAATCGAAGCATCTGCTCGCCTCCGACCCCACGCGATGACCGTTCCGAGTGCCCAGCAGTCTCTGCTCGACGCCGTCGATGAGAACGAGATCGTTTCTCTCACAGCCGCGTTGATCGAGGCGGGCGGTGAAAATCCGGGCGACACCGAAGAAAAATGCGCGAAAATACTCGCGGAGCGATGTCGCGCACTGGGATTCGACGTTCGCACGATCGAGGTCGCTCCCGGCAGACCGAACGTGATCGCCTCGATCGGACCCGATGACACCCCCGGGGTCCTGTTCGTCGGCCACTCCGACGTCGTTCCGGCGGGCACGGGCTGGACGACGGATCCGTTCACCGCGGTCGTGCGAGAGGGGCGCATGGTCGGACGGGGAGCATGCGACATGAAGGGGGGAGTGGCCGCAGTGGTGGCCGCTATGGATGCGGTGAACCATGCCGGTCTTGCAGATCGCTTCCCGATGACGTTGGCGTGTCTGGTGGACGAGGAAGACACGGGCTTGGGTATTCGAGCATTCGTCGCCGATCCGGGGCCCCGTCGTTTCCAGTGTTGCGTGGTGGCCGAGCCGACGGACCTGGTGACCATCGTCGGTTGCCGAGGAGCCGCGAATATCGAGATCGACGTGCGCGGGCGTTCGGCTCATGCAGGTCGGCCGCGTAACGGTGCCAATGCGATATCCGCTGCCGCCCGCATCGTCGCCGTCATCGAGGACTGGCAGATCGAATTGGACGAGGATCCACACGCCGAACTCGGTCCCGCTACCTGGAACGTGGGCACCGTGACGGGAGGCACCGGTACGTCGATGGTTGCCGACCGGTGCGTACTCACGGTCGACCGTCGGCTGCTACCCGGCGAGAGCGCTGCGGAGGTGGTGGACGACCTGCGTTCGCGCATCGACGCGGCAGGTATCACCGGTTCGGGAATCGAGGTACATCTCGAGGTGTCGATGGAAATGCCGGGCTTTCTCACCGCTGCGGACGATGGATTGGTCACCACTGCAATGCAATCGGTTCGCGACATCGGATCTGCCGGTTTCACTGACATCTGGACTGCTTCGTGCGATGGTGGTTTCGTGGCACAGCAGATGGGTATCCGCACCGTCGTGCTCGGTCCCGGGGAGATCGAAAACCAGGCGCACCGGCCGGACGAGTCCGTCGCCGTGCAGCAATTGACCGACAGCGCAAAGGCGTACGCGTTGATCGCCACCAGAATCGCTGCGCCACCTGGTCTTTAGTTTTCCAAGAGGGGGTTGTTCGAGACGTGCGCCCGGCGTCGACGTAAAGTCGGACGCTGCGAAGTACCAAACCGACGCTCCACGTTGTCATAAAGCGAGAGGTATTGGACCGTGACCGAAACTTCAGGGTCGGCAGCTTCGCCGACCGGATATCCGCCGAGTACCGACACACTCAGCGCGAACGAAACGAAAATTCTGCATCGCGCGATCGGCGGGTCCGCACTGGGCAACGCCGTGGAGTGGTTCGACTACGCGGTGTACGGCTACCTGGCCGTCTACATCGCCGCCAACTTCTTTCCGTCGGACGATGGGGGAGCGAGCCTGCTCTCCACGTTCGCCGTGCTGGCCGCGTCGTTCATCATTCGCCCCATCGGCGGCATCGTGCTCGGCCCGCTCGGCGACCGCATCGGTCGTCAGAAGGTCCTCGTCCTGACCGTCTCGATGATGACGTTGGCCACGGCGGCGATCGGTGTGCTGCCGACGTTCGACACCATCGGTATCGCAGCACCGTTGCTGTTGCTCGTCTGCCGACTGGTGCAGGGCTTCTCCACCGGCGGTGAGTACGGCGGCGCAGCAGTGTTCATGGCCGAGTACGCGCCCGACAAGCGCCGCGGATTCTTCGGGTCGTTCCTCGAATTCGGCACCCTCGCAGGCACGGTGGGCGGGGCCACCCTGTGCACCCTGCTCAACGTCGGGCTCGGAGACGAGACCATGGAGGCCTGGGGCTGGCGAATCCCGTTCCTGGTGACGCTCCCGCTGGGCATCGTCGCGTTGTGGCTGCGGACCCGGCTCGAGGACTCTCCGGTGTTCGCCGAGGCCAAGGAAGACGGCGGCACGGTCGAAGAAGGTGCAGGTGGAGCAGTCACCTCCCTCAAGGCCACCCTGACGTACTGGCAGCGGATCCTGATTCTGATGGGATTCGTGCTGCTGCTCAACATCGCGTACTACACGGTGCTCACGTTCTTGCCCTCGTACCTCAGCGACACGTTGGGGCACAGCACTACTCAGTCCAACTTCACTCTCGTGGCCATCATGATCATCATGATGTTGATCATCAACCCCATCGGCGCTCTGTCCGACCGGGTGGGCCGAAAGCCGTTGCTGCTGGTCGCCTGTGTGGGGTACTTCGTCTTCAGCGTCCCGCTGTTTCTGTTGATCATCAACACCGGCCTGATCGGCCAGAGCATCGGCCTGCTCGGTCTCGGCGTGCTGCTGGTCATCATGTGCTCCTGCGTGTCGTCGACGTTGCCCGCACTGTTTCCCACCCAGGTGCGCTACGGAGCGTTCGCCATCGGATACAACGTCTCGACGGCGCTCTTCGGCGGCACGGCACCGCTGATTCTGACGTTCCTGATCGACCGAACGGGTTCCAACCTGATCCCGGGTTGGTACATGATGATCGCAGCTGCCATCGCGTTCGTGCCGATCCTGCTGATGCCCGAAACCGCGGGCCGGTCGTTGCGCGGCACCCAGTGCCCCGGTGACAACGACGACGAGGTCGCTGCGTCCGGCGTCGAGCTCGTCGGCTACAAGAAGTAGAAGTGGCACCGGTTCTCGTCGTTCTGCACGCCGGCGATCTTCCCGAGGGTCTCGAGCCCGTCGAGAAGATCGCCGACGTCAGATACGCCACGGCCGACACCCTGGCGGATGCAGTCGACGGCGCAGACGCGTTGCTGCTGTGGGACTTCTTCTCGCCTGCAGTCGAATCCGCGTGGCCGCGCTGCGGATCGCTGAAGTGGATCCATATCGCCGCTGCCGGCGTGGACTCGTTGATGTTCGACGAGCTGGTGGAATCCGATGTGGTCGTGACCAATTCGCGTGGAGTGTTCGACCGACCTATCGCGGAGTTCGTGCTGGCTCAGATCCTCGCGTTCGCCAAGGACTCCGAACGTTCGCGCACACTGCAGCATTCGAAGATCTGGCAACACCGCGAGACCGAACGCATCGACGGTGCACACGTGATGATCGTGGGCACCGGAGCAATCGGACGAGCCATTGCCACTTTGTTGACGGCAGTGGGCATGTCGGTCTCCGGAGTCGGCCGAAAAGCTCGCGAGGGCGACCCGGATTTCGGGACGGTACATACGAGCGACGAGTTGTCGACAGTGGTCGGTGCGGCCGAGTACCTGGTGCTCGTCGCACCTTTGACCGAGCAGACCAGGGGCCTGGTCGACGACGCGGTCCTCGCTGCGATGCGTCCCGGATCCAGGGTGATCAACGTCGGTCGCGGCGAGCTACTCGACACCGATGCCCTGCTCAAACATCTCGATTCGGGACACCTCGCCGGGGCTGCGCTCGACGTCTTCGAGACCGAGCCGCTCCCGGCAGACCACGCGCTGTGGGCGGCCGAGAACGTGGTCGTCACTCCGCACATGAGCGGGGACGCGTCGGGGTGGAAGAGTCGTCTCGCCGACGTCTTCGTCGACAACGCGCAGCGATACTTTCGCGGCGAACAGCTGCGCAATGTCGTCGACAAGAAGCTCGGTTTCGTGGTGCGACCGGTCTCGTGATGTGACTGTCAGTAGGCCCGCTCGTACTGCGGTGCAACTGCCGGTGTCATCTCCACTCCGAGTTCGCGGGCCGCGCGCCGTGGCCAGTACGGATCGCGCAGCAGCTCACGGGCGAGGAGCACCGCAGTCGCCTCGCCGAGCGAAACGATGTCCTCGGCCTGTTTCGGTTCGGTGATCATCCCCACCGCTGCGGCCGGCATCGTGGTCTCGTTCTGGATACGCCGTGCGAACGGCACCTGGTAGCCGGGTTCGACCGGAATCTCGGCGCGTACGTTCCCGCCGGTGGACGTATCGACGAGATCCACGCCGTGCTCGGTGAGTATCTGCGCCAGCGCGACAGTCTGATCAGAGGTCCAACTCGGAGCTTCCAAGTCGGCTGCAGCATCGGACTTCTCGGGTTCGTCGAGCCAGTCCGTTGCCGACAGACGGACGAACACCGGAAGCTCGGCCGGCCACACCTCACGGACCGCGTCGACAACCTCGATCAGCAGGCGAGTCCGCCCCGCGAAGTCGCCGCCGTAGGCGTCGGTGCGGGTGTTGCTGGCAGGCGAGAGGAATTGGTGCAGGAGGTATCCGTGTGCGCCGTGTATCTCGGCCACCTGGAACCCGGCCTTCAGTGCGCGCCGCGCAGCGTTACGAAAATCGTCGACGATCTTCGCGATGTCGTCGGCTGTCGCCTCCCGTGGTGTCGCGTAACGACCGAACGGTACGGCGCTCGGGCCCACGGTCTCCCAGCTCCGGGGATCCTCGGCGGGCAGTGATGTGCCACCGAGCCAGGGAGCCGCCGTCGAGCCCTTCCGGCCCGCATGCGCCAGCTGGATGCCCGGGACGGTACCGAAGGACGAGATCTCGGTGACGATCTCGGCCAGTGCGTCGGCCTGTGTGTCGTTCCAGATGCCCAGGTCCGACGGGCTGATTCGGCCCTCGGGGCTGACCGCTGTGGCCTCGGTGATGATCAGGCCGGCTCCGCCGATCGCGCGGCTCACCAGGTGGGTGCGATGCCAGTCGCCCGCGACGCCGACGTTCTCGCCCGTCTCGTCGGCCGAGTACTGGCACATCGGTGCCATCCATACCCGGTTGGGAAAGGTGAGCTCGCGCAATGTCAGGGGCTCGAACAGGGCACTCACAGGTGGTTCCTCCGGTCTGTCGGTCTCGACGTCGGTGACGTCGGCGATGTCCACGCTGTGCTGCAACGACGTGGAGATGCAGCTTCATTCCCCGGCCCTATTAGTGTGTAGTGCATGACTGCTTCCGTCTCGGCCGCTTCGGTGCCGTCCTCTGCCGACGAGCGCGAGAACGTGCACTCGGCTGCTCGCCGAGCCCGCGTCGCTTCACGTGCACTGGCGTTGCTGACCACTGCGGAAAAGGATTCGCTGCTGCATGCCGCGGCCGACGCCGTGCTGGCCGCAGCGGAGCCGGTGCTCGCAGCCAACGCCGCCGACATCGAGATCGCCCGCGCTGCGGGAACGGACGAGGGTCTGCTCGATCGGCTGCGGCTGACGGCACCGCGCATCGACGGTATTGCCGCCGGGCTGCGGCAGGTGGCGGGCCTACCCGATCCGATCGGCGAGGTCATCCGCGGATCGACGCTCCCCAACGGGCTCGAGATCAGGCAGATGCGGGTTCCGCTGGGCGTCGTGGGCATGGTCTACGAGGCGCGCCCCAACGTGACCGTCGACGCGTTCGGTCTGGCGTTCAAATCCGGGAACGCAGTGCTGCTGCGGGGGTCCTCGTCCGCGGCGCAGTCGAACGCAGCCCTGGTCGAGGCGCTGCAGGGTGCGCTCACGAGCCACGGGCTGCCGGAATCGGCCGTACAACTGCTCGGTAGTGCTGATCGGTCGACGGTCACCCACCTCATTCAGGCCCGCGGGCTGGTCGATGTCGTGATCCCGCGTGGGGGAGCGGGTTTGATCGCCGCGGTCGTGCGTGATGCCACGGTTCCCACCATCGAGACGGGGGTGGGTAACTGCCACGTCTATCTGCATTCCTCCGCCGACGCGGAGACGGCCGAGAAGATCGTGCTCAACGCCAAGACCCGCCGGGTGAGCGTGTGCAACGCCGCCGAAACGGTGCTGGTCGATGCCGCGATCGCCGAGACCATGGTGCCGAGGTTGTTGCAGGCGTTCCAGATGCACAGCGTCACGGTGCACGGTGATCTGCCGGGGTTGGTTCCTGCAGGCGACGACGATTGGTCGCAGGAATACCTCTCGCTCGACATCGCGCTGAAGGTGGTCGACGGCCTCGACGAGGCAATCGACCACATCGACCGATACGGCACCGGCCATACCGAGGCGATCGTCGCGTCGGACATCGGTGCTGCGCGCGAATTCACCCGACGAGTCGACGCGGCTGCCGTGATGGTCAACGCCTCCACCGCGTTCACCGACGGCGAGCAGTTCGGCTTCGGTGCCGAGATCGGCATCTCCACCCAGAAGCTGCACGCCCGCGGCCCCATGGGCCTGCCCGAGCTGACCTCGACCAAATGGACGGTGTGGGGCGACGGGCACGTCAGACCCGTCTGACCGGCCTGCAGCCACTCGACCCGCCAGACCCGATCTTCCAGGAGTTGTGACGTGGACCGTGCCCTACCGACGACACCACCGTTGTTCGCGAGCGTGAACGATGTTCAGGCCCGTCTGGCCGAGACGGGGTATCTGGCCGACAAGGCCACGGCCACATCGGTCTTTCTCGCCGATCGCCTCGGCAAGCCGCTGTTGATCGAGGGTCCCGCCGGAGTCGGCAAGACCGAATTGGCGCGCGCGGTCGCGCAGTCGACCGGAGCCGAACTGGTGCGACTGCAGTGCTACGAGGGCGTCGACGAGGCGAGGGCTCTGTACGAGTGGAACCACGCCAAACAGATCCTGCGTATCCAATCCGGCTCGAGTGCCGACTGGGACTCGACGAAGCTCGACGTGTTCTCCGAGGAGTTTCTGCTGGCTCGGCCATTGCTGCAGGCCATTCGCCGAACCGAGCCGACCGTGCTCCTGATCGACGAGACCGACAAAGCAGATGTCGAGATCGAGGGCTTGCTGCTCGAGGTGCTCAGCGACTTCGCGATCACCATTCCCGAGCTGGGCACGATCACGGCGGAGCGCACCCCGTTCGTCGTGTTGACCTCCAATGCCACGCGTGAACTGTCGGAAGCTCTCAAGCGCCGCTGCCTGTTCCTGCACCTCGACTTCCCCGACGCGGACCTCGAGCGTCGAATCCTGGCCAGCCGCGTTCCCGAACTGCCCGAGGCGATCGCGGAGCAGATGATCAAGACCGTCCGCGTGCTCCGCGGGATGCAGCTCAAGAAGTTGCCGTCGGTGGCCGAGACGATCGACTGGGGTCGCACACTCCTGGCCCTCGGCATGGACACCCTCGACGACGACGCGGTCCGGTCGACGCTCGGAGTGGTGCTCAAGCATCAGTCCGATCAGGTGCGCGCCGCCGCCGAACTGCGGCTGAACTGACATGCTCGCCCCACACGGAATTCCCGGGCATCTCGTCGGCTTCGTCGAGGCGTTACGCAAGCGTGGGATCTCGGTGGGGCCGTCGGAGACCGTCGATGCCGGACGCGTCCTGTCGGTGTTGGATCTGTTGGACAGAGAAGCGGTCCGCGAGGGGCTGGCCTGCGCGCTGCTGAGACGTCCGACGCACCGCGGGGTGTTCGACGCGTTGTTCGACCTGTGGTTTCCGGTGGCATCGGGTACCAGAGATTCGGGGCAGATCGACACCGCGCTGCCTCGCACCGAGACAGGCGAGGTCGATATCGATGCGTTGCGTGAACTGATCGTCGAACTGCTCTCGGACGACTCGGCGGAGGCCGCCGAACTGACCCAGATGCTGGCGGCCCAGATGGTCGAAGAGCTCGGTCAGTACAAGTCCTCGAACGGGCCGTCGTTCTCGGCCTATCAGGCGTTGCGTGATGTCGCTCCCGACACGCTGCTCCGCAAGATCCTCGACGGCCTGCTGGGCCGAAGTGACGATACGCCGGATCGGCCCACCGACGACTACGAGTCGGAGGTGGCCAAACGGACTGCAGCGCAACGCATTGCCGACCTACGCAAGATGGTCGAGAGCGAGACGAGGCGACGGTCGGCCGAGAAACTGGGCCGCGACCGGGTAGCGAGCTACGGTGTGCCGAAACTGGCGGAGGAAGTCGATTTCCTGCGTGCCTCGGACGCGGAGATGGTTGCATTGCGGCGTAACGTCGCACCGCTGGCGCGGTTGCTGGCCTCGCGACTTGCGGTGCGCCGCAGTCGAAGCAGGCACGGCTCCATCGATCTGCGACGCACGCTGCGCAAATCCATGTCGACCGGCGGTATTCCCATCGACCTGGTGGAGCGTAAGCCGCGTCGTGCCCGGCCGGAACTGGTTGTGCTGTGCGATGTCTCGGGGTCGGTGGCCGGATTCAGCAACTTCACCCTGCTGCTGGTGCATGCTCTTCGTGAACAGTTCTCCCGGGTGCGAATCTTTGCGTTCGTCGACTCCACCGACGAGGTGACGCGGTTCTTCGATTCCGGGGCAGACCTCGGGGCAGCCATGAGCCGGATCGTGCGGGAAGCGGACCTCGTGACCTACGACGGTCATTCGGATTACGGGCATGCCCTGACGACGTTCGACGAGAAGTACGCGCAGGTCATCACCAGCCGCAGTTCGGTTCTCGTTCTGGGCGATGCCCGGACGAACTATCGCGAACCGAAGCTGCCGGCGTTGGCCCGAATCGTCTCGGTGGCCAAGCACGCCTACTGGCTCAACCCCGAGCCCAAATCTCAGTGGGGATCCGGTGATTCGGCGGCCAAGGTGTATGCGGACGTGATTGCGATGCACGAGTGTCGGTCGGCCCAACAGCTCGCGACGGTGGTCTCACGACTGTTGCCGGTATGAGGCGTGTAACCGGCGTCGCTGCCACAGACGTAGAATCGTCGGTTGTGCAGTACGAATCCGGCCCCGGTGAGGACACGAACACCACGCCGACTCTCCGGTTGGGGGTCATGGGCGGCACTTTCGACCCCATTCACCACGGTCACCTCGTGGCTGCGAGCGAGGTGGCGGCCACGTTCGGTCTGGACGAGGTCATCTTCGTTCCCACCGGGACCCCGTGGCAGAAGGAGGGCCGGTCGGTCAGCCCGGCCGAGGATCGCTATTTGATGACGGTCATCGCCACCGCGTCGAATCCTCGGTTCTCGGTGAGCCGGGTCGACGTCGACCGGGAGAAGTCGACCTACACCGTCGACACCCTGAGGGATCTTCGAGCGCAGCACCCCGATGCCGAGTTGTACTTCATCACCGGTGCCGATGCGCTCGAGTCCATTTTGACGTGGCAGAACTGGGAGGAGCTCTTCGAGCTCGCGAAGTTCGTCGGAGTGACGCGGCCGGGGTTCGAGCTCGGCGTCGATCATCTGGCCAACCATCTACGATCGTTGCCCGCCGACACTCTCACATTGATGGAAATCCCGGCACTCGCGATATCGTCGACGGACTGCCGACGTCGTGCCGGTGAAAATCGGCCGGTCTGGTACCTCGTCCCGGACGGCGTCGTGCAATACATCTCGAAGAGGAACCTCTATCGACCACGGGGCGCGCAGCGCCTCGACGGATCCGTCACCATGTCGGAACCGGCGCCACAGAAGAAGCAACCGGCCGGGTCGGTCACCAGCGCAGTGACCGCGAACCCGAGCCATACGAGTGGGAGTACACCGAAGTGACTGCAACAGCCGAAGCCGCCGAGATGGCGCGTATCGCCGCGCTCGCAGCCGACGACAAACTGGCCAGCGACGTGGTGATCCTCGACGTCTCCGACCAGCTCTACATCACCGATTGCTTCGTGATCGCCTCCGCGCCCAACGAGCGTCAGGTCAACTCGATCGTCGAGAACATCGAGGACCAGCTTCGTGAGGCCGGACACAAGCCGGTGCGTCGCGAGGGCACCCGAGAGGGCCGCTGGGCGCTGCTGGACTACTCCGACAT
Organism: Rhodococcus sp. PML026; assembly: GCF_000963615.1. Classification (NCBI taxonomy): domain Bacteria; kingdom Bacillati; phylum Actinomycetota; class Actinomycetes; order Mycobacteriales; family Nocardiaceae; genus Rhodococcus; species Rhodococcus sp. PML026. Next base: position 345,071 of record NZ_KQ031371.1, on the reverse strand, counting down.
CGTGGTGCACGTCCAGCACAACGAAGAGCGCAACTTCTACGCGCTCGAGCGGCTGTGGAAGGACTGCCCGACGATCGAGGTTCCGGGCCTCGGTCAGCACCCGGCACCGGAACCGGAGCAATGATCCGGCGGCTCATCCTGCTTCGCCACGGTCAGACGGACTACAACGCCACCGACCGTATGCAGGGCCAGCTCGATACCGATCTGTCCGAGCTGGGCCGCAGTCAGGCGAAGACGGCTGCGGCCGAATTGGCTGTCCGCGCGCCCATCCGCATCGTCTCGTCCGATCTCAAGCGCGCTCTCGACACTGCGGAAGCTCTCGGGGACGCGGCTGGAGTCCCGGTGTCCACGGATGAGCGGCTGCGGGAGACACATCTCGGCGACTGGCAGGGACTCACCCACACCGAGGTGGACGACATCGCCCCCGGTGCGCGTCCGGCCTGGCGTGCCGACGCAACCGTCGCCCCGCCCGGTGGGGAAAGTCGCATCGACGTTGCGAACCGCAGCGTGCCGCTGGTGCGTGAGCTCCTCGGCGGCGTTCCCGAGTGGGGTGCCGACGGCGACCAGCGACCACTGGTGCTCGTGGCGCACGGAGGGTTGATCGCGGCCCTGACCGCAGCGTTGCTCGCACTGCCGACCGATCGCTGGCCGGTACTCGGCGGCCTCGCCAACACCAGCTGGGTACAGCTCGGTGCGCACGGGCCCGGCGACAACCCGTCCTGGCGGCTCGACGTCTGGAACGCCTCGGCGCGGGTGGCCAGTGACGTCCTCTGAGGAGGCCGCCGCGCGCCCCGTGCTGCTCGTGCTGGCGGACTCGCTGAGCTATTACGGACCCGAGGGCGGGCTGCCGGTCGACGATCCTCGACTGTGGCCCAATATCGTTGCCGCAGAGCTGGATTGGGATGTCGAGCTGGTAGCCCGTATCGGCTGGACGAGCCGCGATGCGTGGTGGGCTCTGACCCAGGATCCGCGAGTGTGGGCGGTGATACCGCGGGCCGGTGCCGTCGTACTCGGAATCGGCGGCATGGACTCGTTGCCGTCGCCGCTACCGACCGCGTTGCGTGAGCAGATCCGCTACATCCGTCCGCCCGCACTTCGGCGGGTCGTTCGCGCGGGTTATCAAGCGGTGCAGCCGGTTCTGTCACATCTGGGTTGGCCGGTGGCGCTTCCGCCGCGACTGAGTGTCGACTACCTCGAACAGACCCGCGCCGCGTTGGCCTACGTGCGGCCGGAATTGCCCGTCGTCGGTACCTATCCGTCGGTGCATCGGTGCGACGCCTACGGGCGGGTGCATTCGGGGCGCGAGCCCGCGGTACGAGCGCTGCGTGCCTGGAGCGACGAAAACGGTGTTCCGATGGTCGATCTCGCGGAGGCAGTTCGTCCGAACATCGAGTCCGAGAACGCCAACCCCGACGGAATCCATTGGGGTTGGGATGCACACGTGGCCGTGGCCGACGCAATGCTGACGGTGTTGCGACCGGTGGCAGCGGCGGCAGCGATCCGGCACCCATGACCGTCGCCGTCGTCACCGATTCGTCGTCCTGCCTGCCCGCGTCCGTAGCCGCCGAGTGCGGTATCACGGTGGCACCGCTGCATGTGTTGGTGGACGGCGTCGACCATCGTGAGGGTATCGACGAGATTCCCGAACAATCGACCGACGGAAAGCCGGTGACGACCGCGGGGGCGTCTCCGGGCGAGCTGACCGAGGTCTATGCCGCAGCTCTCGAACGCAGTCGCGGGGCGGGCGTCGTCGCACTGCACATCTCCCGGGGCCTGTCGAGCACCTGGGAGGCTGCGCGGCAGGCCGCCGAGCAGATCGGATCATTGGTGAAGGTTGTCGATTCCGGTTCTGCCGGAATGGGATTGGGCTACCCGGCGCTGGCAGCAGCGTATGCCGCAGCGGGTGGAGCCGGACTCGACGAGGTCTACGACGATGCTGTTCGCAGGTCTGCGTCGTCGAGATGTTTCATCGTCGTCGATCGATTGGATCACCTGCGCCGCGGCGGCCGTATCGGCACTGCCGCAGCCCTGCTCGGTACGGCCCTGGCGATGAAGCCGGTGCTGCACATCAGCGATGGTGCGCTGGTGTTGCGCGAGAAGACGCGAACCTCCTCGAAAGCACTGAGCAAGCTGGTGGACGCGGCAGCTGCCGCGGCGGCCGACATCGGTACGCAATCCGGGGTTGTCGTGGCTGTGCATCATATGCAGTGCGCCGAGCGAGCCGAGGACGTCTCAGCCATGCTGATGGCGCGTATCCCAGACCTGACCAGCGTCGACGTGCTGCCGTTCGGTGCGGTGCTCGGTGCACACGTCGGTCCCGGTGCCGTCGGCGTAGTCGTCGCTCCTGGTCATCGGTAGGGCGTATCGAGCCGCGTCATCCACAGACTCTCGGTTGTGCACAGGGCAGTTCGCGACCACCGTTCGCCCCGGTCGGGTCCGTCCGGAGGGCGCTAGCGTCCTGAGACATGGGCGGCGACGACGATCGGGCACACACGGTGGCACGATTGAATTCCGTGCGGAGACAGAGTGATTCCGCGCGCGCCGAGCCGCGCCGAGTCGACGAATTCGATGACCCCCAGGGCGAGCCGCCGATCGGGCAACCGCAGGCCGGCGTCGTGCATCCCGATCCGGAGTGGCTGCTTCCTGCCGCGCAGCGTCCCGAATCACCATGGTCGTCGTTGTTACCGCAGCGGTGGCGATTCGCGCGGATGGATCCCGGCCGACCCGGTGTGAAGGCGTTGGCGGCGGCGGGTGTGTTCGTGGTCCTCGTCGCCGGCTTCGCGGTGTTTCGAGATGCGCCGACGCCTGCGCCCGCACCACCACTGGCGGTGGTCTCCACCGACGCCGCCGATACCCGCGCGCCGGACTCGGCGATGTCCGAATCCGGGTCGTCGGGCAGGTCGCCGGACAAGACGGCCGGCACGGCACCGGTCGCGGAAACAGAACTTGTCGTCAGTGTCGTCGGACTCGTCGCGCATCCCGGTCTCGTTCGGCTGCAACCGGGCTCGCGCATCGCCGACGCCTTGGCCGCAGCGGGAGGGGCTGTGGAGGGTGCCGATCTGTTGGCGCTGAACATGGCAGCTCGGGTGTCGGACGGCGATCAGATCGTCGTGGGGCTCGTGCCGGCTCCGGCGGCCCCTCCGGTCAGCGGCACCACGTCGGGTCAGGGCGCAGGGCCGGGCGGAGTTGCCGGTTCGACGACGGACCAGGCGGGCCCTGCCGCCGGCGGAGCAGTGGACCTCAATACGGCCACGGTCGCAGAATTGGATGCGCTGCCCGGTGTGGGACCGGTGACGGCAACGTCGATCGTGAGCTGGCGAGACACGAACGGCCGCTTCGTATCGGTCGATCAGCTCGCCGAGGTCGACGGTATCGGCCCGGGTCGGCTCACCAAGATTCGCGACCTGGTCCGAGTCTCGTGACCGGGGTGCCGTCGTCGACGGACTCCGAGGAACCAGTTCCTTTCGACATCCGCCTGATTCCGGCGGCAGCGGCGTCCTGGTCGATCACTGCGACCGGTATTCTCGCCGGTCCGAGCGCGGCGGTGAAGGCCACGGTGGTGACGTGCGCGATCGTGGTGCTGGGAGCCGTTGTGCTGCAGAGGATCTCGAAGGGTCGAGCGGACACCGCGAGACACGTGTGGTCCGGGGCGGCCGCGGTGATCGTCGTGGCGTTGTGTTTCGGCGGTGCGATCTGGCTCCAGATGCGCTCGGTGGCGGAGCATCCAGTGGCTGCGGCCGCGCAGAATCGGGCATGGATCACGGCAGTGGTCGACATCGAAGAAGACCCGCGACGTCTGCCCGCGCCCGGGCCGCCGATGGTGATGTTGCAGGCGGAGATGACCCGCGTCGATGTCGGTGGCGAGGCGCTCTACGTCGGCGGCCGGGTATCGATCGTGGCACCGGAGTCGACATGGTCGGCACTGCTTCCGGGCCAGCAGATCACGGTCCGGGGCCGGCTCGGGGTACCCACCAGGTCCGATATGACCGTGGCCGTCATCCGAACGACCGGTCCGCCGGTGGCAGTGGGTGAGCCCGGACCGGTCTCGTCGGCGGCGGGCTCGTTTCGCTCGAATCTGGCAGACGTGGCGCAGAATTCGCTCCCGTCGGACCGGGCAGGTCTACTGCCGGGCCTCGTCGTGGGCGATGTCTCACGATTGGACGAGCAGGTAGTCGAGAACTTCCGAGCCGCGGGCTTGACGCATCTGACGGCGGTGTCGGGTGCGAACTTCTCGATCCTGATCGGTGCCGTGCTGTTGGTGTTGCGCGGCATAGGGATCGGGCCTCGCGCCACCGTCACGATTGCCTTCGTCGTTCTGATCGCCTTCGTCGTCGTGGCCAGACCGTCCCCGAGCGTGTTGCGCGCCGCGGTGATGGGGTCGATCGGTTTGCTGGCCCTGGTGACCGGCAGACGGAAGCAAGCGGTCCCGGCCTTGTGCGGCGCGGTGTTGGCACTACTCGGGTGGTGGCCGCGGCTCGCCGTGGACGTCGGATTCGTCCTGTCGGTGTTCGCCACCGCGGGGCTGGTGCTGGTGGCACCGATCTGGGTGGACTGGCTGCGGGCCCGAGGATGGCCCCGGGCAGCTGCGGAGGTGGTGGCGGTCGCCGCGGCGGCCCACGTGGTGACGGCGCCCGTCGTCGCGGCAATGGCGGGAACCTTCAGCGTGGTGGGTGTGGTTGCGAACGTATTGGTCTCGCCGGTCGTCGCCCCCATCACCGTGGTGGGCATCGTGACGGCGGTGTTGGCTGTGGTCAGTACCTCGCTCGCCGACATGACGGTGCAACTGGCGTCGGCACCGTTGTGGTGGTTGATCACGGTGGCCGAGCGGGCGGCGTCGGTGCCGGCAGCATCGGTCGTCGTTCCGGAGGGTGTCCGAGGAATCGCGGCGGCGACCGTCGGCACTGTCGTGGTCCTGGGCGCGCTGCGATGGGTGTTGTTCCGCTGGGTGTCGGCCACGTTCGCGATTGCACTTCTGGCGCTGTGGACGGCCCACGTCGTGTGGTGAGTGACGGTCCGAAGCGGATGTCCGTGGTGTCGGCGGCGCATGGCACGATCATGGTCGTGACTTCGAGTGTGGCTCCTCTGCATCTGGTACTCGGCGACGAGGAACTACTGATGGATCGTGCGGTGGCCGCGATCGTGACGCAGGTGCGTGCGAATGCGGCGATCCCGGGGGAGGACCTCCCGGTGACCCGGCTGCGGACCGGTGACGCAAGTGCTCCCGAGCTCGCCGAACTGCTGAGTCCGTCGCTGTTCGCCGAGGACCGTGTCGTCGTACTCGAGGCGGCGGCCGAGGCCGGTAAGGATGCAGTCGCTCTGGTGCTCGACGCGGCTACCGATCCACCCGAGGGTGCCGTCGTGGTGGTCATGCATTCCGGCGGCGGCCGCGCCAAAGCGATGGTCGGTGCCCTCCAGAAATGCGGGGCTCAGGTCCACGAATGCGTCAAGCTCACCAAACCGGCCGAGCGGATCGATTTTGTCCGAGGCGAGTTTCGCGCGGCGGACGTCCGCGTCAGCGGCGAGGTGATCGAGGCTGTCGTCGAGTCCGTCGGTAACGAACTCCGCGAATTGGCCTCGGCGTGTTCACAGTTGGTCTCCGATACCGGAGGCAAAGTCGATCTGGCCGCCGTGCGTCGGTACTACTCGGGCAAGGCGGAGGTATCGGGATTCGACGTCGCGGACAAGGCCGTCATCGGTGATCGAGCCGGCGCTCTCGAAGCCTTGCGGTGGGCCATGCACCGTGGAGTGGCCCACGTTCTCCTCGCGGATGCGCTAGCCGATGCCGTGCGCACCATCGCGCTCGTCGGCTCGGCCGGTCGCGGTGACCCGTTCCGGATGGCAGGCGAACTGGGAATGCCGCCCTGGAAGATCAAGAAGGCGCAGGGCCAAGCGCGCGGCTGGAACGGCCGCTCGATAGCGCAGGCCCTACGCGTAGTGGCGCAACTGAACGCCGACGTCAAAGGCCAAGCAGCGGACGCGGACTACGCGGTGGAGCGAGCTGTCGCCGAGGTCGCCTCGTTGGGTGACCGCTAGCGGGGTGCCCGGCGCACGACAAAGCCCGCTGCGTCCTCGTCGGATGCAGCGGGCTCGGTCGAGCTCAGTACGAGATCAGAGCTTGTTGACTGCGAGAGCCAGTGCCGACTTCTTGTTGGCGGCCTGGTTCTTGTGGATGACGCCCTTGCTGGCAGCCTTGTCGAGCTTGCGGCCGGCATCGAGGAGAATCTCGGAAGCCTTGTCCTTGTCGCCCGCAGCCTGTGCCTCGCGGAACGAGCGGATGACGGTGCGAAGGGAGGACTTCACCGACTGGTTGCGCAGGCGTGCACGCTCGTTGGTGAGAATCCGCTTCTTCTGGGACTTGATATTGGCCACGCGTAAAATCCTTGTCGTCTTCGTCGGTATTCCGGTCAGGGCGATCCATGCTGGAATGCCCGAAGTCTGCTGCTGAGCGTTGAGCCCTGCGCCGAAGATCGAGAATACCAGCACAGGACGGCAGAACCCAATCCGGCGTCGCCCTCCACAGCCGTTTCAAGAATTTAACGCTTCTACCGCGCCTAACTCCTGTCTCTGTAGCAACATTGCCAGGATGAGTCCGCGATCGGCAACGCATGCCGCCTCCAAGGCCAAAGCGACCAGAACGAAGTCAGCGGATCGTGTCGAACCCGATGCAGACGGGGTGTTCGGGGGGTACTCCGACGTCGGAAAGTACAGCCTCGCCTTCGACGAGATGTTCGACTCGGACGGTCGTACTCGAACGCCGTACAAAGGAATCCACACGGCGCTCGCCCCGGCGAACGCCGTGGACCTGGACGCCAGATCGGATGCGCTCGGACGCGCGTTCGTCGACCAGGGCATCACGTTCTCACTGTCCGGCCAAGAACGCCCGTTCCCGCTCGACCAGGTGCCCCGAGTCATCGCAGCAGGGGAGTGGTCGCGTCTGGAACGCGGCATCAAGCAGCGCGTCAAGGCTCTCGAGATGTTTCTCGCCGACATCTACGGAGACCAGGAAATCCTGCGGGACGGCGTCGTCCCGAAACGGCTGATCACGTCGTGCGAGCACTTCCACCGTGAGGCCGTCGGCATCACCCCGCCCAACGGCGTACGTATCCACGTTGCCGGAATCGACCTCGTGCGCGACGCGCAGGGCACGTTCCGTGTCCTCGAAGACAACCTGCGTTCACCCTCGGGCGTCTCCTACGTCATGGAGAACCGCCGGACCATGGCCCGGGTGTTCCCGGACCTGTTCGCCAGTCACCGCGTGCGTGCCGTCGGCGACTACGCCTCGCACCTGCTGCGGGCACTGCGCGCATCGGCCGCCCTCAACGAGGCCGACCCGACCGTGGTGGTTCTCACTCCGGGCGTGGCGAACTCGGCGTACTTCGAGCACTCGCTGCTCGCTCGGCTGATGGGCGTCGAGCTCGTCGAAGGTCGAGACCTGTTCTGCCGAGACAACATCGTCTACATGCGCACCACCGAGGGTGAGCGTCAGGTGGACGTCATCTACCGACGAATCGACGACGACTATCTCGACCCCATGCAGTTCCGTCCCGACTCGGTGCTGGGAGTGGCAGGTCTGGTCAACGCCGCCCGCGCAGGCAACGTCGTCATCTCGAGTGCCGTCGGAAACGGCGTCGGCGACGACAAGCTCGTCTACACGTACGTACCGACGATCATCGACTACTACATGGGCGAGAAGCCGCTGTTGGCCAACGTCGACACGTTCCGGTGCTGGCTCGACGACGAGTGCGAGGAAGTCCTCGACCGCATCGACGAACTGGTCATCAAGCCGGTGGAAGGCTCTGGCGGCTACGGCATCGTCTTCGGACCCGACGCCTCGCCGAAGGAACTCGCCACCATCAGCAAGAAGGTCCGCGCGGATCCGCGCGGCTGGATCGCCCAGCCCGTCGTACAGCTCTCGACGGTGCCGACGAAGATCGGCGATCGCTTGGTACCCCGTCACGTCGACCTGCGGCCGTTCGCGGTCAACGACGGCGACGACGTCTGGGTGTTGCCCGGCGGTCTGACCCGGGTGGCGTTGCCGGAGGGGTCCTTGGTGGTCAACTCCAGCCAGGGCGGCGGTAGCAAGGACACGTGGGTGCTCGCCACCCGTACGTCGCAGGAGGAGCAGGAGCTCGCCGGTGACGAGATCGTCAGCGTTCCGCCGGAGTCACCGATGGCCGAACAAGGCCCGGAGCTGACGATGGACCAACAAATGAATCAGCAGCAGCAGCAGCAACAGCAGCAGGCAACGAACTCGGACTCGAACGGCGGTGGACAGTAAATGCTCGCGCGCAACGCAGAGTCGCTCTACTGGATCGGGCGGTATGTGGAGAGAGCGGACGACACGGCCCGCATTCTCGATGTCACCGTCCACCAACTTCTCGAAGACGCCACAGTCGATCCCGACCACACTTCGCGAGTGTTGTTGCGAGTGCTCGGTTTCCAGCACGAGCCGGACGTCTCGCTCGACGTGTGGTCGCTTACCGAGGTCGTCGCCTTCAGCCGCGACGGATTGGGTTCGATCGTGGACTCACTGTCGAGTGCGCGCGAGAACGCCCGAGGTGCGCGTGAAGTCACGTCCAGTGAGATGTGGGAGTGCTTGAACACCACGTACAACGGATTGAACGAGCGCATCAGGGCGTCCAAGCGCACCGGCCCGGCCGAGTTCTTCAGCTACATCGAGGAGCGCGCCGCGATGTTCGCCGGTCTCGCGGACTCCACCCTCAGCCACGACGACGGCTACCGCTTTCTCCTGCTCGGTCGCTCGGTCGAGCGCATCGACATGATCGTTCGGTTGTTGCTCTCGCGAGCCGGTGACCGGCCGTCGTCGCCGGCTTGGGTCACTGTGCTTCGCTCGGCCGGTGCCCACGACACCTACCTGCGCACCTACCGCGGCGCGCTCGATGCCCAGCGAGTACTGGAATTCATGTTGTTGGACAGACTCTTTCCGCGTTCGGTGTTCTACGCACTGACCGAGGCGGAACGGTCTCTCGACCAGCTCGATCATCAGCCGAACAGTCGCGTCGGTGCCCGCGCCGAGGCGCAGCGCCTACTCGGTCGCGCTCGAAGTGAGCTCGAATTCCTGCGTCCCGGTGCAATTCTCGAGGACCTGCAGGATCGGCTGCTGGCATTGCAGGAAACCTGCCGCGAACTCGGCGAGGCGATCTCGAAGCAGTACTTCCATGCCGCGCCGTGGGTGGCGTGGACCGATGCCGGGTCCGGCACATACGAAGATCAATTGGAAGGTGAACTGTGAGCTGGCGTATGCGTGTCGTGCACACCACGGGCTATCAGTACGACGCACCGGTGACGTCGTCGTACAACGAGGCTCGACTGACGCCGCGAAGTGACAACCGGCAGAACGTCATTCTGAACCGAGTCGAGACCAACCCGGTGACCCGCTCCTACCGGTACACCGACTACTGGGGAACGGCGGTGACGGCATTCGACCTGCACGCGCCGCACACCGAGCTCGAGGTGACCGGTTCGTCGGTGGTCGAGACCGACCCCTTCGTCTACCCCGACGAGAACGCCTCATGGGAGGAGCTGGCCAGCGACCCGATCACCGACCGCTTCAACGAGGTGCTCGACAACACCGAGTACGTGCCGAAGAACAGGCAACTCGCGTCGGTCGCGAAAAAGCTGTCGAAGGGTCTGCCGCCGCAGGAATCGGTCGTCGAGATCTCCAACTGGGTCAACCAGGAGATGTCGTACGTTCCCGGTACCACCGGTGTGCACACCTCGGCGGTGGAGGCCTGGTCGGAGAAGAAGGGTGTGTGTCAGGACTACGCCCACCTGACGCTGCTGATGCTGCGCAGCGTCGGCATCCCCAGTCGGTACGTCTCGGGCTACCTGCATCCGAAGAAGCAGGCCGCGATCGGTGCGACGGTCGAGGGCCAGTCTCACGCCTGGATCGAGGCCTGGACCGGTGCGTGGTGGGGCTACGACCCGACCAACGCCATCGCCGTCAACGAGCAGCACGTGTCGGTAGGACTCGGCCGTGATTACGCCGACGTCCCGCCGCTCAAGGGCATCTTCTCCGGCGGCGGTTCGACGGCTCTCGACGTGGTCGTGGAGATCACGCGACTGGCCTAGCGTCGTGCGCGTTTTGCGTACCCAGGGATACGCAAAACGCGCACGAGGTCAGTTCCAGCCGTAGTCCCGACGCAACCGATCTGCCACGGACTCGAACTGAGCTCTACCGAGGATTGCGCCTTCGCGACGAATACCGTCCTCGGGCACGTCGAGAACTCGGTCCAGACGAATCCAGCTCGGTCGGCCCTCGGCGTCCCACGCACCGGATCCGATCGACTGCCAGTCGCGGTCGCCGTCGCGGCTGCTCTGGCTCGACAGCATCAGGCCGAGCAGATCGTTGCCCTCACGCCCGATGACCAGCACCGGGCGGTCCTTGCCCTGAGTGGCGTCTTCCTCGTAGGTAACCCAGGTCCAGACGATCTCACCCGGATCGGCCTTGCCGTCCAGATCGGGGGAGTACTCGATGGTCCGCGCCCGTTGGGCGGTCGGCCTGGTCTGCGATGCCACCGGACGGCCGGGGCGAGGTGCCGGAGCCGGTGTGCGCGACGCGCTTCCGGAGATCGCGTCCTTGCCTTTCTGCAGCGCACCGGAGTTCTGTAGTTGACGCAGTAGCCTCGGGCCCTCGCGCAGTGCGATCTTGCCCAGTTCCTTGCCGAATCTGCTCCAGTTGCCAGCCATGCGGCGAGTGTAGCCACGGCGGCAGCGCTACAAACCGCCCTGACTCACCGGGCGACCAGCCACGACGGACAGCCGGGGACGGCGCACCGTTCCGCTCGTGGGACGATAGGGAAACCCGTTCGCTCATTTCGAACACGCCAGCCGAAGGATACGAGTGCCCAGCTTCGCCGACACGACGTTCACCGATCCGTCCAGGATCAGGAACTTCTGCATCATCGCCCACATCGACCACGGAAAGTCGACGCTGGCAGACCGGATGTTGCAGCTCACCGGCGTCGTCGACGACCGGTCGATGCGTGCGCAGTATCTGGACCGGATGGACATCGAGCGCGAACGCGGCATCACCATCAAGGCGCAGAACGTGCGTCTGCCCTGGGTCGTCGACGGCGAAGAATTCGTTCTGCACCTCATCGACACCCCCGGCCACGTCGACTTCACGTACGAGGTGTCCCGCGCGCTCGAAGCGTGCGAAGGTGCTGTCTTGCTCGTCGACGCTGCTCAGGGCATCGAGGCGCAGACACTGGCGAACCTCTACCTAGCTCTCGACAAAGAGCTCACCATCATCCCTGTGCTCAACAAGATCGACCTGCCTGCTGCCGACCCGGATCGCTACGCCGCCGAGATCGCGCACATCATCGGATGCGAGGCCGACGACGTGCTGCGGGTGTCCGGCAAGACCGGAGTAGGCGTCGAAGAACTGCTCAACGAGGTCGTCAAGCTGGTGCCGGCTCCGGTCGGCAACCCGGACGGGCCTGCCCGCGCGATGATCTTCGACTCGGTCTACGACACCTACCGAGGTGTCGTCACCTACGTCCGAGTGGTCGACGGCGCACTCAACCCTCGTGAGAAGGTCACGATGATGTCGACCGGCTCGACGCACGAGTTGCTCGAAGTCGGCATCGTGTCGCCGGATCCGAAGGCCACGAAGGGCCTGGGCGTCGGCGAGGTGGGGTACCTGATCACCGGCGTCAAGGACGTCCGTCAGTCCAAGGTCGGCGATACCGTCACCACGTTCCGCAAGGGTGCTACCGAGCCGCTGACCGGTTACCGCGAGCCACGGCCGATGGTCTACTCGGGCCTTTACCCACTCGACGGCTCCGACTACCCGGATCTGCGCGACGCCCTCGAAAAGCTTCAGCTCAACGACGCGGCCCTGACCTACGAGCCGGAGACCTCCGTGGCTCTCGGATTCGGCTTCCGCTGCGGCTTCCTGGGGTTGCTGCACATGGAAATCACCCGCGAGCGGCTCGAGCGCGAATTCAACCTCGACTTGATCTCGACCTCGCCGAACGTCGTCTACCGCGTCGAGATGGAAGACGGTGCCGAGCACATCGTCACCAACCCGTCGTACTGGCCCGAGGGCAAGGCTCGGGAAGTGTTCGAGCCCATGGTCAAGTGCACCATCATTTCGCCGAGCGAGTTCATCGGCTCGATCATGGAGCTGTGTCAGGGTCGACGAGGCGAGCTCGGCGGTATGGACTACCTGTCGGAGACTCGTGTCGAACTGCGCTACACGATTCCAATGGCCGAGATCATCTTCGACTTCTTCGACATCCTGAAGTCACGTACTCGGGGATACGCCAGCCTCGACTACGAGGAGATCGGCGAGCAGAGCGGTGCGCTGGTGAAGGTGGACATCCTGCTGCAGGGCGAGGCTGTCGACGCCTTCAGCGCGATCGTCCACAAGGACGCCGCTGCGGCCTACGGCAACAAGATGACGACCAAGCTGAAGGAACTGATTCCGCGGCAGCAGTTCGAGGTGCCGATTCAGGCTGCTATCGGATCTCGCATCATCGCCCGCGAGAACATCCGCGCCATCCGTAAGGACGTGCTTGCCAAGTGCTACGGCGGCGACATCAGCCGTAAGCGCAAGCTGCTCGAGAAGCAGAAGGAAGGCAAGAAGCGAATGAAGACCATCGGCCGGGTCGAGGTTCCGCAGGAAGCCTTCGTGGCGGCACTGTCTTCGGAGTCCTCGTCGGACAAGCCCAAGAAGTAGGGACGGGACTTCCGCTTTCTGAAATCGTTGTAACGCAACCTTTCCGGCCCCGCACCGTGTTCTCGGTGCGGGGCTGGTGTGTTTGTGTGGGGCTGGTGCGTGTTTGCGCGGGCTTATGCGATGTGGGGGCCGGCTCGGGCGTGGGATTGTCGGCGTCGTCTGTAGGGGTCGACGGATGCCGGCGGTACGAACCAGGGGTGCTGATCGGTGCCGATGAACACTTCCCAATCGGAGTGGTGGATGAGTCGGTGATGAAATCCGCACAGGAGGACGAGGTTGTCCATGTCGGTGGGGCCGCCGTCGGCCCAGTGCCAGATGTGGTGGCCTTCGGTCCAGGCGGCGGGTTTGCCGCAGCCGGGGAACGCGCAGCCGTGATCGCGGGCGGTGAGGGCGCGTTTCTGTTTGGCGGTGACGGTACGGGCGGTGCGGGCGAGGTTGAGTGGGTTGCCGTTCTCGTCCATGACGATGGCGGTGAGGAGGCAATCGCAGGCGAGCTGACGCGACGTCTCGCGGGAGAGGGGTCCCATCCACGGTAGCCACCCGACCGACGTGCCGTCACCGAAGAGATCCCGATACGCGCTCCGGTTCTCGGTCGGGCTATCGGACTCGACCCGGGGATCCGCCTCGCCCCGGCGATCGGACTCGTCCGTGTCGGGGTGGATCGGGTTTCCGGTGTCGATGTCAACCGGATCGGCTGGATCTGTCTCGTATTCTGCTGCGGCGCGGGTGGTTTCGTCGTCGGTGATGTCGTTGTTGTTCTGGTTGTTCTGACTTTGGAGGTCCTGCAGTCGGATGTGCAGGTTGACGTGTGGTTTTTCTCCGCCTTCGGTGGGGCGATTCGAGGTGGCGAGGTAGCGGTCGAGGATGTGTCCGAAGGCGTCGGCTCGTCTCTTGGCGGGGCTGCGGTCGTCTTGGGTGCCGTCGGCTGCGGGGTGGGGTTCGGTCAACGGCGAAAGCGCGGTGAGCAGCTTTTCTCCGGTGATCGCATCGAAATCCATCTTCGCCACGAGACGTCCGTTGAGGGTTTTCGAGGCGAAGAGTTCGTTGCGGTCGGTGTCCTCGGCGGGCGGCTTCTTACCGCCGAAGGTGTCCTGCAACTTGGTGATGGCTGCGCGGATGCGGTCGGTGCGGGCTTCGGGCCCGGCGGCGGCGGCGATCAGAGCTTTACGTGCGGCATCGCGACCCTCTTGAGGGAGGTTCTTCGGGGGTGTTTCGGCGAAGGTGAGGATCAGGGCGGCGTGGTCGACGGACATGACGCCGGTGTTCACGGCGTCGGCGATGTCGGGGAAGTTCTTCAACCCGCGGGCGAGGGCAACGATCTTGTTCACTTTGCTCGGGGTGAGGAGGGTGGTGGAGGTCAGCCACCCTGCGGGGCCGGGGAAGCCGAGCTTCTCCCGGCTCACGCGGGTGTCGATGTCGGCAACGAGGGCGATCCGCCGGGCTTCGAGCAGTTGGATCCGGTGGGAGACATCAGCAGCGTCGGCGAGGAGTTCGCTTTCGCTCAGTTGCCAGATCTCCGTTGCCATGAACCAAGTGTATCGAACGGGTGTTCGATATACAAGGATGGTGCAATCGAAAACTATTGCTGTGCACAAGGATTCGGGAAGCGGAAGGTGTCGGTGGTCCGTGATATCGCTCGGAGAGTACATTTCGAATCTGTGACGACGCCGATCTTGAAGAAATTGCGTGTTCCCGTTGTCGGTGCGCCCATGGCGGGCGGTCCGAGTACTCCCGAGCTCGCCCGGGCTGTGTCCGAGGCCGGCGGACTCGGAATGATCGCCGGCGCGTTGTTGACGCCGGATGCCTTTGCCGCGCAGGTGGATTCGATGCGGGGTCTGGTGTTCGGGGTCAATCTTTTCCTACCCGAGGAGCCGTCGGGCGCGGATGTCGACTCCTACGCCCAGCATCTGGCATCGTGGTTCGAGCGATTCGACGCCGAACCCGGCGTGCTCAAACGCCGCGATGATTACTACCCGGAGAAATTCGCCTGGCTGCTTGCCCATCCGGTGCCGGTGGTGTCGAGTACTTTCGCCACCTTCGATGCCGACGAGGTTGCCCAGCTGCATTCGGTGGGAACCGAAGTGTGGGCAACGGTGGCAACCGCCTCCGACGCGTCCATCGCCACCGCGAACGGTGTGGACGCGCTGGTGGTGCAGGGTCCCGAGGCGGGCGGACACCGAGGCACGTTCGACGGGTCGGCTCCGGAAGAGCCGTTGACGGAGTTGCTGGTCGCAGTGCGCGAGATATCGGATCTGCCCCGAATCGCGGCCGGCGGGCTCATGGACGGCAACGACATTGCGCCGCTGCTGGATTCGGGTGCTGCGCATGCAGCCCAGCTGGGTACCGCGTTTCTGAACACTCCCGAGGCAGGAACGAAGCCCGTGCACCGCGAGCAGCTGGCCAGTGCGTCGGGTACCGCCGTGACGAAGGCGTTTTCGGGCCGTCCTGCGCGGGGCTTGGTGAACGAGTTCATGCGCGAGAACTCCGAAGCCGCCCCGCTGGCGTATCCCGATCTGCACTATCTGACCGCGCCGATGCGCGCGAAGGCCGCAGCTGCGGGTGACCCGTCGGGACTGTCGATGTGGGCCGGGACCGGCTATCGCCGCGCTCAGGCGAAACCGGCGGCCGAGCTGGTCGCCGAATGGGCGGGACAACTCGGCCGCTGAACCAGACAGCTCAGGGGTTGGCGTGGGCGGGCTGGAAGTGTCCCGATGCCTGCGCTTCCTCTGCTCGGATGACGTGCACCACGGCGTTGATCAACGCCAAGTGCGTGAATGCTTGCGGAAAGTTGCCGAGGTGACGGCCGGTGCGATGGTCGATCTCTTCGGCGTAGAGCTTGAGCGGGCTCGCGTAGGCAAGCAGTCGTTCGCACAGGTGCTTGGCGCGCGGGAGTTCGTCGATCTCCACCAGAGCGGACACGAGCCAGAACGAGCAGATCGTGAACGTGCCTTCCTCGCCGGACAAACCGTCGTCGGTGGTGTCGGTTCGATAGCGCAGAACCAAGCCGTCCTCGGTCAACTCGTCGGCGATGGCGAGCACCGTTGCACGAATGCGCTCGTCGTCGGCCGGCAGAAATCGCAGGAGCGGTGCGAGTAGCAACGACGCGTCCAGAGAGGGATCTCCGTACCGCTGCGTCAGCACGCCGCGCGAGTCCACGCCGTTGTCGAGGATGTCGGCCTTGATCTCGTCGGCGATTTCGTTCCACTTGGTCGAGTAGTCCTTCTCGCCGTGGATATCGGCGAGCTTCGCACCGCGATCGAGCGCAACCCAACACATCAGCTTCGAGGACGTGAAGTGCTGGGGCTCACCGCGTACCT
Organism: Rhodococcus sp. PML026; assembly: GCF_000963615.1. Lineage (NCBI taxonomy): Bacteria > Bacillati > Actinomycetota > Actinomycetes > Mycobacteriales > Nocardiaceae > Rhodococcus > Rhodococcus sp. PML026. Next base: position 329,048 of record NZ_KQ031371.1, on the reverse strand, counting down.
CCCAGATGCCACGGTCGGGTTTGCGCCAGTTCGCGATCGCTTCCTCGACCTGCCGCTTGAGCAGAGGCCACAGGAACTCCGGGACGTGTTCGCGCGACTTGACGTGCAGGTACACCGAGTCGAGCATGGTGCCCCAGATGTCGTGCTGCTCTTGGTCGTAGGCGCCGTTGCCGATACGTACCGGTCGGGCACCGTCGTACCCGGACAAGTGCGGCAGCTCGGCCTCGTCGAGGGTCTTCTCACCGCCGATGCCGTACATCACCTGAAGCGGGTTGACCTCCCCGTCTGCACTGGTGGCTACATCGGACATGAAGGCGAAGAAGTCGTTGGCCTCACGGTCGAGCCCGAGCGTGTACAGACCCCACAGAGCGAATGTGGAGTCGCGGACCCAGGTGTAGCGATAGTCCCAATTGCGTTCCCCACCAGGTGTTTCGGGTAGCGACGTGGTCGACGCGGCGAGCAGTGCTCCCGTGGGTGCGTAGGTCAGTCCTTTGAGGGTCAGAGCGCTGCGCTGGAGGTAGCCGCGCCACGGATGATCGGGGAATCGGCCGATCGTGATCCACTGCCGCCAGCATTCGGAGGTCTGCCACATCTTACTGGCCGCTTCCTCGAACGTCTGCGGTGCGGGAAGATCGGACCACGACAGCGCGACGAAGATGTTGTCGCCTTCCGTCATTCGGGTTCGCGCGCGTGCTTCGCGGCCCTCGATGCCGATCCGAAGATTGGTGGTCAATTTGAGGGTGGGCTGGTCGCCGTCGGCGCTCGCCTCGCAGGTCGCGGTGGTCTCCTCGTACACCTTGCCGGTGTACTCCCATGTCGCGGGTGCCCGATGGTAGTCGAAGGCGGGCTCGCAGCTCATCTCCAATTCGACTGTGCCGCTGACACATTTGATGGTCCGAAGCAAGATGTGCTCGGCATCCCAGTCGCTCGGTGCGCGCTTGTGAGTTCGAGAACGCTGGTCGGTGTTGTGCCAGGGGCCCATCACCAACGCGTCACGCACGATGAGCCACCCGGTCTCGGTCTGCCAGGTCGTCTCCACGATGAGGCCGCCGGGCAGGTATCGACGAGCGGCGGGTACCGACTGTCCGTACGGCCCGACGCGGAAGTGGCCCGCGCTTCGATCGAGGACGGCACCGAAAATACTGGGGGAGTCGGGCCGCGGCACACACATCCATTCGACGGAGCCGTTTCGGGCGATGAGGCACGTCGTCTCGCAGTCCGAGAGAAATGCGTAGTCGTCGATGGGCGGAAACGCGCTGCGGTAGGAGACCAACGTGGACACCGGCGCATCGGTGCTGCCCAACGCACCTTGGACTTCCGTTCCGCCCAGGCCTGGATGTCCTGAGCCCATGGCCGGCTCCTCGGCGACCGGGGGCACGGGCGAAACCTCATCGAATGCCGTCATGGCGTAATCATCGACCGAACCGTGGCAGCCGTCCACTGAGAGGCCGTACTCGGCGTGGCGCGGCTCAGGTGGAGCCCTGGTTTAAGCTGCGAGGATGGAATCGTTCGCGCGGTGGTGGGACGGCGTCGAGCTGTGGGTGACGGGCCTTCCGTTCGTTCCGCAGTCGGTCGTCGTCCTCGCAGTGCTCGTTCCGGTTGCGTTCGTCTCGGCTCGGGTGTTCGATCGCGTGCTGGCAGTGATCCTGCGCGTGTTGGGCCGTGACGCCAGCGCAGCACGCGAGGCCGAGCTCTCGGCCTCGACGTCTACGACGAAGGATGGACTGTAATGCCGCGGTCTCGGGTGACATGGGCTCTGATCGCGCTGCTGGCGTTGGTCGTCATCGCATGGTTGATCACTCGCTGACACGCGCCCGTCGTGCACGCGCACGACTCCTCTGATTAGAGTCGGTCCGGAACCTCTGCTAGATTCCTGACCGTGTCTTCTGCCGCCGAGTACCGCGTCCGCCACCAGTTGGCGTTGATTGCTGTCGGCATGCTGGCAGTCGCCGATATCGACTGTTGTTGATTCTTTCCTTCGCGAATCGGTTTCGTCGATCCACTGTCGCCGCGTAGTGCAGTGTGTCCGCACGACGGACCGGAGTCCGTGCCGCCAGTTCGCTGCTTCGCCGGCCGGGTCCTGACTGCTACGGCGCTCAGCGCGAATCTCCTTGCGTGTCTTGTGTTCTTTCCTCATCGTCACACCACCATGAAAGGCCTTTCGCAATGAGGCATCGTTCTCGTTATCTGCTCACCACGTTCGCAGCTGTGGGAACTCTTCTGGTCACCGCCTGCGGCGGCGGTTCCAGCGATGTCGTCGGGGGCGGGTCGGACACTGCCAGTGGCCCGGCTCTGACACTCGTCGGCTACGCAGTGCCGAAGAACGGCTGGGACGCAATCGGTCCGGCGTTCGCAGCCACCGAGGATGGAGAGGGTACGGCGATCAACGCCGACTACGGCGCATCGGGAAACCAGTCGCGCAAGGTCGCCGACGGCGCGCCTGCGGACATCGTCAACTTCTCCGTCGAGCCGGATGTCACTCGACTTGTCAAGGCGGGCAAGGTCGACGAGGACTGGAACCAGAACGCGTACGGCGGGGTGCCGTTCGGCTCGGTGGTGACCATCGTCGTCCGCGAGGGCAATCCGAAGAACATCCAGACGTGGGACGACCTGATCAAGCCCGACGTTCAGGTCATCAGCCCGAGCCCCCTCAGCTCCGGATCGGCGAAGTGGAACCTGCTCGCGCCGTACGCCGCCAAGAGCAACGGTGGCCAGGACAAGCAGGCCGGTCTCGACTTCGTTCGTACGCTCGTCGCCGATCACTTCCCTGTGCAGCCCGAATCCGGCCGCGCCGCAACCGAAGCGTTCCTGCAGGGGCAGGGCGACGCGCTACTGAGCTACGAGAACGAGGCACTGCTCATCGAAGAGCAGGGACAGAAGGTGGAGCACGTGGACGTCCCCGTCACCTTCCGCATCGACAACCCGGTGGCAGTGATCAACAGCAGTGCGAACCTCGAGCGTGCGAATGCTCTGAACGATTTCGTCTACTCCGACGAAGGCCAGAAGATCTGGGCCGAGGCGGGTTTCCGGCCGACCAATCCGGAGATCGCCTCCGAATACTCGGACAAGTTCTTCACGCCCGAAAAGCTGTACACCATCGATGATCTCGGCGGCTGGACTCAGGTCGACGCCGACCTGTTCGGAGACAACGGCGCAATTGCGACGATCTACCAGGAAAGTACTCGGTAGATGTCGTCGTCGACCGGTGAACCCGCGGCCCCGGGTTCGATCGCCCCGCTCAGTGCGACACCTCGGTTTCGTGCTGGGCGGGAAGGTCGCAAGTTCCGGGGCCCCGGTTCGGTGGGTCCGCTGGGCCTCGGTGTCGCTGTTCTGTGGCTCAGTGTCATCGTGCTGCTGCCGTTGGCGGCGTTGACGGTTCAGTCGTTCGACGGCGGCCTCGGTGGTTTCTGGGATGCGGTCACCGAGACACGTGCCATCGCCACGTTCAAGGTGACTCTGCTGGTGTCCGTGGCTGCCGCCGTGATCAACCTCTTTCTCGGCACTCTGATCGCGTGGGTTCTGGTACGCGACGAGTTTCCCGGCAAGCGTTTCGTCAATGCCCTGATCGACCTGCCGTTCGCACTACCGACCATCGTGGCGAGCTTGGTGTTGCTGTCGCTGTACGGACCGTCGAGTCCGATCGGCATCGTCTTCAACGCCACCAAGCCTGCGGTCATCGTGGCGCTGCTGTTCGTCACGCTCCCGTTCGTGGTGCGTGCGGTGCAGCCGGTGCTGATAGAACTCGACAAGGACGTCGAAGAGGCGGCCGCATCGCTGGGTGCGAACAACTGGACCATCTTTCGGCGCATCGTGTTGCCGGTACTGCTTCCGGCTGTGCTCTCGGGCGGTGGGCTCGCGTTCGCCCGTGCCATCGGCGAATTCGGGTCTGTGGTGTTGATCGGCGGCAACATCCCCAACGACACGCAGGTCGCTTCGCAGTACATCCGTGAACTCATCGAGTACGACCGGCCGGTCGACGCAGCCGCAATCTCCGTGGTGCTGTTGGCAATCGCCTTCGCTGTGCTGTTCGTGCTCCGCATCATCGGCAACAGGTTGGCCAGACGGGAAGAGCAGATCTCGTGAAAATCGGTCTCCCGATCAAACTGTCCCTGCGTGCCGTCGCACTGATCTATCTCGCTGTGCTCGTGCTGTTCCCCCTCGGTGCCATCCTGTTTCGCACGTTCGAGGACGGGGTGGTGGCGTTCTGGGAGCAGATCACCACTCCCGCCGCGCAATCCGCTCTCCAACTCTCCCTGTTGATCGTGGCGATCGTCGTTCCCATCAACGTCGTGTTCGGAATCGTCACAGCGTTGGCATTGGTACGCGGACGGTTCCGCGGCAAGGGGATACTCGAAGCGATCGTGGACCTGCCGTTCGCGGTGTCGCCGATCATCACCGGCGTCGCGCTCATCCTGCTGTGGGGTGCCAACGGATGGTTCGGTGGCATCGAAAGCCTCGGTTTCAAGGTCATCTTCGCGCTACCCGGCATGGTCATCGCGACGATATTCGTCACCTTGCCGTTCGTCGTTCGCGAAGTGGAACCGGTCCTGTACGAGATCGGTGAAGAGCAGGAAGAGGCTGCCTCGACCCTGGGTGCGAGTACCTGGCAGACGTTCTGGCGAATCACGTTGCCTGCCATCCGATGGGGACTGACCTACGGCGTGGTGCTCACCGTCGCACGTTCGCTCGGAGAATTCGGCGCCGTCATCATGGTCTCCACCAACCTGCCCGGCATTTCCCAGACGCTCACACTGCTGGTCAATTCACGGTACGAGGACTTCAATCAGCAGGGCGCATACGCGGCGTCCACCTTGCTCATGGCGATCGCCGTCATCGTGCTGCTGCTGATGACGGTTCTCGACAAGAAGAGGACGAAGTAATGACCGAGACATCTTCCGAGATCGAGATCTCCGTGGTCGGCGCGAACAAGCGCTACGGCGATTTCGCCGCCCTCGACGACGTCAGCATCGACATCCCGAAGGGCTCGCTGACGGCGCTGCTCGGACCCAGTGGCTCGGGCAAGTCCACGCTGCTTCGATCCATCGCAGGCCTCGAGCAGCTCGATACGGGCCGAGTGGTGCTGGCAGGCCAGGACGTCACCTGGGTGAGCCCGCAGCGTCGCGAGATCGGGTTCGTGTTTCAGCACTACGCCGCGTTCAAACACCTGACGGTGCGCGACAACGTGGCGTTCGGCTTACAGATCCGCAAGCGGCCCAAGGCCGAAATTGCCAAGAAGGTCGACGAACTGCTCGAGATCGTCGGTCTGGCCGGTTTCCAAGGCCGCTACCCGGCGCAGCTCTCCGGAGGACAGCGTCAACGCATGGCGCTGGCACGTGCACTCGCCGTCGACCCGCAGGTTCTCCTCCTCGACGAGCCCTTCGGTGCCCTCGATGCCAAGGTGCGCGCAGATCTACGGACGTGGCTGCGCCGATTGCACGACGAGGTGCACGTCACCACTGTGCTGGTGACCCACGACCAGGAAGAAGCGCTCGACGTCGCCGACCGAATCGCGGTGCTGAACAAGGGCAGAATCGAACAGGTCGGCACCCCGGAAGATCTCTACGATCGCCCTGCAAACAACTTCGTGATGTCGTTCCTCGGTCAGGTGGCCAGGCTGAACGGACTTCTGGTGCGCCCGCACGACATTCGTGTCGGACGCGACCCGTCGTTGGCACAGGCGCAGGCGAGTGGCACGGCAGAATCTGCCGGGGTGACGCGGGCCGTCGTCGAACGGGTCGTACGCCTCGGCTTCGAGGTGAAGGTCGAGCTCAAGAACGCGGCCACCGGCGAGTTGTTCGCGGCGCAGATCACGCGCGGCGACAGCGAGGCGCTGGGGCTGCACGAGGGCGAAACCGTCTACGTCCGCGCGACTCGGGTTCCGACGATCACGGATACGACCGAATCGGCTCCGGTGCACTGATCGGACGAGCAGTACCTTTCGTGCTATGCGATCGAGCGATCGTGCGCGAGAGCTGCGTCGTACCGCCTGGAGGCGAGCTCGGCCACTGCCGGATGAGGGCCCAGAACATCGGCGTACGTCACGTTCGGGACGCCGTCCAGCACCTGTGAGATGCGATCGGTGAGCCTCCCGGGTGCCAGGAACCAGGGAGCCACCACGATCCGGGTGGCTCCCAGCGCGTGCAACTGCGCGACCGCGTCCAGTGGAGACGGATCGACGGACGTGGCGAAACAGGTGACAACTCCCGCCCAGCCGGTGCCGGACACCACTTCGTTCGCAACTCGACGGCTACGGTCGTTCGCCGAAGAATCGCTCGATCCGACGGCAGCCAAGGCGACTCCGACGGTCGAATCGCCGAGCACCGCACCGGCGTCGAGAACACGATCACGAACGGCGTCGACGAGAAGTGGGTCGTCGCCCAGCACCTCGGATTGACCGATCGATACGTGCGGCTGCCGCACCCGCGCTGCAGCCAACAAAGCAGGCAGGTCCACTCGGGCGTGGAAAGCACTGCCCAACAACAGCGGAACCGCGACGATGCGAACATGCCCGGCATCGGCCAGCTCGTCGAGTGCCTGCTCGACACTGGGCTCACTGAGGTCGAGAAACGCCACGCGGACATCGAGATCCGGACGCCGTCGACGCAGGACGTCGACGGCGCGGTGGATCGTCTCGCTCGAGCGGGGATCGCGGCTGCCGTGCGCCACCGCGAGCAGAGCCGTCACGCCGGAACTGCCGACCCCAGCTCGACGGCGGCCAGTGCGTTGCCCACCAGACCGGCTGCCAGTGTGTTGCCACCGGCCGGATCGATCAGCAAGAAGCTGCCGGTGTGCCTGTTGACGGCGTAGTCGTCGGCCACGATCGGCTCGGCAACGCGAACAGAGATGCGTCCGATTTCGTTGAGCTCCAACGATTCCGGGCCCTCGTGTGCAGTGAGGTCCTGTTCGTCGAAACGCTCGACGAGAGCCCCGACGATGGCCTGGGTGGTACGAGTGCCGTGCTTGAGCAGCAGACGAGCGCCCGGGCGAAGCGGCTTCTCGGCGAGCCAGCACACCGTGGCCTCGAAGTCGCCGATCGGTTCCGGTGCGTCCTGCGGGGAGGCGATGGTGTCGCCGCGCGAGACGTCGACATCGTCGGCGAGGACGAGGGTGACGCTACGTCCGGCATGCGCCGTGCGCAGCTCGCCGTCCGCGGTGTCGATGCGCTCCACTGTCGTTCGGGTGCCCGACGGCAGAATGACGACCTCGTCGCCGACGTCGACGGAGCCTGCTGCGACCTGGCCGGCATATCCGCGATAGTCCGGGAACTCCGCTGTGCGCGGCCGGATCACGTACTGCACGGGGAAGCGCAGACCGACCCGGTGCGGTTCGGCGTCCACCGGGACCGACTCGAGGTGCTCGATGAGGGTGGGCCCGTCGTAGTACGGGGTCTTGTCGGACTTGACCGCGACGTTGTCGCCGTGCAGCGCGGACACCGGAATTTCGATGACGTCCTCGGTGGACCAGCCGAGCGAGGAAGTCAGCGAATTGAACTCTGCCGAGATCTCGGCGAAGACGGTCGCAGGGTCCTCGACCAGATCGATCTTGTTGACGGCGAGCACCAGGCGGGGAACGCCGAGGAGGGCCAGAACCGCTGCATGCCTTCGGGTCTGAGTGATCACGCCTTTGCGGGCGTCGACGAGCAGGATGACCAACTGCGCCGTCGACGCGCCCGAGACGGTGTTGCGGGTGTACTGCACGTGGCCGGGGGTGTCAGCCAAAACGAAGGAGCGATTGGGCGTCGCGAAGTACCGGTAGGCGACATCGATCGTGATGCCCTGTTCGCGCTCGGCACGCAGGCCGTCGACGAGCAGCGACAGATCGGGAGTGGACAATCCTTTGTCCACCGAGGCCCGAGTGACGGCGTCGATCTGGTCTGCCAGAACGGATTTGGTGTCGTACAACAGCCGTCCGACGAGAGTGGACTTGCCGTCGTCGACGCTGCCCGCGGTGGCGAGGCGAAGAAGCTGGGTGCCGCGAGTGGAGCCTGCGGAATGACCATTGGATATGCCCGTGCTGCTCATCAGAAGTATCCTTCTCGTTTGCGGTCTTCCATGGCAGCCTCGGAGACGCGGTCGTCGCCGCGAGTGGCTCCGCGTTCGGTCAGCCTGGACGCGGCGACCTCGGCCAGGATTGCCTGATTGTCGGCAGCATCGGACAGGACGGCACCGGTGGTGGATCCGTCGCCGACGGTGCGGTAGCGCACCGACAGTGTCTGCAACTCTTCACCTTCGGCCGGTCCGCCCCAGACGCCCGGCGTCATCCACATGCCGTCGCGCTGATACACCGGGCGCTGGTGGGCGTAGTAGATGCTGGCCAACTCCACGTCGTCGCGAGCGATGTAGCGCCAGATGTCGAGTTCGGTGAAATTGCTGAGCGGGAACACGCGCACCTGCTCGCCGGGGGAGTGCTTGCCGTTGTACAGGTTCCACAGTTCCGGGCGCTGCTTCTTGGGCTCCCACTGTCCGAATGCATTGCGCAGCGAGAAGATTCGCTCCTTGGCGCGGGCGCGTTCCTCGTCGCGTCGGGCACCGCCGAACACGGCGTCGAACCGGTTCTCGGAGATCGCGTCGAGGAGAGGAACGGTCTGCAGAGGGTTGCGGATGCCGTCGGGGCGCTCGGTGAGACGTCCGTCGGCGAGGTACTCCTCGACGCTGGCCACGTGCAGGCGCAGGTTGTACTTCGCAACCACGTGGTCGCGGAAATCCAGCACCTCCTGCAGGTTGTGCCCGGTGTCGACGTGCAGCAGTGCGAACGGCAGGGGAGCTGGCCAGAACGCCTTGATGGCCAGATGCAGCAGAACCGTCGAGTCCTTGCCACCCGAGAACAGGATGACTGGGCGCTCGAATTCGCCGGCCACCTCTCGGAAGATGTGGATGGCTTCGGATTCGAGTGCGTCGAGGGTGTCGAACCGATCTGCATCGAGATGGGTGCGTCCGACGGTCGCCGTCGTGAGGTCGAGTGTCATGAGGCGTGCAACCCACATTCGGTCTTGGCCTTGCCGGCCCAACGACCGCTGCGCGGGTCGGCTCCGGGGGCAGGTTTGACGGTGCACGGTGCGCACCCGATGGACGGATATCCCTCGTCGACGAGAGGGTTGACCAGGATCGAATGTTCGTCGATGTAGGCCTGCATCTCCTCGTCCGACCACGGTGCGATCGGGTTGATCTTCACGAGGCCGAAGGCGTCGTCGAACGAGATCAACGGAGCGTTGGCGCGTGTCGGGGCCTCGACTCGCCGGATGCCGGTGACCCACGCGCTGTAGTTCGCCAGTTCCTTCTTCAGCGGCGCCACTTTGCGCATCGCGCAGCAGCGGTTCGGTTCGCGGGCGAACAGGTCCTTGCCGTCGATCGCATCCTGTTCTGCGACGGTCTTCTCGGCGCGGGCGTTGACGACGTGCACGCCGTAGACGGCCTCGACGGCATCGCGCGTTCCGATGGTCTCGGCAAAGTGGTAGCCGGTGTCGAGGAACAGGACGTCCACTCCGGGGTGAACCTGTGCGGCGAGGTGAACGAGAACCCCGTCCTGCATGTTGGAGGCGACGATGAAATCGCTACCGAAGGTGTCCTCGGTCCATTGCAACAACTCGAGCGGGCTTGCGCCGTCGAGTTCGCGGGCACCGCACTCGGCGATGTCCTTCAGTTGGTCGACCGTCAAATTCAGTCTGGTACTCATCGCAAATCCGCCTCGTCTGCTCGCACGGCCCATTGAGCGAACCGTTCGCCGTCTTCGCGGTGCTTGTCGAAATTGCGCACCACTCTGTCGATGTAATCTCCCAGCTCGGAGCTGTTGACCTTGTGCTGACGCAACTTTCGGCCGAACGCACTGTCCAGGCCGAGGCTGCCTCCGAGGTGAACCTGGAAACCCTCGATCTGATTCCCGTCCCCGTCGTCGACCAACTGACCCTTGAAGCCGATGTCGGCGATCTGCGATCGCGCGCACGAGTTGGGGCAGCCGTTGATGTTGATCGTGATCGGAACGTCGAGTCGACTGTTGATGTCGGACAAGCGCTCTTCGAGCTCGGGGACGAGAACCTGTGAGCGCTTGCGGGTTTCGGCGAACGAGAGCTTGCAGAATTCGATGCCGCTGCACGCCATCAGGTTCTTGCGCCAGTGCGAGGGGCGGGCAGGTAGGCCCAGCGCGTCGAGGTCCGAGATCAGCTGCTCGAGCGTCTCGTCCGGAACGTCGAGGACGATCAGCTTCTGGTACGGCGTGAATCGGACGCGATCCGACCCGGCCTTCTCGGCGGCGTCGGCCACCGCGGCGAGGATGGTGCCGGAGACGCGGCCCGCGATGGGGGCAACGCCGACGGCGTTGAGGCCGTTCTTGAGCTTCTGGATCCCGACATGATCACGGGGCCGAGCGGGCTTCTCGGGAGCCGGGCCGTCGATGAGCTTGCGGTGCAAGTACTCGTCCTCGAGGACCTGGCGGAACTTCTCGATGCCCCAGTCCTTGATGAGGAACTTCAGGCGCGCCTTGGTGCGAAGCCGGCGGTAGCCGTAGTCGCGGAAGATCGAGACGACGCCCTCCCAGACGTCGGGGACGTCCGCGAGCGGAACCCAGACACCGACGCGCTGCGCGAGCATCGGGTTGGTGGACAGGCCGCCGCCGACCCACAGGTCGAGTCCTGGTCCGTGCTCGGGGTGGTTCACACCGATGAAGGCGACGTCGTTGATCTCGTGCACTACGTCCTGCAGACCCGAGATCGCGGTCTTGAACTTGCGTGGCAGGTTCGAGTACTCGGGCTTGCCGATGTACCGCTCGACGATCTCGTCGATGGCCGACGTCGGGTCGAGAATCTCGTCGACCGCTTCACCTGCCAGCGGGGAACCGAGCACCACACGGGGGCAGTCTCCGCATGCCTCGGTCGTCTTCAGGCCGACTGCCTCGATTCGACGCCAGATCTCGGGGACGTTCTCGACCTCGATCCAGTGAAACTGGACGTTCTCGCGATCGGAGAGGTCCGCGGTGTCGCGGCCGAACTCCTTCGAGATCTGAGCCAGAGTGCGCAGCTGCTCCAGATTCAATGCACCGGCATCGCACCGGATGCGCATCATGAAGTACTTCGCCTCGAGCAGGTCGATGTTGTCGTCACCGGTGAAGGTGCCGTCGTAGCCCTGTTCACGCTGGGTGTAGAGACCCCACCAGCGGAATCGGCCGCGCAGGTCGCCCTTGTCGATGCTGTCGAAACCCTGTTTCGAGTAGATGTTCTCGATGCGGGCGCGCACGTTGAGCGGGTTGTCGTCCTTCTTGGACTGCTCGTTGGCGTTGAGCGGCTCTCGATAGCCCAGAGCCCACTGGCCTTCGGCGCGACGCTTGGTCGGCCGCGGCGCTCGCTCTCGCGGTGTGGCGGAGGCAGCGTCGGTGGTCGCGTCGCTGGTCGACGACATGCAATGCTCCTGCATCTTCGGTGCGGGCCGGCTCCGATCGTTGCGCAGAAGAGCGCTCACGAGATGGTGCGGAACCGGTGGTTCGAATGGACTTGCTCTAAGGAGGGCTGGGTCAGCAGCCGGTCGTGTGTCGACACGACGCGCTGCAGACGCGGCCGAGATCGACATGGCGGCGCGCCACGAGTCGAATTCCTGAGTCGGTCACGGGTGCCATTGTGCCACGTCATCGACCGGGTGCCGACCGCGGCGGCCTATTTACCCCAAAATTCCGGTAAATAGGCTGGCAGGGTGCGAGTCGTGCGTGCACAGCGCCCTGGGCGGCGCGTGGATCGGGCCGCCGGTGAACTCTGGGACACTGGAGTCCGTGAATACCGTCGTCGATACCTCCTCAGTCTTCGAGCTGCCGTCCGGCGCATTCGACGGAGTGGGGGAACGTGCGTTCGGGATCTACGTGCATGTGCCCTTCTGCGCCACGCGATGCGGGTACTGCGACTTCAATACGTATACGGCCGGGGAGCTGGGCACATCGGCGTCGCCGCAGTCCTGGTTGGAGGGCCTGCGCAGAGAACTCGACGCTGCGGCGAACCTGATCGGAACGGGCGCGGGTCGAGTACCGATGGCCGACACAGTCTTCGTCGGAGGTGGGACGCCGTCGTTGCTCGGGGGCGACGGCCTCGCGGACGTATTGGGCGCGGTCCGGTCGAGCTTCGGGCTGTCCGACGGTGCGGAAGTGACCACGGAATCGAACCCGGAATCGACGTCGCCTGCATTCTTCGAGCGGCTGCGCGACGCCGGGTTCACGCGGGTGTCGTTGGGCATGCAGTCCGCGGCACCGCACGTTCTGGCGGTTCTGGATCGCACCCACACTCCGGGACGAGCGGTGGCCGCGGCGAAGGAAGCGTCCGCAGCCGGCTTCGAGCACGTGAACCTCGACCTCATCTACGGAACGCCGGGCGAGCGAGACAGCGATCTCGATCAGTCCCTCGCTGCGGTGCTCGACGCGGGTGTCGACCATGTCTCCGCGTACGCACTGATCGTCGAGGACGGCACCGCCATGGCGCGAAAGGTGCGTCGAGGTGAGTTGCCCGCACCCGACGACGACGTGTTGGCGAGCCGATACGAGCGCATCGACACGGCCATGAACGCGGCGGGCCTGTCCTGGTACGAGGTATCGAACTGGGCCGCCGATGCCGATGCGCGTTGCCGGCACAACATCGGCTACTGGGACGGCGGCGATTGGTGGGGTGCCGGGCCGGGAGCGCACAGCCACATCGGCGGCACGCGATTCTGGAACGTCAAACACCCGGCCACCTACGCCGATCGGCTCGCCGCGGGCGAGCTGCCGGTGCAGGGCAGTGAGCTGCTCACCGCGCAGGACCGTCATCTCGAAGAACTGATGCTGACCGTGCGTCTGCGCTCAGGGGTGCCGATGAGTCTGCTGGGGCCGACCGAGCTCGCAGCCGCCGAGCAGACCGTGGCGGACGGGTTGATGGTGCAGCGAGGTGATCACCTCGTGCTGACCGACCGCGGCCGGTTGCTCGCCGACGCCGTGGTGCGCACCATCGCCGCGGCCTGAACGATCTGTTTCAGGCTGCAGTGTTCTCAGGCCCTCGAACCCTCAGGCTCCCAGGGCGTCGTAGTCGAACACTCTGGCGTGCAACACCGTTCGACTGCGCAGCGCCGCCCGGACAGCGCGGTGCAGGCCGTCCTCGAGGTAGATGACGCCTCGGAACTGCACAGCATGGGGGAACAGGTCGCCGTAGAAGGTGGAGTCCTCGGACAACAACCGGTCGAGTTCGAGCACCTTGGTGGTGGTGACGATCTCGTCCAAACGCAGTTGGCGTGGAGGAATTCTCGACCAGTCCCTGATGGACAGGCCGTGCTCCGGGTAGGGCTTTCCGTCTCGTACACCCTTGAAGATCATCGCGAGCCTCGAACCGCTGGACCGAATCGAAAGACAGTTTCCACTCGGACCACAGTAAGGCCTTGCACGAGCATGCGTTCCTCGGCTACTAGACTCGAGCGACGATTGACAACGAGAACGGAGGTGGGCACCGATGTCGAGCACCGACGACAGGCGGTTCGAGGTTCTGCGAGCGATCGTGGCGGACTACGTGTCCACTCAGGAGCCCGTGGGATCGCGTGCTCTTGTCGAGCGTCACAACTTGGGTGTGTCGAGTGCGACCGTGCGCAACGACATGGCGGTCCTCGAGGCAGAGGGCTACATCGCCCAACCGCACACCAGCTCCGGGCGGGTGCCGACCGACAAGGGCTACCGCCAGTTCGTGGACCGGATCGCCGACGTCAAACCGTTGTCAGCGGCCGAGCGTCGCGCCATTCTGGAGTTTCTCGAGAACGGCGTCGACCTGGACGATGTGCTGCGCCGTGGGGTTCGACTGCTCGCTCAGCTGACCCGGCAGGTAGCCGTGGTTCAGTACCCGACGCTGTCGGCGTCCTCGGTTCGACATCTGGAGGTCGTCGCTCTCACACCGGCTCGGCTGCTGTTGGTGCTCATCACCGACTCCGGCCGGGTCGATCAACGCATCGTCGAACTCGGCGACGTCATCGACGACGAGAACTTGGCCCAGTTGCGGCGGTTGCTCGGCGGCGCACTGGAAGGCAAGCGGCTGGCGGCGGCGTCCGCAGCCGTGGCCGAGCTGGCCGAGAATGCACCTCCCGCCCTGCGTGACGCGATGATTCGTTCGGCCACGGTGCTGGTGGAATCGCTCGTCGAACATCCCGAGGAGCGGCTGGTTCTCGGCGGAACGGCCAATCTGACGCGCAATGCGGCGGACTTCGCGGGAGACGCAGGGTTTCCGGGATCGCTCCGAGCGGTACTCGAAGCGCTGGAAGAGCAAGTGGTGGTACTCAAGCTGCTCGCCGTGACGCAGGACACCCGCACCGTCACCGTGCGTATCGGCGAGGAGACGCAGGTCGAGGAGATGCGCGGAACATCGGTGATTTCCACCGGATACGGCTCTGCTGGCATGGTCCTGGGAGGGATGGGCGTTCTCGGCCCCACCCGAATGGACTATCCAGGAACAATCGCGTCGGTCGCGGCGGTTGCCAGGTACATCGGCGAGGTCCTGGCCGAGCGCTGACGCGAGCCGGCGATCCATCGTCGGCCGCGGGGGCACAGCGGCCGCGACACAGCATCAACGAACGAGATTCATCTTCTAGGACGAAAGAGACGACGTGGCACGGGATTATTACGGGACTTTGGGCGTCGGCCAGCAGGCTACGGACCAGGAGATCAAACGCGCGTACCGCAAATTGGCGCGAGAGTTGCACCCGGACGTGAACCCGGACGAGGCCGCACAGGCCCGGTTCAAGGACATTTCCACCGCATACGAGGTGCTCTCCGATCCGGAGAAGCGTCGAATCGTCGACCTCGGCGGCGATCCTCTGCAGCAGGGCGGCGGCGGTGGTGGCGGCGGATTCGGCGGTGCCGGATTCGGGGGCGGCCTCGGCGACGTCTTCGAAGCGTTCTTCGGCGGCGGCGCAGGCGGTGGACAGCGCGGACCCAAGGGACGCGTACAACCCGGAGCCGATTCGCTGCTGCGAACCAAACTCACCCTCGACGAATGCGCCACCGGCGTCACCAAGCACATCACCGTCGACACGGCGATCCTGTGCGACCTGTGCACCGGCTCGGGCACCAACGGCGATTCCAAGCCCGTTCGGTGCGAGACCTGTGGCGGTGCCGGCGAAGTGCAGTCGGTGCAGCGCTCGTTCCTCGGCCAGGTCATGACCAGCCGTCCGTGCCCCACCTGCCGCGGTGCAGGCGAGACCATCCCGGACCCCTGCCGAAAGTGCGGCGGCGACGGCCGGGTGCGTTCGCGTCGGGACATCTCGGTGAAGGTCCCGGTCGGCGTCAGCAACGGCATGCGCATCAGGTTGGCCTCGCAGGGCGAGGTCGGGCCGGGTGGCGGCCCCGCAGGCGATCTCTACGTGGAAATCGTGGAGCAGCAGCACGAGGTGTTCGTCCGTGACGGCGACGATCTGCACTGCACCGTTCGCGTCCCGATGGTCGACGCGGCACTCGGTACGTCGGTGACGGTCGACGCCATCATCGACGGCCCGACCGAGATCTCGATCGAGCAAGGGACACAACCGAACTCGACGACGGTGCTGCGCGGGCACGGGATGCCCAAGCTCCGTTCCGGTATCCGCGGTGACCTGCACGCCCACCTCGAGGTCATCGTGCCGACCAAGCTGGACAGCAAGCAGACCCACCTGCTCGAACAGCTCAAGACCATGCGCGACCGCGATTCGGCGGAGGTCGTCACCACCGGTTCGGCGCACAGCGGCGGCCTGTTCTCGCGGTTGCGGGAAGCCTTCAGCGGGCGCTGATTCATGGCCCCCACGGTCTTCTATCTCACGCCGCTGCCGGCCGTGGGAGAGCTCGCCGTGCTCGACGGCAAAGAAGGTCATCACGCCGCGACCGTGCGGCGGATCCGAGTCGGCGAGCGGCTGCTGCTCAGTGACGGTGCCGGCGGTCTGGCCGACACGGTCGTCGTCGGTGCCGAGAAGAACCGACTCGAACTGACGGTGCAGTCGCGCACGGACATGCCGCGAGCCACGCCCACGGTGACGCTGGTTCAGGCGTTGCCGAAGGCGGACCGCTCCGAACTGGCGATCGAGCTGGCCACCGAGGCCGGGATCGACGCCGTGGTGCCGTGGCAGTCGGCGCGATGCGTCGCTCGCTGGGAAGGGCCCAAGGCGACCAAGGGGGTCGCGCGCTGGCGCAGTACCGCCGCCGAGGCGGCCAAGCAATCGCGTCGCGCATACATCCCCGAGGTCTCCGAGTTGCACGATTCACGCTCGGTGTACGCCTTCGTGAACCGGATCGTGGCGGGCGGCGGCATCGTCGCCGTCCTGCACGAAGCGGCCACCTCGGCATTCCGCGACCTGCCGTTCGATTCGGTGCCCGAGGTCGCGATCGTCGTCGGACCCGAGGGTGGCCTCGACGACAGAGAGATCGCGGCTCTGACCGAGGCAGGCGCGACCCCGGTGGTGCTGGGCCCGACGGTGCTGCGAACCTCGACGGCCGGAGCTGTTGCGTTGGGAGCTCTCGGCGTTCTGACGACACGGTGGGCGCAACTTCCGCCCGATTTCCCGAACGCATGAGCGTTCGCATCAAGATCGCGTACGGCGAGCATCCGGAACAGTTCGGTCACCTCTATCTGCCGTCCGCGCCGGTCACGCCCGCGACACCGGTGGTCGTGATCGTGCACGGTGGATTCTGGAGTGGGCAGTACGCGTCGAATCTGGGCACCCAGTTCGCCCGAGCTGTCGCCGGAGCCGGTGCGGTGGCCTGGAACATCGAGTACAGACGCGTCGGTGCGGGCGGGCACTGGCCGGAGATGCAAGCCGACGTGCGCGCCGCACTCGACGCCGTGGTCGGGGTGGTACAGCACCACGCCCCGGTCGGTGTCGACGATGTCCGCGTCATCGGGCACTCGGCGGGCGGCCACCTGGCAGTGTGGCTCGGCGGCGAAACCGACACGACGGTCCGGCCGTCGCGCATCGTCTCGCAGGCGGGTGTCCTCGATCTGGAGCCGCGCGGTGCGTCGGGACGTACCAATCCGGCGGTCGAGGCCCTGCTGCAGGCCCGCTACGACGACGAGCCCCAGCTGTACCGGTCGGCCTCACCTCTGGCCCGACTACCCATCGGCATCCCGACGATCTGTCTGCACGGATCCGATGACCTTCAGGTCCCGGCTTCGCAGAGCTCGAGGTACGTCGAGGCCGCACGAGCCGCGGGCGACGACGCGGAGCCGGCGATCGTGCCGGGCGAGGACCACTTCGCCTTCCTGAACCCGGATTCGCGGTGCTGGGCGCTCTCGCTCGAGGCCGTCCTGGGCGAGCGCCGTGGGTAATAGGAATGCGCATCGATCCTGCGGCGTTAAACTTGGTCCGAGCGCGACCTGACGGACGCGTTCGAAACATCAGCGTCACCGGTCGAAACAAGAGAGCAGGCCATAGCCACCACGTGAGTGAACACAGCGAATTTCCCGCCGAGCGCGACGTTCGGTCCACCTTGGAGCTCGCCCCCGAAGCAGTGATGCCGCTGCTGGGACAGTCCGACGAGAACCTCCGGGCGCTCGAGCAGATGCTGACGGCCGACATCCACGTACGAGGAAACGCCGTGACGCTCACCGGGAAGGTGCCCGATGTGGCGTTGGCCGAGCGGGTGATCACCGAATTGGCGGCATTGGCCAAACGTGCTCAGCCACTGACTCCCGACGCAGTGCGCCGGTCGATCGCCATGCTCACCGAGGGGGTGTCGGATTCTCCCGCCGAGGTGCTGAGCCTGGACATTCTGTCGCGTCGAGGCAAGACCATTCGGCCCAAGACGTTGAACCAGAAGCGCTACGTCGACGCGATCGATGCCAACACGATCGTGTTCGGAATCGGTCCTGCCGGAACGGGCAAGACCTACCTGGCCATGGCCAAGGCAGTGCAGGCATTGCAGACCAAGCAGGTCAGCCGCATCATCCTGACGCGGCCTGCGGTGGAGGCAGGTGAGCGTCTGGGCTTTCTGCCCGGAACCTTGCACGAGAAGATCGACCCGTATCTGCGTCCACTGCACGACGCCTTGCACGACATGATGGACGACGAGGCCATCCCCAAGCTGATGCAGGCCGGAGTCATCGAGGTCGCGCCGCTCGCCTACATGCGTGGCCGTACGCTCAACGACGCGTTCATCATTCTCGACGAGGCGCAGAACACCACGGCCGAACAGATGAAGATGTTCCTCACGCGTCTCGGTTTCGGATCGAAGATCGTCGTCACCGGAGACGTGACGCAGGTCGACCTACCCGGCGGTGCCCGGTCGGGCCTTCGTGCGGCGTCGGAGATTCTCACCGACGTGGACGACATCCACTTCGCGCAACTGACCAGTAGTGACGTGGTGCGTCACCGGCTCGTCTCGGAAATCGTCGACGCCTACGAGCGCTTCGAGTCCGCATCGGAAGGCGTCATCGCGAACCGCGCGCAACGCCGTGCCGGTGGGCCGCGTTCGGCGAGAAGATGATTCAGGCGTACGGAAACGGCAATGCAGGCAACGAGAGCGTGGGTAGTGGCTAGATGAGTATCGAAGTGTCCAACGAGTCGGGGATGGACATCTCCGAGCCCGAACTGGTCTCGGTCGCACGGTTCGCGATCGCAGGCATGGACGTGCACCCCGCTGCGGAACTGTCCATGGTGCTGGTGGATTCGGCAACCATGGCAGATCTGCACATGCGCTGGATGGCTCTGCCCGGCCCCACCGACGTGATGTCGTTTCCGATGGACGAGCTCGAACCGGGCGGTCGGCCCGATGCTCCCGAGCCCGGACCGGCGATGCTCGGAGACATCGTGCTGTGCCCGTCCTTCGCGGCGGATCAGGCCGCGGCAGCAGGACATTCGCTCGAACACGAGCTCGCGCTGCTCACCGTGCACGGCGTGCTGCACCTGCTCGGCTACGACCACGCCGAGCCGGACGAAGAGAAGGAAATGTTCGAGCTGCAGAACCGTCTGCTGGCCGAATGGTACGAAGACGCCAGGCGGGCGGAGCAGGCAGCCGAACAGGCCGTTCGAGACGCTCGGCTGCTCGGCAAGGCCGGCTTCGTCGACGGTCTCGACCGATGATGTGCGTGTTCGGACCAGCGGGAGTGCGGGGTCCTAGCGCGTGAGCAGTGCTGCCGCACTCATCGTCTTCGCCGTTCTGCTGGTTCCTCTCGGCGGCTTGTTCGCCGCCGTCGATTCGGCCCTGAACACCGTCTCGCGGGCGCGAATCGAAGACATGGTCAAGGACGAGCGACCGGGTGCCACCGGCCTCGTCGTCGTGGTTGCCGACCGCCCGCGGTACGTCAATCTCATGGTGCTGCTTCGTATTCTGTGCGAAATCGGCGGCACGGTGCTGCTCGCAGGCGGCCTGACCCAATTGATCGACTCGACCACCGCGCTCGTGATCACCGCTGTGGCAATGGTTTTGGTCAGTTACGTCGTGATCGGCGTCGGTCCGAGAACGCTGGGTAGGCAGAACGCGTACTCGATCGCGCTCGCCGCAGCGTTGCCGTTGCGCGCCCTCGGCTGGCTCCTCGGGCCGATCAGCAGGCTGCTCATCCTCATCGGTAACGCGATCACCCCGGGCAAGGGATTTCGCAACGGCCCGTTCGCATCCGAGATCGAGCTACGTGAGCTCGTCGACATGGCTCGCGAGCGCGGAGTCGTGGCCGACGACGAACGCCGAATGATTCAATCGGTGTTCGAGCTGGGCGATACCTCGGCCCGCGAGGTCATGGTGCCGCGGCCCGAGATGGTGTGGATCGAATCCGACAAGTCGGCGGGGCAGGCGACGTCGCTGGCCGTGCGCAGTGGGCACTCTCGCATCCCGGTGATCGGCGAGAACGTGGACGATATCGTCGGCGTGGTGTACCTCAAAGACCTTGTGCAGCAGACGTATTACTCCACCGACGGTGGGCGAGGCGTACAGGTCTCCGAACTGATGCGTCCGGCGGTGTTCGTGCCGGACTCCAAGCCGCTCGACAGTCTTCTCGCCGAGATGCAGCGAGACCGAAACCATATGGCGTTGTTGGTCGACGAGTACGGCGGCATCGCGGGCCTGGTGACCATCGAGGACGTCATCGAGGAGATCGTCGGCGAAATCGCCGACGAATACGACTCGGACGAGGTAGCACCCATCGAGCAACTCGAAGACGGACGGTTCCGGGTGTCCTCGCGGGTACCGCTCGAGGATCTGGGCGAAATCTTCGGTATCGACATCGAATCCGAGGAGGTCGATACCGTCGGCGGACTCCTCGGCTACGAGCTCGGCCGAGTGCCGCTGCCCGGTTCCGAAGTGACCACTCACGGATTGTTGCTGCGCGGCGAGGGCGGAGCCGACCCCAAGGGCCGCGTCCGCATCACCACCGTGCTGGTCGAAAAGCTCGAACCCGACGAAGAATCCACCGAGGACGACGACTCGTCGGACGTCACTCACCAACACTGAAATCTGGAGGTGCTCGATGTCCGAGCAACACACCGAAGAGTTCCGATCCGGATTCGTCTGTTTCGTAGGCCGGCCCAACACCGGCAAGTCGACCCTGACCAATGCACTGGTGGGGTCGAAGATCGCCATCACGTCCTCGCGGCCCCAGACCACGCGCCACACGATCCGCGGCATCGTGCACCGCGACCACGCGCAACTGATCCTTGTCGACACCCCGGGGCTGCACCGACCGAGAACGCTTCTGGGCCAACGCCTCAACGACCTGGTGCAGGACACCTACTCCGAGGTCGACGTCATCGGACTGTGCATCCCCGCCGACGAGAAGATCGGACCGGGCGACCGATGGATCCTCGAACAAGTGCGGCACATCGCGCCGAAGACCACCCTGATCGGCATCGTGACCAAGATCGACAAGGTCAAGAAGGAACGCGTCGTACAGCAGTTGATGTCGTTGTCGAAGTTGCTGGGCGAGAATTCGCACGTGATCCCGGTATCGGCCGAATCCGGTGAGCAGATCGAGAAGCTCGTCGACCTCCTGGCCTCCGAATTGCCGCCGGGTCCCGCCTTCTATCCCGACGGGGAACTGACGGACGAGCCGGAGGAAATCCTCATGGCCGAGCTGATCCGCGAGGCAGCGCTCGAAGGTGTCCGCGACGAGCTCCCGCACTCGCTGGCAGTGGTCATCGAGGAGGTCGTGCCGCGCGAGGGCCACGACAACATGCTCGATGTGCACGCGATCCTGTACGTCGAACGGTCCAGCCAGAAGGCCATCATCATCGGCAAGGGCGGTTCGCGACTCAAAGAGGTCGGCACCGCGTCGCGACTGCAGATCGAGAAATTGCTCGGTACCCGCATCTACCTGGATCTGCACGTCAAGATCGCCAAGGACTGGCAGACCGACCCCAAGCAGATGGGCAAGCTCGGCTTCTGACGTGCCCTGACGAGCAGGCTACGAGGTGTCGCTCACCCGGTTCCACCACGGCTCGGGGCGTCGGCGATGCCACTGCAGTACGTTCTCGAGTTGAGCGGCCACCGAGACCAGCAGAGGCTCTGTGGATTCGTGGCCCATCAGCTGCAGACCGATCGGTAGACCGGCTTTCGTCAGTCCCGCGGGGACGTTGACGCTGGGCCAACCGAGGACGTTCCACGGCCACGTGTACGGGCAGTGTTCGGTGATCACACGGTCGGTGTCGGCGTTGGAGATGCCGTCGATGGCGTCGACCCGCGGAGGCGGCGTGGCCGTCGTCGGGGCGAGCACGATGTCGTAGTCGTCGAAGAACTGGCCGATGCGGCGGGCTATCCGTGGCTCCGCCGCGCGGGCTGCCCGCAGCGGTGCGCCGGCGAGGGCGCGTCCGCTCCGGGCGTTGGCTCGGGTGCGGGGGTCGGCCAGAGACGGGTCGGGCAGGCGGTCGAGCCAGGCCGCGACTCCGGCCAACGACCGCGGTAAGAAGTTGAGCCCCAACAACATTCCGTACGCAGGATCGTCGACGACCACACGGTGACCGAGCAACCGCAGCACGGCAGCCATCTCGTACGCCGCAGCCGTGATCTCGGGATCCAGTGCCGCGGGTGTCGGAATGAACGGCTTGCGCAGACTCAACGCGATGCGCAGCGAACCGGGGTCGCGGCCGACGGCGTCAGAGACGGTCAGCGGAGTCGGCCGGTGCAGATCGCCGTCGTGCCCACCGGAGACCACGTCGAGAAGCAGGGCTGCGTCGGCCACCGTTCGGGCGAGCGGACCGATGACGGTGATGCCGTTGAACGCCTCGGCATCGGGCCAGGTGGAAATTCGGCCGCGCTGCGGCTTGATGCCGACGAGGTTGGTCCACGACGCCGGGATGCGCACCGAGCCGGCACCGTCGGAACCCAGAGCGGCGGAAACCAATTCGGCTGCGACCGCGGCAGAACTGCCACCGGAGGAACCGCCCGGAGTCCGGTCTCGGTGCCACGGATTCCTCGTGTGGCCGAACGATCCGCCCGTGAACGGCCATTGCCCGAGTTCGGGACTGTTGGTCTTTCCCACGATGATCGCCCCTGCAGCACGCAGTCGGCGGACCACCTCGGAGTCCTCGGTGGCCAGCGGAAACCGGCCTGCGCAGCCGAATGCGGTCGGTTCGCCGACGATGTCGACGTCGTCCTTGACTGCGATCGGAACGCCGAGCAGGGGAGCGGACGAGCCCGCAGCAATCAGCCGATCGGCCTCGGCGGCTTCGGTGAGGGCGGCATCGCGTCGCACGATCCGGAACGCGTTGAGGGTGGGTTGACTGCGTTCTATGCGATCCAGTGCAGCGGTGACCACCTCGACCGAGGTGACGCGTCTCGACGCGAGTTCGGCAGCCTGAGCAACGAGTGTCGACCGATGGAAATCCACGTGTGCACAGTATCGACTCACCGTCAGCGCGGGAACGATCTTCGTCGACGCCCACGTGGGACACTGGAGAGCGTGAGGCCATACCGTGACAACGCAGTCGTCCTGCGCCAGCACAAGCTGGGTGAGGCCGATCGCATCGTCACGTTGCTGACCAGGGAGAACGGCATCGTCCGTGCGGTGGCCAAGGGGGTGCGCCGCACCAAGTCCAAGTTCGGCGCACGGCTGGAGCCGTTTGCGCACATCGACGTCCTGCTCTATCCCGGACGCAACCTCGACATCGTCACTCAGGTGCACACGGTGGACGCGTTCGGCGGGGACATCGTTGCCGATTACGGCCGGTACACCACCGGCTGCGCAGTCCTCGAAACCGCCGAGCGTCTGGCCGGCGAAGAACACGCCCCCGCGCAGCGCCTGCATCAGCTGACCGTCGGCGCGCTGCGTGCCCTTGCGCAGCACATGCGGCCGCCCGAGTTGGTACTCGACGCGTATCTGCTGCGTGCGATGGGTTTCGCCGGATGGGCTCCCGCACTGACGGACTGCGCTCGATGCGCTGCGGTGGGGCCGCATCGTGCGTTCCACGTCGCCGCGGGTGGCGCTGTGTGCGTGCATTGCCGACCGCCGGGATCTGCGACGCCATCGACCGGTGTTCTGGATTTGATGGTGGCCCTCGAACGAGGGGAGTGGGACTACACCGTCACCACCTCCGATGCGGTCCGAAAGCAGGCCAGTGGCCTGGTGGCGGCTCATCTGCAGTGGCACCTCGAACGCCAGCTCCGCACACTTCCGCTCATCGAGCGCTCGCATCCACACCAGGTGCCGCTGGCCCAACCTGACTCCGTGTTCGCCGACACCGTCGGGCAGGATGGGGACCGTGATTCGACGACGCGAGCCGCAACACCGGCCTGACGAACGGCCGGCGGTTCGCCCGCCGGACCCGCACCCCTCGGGTGCGCGGCCGCCGATCTTGCAGCCGGAGCTGATTCCTCGTCACGTCGCTCTGGTCATGGACGGTAACGGCCGGTGGGCTCAGGATCGTGGATTGCCGCGAACCGCAGGGCACGAGCAGGGCGAAGCAGTACTGATGGATGCCGTCTGTGGCTGCATCGAAATCGGTGTGCAGTGGTTGTCTGCGTACGCTTTCTCGACGGAGAACTGGAAGCGCAGTCCCGACGAGGTCAAGTTCTTGATGGGTTTCAATCGCGACGTGATCCGGCGTCGACGAGACGAGATGAACGAGATGGGTGTGCGGGTGCGCTGGGCAGGTCGGCGACCGCGACTGTGGGGCAGCGTCATCAAAGAACTCGAAGTGGCCGAGGAGCTGACGAAGCACAACACGGTGATGACGCTGACCATGTGTGTCAATTACGGCGGGCGAGCCGAAATTGCCGACGCCACAAGGGAAATCGCGCGTCAGGTTGCCGCCGGAAAGATCAACCCGGAAAAGATCACCGAGGCGACCGTCGCGAAGTACCTCGACGAGGCGGACATGCCCGACGTCGACCTGTTCCTGCGTCCCTCGGGGGAGCAGAGAACCTCCAATTTCCTGCTGTGGCAGTCGGCCTACGCGGAGTTCGTGTTCCAGAAGAAACTGTTCCCCGATTTCGATCGTCGAGATCTGTGGGAGGCCTGCATCGAATTCGCGTCGCGGGACCGACGATTCGGTGGAGTGAAATATGAGTGACGATGTATCTGGCCTCACCTTGCAGACGCGGGCTCAGTTGGCGTTGGCGCAGTTCGCCACTGTCACTGTGGGGGAGGAAGGCTCTCTGGGGTTCGACTATGCAGGTGCGCTGTGCTCGCTACGCGCGGTGCAGCTCTCGCCGGAGCTCGAGGTGCTTTCGCTCACCGCGGTGCTGGCGTGGGATCGACCGCTCAAGCCCGCACTACACAAGAAGGTAGCCGACCGCAATGCCGATTCGCAGTTCGGCGCGATTTCGGTCAACACCCACGACAAGCTGGCAGATGTGTTGTTGCGCTACACCTTTCCGGCCAACGGGTTGGACGACGAAGCGATGTTGACGATGTTGATTCTGGTGCTCGCCGGGGTCGAGAAGGCCCGCGAGGGTTTGCTGCCCTGAACGGTCGTCTAAGGTAAGCCTTTACTTACTCACGTGAAGGCGGTTGCAATGGCGGTTCGAGTATCCAGAATGCTGACGGCAGTGGTGGCGGTGATGGCCATCGGCGCGTCCGCAACTGCCTGCTCCACAGCAGAACCCGACGACAGCGCGGCCCAGTCTGCGGACGGTGTTTTCCCGGTGGTCATCGACCACATCTACGGCAGCACGACCGTTCCGGAGAAGCCCACCCGCATAGTCACGCTCGGGGTGTCCGACGCCGATGCCGTCATCGCGCTCGGAACCGTCCCGGTCGGAAACACCGGATACACCTTCTACGAGACCGGACTCGGTCCGTGGACCGACGAGTTGGTGGGCGACGCACCACTGACGCTGCTGGGCTCGGAGTCCGAACCGAACTTCGAGCTGATCGCTTCTCTGCAACCGGATCTGATCACCGGGCTGAACGCCGGCTTCGACGAGGCCACCTACGCGCAACTCAGTGACATCGCCCCGACCGTCGCTCGACCGGCCGGATCGGCGGCATACGCCGTCGATCGCGAGGTGGCAACCGACACCATCGCCCGCGCGATGGGCGAATCCGATCGTGGCAAGAAGCTGAACGCCCAGACCACGGCTGCACTCGAACAGGTTCGAGCCGCACATCCGGAGTTCGCGGGTAAGACTGCCGCCGTGGTACTTCCGTACGACGGTCAGTTCGGCGCATATCTGCCGGGGGACGCGCGGGGGACGTTCGTCACGTCATTGGGCTTCGGGATTCCGGACCCGATCCTGGCCGAGGACAACGGAACCAACTTCTTCGTTCCGGTCTCGGCTGAGAACATCTCGAAGCTCGACGCCGATGTGGTGCTCTATCTCGGCACCGGCGACGACAACGACGTCGTGGCGGAGAATCCAATCTTCGGAACACTGACAGCCGCCCGCAACGACGCCATCGTTCCGTTGTCCACCGATCAGCGTGGGGCGATCACGTACAACTCGGTGCTGTCCATTCCGTTCGCCATCGATTCGGTGGTGCCTCGCCTGGCGGGTGCGGTGGGGTGAGAGCTGGTCAGTGATCGGCCGTGCTGCACTGACTGCAGGTGCCGAATATCTCGATCGTGTGGCTCACGTCGCTGAAGCCGTTGGACTCGGCGACACTCTGCGACCACTTCTCGACGGTGGGACCCTCGACCTCGACGGTGAATCCGCATGCTCGGCACACCAGGTGGTGATGATGGCCCGAGGAGCAACGCCGGTAGACCGACTCGCCGTTGTCGGTACGCAGGACGTCGACCGTTCCTGCGTCGGCGAGAGTCTGCAGTGTGCGGTACACGGTGGTCAGGCCGATACCCTCGCCGCGCTTGCGCAGCTCGTCGTGCAGATCCTGCGCGGACTTGAACTCCTCGATGGTGTCGAGCAGGTCCGAGATCGCACTTCGTTGTTTGGTGGCGCGCACTCCGACCACGACGGGTCGTCTCGGAGTGGCGGTATCGGTCGTCTTCTCGGTCACAGGTTTCGGCCTTCCTCGGCGTGAGCCACGGCGTCGACGACGATGTGGGAGAGATGGTCGTCGACCAGTCGGTACAGGACCTCGCGGCCGTTACGTTCTCCGCGGACCACACCGGCCGCCTTGAGAACCCGCAGATGCTGGCTGATCAACGGCTGTGTCACACCGAGGGCGACGACGAGTTCGTGAACGCAGCGCTCGGATTCTCGGAGCTGCAGGACGATCGCAATCCGAACCGGTGCGGCCAGTGCACGCAGGATGTCGCCGGCCGCGGCCAAGGTCTCCTTCGGCGGAAGTAACGCCGGGGGAGTGGCGGCGAACGGGTCGTCGTGCACCGGGCGTTCCGGATCCTGCAGATGCGCCGCCCTCTCCATGGACGAGTCGGTTCTGTGGGTGTGCACCGTGGACATGGCTGCGGCTCCTTCGGTCACCGGTCGGTTGTCGAATTCTCCCTGCACGGTCGACGTCATGAACTCAGGCTAGTGCAGTCATCGTTATTGCAAATCATATTCATTGTGATATGCACAGGTGCGCATGTCAATTTCGGTGCCCGACCGCTGTTCGGAATCGACGACCGAGCCAGATAGTCTGATCAGGGCGAAAACCGCCCACGTCACCTCGTACACGATGTAACCGAAGATGGAGAGCTCCGCCAGTGGCACCCAAGTCCAAGGTCGAAACCGTCGCCAACCTCGCCAAGCGCAGAGGTCTCGTCTACCCGTGCGGCGAAATCTACGGCGGTACGAAGTCGGCCTGGGACTACGGTCCGCTCGGCGTCGAGCTCAAGGAGAACATCAAGAAGCAGTGGTGGCGCAACATGGTCACCAGCCGCGACGACACCGTCGGGCTCGACTCGTCGGTGATTCTGCCGCGCCAGGTGTGGGAGGCCTCCGGCCACGTCGAGACGTTCTCCGATCCGCTCGTCGAGTCGCTGCACACCCACAAGCGCTACCGTGCCGATCACCTCATCGAGGCCTACGAGGAGAAGCACGGCCACCCGCCCGAGAACGGACTCGCCGATATCCGCGACCCGGAGACCGGTGAGCCCGGTTCGTGGACCGAGCCGCGCGCATTCTCCGGCCTGCTCAAGACCTTCCTCGGCCCGGTCGACAACGAAGAGGGGCTGCATTACCTTCGCCCCGAGACCGCCCAGGGCATCTTCGTCAACTTCGCCAACGTGCTGACGACCTCACGCAAGAAGCCGCCGTTCGGCATCGGCCAGATCGGCAAGAGCTTCCGCAACGAGATCACACCGGGAAACTTCATCTTCCGCACTCGCGAGTTCGAGCAAATGGAGATGGAGTTCTTCGTCAAGCCCGGCGAGGACGACGAGTGGCATCAGTACTGGATCGACTACCGCATGAAGTGGTACACCGATCTCGGCATCGATCCGGAGAACCTGCGGCTGTACGAGCACGCCAAGGAAAAGCTGTCGCACTACTCCAAGCGCACCGTCGACATCGAGTACCGCTTCGGCTTCCAGGGCAGCGCCTGGGGTGAGCTCGAGGGCGTCGCAAACCGCACCGATTACGACCTGACGGTGCACTCGAAGGCGTCGGGCCAGGACCTGAGCTACTACGAGCAGGCCACCGACACCCGGTACACCCCGTACGTCATCGAGCCGGCCGCCGGCTTGACTCGGTCGCTGATGGCGTTCCTCGTCGACGCGTACACAGAGGACGAGGCCCCCAACGCCAAGGGCGGCGTCGACAAGCGTGTCGTGCTCAAGCTCGATCGTCGTCTTGCCCCGGTGAAGGTCGCGGTGCTCCCGCTCTCGCGTAACGCCGACCTGACGCCGAAGGCGAAAGATCTTGCGCAGCAACTGCGTCAGTACTGGAACGTGGAATTCGACGATGCCGGAGCCATCGGCCGTCGCTACCGTCGCCAGGACGAGATCGGTACCCCGTTCTGCATCACCGTCGACTTCGACACCCTCGACGACCACGCCGTCACCATTCGTGAGCGCGACACGATGGCACAGGAGCGCGTGGCTCTCGATCAGGTCGAGGGCTATATCGCCGCCCGTCTGATCGGCGCGTAGGGCTGTAGGCAATACACAGGGCCCGATCTCTCGGTGAGAGATCGGGCCCTGTCGCATGTCTGGGTCGAATCAGAAGCGGCCGCCGCCGCCACCGAAGCCGCCGCCTCCGCCTCCACCGCCGCCGAAGCCCCCGCCGCCGAATCCACCACCGAATCCGCCTCCGCCTCCGCGCAGCACGCTGTTGATCAGGATTCCGCCGAGCACGGCGCCTGCTACGTTGCCGCCGCTACTGCCGCCGCGTGGGCCGTGCCGATTTTCCCAGTTCTGCACATCGGACTGGGCGATCTGCGACGCGCGCGAAGCCAATTGGCTGGCGGCATGCGCGTGCTTGAGAGCCTCGTCGGGATTGTCCGGCTCGAGCTGACGAGCTGCACCGAGATGCCGTTCGGCTTCGGACAAACGCGTTCGAGCATCGGCACCCACGCCGCCGCGGCGCGTCGAGATGTAGTCCGCAGCAGCAGTGATCTGCGCCTGAGCAGCCGCGATATCGCGTTCCAGACGCGCACGCAGCTGATCCTCGGCGGCCTTCTCGGCCGATGCTTCGTCGACGATCTTCTCGAGTTCGGAATCTGCTGCGGCAAGGGCGGTGTAACTACCGAGCGGATCGCTCGACTGTGCCGCCTCGGCCTTCTTCAATGCCGTCTGTGCCGCAGTCATCGCCGCCTGCAGTTCGGTGCCGCCGTGTTCGGCCAGTCCGCGAGCCTGCTCGATGTCCCGGCGGACGTCCGCGATGGCGTCGGGCAGGGTGGCTATTGCGTGCCGTATGTCGTCGCGGGCGTGGTCGACTCCGTCGAGCAGTGACTTCGCCTGATCGACGGCTCGTTCCGCGGTCCGAATCGCTGTGACGGCCGGGCCCTGCTTACCGGGCGGCAGTGCTGCGGCCTTGCGGCCGGCTTCGATGTTCTCCTCGGCCAGCGCAACTCGATCCTTGGCCATCGTGACGTTGTCGGCAATCGATTTCAATGCGGTCTCGGAGAATTCCGAATGCAGTTGAGCGAGTACGGCTTCGGACTGCGGAATGCGCACCGTCAAGCCGATGATGGCTTGGGTGAGCTCGTCGAGATGCGAACCGGCGTTCATGACGAGGTCGCGGAATCCGTCGAATTCCTCGACCCGAGAGTCGAGTTCGCGATCTGCCTGGCCGCACGAGGAGATGATTTCGACGAGCATCGCCCGTCGCTGATCGGGGGTTTCAGGAATGGCGTCGTCGAGCCGCTGACGGATCTCGAAGGCAGAGGCCAGAGCTTTCTTTGCGTTGTCGTACGCCGTGATGAAGGGAGCGGCTGCCGAATCGCCGAATTCGCCTCGGGCCAAGGTCAATTCCTCCTCGCTGGCTCGCACGGCGTTGTCGGTCTCGATCAGAATTTCCTTGGCGCGGGTGTCGAGAACGTCGATCGGGAATTGGGCCAATGCTGCCGGGTCGCTCGGGTCGATCTTCGCCACCGCTTCCACCTCGGCGGCCACTCGAGCCTTCTTGCGCCGTGAGGAGTAGACAACAGCTCCGCCGCCTGCGACGGCCAACACCCCGACACCGATCAGCAGCGGTGCCGACGACCCACCTCCACCGCTCGACGCATAGGCCTCGCCGAGAGCGCCGGCCGCCGCTATGGCCGCTCCCGACCAATCCTCTTCGCCCAGCGCAGGTTCGACGTCGTTGACACGAATGTCGTCCTGCTCCGCCGTGGTGATCTGTGAGAGCCCGGTGTTGACGCCGAGGTAGTACGACCGATCGACGGTCGCCACTGCGAGCAGGACGTCTCGCTGACCGAGATCGCTCCGTTCGTACGTCTGCCGTGCCCAGTCGGCCGCCGACATGTTGTCGAAATCCGCAACGTAGGTGACCCACAGCCTGAGCTGACTGCCGCCGTACAGGTCGTCGATGGACGTCTGTACCTCGGCCAGCGAGTCCGGATCGAGTGCCTGCACGTTGTCGGTGATCTGGGTGGCGAGGCGCGAGGGTGCCTCGGCGGAGGCGACGCCGGGGGCGAGGAGAACCGCAGCGAACAAGGTCAGAGCACCTGTTGCGGCGAGGCGACGGAATCGATGGACCGACCTACGGACTGTGGCGCTGGAATGCCGCCGGTGCTGGACTGCCATGCGCTGAAATCTACCGGCTCCAGGGTGTCCGAAACGAGCAGGTCGATCCATGACAGTTGTCATCGTGCAATCGTGACGCTCGGTCGAGGTGGTCGGGCTCGGATCGCAGCAGAGTAGCTGTCATGACCACAACGAAGGCAGTCGAACTGCGAGGCGTCACGAAGACATACGGATCGGTCCGTGCGGTGGACGGGATCGACCTGTCCATCGAGCCGGGCGAGGTAGTCGCTTTTCTCGGACCGAACGGTGCCGGCAAGACCACGACCATCGACATGATGCTCGGCCTGGCCACACCCACCACCGGGACGGTATCGGTGTTCGGCGGAACTCCGGCCGACGCCATCGCCCAGGGGCGCATCTCGGCGGTGATGCAGACCGGCGGACTTCTTCGCGACCTGACCGTCCGCGAAACCGTCGAACTGACCGCGGCCCTGTTCGCCCGAACTCGGTCGGTGAAGGAAGTGCTGACTCGGGCCGGCATCGCCGACATCGGCGACAGGCGAGTGGCCAAGTGCTCCGGCGGCCAGCAACAGCGACTGCGATTCGCACTTGCACTGTTGCCCGACCCGGATCTGCTGGTGCTGGACGAGCCGACCACCGGCATGGACGTCGAGGGTCGTCGTGACTTCTGGAACGCCATTCGCCAGGACGCGAGTACCGGCCGAACAGTGCTGTTCGCAACGCACTACCTCGACGAGGCCGATGCCTACGCCGACCGAATCGTGTTGGTGCGGCACGGCAAGATCGTCGCCGACGGCAGCGCCGCCGAGGTCAAGAACCTCGCGGCGGGACGCACGGTCACCGCCACTCTGCCCGGTGTCGACCGGTCAATGTTGCTCGCTCTTCCCGGAGTCGACCGGGTCGAGACGCGCGGCGACCGGGTGATCGTGCACGGACGCGACTCCGACTGCGTTGCCCGCTACCTGCTCAACGACGCGCACGCGACCGATCTCGAAATTGTCTCGCGGAACCTCGAGGACGCGTTCCTCGCCCTGACCACCGATGCCGACACCGAACTCGCCGGGAGTATCCGATGACCACGACCTCGCCCCGCCCCACCGCTGCCAGAGCCGTTGCTTACGGCGGATTTTCGCCCACGTTCCTCGGACTCGAAATCCGTCGCCTGTTCCGGAACAAGCGCACGTTGGTCTTCACGTTGGTCATGCCGCCGGTGTTCTTCGTCATCTTCGGTACGCAGTCGGACTACCGGACCAACTACCCTTTCGCGCACGGCAATGTCACGGGCTACATCGCCATCAGCATGGCCGTCTACGGAGCGATGCTGGCCACCACGAGTGGGGGAGCGATGGTCTCCGTCGAACGCGCTCAGGGCTGGAGCAGGCAGTTGCGACTGACTCCGCTCAAACCTGTCGCTTACATCGTCACCAAGATGCTCGTCGCCATGACAATGGGTGCTGCAGCGATCGTCGTGGTGTTCGTCGTCGCGGCATTCTTCGGAGCCGACATGCCGATCTGGGTGTGGCTCGCGTGCGGAGTGATCGCGTGGCTCGGATCTGCGGTGTTCGCCGCATTCGGGTTGTTCATGGGGTACCTGCTGCCCTCGGAGAACGTCATGCAGATCCTCGGACCGGTACTGGCCTTCCTCGCTCTGGCCGGCGGATTGTTCGTCCCGCTCGGTGACAGCGGCTGGTTCCCGATGCTGGCGAAGTTCACCCCGCTGTACGGTCTGGCGACTGTGGCCCGGGCTCCGTTCACCTCGGCCGACGCAGGCATCCTCGCCGTCGCAGTGGTCAACCTGGTGGTGTGGGCGGTGGTGTTCATCGCAGGAGCGGCGCTGCTGTTCCGGAAAGACACCAAGCGTGCCTGACGCGGAAACCACCGATCGTGTCGCCCACGGAGATACCGTGGGCGACATGACCACGTTCACCGCCGACCTCCCCGAGGGCAGGGTCTGGCGGTACGGCTGGATGTTCGGAGCCATCTGGCTGATCTACCTGATCTATCCGTTGAACGAGATTCTGTCGTTGGAGTCTGTGGCGGCACGGGTCCTCGGTATCGCCGCGATCGTCGGGTTCGGAGTCGTGTTCACGGCCACCTTCTGGCGCTTTCGCAACGGTCACCGCCGCGGACACCCGCTGCCGGTACGGCAGGCCTGGATCGCGCTCGCGGCAATGCTGGCCCTGACCGCGGCGATGAGCGCGCTGATCGGAACCACCGGATTCGGTGCAACGATCTACATCGCGGTGCTGGCGATGATGACGCTGCCGGTTCGGCAGGCATGGACGTTGGTCGCGGTGATGGTGGTGGCCATCGAAGTGGCACCGCGGGTCATCCCGTCCTGGGAGCCCGACAACTTTTTCGCGTTTCAGTTGCTGATCAGCTCGGCCGCCGCGTGGGGTATCACCCAGGTCTTCCAGCGCAACCACGAATTGGCCGTGGCGCGGCAGCAATTGGCGGATCTGGCCATCGTCGCCGAACGTGAGCGGATGAGCCGAGACGTGCACGACATTCTCGGGCATTCCCTGACCGTCATCACTGTCAAGAGTGAACTGGCCGGCAGATTGCTCGAGATCGATGCTGCCCGAGCAGCTGTCGAGATCGCCGAGGTGGAAACCCTTGCAAGGCAAGCACTGGCCGACGTTCGCAGCACCGTCGGCGGCATGCGGCAAATCGACATCGGCACCGAACTGGCAAGCGCACGAACAGCTTTGCTGGCTGCAGCCATCGACGTCGAGCTGCCCGCGGATGCCGACGTCGTTCCACTGCGACACCGCGAACTGTTCGGCTGGGTCCTGCGCGAAGCGGTGACCAACGTGGTGCGACACTCCCACGCACGCCGCTGCCGAGTGATGCTGACGCCGTCGAGCATTTCCATCGTCGACGACGGATGCGGGCCGGCCGAGGAAAACTGTGGAGGAAACGGGCTCCGCGGGTTGGGTGAACGCGTGAGCGCTGCCGGTGGTTCACTGACGGTCGCCCGGGTTCCGACCGGCGGATTCAAGGTGGAGGTCTCGGCACCATGAGTATCAGACTGTTGCTGGCCGACGACCAGGCGCTGGTGCGTGGTGCTCTCGCGGCATTGTTGGGGCTCGAACACGACCTCGACATCGTCGCCGAGGTGGGACGAGGCGACGAAGTGGTGGCGGCGGTTCTCGAACATCGACCCGACGTCGTGCTGCTCGACGTGGAAATGCCGGGCAAGAACGGCATCGACGTCACCGCCGAGCTGGCTCAGGCGGTACCGGAGTCGAAAGTGCTGATCGTCACGACGTTCGGCAGGCCGGGATATCTGCGCCGTGCGATCGATGCCGGAGCCTCCGGATTCGTCGTCAAGGACACTCCAGCCAAACAGTTGGCCGATGCCGTACGACGGGTCCACATGGGTCTGCGCGTCGTCGATCCCGCGCTCGCCACCGAGACGCTCACCGAGGGCGTCTCGCCGCTGACCGCCCGTGAGCAGGAAGTTCTTCGCGCAGCGTCGAAGGGTGGAACGGCCGGTGCCATCGCGGCGCAGGTGCACCTGTCGGAAGGGACAGTGCGCAACCATCTCTCTTCGGCGATCGGAAAAACCGGCACCAGCACCCGGGCCGAAGCGGTCCGAGTCGCCGAGGACCGCGGGTGGCTCTGACCTTCCGAGGCGCGCCGTGACCGCCGAAGATGCGCGGGCCTGGCAAACTCGAGGGGTGAATCCAACTCTCGACCGAGATTCGTACGGCGACCCGTACGACGACCGGTATGCCCCGGACCCCGGTCCCGAGCGGCTGGGCTTCTTCGGAACGCTCGGACGCTGGACGGGTCGGTTGGTCGCGGGAGTGATACTGATGGCCCTCGTTCTGGTGGCAGGCACCGCGGTGCGCGTGTGGCAGGTGGCTCGAATCGACGACCATACTGCGGCGGACGCCATCGTCGTACTCGGTGCTGCGCAGTACAGCGGTACGCCCTCGACGGTGTTCGAGGCACGCTTGGCGCAGGCCGCGTCGTTGTACGAGCAGGGCATCGCTCCCGAGATCGTCACCGTCGGCGGCAAGCAAGAAGGTGACCTGTTCACCGAGGCGGCGTCGGGTCGCAATTACCTGATAGATCAGGGCGTGCCTGCCGACGCGATCGTGGCCGTCGAAACCGGATCGGACACCCTCGAAAGCATCGAAGCCGTCAGTGCCACGCTACGAGATCAGGGCAAGACATCGGTGGTGCTGGTCAGCGATCCGTGGCACTCGCTGCGCACCCGAACCATGGCGCGCGACGCCGATCTCGATGCGTGGACGTCGCCCACCCGCACCGGGCCTGCCGTCTACACCCGCGAGTCGCAGGCGCACGGAATAGCCAGGGAGACAGGCGCTCTGCTGTGGTACCAGTTGACGCACTTCACCGCTGATTTCTCCTACACGGCAGGCCAGTAGATGACCGGCACATACTCCGAGCACGACGTCGAACGATTCGTTCCCGAACCGCCCAAGACCGCTGGGCTTCGATCCGGGGCGGACAACGCCTCGCATCGGAGTGCGTTCGCGCGAGATCGTGCGCGGGTCTTGCACTGTGCTGCCCTGCGTCGTCTTGCGGACAAGACCCAGGTGACCGGGCCCCGCGACGGCGACACCCCGCGCACCCGGTTGACGCATTCGCTCGAGGTCGCGCAGATCGGGCGCAGCATCGCGGAGGGGCTCGGCAGCGACCCCGATCTGGTCGATCTGGCGGGCTTGGCACACGACATCGGTCATCCTCCCTACGGACACAACGGCGAGCGGGCCCTCGACGAGGTGGCCCAGGATTGCGGCGGATTCGAGGGCAACGCGCAGAACCTGCGCATCCTGACCGGCCTCGAGCCCAAGATCCTCGACTCCGACGGCAACAGCGCGGGACTCAACCTCACCCGCGCCGCCCTCGACGCCGCGATGAAGTATCCGTGGACCAGGCCCGCGCCGGGCGCGAAATTCGGTGCCTACGACGACGACTCGGCCATTCTCGGCTGGGTACGCGACGGTGCACCGGACAAGCACAAGTGCCTCGAAGCGCAGACCATGGATTGGTCCGACGACGTCGCCTACTCGGTACACGACGTCGAGGACGGCGTCATCGACGCCAGAATCGACCTGCGCGCACTGTCCGATCCGATCGAGCAGCGGGCACTGGCCGAACTCGGTGTGTCGGAGTTCCGCGGACTCGACGTCGACGAGTTGATCGAGGCGGCGAGCCGGTTGTCCAAGATGGACGTCGTCGTCGCGGTCGGCAGATACGACGGCACTCTCACCGCATCCGTGGCGCTCAAGCACATGACCAGCGAGCTGGTCGGGCGATTCGCCACGGCTGCCATCGACGGAACCCGCCAGAAGTACGGCACGGCAGCGTTGACGAGGTACGATGCCGACCTCGTGGTGCCGTCGATCGTCGCGTCCGAAGTGGCTCTGCTCAAGACCATGGCACTGCGGTACGTCATGTCCGACGCTGGGCACAAGATTCGGCAGGAACGTCAACGTGACCGGATCCATCGTGTCGCCGAGTGGTTGATGCGCTCGGCGCCGGGCGAACTCGATCCCATCCTGGTGCCCGCGTGGCAACGCGCGAACAGCGACGCCGAACGGACTCGCGTCGTCGTGGATCAGATCGCGTCGTACACCGAGAGTCGACTCGAACTGGTGGACAAGCGGTCGCTCGGGGCTCAGGCCAGCTGGGGTTGATCGACGGGTGTCGGGCGTCTTGTTCGACGCTAGACTCCAGTCGTGGCCGGCCGAATTCCTGAACGTGACATTGCCGCCATTCGCGAACGCACACGGATCGAAGACATAGTCGGCGACTACGTCTCGCTCAAGCGCGCGGGCGGCGACTCCATGAAGGGGTTGTGTCCCTTCCACGACGAGAAGTCTCCGTCGTTCCATGTTCGGCCCAATCACGGCCATTACCACTGCTTCGGCTGCGGCGAAGGTGGTGATGCCTACTCGTTCCTCCAGAAGATCGAGCACATTTCGTTCGTCGAGGCCGTCGAGCAACTCGCCGATCGGCTGAACTACTCGATCTCCTACGAGGGCGGAGGGCCATCGGTCCAACGTGACCGCGGGACCCGAGCGCGCCTGATCGCCGCGAACGCGGCGGCTCAGGAGTTCTACGCAGGTCGGCTCAGCGGGCCCGATGCCCAGGCCGCCCGGGACTACCTGACCGAACGCAACTTCGACGGCCACGCCGCACTGGCCTACGGCTGCGGATACGCACCCGACGGCTGGGACACCCTCACCAAACACTTGCTGGGCAAGGGCTTCGAAGCCAAGGAGATCGTCGACGCCGGCCTGGCGACCCCGGGCAAGCGCGGCACACCCATCGACCGATTCCGGCGCCGGTTGGTGTGGCCGATTCGCAGTCAGAGCGGCGACGTCATCGGCTTCGGCGCACGCAAGCTGTTCGACGACGACACGATGCCCGGAAAGTACATCAACACTCCGGAAACGATGCTGTACAAGAAGTCTCAAGTGTTGTTCGGGCTCGACCTGGCACGCAAGGAGATCGCGAAGTCGCATCAGGCCGTCATCGTCGAGGGCTACACCGACGTCATGGCGATGCACCTCGCCGGCGTCAAGACCGCGGTGGCGTCCTGTGGCACCGCGTTCGGCGAAGACCACCTCGCGATGCTGCGCCGACTGATGATGGACGACAGCTACTTTCGCGGTGAGGTGATCTACACCTTCGACGGTGACGACGCCGGCCAGGCCGCGGCCATGAAGGCGTTCGAGGGGGATCAGAAGATCGCCGGGCAGACCTTCGTCGCCGTCGCACCCGACGGAATGGACCCGTGCGACCTGCGCCTGAAATCCGGTGACAACGCTGTTCGCGATCTCGTGGCCCGGCGGACCCCGATGTTTGCCTTCGTCGTCAAATCGCTGCTGCGAGAGCATGATCTGGACACGCCCGAGGGGCGCGTCGAAGCCCTCAAACGCACTGTTCCCGTCGTTGCACGGATCAAGGACGCCTCACTGCGCGACGAGTACGCCAGGCAGCTCGCCGGATGGACCGGCTGGGACGACACTGCGATGGTGCTCGCGCGCGTGCGCGACGAGGCGAAGAAGGGTGCCCGAGGCGACACCAGCGGCAAACGCGTGCCCTTCGAGAAGCGTCAGGCAGCGCCGACGGAAGCCCCGGCCGGGCCGCCGCGTCCGAACCCCACCGATCCGACGCTGTGGCCGCAACGAGAGGCCCTCAAAGCGGTGCTGCAGATGCCCGCGGTCGCCGGCACCGTCTTCGATTCGCTACCGCCCGAGAGCTTCCACCATCCGGCGTACGCAGCGGTGCGCGATGCTGTGGCCGCGGCCGGCGGCACTGCCGCGGGCCTGGGCGGTGGGGAGTGGGTCGACGCAGTGGCCAAGCAGGCCAAGGACGCAGTGGTGGTGTCGTTGGTGACGGAGCTGGCCGTCGACCCGATGCGCGTGGCCGACGACGCTCTGACACGCTACATCTCCGGTGTGCTCGCCCGGCTTCAAGAGGTGTGGGTGGGCCAACAGGTCGCCGAACTGAAGTCCAAGCTGCAGCGCATGTCGCCTGCGGAGAAGCCGGACGACTACAACGCCCTGTTCGGTGATCTCATCGCCCTCGAGCAGTACCGCCGCAGCCTGCTCGAACTCGCCGTGGGAAGCGTCGCCGAGGTCGGTTAGCGCCGCAGCTGATCGCGCGGGACGAAAACCTGGTCTTCGTCGTCGACCGGCTTCATCGGCTCGAGTCTCGGCTGCGTGTTCAGAGAGTCGGACAACTTCTGACGGCCGACCTCGATGGCCTTCTTGGTGGCCGGGCTCGACGCGACGGCGCTGGCCGTCTTGCGAATCTGCTCGTAGCGGCCCCGTCCGGCCTTGGCTCCCAGTACATATGCAGCTCCAGCCGCCAGTACCAAACGAATCATCAGTGGGTCCTTCCGTAGAGCGTGCGGCCGTTCTTCCATCTTGCCCGACGAACCTCGAGCAGGGCGATTCGGTACACAGCGGAAGCTGTTCCGGCGCTCTCGTGGGCCCGATTTGGTACTCACAAGGGGGTGTGCGCTATTGTTTCCAACGGCTCGCACGAGAGTGTGACGCCGCAAGGTAATCCCCCATAGCTCAATTGGCAGAGCATTCGACTGTTAATCGAAGGGTTCCTGGTTCGAGTCCAGGTGGGGGAGCGCAGTCCCCGTCCGGCTTGTCCGGGCGGGGATTTTTGCTGTCCGGGGTCGCTCGCCCGTGACCGGGTCGGTCGGCGAGAACGTACCGCACATGTGGTACCGAGAGTCCCGGACAGCTATCAGATCGTGACCGAATCTTCTGTATATCGATCGAATGAATCAGGTCGACGGATGCCAGTTTTGTCGGTGTCTCGCGACATACTGTTCGTGCGATCCGGGACGCTCGGAAGTGCTGGAAAAAAGACGGATCGGTCGGGTCTAAGGGGCTTTGAAGTGAGTTTGAGTTACGCATCCACCGTTCCACGCCAGCTCGTGCATCGGCGCTCTCCGGCGGACGTGCTGTTGACCGACTACGAGACGGTCGACGGTATGCATCGTGCGGCGGTACAGCTGCCGACGTCGCATCGCATGTTCGTGCCGGTACGTCGCACCCACGATTCGTTGATGATCGCCGAGGCGCTACGGCAGGCAGTGAGCCTGTTCTGTCACGTCGAACACGACGTCCCGCTCGACCACGTGGTCTACATCGAGCACGTCCGGTTCGACATTCTCGACCTGCTGTCGGTCGACAACATCGACGATTCGCTTGTCGCCGAGTCGATCACGACCGACCGCACATTCGAGGACGAGTCGCTGGACAACCTGAAGCTGTCGGCTCGACTGCTCAACCGCGGTCAGGTCGTCGCCTCCGGAACGGCGTCCGTGCGTCCCATCGGACCGGACGTCTACTCCAAGGTCCGCAAGCCGACCATGGCCGACCCACACTTTCGGTACCTTCCCGCCGGAACCGAGGTGGTGGAACCGGCCGGTGTGGGCCGTCTCGACCCCTCCGATGTAGTACTGGCTCGTCATACCTCGGACGGGACGCTCGTGGTGGCTCCGGATCCGCGGAACCTGGCGATGTTCGATCACTCGGTGGAATACCTACCGGGCGTCACCATGCTCGAAGCCGCCCGTCAGGCGTTGCGTTTGGCCACCGGTTGCGTGGGACTGGATTTCACGTCCCTCGAGGTCAGGTTCTTGGGGTTCGCCGAATGGGCCAACCCGTGCACGGTCATCGTCGACAGCGACACGACCGACGGCATTCACCGCATTCAGTTCGAGCACGACGGGGTCGTGCTCTCGGCGATGTCCGTCACGGCGACACCCGAACCGTGGCTACCGCTCAGCGATCGTTCCAGTCGATGAGCGGAGCATCGGCTACCGCGCGTATCCGGGCCAGTCGCCGGCGAGGGGCGATCGACGGTAGCAACAGGTGCCACATCTCGGTCATCCGAAGCTGGAGGTCGGCGCGTCCGGTGAGCATCTCCGAGACGGTCTGAACTCCCGTGAACGATGCAACGATCATCCTGGCGAGTGCGGCCGTGTCCATGTCGTCGACGATGTCGCCTTCGGTCCGGGCGCGCTCGGTCAACTTCGCGATCATTCCGATCCAGTCGTCGAACGATTGCGCATTCGGATTCTGAGCCGTCGTCGATTCCAACGTCAACCGCATGCCGCCACGTGCTGTGGGGTCGGTCTGCAGCTGACGCGCCAACTCCTTGGTGATCAGGATCAGAGCATCGATGGCCTTCGGTGTGCTCTCGATGATGGTGACGGTGGCAGCGGTGGCAAGAGCCATCTGTGCCTCGATCACGGCCTGCGCCAGATCTTCCTTCGACGAGAAGTGGAAGTACATCGCACCCTTGCTGACGCCGGCGTTGGCGATGATGGTGCTCAGACTGGCTGTGCCGTAGCCGAACTTGTCGAAGCTCGATGCGGCTCCCACGAGTACGGCCTGCCTGGTCGATTCTGCGCGCTCTTGCATCGGTAGACAATAGCTGGTACCCGCTTTCGCGGCACTCTCCGAGTCAAAAGACGGCAATTCACCGAAAATCGGTGTCGATGCCCAAGGGGCGAACCGTGCGGGCCTGCTCGAATGGTAATGCGGGGTGACGGTGAGCAACCGAATTGATGGCACGCTCATCACATGGTCAACAAGAGCGCGGGCATTCTGCTGTTTCGGGTGAACGCCGACGTGGTGGAGGTTCTTATCGCCCATCCCGGCGGCCCGTTCTGGGCGCGGAAGGACGACGGTGCGTGGTCGATAGTCAAAGGCGAGTACACCGACGGCGAAGACCCGTGGGCGGCGGCTCAGCGTGAATTCCGAGAGGAAGTCGGCATCGAGGTGCCGGCGGGCAATCCCATCGAGCTCGGCACCGTCACACAGCGCGGCGGGAAGATCGTCACCGCGTTCGGGATCGAGTCCGACCTCGATGTCCCCTCTGCGATGAGCAACACATTCGAGATCGAGTGGCCGCCGAAATCCGGAAAGATGCAATCGTTTCCCGAGGTAGACCGCATCGAATGGTTTCCGGTGCCGCTGGCGAGGACAAAGCTGCTGACCGCGCAGCACCCATTTCTCGACGCAGTG
Organism: Rhodococcus sp. PML026; assembly: GCF_000963615.1. Classification (NCBI taxonomy): domain Bacteria; kingdom Bacillati; phylum Actinomycetota; class Actinomycetes; order Mycobacteriales; family Nocardiaceae; genus Rhodococcus; species Rhodococcus sp. PML026. Next base: position 288,085 of record NZ_KQ031371.1, on the reverse strand, counting down.
GAGGCCATAGTGGTGTCGCGCTAGTTTCGGCGTCGAACCCCGGGGTATCCGACGGCCGGAAACGACGGCCGCGGATGCAGGGTGGGAAGTGGAACATGACACCGATGGAGACGACCGACGCCGACACGGCTCGCGTGGAAACAGCTCTGCTGGAAGGTCAGTGGGCAGGTCGAATCGTGGCCTCGGGGTTCGTGGCTCTGGCCACCGGCCTGTCCTGGATGTTCGCCGCGTCCGCCATGATCGGCTAGCAATACCAGACCGTTCGGTCGATACTGCTCAGCGACTACTACGAAGGGCAGTGCAGTGACCGACGGTATTGCGTCAGCGACCCCACCGGCGATCGAGGTACCCAAGCGCGCCTGGCAAGCCCTGGTGGTTCTGTTGCTCGGGATGTTCATGGCCCTGCTCGACACCACCATCGTCAACGTCGCATTGCCGACGATCAGCACGACGCTGGAGGCGTCGGAATCCGTTCTGTCGTGGATCATCTCGGGCTACGCGCTCGCGTTCGGTCTCGCCCTGATTCCGGCGGGCAAGGTCGGGGATCGGATCGGGCACAAGTGGGTGTTCTTCACCGGCCTCGCTCTGTTCACGGTGGCCAGCTTCGCCTGCGGACTCGCTCAGGACGATCTGCAGTTGGTGGTTGCCCGAGTGGTTCAGGGTCTGGCAGGCGGAATGTTCGTGCCCGCTGTCACAGCGTTCATCCAACTGCTGTTTCCAGGTCCTGTGCGCGGCAAGGCATTTGCGATCATGGGTGCGGTCATCGGAGTGTCGACTGCGTTGGGGCCGATCGTCGGCGGGTTGATCATCCAGGCTTTCGGTGAGGAGAACGGCTGGCGGTTGGTCTTCTGGGTCAACCTGCCGATCGGCATCGTCGGTCTGATCGCGGCGGCGGTTCTGCTGCCGAAGAAGGATGAATCCGAGCCGACTGCAAGGCCGGGCATCGACTGGCTCGGGTTGGTGCTGATCTCCGCCGGCCTCATCGCGCTGCTCGTACCGCTGATCGAAGGCCAGGAGCTCGGATGGCCGTTGTGGACCTACGTGACCATTGCTGCAGGCGTGGGCCTGATTGCAGTGTTCGGCTGGTGGGAGGTGATCCACACCGGTCGTGGACACAATCCGCTCGTGCCGCCGCGACTGTTCACCCGACCGGCGTTCACCGGCGGTGTGATTCTCGCGCTGGTGTACTTCGCGGCGTTCACCAGCATCTTCTTCACCATCTCGTTGTTGTGGCAGACCGGGCTCGGCAATACGGCCCTCTCGTCCGGGTTGGTCTCGATACCGTTCGCGATCGGCAGCATCATCGCGTCCTCGCAGAGCAACAAGCTGACGATCCGGCTCGGCCGCACCGTATTGATTCTCGGCGCATCGCTGGTGTCGATCGGCTTGATCTGGCTGTGGATCATCTTGGCGACCAGTTCCGCCGACACCATCTCCCATTGGACTCTGCTGGTCCCGCTGTTCATCGCCGGCCTGGGTAACGGCGCGTTCATCGCTCCCAACGCGCAGTTCATCGTCGCAACCGTCGACCGCGACGACGCAGGGGCCGCGAGCGGCGTAATCTCGACGATGCAGCGCGTCGGCTCCGCAATCGGTATCGCAGTCATCGGTAGCGTGCTGTTCGGCTCACTCACCATCACCGGCCCCGATACCGTGGGATCCGGCTTCCTGCACGGTGCCGCAATGGCCATGGCCGTCAGCGCCGCGTTCAGCGTCGTTGCGTTGACGTTGGTGTTCGCTCTACCGAAGAAGGTGCAGAGCGGTCATTGACCTCGGCGCGTTCAGCTCGACAGGCCCTTGCCGTGCCGCTGGACGACCGTCGATGCGAGATCGGCGATCTTGACGTTCAGATCCTGCGACGATTTGCGGAGCAGTGCGAACGCTTCTTCGTCGGATACTTTGTGCAGCGCCATGATGAGGCCGATCGCCTTGCCGATCTCGCGGTTACTCTCGAGGCCGTCGCGCAAGGTCGATGCCTCTTGGCCGTTCAGCATCGCCCCGACCGTCACAGAAGTGAATGCAGTCAGGATGACGGCTTTGTCGGCGGTGTCGGCATCGAAGGCACCCGCGGTGTCGGTGAACAGGTTGAGAGCACCCACCTTCTGCTCGTCGACCTTGAGGCGGAACCCCATCGCTCCCCGGACCGGCGTGCGGTTCAGGACACCCCGAGCCATTGCGGGCCACTGGGTGGGGCTGCTGAAATCCGGCTCGAGTTGGACGGCCTCGGTGGTCAGCGCATCCAGGCACGGTCCCTGACCTGTGGCGCGTTCGATGTCGTCGACGACGCGTGCCACGTCATCCGAGGCCGCGACGGTGACGGCCTTTCCGTGGCGCAACAACATGAGGCTCGCGTGATCGCAGTGAGGGACAACCATCGTCGCGGCGTTGCAGATAGCGGTGTAGACCTCTTCTGCGCTACTGCCGCGATACACGATGTCGGCCAGAGCGGCGAATACAGTTGCCGGGTCGGTCGACGGAGCGTCGAACTGTTCGTCGTCGGTCATTGCTTCTCCCGTCGTGTGGCGCATGCCGGGCAAACCGGTTGCGCAGCACATCAACCGTACCGCCCTGCGCCGGGGTCCCTGCACCAACGGGCTGGCAGTAGCCTCATGTCGTGAGCAATGCGCAGGAATCTACGGGATTCGAGTACGGCCACGACGGCCCGAAGTCCATCGTGGTGGGCGTCGACGGCTCGGATTCGTCCTGGCGGGCCGCCGCATACGCCGGAGGACTGGCCCGTAGGCAACAATCGCTTCTGGTGCTGGTCTACGTGCAGCCCATCGCCACCGCGTCGTGGGGCCAGGCGGGGATCTCGATGGTGGAAACGGGCCGACAGATCGCCGACGAACTCCTCGAATACATCAGAACCTCGGTGGCCCGCTTCGGGGAGCGAGAGCAGGTTCGCTGGGAATTCCGCACTGCGCAGGGTGATCCTTACAACGGACTCGTCGCGGTTGCCGATGGACTCCGCACCGACGCCGTCGTGGTGGGGGCCTCCGAACGCGCCGGGCACCGATTGGCGGGATCTGTGGCAGTGCGACTGGTCAAGGCGGGCCGCTGGCCGGTCACAGTGGTGCCATGAAGGCTCGAATTCCAACCAGTCCGCGGTTTTCCCTGCAAAAATAGGCAGTCACCTCGTCGGATGCGAGGCGCATGTGGTGCGGTTCTCGGATTCGGGGAGTTCCATGGCTGGTCTGTCGCGTCGTCAATTCGTCACTCGGGTGGGCACCCTCGCCGCGGCATGGGGAATCGCACCGCAGGTTCTGGGCCACGTCCTTGTCGCTCGGGCGCAGCCGGCGTCAGGAGAGACCGATGTCGGCGGAACGCTGGCGCAGACCATCCTGAGATCGTCGACCGGCCCCGGTCGGTACCGGGTGCTCGCTGCGGGGCCGGGGGAGCCCTACGTCCCTCGCCTCGACATCCTCGGGCGGGCACCCAGCGCGTCTCGGGTGCAGGCCAGACGCTCGTTGCTCTACTTGGGGCACCTGTCGGACATGCATGTCATCGATGCGCAATCGCCCGGCCGGATCGAGCCCATGATCGTCTCCGACCATGCCGCATGGGGCTCGGCCTTCCACCCGCAGGACCCGCTGACCGTGCACGTCACGGCAGCGATGGTGAAGGCATTTGCGGATGCACGAATCAGTTCGGTCACCGGCGCTCCCATGGGGGCCGCGGTTGTCACCGGTGACAGCGCCGACATGCATTCTCATCTCGAACTTCGTTGGTACATAGACGTTCTCGACGGCGTCGCGGTCCGGCCCACGAGCGGCGCATCCGACGTCTTCGAGGGCGTGCAAGCGTGGCCCGAGGCGCAGTGGGCGTATCGGCCGGGCGATCCGTCGGGAGGGTCGTTCGGTGACTACGGATTTCCGACGCTTCCCGATCTGTTGACGCAGGCGATGTCGGGGACCGTCGAATCGGTGGGGCTACCCGTCCCGTGGTATTCCGTCTACGGCAATCACGACACGTTGTTGCTCGGCACGTTCGATCTCTCCTCTCAGCTGCATGCCCTCGCGGTCGGCGGACGCAAGGCGTACACACTCGAAGCGACGGCCACGTCGGCATTGGCCGGCTACGCATCGACGGGTAGTCCGCTGCAGAGGATGGTCGATGCGCTCGGGGTCGGATCCGGTGCCCGGCCCGGGTTTCGGGCAGTGTCGGCGGATCCGGCTCGGTATCTCTTCGAGCAGCGTGAGTTCATGCAAGAGCACTTCGAGACGACTCCCACCCCAGGGCCGATCGGGCACGGTTTCACCCAGCACAACCTCGACTCGGGTGAAACGTGGTGGGCGGCGGACCCGACTCCGAACGTTCGCACGTTCGGACTCGACACGTGCAACGCCGTCGCCGGCCCCGACGGGGCGGTGCCCGAGGACCAGTTCGACTGGCTCGCTCAGCAATTGGAGAAGGCGCAGGCCGAGCGCAAGCTCGTCCTGATCTACACCCACCACAACAGCCTGACCCTGGAGAACCGTGCACAGCGGCCGGGACAGTCGGTGAAGCTGTACGGCGCAGACGAATTCATCGACCTGCTTCTGAAATATCCTGTGGTGATCGGTTGGCTCAACGGTCACACCCACCAGAATCAGATCTTGGCGCATTCGCGAGACGGACGAGGGTTCTGGGAGATCACCACCGCGTCGTGCATCGACTTTCCGCAGCAACAGCAGGTGGTGGAGATCGTCGACAACAGAGACGAGACATTGTCGCTGTTCACCACGGTGCTCGATCACGCGTCGCCGATCACGCCCGGCAACAGCGGCAGCTACCTGGACCTCGCCTCGCGTAGTCGTGAGCTGGCTGCGAACGACTGGGCCGAGAATCCGCTGATGCGACGGGGTTCGCGCCTCGACCGCAACACCGAACTCCTCCTGCCCGCGCCGTTCGACCTGAGCGCCATCACCGACGCGGCTCTGGAACAGCAACACCTCGACGAGCACGCCAGACTGATTGCGTACGAGACGAGGCAGGGACGATGAACGGTGTTCGTAGACAGCTCATCACGGCGGCGGCAGTGCTGGCCTGCGCGGGGTGCTCGCAGACCGCCGCGCTCGCGCCGGTCGGGGGAGCCGAACTCGGGAATCTCCGCTACGCGGTGAACGACGTTCTGTTCGAGCAAGGAATCGAGATCCTGGTTGCGCCCGTGTGCTCGGGCACCGGGGCGGACATCGAATGTGCCGGGACGACAACCGGTAACGAGACGATTAACGGTACGGCCACGTCCGACGATGCCAGTACCGTCGAAGTGAAGGTCGGCGCAACCCTTCTCTACTCGGGTTCGGTGCAGGACGTACTCGACCGCAATTCGACGGTCGGTGCGCCATGAGAGGGGTGCTACTGCTCGCATCGGTGGTTATCGTCTCGGCTCTGATTCAGGCGCTGACCGTGGTGGGGGATCCGGCTCCGACGTCCTCCCTGAGATTCGCTGCGCTGGTCGTCGTTTCCGCCGCAACGGTGGTGTGTGCGCTGTGGTTCACCGCCTCGATAGCACTCGACGTGGTGGACGGTAATGCGTCGGGCGCATCGAGCCGGACGTTGCGACGACCGCGGGTACTGGCGTGGTGCGTGGTGCTGACCGGGATGGCCGTTGCGCTCGCAATTCTCTTCCCCTTGCTCCCGGTTATCGTGATTGTCTTTGCGCTGCTGATACTTCCAGCGGCGGTCGACGGTCGCCGAAACCCTCTGCGCGCTGCACTACACACCGTGAAGCAATCCCCGTGGCGCTGTACCGCAGCGGCGGTCATCACGATCCTCGCCTACCTACTCGGCTGGGTGGTGGCACTCGTGCTGGGATTCTTCGTCACCGGCGTGGTGGCGGCATTCCTGACGTGGCTGTGGTTCGGGGCCACTGCTGCTGCACTGCTGCTGTATTGGTCGGCTGTGTATCGGAGAGCAACCGCTGTGACGATAAAGGTAGTATGCCACCGCGCTTCATAGTTCCTTGGTTGCGTAGTGAAGGATCGCTCGATTTGCTCAGGAAGTTGAAACGTGAAGTGAACACCCTTTCTGCGACGCTGTACCCGCCCCTGTGTTGGCACCGTCCGCAATGACGGATTCCTTCTTGTCGGACACTCGCGCTAGCCTCCACGAAAGTGAACTCGGCCCCGGGGGAGTAATAGAATGATGAACGTCGAATCCGCGCAAACCAGTCTCAAAGGGTTGGTCCAGGACTTCTTCGAAACTACATGGGCACGCCTCATCGATATGTCGTTCTTGCTTCTCGTTTCCACGTGGGTGTGGTGTGCTGGTGTGTCAGCGATCCTCAACGAGTCGGGGTTCCCAAGGCCCATCGATTGGTATCGAGGACCTGTAGAATCGATGGGTTGGCAAATGCCGACCTGGATCGTATCCCTCTCGGACTGGCGGAGCCCCGAGGGAATGTGGTGGCCACAAGCTGCGGTCTTGGGAGTCGCTATCGCGTGTTCTCTTCGGGCCCGTACTTCAGTCGCACCAGGATATCGGTTGTCAGCACTGGTTCTGCTCGTGGCATCTTGTCAATGGTTTGGGGTGAAAAGCACGTTTGCGGGCTTTGTCTCAACTTCTGCATTTTTAACGCTTATGGCTTTGATCAGAAGCGGAATCGACCAGCGCTTCGGTGAACGCGACAACGCGACATATTCGTACTTGCCGAATATCGTTCTCCGAGTCTTCGTATACGGGCCACTTTTGGTCCTGGTATTGCCATTCTTCGCGCCGGTACTGGCGCTGGTCGCTGCTCTACGGTCGTTTGCTTTCGATAACCGCGACTTCATAGAGCCGAGTGAGCTTGCAACCGTGACAGCAGTTGTCGACGGATGTCCCTCGGGTGAGGGGACAGCAGCCCAAATGTCAACACGGCGTTTAGCGCTGCTCCTGACCGCCGCGCAGTTGGCAGCGGCTGCCGAGAGCGGCACTAGATCTAAGATTGCGCAAGCGGTGGAAAGAAGTTTGCAGAGTCGGTGATCGGCTGAGTAAACCCGGCTTCGCCCTGGCGACGGCCGCTAGTTGAGCTCCAGGGGCCGTCTGACGACCCGGCATCTAGACAATGTCAGAAGTCTTGGTGGGGCGGGCGGGGCTCGAACCCGCGACCAATGGATTATGAGTCCACGGCTCTAACCGACTGAGCTACCGCCCCAATCCCGTACCAGGTACGAGCCAGCAGAATCGTACAGAATCACGCCGTCTCATGGTTCCATCGGGGGCGCTACTTGGCCCTCACCTGCACCGGAACGCCGTTGAGAATCGCGTTCGCCGAGACCGCGTCGACTCGGGCGGGGTCGGTGATGTCGTTGACGCTCGGTCCGGTGACAGTGGTGGCGACCGAGAGCTGCACGCCCGGGCGCTGATGACCGAATCCGTGCGGCATGCTCACCACCCCGGGCATCATCTTTTCGGACGCCGCAACCTCGATGTCGACGGTACCGGCCGCGGAAGTGACCGACACCATCGAACCGTCCTCGATCCCGCGCTGGAGGAGATCGTTCGGGTGGGCCAGAAGCTGATGTCGCGCTTTGCCTTTGGTGAGCCGAGCGGTGTTGTGCATCCACGAGTTGTTGCTGCGCAGATGCCGTCGACCGATCAGCAGGAGCTCGTCGCCCTTGGGGGCCGCGCTCGAGTGCATCAGGTCCACCAGGGTAGGCAGTTCACCGACCACGACGTCCTGGATCAATTGAATGCGCTTGTCCTTGGTCTTCAGCTTCTGGGGAAAGCCCGGACGCAGCGGTCCCAGATCTATGCCGTGCGGGTTGGCTCGAAGCCTCCTCAGCGACAACCCTTTTCGTCGGCTACGGAGCAGGATATCCAGAGTACGAGCAGGAGACAGGCGCAGACGGGCCTCGCCGATGACGCTCTTCGGCGTCAATCGTGCCTTAAGTCGATCGACGGTGGAACCCGCCATGCGGTTCTTGTAGCGCAGTGACAAGTCTCGGAAGATCTCCCAATCATGCTTGGCCTCAGCCTGCTTGGGTAGGACTGCGGGCATGTACTTGGCAGTGTTGTGTACCGCGAAAGAATTGAAGATCAGATCGTAGTGATCGCGTTCGAGGGACATCGTCGGAGGCAGAATCACGTGAGCGTGACGCGAGGTCTCGTTGATGTAGAAGTCGAACGACACCATGAAATCGAGTCCCGCGAACGCGTCGTTCAGGGTAGTACCGCCGGGCATCGACAGCACCGGATTGCCGGACAGGACGGCCATGGCACGAATCTGGTCCTTGCCCTCGGTGGTGATCTCGTCGACGAGCGTCGAACAGGGATACTCGCCGGCGAACTCGGGTAGATCGCGAACGCGGCTGCGCCACTTGTCGAAATGTCCACGACCGACGATGCCCTGCGAGATCAGATCGATCGCCGGATCGGTCACCATCGCACCGCCCGGGCGGTCGAGGTTGCCGGTGATGATGTTGAGTACCTGGATCGCCCACTGGCACACCGTGCCGAACTGCTGCGTCGACACTCCCATCCTGCCGTACGCCACAGCAGACTTCGCCGCAGCGAAGTCCCGTGCGAGAGAAGAGATGTCGTCTGCCGACATGCCGACGATCGGTGCCACCGCCGTCGGCGTGAATTCGGCGACGAGATCGGCAAGTCGATCGGCACCATCGACGTAGTCGGCGACACGGACGGAGCCGTCGGCGACGATCGTGTGAATCATCGCCAGCAACAGCAGCGCGTCGCTACCGGGACGAACGAAGAAGTGGGTGTCGGCAATATCCGCCGTTTCGGTCTTACGTGGATCGACCACTACCAGTCGGCCACCCCGCTTACGGAGTGCGCGTGCTCTTTTGGCGAAGTCGGGCACCGTCATCATGCTGCCGTTGGAGGCCATCGGATTGCCGCCGAGGACGAGGAAGAAATCGGTTCGATCGATATCCGGAATGGGCAGCAGGAGCTGGTGGCCGTAGAGCAGATGGTCGACGAGCTGGTGCGGCAACTGATCCAAGGACGTCGCCGAGTACCGATTGCGGGTGCGCAGCAGCGACGTGAACGGAATGCCGTGGGTCATCGCACCCATCGAGTGCACGTTGGGATTGCCCTGATACAGCCCGACAGCATTGGATCCGTAATTCTTCCGCGTCGAGACAAGGCCATCGACGACGAGGTCGTACGCTTCCGCCCAGCCGATCTTCTCCCACTTCTCACCCACCCGCTTGACCGGTGTGGTGAGCCGATCGGTGTCGGCATGAAGGTCGATCAACGACAGAGCCTTGGGGCAGATGTGGCCCCGGGAGAGTGGGTCCTTCTCGTCGCCGCGGATCGAGACCACCGTCTTGTTCTCCACCGTGAATTCGAGACCACAGATCGCCTCGCACAGATTGCACGATCCATACACAACCGACATCGCATTTCTCCCATTCCTGTCGTCCGAGACTAGCCCGGCAGGGGACCGATCCACGGGCATCGGCAGACAATTAGGCTCTGGAGTCGTGACTACCCTCGATCTCACTGCCTCGTGGCCCGTCGACCATGTCAGTGCCGCCGTCGTCACCGACGCCGGAGTGCGGGAGGAGGTGGGGGACACCGCGCGCGTCTTCGAGCTGGCGTCGGTCACCAAATTGCTCACCGCCTACGCGGTGCTTGTTGCCGTGGAGGAAGGTGCCGTCGAGCTCGACCAGCCCGCAGGGCCGGAGGGGTCGACTGTGCGGCATCTGCTGGCGCATGCCTCGGGACTGGCGTTCGGCGAGCGGAAGGTGCAGGCTCCGGCCGGCACCAAGAGGATCTACTCGAGCGCGGGATTCGAGGTCTTGGCCGAACTCATCGAAGCAGAGTCGGGAATCACCTTTCCCGACTACCTGGATGAGGCAGTCTGCGGACCGCTCGGGATGGTCGACACGTCGTTGCCCGGGTCGGCCGGTCACGGTGCCCGTTCGTCCGTTGCAGACCTGACCAAGTTTGCCGCGGAACTGTTGCAGCCGAGTCTCCTCGCGCCGCAGACATTCTCTTCGGCCGTCGACGTGCAATTTCCCGGACTGAACGGAATCGTGCCCGGGTACGGATCGCACAAGCCCTGCGACTGGGGTCTGGGGTTCGAGCTGCGCGATGACAAGACCCCGCACTGGACTGGGAGTAACAACTCGAGGGCAACGTTCGGCCACTTCGGACAGGCCGGGACGTTCCTGTGGGTGGACCCGTCGGTGAGGATCGCGTGCGTGGTGCTGACCGATCGAAACTTCGGAGATTGGGCCAAACCGCTCTGGCCCGAGCTCTCCGACGCCATCCTGGCCGGGTGAAACACCACCGTTCACAGATTGCACTGGCGCAACAGGGGCAACTCGGGGCACACTAGTACACACACGCGTTGAATCGCTGCAACCAGTTCGAGCATGTCGAGGTCGTTGGGGAAGACGTCCCTCGTCGAAGCTGGAGGTAGTGCAATGCGTGGATCGAACCAATTCGCAGATGCGACGTCGGGTGTTGTGTACATCCACTCGTCGCCCGCTGCGCTGTGCCCGCATGTCGAATGGGCGTTATCCGACGCCCTCGATTGCCGTGCCAATTTGAAGTGGTCCGCGCAGCCGGCATCCGACGGACAGCTGCGCGCCACCACGGACTGGATCGGGCCCGTAGGCACCGGAGCGAAGCTCGCCGGCATCCTGCGCTCCTGGCAGATGCTGCGCTACGAGGTGACCGAAGACGCCAGCGAAGGCGTCGACGGCGAACGGTTCTCGCACGTACCCGGATTGGGTCTCTGGCGCGGATCGACGAGTGCCAACGGGGACGTGGTGCTCGGCGAGATGCGACTGCGCGCCCTGATGGAGAACAACCAAGGCAACCTCGCCGCCGCAGTGGAGCACGCGCTCGGCTCGGATTGGGATGCCGCACTCGAGCCGTTCCGCACCGGAGGCGCAGGAGCAGAAGTGACCTGGCTCAGCCGCAACGTCGGCTAGCAGCGGTTGCCGGGGATTCGTCGCGGCGGTAGTTTCGCGTTCGTGCCTGGGGTAGGCATGTGGGAACGACCGTGGAGTGGTGAGTTCGATGTTGTCGACCGGAAAAGTGATTCGATTCGACGAGTTCAAGGGGTACGGATTCGTAGCGCCGGACGAGGGCGGCGAGGACGTGTTCATCCACGTCAACGATCTGGACTTCGACAAACGACTGTTGGCACCGGGAGTACGCGTCGAATACGTTGCCGTAGACGGTGACCGTGGTCTGAAGGCCACCGAGGTCCAGATCATCGACGGGCCGACGTCGACCGCTCTGGTTACCCGTCACAAACCCGACGTCCCATTTCACAACACCGCACCCGTCAGTGGTCACCAGCGCCACGACGACGCAGGCGCGGACGTCCTGTCCGAGGCGGACTTCACCACAGAGCTGACCGAACAACTACTGACGTCGAACGGCACGCTCACGGCTGCGCAGATACTCGACGTGCGATCGGCCGTAGTTCGACTGGCCCACGATCACCGATGGATCCAGGGCTGACCGACCTCGATCGACCTCGTTCGCCCGTCCCCGGTGTGAATCAATGTGGCTTTCTTGCACATGGAGTGCCTGAAAGGCGCATTGATCCCAACCGGGGTGGGTTTCCCAACCGGGGTGGGTTTCCCAACCGGGGTGGGGTCTCGGGGGTGGGGTCTCGGGGCAGGGCTGACGGACCGCAGGAAGTAGCGGTCGGAGTCGATCAGAGCGGAATGTTCTTGTGATTTCCGCGAGCCGCCGGTGCTGCGGCGAGAGCCTTCGCAACCGTGCTTCGGGTCTTGCTGGGCTCGATGACCTCGTCGACGACGCCGATGGCCACGGCGCGATCGACACCGCCTGCGATGCTCTCGTGCTCGACGGTGAGGCGGTCGTGCAGTGCCTCACGCTCTTCTTCGGGTGCGGCGGCGAGCGCCTTCTTGTGCAGGATGCCGACGGCCGCCTTCGCGCCCATTACGGCGACCTCGGAGCCGGGCCAGGCGTAGACCGCGGTGGCACCGAGTGCGCGGGCATTCATCGCGATGTAGGCACCGCCGTAGATTTTGCGAGTGACCAGCGTGACGCGGGGGACGGTGGCCTCGGCGAACGCGTGCAGCAACTTCGCTCCGCGGCGAACGACGCCTTCCCATTCCATGCTGACGCCCGGCAGGTAGCCCGGCACATCGACGACCACAATGAGCGGTATACCGAAGGCGTCGCACAGGCGAACGAAACGCGCTGCCTTCTCGGCACTTTCGGAGTTCAGGCAACCTCCGAGTCGGATGGGGTTGTTGGCGATCACGCCGACGGTGCGGCCACTGATGCGGCCGAGACCGATGACGATGCTGCGAGCCCAGCCTCCCTGGAACTCCTCGAACGTCGATTCGCCTTCGACGTTGTCGAGCAGTTCGTGAATGATCGGGTGCACGTCGTAGGCACGACGGTTGGATTCGGGCATCAGTGCGCGTAGATCGGTGTCGCCGTGTTCTGCGGCGGCGATGTCGAACACGCCCTGCTCGCAGAACATCGACACCAGACGGCGGGCGCGGGTGAACGCGTCCATCTCGCTGTCGGCGACGATGTGGCAGACCCCGGACTTCTTGTGGTGCGTGTCGGGGCCCCCGAGCGACTCCATATCGACCTGTTCGCCGGTGACGCTGCGAACGACGTCGGGTCCGGTGACGAATACGCGTCCCTCGGGAGCCATGATGACGACGTCGGTCAAGGCGGGACCGTACGCTGCACCACCGGCTGCGAAACCGAGGACGACGGAAATCTGTGGGACGAGGCCGGACGCTCGCACCATGGCCTCGAAGACGAGTCCGACGGCATGGAGAGCCTCGACGCCCTCGGCGAGGCGAGCACCACCCGAGTGCCAGACGCCGACGATCGGGGCGCGCTGTTCGATGGCGGTGTCGATCGCGGCAACGATGTGCTTGCAGCCGTCCACCCCCATGGCACCGCCCATGACGGTGGCGTCGGAGCAGTAGGCGATGGTGTGGACGCCGTCGATTTCGCCCGATGCGGCCAGAATTCCCGACTTGTCCCGATCATGCAGGGGGACAGTGGTTCCGGCGTCGAAGAGCTTTTCGAGGCGGGTCAGGGGGTCGCGCGGATCGGTAGAGGTGCCGGATCGTGTGACAGGGGCCAGAATGGTCATCGCGTTGTCCTTCTTCAGGGCCCCTGGCGGGGGCGAGGCCCGAGCCGGGACCGTCCGTCGAAAGAACGGCCCCAGCTCGGATCATGCACTGCGAGAGCGGGATTCGCTGAGTCGAGAAGTCGACTCAGTGGATCACGCCTTACCGAAGGCGAGCGCTACGTTGTGCCCACCGAATCCGAACGAGTTGTTGATCGCGTAGTCGATCTGTCCGACGCGGGGCTCGCCCTTGACGACATCGAGATCGATTTCGGGATCCTGGTTCTCCAAATTCAGTGTGGGAGGGATGATTCCCTCTCGCACTGCCAGCACCGTCAGTACCGACTCGAGGGCGCCGACGGCACCGATCGAGTGGCCCAGAGCGGATTTCGGTGCGTACACCGCTGCGTGATTTCCGACTGCCTTGTTGATCGCCAGCGCTTCGGCGGTGTCTCCGATGGGAGTTGCCGTTGCGTGTGCGTTCACGTGGGTGATGTCGGACTTCTGCAGGCCTGCGGTCTCGATGGCGCGCTGCATCGCACGCGCGGCACCCTTGCCCTCGGGGTCGGGGGCCACGAGGTGGAACCCGTCCGAGGTGATTCCGGCACCGAGCAGGCGGGCGTGGATCGTTGCGCCGCGTGCTTTGGCGTGCTCCTCGGTCTCGATGACCATGAGCGCACCCGCTTCACCGAAGACGAAGCCGTCACGATCCTTGTCGAACGGACGTGACGCACCCTTCGGGTTGTCGTTGTTGGTGCTCATCGCCCGCATCATGGAGAAGCTGGCGATCGGAACCGCGTCGATGTATCCCTCGACGCCGCCGGTGACGACCATGTCCGCGTCGCCCATCACGATCATCCGCCATGCATGCGCAATGGCTTCCGATCCCGAGGAGCAGGCGGAGACGGGCGTGATGACGCCGGCTTGTGCTTTGAGCTCGAGCCCGACGACCGCTGCTGGGCCGTTCGGCATGACCATCTGAACGGCGAGCGGGGACACCTTGCGGTAACCGCCGGCCTTCATCTTGTCGTTGGCGTCGATGAGAGAATCGCCGCCACCGAGTCCGGTACCGATCGACACGCCGAGGCGAAGGGGATCGACGTCGGGCGAGCCGGCGTTCTTCCAGACCTCACGACCGAGCACCGTGGACAACTGCTCCACGTAGCTCAGGCGACGGATCTCGACCCGCGAGAGCAGACTCTGCGGGTTCACCGCGAGGTGTCCGCCGATCCGCACGGGCAGGTCGTACTCGGTGACGAAATCGTCTTCCAGAGTGCCGATTCCGCTTTCGCCGTTCAGCAGACCCTTCCACGTGGCATCGACGTCACCCGCGAGTGACGTGGTCGCAGCAAGGCTGGTGACGACGACACTGGGGAAGCGTCCGTTGGCGGTGGATGGGTTGGTCATGGGTCGTGTCACTCGCTCGCGGAGTCGTCGAGCTTGGCCTTGATAGCTTCTGCGGCTTCGGGGTTCTCCGCTTCGAGCTTCTGGATGTAGTTGACGGCGTCGCCGACGGTGCGCAGACCTGCGAGGTCTTCGTCGGGGATCTTCACGCCGTACTTGTCCTCGGTCTGCACTGCGATCTCGACCATGGAGAGCGAGTCGATATCGAGGTCGTCCACGAAGGACTTCTCGATGGTCACCTCGGACGGTTCGATGCCCGTGACCTCCTCGATGATCTCTGCAAGTCCGGCGATGAGGTCTTCCTGGCTGGCCACTGTTGTGGCTCCCTTCTCTTCTGTGTCGAACGCCGAAGTCATGTGCTTCGAGACGCGGTTGTGCATTTCTGCCACTCGGGGAGTGGAAGTCGATCCGCAGTACCGAGACTGCGGTGTGAAGGTGACCGAGCTATCCGAGCTCGGCCAATGCGGCGATGTCCGCCGGTGTCTTCAGGCCGAGGTTGGGCACGCCGCGCAGTTCACGCTTGGCGATACCGACCAGTGCGCCTGCCGGGGGCAGCTCCGCAAGTCCGGTGACCTGCGCGGTACGCAGGTACGCGCTGCACAGGTCCCACCGCACGGGGCGTGTGACCTGGGCAGCGAGTTTGGTGAGCGCATCGGCACCCGATGCGACCGGCTGACCGTCCGAGTTGGACAGCAAGGTGTGCGTCGGCTCGGACGGAGTGATGGCGGCTGCGGCCGCGGCGACGGTGTCGCCTGCCGATGCCATGTACTTGGTGTGGAAAGCACCCGCGACCGGAAGTGCTCGGACCCGCGCCTTCTCGGGTGCGCTCTCGGCCAGTTCCGCCAACTTGGTCAGCAGACCTGCAGCAACGATCTGACCGGCTGCGTTGACGTTGGCCGGGGCGAGATCGAGTTCTTCCAGCCTGGCCAGAACTGCAGCTTCGTCGCCGCCGAGCACGGCGGACATGCCGGTGGGTTCGAGGGCGCAGGCCTTGGCCATCGCAGCCCCGCGCACCGCCGCCAGGGATACCGCGTCGTCGGAGGAGATCACGCCGGCAATGGCCGCAGCCGCCAGCTCGCCGACCGAGTGGCCGGCCACGATGGCGTCGTCGGGGAGCAGTCCACGCGAGGCGATTTCCTCGAAGGCCAGTAGGGCCGACGCCACGACCAGTGGCTGAGTCACCGCAGTGTCGGTGATTTCTTCAGCGGTGGCGGTGGTACCGAGTCGCACGAGATCCAGGCCGGAGGCCTTGGACCACAGCGCCAACCGATCGGCCGCGCCCGGGATTTCGAGCCAAGGCAGCAGCATGCCGGGAGTCTGGGAGCCCTGACCGGGCGCAAGCAACGCAATCACAGAGTTAAGGGAACACTGTCGGGCCCCTCATCAGTGATGTCGCGCTCGATGAACTCTCGACAAGCAATTTGTGGGAACCCTACAAATTGCCTCGTGGAGACCCGCTATCGCCGGAAGGCGGTTCGGCGTTACGTAACCACTTCTCCAAATGTGACCTGTGTGACATATGGGGCTGGATATGTCGGTTCGTGATGCGTTCGAGCCAACCTACCTACCGTTGCCGCGACCCGAAGGACGTACGCATCGCGTGGGTGAGTGGGATCACGACCGGTCACCTCGGCGATGCGCTTGAGCCGATACCGGACGGTATTTGGATGAACAAACAGCTGCCGAGCGCAGGTTTCCACCGCACCGCCGCAGTCGAGATACGCGTCGAGCGTGTCGGCCAAACCCGAACCTGCCGCGGCCAACGGCACGACGACATGATCGTTGAGAGCCGAGATGGCCGCCCCGTCGTTCAGCAACGCTCGTTCGGGCAGCAACTCGCCGGCGTGAACCGGCCGCGGTGCGCCCCGCCAGCCCGCCACGGCCTGCATGCCGGCAAAGGCCTCCACCGCGCTCGAGTGCGCTGCGCCCAAGGTGCGGGTGGTGGGACCGATGACGACAGGGCCATCGGAGAAGTTCTGCAACATGTCGTCGATGAACGCGTGATGCGCCGCGGTGTCGTCGAGCTGGCCACTGACCACCATCACCAATCGGGTCCCCTGAACCACCGCCAAAGCAGCTCGACCGTGCTTCTGAGCGACGGAGTGCACGGTGCCCACCACGGACACGCCGCGGTCTTCCGGGGGAGTCCCCACCAATACCGTCGCGGGCGCAGTGGCGTCCCAGTTCAACGTGGCAGCACGGGAGAGCATGTCCGATCCGGTATCGCCCCGGACGACGGCGTCGACGACGAGGGCTTCGAGGCGGGTGTCCCACGCGCCTCGTGACTCGGCTGCACTGGCGTACACGGACGCCGCTGCGAAACCCAGCTCGCGGCCGTACCGCAGCACGGCCTCGGTCAGCGCGACCAACTGCTGGTCGTTGCGGGCGAGCGCGGGGAGCCACTGCTCGAAGAACTCCATCGCCACCCGGACCATGTCGACGGTCTGACGCAGCGTGAGGCGTCGGGCGAGGTCTTGCGGGATCACCTGGAACGCGTCGAGGCTGAATCGAATGTCGCTGTTCGGGTTCTTGAGCCATTCGAGAAAGTTGTCGACGGCCGTCTGGATCAGCAGCTGGACGCTGGCCCGCTGGGCGGCGTCGAGGTCGCCGAAGAACGGCAACTGGCCCTGCATCGTGGTCACTGCCTCGGTCGACAGGCGGCCGGAGAACTGTTTGACGCGTCGCAACAGGGCGTCGGGCAAAGGGTCGCGCTTCTGGCGCGAAGGGGCCAACGAGTTGACCGGAAGGTGGACCTCGTTGTCGGTCGTGAGCGAATCACGGGTGGGGGAGTCACGGGCCGGGGAGTCACGAGCCAACGACTCACGCAACGCTTCACGGTAAGCGTCGCGCCGGGAGACATCACGCGCGGACGAACTGTCCGGTGAATCGGGTTTCGCATCGGACATAAGGAGAACCTACGCCCGACCCCCGCCCACCTCGCGCTGGACACTCGTCGCGAGGTGGAACGGGGGTCGGCCGATCACGGCGAAGACCTACGCCGAGCCGGTGTCGGCGTACGACGTCGGAGCTGCGGTGACGTCGTCGATCTTGTACTTCTCGGCAGCCTCGACGGCCTTGGACTTGTCGATCTCGCCCGATGCCGCGAGAGCGGACAGTGTGGCGACGACGATGGACTCGGCGTCGACGTTGAACACCCGTCGTGCAGCCGGGCGGGTGTCGGAGAAGCCGAAGCCGTCGGTTCCGAGGGTGACGTAATCGCCCGGAACCCACTGGCGGATCTGATCGGGCACGGCGCGCATCCAGTCGGACGACGCGATGACCGGGCCGTTGGCATCGGCCAGGGCCGAGGTGACGAACGGAACGCGCTTGTCGGCACCCGGGTTACGCAGCGACTCCTTCTCGGCTTCGACGCCGTCGCGGCGCAGTTCGCCCCACGAGGTGACGGACCACACGGCTGAACGAACGCCCCACTCCTCGAACAGCAACTCACGTGCCTTGCGGGCCGAGACGATGCCGACGCCGGACGCGAGCAGCTGTGCCTCGGGTCCGTCGCCCTCCTGGGGTTCTGCGAACCGGTAGATGCCCTTGAGCAGCCCCTCGACGTCGAGGTTCTCGGGCTCGGCCGGCTGTACGTACGGCTCGTTGTACAGGGTGATGTAGTAGAAGATGTTCTCGCCGCCGAAACCAGGCAGCAACTCTCCGTCTGGGCCCTTGGTGCCGCCGTACATGCGACGCAGACCGTCCTTGACGATGTGCGCGATCTCGTAGGAGAACGCCGGGTCGTACGCCACCGCCGCGGGGTTGGTCGACGCCAGCAGCAGCGAGTGACCGTCGGCGTGCTGGAGACCCTCACCGGTCAGCGTGGTGCGACCTGCCGTGGCACCGAGCACGAACCCGCGGGCCATCTGGTCTGCTGCAGCCCAGAGACCGTCGCCGGTGCGCTGGAAGCCGAACATCGAGTAGAAGATGTACAGCGGGATCATGACCTCGCCGTGCGTCGCGTACGAGGTACCGACCGCGGTGAACGACGACGTGGAGCCTGCCTCGTTGATGCCCTCGTGCAGGATCTGACCGACCGAGCTCTCCTTGTAGGCGAGCATCAGTTCCGAGTCGACCGAGGTGTACAGCTGGCCGTTGCGGTTGTAGATCTTCAGCGACGGGAACCACGAGTCCATACCGAACGTGCGGGCCTCGTCGGGAATGATCGGCACGATTCGGTGGCCGATCTCCTTGTCTCGCAACAGCTCCTTCATGACGCGCACGAGTGCCATGGTGGTGGCGACTTCCTGCTTGCCCGAGCCCTTGCGGAGCGTCTTGTAGGTATCGTCGCCGGGCTGCGGCAGTGGCTTGACGTCGACGCGGCGCTCGGGGACGAATCCGCCGAGCTTGCTGCGACGATCGAGCATGTACTGGATCTCGGGAGCGTCCGCACCGGGGTGGTAGTACGGCGGCATGTACGGATCCTTCTCGAGCTCCTCGTCCGAGATCGGGATGTGCTGGAGATCGCGGAACGTCTTGAGATCGTCGAGCGTCAGCTTCTTCATCTGGTGCGTGGCATTACGGCCCTCGAAGTGCTTGCCCAGGGTGTAGCCCTTGATGGTGTGCGCCAGGATGACCGTCGGCTGGCCCTTGTGCGACATCGCAGCCGCGTAGGCAGCGTGCACCTTGCGGTAGTCGTGGCCGCCGCGCTTGAGGTTCCAGATCTCGTCGTCCGAGAGATCCTTGACGAGCTCCTTCGTTCGCGGGTCGCGGCCGAAGAAGTGATCGCGGACGTAGCTGCCGTCGTTGGCCTTGTAGGTCTGAAAGTCGCCGTCGGGCGTGGTGTTCATGAGGTTCACCAGTGCGCCGTCGCGGTCCTTGTGCAGCAGCGAGTCCCACTCGCGGCCCCAGACGACCTTGATGACGTTCCAGCCGGCACCGCGGAAGAACGACTCCAGTTCCTGGATGATCTTGCCGTTACCGCGCACCGGGCCGTCGAGACGCTGCAGGTTGCAGTTGACGACGAACGTGAGGTTGTCGAGGCCTTCGGTCGCAGCCACATGTGCGAGTCCACGCGATTCCGGCTCGTCCATCTCGCCGTCGCCGAGGTACGCCCAGACGTGCTGATCGGAGGTGTCCTTGATGCCGCGGTCGTTCAAGTAGTGGTTGAAGCGCGCCTGGTAGATGGCGTTCATCGGACCGAGGCCCATTGACACCGTCGGGAACTCCCAGAAGTCCTGCATCAAACGCGGGTGCGGGTAGGACGGCAATCCGCCGCCCTCGTTCACATGGCTCGCTTCCTGACGGAAGCCGTCCATGCGCTCGGCCGGAATGCGGCCTTCGAGGAAGGCGCGGGCGTAGATACCGGGGGAGGCGTGCCCCTGAATGAAGATGTGGTCGCCGCCGCCCGGGTGATCCTTGCCGCGGAAGAAGTGGTTGAAGCCGACCTCGTACAGCGCAGCCGACGACGCGTAGGTCGAGATGTGGCCACCGACGCCGACACCCGGACGCTGTGCGCGGTGCACCATGATCGCGGCGTTCCAGCGGATCCAGGCTCGGTAGCGGCGTTCCATCGACTCGTCGCCGGGGAACCACGGCTCGTTCTCGGTGGGAATCGTGTTGACGTAGTCCGTCGATGTCAGCGACGGGAGCGCAACGCGGCGCTCACCGGCGCGCTCGAGCAACCTGAGCATCAGGTAGCGAGCGCGGTTGGGGCCGGACCTCTCCAGCAAGCCGTCGAACGACTCGATCCATTCGTTGGTCTCGTCGTTGTCGATATCGGGCAGGTACGACGCGACACCCTCACGGATGACGCGGACCCGGCCGTCCGAGCCCTTCTTGCCTGCAGACGATGTGTTCTGCCGTTCGCCGCTGTTCACTTCGGACAACGTGTGCACTCCTCAATGTGGCGGACGCT
Source organism: Rhodococcus sp. PML026 (assembly GCF_000963615.1). NCBI lineage: Bacteria > Bacillati > Actinomycetota > Actinomycetes > Mycobacteriales > Nocardiaceae > Rhodococcus > Rhodococcus sp. PML026. Next base: position 267,809 of record NZ_KQ031371.1, on the reverse strand, counting down.
CGGTGTGGCGCCCGGTCCGGTAGCTCGCCCCTGTGACGGCGATCTACATTCCTCGTTCTCGTGATTCCTCCCCAATCCTGCCGCATCTCGTCGGTTCTGGTAGTACAGAGGTCCGATACCCACCAGTAGAAATTTATGTACGCAATTTCGGCGCGGTCAGCTTGCGCGAACGGCTTCGACCCTGTTCGCTTTGTCTACTGCACCCACAATTCAAGGAGGTCACCACCGTGGTCGCCGCGGCGGACGCTCAGAACTACGCTCAGAAACTTGGCATCACTCGCGACATGGTCGTTCAAGAGCTGGGCTGGGACGAGGACACCGACGATGATCTGCGCGCCGACGTAGAAGATGCGATCGGTGGCGAGACCCTCGACGAGGATTCCGACGAGGTGATCGATGTCGTACTGCTGTGGTGGCGCGACGGAGACGGTGACCTGGTCGATGCACTCATGGATGCCATCGGTCCGCTCTCGGACGATGGAATCGTGTGGGTCCTCAGCCCCAAGACCGGCATGTCCGGTCATGTGGAGCCCAGCGAGATTGCCGAGTCCGCTCCGACAGCCGGATTGACGCAGACCTCTGCGGCCAATCTCGGTGACTGGATCGGAAGTCGATTGGTTCAGCCCAAGACCCCTGCCAGCAAGCGGTAGGCCCATGCTCGACACAGGAAGACGGTTCTAGATGCCGATCGAGGTTGGCGCTGTTGCGCCCGACTTCACCCTCAAAGACCAGAACAACCAATTGGTCACGTTGTCGTCGTACCGGGACGTGAAGAACGTACTGCTCGTGTTCTATCCACTGGCCTTCACCGGAACGTGCCAGGGCGAGCTGTGCCGAGTGCGCGACGAGCTACCGACATTCGAGAACGACGACACCGCGATCCTGGCGATCTCGGTAGGTCCGCCTCCGACCCACAAGATCTGGGCAGCAGAGCAGGGTTACACCTTTCCGCTGCTGTCCGACTTCTGGCCACACGGTGAAGTGGCTCAGGCGTACGGCGTGTTCAACGACAGCGCAGGATTCGCCAACCGTGGAACCTTCGTGGTCGACAAGTCCGGAATCATCAGATTCGCCGAAATGAACGGTCCCGGGGAAGCCCGAGACAGTTCATCGTGGGCTGAGGCACTCGCACAGGTGAGCTGACCTGCGGAATTGTAGTTAGACAGCAGACACGATAAATTTCTCCAAGCGTTCCGGTGGCCCGGGGATGTCCCTAGGCCACCGGCACACGGGCGTATAGCTCAGCGGTAGAGCTCTGGTTTTACACACCAGCGGTCGGGGGTTCGAACCCCTCTGCGCCCACCCTGGTCACAGGGGCCTATTGGCCCTGGTTTAACCTAATCGACGGCGAGTTATTGTCACGTTTGTCGAAAGTGCTTCCGCCGCGACATCCTGTTCGTTAACGAGGCCAACAACATCAGCTTTCCGATCTACCGCCAGCTCGCAGGCCGTACCCGCAAGGCCATCATCCTCGACTTCAATCCCGTCGCCGCGTTCTACGCGCACGAGAAGCTGATGCCCCACCGCGACCACGACTTCCTGAAGCTCCCGATGGTGGTGGATATATCGACATCACACCGGTGAACATCACCGGCCAGCAGAACAAGCAGGTGGTCATACCGTTCTTCTCGAACCAGCAGATCCGCGCCTACGGTTTCGGGATCGACACTTAGCTCTCGAACGCCATACTCGGAACCGTCAAACTGACTGCCACTGATTGCAGCATCTACAAGGCCAGGTGATGGCGACCGTTATCGTTGTCCCACAAACGCTTTCATCGGTGAACACGGGGTGGATCGACAACGGAACGCCGACGCCTGCGAAAGTGAACACGGACGACGAGGCGTCGAGTTTCATCTACTCCCCGACGAACACGAGCATTGTTACCTATCTGATGTCGGCGCATGGCATTTGAGCTGGATCGACGATCAATTCGGTCACGGTTCAGGTGAAGGTGCTCAAGCTCGACCCGGTGGATGCGCTCACACGTGAGGCGGTACGCATCGGCTCAACGAACTACACCAACGGGATTGCCTTCTCACCAAGCGCGCAGAACGTCTACGAGTTGTCCACAGGCTGGACGATGACTACGAACCCGGCAACAGGCGTGGCGTGGACGTTGTCGGACCTCACTGCCCTAGAAGCGGGGATCTACAAGGAGAACACTGCAGGGGAGCGCTGCACGTACATCCCGATGTCGATCGACTACACGGCAGCTCCGACTGGACCAGCGGACATCGCGGCGACGACGCAGACGCTTGTGAGCACAGTGTTCTTCTTGTAGCGCTCTAGTGCATCAGAAAATCCGCAGGCCTACTTCGGTAAGAACGGCAGCTATTAGAAGAAATACGAACGCAATTTGCAGTCGCAGTGCGAGTTTCAGATTTTGTGCGCGAGACTGATTGGCTTTCCTAAGTGTCTGGAGAGTTTCAACGTTGCGAGCAGCCACGATGAAGCGAGCGTGGTTCTCCGATGAACCCCATTTCTCGCCGATCATCATATTCAAGGTTTCGTCACTCACCAGCGAATATTGGCTTGTTCCGCTCTGAACAACGGCGGAGTAGATCAGTGAGGGCACGAGTGCGCACACGCTTAGGCCGAGCACGACGAACGATGCTGTTTCGATTCGGAATGGTCCGAACCTACCTATGGCGAAAGCTGCGATCGCGACAACAGCAGTGACGATTGCGAGATCATTCCGAAATATCAATCCGCCGCGACCCTCCAGGGTCTTCTGGCGATCGAACTCAAGGTCTCTTCCGTTGGCGATGAAGTCGCCAAAAACGACTCCATGTTCCGTCGTCTCATCGTCGCCGTCGTCGCTCATCCGGGTTCCTTGGAGCGCCGCTACCTGTCACAGATTGGCTGCTGCCCCAATCTCGGGCCTGCATCTCTGCTGATGAGGCCTCATCCACGTCGTCGTCATCCGACTCATCGTTGTCATTTTGCCGTGCCATGCTCAGTTCCTCGGTCTCAGCCCAGGCATCTCGCCGCGCTCGTTGGGCTCACCACGACCACCGAGGAAGAGCTGACCACCGCCCCAGTCGTCACGACCTGAGTCATCCGAGCCCGTGTCGGTGTCGCTCGTCGGTCCTGCGTTCAGCTCTTCTTCTGGAGTTGCCATGTCAGATGCCCTCTCCCGTGCAATGTGGTGTGTTCGATCTTACATGGCTGTTATTTACGGAGCATAATACGAGGTAGATGCAGTACATCACTGACTTTCACCAAGCTGAACTGAACGCAGCTGACAAGATGCGGTCGTGGGGATTCGTGGATGAAGTCGCAACGACTGGCAGAGCGGACGGAGGTATAGACGTTCGATCAAGTCGAGCCCTTGCGCAGGTGAAATGGAAGGGTGGAGCAGCCGGCAGTCCCGACATGAACCGGCTATTTGGAGCACGGGGCAACGACACCTCGAAGCAGCTGTTCTTCTTTGTCGCGTCGGACTACAGCAAGGCAGCAGTCAAGGACGCGGACCAGGTTGGGATTGCCCTGTTCACGTATGACCCCGTGGGCAAGGTAGAAGCGTCGACCAGGTGGCGAGGGCGTTCATTCAATCGAATGATGGAGGAGTGAAGGTGTCGTTCAAACGAACGATGTGGCTCCCACTGCTTAGCCCCCGCGACCTCACCTTCCTCGGCCTAATCGCAGGTGGCCTGTTCGGCGTCGGCGTGTTGTTTCTGCTGCTGTCGATCTAGTCAATGGATACTTCAGATGTGACCAGCCCGAACTTGCCTCGCCGCCAGCAATTTGTGAACGTTTGGCGAGACAGTCCCGACTGGTTACGAACGTCTACCAAGGTCAGTGTGACGCTCTCAATTATCCTGTTCGTTCTCGGCGTGGTGGCTGATGCGCAAAATTGGGGCGTAAGTGAGTGGGGATTTGCAGTCAACATCTACTCGTCATTGACGGCCTTCTTCCTCGCCGTGCCGATCGCACTCGTTGGGTTGGACGCCGTTTCGGAGATGCGTCGAGGCGAATCCGAAATTTTGAAAGTCAACAATCAGACGGTGAAAGCGTGGGATCGTTTTGCGAATGCCGTGAAGGACTACTGCTCGCCTGCGGCAATGGATGTGCTGACTGTTAAGTTTGCTGACCCGTATCGGTCCTTTGACAAAGTGCGGCGCGAAATACGCACCTACGTCGCCGCCCAACCGTTGGAGCCGCTACCCACAAACCGGTACATGCAACAGCCCCAGGTTGGGCTCGACGTGGAGGGGTACCTCAGTCTTCGCAACAAGATCGAGGTCGCCATCGTCGAGATCAAGACTGCTCTGGATCAGATTCAGTCAATCTTGCCAGCGGAGTCCGAGTCAAAGGTCAGGTGGTTTCACCTACTACGGACATGGAAAGTATTCAGCACTGAGGTTCAACTGCGGAGGGATGAGCTCGACCTGGCCTCAATCGACGACCACACATTTGCCGCTATCGACTATAAGACAAGTTCTGAGAAGCATCCGCTGGCAGATCTATACCAGTCACGGCGGCGTTCGAAGGCGATACCTGATACGGCAGAACGGATGGGAGATACACCTCATCTCCTTCAGCGTCTGCTTGATATGAATGAAGCTGACTTCTTAAATACAGTTTACGCGGCAACGACTAATCCGTTCAGGCGCGAAAATGACGGGTCGGAGATGTTTCTAGTAGCTGTAAATGAAGCGCGAATGCCAATGTTAGACCTTCTTGAATTAATTGAGAATGTGGACATACGGCATGTTGTCGGGAGTCGTTAGCTATTGTTAAGTGTGGTGGGTTGATTTAAGTTAGGGTGTATATGAAGAGCACTGCGATCTTACTCGATGCTGGCAGATCGCAATGTTAAGAATTGCGGTTGGGTCAGTCCAGCTTGCGGGCGTATTGCGACTGCAAGTAGAAGAAGTCATTGGCGTCATTGCTACTCATACGACCGTGATTGTCATGAAGCCTTCGCTTAACGCGGCATCCCCAGTCGCCAAGAATGCCCTTTTGACCGCCAGCAGTAAAGTCTCCATAATAAGAACAAATAAGCGGTAATCAGTTCAATGTCTACGACACTCGCAATAGAATCATTCAACGAGACCAACCTACGAGAACGAACCTCACTAACGACGGGGGCGTCTGCAGGCGACACGGAACTCCTCGTCGACAGCACCCAGGGCTATGGCGCAGGCGACATCGTCTACGTGGGACAACTGAGTCGTGAAGGATGCGAGAAGGCGTCTGTCGCCGCCGCAGCCAATGAGACGACTCTTCTTCTGTCTGCCCCACTCACACGCGCCCACGAGCGCTTTGAGCCCGTCACATCGGTACTTGGAGACCTCCTCCACGTCTACCGCGCTGCCAACATCAACGGCCAGGTTCCAGACGAGGCGGCGTTCTCCGTGTTGTCAACGCGCTCAATCGATCCGGACCAGCTGTCGACGTACTACACGGACAGCGCAGGCAACTCTAACTTTTGGTACCGCAATACCTACTACAACGCGGTGACGTTGGCCGATACAGCGCTGGGAGATTCGACTCCCACTCGCGGCAACGACTTTGGCCACTACGCAAGTCTGAGCGAGATCCGCAAAGAGGCCGGCTTCGAGAACTCGCTCAACCTAAGTGACACCATCGTGGACCAGCAGCGCCGAGCGGCTGAGGCGGAGATTAACACTGCGTTTGGCTCGCTCTACACAGTGCCGTTCGTCAAGGTTCCCGAGATCGTCCATATCCTGACCATCAAGCTCGCAGCAGCGATGCTGATTGACAATCAGTACCCAGGAACGATGCGTGCGGACAGAAAGCTGGAGGATGCACGCGCTGCAATCAAGGCAATTCAAGACGGTGAGCAGACGATCGTCGATGAAGGCGGTCAATCCGTCGGCACTGCGACTGGCGGCGTGGCGTTCTGGCCAGATGAGACTGAGTACAGAGCATTCCACATGGGAGATTCGTTCTAGGTGGCTAACAGCTCCACCCTCAGTCTCAAGCTCTCCGGTGACAAGGACGTCAAGGAGATGCTGCACGACGTGGGTCTTGGGATGACCGACCTCCGACCAGCTATGCAGGACACCGGCAAGTATCTGAAGGGCCTCTTCAGTGGTGAGGTGTTCGCCTCTCGGGGTCAGATCATCGGTGAACCATGGCCCCGACTGTCTGAGCCGTACGCAAGTCGCAAAGCCAAGTTCTATCGCAAGGGTGTCTTCGTAGCGACGGGTGCGATGCAGAAGTCGTTCTCGTACGCAGCAACCAACAGCTCAGTCACGATCACGAACACTGATAGGAAGTTTGAGCACCACCAGCTCGGCACTCGCCGGATGCCGGTGCGCACGATGATGAAGCTCGAAGACAACGATGCCCGCTACGACATGGTCGTCACGATCATCGAGCGACGTCTTGCGAAAACGATCGCTGAGAAGGGTGGCGCGTGATGGCAGAAGTTGTCTACCTCGACAATGTGCAGCGTCTCCTCGACCTGATGCGCCAGACCTTCCCGGCATCCAAGGGATCGTCAAGTACTTCTATTACGGTGACCCAGAGGAGATTCCAGTCATGAATCTTACCTGCATCATCGTCCAACTTCCGAGTGAGGATGTCGCTCGCGATGCTCAATCTGAGGATGAAGTGACCGAGACCTAGGTGATCAAAGCTGTGTTCAACAAGGCCGACGACTGGACCAACGAAGTAGAGGACAAGGACACGACGCTCTACCGGCTACGACTTGCCGTTGGTATGCGCGACCTCACCACACGGGAGTACGAACCCGGCACGATCAAACACGCGGTGCGCAACGCTGCGACTAAAGGTTTGAGCGCGGATGCCGACGACATCAGTGTCGAGTACACAGCAGTGCTGCGGTCGGGTGGTCAGGAACCCCTCGTGACGGCGGAGGCAGCTGTCACCGTCCCGATCAGGTACTCCGTCTAATTCGACGAGACCGATCGCGCTCAGCTGTCTTAGTGATGAATACCCCTTACGGCGTTATGGGCACTTTTTTTGTTTTTCTCAGGGCAGTGTCCTGGTAGAGAACGTTCAGGTCGAGGGAATCGACAAACTCGTCCAGAAGTGAGGAGTTGTCTGTCCGGTAGGCCTCGAAAACAGTCTTCTTGTCCACGCCCTCAAAGATGGACCGCATCGCAACATTGAGTGCTTGAAGCGCCAGATCAAACGAAAAGTTTGCCATCGAGTCACATGCGTCGAGGGATAGGACGCCTCCGTGTACTGCTGCGTTTCGCGACCGCCTCAACCGCTGGGCTAGTGTGATGATCCGTTTGCGATCGCTGTCAAAGTGCGCTTGGACCGATGCGCTGTCCTTGAGTATTAGCGCGAGGTCTCTCAATGGCCTGGCAAGCGCCGTGTCCTTCTGCACCTTGCGTAGCTGGTCTAGGTGCTTGGAGATGGCAACGATGTTGTAGGCACCTCTCTCTTCTTCAGCCTCATCTTGTACGTGCCTCAGCATCGCTTCGGCCTCATAGTCGGGTGGATAATGAGATGGCGGGTTTGTAGCGGCCGAGTGGAGGTAGTTCCCGACCATGATCCTAAGTCTGAGCTTGAGCGTGGCGTCAGCTAGGTAATTGTTAACGAAGGTGCTCCACGGCGGTCCCTCGCCTGCCACCCAGGACTTAACATGCTCGGCGGATCGCACAGAGGCCATGATCACAGACTCAAGATCACCGTGCTTCGTTTTTAAAACATCGTTGATCAGCTTGAGAATAGGTTGCGCGTCCTCGATAGAATCCTGATTTATCGTCTTCGGTGCGCTGTCCAGTGTCTTCAGTTTAGCGAGAGTGTGATCATTCTCGATGAAGAGTCTTCCTTCAAACGGCTCTCGTCTTCCCCACTCAAGTGCACGGTAGAAGAAACTTCCGGATACAAACCTCAGATGCCCGCCCATGACGTTCCACTGGTTGTCGTCGAGATAGGAGACGTCGAGAACCGCTTGCAGCAGAGTGCGCGCCTCTTCCTCGGCTTTATGAATCGGCACGTCAACTAGCGACACCCGCACGTAGACCACGAGTGGCTCGTTTGGAAACCCGAAATAAGCATCTGGCTCATCGGATGCACGGAACTTTTGCACTTCTGGATCCAGCAACTCAACAGGCTTTACGGTGTAGGCATCCTCAAGTTCAATTGGGTTTGCTACTAACCAACTCAGTCGCCTTCCCTCGTAGAACGTGATCGCGCCGTAGGAGACACTGTCGGTTTCCGGTAGATACGCATCCTTGATTCGTAGCCAAACGACAACATCCCGCCTATCTGGCGCGATTGCCACGAGCCGGTCGCAGAGCGCCAGACGTTCCGTTTCGTTCAGCCTTGGCTCACTCGTCTCTTCGAAAGATGAGGCCGGTCCTAGCTCGTCTAAAGTTTCCTGACCCCTATAAATGCTCGTGTGGTCAGCATCTAGTATCTGGATCAGGGTATCTAGTGGCCCTCCGAGCCCGGTATTGATGTAACGGTCCTCAAGGATTGTGAACATGGATTCTCGCAGGTAACCAATGCGATCACGCGTCAGCGAGGCATCGTGCATGTCCTTGCAGCCAGCCATGAGGTCATGCCAAGAGGCGACCGCTGCCTCCGGTGTTTGTAGCTTCTCAATCAAGGTCTGGATCTTTGAGAAAGTTTCGTCTCGTTTTTGTTTATTGACTACAGATTTTTTCCTGTTCTGTACATGCTTAGTTTGCACGACAGTATCAATCTTGCCAAGTGCAGCGTCATATTCCGGTTTGATGAGATCGGTTAGCTCAGGCCCGCTGTACCCGTAAGCGTCGAGGAGATCCTGCCTCAGGGACTCCCAGACGCTGGTGTCAGAATCGATCGGTTTGCGCGATATCTCTGATGCGTCTCGGATCTCTTTCGATATTCCAAGGAGTGTCATATGACCTGTGCGGCTGGTCTTTTTGGTCCGTTCTTGCATCTCCCAGTACAGCTCTTCGATCCATCGGTCACGCTTCTCGAACAAGTTCGTGCCCCCGTCTCCCTCTGCACCTTTGGTGATTCCAGGCATCTTAGCAACACAGGTCAAGGCAAAGGTGATGGTCCGGGTTATATACCTGTTCATTATTAATCGCAAATGATTTATATTGAGAGACATGAGTAAGAAGTCTACCGATCAAAATGAAGAAGCGCTCACCAAGTTCCTCGTGCCGGCTGTTGGCGAGGTAGAAGCTAAGGACTTCGACGACTTGGCCAAGAAACTAGAACAGCGAAAGAAAGAGGATGGTGATGGCGACAACGAATAGTCCTGACATTGCACGTAAGAACTTTATTGGGATTGGCAGCAATGTCGCCGCGCAGACCTGGTTCCGCTGGCTTGATGAGGACGTACAGCCGAAGACCGAGGTCGTCGAGAACGACAGCGCGATGGGCGTGGTCGAGGAAGTCAACGACAGCGATTTCGCATCAAAGTGGGTTGAGGGCAATCTCGGGGGAAGATGACGATCCAGTCATTCGGCTTCATCCTGCTCAACCACTACGGCTCTGTCTCTACCGGTGCAGCAGCAGGTGGCAAGTATCCGCACACCTTCAGTGTCAACCAATCGTCAGTCGCACCTGCGATGACCTACGCCCGCAAGACTCCGCTCACGACGAAGCGACACAACAAGCTCACGATCGACACGCTGGAGATCACGGCTGAGGAGAAGTTCTACGTCACTTATTCGGCTGCGGTCAAAGCGACGATCGGTACCGATTCCACCGAGACACCAGCCTTCAGCACCGAGAGTGAGTTTCAGGCCAAGAACATCGTGGTCAAGGAAGCTTCAAACACAGCCGGCCTCGCCGCAGCACCAACGAAGCGCCCGATCAGCTTCAAGCTCAACTCTGAGCGACCATCTGAGGCAGAGTTCCCATTTGGCAACATCGACGATCCTGACTTCTTCCGTACTACGTTCAAGGCGAACGGTGAGATGGTCGTGAACTACTAGGTCAGCAGATCGGGCTCGGGGGCAACCCCACCGAGAGGCGATTCGAGTTCGCTAGTAACCGCGTCCGATCGGGGGTCACGCCTGCGCGCGATGGCTCCTGACTTCCCGCACTATCTGCTGCGCCCGGTGTTCCTCGGGCAATCGTTCACCCTTACCGAAGAGCTTGTGACGCAATGTGCCCGGTGTGTATTGGGTGCGATAGACACCCCGCCGCTGCAATTCTGGAACGACGAACCGAACGACATCCTCGAACGTTCCCGGGGTGATGGCGTACGCAAGGTTGAATCCGTCGACGTCGGTCTCGTCCACCCACTCCTGCAATTGGTCTGCGACTTCGCCGGGGGAGCCGACGATGCGCGGACCGGCACCGCCGATTCCGCCCCACTCGGCGATATCGCGCACCGTCCATTCCTTGCCGTCGGCCCCGATCGACTGGAACGACGCGACGAACGACTGAATCGCGTTGCTCTCGACATTGCCGAGCGGCTCGTCGAGCGCATACCGCGACAGGTCGACTCCCATCCAACCCGACATGAACACCAACGCACCCTCGGCACTGGCATACGACCGATACTCGTCGTGCTTGGCGTGGGCGAGCTCTGATGTCTCGTCGGTGACGATGGTAAGCAACTGGTAGATCCGTGCCGAGTACGGATCTCGGCCGGCATCGCGCAAGGCTCGACGAATATTCGAAACCGTTTGCGCCAGAATCGCCTTGGTGGGTGCGCCGACGAAGATCGCCTCGGCATTCTGCGCCGCGAACCGCACGCCGCGTGGTGACGCGCCGGCCTGGAAGATCACCGGCGTCCGCTGCGGCGACGGCTCGGCCAGATGGATACCCGGCACCGTGAAGTGCTTGCCGCGGTGGCCGATTCGATGCACCTTGGTGGGGTCGGTGAACACGCCGGTTTCGCGATCACGGACCACCGCGTCGTCGTCCCACGATGCCTCCCACAGCTTGTAGAGCACCTCGAGGTATTCGTCGGCGTGGTCGTAACGATCGTCGTGTTTCAGCTGATCGTCGTGTCCCATGTTCTGCGCCGCCGACGGCAGATACCCGGTGACAACGTTCCACCCGATGCGGCCGTTCGTCAGATGGTCGAGCGTGGAGAGACGTCGCGCGAACGGATACGGATGCTCGAAACCGGTTCCCGCGGTGATGCCGAAGCCCAGATGCTGCGTGACCGCGGCCTGCGCACTGACAAGCAGCAGCGGGTCCGACACCGGAATCTGCGCACCGTGCCGGATGGCTGCGTCGTGATTTCCGCCGAACACGTCGTAGGTGCCGAGGACGTCGGCCACGAACAGGCCATCGAACAGCCCGCGCTCCAACAGCTTCGCAAGATCGGTCCAGTAACCAAGTTCCTTGTACCGCCACGACTGATCGAGCGGATGACGCCACAGACCGGGGGACTGATGCGCGACGCAATTCATGTCGAAGGCATTGAAACGAATCTCGCGTGACACGGGGAACTCCTTCGGCAGGACGACCTGTCTTGGATATGGACAGCGATGCGACGCTATCGACGACCTGGGCCGGTGGGAACAGTTCGGATCGTGATGAGTCGATAGCTGGTCATCGAGCCGCCGACACCTCAGTGTTGCGCCGTCACATCACTGAAAAGAGCGTCGGAGCATGATCGAAATAGCGCAGTTGACCAAGACCTACGGGACAGGGGAGAGCACAACCGTCGTACTCGACCGGCTGGATTTCTCGGTTCGGTCCGGCGAGATTCTCGCCGTGGTCGGCCCCAGCGGTGCCGGCAAGAGCACGCTGGCCCAGTGCATCAACCTGCTCACCCGGCCCACCTCGGGCTCGGTGATCGTCAACGGGGACGACCTGACGGCGTTGAATGCCAAACAACTTCGGGTTGCGCGGCGGCGCATCGGCACGGTGTTTCAGTCTTCGAGTCTGCTCTCGCGTCGAACCGTGGCGGAGAACGTCGCCTTGCCATTGGACTTCCTGGGGGCCACGAAAGCCGAGACGGCCAGGAGGGTGGGTGAGCTTCTCGACCGAGTGGGATTGTCCGACAAAGCCGCTCGCTATCCCTTTCAACTCTCGGGCGGACAGCGGCAACGAGTGGGAATTGCGCGTGCGTTGGCGCTTCGACCGTCGGTGCTGCTCTCCGACGAGGCCACCTCCGGCTTGGATCCGCAGACCACCGAATCGGTGGTCGAGTTGCTGCGAGAACTGCGCCAGGACCTCGACCTAGCCATTGTGTTCATCACCCACGAAATGGATACCGTTCTGCGAGCCGCTGATTCGGTGGCCAGACTCGATCACGGACGCATCGTCGAATCGGGTCGGCTGGTCGACCTACTGACCGACCACACGTCGGCGCTCGGCAACGAGCTGCGCCCCAGGCGTGACGACGCACAGGCTGCAGCCGGCGACGTGCGCTGGTACGTCACCTACGACTCGCCCGACGTTCCGCAGGACTGGATCTCGCGGCTGGGCCAGGACCTGGGCGCACCGGTTGCGCTGTTGGGAGCCTCCGTTCAGGTAGTGGCCGGAGTGGCTGTCGGCAGTGCGTCGCTCGGCATCGGTGCCCACCTGAGTGGACGCGTCCCCGGTGCACTGAAAGTCCTGGGGTTGTCCGGATCTGCACAGACCGCGCAGCCGATCTTCGAGGCTGCGTCGTGATCGCAATCGTGGCCGCAGGCAACAAGGTTCCGGTCGACGAGCTGCCTGCTCTGCTCCTGCCTGCGCTCGGCGACACACTGACCATGGTCGGCATCGTGATGTTCATCGTGGTGCTCGTCGGTGTGCCGCTCGGAGCGGTGCTGTTCAACCTCGGCCCCGGCGGACTGTTCGAAAACCCGGTGTTCCATGCGCCGATCAGCTGGATCGTCAGCATCGGGCGGTCGTTGCCGTTCCTGATCTTGATGGCTGCGTTGGTTCCGGTCACTCGTTGGATCACCGGAACCAACATCGGTATTGCAGCCGCGGTGGTACCGATGTCGTTGGCGGGCATCGCATTCTTCACCCGCATCGTCGAGAACTCTCTCCGCTCGGTCCCGACGTCGGTGGTCGACGTCGCCCGGGCGTCCGGCGGTTCCACGCTGCAGGTGACCACCACACAATTGTCCGAGGCCGTGCCGTCGATCATCGGGGGCCTGACCATCAACGTCATCGCCATGATCGAATACTCGGCCATCGCCGGCACCATCGGAGCGGGCGGAATCGGTTATGTCGCAGTCACATACGGATACCAAAGATTCGATCACACCGTCATGATCGCCACGATCGTCATCCTGATTCTCACTGTCGCCGTCGTGCAGCTCGTCGGCGATGCGCTCGTTCGCTTCACCACACCTCATCAGCGCGCATTGCGCACTGCTTGAACCACATTCGAAAGGTCTCATCCATCATGACAACGTCCACCGAAGCGCACGGCTTCGAGCTGAAGAACCGTCGGAAAGCGCCCTGGATCATTGGGGCCGTCGTGCTGCTGATCGCACTCGCCGTGGTTGTCCGCATCGCGTTCTTCGGCGACACGGCCTCGGCCAACGAAACCGAGGGCGCAATACTCGTCGTCGCCACTGCCGAAGGCAACGCATCCGAGCAGGCACTCGTCGAATTCGTCGCCGATCAGGTAGCTCCCAAGTATGGCATCACGGTTGCATTCCGCGGACTCGCCGACAGCAACACCATCAACCGCGCGGTGAGTGAGGGCGAGGTGGCCGCCACGGTGTACCAGCACAAGCTGTGGCTCGGACAGGTACTCGAATCCAACCCCGACTTCCAGGAAGAGGCCGCAACCCCGGTGTTCCGTTGGGGCTTCGGATTGTGGTCCGACAAGTACTCCGACCCAGCTCAACTGCCGGACGGCGCAACGGTCTCGCTCTACTCGGATCCCGCCAACGAAGCGCAGGGTCTGTGGGTACTCGAGCGAGCCGGTCTGATCACCCTCGACCCCGCGGTCGACAAGTCGACGGCCACGCAGAAGGACATCGTCGGAAACCCGAAGAACCTGAAGTTCACGTTGCTGGACTTCGCCGCGCAATCGCGGGCATTGCCGGATCTCGACGCAGCAGTGGGCTATACGGAGTACTACCTCGCGGCCGGAATTCCCGTCGAGAAGCAGATCTTCGCACCACCGGCACCGGACGAGTTCGCCGGCCAGCTCACGATCGGTAGCCGGTGGGCGGACAGCGACAACATCAAGAACCTCGTCGCCGCGTTCAAGGACCCTGCGGTCCAGGAGTTCCTCGCCACCGACCCGCGGGTGAAGGACATCCTCCTGCCACTTCAGTAACGGCCTCGCGCCCGACGGTCCGACAGCGGACCGTCGGGCGTAGCGGTGGTGCTACGTTCGGTCGGAAGACGACACGATGTGAGGCGGACGACGTGACCCGGTACGAATCGTTGACAGGTCTACTCGACGAGCGGTACTCATGCCGGCAGTTCCTGTCGAAGCAGGTATCACGGGACGTGCTCGAACAGTTGTTGGCGGCCGCCCAGCGCACTCCATCGTGGTCGAACACCCAGTCGTGGCAAATAATCGTGACCGAGGGCGATGCCACGCGAAAGTTCTCCGAGGCATTGGTGGAACATGTGGCGTCCGGTGTGCCGCAACCGGATTTTCCGTTTCCGGCCAACTACAACGCCCTGCACCGGGCACGTCGTCGTGAGTGTGGCGGTGCACTCTACGAGAGCATCGGCGTGGTCAAGTCCGACACCGAGGCGACGACGCGTCAGTTCATTCGCAATTTCGAGCTGTTCGACGCCCCACACGCGGCAATCATCACCACCGATGCGGACCTGGGTGTCTACGGTGCCGTCGACTGCGGGCTGTATCTGCAGACGTTCCTGCTGGGCGCGCAGAGTCTCGGGCTCGGCGCGATAGCTCAGGCCGCGCTCGCCGCGTACTCGCCGTTCGTCCACGAATGGTTCGATATCCCCGATACCCGCCGGGTGGTAGCCGGCATCTCGTTCGGCTACCCCGACGAGAGCCACCCGATCAACGGATTCCGCACCAGCCGTGCACCGTTGAGTGAGACGGTGACATTTTTCAGCTGAGGTGTGACGGCGTCAGCTCTGGAGCCGACCAACCAGTTCCGTACCCAGATCCGTGCCCGATCGCCATGCGCTTTCCACCCTGGGCGCGCCGGATTCACACCATTGATCGCCTGCGAATCCGACGAGCCGTCCGTCCAGCAGCTCGAGCGCAAAGGTGGAATCATGTTGCGCCGCAGGCTTTGCGAACGTCCAGCGATGGGCATGCGTCCAGTTGGGTGCCGTGGAGATTACCGACAGTTCGCGTAGCGCGTCGAGGACCGGGGCAATCACTGCGTCGGGATCGGCGAGGTGCTGCTGTGCCCGCTCGGGGGTCGTGTGAACCACCAGCACGGGCGCACCGTCACCCCGCCGGGCACCGTCGTCGACGACGAACGCGATATCGGGATGATCGTTGACGAAGGCCGCGTCGCGGAACGGCACATCCAACCCGTCGAATCCACATGCCACCGCGATGACCGGTTCGTAATCGACGGCGTCGGGGACCGTGGTCAGTCGAGTCGCTTGAGGATCGGGCATCGCAACCACGACGTGGCCGTCGGGTAGGTCGGTCAACTCGGAGGCACCTTCGATGTCGAAGTCTGCCAGCAAGTCTCGCACCAGAGAACGGAGTCCGTTCGGGGTGGCCCATCGAACCGGGCCGGTGGTGGTGCACGGCGCGGTATCGGGCTTGAGGATGCCGAAGGTGTTGGCCCACTGGCGCGCGAGGCCCCTCGACTCCCAGTCGGCCACGACTGTCGCGAAATCCTGATCGCGAACGGTGAAGTAGCCTGCACCCAGATCGACACGACGCCCGTGCAGCTCGGGGGATGACATCCGCCCGCCCGGGGCACGTCCTCGATCGACGATGCGGAACGGGACGCCCGCCGCGCGCAGTACTCGGGCACAGGCGGCACCCGCGATACCCGCGCCGACAATGGTGATCGAGTCCGTGGTGCGCCCAACATCGACAGTCATGTCGTCAGTATGCCCGGCAGAGGCCGCGCGTAAGCCCGCCATTTGTACTACTGATTGTCTGGACAATTCGGTCACCTGCTGCGGAGGGCCCGACCTTGTGCTGAACTGTTGAAATGGCAATTACGGATAAGCCAGATACCGGAGAGCACGGACTGGGAACCAGTCTCAAACCGCGGCACGTGACGATGATCTCGATAGCCGGAGTGATCGGTGCCGGACTGTTCGTCGGCTCCGCAAACGCCATCGCCACCGCAGGACCTGCGGTGTTGTTGGCCTACTTCTTCGCCGGACTCCTCGTCATCCTGGTG
Organism: Rhodococcus sp. PML026; assembly: GCF_000963615.1. NCBI lineage: Bacteria > Bacillati > Actinomycetota > Actinomycetes > Mycobacteriales > Nocardiaceae > Rhodococcus > Rhodococcus sp. PML026. The sequence goes on along the minus strand of NZ_KQ031371.1, from coordinate 251,637 downwards.
ATGCGCATGCTCGGGGAAATGGCCACCGCCAACCCCGACACAGGTTCGTTCTCGACGTATGCGACCCGGGCACTGGGACATTGGGCCGGCTTCTCCGTCGGTTGGCTGTACTGGTGGTTCTGGGTATTGGTGATCCCCGTCGAGGCGACCGCCGCTGCCGCCATCCTCACCAACTGGCTGGGCGGTGCCCAATGGATGTGGGCTCTGATCATCGTCGTCGCGCTCACCGCCACCAACTTGATCAGCGTCGGCAACTACGGCGAGTTCGAGTTCTGGTTCGCGTTGGTCAAGGTAGTGGCCATCGTCGCGTTCATCGGCCTCGGCATCGCCGCTATCCTGGGCTGGCTGCCGAACTCCGAAGTCAGTGGCGTGGACCAACTGTGGGCCTCCGGCGGCTTCATGCCGCTCGGCTTCGGTGCGGTGATCGCAGCCATGCTGACGACGATGTTCTCCTTCATGGGATCCGAGATCGTCACCATCGCTGCCGCCGAGTCCAAGGATCCTGCAAAGGGCATCACCCGCGCGACCAATTCGGTGATCTGGCGTATCTCGATCTTCTACTTCGGATCGATCTTCGTCATCGTCGCGCTCGTACCCTGGAACGAGTTGGACCCGGCAACCGGCTCCTACCAGTATGTGTTGTCCAAGATGGGAATTCCCCACGCGGAGACCATCATGGACATCGTCATTCTGACCGCCGTGGCGTCGTGCCTGAATTCGGCGCTCTACACCGCGTCGCGCATGCTCTACTCGCTCGGTGATCGCGGCGATGCGCCGCGCTCAGTCAAGAAGATCACCGCCAACGGAGTGCCGTGGGTTGCCGTCATCGCCTCGATGGTGCTCGGCTTCCTCGCCGTCGTCGGAAACTACATTCTTCCGGAGAAACTCTTCACCTACCTGCTCGCGACCACCGGTGCCGTAGCTCTGTTCGTCTACCTGGCTATCGCCAGCAGTCAACTCGTGCTGCGTCGCCAACTCGATCGCGACGGCGAACGCCCGGCCGTTCTGATGTGGCTCTACCCGTGGCTGACCTACCTGGCCATCGGGTTCATCGGGTTCGTCCTCGTCATGATGGTCGTGCGACCCGAGCAACGATCGTCCATCCTGCTCTCGGCCGTGCTGGCAGCAGTGACGGTGATCGGCGGAATCATCGTTCAACGCCGAAACACGCGGCGCGACAAGGTTGCCGCCCGCGTGTCCGGTGACTCGGCCTAGATCCCGGCGTACACCTGGCGGTACAGATCGACGATCTGCTCCGCCGTCGGAACGACCGGATTGTTACCGGGGCTGCCGGACGCGAGAGCCTGCTCGGCCATCAGCGGCAACAGGTCGTCCCACGTCGACTTGTCGATGCCGAACGACTCGGGTGTGGGAACTTCGACCTCACGGCACAGCGTGACGATGGCGTCCTGCAACTTGCCACCGGCAACCGCGTCCGAATCGGCTTCCGAAGCAGCACCGAGGGCGCGGGCGCAGTCGGCATAGCGGGCCTGGGCTCCGTCGATGGAAAAGGCTGTGACAGCGGGCAACAGCATCGCGTTGGACAGTCCGTGTGCGACGTGGAAATGCGCGCCGATCGGTCGACTCATCCCGTGGACCAGACAGACGCTGGCGTTGGAGAACGCCATTCCCGCCTGGGTGGACGCATGCATCATGGCCTCGCGTGCCTGCCGGTCGTCACCGTCTCGATACGCCCGAAGCAGCGACGTTCCGATGGTGCGAATTGCGCTGAGCGCCAAGCCGTCGGAGATGGGGTTGGCTTTCTTGCTGACATACGCCTCGATGGCGTGGGTCAGAGCGTCGACGCCGGTATCGGCAGTCAGACGTGCCGGCATCGACATCGTCAGCTCGAAGTCGATGATCGATGCTATCGGCAGAAAGGACAGCCCGGGGCACAGCATCTTCTCGTCCGAGGCCACGTCGGTGATGATGGTGAACTGCGTTGCCTCCGAACCACTTCCCGCCGTAGTAGGGATCGCGACGATCGGAAGCGCCGGACCGGTGGAGAGCACCGGAGCCTTGAAGTCCCGCATCGTCCCGCCCTGCACAGCGAGGATTGCCAGCGCCTTGGCCGTGTCCATCGGACTGCCGCCGCCGAACCCGATGATCGAATCGGCCGAATGCTGCTGCACCGCTTCGAGACCGGCGATCAACGAATCCGTCGTCGGGTCGGGCACGGTGCCGGAGAACAGAGCAGGCGACTTACCGGCCTCGGTCATGATCGTCATCAGTCGATCGGCCGAGCCGTTGCCGGCCATGAACGCATCGGTGACGAGTAGGGGACGAGATACGGCCAGGTCGGTCAGTACCGTACCCAGCTCCGCGACGGCACCGCCGCCGAGCTTCAGAAAGCGTGGAAAAGAGATGTTGGCAACCATGGAGTGCTCCTTCGCGGTATCTCCATGTGCGTGGAACTTCGTAGTGGGCTACGAGTTTCCACGCACATGGGCTTTGTAGAACTCAGTTGTTTGCAGGAAAGCCGAGATCGATACCGCCGTGGCTGGGATCGAGCCAGCGACTGGTGACGGCTTTACCCCGCGTGAAGAAGTGCACTCCTTCGGTGCCGTGAGCGTGGCTGTCGCCGAACAGACTGCTCTTCCAGCCGCCGAAACTGTAGTACGCCATGGGAACGGGGATCGGCACATTGACACCGACCATGCCGACCTCGACCTCGTTCTGGAAACGCCGCGCCGCCCCGCCGTCGTTGGTGAAGATCGCCGTGCCGTTGCCGTACGGATTGTCGTTGATCAGTGTCAGCGCTTCGTCGTAGGTGTCGACACGGACGACCGAGAGCACAGGACCGAAGATCTCGTCGGTGTAGATGCTCATGTCCGGTGTCACATGGTCGATGAGCGTGGGGCCGAGCCAGAATCCGTCCGCAGCCCCGTCGGGTTGGACGGTGCGGCCGTCGACGACGATCGTGGCACCGCACGCCTCGCCTGCGTCGACATAGGACGCAACCTTGTCGCGGTGTACCCGGGTGACGAGCGGGCCCATGTCGGCACCACGGGTGCCGTCGCCGGTGACCAGTGGTGTGGTGCGTTCGGCGATCTTGGCGACGAGCTCGTCGGCGATCTTCCCGACGGCCACGAGAGCGGAGATGGCCATGCATCGCTCACCCGCCGAGCCGAAGCCGGCGTTGACCATGGCGTCCGCGGCCAGGTCGAGATCTGCATCGGGGAGGACGACGGCATGGTTCTTGGCACCGCCGAGGGCCTGAACACGCTTGCCGTTGGCGGTGCCTGTCGAGTAGACGTACTGGGCGATGGGCGTCGATCCGACGAAGGAGATCGACTTGATCTTCTTGTTCTCGAGCAGTTCGTCGACGGCCTCCTTGTCTCCCTGCAGCACGTTGAACACGCCGTCGGGCAGGCCTGCCTCGGCCCAGAGCCGCGCGAGCCAGATGCTGGCACTCGGGTCCTTCTCCGACGGCTTGAGCACGACGGTGTTACCGGCGGCGATGGCGATGGGGAAGAACCACATCGGCACCATGGCAGGGAAGTTGAAGGGGGAGATGATGGCGACGGGTCCGAGCGGCTGACGAATCGAGTAGACGTCCACTCCGGTGGATGCATTCTCGGTGTAGCTGCCCTTGAGTAGATGGGCTATGCCACAGGCGAATTCGACTACTTCCTGACCGCGGGAAATCTCGCCGAGCGCGTCGGAGAGCACCTTGCCGTGCTCGGCCGTGATGATCTCGGCGAGCTCGTTCTTCTTGGCGTTGAGCAGTTCTCGAAAGGAGAAGAGAATCGAGGTGCGCTTGGCCAGGGAGGTGTCGCGCCACGCGGGAAAGGCCGCTGCGGCGGCATCGATGACGGCGCGGGCATCGCTCCGGTCGGCGAGCGTGAGGGTGCCGGTGACCTCCCCGGTGGCGGGGTTGGTGACCGGTGACGTCCGATCGGAAGATCCGGAAAAAGTCTTACCATCGAGCCAGTGTGAGATGACGTCGGTCAACGTTCGTTCCTTCCATCGGTGTGTCTCGAGTCTCATTGGGATCGATGCACATGTCAAAGGCCAAAATCGCAGATCGCCGTGCATAAATGCACAGGGGGATAGGCTGGGCGAGTGTTCAACCCAGACCACCTCCGCTATTTCCTCGAAGTGTCGAGAACGGGACGTCTGACCGATGCGTCGCGAACGCTCGGCGTGGACCACACCACGGTCGGTCGACGCATCACGGCCCTCGAGAAGTCCGCAGGGCAACGACTTTTCGACCGAACCCCGACGGGATGGCGATTGACCGAGGCGGGGCGAAGGCTGGTCGGGTACGCCGAAACCGTCGAGTCCACGCTGATCGCCGCCTTCGAGGATCAGACATCCGATACCGGATCGCTGCGAGGGACAGTGCGCATTGCTGCCCCGGACGGATTCGGTGCCTTCGTTCTGACGCCGAAATTGGGTGCGCTTCGCGACAAGCATCCCGATCTGGATATCGAACTCGTCACCGCCACCGAGCACAACTCGTTGGCCACCAGGGAATTCGACATTGCCATCACGTTGGAACGGCCGTCGCCCAGGTTGGTGGTGGCCCGGCAACTGGCGACCTACACCCTGGCGCTCTATGCCGCCGAGGGATATTTGGCTGCGCAGCCGACGATCGACTCGGTCGACGGTTTGCGTGGGCACACCCTGATCTCCTACGTGGATGCGCTGCTCGACGTTGCGCCGTTGCGCATCCTGGATTCGATTCTGCCCGACGGTCGGGCGCAGATTCAGACCAACAACATCACCGGCCAGTGGATCGCGACGCGGTCCGGCGTGGGAATTGCGCCGTTGCCCAGCTACATCGGCGAACCGGACGACACGTTGATTCCGGTGTTGCCGGGCCTCGTCTCGGTCGAACGCACCTACTGGACGGTGATTCCGCGGGAGCTGACGGGGTTGGCGCGGGTGAAGGTGGTGGACGATTTCATCGGCTCGGTCGTGGCCGAGGAGCCGCACATGCATGCGGTGCCCGTCGGTCGATAGTCGCGGTCACTAAATGCACGAGATCGGCGGTGGCCGTTGAATTTTGGACGTTCTATGTGTCCGGCGTCTCGTGACGACAGACACACGTGACGCCGACCTCAAAGCAGTGGGAATCGCCCTACCGGCGGGTAACAATCTGTTACGGAACACGTCGGCCACGGCACCGCCGCGGCAGGCCCACAACGATTCTTGGGGGAATCATGACCATGTTCGTAGTAGCAGCAATCGGTTTCGTCGGTATGGCCATCGCCTTGCTCAACGACGGAAGCGACATCGACTTCAGGAGCCGTCAGCTCTCCGGCGCGTACAACCGGCGCTGGGCCTGACCCGTACCGATTCCGCACACCGGATGGCCGGTGGATAGATTCGTGCGATGTGGACACACCCCCGAGCGATCGGATTGCTGGTCGGTTACGTCCTGGATCGAGTGTTCACAGACCCACAGCGCTGGCATCCGGTAGCAGGATTCGGAACGGCTGCCCTTCGCGTCGAGGCTCGGCTCTACCGCGACAACAGGATTGCGGGTGTCATCCATACCGCCGTACTGGTCGGGGGCGTCACCGCACTCGGAATCGCGTCCACGCGAGCAGTGTCGCGTCTCTGCCCACCGGCCGAGGCCGCTCTGGTGGCCACCGCGACGTGGGCCGCGCTGGGCGGATCATCGCTGTCGGTAGTAGGTCGCTCGATGGCCGATCACCTCGACCGAGACGACCTGCCCGGCGCACGCGCATTGCTCCCGTCACTGTGCGGACGTGACCCGGCATTCCTCGACTCCGACGGGCTGGCACGCGCGGCACTCGAATCCATCGCCGAGAACACATCCGACGCAACAGTCGGTGTCGTGGTGTGGGGAGCCCTGGCCGGTGTACCGGGAATCCTGGCATACCGAGCCAGCAACACACTCGATGCAATGGTGGGATACCGGTCTCCGAAATACCTACGGTTCGGATGGGCCGCCGCACGCCTCGACGACGCGCTGAACCTGTTGCCGGCACGAGTCACGGGTGCGGCGACCGTTCTCGCTGCACCGCTGGTGCAGGGTTCTGCTGCCCACGCGCTACAGGTGTGGCGACGAGACGCATCCCGCCATCCCAGCCCCAATGCCGGGGTGCCGGAAGCCGCGTCGGCGGGTGCGCTCGGACTACAACTCGGTGGGCGCACTCAATACCGGCACGGCGTGGAGATCAGGCCGACACTCGGCGACGGGCGAGCGCCCACGGCACGGGACCTTCGGCGAGCAGTCGTGCTGTCGACGCGGGTGCAAGAGTTCGCGACGGCTGCGTCAGCGGTTCTTGCCGTATCGATCGGCCAAGCGAGGGTCCGTCGGCGTTCTCGCCTGTGATGCCGCGCGGGCTCTGGCCCGCTTCTCGCGTCGGGTCGGAAGAGTGAATTCTTCTTCGTCGTCCAGCGCGGAATCGTCGTCGGACGTCCGGTCGGACTGATCGGACATCGCGTCGTTCATCTCGGTTCGAGACATGCGTCGCTCCCGCAGCTCGGCGCGGACGAAATACGCAAGACCCAACGGTGCCATGATGCCGAACGCCAGCCACTGCAGCCCGTAGGACAGATAGGGGCCCGCGTCGGTCTGCGGGAGCTCGATGAGGCCGAGGCCACCGGGCTGACCGTCGTCGAGCTGCAGGTACCCGTCGATCGCGTCGACACCGACCGCTGCTCCGATCTGCTCCGGGTTGATGTTGTACACCTGCAGGCGGCCGTCCTCCTGGATCGGCTCACGTGATGTTCCTTCGGCCTGACGAACGCGGGCATCGAGAGTGACCGGGCCGGTTGGGGCTGCTGCGAACTCGGGCGGTCGCGTTCCCTCCACCGGGAGCACGTATCCGCGGTTGACGAGAACAGTAGGGCCACCGTCGATGACGAACGGAGTGATGACCTCGTACGCGGGCTGCTCACGAATGCTGCGCAGCCGCACCAGGGCGTCGGAATTCTCCACGTAACTGCCCTGCGCGATCACCCGCCGCCATTCGTCGTCGGCCGCGAAACCGTTCGCGGTGAGAACGTCGGTGATCGGCACCGGATCTGCCCCGACCGATCGGGTGATCAAGTCGTTGCGTGCAGAAGTCGAGGTGTTCTTGCCCAGCTGCCACGGAGCGAGCACGCTGAAGCACAAGAATGCGAACGCCAGCGCGACGGCGGCCAGCACCAACCACTTCGGACGTAGCAAAAACCGTAACTTCTCCACCCCACCACGGTAGCCGGGTCAGGCGGTCAGCCGAGACCGCGCCCAATCGATCAAGCCGGGCACGGCATCCTCGATCTGTTCTCGCACCTCGGTGAACGCAGAATCCGACGAGTAGTAGGGATCTGCGACCGACGCATCGTCGGCGTCGGGATCGAACGAACGCAGCAGCTGCACCCGATCGGCCGGTGCACCCAACTGCAGTAGAGATCGAGCGTGGCCGGTGTCGAGAGCAACGATCAGATCGGCAGCGAGGTGGTCCGGTCCGACCTGGTTCGCTTCGTGCTCGCTCTCGTAGCCGTGCGCATCGAGTTCCGCGACCGTCCGCGGGTCTGCGCCGTCGCCGACATGCCACCCGTCGATTCCCGCGCTCGATACGCGGACTGCATCACTCAGGCCCGCCTCGGTCAGGTGGGCGGCGAACACCTTCTCGGCCATCGGTGATCGACAGATGTTTCCGGTGCACACGAACGTCACGTGCAGTGGCTCGCTCATCGTGACGCCTGCGTGTTCTGCTCGAGCACGGCGGCCAGTTCGTCCATGTCCGACGCGGTGAACGCGGCTTCGTCGCTCTCACCGTCGATGCCGTAGCCCCATTCCACGTAGACCGCCGGAATTCCGAACCGAGCCGCGCCGTGCACATCGTGGTCGCGGTCGCCGATCATGATCACCCCTGCGGTGCCGCCGTCCGAGGATTCGACGGGATCGATGCCGAGATTGGTCAGCGAGTGCGCGATGACGTCGGATTTCGCTCGCCGCGACCCGTCGTTGCTGGCACCGCCGATGAAGTCGAAGTACCGGGACAAGCCGAAGTGGTCGAGAATCCGGATGGCGAAGCGCTCCGACTTGGACGTCGCCACGCCCAGCCGAACACCGCGATCCTGCAATCGCGTCAGCACTGTCTCGATGCCGTCGAACGCGGTGTTCTCGGCCCAACCCCGCTCGTCGTATCGGTCGAAATAGGCGGCGAGCGCGCGCTGAGCTGCCTCCTCGTCCAGGCCCATCGAGCGCAGCGTGTCGATCAGCGGTGGACCGACGACGAGAGAGAGTTGCTGTTCGGTCGGTTCGGGAGCGCCGACCGAGGCCAGCGCGTGGCGAAATCCTGCGTGAATTCCCGGTGCGGAATCGGTCAACGTTCCGTCGAGATCGAACAGGACAACGGATGCGGGCAGAGCGGCAGACATGGCCTGAGCCTATCGGTGCACGTGACGGCTAGGCTCGTCGCGATGTCCGATACAGCGTCCGGCCCCGATGCACTTCTCCGTCATCACGGGGATCTCGAGGTCGGCTCGGGCCTCGTCGACTTCGCTGTCAACGTGCGCGGTGCCGGCCCGCCCCCGTGGCTTCGTGATCGGCTCGCTGCAGCACTGAACTCGCTCGGTTCGTATCCATCGGGGGCAGCCGAGCGGGCGGCTCGGGAGCAGGTCGCCGCACACCACGGGCGCTCGCCGGACGAGGTACTGCTGCTCGGTGGCGGAGCCGAAGGATTCGCGATGCTGCCACGGCTCGAGCCCGCCCTCGTGGCAACCGTGCACCCGTCCTTCACCGAGCCCGACTGGGTGCTCGAGCAGGCCGGCATTCCCGTGCATCGGGTGTTACTCCCGCCGCCGTTTCTGCTCGATCCGGGCCTGGTGCCCGAGGCCGCCGACATGGTGATCGTCGGCAATCCCACCAATCCGACGTCGGTGCTGCATCCCCGAGAAGAAGTACTCGGTCTGCGTAGGCCCGGCCGCATGGTCGTGGTCGACGAAGCATTCGCCGACGCAGTGACGGGACCAGGAGAGTCGGTCTCCTCGGACAGCGTCGCGGACGTGCTGGTACTCCGAAGCCTGACGAAGACGTGGGCATTGGCGGGGTTGCGGTGCGGCTACGCTCTGGCCCATCCCGACGTACTCGAACGAATGCAGCGGGGCCGTGCGCACTGGCCCCTGGGCACTCTGCAGCTCGAAGCAATCCGCGCCTGTACCGAGCCGTTCGCGGTCGAGCAGGCCCGAGCCGAAGCGCTGCGTATCGACGCCGAACGTGACGCCATGATCGCGAGACTGACCGCACTCGCTCTCGACATTGCCGGACCGGCGCGAGCGCCGTTTCTTCTGGCGCGGGTCGACGGCGCCGACGGGATCCGAGAACGCCTGCGCACGAAGGGAATTGCGGTTCGGCGCGGCGACACGTTTCCCGGACTGGATCGCAACTACCTACGCGTCGCCGTACGGGACTCGGCACACGTCGACATACTGGTGCATGCGTTGAACACCGTTCTGTGAGGAGAGCAATCGACATGGCAGTGACTCTGGAGAACGTCATCGAGGTTCTCGACAAGGCATACCCGCCTCGATTGGCCGAGAGCTGGGACTCGGTGGGATTGGTGTGTGGAGATCCGGAATCCGAAGTGCGACAGGTGCTCTACGCCGTCGACGTCACCCCGGCCGTCGTGGACGAGGCCATTTCATGGGGCGCCGACCTCATCGTCGCCCATCACCCTCTGCTGCTCAAAGGAGTCGATTCGGTTGCGGCCGACACCGCCAAAGGCTCGGTGATCCACCGCCTGATCAAGGCCGATTGCGCGCTGTTCACCGCCCATACCAACGCCGACTCGGCCGATCCCGGTGTCTCCGACGCACTCGCGTCGGCCCTCGGTGTGATCGACACCAGGCCACTCGATCCCATTCCTGCTCCGGCGCACGACAAATGGGTCGTATTCGTGCCGTCCGCCGACACTGCGGCGGTGCGCCAGGCGCTGTTCGACGCTGGAGCCGGTGAGATCGGCGACTACAGCGAAGCGAGCTGGCACACCGAGGGGCTGGGCCAATTTCGGCCGCAGCCCGGTGCTCATCCGACGCTCGGTGTCGTCGGCGAAGTCCACACCGTGACCGAGGACCGAATCGAGGTGGTTGCATCTCGGGCCGACCGCGCGCGGATGCAGTCCGCGCTCAGACTTGCGCATCCGTACGAGGAGCCCGCGTTCGATGTCTTCGAGTCCGCGGCCCTACCGTCGTGCACCGGTCTGGGGCGGATCGGTCGATTGCCTGATCCGATGACGCTCGCCGCGTTCACGAACGTCGTCCGAGACGCTCTGCCGGCCACCAGCTGGGGAGTGCGAGCAGCGGGTAATCCGGACGCCACGGTGTCGATCGTCGCCCTGTGTGGGGGAGCAGGGGACTCGTTCCTCGCAACCGTCGCGCGGACCGACGCCGACGTCTATGTCACGTCCGATCTCAGACATCATCCCGTCGACGAGCACCTGAGGGCGGGAGGGCCCGCGGTGATCGACACAGCCCACTGGGCGTCGGAGTTCCCGTGGTGTGCTCAGGCGAGGGGCGTCGTGGACGCCGAATTCGGCTATACGGAGGGCTGGAGCAGCAGGGTCAGCGATGTGCGTACCGACCCGTGGACGCTGTGACCGACGAACCCCGCGACCGGGGGAGTACACGGATCCGGCTCGGTACGTTCTGCGCAGCCGGTAGGGTAATCGGAATCAACTTCCATAGTCGCAGGAGTCATCTAGCGTGAACGTCGATCCCAAAGTCCAGGCCTCGCTACTCGAATTGGCCGGTGTGGATACCGAACTCTCGCAGATCGCCCATCGCCGAAAGACCCTCCCCGAGCAGCAGGAGGTCGACAAACTCGAGGCCGAGCGCATCACCCGCAAGGATGCTGCCGTCACGGTGCAGATCTTGATGGATGACCTCGATCGCGACATCCGCAAGCTCGAGGGCGAAGTCGATGCCGTTCGCCAGCGCGAGGCGCGCGACAAGAAGATGCTCGAGAGCGGCACGATTGCGCCCAAGCAGATGACCGAGCTGCAGCACGAGCTCGGCAGTCTCGAACGGCGGCAGAGCATCCTCGAGGAAGAACTGCTCGAAGTCATGGAACAGCGCGAGGCCAGCGAACGCGACTACGAACACGCCGGGGCGCAGCTGACGCAGATCGAGGACGAAATGGTCGACGCCGGTCGTCGCCGCGACGACGCTGTCGCAGACCTGGACGTCGCCGAGAAGCGGAGCGCCGAGCGTCGCGAGGCATTGATCTCGGGCATGCCGGCCGATCTGCTGGCGCTGTACGAGAAGCAGCGCGCACTGACCGGTCGAGGCGCAGCATTGCTGCAGGCCCGCCGATGTGGCGCATGCCGAATCGAGCTCGATCGCAACGAGATCGCGAGCATTGCCAACAAGCCTGCCGACGCTCTGGTTCGTTGCTCGGAATGCAACGCAATCCTGGTGCGCACCAAGGAGTCCGGAATTTGAGTGCCGCGCAACGGGTCGTCGTCGAAGCCGACGGCGGCTCCCGCGGCAACCCGGGTCCCGCCGGGTACGGAGCCGTGGTGTTCTCGGCAGATCGCAGCGAGGTGTTGGCCGAACGCCGGGAGGCGCTGGGAATCGCAACGAACAACGTGGCCGAGTACAGGGGCCTCATCGCTGCGTTGACGGCAGCCGCGGACGTCGGTGCCCGCGAGGTCGACGTTCGGATGGACTCCAAACTCGTCGTCGAACAGATGTCGGGACGCTGGAAGGTCAAGCATCCCGACATGATTCCGCTCAATCGCCGAGCGGCGGAGCTTGCTCGGACGTTCGATCACGTCACCTTCCAATGGATTCCGCGGGAGCAGAACTCACACGCCGACGGTCTGGCGAACGAGGCGATGGACGCCGCGGCCAAGGGGATCGACCTCCCTGATCTGCCCGATTCCGAACCGGCCGCGAAGCAACCCGCGGCGGCCCCCGGGTGGACCGGTGCAGTGGGCGACCCCACCCGAATGTTGTTGTTGCGCCACGGCCAGACCGCGCTGTCGGTCGACCGGCGATACTCGGGTCGCGGAAATCCGGAACTGACCGAGCTGGGGGTTCGACAGGCCACCGCTGCAGCGGCACGGCTCGGCGGACACGACGACATCGCAGCGATCGTCTCGTCCCCCCTCGGCCGCGCCCGACAGACCGCCGACGCCGCGGCAGGTGCACTCGGACTCGACGTGACCACCGTCGACGAACTGACCGAAACGGACTTCGGCGACTGGGAAGGTCTGACCTTCGCGGAGGCGAAAGACCGCTATCCCGAACAACATCGGGCCTGGCTGGGTGACACCTCGGTGGCCCCGCCCAACGGTGAGAGTTTCGACGCAGTGCGCACTCGAATCGAAGCGGCACGCGATCGACTGATCGGAGAGTACGCGGGCAAGACGATCGTCGTCGTGACACACGTGACGCCGATCAAAACACTGCTGCAACTGGCACTGGACGTCGGACCGTCACTGCTCTACCGAATGCACCTGGACCTCGCGTCGCTGAGCATCGCCGAGTTCTACCCCGACGGCGGGGCATCGGTGAAATTGGTCAACGACACGTCTCACCTGACCTGACCCTGTGGAGGTGCGGGTCTCAGATCTGCAGCGCCAGCCACAAGCCCGCCACTGCACCGACGATGGTCAGGGGAGTCGTGATGACGCCGAGAATGGTGAACGTCCTCAGATCCGCCGGCTCGTCGTTGGCCGATGCGACGCGTCGCCACAACATGATCGCCAGTGAACCGACGTAGGTCAGGTTAGGACCGAGGTTCACGCCGATCACCATGGCCAACAGCAGCGCCGGGGGAGCGTCCGCGCCGAAGGCCGCCAGGAGCAGTAACGTTGCGGGCAGGTTGTTGACGATGTTCGACGCCACCGCCGCAATGGCAGCTGCGGCCAACAGGGACGCGAAGGTGGTGTCGGACGGCAGAATTCGCGCCAGCCAGTCGCCGATCGGGCCCGTCGTCACGCCGAGAACGACGATTCCGAGAAGGAAGACGAAGCCACAGAACGGCAGATCGGCACCGCGCAGAATCGCGCGAGGCGTGGTGTGGCGAGCTCGAAGTGCCGGGATCGCGAGCGCAATCGACCCCACGGCAGCCACCCAGAACGGTTCGATATCGAACAGTCCTGCCACGGCGAAGCCGATCAATGTCGCGCCGAGGATGACGAGTGTGCTTCGCGGTGCTGGGACGTCGTCAGTGCTGTGTTCGGTCGCGGAGTCCGTCGGTGTCGCAGTGCGGGTCAGATCCTTGCGGAAGAAGATCAGGAACACCGCCAGTTCGATGGCGACCGCGAACATCCACGGCAGTGCCATGAGCGCGGTGAAGTGCAGGAAGGTCAGGCCCGTCGCAGCGAAGGCCAGCAGGTTGGTCAGATTCGACACCGGCAGCAAGGTCGACGCCGAATTGGACAGGTGCGCAGTGGCGTAACTGTGTGGACGCGGCGACATCCCCAGGATCCGAGCGGCACCGATGATGGCCGGTGTCAGCAGAACAACGGTGGCGTCGAGGCTCAGTACGGCTGTGGTGGCAGCGGCAGCGGCGAACACGAGGGTCAGCAGTCTGCGGGGGCTGCCCTTGGATCCGCGGCGTAGCTTCGCAGCGATCCAGGTGAACACACCGAGGGCATCCGACAGATGCGCCAGGATCAGGATGAACGCCAGAAAGACGACGGTGGGTGCGAGTTCGAGTACCTGCTCACGGGCCGCGTCGAGGCTGACGAGGCCGACGAGAAGAACAACTGCGGCCGCTGGAAGTGCAGCAACGATCTCGGGAAGACCGCGCGGGCGAACGATGGCGAATACGAGAACGGCGGCGACCAATGCCGCAGCGAGAACGGTCACGCGAGAATCTTCACGAGAGTGCGGACGTTCCGCGTGGTGGTCGTGGCCTTGTACTTCGCCTTCGCCGTGGCTTTTCCGAACGTACTGTCGGTGGTGTTGCCCTTGCGCACCTCCCAGTAGAGCACGCTGTTCCCCTCGGCAATCCTCTCGAGATCGGAGTCGAGTTCCACTGCAAGAGCGGACAATTCGGTCAAATGGCTATCGTCGTTACCGAACACTACATAAGGATGCCAGCCCTCCCGTTCGGCGTCGAACGGGTAGGACTCCACTATCGCCCTCAGTGTCGGGACGTCGAGTGCGACAACCCAGGCTCGGTAGCCGAACGCCTCGGCGAGCGTGCTCTCCACCTGCGCTTTCAGGGCGGCGGCCGCCAGCGGAGACTGCAGCAGTACGTTGCCGGTCGCCAGAATCGTGCGGACATTCGTGAAGCCGGCCGAGGCCAGAGCTGCGCGGAGGTCGACCATCTTGATGTTGATGCCGCCGACGTTGATGCCGCGCAGCAGCACAACCCATTCACTCATGGAAGGAACTGTAGTGAAGCGCACGAGAACAACCATTGAAGTAAGTAGTTAGTAACCAGTAACTTGGCGGTATGGCGCAGAGAGGACGGATGACAGGCCCGGAACGACGGCAGCAAATACTGCGGATAGCGGCAGACGAATTTGCAGCGTCCGGACTGCACGGCGGTTCGACCGACAGGATCGCCCGCGAAGCAGGGATCACCCAGGCTTACATCTTTCGAATATTCGGAACCAAGAAGGCACTCTTCTCCGAGCTGGTGGTCGCGTCGTTCGACCGTGTGGCGGATGGGATGCGCGAGGCCGCAGGTACTGCCACCGGTCAGCAAGCCTTGGCCTCGATGGGGGAGTGCTATTACGCCATGCTCGAGGATCGAACCTCACTCCTGCTGCAGCTGCAGGGCCTCGCCGCGTGTGGCGACAAAGAGGTGCGCGACGCCGTTCGAGAGGCGTTCGGCCGGATGTGGAACACCGTCGTAGAGGTCACCGGTCTCGACGCCGTGACCGTCAAAGCGTTTCTGGCGTTCGGCATGCTGCGCAACAGTGGCGCGGCCCTGCAGATTCATGACGTCGACCAACCCTGGGCGAACGGAGTGGGCACTCGTATCCACGCCGGATTGTTCGACCACATCACGAGCGAGACGAACCGTTGATCTCCGGCTCCGAGCACGACGAATCACGAATGTTCGTGCCTTCTCTGTTGTTCGTCGGAGTCGTCGTCGCCGCTGTCGGTAGCCTCGGTGCCCCGCTGATCACCAGCGTCGCAACCACTTTCGACGTCTCCCTCTCCAGTGCGCAATGGACGTTGACGTTGGCTTTGTTGACCGGTGCCGTCACGACACCGGTTCTGGGCCGCCTCGGATCGGGTCCGCATCGACGGGCAGCAATACTCGGGACACTGGGCGTCGTCTCGGCCGGAGGCATTCTGACCGCACTGCCGCTGTCCTTCTCCTGGCTGCTCCTCGGCCGCGCAGCCCAGGGAGTGGGACTGGCCCTGACTTCGATGCTGATGGGTGTGGTGCGAGATCATCTGTCCGACAAGCGGTCCGGATCGACCATCGCTTTGTTGTCGGTCGCGTCTACTGCGGGTGTCGGTGTGGGCTATCCATTGTCGGGGTTTCTGGCCGAGCACGGCGGTCTCCGGCTCGCCTACGGATTCGGTGCTGCGATGACGGTCATGGCGTTTGCCGTTGCTCTGCGAGTTGTTCCTGCCTCGACGCGCAAGCGTGCGACCCGGATCGACGTTCCGGGTGCGGTGCTGCTGGCGCTCCCTCTCACCCTGGTGCTCGTTCTCATCAGTGAGACCGCGCTGTGGAGTAGCCGCCCTTGGACGGCGGGGGTGCTGGCTGCAATCGCGGTCGTCGCTGCGGGCATATGGGTACGCGTCGAACTGAGAAGCTCGGCGCCGCTCGTCGATCTTCGGTTGTTTCGTCACAGGGCCGTGGTCGGAGCGAACGGCGCAATGTTTCTCGGCGGCATCGGAATGTATCTGCTGCTGACCCTCGCTACGCGCTACGCGCAGACGCCTTCCGGTGCCGGATACGGTTTCGGCCTCGACGTGTTCGCGGCGGGCCTCGTCCTGGTTCCGTTCTCGGTGTTCGGATTTCTCGCCGGCAAGCTGGTACCCAGAGCGCTGCCTCGGGTGGGGGCAGCCAGCGCGCTGACGGTCAGCGCACTGATCGTTCTGGTGGCTCTCGCCTTGTTCGCCGGTACCCGCGCCGGCGTCGTTGAACTCTGTGCGGTGATGGCGATTCTGGGTTTCGGAGTCGGAAGCTTTTCGGCCGTGCTGCCGGCCGTCGTGCTGCCGGTGGTGCCCTCCGCGGAGACCTCGAGCGTCATGAGTATCAACCAGGTGGTGCGCAGTGTCGGATTCTCTTTCGGAAGCGCGGTCGGTGGTCTGGTACTCGCCGCCGGAACGAGTCCGGGCTCCACCTTCCCCGGAGAGGATGCCTACACGTCCGCCGCCTGGGTGGGGGTGGTCGTCACCGCTGCCGCGGCCATCGTGAGTGCCTCTGTTCTTCATGGCCGGGCAATCGCCGGGCATCCGACGTGAGGCGGGTAGAGTACGCAATCGCGAACGAGTTGGCTGGACGGCTGCGGCTCGAAGTACCGACGGACAGGTTCCGTTCCGCTTCGGGCCGAGGAAAGTCCGGACTCCACAGAGCAGGGCGGTTGTTAACGGCAACCCGAGGTGACTCGCGGGACAGTGCCACAGAAAACAGACCGCCTGCGGTTCGGTTCTTCGGAAACGAAACGCAGGTCAGGGTGAAACGGTGCGGTAAGAGCGCACCAGCATCCCAGGTGACTGGGGTGGCTAGGTAAACCCCGCCCGGAGCAAGGTCGAAGGCTGCACCGCGCAAGGGGTGCAGCTGCGCAGGTGCTCGAGGGCTGCTCGCCCGAGCCTGCGGGTGGACTGCTCGAGGTACCCGGCAACGGTGTGCCCAGATGGATGGTCGTCTATTCGATCTCGCGAGAGCGGGTCGATGCACAGGATCCGGCTTACAGGCCGACTCGTTCGCACTCCAATTTCTCGCGCGGTACACCTGCGGCGTGGCTGTATGGGGCACACTGGAAGTCATGACCGACGACGACAGCTCCTGGTACTACGACATCAGCACCAAGCAGGTTGTGCAGGGCAAGGAGACCAATGCCCTCGACCGCATGGGTCCGTATCCGGACAAGGCCACCGCAGAGCAGGCGCTGAAGATCGCAGCCGCCCGCAACAAGGCCGCCGACTCCGACGACGACTGGAACAACTGACGGTGCTGCTCACCCGGCTGAGGGCTCCGAACTTCGATTTCGAGTCCATCAGATCCGAGTTCGGTCTGTCCGATGTCTTCGACGCAGACGTGATGCGCGACGCGATCGAAGCCCGAGACCTGCACGCCGACAGCAGAATCGACCGCACCGACATTCCTTTCGTCACCATCGACCCACCCGGCTCGAAGGACCTCGATCAAGCCGTACACATCGAGAAGACGGCCAACGGCTTGGTGGTGCACTACGCGATCGCCGACGTGGGTGCGCTGGTGATGCCGGGGGGAGCGCTCGACGTGGAAACCCGCCGACGCGGCCAGACGTACTATCTCCCCGACGGATCTGTTCCCTTGCACCCGCGTGAGTTGTCGGAGGGCTCGGGAAGCCTGTTGGAGGGCCAGACTCGCTGCGCTGCGCTGTGGACCATCGAACTCGACGACGTCGGTGAAGCCGCGGCGTGGACCGTCACCCGGGCGCTCGTGCGTTCGACCGCGCGTCTCGATTACGCGGGAGTGCAAGCCGACTTCGACGCCGGCACACCGCACCCGTCGATCGCTGCCCTTGCCGAGTTCGGACACCTACGGGCGGAGGCAGCGAGGCGTCGAGGAGCCATCGACATCACGCTCCCCGAGCAGGAAGTGGTTCCGGACGGGCACGGTTGGCGAATCGTTCTGCAACCGCGAACAGCAGTGGACGGCTGGAACGCCGAGGTGTCCTTGCTGACGGGCATGTGCGCAGCCAGAATCATGCTCGACGCCGGAATCGGCATCGTACGCACGCTTCCGCCCGCACCGCCCGAGGCCGTCGAGACCCTGAAGAAGACCGCGAACGCACTCGGAATCGAGTGGCCCGCCGGCGCGTCCGCCGGCGCGGTACTCGCCGGCCTGCCCACCGACGAACCGTCGACTCTGGCGATGATGACTCAGGCCACGGGATTGCTTCGGGGAGCGGACTATTCGGCGTTCGACAGTCGGACCCCGAACTCGACCATCGATGCACCCGGCACCGACGATTCCGTCGAACACTCGGGTATCGGAGCGCCGTACGCCCATGTGACGGCCCCGTTGCGACGGCTGTCGGATCGGTTCGCCACCGAGGTGTGTCTGGCCGTGGTCGCCGGTGTGCCCGTCCCCGAGTGGGCGGCGCAGGCGCTGCCGGAGCTACCGGCGATCATGCGTGGATCGGATTCTGCAGCATCGAAAGTGGACCGAGCCTGCATCGATCTGACCGAAGCGCACGTGCTCGAAGATCGCGTAGGTCATACGTTCGACGCAGTGGTGCTGCGCGGTGCCGAGGGCAAGCGCGACGCCGAGGTGCTCGTGTCCGAACCGATAGTCATGGGCAAGTGCGACGGCGAGCCGCCTGCGGGGGAGTCGGTGAAGGTCCGATTGACTCGGGCCGACACCGACTCGCGCACAGTCCGATTCGACTATCCGTCTGTCACGGCCTGAATCGGTCGGTCGCCTCGACCAGGTGGTGGACGATGCCCGGCTCGGCCGCAGAATGGCCGGCATCGTCGACGATCACCAGATCTGCACTCGGCCAGGCCTTGTGCAGTGCCCACGCGCTCGTGGCCGGGCACACCACGTCGTAGCGGCCCTGCACGATCACACCAGGAATACCGTCGAGCAGGTGCGCGTCGCGTAGCAACTGGTTCTCTTCGAGGAAGCACCCGTTGCGGAAATAGTGGTTCTCGATTCCGGCGAAGGCGCGAGCGAAACGCGCATCCGAATTATGCTGTACAGCATCGGGTTTCGGGAGCAGGTAACTCGTCGCTGCCTCCCACGACGACCACGCCACCGCGGCCCGGGTCGCGGCAGCGTCGTCCTCGGACATCAACTGTCGGTGATATGCCTCGACCAGATCCCCGTCTCGTTCCCCTTCCGGAATGGGGGCGAGAAACTCCTCCCACAGGTCCGGGAAGATGTGTCCGGCACCGCCGCGGTAGTACCAGTCGATCTCCGACGGCCGGACGAGGAAGATTCCTCGGAGCACGAGTCCTCGCACCCTCTCGCGATGCGTCTGTGCGTAGGCCAGCGACAACGTGGAGCCCCAGGATCCGCCGAACACCAACCAGGTGTCGATGTTCAGGTGCTCGCGGAGTTTCTCCATGTCGGAGATCAAGCGATCGGTGGTGTTGACCGACAGATCTGCCCCGTCGGCAATATGTGGGGTCGACAGCCCGCAGCCTCGCTGATCGAACAACACGATGCGGTAGACCTGCGGATCGAAGTAGCGACGCTGCAGTGGATTGGTGGCACCGCCGGGACCGCCGTGCACGAACACCACCGGTTCGCCGTCGGGGTTGCCGGAGATCTCCCAGTAGATCCGCTGCCCCTCGCCGACGTCGAGGTGACCAGTCTGCACGGGCTCGATCTCCGGGTACAAGGTGCGCATCCTAGAAACCGACCAGACCGGAGGCCAGATCCGGGATGTCGAGGGAGCGGATGGCCTCGTCCCGCACGTCCGAGCACGTTTCCTTCGTGATGTCGTCGACGAGCGCGCGATTCTGCACCACCTGGAGATTGATGACGCCGCTCTGCGCAGCCCAGGTCTGCACCAGAATGTTCAGACCGCCGCGGCCGAGAGTGGGGCCCTGCACGCGCCAATTCGACAGCTGCGCTTCGAGATCGGTGCACAGCTGCTGCTTCTGGGCATCGGTGACAGCCGCTCCCGCAGGAGTCGTCGTCGCCACCGTCGTGCTCGGAGCGGTCGTTGTGGTCGACGACGAACCGGTATTGGTCGTGTCGGTGCTGCATGCCCCCACTACGGCGAGAAGCGCAGCCGCACCGACCAGTGCGACTGCGCTTCGTCCTGCAATGGACGTCGTACCCCGTCTGATTGTCATGGCCCGAGTGTGCCATCCGAACCGGGATCAGACGACGACGGTCAGTAGCTGTGTTCGGGTCCGGGGAAGACTCCCGAGCGCACCTCGGACATGTACGTGGTGGCTGCGGTGCGCAGCGAATCGCCCACGTCGGCGAACTTCTTGACGAACTTGGCGGTCTTGCCGTTGGTGTATCCGGCCATGTCCTGCCACACGAGAACCTGAGCGTCGCATTCGTTGCCCGCTCCGATGCCGACCGTCGGGATCGTGAGCTTGCGGGTGACCTGGCCGGCGATGTCGGCGGGGACCATCTCCATGACGACGGCGAAGGCACCTGCCTCCTGTACGGCGATGGCGTCGGCGACGAGTTGTTCGGACGCGTCACCGCGACCCTGAACGCGGAATCCGCCGAGGGTGTTGACGCTCTGCGGGGTGAATCCCACATGGGCCATGACGGGGATGCCGGCAGCGGTGATGGCGGCGATCTGCGGTGCGACCCGCTCGCCGCCCTCGAGCTTCACCGCGCCCGCGAGGCCTTCCTTCATGAAACGAACAGCGGTTTCGAGGGCCTGCTGCGGTGAGGCTTCGTAGGTACCGAAGGGCAGATCTGCGACGACGAGCGCGTGCGGTGCGCCGCGTACCACTCCACGTACGAGAGGAAGCAACTCGTCCACGGTGATCGGCACGGTGGTGTCGTAGCCGTACACGACGTTGGCCGCGGAGTCACCGACGAGAAGCACAGGCACGCCGGCTTCCTCGAAGATGCGGGCACTGGAGTAGTCGTACGCCGTCAGCATTCCCCAGCGCTCACCCTCTGCCTTCATCTGCAGCAGATGGTGGGTACGGGTCTTGCGGGTCAGCGCGGTCGCCGGAGATTCGGTGGACGAACCGCCGTACACAGCATTTTCGGACATCTTTGTCCCTTTCTGGTCCTCGAGGCCCGCCTGGCGGGTCCCCGGGATGGGGTGTGATGACGTGCTCAGTCTGCCACCGCCCTTCCGTCGCAGGAATGCTGGTAGGGAGTGCAATTTGTCACAGTCGCGCCAACAGCTGATCGTCACATCGGGGGCTCGTACGCGCCCCTCCCGACCGTGATCGGCATCCGGCGATCGCGCCCGAACGCCCGCGAGGTGACCTTGGTGCCGATCGGATACTGCCGCCGCTTGTATTCCGCTGTGTCCACCTTGCGCACGATGTCCGCCACGACGGACGCGTCGAAACCCGCCGCGACGATGTCTGCGACGCCCTGATCGTGGTCGACGTACCGAAACAGGATGGCGTCGAGGGTGTCGTAGTCGGGCAGTGAATCGGTATCGAGCTGACCCGGCCGAAGCTCGGCCGAGGGCGGCTTGTCGATGCTCGATTCGGGGATCGGCGGGACGTCTCCGCGGTCGATCGCGGACTCGTTGCGCCAGCGCGCCAATCCCCAGACCAGCGTCTTGGGCACGTCCTTGATCGGTGCGAAGCCGCCGACCGCGTCGCCGTAGATCGTCGAATAACCCACCGCCAGTTCGGACTTGTTCCCGGTGGCAAGGACCAGATGGCCGAAGGTGTTGGACAGCGCCATCAACACGATTCCCCGGCATCTCGCCTGGACGTTCTCCTCGGCCACGCCGGTCAAGTGCAGCTGGTCGACGAAGCCGGCGACCATCTGGGAAATCGGTTCGGTTCGAAAGTGAATGCCGGTGCGCGCGGCGAGATCCTCGGCATCGACGCGCGAATGCTCCGAGGAGAACTCCGAGGGCATCGACACTGCGTACACCGCGTCAGCGCCGAGGGCATCGACGGCGATGGCGGCGACGACCGCCGAATCGATTCCACCGGACAGACCGAGGGTGACCGCACGAAAGCCGTTCTTGTGCACGTAATCTCGTAGCCCGGTCACCAACGCGCCCCACACCTGTTCCTCGGCGCCGAGGGGCTGAGCCAGGGACGGCTCGGTACGCTGCCAGCCGCTGATCGCGACGTCGGGCAGAGCGACGCGATCGATCGTCCAGCCCGCCACCGCGGGGGAGTCCGCGACCGGATCCGCGGGGGCATCCACGTCGACGATCAGCAAGTGCTCGACGAATTGCGGAGCCCGGCCCCACGTCGAGCCGTCGGGACCGAGCACGAGACTTCCCCCGTCGAACACCAGCTCGTCCTGACCGCCGACCGCGTTCACGTACGCGATGGGGGTCCCGATCTCGGTGGCTCGGCGCTGGACGACAGAGTGACGAATCGTGTCCTTCCCCTGCTCGAAGGGGCTCGCGTTGAGGCACAGCAGTAGATCGACTCCGGCCGAGGCGTAGGCGGCAACGGATCCACCGGGTTGCCAGATATCCTCGCACACAACGAGTCCGAGTCGCATGCCGTTGACCGTCACGATGCTCAAACGGGAGCCGGGCGCGAAATAACGTGCCTCGTCGAACACCCGGTAGGTGGGCAATGAATGCTTGTCGTACCGAGCTGCGACCCGGCCGTCGACGATCACCGCCGCGCTGTTTCTCGAGCCCTCGACATCGCGGTCGAGATACCCGACCACGACGATGCGATCGCCGCACCCCGCTCGGTCCAGGGACTCCGCCAGCCCCGTCAGTGCCCGCGCCGATGCCGCGGCGAACGACGGATTCAACGCCAGATCCTCGACCGGATACCCGGTCAGGGCCATCTCCGGAAACACGACCACGTTGGCACCGTCATGGGCGGCACGGACGGTCCAATCGACGATTGCCGCCGCATTCGCTTCGAGATCGCCGACGACGGGATTGATCTGGGCGAGGGCGAGTCTGAGGGCCTGCACCGTGTAGACGCTAGTGCTCGACGGCCGTCCCTGCCGGGCAGCGAGAATGGAGTGTGGCCGGAAAGACCTGGCACGATCGACTCATGAGAACGCGCACCACGACGTCGGTCGTGGCACTGTCCGCAGTCGCCCTCGTCCTCGCCGGCTGCTCCGCGCCCGGGCCCGGTGCCGACCCCGATCCGTCCACCGCGTCCGACTCCACGTTCTCGGCTCCGGCCGGTCCTGTTCCTGCCGGGCTCGAGGCGTTCTACACCCAGAATCTGCAGTGGGAATCGTGCGAGTCCTACAACACGGATGGGTCCGAACTCGGCGACGCAGTCCAGTGCGACCGAGTGACCGTGCCACTCGACTACGCCGATCCGGGCGGCAAGACCATCGACATCGCGATCTCACGCACACAGGCGACGGGGGAGAAGATCGGGTCGATCCTGATGAACCCGGGCGGTCCGGGATCGTCGGGGCTCTACCTCGCCGAGCAAGCCGACGGCACCCCGATCGCCGACCGGTTCGACCGCATCGGATTCGATCCACGTGGAATCGGGGCCTCCGAACCCGAAGTGCGCTGCCTGACGTCCGAGGGAGTCGACGAAGAGCGTCGGGAACCGGACGTCGACGTCAGCCCGGAAGGGATCGCCGCCACCGAAGCCGATCATCGTGACTACGCGGCGCAATGTGTCGAACGCACCGGGGCCGACGTGCTCGAACACGTCGGCACCCGTGAAGTCGTCCGCGACATGGATGTCATCCGCGCAGTGCTCGGCGACGAGAAGCTCACGTACGTCGGGTACTCGTACGGGACACGCATCGGTACCGCCTACGCCGAGGCGTTCCCGTCGAACGTGCGGGCCATGGTGCTCGACGGAGCACTCGATCCCGACCAGTCGCCCGTCGACGAGGCCGTCGCCCAGGGTGCGGCGTTCCAGACCGCGTTCGACCAGTTCGCTGCGGACTGCACGCAGACGGATACCTGCCCGCTCGGCACCGATCCGTCCCAGGCCGTGGCGCAGTTCCGGACCTTGGTCGACCCGCTGGTCGACACGCCCGCCGACACTACCGATCCGCGCGGATTGAGCTACGACGACGCGATCACCGGAGCGCAACAGGCGCTGTACTCACCGCAGCTCTGGCGATTGCTGCGCGCCGGACTTAGCGAACTGCGAGAGGGCAGGGGAGACACGCTGCTGCGCCTCGCCGACACCTACTCCGGACGGCTCGAGGACGGTAGCTACACCAACATCGACGACGCGTTCAACGCCGTCCGATGCGTCGACGGCCCGCCGACCACCGACCGGGGGGAGGCCGACGAGGCCGACGCCAGGTTCCGAGCGGCAGCGCCGTACCTCGACGACGGCCGCTCCACCGGGAACGCGCCGCTGGATCTGTGTGCGTTCTGGCCGGTGCCGAACACCAGTGAGCCCCACATCGTGGAGGCGGAGGGGCTGCCCACGCTGGTGGTGGTCTCGACGACGAACGATCCGGCGACGCCCTACCAAGCGGGCGTGGAACTGGCCGACCAGCTGCGCGGCGACCTGGTCACCTACAACGGCACGCAACACACGGTGGCGTTCTCGGGAGTGGAGTGCATCGACGATCCGCTGACGAACTACCTGGTGGACCTCGTCCCACCAGGCGAAGGACTGGTCTGCTGACACATACCTCACCGGGCGCGCGGTGAGCGGAGAGTTCCACGAAGTGAGACTGAATTCACGATGTAACACAGATTTAACTCCGTTTGCTTACTCTCGCGTTCATGGATCGTCAAAAGGAATTCGTGCTCCGGACTCTCGAAGAGCGCGACATTCGTTTCGTCCGCCTCTGGTTCACCGACGTCCTCGGGTACCTCAAATCGGTGGCCATCGCGCCCGCTGAACTCGAAGGTGCATTCGACGAGGGAATCGGCTTCGACGGCAGCGCCATCGAAGGATTCGCCCGCGTCTCCGAGGCCGACACCGTCGCCAAGCCGGATCCGTCGACGTTCCAGATTCTGCCGTGGTCGACCAGCAAGGGTCACCAGCACTCTGCCCGCATGTTCTGCGACATCGCCATGCCCGACGGCTCGCCGTCCTGGGCCGATTCGCGCCACGTGCTGCGTCGCCAGCTGAGCAAGGCAGCCGACCTCGGATTCAGCTGCTACGTGCACCCCGAGATCGAATTCTTCTTGCTCAAAGACGCTCCCCAGGACGGCTCACCGCCGACCCCGGCAGACAACGGCGGCTACTTCGACCAGGCCGTGCACGACTCGGCTCCGAACTTCCGCAGGCATGCCATCGACGCGCTCGAGTCGATGGGCATCTCGGTCGAGTTCAGCCACCACGAGGCAGCGCCGGGCCAGCAGGAGATCGATCTGCGGTACGCGGACGCACTGTCCATGGCCGACAACATCATGACCTTCCGCTACGTGGTCAAGGAAGTCGCCATCGAAGAGGGCGTGCGCGCGACGTTCATGCCCAAACCGTTCAGCGACCAGGCCGGCTCGGCGATGCACACGCACATGAGTTTGTTCGAGGGCGACGCCAACGCCTTCCACAACCCGGACGATCCGATGCAGCTGTCCGAAACCGGCAAGTCCTTCATCGCCGGCATCCTCGAGCACGCCAACGAGATCAGTGCCGTGACCAACCAGTGGGTCAACTCGTACAAGCGTCTCGTGCGTGGTGGCGAAGCCCCGACCGCTGCATCCTGGGGACCGGCCAACCGGTCGGCATTGATTCGTGTGCCCATGTACACCCCGAACAAGGCGTCGTCGCGACGCGTCGAGATTCGTAGCCCCGATTCGGCCTGCAACCCGTATCTCGCGTTCGCGGTGCTGCTCGCGGCAGGCCTGCGCGGAATCGAGAAGGGGTACACCCTTCCTCCCGAGGCCGAGGAAGACGTGTGGGCATTGACCTCCGCGGAGCGTCGCGCCATGGGCTACAAGGAACTGCCGGGCAACCTCGACCAAGCGCTCAACGCGATGGAGGGTTCCGAGCTGGTCGCAGAAGCACTGGGCGAGCACGTGTTCGACTTCTTCTTGCGCAACAAGCGTCGCGAGTGGGAGGAATACCGCAGCCACGTCACGCCGTACGAGCTGAGGGCGTACCTCGGTTTGTAGAGCAGCGGGGTCTGTAACAACCCACCGCAGCCATGGGCTACGTTTTAATCGATCCCGAATGTAGGTTCGATGCCGGCGTGGGCACCCTCGCGTCGCATTACTGACGACGAGGTATATCTGTGGCACCCCGAGGTGGATTCTGATGGTGCGTCCTCCCACTTCCAGGTCGGTCGTACCCGGACCTGGCCGCCTCGGTCTCGTCGAGGAGACTGCGCCGTCCGATCTGCGCACCCTGGGCTGGACGGGCGAAGAGAGTCTGGAGCTGCTGTGGTCGCTCTCGCGTGCCCCCAACGCCGATCTCGCACTGCGCACGCTGGTGCGCATGTACGAGATGCTCGGCAGTGGCTGGGCCGAATTCGACACCGCACTGCGTAACGACAAGGGATTCCGCGGCCGCCTCCTGGGACTCGTCGGCGCGTCCAGTGCGCTCGCCGACCACCTCGTTGCCGACGACACCACCTGGCGGTTGTTACTGACCGCGGAAGGTCAGAGCAGCGGTGTCTCGGCGAAGATCCAGTTGCCCAGCAAGGCAACGCTGGTCGCAGAACTGCTCGAGGCCGTCGGGGCCGAGCCGGAGACCGGGCCCAATGCCGCACCCGATCTGTACCGGGCGTCCGTCACCGGCCCGCCCGCCGTGATCGCCCTGCGCAAGAAGTACCGCGACCAGATCATGGTGTTGGCCGCCTACGACCTCGCCGCGACCGTCGAGAACGAACCGGTCCTGCCGTACACGGTGGTGGGAGCTCAACTGTCCGACATGGCAGACGCGGCGCTCACTGCGGCTCTGTCGGTGGCGGTGGCGACCGTGTGCCCCGATGCCCCGTGTCCGACGCGGCTGGCCGTCATCGCCATGGGCAAATGCGGTGCGCGCGAACTCAATTACGTCTCGGACGTCGATGTCGTGTTCGTCGCCGAGCCGGCGGACTCACAGGCGAGTCGGATCGCCGGCGAGATGATGCGCATCGGGTCCTCGGCGTTCTTCGAGGTCGACGCTGCGCTTCGCCCCGAAGGTAAGCGCGGCGAGCTGGTTCGCACGCTCGACTCGCACGTGGCCTACTACAAGCGCTGGGCCAAGACCTGGGAGTTCCAGGCCCTGCTCAAGGCTCGGCCGATGACCGGCGATATCGCCCTCGGCAACGATTACGTCGATGCCGTCAATCCGATGGTGTGGCTGGCCAGTCAGCGTGAGGACTTCGTGCCCGAGGTCCGCGCGATGCGGCGACGGGTCGAGGAGATGGTGCCGACCGAGCTGCGCGAACGGGAGATCAAACTCGGACGCGGCAGTCTGCGCGACGTCGAATTTGCCGTCCAGCTCCTGCAATTGGTGCACGGCCGAACAGACGAGTCGTTGCGCGTACTGGGCACGACCGATGCCCTGACGGCTCTGACCGAGGGCGGGTACGTCGGCCGTGACGACGCCGCGAATCTGACCGCGTCCTACGAATTCTTGCGATTGATCGAGCACCGACTGCAATTGCAGCGGATGCGCCGCACACACACCCTGCCTCCACCGGACGACGAGGAAGGTCTGCGGTGGCTCGCGCGTTCCGCGCACATGCGACCCGACGGCAATCGCGATGCGCTCGGTGTACTGAACGCCGAGATCAAGAGGAATGCCCAGCGCATCCGTCGGCTGCATGCGAAGCTCTTCTACCGGCCGTTGCTCGATTCGGTGGTCAAGTTCGACTCGGAGACAGTGCGTTTGACCCCCGACGCGGCGACGCGTCAGCTTGCCGCGCTGGGATATGCGACGCCGCAGAATGCGTTGGGCCACCTGCGAGCGCTGGTCGGTTCCGGTACTCGCCGCGGTCAGATTCAGGCCGTGCTGCTGCCGACCCTGCTCGAATGGCTCGCAGACACCCCCGACCCGGATGCGGGACTGCTCAATTACCGCCGGCTCTCGGAGTCGGCGGGGGAGCAGACGTGGTTCCTGCGGGTACTTCGCGACGAAGGCGCAGTGGCGCAACGGCTGATGATCGTGCTCGGATCCTCGGCCTATGTGCCGGATCTGCTGATCAAGGCCCCCGAGGTCATTCGCTTGTTCGCCGACGGCCCCACCGGCCCGCGTCTGCTCGACGTCGAGCCGGAGGAGACCTACCGCGCCATCCTGTCGTCCTCGGCTCGGTACGAGGATCCGGTGCGAGCGATCAACGCGGCGAGGGCGCTGCGGCGTCACGAGCTGGCACGGGTGGCGTCGGCAGACATCCTCGGCATGCTCGACGTACCTCAGGTGTGTCGGGCGCTGTCGTCGGTGTGGGCCGCCGTGATCAATGCCGCTCTGGCCGCTGCCATCAGAGCCAGCGAAATCGAGCGCGGCGAACCGGCACCGGCAACCTTGGCCGTCATCGGTATGGGACGCCTGGGCGGCGGCGAACTCGGCTACGGAAGCGACGCCGACGTGCTGTTCGTCTGCGAACCGGTGGACGGCGTCGACGAGACCGTTGCGGTCAAGTGGGCCAACACCATTGCCGATCGCATCCGCAAACTGCTCGGAGCGCCGAGCACGGACCCTCCGCTCGAAGTCGACACCGGCCTGCGCCCGGAAGGTCGCAACGGCCCGGTGGTGCGCACGCTGTCGTCCTACGCCGCGTACTACGCCCAGTGGGCTCAGGCATGGGAGGTGCAAGCTCTGCTGCGTGCGCATCAGGTCGCGGGCGATCAGGACCTGGGCATCCGATTCCTGCTGATGGCCGACAAGGTGCGCTACCCCGAGGGTGGAGTGTCTGCCGACGCCGTCCGTGAAATTCGGCGTATCAAGGCGCGGATCGACTCCGAGCGTCTCCCCAAGGGAGCCGACCCGGCCACTCACACCAAGCTCGGACGTGGGGGACTGGCGGACATCGAGTGGACCGTACAGCTCATCCAGCTCCGATACGCACACAAGGTCCAGTCACTGCACAACACCTCGACGCTGCAATCCCTCGACGCGATCGGCGCAGCCGAGCTGATGAGTGAGACCGACATCGAGCTGCTGCGCGAAGCGTGGATCCTGGCGACGAAAGCGCGCAATGCGCTCGTCCTGGTTCGCGGTAAGCCGACCGACCAACTGCCGAGACCGGGTGCCGTCCTGTCCGCCGTCGCACAGGTGGCGGGGTGGGAGAACGGCGACGCCGGGGCATTCCTCGACAACTACCTGCGCGTCACGCGTCGAGCCAAGGCAGTCGTGGAGAGGACGTTCGGCGGACTCTAGTCGCTGCCTGCGGTGACGAAGCCCTGCTTCACCATCCAGTCGCGCGCGACATCCGCGGGCTCACGGCCGTCGATGTCGACCTGCTTGTTCAACTCCGAGATCGCTTCGTTGGTGAGCGCAGCGGAAATGGGCGCGGTGACCTCGGCTATCTCCGGATAGCGATCGGCGATCTCCTGCCGCACGACGACAGTCGCGTTGTATCGCGGGAAGAACGCCTTGTCGTCCTCGACCACGGTCAGGTTCAGGCCCTTGATTCGGCCGTCGGTGGTGAACACCTCACCGAATCGGCACTGCGAACCGTCCGCAGTTGCCTGGTAGATGACGCCGGTCTGCAGAATCTGCACGGAGATGGCGTTGGCATCGAAACCGTAGGTGGCGGCGAGGCCGGGGAGTCCGTCCTGGCGACTGTTGAACTCGGTCTCGACGCACAGCGATGCGGCGGCAGGATCTCGGTTCACCAGAGCGGCGTAGTCCGACAGCGTGCGCACACCGGTCTCCTGCGCGACCTGCTGATTCATGGCCAGCGCGTAGGTGTTGTCCATCGGCGCGGGATTGACCCAGTCGATGCCGTTGGCCTTGTCGGCATCGCGCACTGCCTCGAATTGTTCCGTGGCATCGGGAATGGGCTTCTCGTTACCCAGGTAGTTGATCCACCCGGTTCCGGTGTATTCGTAGGCGAGGTCCACCTGGCCGTTCTGCATCGCGAGTCGAACGCTCTGCGAGCCGACGATGTTGGTGAGGTCGCGAACGTCGGCACCGGCTGCGCTGAGCGCGAATTCGAGGATGTAGCCGAGGATGATCTGCTCGGTGAAATCCTTCGATCCGACGGTGAACTCGGCACCTTCGAGCCCCTCGAGCGGAGTGATGCTGCCCGCCTCGACCGACAACGGCATCGCCCCGCCGGACTGCAATCCGCACCCCGTCAGCGCGAGAGCGGTGGTGGCGCAGAGCGCCGCGAGTCGTCGGGTGGTGCGCCGCATCAGCGGAGTCCTTTCGGTCCGAGGTAGGCCTCGGCGAGTGCGCCCAGCCAATCCACCAGCAGCGCGAGTGCTACCGCGAGAACGGCACCCACGACGAGAATGAGTGGTTGGTTGAGCTTGTAGCCGGTGTCGATCAGCACGCCGAGCCCGCCTGCTCCGACGAGAAAGCTCAGAGTTGCGGTGCCGACGGCGAGCACGAGCGAGGTGCGCAGACCCGCCAGGATGAACGGAACCGCGAGCGGAAATTCGATGCGGCGCAGAATGCCCATGTTCGACATGCCCTGTCCGCGAGCGGCATCGATGTAGTTCGGCTCGACTGTCTGAAAGCCCAACATGGTGTTGCGCAGAACGGGGAGCAACGAATAGAACGCGATCGGGAGAACGCCGGTCCAGAAACCCGTTGCGCCCGTCCACAGGAACAACAACACCAGCAAGCCGACGGCCGGTGCGGCCTGCCCGATGTTCGCGATACCGATGAACAGTGGTGCAGCTTTGCGATACCCGTTGCGAGTCAACAGAATTCCCAGAGGCACGGCGATGACGAGCACCAACGCGGTGACGACGAAGGTGATCAGCACATGCTCGAGAACCCGGGTGGAGATCGTGCTGATGTTGATCGTCTCGGCCTGCGTCGCGGTGAGGTCTCTGGTCAACGCGTAGACCAACAGAATCGCCACGATCACCAGCACCAGGGCCGGCTGGATGAGAAGACGAATTCGCTCGGCGCGCTTGGCGGTACGCGCGGCGTCCTTGGTCTCGTCGCCGGTATCGGCGAGTGTCGTCACGACGGAGTCCCAGCAGCTTCGCGCGGCTCGTCGTGATCGTTCGCGTGTTGCGACCGCAACGACTTGATGGTGTCGATCAGCACGTCGATGGTCACGGTGCCGACGTACTCGCCGCGATTGCCGGTGACGGTCGCCGTCGCATTGCCCTCGGACAGTAGAGCTTCCAGAGCATCCTGCAGGGTCGACTGGGTCGACACCAGTTCTCCCATCGGCACCCCGACGTCACGGAGGCTCCCCACACCCGCGAGGTGGCGTCGATCCGTCCACCGAATCGGGCGTCTACGGGAATCGACGATGATTCCCCAGGCTTCGGGATCCGATCCCAGCGCGGAGTTCATCGACTCCACCGAGTCGTCCTCGCCGAACACCGGCACGTCGGACAGCTCGATGTCGCGTACTCGCATCAACGTCAGCTGCTTCAACGCGGCTCCGGCTCCGACGAACCCGGCCACGGTGTCGTCGGCCGGGTTGGCGAGCACCGCCTCGGGGGTGTCGTACTGGAGGATCGTGGACTGGTTACCGAGCACGGCGATGCGGTCACCGAGCTTGACCGCCTCGTCGAAATCGTGCGTGACGAAAACGATGGTCTTGCCCAATTCTGCTTGCAGACGCATCAATTCGTCCTGCAGCAACCCGCGGGTGATGGGGTCGACGGCACCGAACGGTTCGTCCATCAACAGCACCGGGGGATCGGCGGCAAGAGCGCGTGCGACTCCGACGCGTTGCTGCTGACCGCCGGAGAGCTGCCGCGGATAACGCTGGCGATAGACCGCCGGATCGAGGCCGACGAGGTCCAGCATCTCGTCCGTGCGGTCGTCGATTCGCTTCTTGTTCCACCCGATGAGACCCGGCACCATCCCGACGTTCTGCGCAATCGTCATGTGCGGGAACAGGCCTGCCTGCTGAATGGAATAACCGATGGTGCGGCGCAACTCGTTCGGATCGATCGACAGTGCGTCCTTGCCACCGATCGTGATGCGGCCCGATGTCGGCTCGATCAGACGGTTGATCATGCGCATCGTCGTCGTCTTGCCGCAACCGGACGGCCCGACGAGTACGACGACCTCGCCCGCGGGGATGGTCATCGACACGTTGTCGACGGCAGCGAGCTTCTGCCCCGGGTAGCTCTTGGTCACGTTCTCGAGCACGATTTCCGCGCCGGAGACATTCGATGTACGGGTCGAGTCACTCACGGATACCCCTCGAGGTGGTCAGTTTGCCGATCAACACGTAGATCCCATCGAGGATCAACGCCAGCAGGACGATCAGGACAGTGCCGGTCAGAGCCTGCGGTAGAGCTGTGGGGCTACCCACGCGGGCGAGGCCCGAGAAGAGGAGGTTGCCGAGTCCGGGACCCTTGGCGTACGCGGCGATGGCGAGAATGCCCATGGCCATCTGCGTACTGACGCGCATGCCGGTGAGGATCGACGGCCACGCGAGTGGGATCTCGATGCGGCGCAACACCAGAGCGCGGCTCATTCCGATTCCGCGGGCCGCGTCGGCAACGGCCGGATCGACGGCTGCCAAGCCCACCACGGTGTTTCGAATGATAGGGAGAAGCGAATACAGAACAAGAGCTGTCACAGTGGGTTTGACGCCCAGACCCAGCACCGGAATGAGAACTCCGAGCAGTGCGAACGACGGAATGGTGAGCACCGTACTCGCCAGGGCCGTGGCGACTGCGGAGCCCGCGGGGCTTCGGTACACGAGCACACCGATCGCCACCCCGATGACGGTTGCAATGACAACGCATTGAATGACGGCCGACACGTGGAGATACGAATCGATCGCCAACTGCCTTCGCCGCCCGACGATGAAATCCCACAGTGCATCCATGCAGTCGTCGTCCTCTGTTCGCCGGTAGCGGTAGTTGTCTTTACCCCGCGTACCGACTATCAAACGCCGACCGGTCTGAATTTCTTTGCGGATTGCCACAAAAGTTGCCGATCGGAAACAATCGAGAACGCGAAAAACGCCCGGCCGAAAAGCTTCGGCCGGGCGTTTCTTCGTGAAATCTACCGACTCACACGTCGTAGTAGAGCGAGAACTCGTACGGGTGCGGACGCAGGTTGACCGGAGCGATCTCCTGCTCACGCTTGAGCGAAATCCACGTCTCGATGAGGTCGGTGGTGAAGACGCCACCCTCGGTGAGGTAGTCGTGGTCGGCCTCGAGACGGTCGATGACCGCGTTCAGCGAGGTGGGTGCCTGAGGAATGTTCTTGGCTTCCTCGGGCGGCAACTCGTAGAGGTCCTTGTCGACCGGAGCCATCGGCTCGATCTTGTTCTTGATTCCGTCGAGGCCCGCCATCATCTGAGCGGCGAAGTTCAGGTACGGGTTACCCGAGGAGTCCGGCGCGCGGAACTCGAGGCGCTTGGCCTTCGGGTTGTTGCCGGTGATCGGGATACGCACCGCGGCGGAGCGGTTGCGCTGGCTGTAGACCAAGTTGATGGGAGCTTCGTAGCCCGGCACCAAACGGTGGTACGAGTTGATCGTCGGGTTGGTGAAGGCCAACAGCGACGGAGCGTGGTGCAGAATGCCGCCGATGTAGTGACGTGCCAGATCGGACAGTCCGGCGTATCCGGCCTCGTCGTGGAAGAGGGGCTTGCCGTCTTTCCACAGCGACTGGTGCACGTGCATGCCCGAGCCGTTGTCTCCGAACAGGGGCTTCGGCATGAACGTCGCGGACTTGCCGTTCTTCCATGCGGTGTTCTTGACGATGTACTTGAAGAGCTGCAGATCGTCGGCCGCGCGGAGCAGCGTGTTGAACTTGTAGTTGATCTCCTGCTGACCGCCGGTGCCGACCTCGTGGTGGGCACGCTCGAGCTCGAAGCCTGCGTTCTGCAGGTTGGTCGAGATCTCGTCACGCAGGTCGACGTAGTGGTCGTACGGTGCGACGGGGAAGTAGCCACCCTTGTAGCGGACCTTGTAGCCGAGGTTCGGTCCACCGTCGGCCTCGGTCTCGGCTCCGGTGTTCCACCAACCCGAGGACGAGTCGAGCTCGTAGAACGCGCCGTTGGCCTGCGAGTCGAAGCGCACGGAGTCGAAGATGTAGAACTCGGCCTCGGCACCGAAGAATGCGGTGTCGGCGATGCCGGTGCTGGCCAAGTACTCCTCGGCCTTGCGCGCAACGTTGCGCGGGTCGCGGCTGTACGCCTCACGCGTGAACGGGTCGTGGACGAAGAAGTCCATGTTGAGGGTCTTCGCGTTGCGGAACGGGTCGATCTGAGCGGTGGCGTAGTCCGGCAGCAGGATCATGTCGGACTCGTGGATCGACTGGAAGCCGCGGACGGACGAGCCGTCGAACGCGAGGCCGTCTTCCAGGGTGTCGGCCGTGAACGCCTTGGCAGCGATGGAGAAGTGCTGCTGTGCACCCGGCAGATCCGTGAATCGGATGTCGACGTATTCGATTCCTTCATCTGCGATGAACTTGATGACCTCTTGGGCCGTGGAAAACGCCACGCTTTTGCTCCTTAGTTGAGTCCGTCGAACTGACGGTATGGACTCGGTGTTGCCCGCCCGTCAAGCTCGTGTTTCGCCCGTGTTACACGTCGTGGTTCACGGTTGGCACGAACAACAGTACGTCCACCCGTTTTTCCGTGTGCCCGACCGCGCCTATCCTGGAAATCATGGCACGAATGACAGGGTCCTGGTTGTCCGGACCGGCGGCCGCGAACCCACGACCGCCGCAGAACTTCCGTGGGGAACAACTCGGTCTGCCCGCGCGGGGCGTCGGCGCACTCGCCGGAACCGGTCGTAGAGTCCTGGCGTTGCTGCTGGACTGGACGATGGCCACCGGTGTGGCGTCGCTGATTCTCGGCGGTTACACCACCAGCGGACTGATCTCGACGATCGTGCTGGCCGTGTGGTTCGTCGTAGGAATCGCGAGCGTCTCGCTGTTCTCGTTCACCCCGGGGCAGTTCATCGTGGGAGTACAGGTGGGACGCATCGACGCCCATGCGCGAGTCGGTTTCGTCCGGGCATTGGTGCGGCAGCTCATTCTGCTGTTCGTCGTCCCGGCCGTGATCACCGACATGGACGGCCGGGGAATGCACGACCGCGCAACGGGAACAGCCCTGCTGCGGACCCGCTGAGGGGTCGACGCACCAGGGCTGTCGGTCGAAATACGGGTCAGCGACGCTTCATGGTCCGCTGAACGCCCTTCATCTTGGCCCCACCGGGAATCGGTCCCTTGGGCATTGCCGGGCCACCCTTGGTTCCCAACGCGGCCAGCCGGGACTCGATGGTGTCCATCCGCTTGCCGTCGATGTTCTTCGGCAGCTTCGACAGGTACTTCTGCAGACCCGACAGTGGAATCTGGTTCTCCCCGTTGCCGACGATGATGTCGTAGATCGGAGTATCGCCCACCAGCCGGGCGGTCTTCTTCTTCTCCTGGGCCAGCAGGGTCTTCACACGCTGCGGCGCACCCTCGGCCACGAGTATCACTCCGGGCTTCCCGATCACCCGGTGCACGGCGTCGAGATGAGTGGTGCCTGCGATCGCATTGGTGACACGCCACGATCCCTGAAGATTGTCCAGGGCCCACGCCGCAGCACCGGCCTGACCGTCTGCCTTCTTGTACACGGACTTCTGAACCCGCCGGCCGAAGATGATGAACGCGACCAGCACGCCCAACAGGAGACCGATGGGGAGAAGGAACCACTGGAAGCCGAAGGCCAGACCGATCAGGAAGCCGATCAGCCCGAGACCGACCACCGCTCCGATCATGAGCGGAAGGAGAGCCTTGTCGTCCTTACGCTGCATCTGGAACGCCTGCCACAACTGGCTGCGCCGTTCCTTCGATGCCTGCTTGCGGGCTGCCTTGGCAGCCGCCTTTGCTTCCTTGCTGGGCTTTGCCGCTTTGCCAGCTTTACTGCCGTTCGCCATACCTCACAGGATACGGCCTGTGCCGACGCTCACGTGCATCGCGCCACGTCGAGCGGAGCGATCAGCGAGGAGCCAGCCGAGCCATCAACGAGCTGGCCTCCTGAGAAGCTTCGCCGCCGTCGGTGAGGTGGCTCATGCTCTCGGGCAGTTCGCGACCGTGGTGTGCCATGGCCTGCGCGTAGAGGCGTCCGGCGCGGTACGAGGAGCGGACCAACGGGCCGGCCAGCACGCCGGCGAACCCGACCTCGGTGGCGTAGTCGGAGTGCTCGACGAACTCCTCCGGCTTGACCCACCGCTCGACGGGGTGGTGCCGCGGTGACGGTCGCAGGTACTGGGTGATCGTCAGGATGTCGCAGCCCGCCTCGTGCAGGTCGCGAATCGCTTCCTGGACTTCCTCGGGAGTCTCGCCCATGCCGAGAATGAGATTCGACTTGGTGACCAGACCGTCGTCACGCGCTGCGGTGATGACGTCCATCGACCGCTGGTACCGGAATGCGGGACGGATGCGCTTGAAGATGCGCGGCACGGTCTCGACGTTGTGGGCCAACACCTCCGGGCGGGAGGAGAACACCTCGGCCAGCTGATCGGGCTTGGCGTTGAAGTCGGGGATCAGCAGCTCGACGCCGGTGTTGGGGTTGAGCTTCTTGATGTACCGGACGGTCTCTGCGTACAGCCACGCA
This sequence comes from Rhodococcus sp. PML026, assembly GCF_000963615.1. NCBI lineage: Bacteria > Bacillati > Actinomycetota > Actinomycetes > Mycobacteriales > Nocardiaceae > Rhodococcus > Rhodococcus sp. PML026. The sequence goes on along the minus strand of NZ_KQ031371.1, from coordinate 215,354 downwards.
CCACCGTCTTCGAGGTCGTCGCGGGCGACTCCGGTGATCGTGGAGTAGCGAAGGCCCATGGCCTGCACACTCTCCGCCACGCGGCGAGGCTCGTCGCGATCGAGATCCTCGGGCTTGCCGGTATCGATCTGGCAGAAATCGCATCGACGGGTGCATTGTTCGCCGCCGATGAGGAAGGTCGCCTCGCGATCTTCCCAGCATTCGTAGATATTCGGGCAGCCGGCTTCCTCGCACACCGTGTGCAGACCCTCACGCTTCACAAGACCTTTGAGCTCGGTGTATTCCGGGCCCATCTTGGCTTTGGTCTTGATCCAGTTGGGTTTGCGTTCGATGGGGGTCTCCGCGTTTCGGATCTCGAGGCGGAGCAGCTTGCGTCCTTCTGGGGCCACAGTCACGCCAGCAATGCTACGCGCCGAACCGAACCGTCGTGAATTGCGGGTTCACCGTCGCGGTGGTGATCTCCGGGTGCTCGAGCTCGTGCTCTCTGACCGGCATCGATCCGTCCAACGCGGCCAGAACTGCCGTCGTGACCGACTCGAGTACGTCGGCGACCGGGACGTCTCGCCCCAGCTCGAGCGACAGCGACGTCACACCGGCGTCGGCGATTCCGCACGGCACGATCGCGTCGAAACCCGTCATCGCCGAATTGCAGTTGAGGGAGAAGCCGTGCAGGGTCACGCCGCGCTGAACTCGCACGCCGATGGCCGCGATCTTGCGTTCGGGTAGAAGCACGCCGGCGCGAACCTCGGACGCGAGCCACACCCCGGACCTGCCGTCCACCCGCCCGCACGCGATGCCGTGATCGGACACCACGGAAATCAGCGCTTCCTCGATCCGGCGGACGTACTTGACGACATCGATCGGCTGCGCCAGCGCGACGATGGGGTAGCCGACCAGCTGGCCCGGCCCGTGCCAGGTGATCTTGCCGCCGCGGTCCACTTCGACCACAGGGGTACCGTCGCGCGGCATGTCTTCTTCCGAGGTGCGCCGCCCCGCGGTGTACACGGAAGGGTGCTCGAGCAATAGCAACGTATCCGGGCCCCGATTGTCGGCGCGGGCGTCGGCCAGTTCCCGCTGGAGAGCCCACGCCTGGGTGTACTCGACGGTGCCCAGCTCTCGCACGACGACCGGTTCGCTGCTGGCCCGGGCCGAGTCGGTGCCGGTGGCCGGAATCGACGGTGCGTTCACGTCACTCATGAACCGAGACGCTACGCCGGGTCATGAGCCGACAGCCACCCGCAGTGCCTCGCCCACGGTGTTGTGCTCGAAGGTGTAGCCGGCGTCCTCGAGTGCCTTGGGAATGGCTCGCGGCCCGGTCAGGATCGCCTCCTCGGCAAATTCACCGATGACCGCTTTCAGGGCGAATCCGGGCACCACCCACGGGGCCGGACGATGCACCGCTCGCGACATCGCGCTGTTGAACTGGGCGTTGGTCACCGGAGTCGGCCCCACCATGTTGACCGGTCCGCGCAGCGAGTCGTTCTCGATACCGTGCACGATGGCACCGATTTCGTCTTCCAACGAAATCCACGGGAAGTACTGTCGCCCACTGCCCAATCGACCACCGAGCGCGAACAGGTACAGCGGGCGCAGCTTGCCCAGCATGCCGCCGCGCTGCGACAGCACCACACCGCTGCGCAACAGAATCGTGCGAACACCTGCCTCCGACGCCGCAGCCGTAGCGTTCTCCCAATCGCGGCACACCTCGGCGAGAAATCCGTCTCCTACCGGAGCGGTCTCGTCGACCACGCGGTCGCCGGTGTCACCGTAGAAATTGACGCCGCTGGCATTGATCAGGGTGGGGACACCCGCGTCGGCCGCAGCCGACGCGATCACCTCGGTGGGCGCTATGCGGCTGTCGCGCACCAGCTGCTTGTACGCACCGGACCATCTTTTGTCGCCGATACCGACACCACACAGATTGACGACCGCATCGGCACCGGCCAGCACAGCGGGGTCGATACTGCCGTGCGACGGGTCCCACTGCGACTCGTCCGGTCCCGCCGGTGAGCGTCTGACCAGTCTGGTGACGTCGTGGCTGCGGCCGCGTAAGGCTGCAACGAGAGCTGTGCCGATCAAGCCTGAAGAACCTGCAATGACTACGCGCATGTGAACGAAAGCCTCCTTGACGCACTCCGGGGCACCATTCGCGAACGAATGATGCCCCGGATGCTCTGTCCGTGCCCCTGGTGAACGAGACCCCGATGCGAATGTTTCGCGCTCCTACGAGAATACGTGGCGCGACACTCGCCGGTTGTCTACAGACCCAGATCGGCCTCGAACGATGCCACTTCGAGACGCTGCTTGATGGTCGTCAGGAAGCGTCCTGCGTCGGCTCCGTCCACCAACCGGTGGTCGTAGGTGAGCGGCAGGTAGCACATCGAGCGAACACCGATCGACTCGTTGCCCGAGTCGTCCTTGACGACGACGGGACGCTTGACGATCGCACCCGTACCCAGCATGGCCGCCTGCGGCGGAACCAGGATCGGGGTGTCGAACAGCGCGCCCTGGCTGCCGATGTTGGTGATCGTGAACGTGCCACCGGACAGCTCGTCGGGCTTGAGCCCACCCGAACGGGCGCGAGTGGCGATGTCGTTGATCGCGCGTGCCAGTCCGGCCAGCGACAGGTCGCCGGCATTGTGGATGACGGGGGAGAGCAGGCCCTGCTCGGTGTCCACCGCGATACCCAGGTGGACATCGGCGTGGTACGTGATCTCCTTCGCGTCCTCGTTGATGCTGGCGTTGACGTTCGGGTGAGCCTTGAGTGCCTCCACGACCGCCTTCGCGAAGAACGGCAGGTACGTCAGGTTGACGCCCTCGTTCTCGGCGAACTTCGCCTTCGCCTTGGTGCGCAGGCCGGCGATCTTCGTCACGTCGACCTCGAAGGTCTGCGTCAGCTGAGCAGAAGTCTGCAGCGACTCACGCGTCTTCTTCGCGGTGATCTGACGAATTCGGTTGATCTTCTGCGTGGTGCCGCGCAGGTGTGCGAGCTCGGGACGAACTCCCGCGGTCGCCGGTGCTGCGGGCTTCGACGCTGCGGCGGGTGCCGCGGCCTCGGCCGGAGCAGCGGGAGCCTTCTTGGCCTCGGCTGCAGCGAGAACGTCCTGCTTGCGGATGCGTCCACCCACGCCGGTGCCCTTGACGGACGACAGGTCGACGTCGTTGTCCGACGCCAACTTGCGGACCAGAGGAGTGACGTACGGGCTCGAATCGCCCGACGGTGCCGATTCCTTGGCGGGAGCGGCCTTGGGAGCCTCCTGCTTCGGTTCGGGCTTCGGCTCGGCCTTGGGGGCTTCCTGCTTCGGCTCGGGCTTCGGCTCTTCCTTGGGCTCTTCGGCCTTCGGGGCCTCGGGCTCCGGAGTTGCCTCGGGCTCGGGGGCCTTCTCGGCGGGCGAGCCGGAGCCGATGACTGCGAGCTGGCCGCCGACGGCCACGGTGTCGTCTTCCTCGGCGGAGATCTCGAGCAGGGTGCCTGCGACCGGAGACGGAATCTCGGTGTCGACCTTGTCCGTGGACACCTCGAGAAGCGGCTCGTCCACTGCAACCTCGTCGCCGACGGCCTTGAGCCAGCGAGTCACGGTGCCCTCGGTGACGGACTCACCCAACTCGGGCATCGTCACCGGGGTGCCGGATCCGGACGAGTCGGAGGAGCTGGACGAGGCACTTGCTGCGGGAGCTTCCTGCTCGGCCTGCGGCTCGGGCTCGGCTGCGGGAGTGGGCTCCTCGGCAGGCTCCTCCGGTGCCGACTCCTCGGCGGGAGCGGCGTCCTCGGCCGGCGCGTCGGACGAGGAAGACTCGTCCGCGTCACCGATCTGAGCGAGCTCGCCACCGATCTCGACGGTGTCGTCTTCCTGAGCGACGATCTTGGTGAGAACACCGGCAGCAGGCGACGGGATCTCGGTATCGACCTTGTCCGTGGAGACTTCGAGCAATGGCTCGTCGACTTCGACGGTGTCGCCTTCTTGTTTGAGCCACCTCGTGACAGTTCCCTCGGTGACACTCTCACCGAGAGCTGGCATCTGGACGGAGAAGGCCATGTCTGTTGACTCCTCGACAGTTGTATGCGGGTGATGTAGTTCTTACGACTTGTGGTCGCAGACCATTGTGCTGGCGGAACAGGGTTCATGGACGAGAGTTGGGTGATTCGGTTCGACGGAGGCACCGGTGCGATCGACACTCACCGAGCACGTTCGGCTCGATCCAGCGCCCACGTCGACACTCCCTCTCGGCAACTCACTTACTCACTTCACGAGCCTTGGTTCACAATCAAGAGAGCTGAACCCTCTAATGTCATCCTTCCATTGATGTCGCCTCGCCGTTCCCCTAGGGCGTGCAACACGCCTGTCGAACTGGTGGGTAACAAAGATCCGGCACCGAAACTCGGACTTCGCCGGCCGTACGAAAGAGGAGTTCGCGTGGGATTGTTCGATCGATTCAAGTCGAGCGGCGGGGGCGCGAAACGGGCACCCGAGGGCTCGGTTGCCCAGTACCTGGCCGATTGGACCTCGGCGCGAATCGGCGTCGAGGCCTACGTGGAACCGAAAACGACGGTCACGCCGCTGACGGTGGTTCTGGTCGCGAACGACGGTGAGTGGACGCGTCGACCACTCGATGAAAAATATGTACGAAAGATCGGATCGGACCTGAAGATTCCGGTGTACGACGTCCGCAAGACGGGCTATCCGCAGCGGATGCGTGATCACGACGCTCGGCAGAAGATCGTTCGGCAGCGCGAACAACAGCAGCGCGACAGCTGACGCCGTCCGTGCGCGAGGGCCTGGGGCCTCGCGCACGGACGGGAGACGATCAACCGTTGTCGGCGATGTCCTCGAGAACCGCGAACATGGTTCGGACCGGAACCCCGGTGCCGCCCTTGCCGGTGTAGCCGAACGGACCACCGGTGTTGTACGCCGGGCCGGCAACGTCGATGTGAGCCCATTCCACGCCGTCGGCGACGAATTCCTTCAGGAACAGAGCAGCGGCGAGCATGCCACCTGCTCGACCGTTGGTGACGTTCGCGAGATCTGCGACCTTGGAGTCGAGTTCGCGGCGAATCTCCTTCGGCAACGGCATGGCCCATCCGTTCTCGCCGATCGCCTGCGAGATTGCTGCGACGCGGTCGCGGAAGTCGTCGGTACCCATCACGCCGGGAGTCCTGTTGCCGAGTGCGACGACCTGAGCGCCCGTCAGCGTCGCGGTGTCGATCAGGTAGTCCGGATCGTCCTCGCAGGCCCGCACGATCGCGTCGGCGAGCACCAAGCGGCCCTCGGCGTCGGTGTTGATCACCTCGACGGTGATGCCGCCGTACTGGGTGAGCACATCGCCGGGGCGCTGAGCGGTGCCCGACGGCATGTTCTCCGCCATCGGGACGGTGGCGATGACGTCGAGCGGCAGACCGACCTTGGCGGCGAGCACCACCGTGGCGATGACCGCTGCCGCACCGCCCATGTCCGAGGTCATGTTCTCCATGCCGGCAGCCGGCTTGATGGAGATGCCGCCGGTGTCGAACGTGATTCCCTTACCGACGAGAGCAACCTTCTTCGCGCCGCGTTTGCCTCCCGAGTGCGTCAGGCGCACGAGCCGAGGCAGTCGGGACGATCCCTTGCCCACTCCGTGAATGCCGCCGTAGCCACCCTTCTCGAGGGCTTTGTCGTCGAGAATCTCGACCTCGAGGCCGGCCGCCTTGCCCAGCGCCTTGGCCTGAGCCGCGAACTCTTCCGGGTAGAGATGGCTGGGCGGAGTGTTGACGAAATCCCTTGCGACAGCCACTGATTCGGCAATCGCGATCGACCTCTCCAATTCGCGCTTGGCATCTTTGGAGCGAGTGTCGGGCACCAACAACTCGATCCGAGTCACCGGAAGCGCAGACGGCTTCGGTGCCGAGAGAGCCGACTTGAACTCGGCGAACTGGTACGCGCCGAGGAAGAAGCCCTCGGCAGCCGCACCCAGATCGAGCGCCGAGAGCGTCGTGGCCGCCGTCTCGACACCGGACAGCGCGCGAGCCGCGGTGCCGGCCGAGTGACGAATGCGTTCACTGTCGATGTCGGCGGCGTTGCCGAGGCCCACGGCCAACACACTCGCCACGGCCAGGCCGGCCGGAGCCGGAATACGCACCACTTCGTCGGCCTTGCCGGTGGCACCGACGGCTTCGAACGCGTCGAGCAATTCGGTGGCGATCGCATCGTCGGAAATGTCGTCGGTGATGGAGAGTTCGAGGCCGTCGTCACTCGTGCTCAATGCGACGACGAGTACGTCGACTTTCTTACCGAGCTTGCCCGCGAGAACCAGGTCGGGTCCGAGAGTGCGGGTGAGCGTCGAGGGGGAAGGCACGTGGCTGCTCCTGTAGGGGTTGACGTGTATGTCCCTCGATCCTAATGACGGTCGGCGGCGTCGACGATCGAGGGACGCACCGGGGCGACCGACCTGAGACGCTCCGCGAGGTGAGCTAGCGTGGCCGCCATGACCGACACCGAGTTGATCGAAGGACCACTCCACGCCGTGCACACCGAACTCGGCGCGACGTTCGCACCGTTCGGTGGATGGACCATGCCGGTCTCGTACGCCGGCGTCGTCGTCGAGCACGCGGCAGTGCGTGAAACGGTGGGTCTGTTCGACGTCGGCCACCTCGGCAAGGCGTCGGTGACCGGCCCCGGGGCCGCCGCATTCGTGAACTCCGTCCTCACCAACGACCTGACCAGAATCGAACCGGGCAAAGCGCAATACACGCTGTGCTGCACCGAGTCCGGTGGCGTCGTCGACGACCTGATCGCCTACTTCGTCTCCGACGAGGACGTGTTTCTGGTACCCAATGCTGCGAACACGGCAGCTGTGGTCGAGGCGATGGCTGCCGCTGCCCCCGCCGGGGTCTCGGTGGTGAACCGGCACCGCGAGTTCGGAGTGCTGGCCGTGCAGGGGCCGAAGGCGTCCGAGGTTCTGCAGGAACTGGGTCTACCGACCGATATGGACTACATGGCATTCGAGGACGCCACCTGGAACTCGCTGCCTGTCCGGGTCTGCCGCACGGGTTACACCGGCGAACAGGGCTACGAGCTGATCCCGTCTGCCGACGACGTGAAACCGTTGTTCCTGGCGCTGCTGGCTGCGGTGCGGTCTCGGGACGGTCAGGTGTGCGGGCTCGGAGCGCGCGACACGCTGCGCACCGAAATGGGGTACCCGCTGCACGGACACGAACTGGCGCAGGACATCTCGCCCCTCGAAGCACGATGCGGCTGGGCGATCGGGTGGAACAAGGACTCGTTCTGGGGCAAGGACGCATTGACCGCCCAGAAGGCAGACGGTCCGGCACGGATTCTGCGCGGGCTCAAAGCTCTCGATCGCGGCGTTCTACGCCCCGGTCTCACGGTGCGCGCGTCGGGACGCGATCTCGGAACGACGACCTCCGGCACTTTCTCGCCCACTCTCAAGGTCGGTATCGCCCTTGCACTCCTCGACGCGCAGGCCGCTCCCGCGGTGGGTTCGGAGGTCGAGGTCGACGTTCGGGGCCGCGCCCTGCGCTGCGAAGTGGTCGCACCGCCGTTCGTCGTCGCCAAGACCAGGTGACCGCGTGAGACCGCCACGAACCCCACGATAGGATTCCCGGCATGACAGGTGTTTCCGAATTCACGTACGTGCAGCATCCTTCGCCCGCAACCTCCGCGGCGCGTGACGTGGTACTCGCTGCGCCCGGATTCGGAAAGCACTTCACCGACCACATGGTGAGCATCGACTACACCCGCGACGGCGGCTGGCACGATGCGAGGATCACCCCGTACGGTCCGATCGAGCTCGACCCCGCGGCGATGGTCCTGCACTACGGCCAAGCGATCTTCGAGGGCCTGAAGGTCTACCGCCAGCCCAACGGCGATCTGTCCACCTTCCGGGTGCAGTCCAACGCCGAACGATTCCGTACCTCGGCGAAGCGGCTTGCCATGCCCGAGATGCCGGACGACTTGTTCATCGGCTCTATCGAGAAGTTGCTCGAGCTCGATCACGAGTGGGTCCCGGCGGCGGGCGGCGAGGACGCGCTCTATCTGCGGCCCTACATGTTCTCCACCGAAGCCGGTCTGGGTGTGCGCCCCGCCGACGCGTATCGCTACATGCTGATCGCCTCACCCGCAGGCGCGTACTTCCCACGTGGCGTCAAACCGGTGAGCGTGTGGTTGTCCACCGAATACGTCCGGGCAGCACCGGGTGGCACCGGTGCCGCGAAGTTCGCAGGCAACTACGCCGCCTCCCTCCTCGCGCAGGCGCAGGCCAGCGACGAGGGCTGCGATCAGGTGGTCTGGCTCGACGCCACCGAGCGCCGCTACGTCGAGGAGATGGGCGGCATGAACCTGTTCTTCGTCTTCGGCTCGGGTTCCGACGCCCGGTTGGTGACGCCCTCGCTGTCCGGGTCCTTGCTCCCCGGAATCACGCGCGACTCGCTGTTGGCCTTGGCGACGGACTCCGGCATCCCCGTCGAAGAACGACGGATCTCCACCGACGAGTGGCGCAAGGGTGCCGAAGCGGGCGAGATCACCGAAGTGTTCGCTTGTGGCACAGCAGCTGTCATCACCCCGGTGGGCAGCGTCAAATCCACCGACGGTTCTTTCGAGATCGCAGGCGGAGAACCCGGTGAGATCACGCTCGCACTGCGAGACACCCTCACCGGCATCCAGCGCGGCACCTTCGCCGATACCCACGGCTGGATGACCAAGCTCCGCTGATCAGCTGCCGATCAACAGGCCCACCGCGGCCGACGCCGTGGTGGTCTCGATCGCGGCACCGAGAACATCGCCCGAGAGGCCACCGAAGCGTCGGACGCAGTGTCGAACGGCAAACACCGACAGGGTCAGGACCGCGACGACGACCAGCGGCCCTTGCCAGGGTCGATCGGGTTGCGCGAAGACCGACGCAGCTGCTGCCGCAATGACCCACAGCGTCAGGACGGCGTTGGACTGCGTTCCGGCCACGAGCGCACCGAAGCCGCCCGACGTCGATGCGTCGACTCCCTTGCGGCAGGCCAGGATTGCCGCCACCCGGGCAGTCACCGCAACCACGACGACAGCCCACCACAGTCGCTCCTGCGCGAGTTGACCCAGACTCGCGGCCTGAATGGCCGACGTCAGAGCGATGGCCGCCACCCCGAACGGTCCGGCACTACCGGACTTCATGACCTCCCGCGCACGTTCGGGCGGGCCGTAACAGCCGAGCCCATCGGCGGTGTCGGCCAACCCGTCGATGTGCATCCCGCGCGTCAGCAGCGCGGCGGCGGCAACGGCGATGAGGCCGCACAGGATTGCCGACAGCCCGGCAACCGTCGTCGCCCACAGCAGTGCCGAACACACGCACCCGAGGACGAGACCGACCAGGGGAGCGTGCGCTATCGCGCTACCGGCGCGGACCCTGTCGACCTGCGACGGGCCGCGCACGGGCAGCACCGTCAACCACGAGAACGCGAGCACCAGACCCTCGGCCCGCAGCCTCACGGTCAGCGGACTTCGGGGTCGCCGGTGCTGACGCCGGCGTCGGCGAACGTCGCCATCGAATTCAACGTGTCGACTCCCGCACGAACGAGCGGCAACGCCGCCAACGCGCCGGAGCCTTCACCGAGTCGCATCGACAGCTCCACCAACGGCTCGAGTCGCAAGTGCCGCAAGGCAAGTGAATGGGCGGGCTCGGCCGAACGATGCCCGGCGACCCACCAGGCACTGGCACCGGCCGCACCGTCTTCCGCCACCAATGCTGCTGCTGTGACGACGAGACCGTCCAGGATCACCGGGGTACGACGATGGGCCGCCTGGGCGAGGAAGCCGGCGAGGGCGGCGATGTCGGCACTACCGGCCACCCGCAGCAGGTCGGTGGGATTCTTGGCGACCGGCCGAGCCCGCCGCATCGCGTCCCGGATCGCAGCGGTCTTCCTGATCCACCCGGCGTCGTCGATTCCGGTGCCGCGGCCGACGGCAGCGACCGGTTCGGTATCGGTGAGGGTGGCGATCAATACGGTTGCGGGCGTGGTGTTTCCGATGCCCATGTCGCCTGCGACGAGAAGATCCGCACCGGCGTCTACCTCCTCGTCCGCGATGGCAGCGCCGGCGGCGACGGCGGCGCGCACCTCGTCCTCGCTCAGTGCGTCCTCGCGGTCGATGGAACCACTCGAGCGCCGAATCTTGAAGGTGGACACCGACGGATCGGTGTCGGCGTCGACAGCGATGTCGACCACTCGAACAGTGGCCCCGGCGATGGTCGCGAGGACGTTGACCGCAGCACCGCCCGCGCGAATGTTCTCGACCATCTGCGCCGTGACCTCGGGCGGGTAGGCGGACACTCCATGAGCGGCGACGCCGTGGTCGCCGGCGAAGACGACGACACGGACGCGCTCGAAGGACTTCGGCGGACTGACGTCTTGGCAGGCGGCGATCCACTCGCCGAGCGTCTCGAGACGGCCGAGGCTACCGGCCGGCTTGGTCAACCGACCTTGCCGCTCGGCAGCTTCGTACCGCGCGGAATCGGACGGCGAAGGCACCGCTCGAAACGGTGAGGGTGCCGGAATCTCGTCCACAGGAGTTGTCACACTGGGCCTTTCGCGGTCAGGGAATCCGCCGGTGGTTCTTTGAGGGTCAGCGCGAGGCCCGCGACGACCAGCAGAACCCTGTCACACACGTGCGCGAGACGCGCATTGAGGACACCGAGCTCGTCACGGAACAGTCGACCGGAACGCGACTCGGGAACCACGGACATGCCGACCTCGGGGCTGACGATCACGAGAGTCGACCTGCAGTCCGAGACCGCTGAGACCAAGTCGTCCACGGCCGGAGCAATCGTCCCGCGAGGCAGGTCCCAGGCCGCTGCGTCGTCGAGCATTCCCGTGAGCCAGGTACCCAGATCGTCGACCATCGTGGTGCCGCCCCAGGGCTGAGCCACCACCGTCGCCAGCCCGGTGACGGTTTCGACCGTGGTCCACTCGGGCGGACGCGACGCACGATGGAGTTCGATGCGCTGCTGCCAGTCTTCGTCCGACGCATCGCGCTGTCCGGTCGCGACGTAGCGGACCGGGCGGGTCGTGACCAACGATTCTGCGTGCGCGGACTTACCGGATCTGGCTCCGCCGAGGACGAGCGTTCGAGACGGCACGGCCACCGACGTCAGACGGCCTCGCCGGCGCTCACTCGCGGCTTGGGGGCACGCATCTTCCGAATCTGCGACGCCCGTACGAAGGCGTACCAGCCGATCTTGAAGCCGCCGTCGGGAGTGTCGGGGAACCGGACGCGAATGCGGTTGTTGATCATCTTGCCGAGGTAGATGCCCTCGCCGACCATGAACAGCATCATCACGAACATGCCGAGAGTGACGTACTGCTGTACCTGCGGCTGCAGGAACAGCGCAAAGATGAGAATGAGAGCGAGCGGCATGAACAAGCCGACAAGATTGCGCCGCGCATCGACGATGTCGCGAACGTAGGCACGCACCGGGCCCTTGTCGCGAGGCAGCAGATACTTGTCGTCGCCCGCAAGCATGCGCGCCCGACGCTCCGCAGCTGCTGCACGCCGTTCGTTCGAGGCAGCCTTACGGTCTTCCTTGCTGCCCTTGTTCGCCTTGCGGCGCTCTCGTGCCTCTTTGCTCGTCAGGGGAGCCGGAGCGACCGGCCCGCGGCGGCGGGCCTCGGCGTCACGGCGCTTGGGGGTCGGTCGGCCTTTGCCGAGAGACACCGGCGAGGTCGCCTCGCCGGCGGACACAGTCGACTCGGGCTCGTTCGAGTCCTGTCCGTCCGAATTGTCAGAGTTTCCACGGCGTAGCAGCTTCACGCAACCAGAGTATGGGATGAGCGGAGGCACTCGAACACCGGCCAGGTCAGCGGCGCAGCGCGGGATGCTGTTCGGGCACTGCGGTCCTACACTTCCGGGAATGCGAGTGATGATTGCGCCGGACTCCTTCGGGGACACCCTGACTGCCGCAGATGCAGCCGCCGCCATTGCCAGAGGATGGGCGGGCGTCCGGAGCGGTGACGAGCTGGAACTGGCCCCCCAATCCGACGGTGGACCGGGGTTCGTCGAGGTACTGGCCTCGCGCATCGGCACAATCCACGGCGCCGACGTGGACGGACCGCTCGGGACGCCGGTGCAGGCCCGCTGGCTGCTCGACGGGACGGTGGCGTACATCGAATCTGCTCAGGCCTGCGGGCTGCACCTCGTCGACGGTCCACTGACTCCGCAGTCGGCGCTGAAGGCGAACAGCTACGGCGTCGGACAGCTGCTGAGCGAGGCGTTGAAGAGTGGCGCCACGTCGATCGTGGTCGGACTCGGCGGAAGCAGTTGCACCGACGGTGGACGAGCGATGATCCGCGCACTCGGCGGGCTGGGGTCGGCAATCGAACGGTTCTCGGGAATCGACCTCGTCGCCGCGTCGGACGTGGAGAACCCCCTGCTCGGCGATGCCGGTGCTGCTCGGGTGTTCGGGCCGCAGAAGGGCGCCGACACCGAGACGGTCGAGCGACTCGAAGAACTGAACGCCGACTGGGCTGCCGTTCTGTCGGCTGCGGGCCACGATGTGGCAGACCGTCACGGTGCGGGTGCCGCGGGCGGGATGGGGGCCGCCCTGTTCGCGCTCGGTGGCAGGCAGGTGCCGGGTGCTGCCGTCGTGGCGGAACGAACCGGTCAGCGGGAACTCCTGGACTCCGTCGACCTTGTGCTGACCGGCGAGGGAAAGTTCGATTCGCAGTCGCTGCGAGGCAAGTTGGTGACCAGAATCGCCGCTGCAGGCGGTGCCACCGGAATCGAGACCGTGGTGCTCGCCGGCCAGGTGACGTTGAGCAAGGACGACTTGGCGTCGGCCGGTATCTCGGCCGCTCACTCGATCAGCGAGTTCGCCGGGTCTGTGGAGGTGGCCATGACCGATGCGGCCAATCAGCTCGAAAAGCTGGCCGCGCACGTGGCGAGCAGTGCTGTTGCCGGGCCCTCGAACAGGGGCGGCGCGCGCAAGGAATAGAGCAACCCGGAGTACGGTTGAGTTTGTTCACGGGTTTGGTACGACTGATAGGGAGAGCCCATGACCGTTTCGAATGAGACCACAACGACCGAAACCACGGCGCACAAGGTCACCATGACGGAGACCGCTTCGGCCAAGGCCAAGGCGTTGCTGGATCAAGAGGGCCGCGACGACCTCGCGCTGCGCATTGCTGTACAGCCCGGTGGGTGTGCAGGACTGCGTTATCAGCTTTTCTTCGACGACCGAAGCCTCGACGGCGACCTCGCGGTCGACTTCGGCGGCGTCACCCTCGCAGTCGACCGGATGAGCGCTCCCTACGTGGAGGGTGCATCCATCGACTTCGTGGACACGATCGAGAAGCAGGGCTTCACGATCGACAACCCGAACGCGACCGGATCGTGCGCGTGCGGCGACTCGTTCAACTGAGCTGACTCGCTCTCGACTGTGACCGATACACGTATTCGTGTATCGGTCACAGTCGTGTCTGCTCGTCGGTCATCCAGAACTTCACTCCGAAAGGCTCTTCTTCGTGACTCTCGCGGTATCCGGCTCGATTGCAACCGACCATCTGATGCGATTCCCCGGTCGGTTCGCCGAGCAGATCGTCGCCGATCAGCTCGCGAACATTTCGCTGAGCTTCCTGGTGGACGACCTGGTCATCCGTAAAGGGGGAGTGGGCGGAAACATCGCCTACGCACTCGGGGTCCTCGGCGGCTCTCCGCTCCTCGTCGGAGCCGTGGGGCCGGACTTCGCCGAGTATCGGACCTGGCTCGAAGAGCACGGAGTCGACTGCAGTGGCGTCAGTGTGTCTGCCACCGCGCACACAGCACGCTTCGTCTGCACCACCGACGAGGACATGGCGCAGATCGCGTCGTTCTATCCCGGTGCCATGAGCGAAGCCCGCGACATCTCCATCGACGCGCTGGCCGCACAGCACGAGCTCGATCTCGTGCTGATCGGGGCCAACGATCCGGATGCGATGACCGCCCACACGGACCAGTGCCGCGCGGCAGGTGTTCCCTTTGCCGCCGACCCGTCCCAGCAACTCGCGCGACTCGACGCCGCACAGGCCACCGACCTGATCGACGGGGCGGCCTACCTGTTCACCAACGAATACGAATGGGCACTGCTCAAGCAGAAGACCGGGATGTCCGACGCCGATATCGCGGACAAGGTGGACCTGCGGGTCACCACGCTGGGCAAGCGGGGCGTGGATATCGTCGAAAAGGGCGGGAAGCATACCCACATCGGTGTCGTGCCCGAGACGAGCAAGGTCGATCCCACCGGAGTGGGCGACGGGTTCCGTGCCGGGTTCCTCACCGGCCACCTCGCCGGAGCGAGCATCGAACGAGCTGCTCAACTCGGTTCTCTGGTAGCCGTGCTGGTCCTCGAGACCACCGGAACGCAGGAATGGAGTCTCAACCGCGACGACGCGATCAAGCGCTTGAGCGCGGCGTACGGTGCCGAAGCCGGCGAGGAGATCGGCGCGTTGCTGCCCGCCTGAGTCTCAGGCTTACCGTGCCCGTCTCACCCATCCGCAGAGGATGGGTGAGACGGGCACGGTAAGCCTCACGTCAGATGTTGACCGGGTACTCCGGTTCGGCGATCTGCGGCACGATGCGCTTCTCCACGAAGATCCCGTGCCACACCATGAAGATGAGCAGCGTCCACAGGCGACGGCTGTGATCCGATTTGCCTGCCCGATGGTCGTCGAGCATGGCGACGATGGCGGCCTTGTTCAGAAGGTGATCGGTCTGTGACTCGGCGATCTGCTGGTGAGCCCAGTCGAAGAGTTCGGTACCGCGCAGCCAGTGGCGCAGTGGCACCGGAAAACCGAGCTTGGCGCGGTGCAGAACATGACCGGGAACGATGCCTTCCAGCGCCTGGCGCAGCGCGTATTTGGTAGTGCTCTTGGTGATCTTCTGCTCCAGTGGCAACTTCTCTGCCACGCGATAGACCTCGGAATCGAGGAACGGGACGCGCAGCTCGAGCGAGTTCGCCATGGTGATCTTGTCGGCCTTGACCAGAATGTCGCCACGAAGCCAGGTGAACAGGTCCAAATGCTGCATACGAGCTACGGGATCCCACCCCTGCGACTGCGCGTAGATGGGCGCGGTGACGTCCTGATGCGTCCACTCCGAACGGAACTCACGCAGCACCGATCGCAACTGCGCGTCGTTGAAGCTGCGTGCGTTGCCGTAGTAGCGCTCCTCGAGGGTCATCGATCCTCGGTGCAGCAAGCTCTTGCCGCGCGTGCCTTCGGGAATGCGCTCGCTCAACGATCCGGCTGCGCGGCGTAGAAATGCGGGTAGAGACTCGAACGGCTTCAACGACAGCGGCTCGCGGTAGATGGTGTAGCCGCCGAACAGTTCGTCCGCACCCTCTCCGGACAGCACGACCTTGACGTGTTTGCGAGCTTCTTTGGCGACGAAGTAGAGCGGTACGAGCGCCGGATCGGCCACCGGGTCGTCCAGGTACCAGACGATCTCGGGAATGGACGCCGCGAACTCTTCCGGTCCGACCACTTTCACGATGTGCCGAGCACCTATCGCGGCTGCCGACTCCGCTGCAACGTCGACCTCGGAGTAACCCTCGCGCTCGAAGCCGGTCGTGAAGGTGATCAAGTTCGGATTGTGTCGAATCGCCAGTGCCGCGATGGCCGTGGAATCGATGCCGCCCGAGAGGAAGGAACCGACGGTCACGTCGGCTCGCATGTGCTTGGCGACCGAATCTTCGAGCGCCTCGGCAATCTCCTGGTAGCGAGCCTTCTCGCTGCCGGGAGCGAAAGGCTTCACCGGGAACGTCGGTGTGAAGTATCGGGTGATCTTCGGCGGCGTACCGGGGGAGAGGGTGGCGTAGCAACCCGACTCGAGCCGCCTGATCCCCGCGTGCAGCGTCTCCGGTTCCGGGACGTACTGAAGCACGGTGTAGTGCTCGATGGCCCGCGGGTCGAGGTCGAGATCGACGCCCAGCAGCTCCATCAGGTCGAGAACGCTCTTCTTCTCACTGCCGAACGCGGTTCCACCCGGGCCCGTGGCGTAGAACAACGGCTTGATGCCGAAGGGATCGCGCGCGATGAACATCTCGCGAGTCTCGGTGTCCCAGATGGCGAAGGCGAACATTCCTCGCAGACGTTGCACGGCGGAAGCGCCCCAGTAGTGAAATGCCGCGACGATCGACTCGCTGTCACCTTCGGTGGCGAATTCTGCACCGTGATCGCGCGCGAGCTCCGCACGCAACTCGAGGTAGTTGTAGATCTCGCCGTTGAACACCAACGCGTACCGGTCGGGTGAACCCGGAGGTCCCCACCGCATCGGCTGATGCGAGTGTTCGATGTCGATGAACGAGAGTCGATTGAAGCCGTATACGACGTCGTCGTCGTGCCAGGTGCCACCGGGCTCGTCCGGGCCTCGATGGCGCATGCAGTGAGTCGCCGAGCTCACCAGCTCGACGCCGGCGGCGGTCGTTCCGTGAGATGTCAGTACTCCGAGCAGTCCACACACAGCGTCTGCTACCTCTTCTCGCAGTTGGGGACAATGCCGGGGGCCGGATCTCCGCGTGTCGTCAGCGGGACGGTCGATCAGCAACCGAGTATGCCGCAGACACGCTCGAACCTAGGTAACGACCCAAGGGTGGCTCCGCGTCAGCTTTGGTCTACGCTGCGTAGTACTCGGGCATCTCCATGTGGAAGCCCTTATTCTTCAGTGGTGGGCAATCAGGAAGGCGTGAACGTGGCGCATAGTCGGATCCTTCGGCGAGCGGGGCTGACAGCATTTCTCGGTGTAGCCGCGTTGATGCTGTCGGGCTGTTCCATCAGCAGTGACAACGTACTCAATTTCGGTTTCGCCTCGGGCGTCACTCCGCAGGGACGACGCATCGGCGACCTGTGGACCTGGTCGGTCATCGCCGCCCTGGTCATGGGCATCGTCGTGTGGGTCTTGATCTTCTGGGTGGTGCTCTTCCACCGTAAGAAGAAGAGCTCCCCGGAGTTCCCGCGTCAGACCGCGTACAACGTTCCGCTCGAGCTGTTCTACACGGCGGTTCCGTTCGTGATCATCGCCGTGCTCTTCTACTTCACCGTCGTGGTGCAGAACTACGTCGACGAGAAGCAGGCAGATCCCGACGTCCAGGTCGACGTGACCGCATACCAGTGGAATTGGAAGTTCGGATACCGGACGATCGACCTCAAGGACGGTGCCGCCAAGTACGAGGGCACCGACGAAGAGGAGCAGGCCGCCGCAGAAGCCGCCGCAACTCCCGGCGAAGGCGCCGAGGGTAGCGAGGACGGCGAGTTCGTGCCCGGCGCGATCCACGGTGCCATTCCCCAGGATCTGTCCTACCTGCACTACAACAAGATCGAAACGGTCGGTTCCAGCGCCGAGATTCCGGTGCTCGTCCTTCCCACCGGAAAGCGCATCGAATTCGTGCTGGCATCCTCGGACGTCATCCACGGGTTCTGGGTTCCGGAGTTCTTGTTCAAGCGTGACGTTCTCCCCAACCCCGAGGAGAACCATTCCGACAACGTGTTCCAGATCAGCGAAATCGAGCGCGAAGGTTCGTTCGTCGGTCGATGCACGGAGATGTGCGGCACGTTCCACTCGATGATGAACTTCGAGGTTCGCGCCGTGTCCCCGGACAAGTTCGAGCAGTACATCGAGCTGCGCAAGCCGTTGTCCGAGGGTGGCGAAGCGCTGACCAACGCGCAGGCACTGGAAGCCATCGGCGAGAGCCCGCTCGCGACCAGCACCTCGCCGTTCGAGACCGATCGCACCGTCCGTACCGCCACCGTCGCCGAAGGCAACTGACCAAGGAAGCATGCTGATATGAAAATCGAAGCGAAGATCTTCGAGATCCTCACGGTCTTCTTCCTCCTGGTCGGCATCGTGTATGCGCTGTTCACAGGATTGAGCCGAACCGGCGTCGAGTGGGCAGGCGTCACGGCGATCTTCCTGTCGGTCGGCCTGACGCTGATCGTCGGAACTTACTTCCGATTCGTCGCGCGACGGCTCGACACTCGGCCCGAAGACTTCGACGACGCCGAGGTAAGTGACGGCGCAGGCGACCTGGGCTTTTTCAGCCCCGGCAGCTTCTGGCCGTTCGTGCTGGCCGTGGCGGCGTCGATCACCGCTCTGGGCTTTGCCTTCTTCCAGCCCTGGTTGATTGCTCTGGGCGTCGTGTGCGTCATCGCCTCGGCCGCTGGATTGGTCTTCGAGTACCACATCGGTGCCGAACGCCACTGACCTGTAGACACCCGAAAAGGGCCCCGATCGTTCACGAGAGCGATCGGGGCCCTTTTCTGTGCTGGAACGTGCACACCGGGGACATCGCTCGAGTGCAGGGGCATTCCGACCGGGTCAGCCGGCGGGGGTCGAGTGCTTTTCGGCCAGAACTGTGGCGAGCTGACCGATGCGTTCGCGAGCTGCGGCTGGTGTGAGTACTTCGATGTGATCGCCGAATTGAAGTAGTTGACGTACCGACTCGATATCGGGATAGCGGACGACGACGGTGCACCAGCCGTCTTTCGCGGCGGAGACCTCGTGGATGCGACCGGCGAGTACCCGTCGAGCCAGGTCGAGGCCTTTCTCCGGCAGGCGGACGGTGACGCTCACGTGACCTCGTCTCTCGGTGCGACCTTTCAACGCTGCCCATTTCGTGCGGAGGGTTTCCCCGGGTTGAACAGCAGCTGGTGCGGCGAGTTGTTCGTAGGTCGAGAGCCGTTCCAGCGCGAACAGTCGACCGTCTCCCTGGTCGTCGGCGACGAGATACCAGCGACCTGATTTCGCTACGATCCCGTACGGGTCGACCACCCGCGTCGAGGCCTGATTCTCGGCGCTACGCCGGTACTGGATTTGCAGTCGTCGTCGGCGTCGAAGTGTCGAGGCCAGGTCCGATACGTCGATCGCTGTTTCCGAGTCGGCGAACCATGCGGTGCTGTCGACCAGTACCAGGTCCGCCAGACCCAGCATGCCCGGTATATCCGGTGCCGCAGCCTGCCGGGCGGCGATCTTGCGCGCGGCCGACTCCCATACCGCAGACAGCCCCAAACGTTCGAGCTGCGCGCTGTCCAAACCGGCTATGGAGAGGGCCTCGAGTTCTGGTGGATCCAGATGGGATGCGTTGAGTCGTGCATTGGGGAGCAAGACAATCCCGCCGTTCCGTCCGCGTTCGGCATAGACGGGCACACCAGCCGCCGAGAGCGCCTCGACGTCTCGCGGCACAGTGCGCCGAGACACTTCCAGACGGTCGGAGAGCTCGGTAGTTGTCATGCGCTGACGGGTCTGTAGGAGCAGCAAGATATGCAGCAGCCTCGAAGCCTTCATGCGGACCGATGTTGGCAGAAAAAGGTGACAGGTTCTGTCGCGATGAGGCGATTGGATGGTTCGGTATCGATACGACATCCACTCGAGGAGCCCTCCATGCCTGCACCGAACCTGTTCTTGATCGGCGTCCGGGAGACCCAGGCCGCCACCGCCTTCTACAGCGACCTGTTCGAGATCGAACCGACTTTCACCAGTCCCCACTATGTTGCTTTCGACGTTGCCCCCGGTGTACTGCTCGCGTTGTGGACGGGCTACGCCGAGCACTCTGTACCGAGCACACTCCGCATGAGCGAGATCGGACTCATGGTGCCCGGCCCCTCGGAAGCAGTCGACGACATATTCACCGATTGGGTCGCGAAAGGAGTTGCCGTAGTGCAGAAGCCACACGACGCCGTCTTCGGCCGCACTTTCGTGATCGCGGACCCCGACGGCAACCTCATCAGGGTCTCGCCGATCGACTGAGAAGCACCACGCCTACCTACTGCGGGTCGGTGAGAGACCGGCCGCACCCCGGTCTTTCGTCATGGACTGGAACGCATGAACGTCCCGGAAGACCACGGCGCGGATCCGAACCAGTCAGGACGCGTCTGCCTCCCGCAGGGTCGACGACGCATCCGCCGTGGATTCGAGCAGTGCATCGAGTGAGATCTCCAACGCAGTGCACAGTGCGGCGACGGTAAAGAATGCCGGGGTTGCGATACGCCCGGTCTCGATTTTTCTGAGCGTTTCGACGGAGATGCCGGCGGCGTCGGAAACCTCGGTCATGGTCCGGCTACCCCGGAAACGGCGCAAAGCTGTGCCCAAGCGAGCACCACGCGCGAGTTCACCGGGACTGAGTGGGATACGGACCATACACCGATACTAATACCGGTCGAGACCGACCGGGCCGATGCTCGTCACCGATGGGTCTGCGGGCTACCAGCAGGTGAGTGCCGGCTCCGAGTCGAGCATTTACCGCGCTCTGAATCGGCAGTCCTCGGGCGGGGGAGGGGAGTGGAGCCTGTGAGAGTTGCGGCCTCCGTTCACAGGACTCCCGCGGACCGATGGAGATCCAGCCGGATCGTCTCCGGACATGTGTCGATCGGGTAGTACCGCCACCACACGAAGAAGGGCGGCACCGTTGCCGGTGCCGCCCTTCAGCGGAATGCGTTGTCAGGACTCAGTGATCGCGATCGCTGTCCTGACGACCCGAAGAAATCGAGGTGTCTTCGTGCCCGTTGGCATGGCCGTTGCCGTTGGCGTGGCCATTGGAATGACCGTTGCCGTTGGCGTGACCGTTGCCGTTCGTATGGCCGTTGCCGTTCGTATGGCCGTTGCCGTTGGTATGGCCGTTGCCGTTCGAGTGGCCATTGCCCAGAATGCCCGCCTGGTAGTTGCGAAGCATTGCCAGCTGCTCGTGCTCGCCCTTGTGGAGTGCATCCTCGAGGGCCTTGCTCTGCGCAACGGGGTCCGGGGTGAACAGTGAACCCGAGCCGGGCTTGCCGGCAGAACCGAGCTTGTTCATCTTCTTGGGGACCGCTGCACCCTGGTAATCGAGCGGGATCGGGTGACCGTGATCATCGACCGGTCCGAGCGGCTGGTGGATTTCCACGTACTGGCCGTGCGGGAGTCGCTTGATGATTCCGGTTTCGATGCCGTGCTCGAGAACTGCCCGGTCGCTGCGCTGTAGGCCGATGCAGAACCGGTACGCGACGAAGTATGCGATCGGCGGAGCAATGAGCACTCCGATTCGACCGATCCACGTCATCGCATTGAGCGAGATGTCGAACTTGTACGCGATCAGGTCGTTGACGCACGAGAGCGTCAGAACGACGTAGAAGGCGATGGACATTGCGCCGATCGCAGTACGGACCGGCACGTCGCGGGGACGCTGCAGCAGGTTGTGGTGTGCGTTGTCTCCGGTGAGACGCTTCTCGATCCATGGGTAGGCAATCATCACGGTGAAGACGAGGCCCATGATCACGGCCACCCAGAAGACTGCAGGAATCGTGTAGCGACCAGCGATGTAGATGTCCCATGCCGGCCACAGACGCGCCAGGCCGTCGGTCCACATCATGTAGAAGTCGGGCTGCGAACCTGCGGACACCTGAGACGGGTTGTACGGACCGAGCGCCCAGATCGGGTTGATCTGCAGCAGTCCGCCCATGGCGGCGATCACGCCGAACGTCACGGCGAAGAACGCGCCGGACTTGACGGCGAAGACCGGGAGGATACGAACGCCGACGACGTTGGTTTCCGTACGACCGGGTCCGGGGAACTGCGTGTGCTTCTGGTACCAGACCAAAGCCAGGTGAGCTGCGATCAGCGCCAGGATGATGGCCGGTAGCAGCAGCACGTGCGCCACGTACAGGCGAGGAATGATGATCGTGCCGGGGAAGTCCCCGTCGAAGATCAACCAGTGCATCCAGGTGCCGACGATCGGGATGCTCATCGTGATTCCGGAGAACGCGGCGCGGAGGCCGGTGCCCGAGAGCAGATCGTCGGGGAGCGAGTATCCGAAGAAGCCCTCGAACATCGCCAGGATCAGCAGCAGGCAGCCGATGACCCAGTTGGCCTCACGGGGACGACGGAACGCACCGGTGAAGAAGATGCGCATCATGTGCACGATGATCGACGCGGCGAACATCAGTGCTGCCCAGTGGTGGATCTGGCGCATGAACAGACCGCCGCGCACCTCGAACGAGATGTCGAGTGCTGTCGCGTAGGCACGTGACATGGTCACGCCGTTCAGCGGGGTGTACGCGCCCTGGTAGACGACCTCGCTGAGCGAAGGATCGAAGAACAGGGTGAGGAAGACGCCGGAGATCAGCAGGATCACGAAGCTGTACAGCGCGATCTCACCGAGCAGGAACGACCAGTGGGTGGGGAACACCTTGTTGATCTGGCGGCGCAAACCTGGTGCCAAGTGGTAACGACTGTCTACGTCGTCCGCCTGCTTGGCGGCGAGGGTTTGCAGTGAAGGACTCATGAATCACGCTCCGGTCGACGTTCCCAGAAGGCGGGACCCAGTGCTTCGTGGAAGTCGTGCTGTGCCACTAGGTAACCCTCCTCGTTGACTGTGATGGGAAGCTGAGGCAGCGCGCGCGCAGCCGGTCCGAAGATCGGCTTGCCGTACTCGAGCGCGTTGAACTGCGACTGATGGCAAGGGCAGAGAATGCGGTTGGTCTGCTGCTCGAACAACGATGTCGGGCAACCCAGGTGCGTGCAGATCTTGGAGTAGGCGTAGTAATCGCCGTAGTTGTAGCTCTCCTGGCCCTTGCGCTTGATGACCGTGCTTGCGTCGTCGGGACGCAAACGGATGAGCATGACTGCGTTACGGATACCGCGGAGTGACATGAGCAGGTCGTGCTCGCTCTCGCGGTCCGCCTCGCGGAACGGGAAGACAGTTTCCATGGCACCAGCGTCCAAGTCCTCGGGCCGTACGAGAACAACATCTTCCGGTCGCCCGGTGTCTCGTCGGAGGTAGATCGTCTCTCCATCGTAGCGAGGCGTCCAGCCGGATACCCACAACGGAGAATCTTCGCCCTTGGCCCACGGATTCTTGATGAGGCCGCCGAGGGGGAGCAGTGCCATCACGCCGAGAGCGCCGCCGCCGAACAGAAGCGAACGCTTGATGACCTTGCGTCGTCCGATGGTCGACGTGTCGAGCGAATCGCCCAGCTCGGCGACCAGCGTCCTGCGGTCCGTTTCCGACGAACTTCCGTCGTGGCGGTCCTGGATGGAGACCTCTTCGGGGATGAACTTCTTGGTGAACTGCACGGCACCGACGCCGACGGCGAGGATCGCAAGACCCATCGTTCCGCCGATCAGCGGCGTGTACAGCGAGTACAGGTTGTAGTTGTCGTCACCGATGCCTGCGTACTGCCAAGGCCAGAAGAGGTAGACGCCGATGAACGCGACTGCCGACAGGCCGGCGATGGCAAACCAGATCGCCACGCTGCGCTCTGCGCGCTTCTCGGCGCGAGTACCTTCCACAGCCCAGCGATTGCGACGGAATGCGACATCCACACCGTCGAGATTGGTGCCGAGTTCGACCAACTCGTCCCGGCTGAGCGCTGCCAACTCCTCGTCGGTGTACTTCTTGTCGGGATTCACACCCTCGGCATTGGTGCCGTCGGTGTTGTCGGCGTCCTTACGGCCGGAATCGCCGTCGCTCATGATCTAGCTCCGATCCACAATGTTGCGCCGACGACAGCGGCGATTCCGACAACCCACAGGGCGATCATCTCGGTACCGGGACCGAAGCCACCGAGACCCCAGCCGCCTGCAGCCTTGGTTTCCTGGGCCGACTTGACGTAGGCGATGATGTCCGACTTCTCCTCGATCGTCAGCTGACGGTCGGAGAACTTTGGCATGTTCTGCGGACCGGTGACCATCGCGGTGTAGATCTCCTGCTCGTTGGCAGGCCCGAGGTCCGGCGCGAACTTGCCCGACGACAGTGCGCCGCCCTGGCCGGTGAAGTTGTGGCAGGACGCGCAGTTCAAGCGGAACAGCTCGCTGCCTCGGGCGATGTCGTCGCCGCGAAGCGACTCCTGCGCCACCTCACCGTTCTCGTCGAGAATGACCGTCGGGCCGCCGCCGTTGGCCTGGATGTAAGCACCGAGCGCGTCGATCTGCTTGTCGTCGAACTTCGGCGGCTTGCGCAGTGCCTGTGCCTCGTTGCGAACAGCCGGCATACGGCCACTCGACACCTGGAAGTAGACGGCAGCTTCACCGACACCGATGAGACTCGGTCCGCGATCCTGAACACCCTGCAAATTGGCACCGTGGCATGTCACGCACGACGTGTCGTAGAGCTGCTTGCCTTCGCGGATCAGCGCCGCCGAATCGGTGTCGGCTGTTGCAACCTGGGGTGTAGGCGTCAGGGCCGACGCGAGGAAACCCGCGCTCAGAAGGCCCATCATCAGAACGAGTGCACCGGTGACGCGTCGACGCGTCTTACGCTTGCGTCGCGCCTTCGAGGCCGAAGTGTCGTCGGTTGCTGCTGGGGGAGATGTACTCATCTTCTATCCCTTGTCGTGTCGGGACGGGCCGAACGTCGGGGGCTGAATCCGTTCGCTCGATATCTGTGGCTTGCTGACTGTCACTAGCGGATGAAGTAGATCGTCGCGAAGAGGGCAATCCAGACGATGTCGACGAAGTGCCAGTAATACGAAACGACGATGGCGGCGGTGGCCTGCGCGGGCGTGAACTTGCTGACCAGGGTTCTGGTGATCAGGAAGACGAAGGCGATGAGTCCGCCGATCACGTGCAAACCGTGGAAGCCGGTCGTGATGTAGAAGACCGAGCCGTACACGCTGCTCGAGAGCGTCGTGCCCTCGTGGACCAGGTGGTAGTACTCGTATCCCTGACCGGCGACGAAGAACGCGCCCATTGCCAGGGTGACGATGTACCACCGACGAAGCCCGAACACGTCGCCACGCTCGGCAGCGAACACGCCCAGCTGGCAGGTGAACGAAGAAGCGATCAGCACGGCCGTCACCGGAACAGCCAGCCCGAGGTTCAGCTCGGTCGGCTCCGGCGGCCAGTTTCCATTCGCCTGCGCGCGTGCGACGAAGTACATCGCAAACAGCCCGGCGAAGAACATGAGTTCACTCGACAGCCACACGATCGTGCCGACGCTGACCATATTGGGACGGTTCAGCGAGTGCACGCGTTGGGTGATTGCCGATCCTTGAGTCCCTACAGCGCTCGTCACAGAAAGAAGTATGACCCGTCGTAGTACGGAAGGCATATCCGGGTCCGGTCTTGGCGCGTCGCGGAGGGACGATTCCGAGCGCGCCGTTGTTCCCGCGCTGGTGGAGGGGCCTGTACGGGCCGGTAGGGTCCAGTCGTGCAAGGCTGGCCTCATGGCAAAGAGCAGTGCAGGTGGGTGGTTTCGGCGGTTGTTCTCGCGGTCGACCGCGGAACGTCTGGACCCCACGCGCGAAGATCTGGTGGTAGTGGCGAGCTGCTTCGACGACGCGCGGGCGTGCTCCGCCGTTCTCGACGAGGCGGCGAACACAGAACCCACGTGGATCGAGTCCTCCGAGGTGCTGTTGCGGCATCACCTCGTGCTGCCCGCGCACGAAGTCGACGATGCGGCAGCCGTCGCGGCGCAGGATGCGTACGAGGTCGGTCCGCAGGTCGAACTACCGGACGACACCGGGTATCGGCCGCAAGTCGATGACGGTGTCGCTCTGGTCCTGCAGCGGGTACAGGTGCTCGACGCGTTGCACTGTTCGCAGGAGAGGTCTCGCATGGCGGGTCTCGCGCAACGGCGTGGGGGAGCGGTACTGGGGTGGGATGCGCTGCAGCCCGCCTCACCCGCCGACACGTCTGACTAAGCTTCCACCGCACCGCGCGCATCGACAGCAGAAGGGCACGGCACATCCACCATGACCGCAGGGACCAGTGACGAGCAGCCGCGAACGTGGCGTCGAATCCTCGGAGCGTTGACCACGCACGCCGACCTGTCGAGCGCCGATACCGGCTGGGTGATGGACGAGATCATGTCCGACAACGCCACAGCCGCTCAGATCGCTGCCTTCGGGGTGGCACTGAAGATGAAGGGCCCCACTCCCGCGGAACTGGAGGGTCTCGCCGACTCCATGCTCTCGCACGCATTTCTGGTCGAGACCGACCGTGACGCGGTGGACGTCGTCGGAACCGGCGGCGATGGTGCGGACACGGTGAACATCTCCACGATGGCCGCGATCGTCGTCGCTGCCAGCGGAATACGCGTCGTCAAACACGGTAACCGTGCAGCGTCGTCCAAGAGTGGTACGACCGATGTGCTCGAGGCGCTGGGCGTGCGGGTCACCCTGGGTCCCGCCGGGGTGGCGTCGAGCGTCGAGCAGGTTGGGATCGGGTTCTGCTTCGCGCCGATCCACCACCCCGCACTTCGGTTCTCCGGTCCGGCGCGCAAGGAGATCGGCATTCCGACGATCTTCAATGTGCTGGGCCCCTTGACCAACCCGGGCCGCCCACGCGCCGGACTGATCGGCTGCGCATTCGAGAATCTGGTGCCCGTCGTCGCCGGCGTGTTCGCTCGACGCGGTAGTTCGGTTCTCGTCGTCCGTGGTGACGACGGGCTCGACGAAATCACCCTGTCCACCACGACCACCGTGCACGTGGTGTCCGACGGGACCGTCACCGTCGACTCGATCGACCCGGCCGATTACGGAATCGCTCGGGCGCCCATCGAGGCCCTCCGAGGC
This sequence comes from Rhodococcus sp. PML026, assembly GCF_000963615.1. Taxonomy (NCBI): domain Bacteria; kingdom Bacillati; phylum Actinomycetota; class Actinomycetes; order Mycobacteriales; family Nocardiaceae; genus Rhodococcus; species Rhodococcus sp. PML026. The sequence goes on along the minus strand of NZ_KQ031371.1, from coordinate 188,872 downwards.
GGGGACGCGAAATTCAATGCAGCAGTGGCACATCGCGTGTTCGCAGGCGAACTCGGACCCGTCCGTGACGCCGTGCTACTCAACGCCGCCGCGGCCATGGCCGCGCATCGTGGAGTCTCGGGAAACCTGCACGAGCAAATCGAAGCCGGATTGGCAACTGCGGCAACGGTTGTCGACAACGGTTCCGCGGCCCGCCTGCTTGCCGACTGGGCACGCTGCACCACAGCGCTGGCCGACTGAATCACACCGAACTACTCGCCGATCGAGAATCCTGCATCGACGTCGGCACTCGAATACGACTGAAACGCAATGTGAGTCGTCGTACTGCGAACACCACGAACACGATTGATGTGCTTCGTGATGACCTCGGCTATCGACGCATGATCACGCACCTTGACGATGGCAATCAGATCGACGTCGCCGGCGCACGAATACACCTCCGACACACCGTCCACATCGGCAACGGCCTGCGCCGTCTCCGGAATCAGATCGGCCTCGGCGTCGATCAAGACGATGGCATTGATCATCTGTGCTCCTCACGCATCTCCGGGCTCACACACGACGCGAGCTCGACCCAACCGAGACAACACTAGTTGCTCGGCCGACTCCACTCTCGCTTCATCGGTCGTTCCGCGGGCTCCACTCCTGCCTCGTTGCTTCTCGGGCCGTTCGACACCACTCCTCCCACGAACCCGCAGACCGAGCAGGGCTGCAGTAGCCACTGCTGGTGCGAACGATGCGCACTCCGTCCGTGTGGAGCCACGACGCGATCAGGCTCACCTCTTCCGGCGGCGCACCGCGAAGTGGCGTCGCATCGGGCATCACCGTCTCGGCCGACGCCGTGATCGCATCGACGACGGGCATCGGGTGCACCCCTCGCGGTGCGACGGCTGCCCCGGCCAAGCGGCCGAAGCGCACCACCATCAGCTCCCAGCCACCGTCGGCCGTCCGCCTGGCCGCCACGAGCTCGGCGATGGCCGCAACGGCGGCCGCCCGGTGCATCCTGCGGAGCACGTTCACCGTCACCGCGATTCGATCGCGGAGACGCGCGGCTGTCTCGAACAGTTCACGGTCCGCGAGTTCGGCGACGCGGCGTCGCATCGCGAACAGCAGCTCGTCGTCGTGTCCACACACGAACGCCAGAAATTTCGCCGGGGCACCCGAGTACTCCTCGGCCGTCAGGGGCCCGGAGAACGCCGCTGGGCAGCCACCGACGTCCGTCGCGGTGCACTCGTCACCGTGTCGAACCGCGCGGCCCAACCGGCGGGTGCATGTACGAAGTCGACAGAATTCTGCGGCGAGTGCGGAGGCCTCCGCCGCGTCCGCCCGAACAGCGAACGGTCCGAGGCTGTTGGGTGCGGGAGTGCGCACGATCGACAGACGCGGAAACGCTTCGTCGGTGAGGGTGACCCACCACCCTTTGCGGGGAAACTTCGATCGGCGGTTGTAAGGCGGGACGTGAGCCGAGAGAAGCCGTAATTCGCGGACGCCTGCCTCGAGTGCGTGCGCACATTCGACGTGGTCCACGCGAGTGGCGAGCGAGACCATCTCCTTCATTCGCCCACGTGTCTCGGAACCGGTGAAGTAGTTGCGCACCCGACGCTTGAGGTTGTTCGAGGTCCCTACGTACAGGACCTCGTCCGACGGTCCTCGGAAGAGGTAGACGCCGGGTGTATCGGGCAGGTGTGCGGCCAGGCCGCGTTTGGCTCGTTGCCCCGCCGACACCGCAGGGAGGTAGTCGACCAGTTCCGCGTAGCTGTGTACGCCTTGGTTGCCCACTCGTTCGATCAGGCCGTGCAACACGTCCACCGTGGCACGCGCGTCGTCCAATGCTCGGTGAGTCGGCCGAGTGCTGGATCTGAACAACGTCGACAGGGCGGACAGTTTCACCGAGGGTGCCTCGTCGCGCGTGAGCACTCGTCGGGCGAGTTTGACCGTGCAGAGCACCTGGAAGCGGGGCCAGGCGATGTCGAGTCGACTCGCTGCGGCCTTGAGAAATCCCGTGTCGAACCCGGCGTTGTGTGCCACCAGTACCGATCCGCGAGCGAACTCGAGAAAGCCGGGGAGAACGCGTTCGATGCGGGGAGCCCCGATCAGCATCGCCGTCGTGATGCCGGTCAACTCGACGATGTAGGGCGGGATCGATCTGCCCGGGTCGACGAGGGTGGCGAATTCGCCGATGATCTCGCCGCCTCTGACCTTGACTGCCCCGATTTCGGTGATCGCCTCCGTGTCAGCGCTGCCACCAGTGGTTTCGAGGTCGACGACGACGAACGTGGTGGCGTGAAGCGGGGTGTCGAGTTCGTCGAACGTCAGCTGGATCGGCAGGCTCACTGCGACGACGTTAGGGCCGACCTCCGACAAGAACGCCGAACACGGCGTCGGAGGGCATCGTGTCGGTCGGTGCCGATTGTCGAGTCGCGGAACCTGTCGGTGGCTGGCGCTACCTTTCGTTCGATCGGCCGATTTCACCGTCCGACGCGACAAAGAGACAAGGATCACAATGATCATCGACTGCAGTGACTGCCTGGTTCGTGACATCGCCTGCGCCGACTGCGTTGTGACGGTGCTTCTGGGGGCTCCCGGGATGCCCGCGAGATCGGATGGGCACTGGGTCGGTTCACCGTCTCGTATCACCCTCGAGCAGGAAGAACTCGGTGCCATGGGAGTGCTCGCCGACGTCGGTATGGTGCCCGCGCTCAAGCTCGTCGTGAACGACGACGGCACCGCGGATGTTCCCCTGTTATCGACTCGTGACACACCGGGCGATCAACGCGCCGGGTAGCGAGAACACGGCCGAATTCGGTCCGTTCGGCGCGTCGGGGTCGACACAGGGGTATGCCATTTCGTAACCTTCCTGAGACCTTGCGGAGTCTTGCCAGTCCAAACCGGAGTGGCGTCGCAAGTCACCGCCTAATCGATCACTCGCGAGAGTGTTCGTACCGGGAACCCGATATTTACTGGGGTGAATCCCGCCGAGTCACCGATGGTGGCCGGTGGGTAGGGCTGCTCTTCCCAGCCCGAACCCGTCAGCTAACTCGGTCGGCGGACGAGTGGAAGAAACGGAGCACCATCTTTCGTGGCGTCACAACTTTCCAACCGAACATTGCGGCGAGCTCTCGTAGCCGGAGCGCTCACGGCAGGCGTGGTGATTCTCCCCGCTGCACCGGCAATGGCGGCCCCAGTCACCATCCCCGGCGTCGGAACCTTCGAGATTCCTGACATCCCGGGTCTCCCTCCCCTCAACATTCCGGGCATGCCCGCTCCGGGTGCGCCCCTTGCCCCGCAGGTCACCCCGGCTGCCAAGGCCGTCCAGGCAGCGGAGTCCAAGATCGGCGCTCCGTACGTGTACGGCGCATCGGGTCCGGATTCGTTCGACTGCTCGGGCCTGATCCAGTGGGCCTACAAGCAGGCCGGCGTCAGCCTGCCCCGTACGAGCTACGACCAGGCAGCCGCGGGCACTCCGGTCTCGCGTGACAGCCTGATGCCCGGCGACGTCGTCTCGTTCTACGGCGGCTCGCACTCGGGTATGTACATCGGCGACGGCAACGTCGTGCACGCATCCACGTCCGGCGTGCCGGTCAAGGTTGCTCCCGTGGACTCCATGCCGTTCGACGGTGCTCGACGCTACTGAGCCGAGCGCTCCGACCGGAGTTGTGTACCGACCGACAGGGTCGATCCGTTTCGACGGTTCGGCCCTGTTGTCGTTTCCGGGGACGGTTTCCGGGCGACACGCCGGTACGGTGGACAGCAGAGCGTCCAGTTCGTAATCTGATCGAGACCTCTCCGACGTTTGGTTTGTGATCTGTCACGTGCAGACTGCGTCGATTTCGGACCGTGTTCACGTCCGCGCCCAGCTGAGCATGGGTATCGTTCGGTTCCGGTCACTTTTCCAACCGCCACTCCAGCTGGAATGGCATATGTCAGGACGGAGAGTCGCTTTCCGTGGCGATATCGAGAACCACCCGAGTTCTACGGCTAGTAGGTAGCTCGGTGACCACAGCCGTTGCGGCCGCGTGCATCATGGTGGTGCCGATCACGACGGCGACCGCCGATCCGGGCTTCGGCTCGGCTTCCGACGCGCAGGCGAAGCTGGCGGAGCTGTCCCGGGAGTCGGAACAGACCAACGAGTCGCTGCACAACGCGCAGATCGATCTCGACGCTCGGGCTCGCGAGCAGCTCGATGCGCAGACCGCCGTCGATGCCAGTCGGGCGGCCCTCGACGCCGCCCAGTCGCAGCTGGCGCAGCTCAAACCCGCCATGGACAAGGTGGCCAATGTCAACTACCAGGGCGCTCGCACCAACCGGTTGTTCGCGGTCATGGTCAGCGACTCCCCGCAACAGTTGCTCGACCAAATGTCGGCCCTCGATGTCATCTCCGCCGAGACAGCCGGTCAGGTAGCTCAGTTCCAGCAGGCCAGCGCGGATGCATCCGCAGCAGAGCAGGCCGCCGCGACCGCCGCAGAACAGGCCAGAGTCGCCGCCGAGCAGGCCAAAGCGGTCAGCGACGATCTGCAGGCGAAGCAGAGTGAACTTCAGGGCCAGATCGCCGAAGTCATGGCCGCGTACAGCGCGCTTTCCTCGTCCGAGCAGCTGGCTCTCGCGGGATCGGCGCTTCCCGAAGGTTTCGACCCCTCCACGATTCTGAAGAACTTGACGCCGGGCTCCGGTTCCAGCGCATTGCAAGCCGGTCTCACACAGATCGGCAAGCCGTACGTCTGGGGAGCGACCGGCCCCGACGGTTTCGACTGCTCCGGGTTGGTCGTCTGGGCCTACAAGCAGGTCGGAAAGACGTTGCCGCGGTCGAGTCAGGCTCAGGCTGCCGGCGGAACTCCCGTCGATCAGAAGGATCTACAGCCGGGAGACGTCGTTCTGTTCTACCCGGACGCATCACACGTCGGTATCTACGCCGGTAACGGCAACGTTCTGCATGCCTCCACCTTCGGGGTACCGGTGAAGGTGCAGTCGATGGCGTCGTTCCCGTTCTACGGGGCCCGTCGATACTGACTGTGCCGCGAACGACGACTGACGCCTGAATGAGCGGTACGGAACGGCCGTCCGTTGTCCACGCTCTCACCGCGTCGGGGCGGGCGCGATGGGCGGCAGTCCTGGTCGTTCTGGCAGTGGCGTCGACGCTGCTGTTGGTTCATCGTCACGACGGTCCTGCATCGGGAGCGGCGACATCGAGCGCATCGACTTCGTCCGATCCGTCGGCCTCCCAGAATCCGCCGACCTACGACGAGCAGCGCCGCGCTGAAGTGACCCAGCTGCTCGAGCGCTGGGCGGCTGCCCTCCGTTCCGGCGACGAATCGGCGCTGCGTGGGTTGCTCGACCCCCTCGCGGATCCGACGTTCGTGGATGCGCAGGTTCGCCGGGCGACTGTCGTTCCGACGGTTCCTTTCTCGGACTTCGACTACGAGATCGGTGACGAACCCGAGACCCCCGTGCCGTCGTCGATTGCCGAGCAGCTGGATGCCACCGATGTGTGGGCTCCACCGGTGTACCTGCGATATGCCGTGCAGGGCCCGGATGCCTCTCCGACCCGCCGGCCGGTTTCGCTGGTGGTCGCCGAACGCGACGGCCAGTGGCGACTGGTCGACGACGCCGACTTGCCGACCTACCGTCGCCACACCTGGCGCGGTCCGTGGGATTTCGGGCCCGTGACGATGCGCTCGGTCGCCACTGCATCCGGCACGTCGGTGGTGTTGGGACATCCCGACCGTGAGCAGTTCGTGGCAGATGTGGCCGCCGAGCTGCCCGCGGCGACCGCTGCGGTCACCGACTTCTGGGGAGCCGACTGGGCCCGGGACGGACTGGTGTTCGTCAGTTCGACGGCCGAGGAGTTCGACGAATCGACGGGGTCCTCGCCCTCGACGGACGTGGCTGCAGTGACCGTGTCCGACGCCGTGGCCGGCGGGTCGCGTCCGACGGGTCAGCGGGTGGTGTTCGGTCCCGATGCCGCGTCGCGGCTGTCTCCGTTCACTCTTCGTTCGGTGCTTCGGCACGAGTTGACGCATGTGGCGGCGCGGGCGAAGACGGCGGAAGGCACCGCGTTGTGGGTGGCGGAGGGTTTCGCCGACTACTCCGGGTATCGCAGTTCCGGTGCCGACTTCCGGCAGCTGGCACCTACTCTGGCATCGATCGTGGCTGCCGGTGGCCCGCCGACCGTGTTGCCGAAAGACGAGGATTTCGGTGCAGGCGGCACCCGCTCCAACGTAGCCTACGAGTCCGCCTGGTCGGTCTTCGCGTTCGTGGCCGACCGGTACGGCGAGTCCACGTTGCGCAGGTTCTACGAGGCGCTGGCGTCCGGACCCGGGTCGGACGGAGTCGTCGACGCAGCGATCACCTCGGTCCTGAGTCTGAGCCGAACCCGGTTCGTCGCGGAGTGGGGCAACTGGGTGGCCGCCCGGTCACGCTGACCCGGACGTGCGCGTCGTCGACACGAGCTGTCCGATCGGGAGCGCTACGGTTGTCGTCATGCGTCGTACTCTTCTGGTGACGAACGACTTTCCGCCCCGGCCGGGCGGAATCCAGTCCTATTTGCACAGCTTCGCCTCGCAGTTGCCCGCCGACGAGCTCGTGGTCTACGCGCCGCGGTGGCGTGGTGATTCGCACGTGAAGTTCGATGCGAAACAACCCTTCGAGGTCATCAGGCATCCGACCACGTTGATGCTGCCGACTCCGTTGGTGGCTCGCCGCGCAGCGCGCATCGTGAAGACCCGAGGGTGCGACTCGGTGTGGTTCGGTGCCGCGGCCCCGTTGGCGGTGATGTCGTCACACCTGCGCAGAGCCGGGGCGGATCGCATCGTGGCGAGCACGCACGGCCACGAGGTGGGGTGGTCGATGGTGCCCGGTGGTCGCGCGACGCTGCGCACCATCGGAGAGAACACCGATGTGGTGACCTACGTGAGCAAGTACACGCGGAGCCGATTCAGCTCGGCGTTCGGGGCGTCGGCGGCACTCGAGCATCTGCCGCCGGGGGTCGACACCGATCGCTTCGTGCCCGACGATGCCGCGAGGACGGAGCTACGTGCTCGGTACGGCCTCGGTGACCGACCGACGGTTCTGTGTCTGTCGCGGCTGGTGCCGCGCAAGGGCCAGGACTTCCTGATCCGGGCGCTACCGGAGATCCGGCGCGCGGTGGACGGGGCGGTTCTGGTGATCGTCGGCGGCGGTCCGTACGAGAACACGTTGCGCGAACTCGTTCGCTCCACCGGGATGGAGCAGCACGTGGTGTTCACCGGGACGGTGCCGTCGGCGGAACTGGCTGCCCATCACACGATCGCCGACGTGTTCGCGATGCCGAGCCGCACCCGAGGCGCGGGCCTCGACGTCGAGGGGCTCGGAATCGTCTACCTCGAGGCGTCGGCCTGTGGCGTTCCGGTGGTTGCCGGGATGTCGGGAGGCGCTCCGGAAGCTGTGCAGCACAACAAGACCGGGCTCGTCGTCGACGGGACTTCGGTGTCGTCCATCGCCGACGCGATCGTGACGCTCCTGTCCGATCGAACACTGGCGACGCAGATGGGCAACGCCGGTCGGGCATGGGTCGACGCGGAATGGCGCTGGGACGTGCTGACGGAGAAACTGCGGTCACTGATCTGACCGGGCGGGCCGCTCGCACCACGGCTCACGCCACGCGTGTCACCTCGCGTAGATCGCCTCGATCTCGTCGGCGTACGCCTTGGTGATGACATTGCGCTTGAGCTTCATCGTCGGCGTCAATTCGCCGCTCTCCTCCGAGAAGTCGTGGGGGAGCAGGCGGTACTTCTTGATGGATTCCGCGTGCGAGACCGACTTGTTGGCGTCGGCGACGGCGGCGTCGATCTCGGCGACGAGATCGGGGTCGGCCTGCAGATCCGCTGCGGTGGCGTCGGAGTCCTTGCCGTGTGCGGACTTCCACTTGTCGAACGCATCCGGATCGAGGGTGATGAGGGCACCGATGAAGGGCTTCTGGTCACCGACCACCACGGCCTGACTGATCAGTGCTCCGGCACGAAGGTGATCTTCGAGGCCCGCGGGGGAGACGTTCTTGCCGCCGGCGGTGACGATCAGTTCCTTCTTGCGGCCGGAGATCGTGATGTATCCCTCCTCGTCGACGGATCCGAGATCGCCGGTGCGGAACCACCCGTCGTCGAGGGATTCCGCGGTCGCCTTCTCGTTTCGCCAATATCCGTCGAACACAACGGGTCCGCGTAGTTGGATCTCACCGTCGCCGGCGATGCGGACGGTGTTCCCGGGTAGCGGGCGTCCGACGCTGCCCACACGTTGGAATCCGATGGTGTTCACCGCGAACGCCGCAGTGGTTTCGGTCAGGCCGTAGCCCTCGTAGATGGTCACGCCGATGCCGCGGTAGAAGTGGCCGAGTCGCGCTCCCAGTGGTGCGCCGCCCGAGATGGCAAGTTCGCACTTGCCGCCGAGAGCGGTCCGCAGCTTCGCATAGACCAGCTTGTCGAACACGAAATGCTTGGCGCGCAACACGATCGACGGGCCACCGGAATCCTGCGCCTGGCTCCACGCCACTGCGCACTCGGTCGCGAGATCGAAGATCTTGCCCTTGCCGTCGCTGTGTGCCTTCTGCTTCGCAGTGTTGAAGACCTTCTCGAACACGCGCGGCACGGACAGAATGAAGTCCGGTCGAAATGTCCCGAAGGTCGCGACCAGGTTGGGAATGTCGTTGGTGTGGCCGAGGGTGACTCCGGCATCGAACGACGCGATACTCACCGCGCGAGCGAGGACGTGCGCCATCGGAAGGAACATCAACGTACTGCGGCCCTGTGTCAGAAGAGCTTTCAACGACGTCTGGCGAATGCCGCGAGATTCCGCAAGGAGGTTCGCATGCGTCAATTGCACACCTTTGGGGCGGCCGGTAGTGCCCGAGGTGTAGATCAACGTGGCCGGATCGGACGAGCGAAGTGTCGAGACTCGTTCGTGCACAACGTCTTCGGAGACGTCCGCGCCGTTGTCGATCAGAGCCTGCACTGCGCCCGTGCCGGAAGCGTTGTCGATCACGAACGTTCGACGTACCGACGGCGCCGCAGCTACGACGGCTTCTGTCTCCCGTACGTGCGCGTCGTTCTCGAGGACCAACAGAACCGGCTCGGCGTCTTCGAGAATCCACTCGACCTGGCCCGCCGACGACGTCTCGTAGATCGGCACGGTCACTCCGCCCGCGGCCCAGATCGCGTAGTCGATGACCGACCACTCGAATCGCGTGGACGACATGAGCGCGACGCGATCGCCCTGCTCGATACCTGCCGCGACGAGGCCCCTGGCCACGTCGACGACCAGTCGCTCGAATTCTGCGGCACCGACATCGGTCCATCGGCCGTCGTCGAGCCGACGGAACACCACGGCATCCGGCGACGTCCGAGCGCGGGCGAAGACGCTGTCGACAGCGGAGTCGGTGTCCGCGATGTCGTACTCGGCGGAAACAGTGAACTCGCGCACGGGATTACCTCCGGATCGAACGGGTTGGAGAAAGTCGATAGCTCGGCTTCACAGATACTCTAGACCCAGGGCGCGCGGTCCCGAATGTGCCTCGGCGGTCCTGGTCTCGGACCCGATATGTGAAGCTCTGACGATGAGCAGTATTCAAGTTGCGGATCAGACATTCGTGGCAGCGCCCGGTGCGGCGGTGGCGCAGGCGTTCGTCTCGCCGGAGCGGTGGCGGCGGTGGTGGCCGGACCTGTCGCTGACCGTGACCGAGGATCGCGGCGAGAAGGGCATTCGGTGGTCGGTCCGCGGCGGCGTCGTCGGAACGATGGAGCTGTGGCTCGAGCCCGTACTCGACGGCGTGATCGTCCACTACTTCCTGCACGCCGAGCCGGCCTCAGCAAGTGAGTCGGCCACCGAGCAGCATGCGCGTCGGGTGGCCGGCCGCGCCATGACCTTCGAGCTGAAGCGGGAGCTCGAGGCCGGGAGGTCAGCGGGCGAGGCACCCCACCACGTAGCGTCGAGTTCAGCTCCCGAATGAACCGCGCGGTACGGTCGGCCGGTTCGCGTTGTGCGTCGGCGGTTCGATCGTGTGAGATAGGCCTGCCGCGGGTTACACAGCAGGCAGCGAACGAAGCGGATCGAAGTACCCGAGAGGAAGCGGACCAGTAGTCATGGCGGAGAAAACCCAGAGGTCGATCGTCGTCGAAGCCCCACCGAGTCGGGTCATGGACGTCATCGCCGATTTCGACGCGTATCCCACGTGGGTGTCCGCCGCGAAGTCCGTCGAGGTCCTCGAAGTCGGTGCGGACGGACGGGGAAAGCGGGTCAAGTTCGTGCTCGACGCCGGAATGGTGAAAGACACGTACGAACTCGAGTACGACTGGGCGGCGGACGGCAATTCGGTGTCGTGGAATCTCGTCTCGGGCGAAATGCAGAAATCTCAGAACGGGTCGTACTCGCTGCGTGAGACCGGCAACGGCACCGACGTGACGTACGAGCTCACTGTCGATCTGAACATTCCGATGATCGGCCTGTTCAAGCGCAAAGCAGAGAAGGTCATCACCGACACTGCGCTCAAGGAATTGAAGAAGCGGGTCGAAGGCTGACCGACGCTCGCCCCGAACCCCGCACCACGGTATCGCTGTTCATCGGCAAAGGTGGCGCGGGGAAGACCACCCTGGCGTCTGCATCGGGTCTTGCGCTCGCGGCCTCGGGCCGGGAGGTGCTGATTGCCTCCCTCGACCAGGCGCACTCGCTCCGCGACGCCCTCGGCGCACAAGGTGACACCGACCAGGACTCGGGCATCGGAGCGGTTGCTCGGAACCTGGACGTCGTCGAGATCGATACCTCGCGGCTGCTCGAAGAGCGGTACCGCGGTCTGGGTTCGATGCTGTCGGTGGCTTCGGCAGGCCACGAACACGGCGTGAGTTTCGGCGCGATCGAGCCGGAGGAGCTGATGGGGTTCCCGGGTATCGAGGAGCTGTTGGGATTGCACGAGGTGTCCCGGCTCGTCGACGAAGGTCGTTGGGACGCAGTGATAGTCGATCTTCCGGCATCGGGGGATGCGCTGCGAACACTGCAGCTGCCCGACACCGTCTCGTCCTATTTCGAGCGCGTGTGGCCGCGCCACGATCGCATGGTCGCCGGCACCGGAACCGACGTGCGGCTCACGCTCGTGGTGGCCATGATCGAGCGGATCCTCGGACAGATCGAATCGGTCCGGGCGCTGATCACCGATCCCGAACGGACAGGGGCAACCGTGGTCCTGACCCCCGAGCACCTGTCCATCGTCGACGCCGAACGCACGCTCTCCGCAGCGGCTCTGTTCGGCGTTCGCGTCGACCGACTGCTGGTGAACCGGATGCTCCCGGCCCTCAATTCCTCGTCGATCGGTCTGGTCGGAGCTCATCCTGCGGTGTTCTGGTTCGAGCGATGGCGGGCCGCGCAACTCGACGCCGTGGCCGAACTCCGACGACGCGTCGGCGCGGTTCCGATCGTGGAGGTGGAGCACTGTGAAGTGGAACCGGTAGGGTTGGGCCCCTTGCAGGATGTGGCCGAGCACCTGGCACCGCACTCCCTCGAACGACGTGCGTCGAGCCCGGCCGGTCGACCGTCGGTCGAACTCGAGTCGGGGAGCGGACTCGAATCCGTGTACGCGATGAGAATGCTTCTGCCGGTAGTCGATTCGACCACCTTGGGTCTGGGGCGAGTGGAGGACGACTTGATAGTGAGTGCCGACGGTAGGCGGCGACGCGTCACGTTGGCGTCGGTGTTGCGTCGGTGTATTGCCGATTCTGCGGAACTCGACGGCCCGTTCCTGGTGGTGCGTTTCCGACCCGACCCCGATGTGTGGCCGCTGTGAGCGGCCGAGCCATGACCGTAAGAGCTGTGAGCGGAGAGACGCTGTGACGGCCGGGCATTCGGAGTTGGGCGCGGACCTGCTGGCGTTGGCCGACACCGTCCTGACACGTCTCGAGCCCATCCTGCGCCGAGTTGCCGAGACACAGCAGGACCGCGATCAGCAGGGCTGCAGCTGGTGCCCGGTGTGTGCGCTCGCGGCGTTGGTGCGCGGTGAACGGCACGATCTCGTCGAACTCGTTGCCTCGGAAGGGGCCGTCGTCGTCGCACTGCTACGCCAGTTGTTGATCGACCACACCGCGCCGGGCACCGAACACGCCGCTGGGGGTAGCAGCGAGCCAGGTACCGAGTCGACCGCGTCCGCTGCCGACCGGGTCGACGCCGACGCGGACGTGTCGGAGGACACCTCTGCGCCGTCCGTTCGTCGACCGGCGTTCGTACCGATTACCGTTCGGGTCAAGGAGTGACCATCGCCGTGGGGGGACGGCCGAGGAAGGCATGAACGAATGAAGCGTCATCATCAGCGATTGACGGTCGGGATCGACGTGGGCGGCACGAGCCTGCGCGCCTCGGTTGTCGACGCGGACGGTCAGGTGCTCGACTCGACCGCAGCACCCACGCCCCACACTGCTCGTGCACTCGAGCGTGGTCTCGACCGCGCCGTGCAGGAGCTGGCCGGCAGGCACGACATCGCTGCCGTCGGTCTGGCGGTGGCGGGTTTCATCGATTCCGACCGCACGACGGTCCGGTTCGCTCCGCACCTGCCGTGGGTCGACACGCCGGTCGCAACCGAGATGAGCGAACGCATCGGACTACCGGTCCTGCTCGAACACGACGCCAACTCCGCCGCATGGGCGGAATACCGTTTCGGAGCGGCATCGGGTGGCCGCAACGTGGTGATGGTGGCGATCGGAACGGGAATCGGTGCGGCGCTGCTGATCGACGGCCGAATCTATCGAGGGAGCCACGGGGTGGCACCCGAACTCGGTCACATTCAGGTGGTGCCCGACGGACGCGCGTGTCCCTGCGGCAAACGCGGGTGCTGGGAACGGTATTGCAGCGGTACTGCACTGGTGGATACGGCGGTGGAGTTGTTGGCCGCAGACCCGTCGTCCTCGACGAGGTTGGCGCGCGAGGTCTTCCTCGATCCCGGCTCGTTGACCGGGCGTCGGATCGCGAGCGCCGCGCACGACGGCGACTCGATCGGCCGACGCACCATGGAGGATTTCGCACACTGGCTCGGCGTCGGACTCTCGATGGTCAGCGATGTGTACGACCCCGACCTGATCGTGTTGGCCGGCGGTGTGGCCACTTCGTCGAGCCAATTCCTCGCTCGTGCCACGGACAAGTACGCCGAGCTCGTCACCGGCGCGGGGCATCGCCCGCTGGCACGGATTCGCAGCACCGAACTGGGCGAGGCCGCGGGGATGATCGGTGCGGCCGAGCTCGCGCGAGCACAGTTCGTTACCACCGCACGATGACGGTCCGGACCGACGCCGTGTGATGTCGCACGACGACTCCTCGTCGATGTGGCTGGTGTCATAAACCCTGGGTACAGTTCACTACGCGGCACGGTTCGAGAACGCACGGCCGCAGTCGGTTCGCCTCGCGCGAGCCGGCACACCAACGATTGCCGACCATGATCAGGGAGCACGTCAATGTGGTACTGGCTGTTCAAATACATCATCGTGGGGCCCCTGCTCATTGCCCTGGGTCGGCCCACGATCGAGGGTGCGGAGAACATTCCGACGCACGGCCCGGTGATCCTGGCCAGCAACCACAAAGCGGTTCTCGATTCGTTCTATCTTCCGCTCAAGACCCCGCGGCGCATCACCTTCCTCGCCAAGAGTGAGTACTTCACCGGCTCGGGTCTCAAGGGTGCGTTCCAGAAGTGGTTCTTCACCGCGGTGGGTCAGGTGCCCATCGACCGCACCGGAGCCGACGCGGCACAGGACGCACTGAACGCCGGGGCCCGCGTGATCGAAGCCGGCAAGGTGCTCGGTATCTACCCCGAAGGCACCCGGTCGCCGGACGGCCGGCTCTACAAGGGCAAGACCGGAATGGCGCGCCTGGCATTGCAGACCGGCGTTCAGGTGGTGCCGGTCGCCATGATCGGCACCGAGAAGATGAACCCGATCGGTTCGCGCGTGTGGCGTCCGGCAAAGGTCACCATTCGCGTCGGCAAGCCCATCGACTTCTCCCGGTTCGAGGGAATGGCAGGCAACCGATTCGTCGAGCGCGCCGTCACCGACGAGGTGATGTACGACCTGATGCTGCTCTCGGGCCAGGAATACGTCGACGTGTACGCGGCCTCGCTGAAGAAGGTTGCGACACCCGAAGATTCGGCTCCGTCCGCGCGCCGTATCCCCGACTCGAAGGCCAGTTGACGACGGCGGTCAGTGAACCGCGGTGTCGCTTTCCTTCGGGGTGACCCGAGGCGAGAGTTTCACGGCCGCGACGGCGACCACAGAGACCAGAGCCCACCACACGTAGGCGGACGCGGCGAACTGATCGACCAGCGGCCAGTCGAGTCCACTCCATCGACCTTCACCGAGTTTCCAGTGCGGTGCGTACACCATGATCGCCAGTCCGACGGCAACCAGAGCGAGTAGCAGTGCGCTTCGACGGCGGTATCCGACGGCGGCCAGCACCAACGCGAACGGTACTGCCCACACCCAGTGGTGTGACCAGGAGACCGGCGAGACCAACAGGCCGAACATCGCGTTCACGGTCAGCGCCAGGGCGATCTCACCGGCGGCGAACGCTTTGCGCATCGCGATTCCCGCAGCGAGCAGTACTCCTACCGACAGCGCGATCCACAGAATCGAACGGGGGAACTCGTCCATTCCGAGGCGGGCCAGTACACCTGTGATGGACTGATTCGCCGGGTACGCCGGGCCGCCGATCCGATCGGAATCGATGATCGTCTCGGTCCAGTATTTCACCGAGTCCGACCACGTGAGCGCAAACCCGAACGCTGTGAACACCGCGAAGCTCAGTGCCGATACCACCGCAGCACGAAAGTCTTTGCGCAGCAAGAAGAACAAGACGAAAACTGCGGGAGTGAGTTTGACGGCCGCGACCAGACCGATCAGCACACCTCGAGGCCACGGAGTCTTCTTCGGCAAGCAGTCGAGCGCGACGAACATCATCAGAACGATGTTGATCTGCCCGTAGTTCAACGTGGACGTGACCGGCTCCAGTACGAGGACGGACACCGCGAACACCGCGCCAGCACCCCACCACACGAGCGTGCGAGGGCGAACCCCCAACGAGATCAGCGTGAGCACAACGGTCGCCAGCAACGCGAGCATGGACAACGACGTCACCGTCATCGACGCGGCGTACAGCGAGACCTTCGAGAGCGGGCTGAACAGAGCGGCAGCAATCGGGGGATACGTGAACGGCAACGTGGTACCGGTCGCGATGGGAGGAAGCTGGCCGTACAGATCCCCGCCCCGAGCGAACACCTCACCGCCGAGCCGGTAGACATCGAGATCCAGTCGGTAATGCTCACCCAACGTTCGCAGCCCGGGAAACCCGTTGAGATGGAAGAGCACACCGACCGCCGCGGCGACGACAACGACGACCCTGCTCGACGCCACCGCCCAACGCGGCCACCGGCGTCGCGTCGGGCCGGCAGGCTCCGACGCTTCGGCGACCGGACGGTTGGTGTCGGACGAAGTCACAACGTTCCCTTTCAGGGCTTGTTCGGCTCGGTTCTGCGGTGTGTGGGGGACGTGCCGGGGCACGCGCTAGGGTGAGCCGCGTGCGCTACTTCTACGACACAGAGTTCATCGAGGATGGTCGCACAATCGAGTTGGTGTCGATCGGTGTGGTGTCGGAGGACGGTCGCGAGTTCTATGCGGTGTCCTCCGAGTTCGACCCCGAGCGGGCGGGCCGGTGGGTCCGGCGCAACGTCTTACCCAAGCTGCCACCGTACTCGTCGCCGTTGTGGATGAGCCGATCCCGAATTCGCGACGAACTGCTCGAATTCCTCGTTCCGCACTACGGTGCCGAGGTCGAATTATGGGCATGGGTGGCGGCGTACGACCACGTGGCGCTCTGCCAGCTGTGGGGATCGATGACCGAATTGCCGCGTTCCCTGCCTCGATTCACCCGTGAGCTCCGTCAGCACTGGGAGGATCGCGGCAGTCCCGAGCTTCCCGCGGTGCCCGACGACGCCCACGATGCCCTGGCCGACGCGCGCCACAATCTGGCCAAGTTCCAGGCGATCGAGGAGTACTCGTACCGCGGTTGAACACCCGTTGTCCTGCGGTGACGGCGGTACGAATATCCTGTAGCGGTGAACTGGACTGTCGACGTACCCATCGATCGCTTGCCCGACCTGCCGCCGCTGTCTCCGACACTGCGCACTCGATTGGACGACGCGTTGGCCAAGCCGGCTGCGCAGCAGCCGCAGTGGGATCCCGAGCAGGCCGGCGAGATGCGCAAGGTGCTCGAGAGCGTTCCGCCGATCACCGTCGCAGGTGAGGTCGAGGCGCTGTCGGACAAGCTCGCTGCCGTCGCCCGCGGCGAGGCGTTTCTGCTTCAGGGTGGCGACTGCGCCGAGACGTTCGTCGACAACACCGAACCGCACATCAAGGGCAACATTCGCACGCTGCTGCAGATGGCCGTCGTACTCACCTACGGGGCGAGCATGCCGGTGGTCAAGGTCGCGCGCATCGCCGGCCAGTACGCCAAGCCTCGCTCGTCGAACATCGATGCGCTCGGCCTGCAGTCCTACCGCGGCGACATGATCAACTCGCTGGTGGCCGACGAGAGCGTGCGCGGCCACGATCCGTCACGGCTGGTGCGCGCTTACGCCAACGCGAGTGCGGCGATGAACCTGGTTCGGGCACTGACCGGAGCCGGGATGGCGGACCTGCACAAGGTGCACGACTGGAACCGTGAATTCGTCGCGCAGTCACCCGCCGGAGCACGCTACGAGGCGTTGGCCGGGGAGATCGACCGCGGCCTGCGGTTCATGGACGCCTGTGGCGTCTCCGACCCCAATCTGCACACCGCCCAGATCTTCGCGAGCCACGAAGCACTCGTCCTCGACTACGAACGCGCGATGCTGCGGCTCGACAACACCGACGATCACCCCAAGCTCTACGATCTGTCGGCTCACTTCCTGTGGATCGGCGACCGCACTCGCCAGCTCGACGGCGCGCACATCGCGCTCGCCGAACTGATCTCGAACCCGATCGGGCTCAAGATCGGACCCACCACGACCCCCGAGATGGCCGTCGAATACGTCGAGCGCCTCGACCCGACCAACAAGCCGGGCCGCCTGACGCTGATCTCGCGCATGGGCAACGGCAAGGTTCGGGACATCCTGCCCGCCATCATCGAGAAGGTGCAGGCCACCGGACACCAGGTGATCTGGCAGTGCGACCCGATGCACGGCAACACACACGAGGCGTCCACCGGATACAAGACCCGGCATTTCGACCGCATCGTCGACGAGGTGCAGGGCTTCTTCGAGGTGCACAACGGCCTCGGCACCCATCCGGGCGGAATCCACGTCGAGCTGACCGGTGACGACGTCACCGAATGCCTCGGCGGAGCCCAGGACATCTCTGATCTCGACCTGGCCGGGCGCTACGAAACTGCCTGCGACCCGCGACTGAACACTCAGCAGAGCATCGAGCTGGCATTCCTCGTCGCCGAGATGCTTCGCGGCTGATCGCCGGCACCGCCCTGGCGGGTCAGGGCAGCGGTGGTCAGGGCAGTGAGACGACCATGACCTCGGAGTCCGGTTCCACCCGTGAACCGGCTCCGGGGCTCTGGGAGATGACCAACGAGCCGTCCGTGTCGACCACCTGACGAACATCGATCGTCAGTCCCAGCGAGTCCAGAGTCGTGCGTGCGGATCCCACCGAACGGCCGAGGAGCGACGGCACGGTGACTGCCGTCGACACGTCGAGGACGGCGGTGGTGCCGGACTTGACGGTCTGGCCGGCCTTCGGATTCGTGCCGATCGCTTTTCCGCCGTCGGTGTCCTCGTCGAACGTCTCGCGGACCTCGTCGACGGTGATGCCGACCGATTCGAGAGTCGTCAGTGCCTGATCGACGCTCTGTCCGCGGACGTCGGGAACCTGCACCGGCGGTGCACCTTTGCTGCGCAGCACGGTGACTGCGGCACCGGTGTTCAACACCGTTCCCGGCGGGGGATCGAGCGCCGCGACGCCGCCGATCGGTGCGGTGGTGCTGAATGCCTCGCCGCCGTCGACCGGGGTGAAGGTTCTGTCGCGCAATTGCTGCTGCATGTCTTCGACGGAGGCGTCGGAGTCGATGGAGGGGACGGTCGGGCTGCCCAGTGAGACGAGCAGGAAGACGGTGTCGCCCTTGGCGATTCGGGAACCACCGACGGGGTCGGTGCCGATGAGCAGATCGGTCGAGACGGTGTCGGAGTACGTTCCCCGAACCGTTGCTTCCAAGCCCGACGCTTCGATCGCGCTCGTGGCACCGGTGGTGTCGAGACCGTCGACCATCGGAACTGCGGTGTATCGGCCCGAGCCCATCCACCAGCCGCCGAAACCGACCAACACGGCCAGCAGTGCAACGACCACCAACCAGACGACGATGGCCCGCCGGGACCGTTGGCGATCGGCGGCGAAGTCGGGAAATTCGTAGTGTCGCCGGCCCAGGGGTGCCGCCGGCTGCGGGTCGTCCGGTTGCGGTTCGTACTCGATTTCGCGGGATGTCGGTGACGTGACCACTCGGGTGTGGTGCACGCCGTCGGGCGGTGGTACCGGGGGAGCGCTCTGCACCACCTGGGTGCGGGTGGGCGGCTGTCGATCGCCGGCGACTGTCGTCGGTGCGCCCGCAGCCGCCGAGCTCAGGTGCTGTGCCGAACGCTGGGGAGCGGGCACCCGGTACGCGGGAAGTGCCAGCGCCGACGCGGCGGTGCGCAGCGCGCGGGCCATGTCGTCGGCGTTGCGGTATCGGTGTTCCGGGTCGCGGACGGTGGCGTGTTGGACCACGTCGTCGAACTGTGGTGGCACGCCTGCGATGAGGGTCGACGGGAGCGGAACGTCGTTGTCGATGCGCTGGTAGGCGATGGACAGGGATGTGTCGCCGGTGAACGGGGTGCGTCCGGTGAGCAGCTCGAACAGTACGATTCCGACGCCGTAGACGTCGCTGCTCGCGGATGCGGAGCCGGTGGTGACCTGTTCGGGGGACAGATACGCGGCCGTGCCCAGAATCACACTGCTCGAGGTGACGGTGGATGCGGCGACGGCTCGGACCAGCCCGAAGTCGGCGATCTTGACGTCTCCGTCGTCGCTGATCAGGATGTTCTCCGGTTTGATGTCTCGGTGCACCAGACCGGCGCGGTGTGCGACGGCGAGAGCTTCGAGCACGGGGCGAACCACGGCGACTGCGGCGTGCGGCGGCATGGGCCCGCGCTCCCGCAGCAGCTCGCGCAGCGTTCCGCCCTCGACGAGCTCCATGACCAGGAATGCGTGATCGCCGTCCCGCCCGTGGTCGTACACGGCCACCAGGCCGGGGTGGCTCAGCCTGGCCACCGCGCGTGCCTCGAACTCGAATCGCTGAACGAACTGCGGGTCCTCGGCGAACTTCGGATCCATGATCTTCACCGCGACAGGTCGGTCGAGCCTGGTGTCGAGTCCGCGGTAGACCGTCGACATTCCGCCCCGTGCGATCGGTGCGTCTATTCGATATCGACGATCGAGCATCGAACCCGGTATCACCGAACCTCCCCTCGTCGTCCTCGATGTGTCCGCTCGAAATCCGGACGCCTGACGACGATGGTATCGGCGCCGTGGGAGCTCACCGACGATCGTGGTTCGTGTCTTCGGTCTCCGTGGCGGGCCGCGTCACTTTTGAAGTCTGGACGCCGGACCCGTTAACGTTACCCGCGTGAGTGCCATTCCCTACGCCGACGACGTGCTCGATCCGTCGGTTTCTCTGCTGCAGTTCGCCGACGTCGCCAAGATCCTGGACGTCCCCAAGACGCGCGTCGAGCAGCTCGTGCGGGATCGTCAGCTGTTGGCTCTCAAGCGTTCCCGCGTCCCCGGCGTGCCCGAGCAGTTCTTCGATACGACCAAGGGCGAAATCGTCAAGGGTCTGCCCGGCCTGCTGGCGGTGCTGCACGACGGCGGCTACGAGGACGAAGAAATTCTGCGGTGGTTGTTCGCCGAGGACGACAGTCTGCCCGGCACCCCGGTCGCAGCGTTGCACGGTGACCTGATGCGCGAAGTGATCAGACGCGCTCAGGCAATGGCCTTCTAGCAGCTGGAACAGCGGTCGTCAGCGGACCGTGGCGCGCTTCCAGCCGGTGACGGCGAACTGCGGCAGCGCGACGCGTGCGCGCGTCCACTGCGGCACGGTCGCGCGCTGGGAAAGCACCCGGTAGCCCTGCGCTTCGACCTCGTCGAGAATGCGGCCGTACAGAATGGACGCCGTTCGCATGGACGGACGCACTCGCGGATCCAACATGTCGATCCCGGCGTCCGACGTCCGGTAGATCGACCGGGTGACGGCGATCGAGTGGGCGAGGGCGCGGGTGACTCTGGCATCGACCGAGCCGGTGGTCCGGCACCACCGCAACAGATCCTCGTCGACCCCGAAGGCCGCCAGTTCGTCGGTCGGGAGATAGATGCGGTCGCGGTCGAGGTCCTCACCTATGTCGCGGATGAAGTTGGTCAGCTGAAACGCCTCGCCCAACGCCGCAGCCGACGGCTCCGCCTCGGCTCGCGGAACCACCGTTCCGAGAATCGGCAACATCTGCAGTCCGATGACTGCGGCCGATCCGTACATGTACTCGTTCAACTGCTCCATCGTTCGGTACCGCGAGACGAACATCGCGCTGCCCGGGATGTCCATGCGCATCGAATGCATGAACGCGAAAAAGTAATCGTGGGGAATCTCGTACCGAGCGACCGTGTCGCACAATGCGCTCAACACCTGATCGGATGTGCTGTCGGACAGCGGTTTTCCGGCCAAGGCGTCGCGCACCCGGGATTCGATGATGTCGAGTTCGACGATTCTGCGGGCGTTCAGTTCGTCCGAACCGACCGCGATGTCGGTGCCCTCGAGGTCGACGATGTCGTCGACCATCCGAGCGAAACCGTACAGAGCGTGCACGGCTGCGCGCTTGTCGACGGGCAACAGTCTGGTTGCCAGAAAATAGGTCTTGCCGTGCTGGGCGTTCAGTTCGCGGCAGATGCGATACGCCTCGTGCAGAGCAGGATCGATGTCGGTCAGTTCTCTCGATACGCGGGCACTCATGGCGCGGGACCTCACGGTGTGGCGTCGTCTTCGGTGGAGACGGGCGCGGTCTTGGGGGCGTTGGGTACGGCACGGTGTTCCCGGGAGCGGTCCGATCGCAAACGCAACGGGTCGACTCGGGTCAGCGCCAGCGCGGCAACGACTGCAGCGAAAACTGCGAGGGCCACGTGCACGAACGTGTACAGGCCGATGGATCCGTCGGGTTGGAACACCAGCATCAGCCAGGTCGACAGGCCGGTGAGAACCATCAGAGTTCGGCGGGACAACGCAAAGCCGGCCGCGATCGCCAACGGCCACGAGTAGTACCAGGGCAGCGCGGCGGGGGAGAGAACGACAGTGGCGACAAGAGCGATCAGGATGCCCTTGACCGCGTCCCGCTCGGATCGGCGGCCCAACCACCACGCCCCGGCCAGGATGACCACCAAGGCGATCGCGCACAGCAACCTGGTGACGTCGAGAACCGGTCCGAGACGCAGATCGAGGAACCACGAGGTGCTGACGGTCACCAGATGCGCGAGGATCGTCGGCAGTGACAGCCAGTTGATGATCTTCGCCGAGCCGGACAACGCCGTGAGCCAGCCGATGCCGACTCCGGCGATCACGGACGCGACGGCGAACACCGCGACGAAGACGGCCGCTCCGATGCCCGCGGTCTTCGTGAACGCCAGAATCGGTGCAGGCGGTGTGCGGCCTTCTTCGCGCGCCTTGTCGCGGAGGTGCAGCATCCAGATCCACACGAGGAACGGCAGAGCGAGACCGGCAGTTGCCTTGATGGCCACGGCGATCGCCACCAGCGCGATGCCGGCCACGTGGCGACGCTCGAGCGCAAGCACGATGCCCGCGGTCATCAGGCCGACCATGAGCAACTCGTTGTGCACTCCGCCGATGAGGTGGATCAGCACCAGGGGATTGAGCACGGCGAGCCACACCGCCGTTGTGGCGCGCCCGCCCAGATGGGTGGCCAGTCGCGGGACGGCCCACATCATCAGAGCGAGCCCGGGAAGCATGGTCAGGCGAAGCAGCATGGTTCCGGCGATCACATTGTCGCCGGTCAGGCTCGTGATGCCGCGACCGAGGAGAAGGAACAGCGGCCCGTACGGGGCAGTGGTCGTGGTCCACACGTTGCTGACGTTGTCGAGCAGGATTCCCGGATTGGCCACGGGCCCAACGGCATACGGGTCGAAGCCGTCCCGTAGCAACGCACCTTGAGCGAGGTACGAGTAAGCGTCGCGGCTGAACATCGGCACCGACAGCAGCAGCGGTGCCGTCCACGCGGGCACGATCCACCGGAGCTCGCCCACCGTGGTGCGGCCGTGCAGCGTGGCTCTGCCGAGCCTGACCCAGGCGGTGATCATCAACAGCACACCGGCCCAGACGATGACGGTCGACAGCACGAAGCCGTGGCCGAATCGCAGCCACGACAGATGCATCTCTTCGAGCAGAGGGTCACGACGGCGCACGCTGCCCGCGCCGAATCCACCGAACATGATGCAGACCGCACCGAGAACCCCGAGGATCGCTGCTTTGCCCTCGGGACTTCGCAGGAAGTTTCCGGTGGTCGTCAGTCTCGACGGATGCCGCGCAGGCACCGGTGCAGACCCGTCCGACGAGCGCCCTTCGGAGGTGGAGTGCGACGAAACCGAAGACATTGCCGCCTGCTCCTCCTCTGCTGCGAGTCGTGTGTGTCGAGATGTGGCTCCGCGCCGACGCGTTCTCGCTGTCGGCCGAAGGATCATGGTCGCAGCAAAGATCGCGACCGGCAAACGATCGCGCTCAGCTTAGTTGGTCGACGCAGTCGATCGGACGAACCTACCGCCCTCGCGGCCCTGTCACTCGTTCTGCCGCCAGCTTGCCCGAGACCAAGACGGTCGGCACGCCCACACCGGGAGTGGTTCCGGAGCCGGCGAGAACCACGTTGTCGAGGCCGGCGACCATGTTCTTTCTCCGGAAAGGCCCGGTCTGCCGGAAGACGTGCGCGGACGAGAACGGCGAGCCCGACAACATGCCTTTGTCCGCCCACGTCTGCGGTGTGTCGATGTGATCGAGCACGAAAGCGTCGGCGAGTCCGGTGTATCCGCGGCCCTCCAGCGTCGCCAGAATCTCTCGGAGGTAGGGCTGAGCCAGTTCGGTCCAGGCGAGGGGAGCGCTGTCGAGGTTGGGGCACGGGGCGAGGATCGAGACCGGCTCGCTGCGGACCCCGTCGCGCACGACCTCGAGGCCCGAATCGCTCACCGACGGCCGCGTGATCAGCAGTGACGGATCGGCCATCAGAGATCCTTTGCCGGAGCGGGCGGTGATCCGGCGGAAGGTCTCGGCCCATTCGTCACCGAAGTCGATGGTGTGGTGCGCCCGCGCAGGCCACGACGCCGTGAGTTCGACCGGAACCGTTCCGTGGGCCACGACGGCGGACGGCGACACGACGCCGTACCCGTTGCGCCTGCCTTTCTTCGACACCGAGGCGCGATCGAGCAGGCGATCGACGACGGGCAAGTCGGCGGTGAGAATCAATGCGTCGCAAGCGATTCGACGTCCATCGGCAGTGAGGACGGCATCGGCACGGCCGCGGTCGACGGTGATGTCGACGATGTCGGTGCCCAGTTCGAGCGTGCCGCCCGCCGTCACGAACGCGTCGGCCATGGCCCGCCCGATAGCCGCCATGCCTCCCTCGGGGAAGAACACCCCGAGGGAGGTGTCCATGTGTGCGATCGCACCGTAGACGGCCAGCGCCTTCTGCGGTGCCATGCCGGCGTAGAGGGCCTGGAACGTGAACACTCGGCGCAGACGGGTGTCCTTCAGGAAACGATCGACCCGTGGCCCGAGGCGACCGAAGCCGCCCAGCTTCGTCAGCGTTGCGGTATCGGTGATCGCGGCCTTGGATCCCACGAGGTCCAGCGGCGAATCGAAGTTCGAGTCGATGAAGCGGTCGAATTCGGCATCGAAGATGTCGGCGAGCCAGCGCCGGAGATCGCGGTAGCCCTGCGCCTCGGCCGTACCGCAGGTCCGCTCGACCTCGGCGGCCATTGCCGCCGGGTCCGAGTAGACGTCGATGGACGTGCCGTCGGCGTACCGCGTGTGGTACGACGGCGACAGGGACGTCAGCCGGATCGGCGGCGTCGTGGACTCGAAGTCGGCACCCACGGCGGCCAACGCTTCGAGCACCAGGTTCGGCATCGTGAGTACGCTCGCACCGTTGTCGATGTCGTAGAGATGCGTTCCGTCGGAGTCGGTCACCGGATACACCCCCACGCGGCCGCCCACGGTGTCGTCGCGCTCGACGATCGTGACCTTCTTGCCTGCGCCCAGTAGGTGGAGCCCCGCGGCCAGGCCGGCCAATCCAGCTCCCACGACGACGACCGAGTCGGTGCGGCCGGGAACGGTTCGGATCGTAGACATGACGCTCTCTTTCAGTACTGCCGTTGGATGGCGGCGGTGGCCATGGCACGAAGGTGTTCGGCGGCGATCGGATCGATGGAACTGTCGTCCAGCGCGGCAACGGCCCGGGTGCCCAGTTCGTCGATCTGTCGTTCGACGGCGTCGACGGCGCCCAGTTCGGTGAGTATCGATCGGATGTCGGCGACCTCGCTCTCGCTGAGCTCGGTACCGAGACTGGCTCGAATCTTCGCCGCGTGATCGGGACGGCTCGCGTCCGCTTGTTGCAAGGCCACGGCGATGAGCACCGTGCGCTTGCCCTCGGTGATGTCGTCACCCGACGGCTTGCCGGTGATCTCCGGGTCGCCGAACACGCCGAGCAGGTCGTCGCGCAGCTGGAAGGCAATGCCGATGTCGGCACCGAAGCTGCGGTACGCCGCAGTCAGCGGTTCGCCGGCCCCGGCAAGAACGGCCCCGAGGTGCAGCGGGCGTTCGACTGTGTAGGCGGCGGTCTTGTACCGGTTGACGCGCATGGCTGCCGCGACGCTCTCGTCCGTCCCGGCTTCGGCCTCGATGTCGAGGAGTTGACCGCCGAGCACCTCGGTACGCATCGCGGACCACACGGGCTGCGCCCGCCGCGCCGCGTCCGTGTCGATACCCGACTCGCGCAGCATGTCGTCGGCCCAGCACAGCGCCAGGTCGCCGACGAGAACGGCAGCGGAGACACCGAAGTGATCTGCCGAGCCCGACCACCCCGCATCGCGATGTCGCTGAGCGAAGCCGACATGCACGGTCGGAAAGCCTCGGCGGGTGCGGGACGAGTCGATGATGTCGTCGTGGATCAATGCGCAGGCCTGGATCAACTCGAGTGCCGAGCACGCACGCAGTACTGCGTCGGCGCGGTCCCCGGTGGGCTCACCGCCCGCGCCGAGCCACGCGGTCCACGCGAAGGCTGGGCGCATGCGCTTGCCGCCGCGTAGTACGAACGCCTCGAGGTCGGCCACTGCGGCCGGGTAGCCACCGCCGACGCTGTCGACGACCGCACGACGCGAGGCGAAGAACTCCGCGAGCTTCGCATCGACGGAATCCCGTAGCGACGTCGCATTCACGGACACAGAGTTGGTGGGCGCGGACAGGTCTCCGGACAGGACGATCCTCCAAGGTCTTCGTGGGAAAGACGCGTTACAGTCCCACAGTAATAGGCACCCGAACCCGGCACCGACGAGCAGTGAACTACGCCGTCGGGGGATGCCCAGCGGGCCGGCGGCGCAGCGCAACCTATGATCTTCGGGTGAGCGAAGATTCCGTCAGGGGGCGGTCGAGCCGAGGATTCGTGACGAGGACGCCGTCGATCGTCGACCGATTGCGGACCGAACCCGAAGCGAGGATCCCGTTCTCGGTGGAGTTCTCGCCCCCGCGCGACGAGGCTGCCGAGGCCAGGTTGTGGCAAGCAGTGCGAGAGTTCGAGCAACTCCAGCCCGCGTTCGTGTCGATGACGTACGGCGCAGGTGGTTCCACCCGCGATCGAACGGTGCGCGTCACCGGTCAGATCGCCGAGGAGACGACACTGCTGCCAGTGGCGCATCTCACTGCCGTGTCGCACAGTGTCGCCGAGTTGCGCTCGATGGTCGGGTCGTACGCCGACCGCGGCATCACCAACATCCTCGTTCTTCGCGGTGACCCCCCGGGAGATCCACTCGGCGAGTGGGAGAAGCATCCCGAGGGAGTCGAGTACGCGGAAGAGCTGGTGCGTATGGTCCGCGAACTGGGCGACTTTCACGTCGGAGTGGCGTCGTTCCCGGAAGGCCATCACCGCGCCGACGATCTCGAGCAGGACACCAGGTGCCTCGTCGGGAAGCTGCGTGCGGGAGCGGAGTATTCGATCACGCAGATGTTCTTCGACGTGGACGACTACCTGCGGCTGCGTGATCGCGTCAGCGCATACGACCCCGAGCAGGGTGCCAAGCCGATCATTCCCGAGATCATGCCCATCACCTCGCTGCGTTCGGTGCGCCGGATGCTCGAGCTCTCGGGCACGACATTGCCGTCGCATCTGGACGAGAAGTTCACTCGCGCAGCAGGATCCGGAGCCGAGGAAGACAAGGCCGCGGTTCGAGAGGTGGGTATCGAGCTCGCCACGAGCATCGGCGAGCGGCTCATCGCCGAAGGTGCGCCCGGGCTGCACTTCATCACGTTGAATTTCGCGCGCGCGACACGTGAGGTTCTGAGCAACCTGGGGCTGGCAGCGGCGCGCGTCTGATCTGTGATCGGCGTTACGACGTCGGCATCGGACGCGACTTCCAGCTCAGCGCGCCGCGGCGTCGTCGCACGTGGGATTCCGCAACGAGCCCGATGAACGCGAGAATCGACAGCGGGTGCACCGCGGCGTCGACTACGTCGCGAGCGCCGAATCGGGGTCCCGACTCGCGCCGACGAGATGCCACGCGCGATACGGTCCCGGCGAGGTAACCGACGAGACCCAGTCGCCGCGTCGAACCGGAACCGAAGACCGCCGCGACCGGCGGCAACAGGTAGACCGTTCCCAGCGCAAGGGCAGCCGTGGCCGAACCGACGGGCCCACCGAACTCGTTCCACAGCCACCGGCTGTAACCCGCCCGAACATCGGCGGCCGAGCGGTACATCCGGCACCGTACGAACCCGGCACCGGAGGCAACCGACGTCGAGAACCCGCGTCGACGCAGGACACGCGCGATGTCCAGATCCTCGGTGGCACTCGACGCGACGCAGCTGTGGCCGCCCACGACGCGATACGCGGCCGCATCGAACGCCATGAACTGCCCACAGGCGACGGCCATCGACGGCAGCAGCGTCGCATTGCCGACCGGCACGGGCAGCGTCGACATCCACGACCACGCGAGCAGCGGTTGGACGAGGCGTTCGGCGAGACCACCCGCCACCTGCTCGGGCCAGGGGCACGTCAGAGCGTCGCCGCGGCGGCGCAACCTTCTCGCAGCGGCGGCGACGGCCTCGGGTTCGAGCCGGACGTCCGCGTCGACGAACATGACGATCGTCGTGTCCACGTCGACCGAGTCGGCCAGTTCGGCGCACGCGGCGGCTTTACCCGTCCACCCGGGCGGCGGCGACGCGTGGGAGGTCACGACGCGGAATCGCGGATCGCCGTTAGCCGCGGTGACGGCAGCGGCTGCCGTTCCGTCGGTCGAATCGTCGTCGAGGACGACGACCTGCAGGTCGGTGCAGAATCGTTGACGCGTGAGATCGCCGATCAACGCGGGCAGCGTGTCGACTTCGTTGCGCGCGGGGATGCACACTGCGACCCGTTCGGTGACGTCACGGCTCGGTCGACGCAAACCCGGCACGAACAGCGCATTGAACACCGCGACGGCAGCGGAGGTGGAGGCGAGAACGGCAGTCGCCCGAGTCGCCCGGGTCAGGACCGTCATTCGGCGAGATCTGTCGTGCGGGACGAGATGGGGGTGATCACACCGACGTTCGGTCGTTCGACTCGCCCGTCTCGGCAGCGCGCTTACGACGGTTGCCCAACGGTGGGTTCCGCGACACCCAGGCCATGGCACCGACGATAGCGGCCACTCCGACGGTCACGCCGCCCACGATGCCCGCCCAGCCGGCGAAGCTACGAGTGTTGGGGTCCGGGTAGTTGACCTCGGCACGCACCGAGGTGACTTCGCCTGCCGGCAGCTTCCACGAGATCGAGTTGTCGCTTTCGCGAGTGCCGTTGGTGGTCCCGATACGGGCGGGAAACGCAATCGTGAACTGCACGTCGGACCCCTGCACCGGTACCGACGACAGGTCGGCATTACCGGCGAGCGTCACGGTGTCGCCCGAACGCTGCAGGGTCAGCTGAAACGATCCGGCCGCGTTCTGGAAGATCGAGCCGAGTGTCTGAACATCACCGAACGAGAGGTCGTCGAAGATGGCCTGCGACCCGACGTACCCGTCCTGGTTGTACGGCTCGACGCGGACCTTGTCCTCGATCGAGGAGGGCACCACGAGTTCGGGGCCGGTGTCGGTGTCGGAGGTAGGGACCGTCGCCGCGACGATCTGACCCGCCACACGGTCGTTGGCCGACACACCCATCGTGACCTGAACCCGCAAGCAGCCGGCCAGCATCGGCGCGACCAGCAGCGTCAGGGCGAGCACCGAGAGAACTCGGCGTCGGCGGGTTCGAGCGGATGTTCGTGATGTCGACTGCACAGCGACATCGTGCCAGGGCGTCGCGTCGGTGTCAGTCGGCAGGGGTTGCCATCGGTGCGTGTCGGCTACGTAGAGATCCGCGACGACGTGCGATCCACAGCAACGGGATTCCGACACTACCCATGACGACGAATCCGTAGGCGGCCGAGAATCGTAGTTCGGGTCCGTCGAGGAACACCGCGTGCGCGAGCGCCGAACCCAGCCACGTCCACAGGAACAGCCCGATGGGAACGACGTCGTCGGACGCGCGCGGGGCCACCACGCGGTTCACCGCTTCCATGACTGCGGCCATCAATGTCGCCACCAACAGCCAACCCGCGTAGTTGGTCAACGGGATCGACGACACACCCGGCAGTCCGACGGCACCGGACGTCCAGGTCCACTGGCCGTCGGTGACCATCTGAGGATCGAGATACAGGTCCCAGCCCACCATCCCGACTGCGACCGCGGCGATTCGGAATGCAGACGCTCGGAGCCGTGTCGCACCGAGATGGCCGACGATGAACGTGACCGCGCACCAGATCGGATAGAACCCCGCCGTCCAGGCGAGTGGAACCACCACGGGGACCTCGAACAGGCTGGGGCCGAGTCGATTCTGCGCGTAAAAGTACTCGCCGAAGGGAAACCCGGTGGCCGTGCCGACGAGCTCGGACACGAATCCCGTTCCTGCAGTCAGGATCACGAGAGCCGCCGCCCACAGCTTTCCGCGGTACAGCACGGCGTGCGCGATCGACGCCAGCGCGAGTAGCGCGACCACCGCGATGGTCACCGCGTCCCGCGTCGAACCCGATACGAGCGGATAGCAGATCTGGGCGGCGACGGCACCGATCGCGAAGACCGTCGGGGCAATCTTCATGCTCGTCTCCTGCTGAAGAATGCGCGACGACGCCCCGCGCGTGCGTCCGCGAGTGCGATTCTCGCCGCCGAACGGCCGCTGGCCGCTGTGACGCCGCCTCCCGGGTGAGTCGACGCGCCGGTGAGATAGAGACCGTCTGCTCCGGGAACGCGGTGGCCGGCCAGTTGGGGATGAGGACGCCACATCATCATCTGGTCCAGTGACATGTCCAGGTGCATGATGTTGCCTCCGATCAGTCCGAGTTCCTGCTCGATGTCCGGCGGCGACTGTACGTACCGATCGAGGACCGACGCGGCGAATCCAGGGGCGTAGCGATCGAGCTCGGCGACGATTCGATCACCCTCGACCTCGGCCAAAGAACGTTGCCCCGGTACGTTCGAGCGCCACCGGCGGCCATCGGCGAGAGTGTGCGGATGCCACTGCGACCACAGGGAGATCTGATGCTGACCCGGCGGCGCGATCGTCGGATCGAGGGCGCTGAACGACATGCCGAGAACAGCGGGTTTCGGCGGCAGCTCCCCGGCGAGAGCGTGCCCGTGAGCCAACCGCAATTGCGCGCGGTCGCGGACGAGCAGCGCGAGACCGTGGGTACCGTCCTCGATGCAGTCGGCGCTCGGGTACTGCGGCAGCGCGTCGGTGGCCAACCGAACCGCGGTACCGATCCCCGGACCCACCCGAATGGTGGAGCGCCACCGGGCCAGCTGCGCCGCGTCGTGTCCGCCCTCCGCCAGCAGGTCGAGCGTGGTCAGGATGTGACACCCGGCCACGACGATCGTGCTGTCGATCTCCCGTCCCGACGCGGTCCTCGTCGTCCAGCCATGCGCGCGACGCGTCAGCGATACGGCGGCATCGCCGAGCGTCAGCGCTGCCCCGTCCCGGTGCAGCCGGGCGATCATCGCCTCGGTCAGTGCGCCGCTACCGCCGACGGCGCGGCCCGGTGGGAGCGTGTGCATCAGAGCCGCGAACCCGACCATCGGGGCGGTGCCGGGCTCGGACATCGGCGGGCCGGACTGCGCTCCGAACCATGCCAGCGCAGCCTTGAGTCGCTCGCTCGTGAACATTTCGTCCAGCAGGGAATCGCCGGTGGCAAGAAACTCGCGCGAGAGCGCGCTGCCGCCGTCGGGCGCACCGAGTCCCCAGAAGGATCGGAGCAGTTTGGACCCGGTGGGCGGCCCACCGAATGCGCGCATGGTGCGTTCGCTGCGCGGACCCCACACCGAGACGAAGGAACGGTAGGCGCGCGCATCGGCGGGCCCGCAGGCGGCAGCGATGGACTCGCACGTTCGATCGAGGCTGCGATGGAAGACGATGGCGCGTTCGGCGGTGTCGACGTCGCCCGGGGCGAATGCCCACGGATCGCAGTCGATGTAGCGCAGCCCGAACTCCTCGAGTCCGAGCTCTTCGACGATCCCGGTGTGCCTGATCATGATGTGCGCGGACGAGCCGCGGTCGACTCGATGGCCGGGGAAGCGCTCCACCGTCGACACCGCACCGCCCGCGACGGTGTCGCGTTCGACGATCTCCACCGACATTCCGGCATCGGTCAGGTAGCAGGCAGAAGTCAGGGCATTGTGGCCGGAGCCCACCACCACAGCATCGATCACACCTTCAGGCTACGGGCCCGTCGAGCGGCAACCGGCGGCCCAGCACCGCGAAGGGGCGCCGGTCGCCGGCGAACGTGAAGTGCCGCAGTACGTCCTCGAAGCCGAGCCGTCGATACAACCGCCAGGCGCGGTTGTCCTCCTGCGCGACCTCGGGTGTGGACAACATCACAGAGTGCGCTCGAACACCGTCGAGCAGCCTGCGACAGAGACGCCCGCCGAGTCCGTGTCCTTGCGCGCTCGGTAGTACGTGCAATTCGGTCAGTTCGAAGTAGTCGCCGAGGGTGGCGTCGACGTGCTGTGTCGAGTGTCCGGCGCGGCGCAATCCGTCGCGGACCTGCTGATGCCACCACTGATGGTGCGCGCCGTGATACCCGTACGCAACGGCGACCAGCGTGTCCGGCTGCGTCTTGTCGGGATTGGGCACCATGGCTCCCACCGCTCGCCAGCCCGGCCGGTGCAGATGCTCCGTCCACATCGGTGCGCGGCTGTGCTCGGTTCCGCGGGGATATCCCATGGCCTCGACGTAGATCGCCAGAGCTTCGAACAAGCGCCGACGGAATTCCTGGGGCGTCAGATCGACCACGTAGGGGGTTGTCTGCGCATCGGTGACGACGGTTCTCACCCTTTCTTCGGCAACTTGTCGGTGGGCACAGCTATATTGAATGTGTCGAACGGGTGTTCGATGATCGGGGCCGAGCGCGCCGGTGGATCACCTCGACGAACGAGGCGGATTCTCCCGGAGTTCGACTGTAAGGCTTCATCACGGTTCCAGGCGTGTCGGTAGCGCGCCCGGAGATTCGAACTGGAGGTGTTCGAGTATGACGATGACGAAGACATTCGATGTCGGCGTGCGGTCGCCGGTGTCGCGTCAGGCGCAGGTCCTGCTCGGTCGAGCCGATGCGTTGCTGTCCGAATCCATCGGTGAGCGCGATGCGGGGGACCGCTTCCTCGGAAGCTACATCGCCGCACTCAAGGGTGCTGCCGCAGTCCTGGCATCGCTGCCCAATTCGATCGGCTCGCGGCCACGTTCACGCAACGCCTGGGTTCTGATGGCGAAGGCTGCGCCGGATCTGGCGATCTGGTCCGAGTACTTCTCGTCCTTCTCCGCAACCCGCGCGGCAGTCGAGGCGGGTGCCTCGTCCGCTGTCGGAGACGTCGACGCCGACGACTTCTATCGACACGTCAGTCGTTTTCTGAACGCGGTCGAGGACCGGTTGGGCGGTCAGTCGAGGTTCCAGCCCGTCGATCCGATGGCGGCACCGCTGTCCGCATAGCCCGCCGCGTCGATTCCTCGAGTTCGAACGGACGTGAACGGCCACGTCACACGGTGTTCGACAAGTGTTTCCGAGACGTCCGTCTCGAAAACTTGGTCGTTTCTCAGGAACACATAGTGCGAGTAGGTGGTAAGCGGCCGATTCAGCTCGTATCATCGTCAGTAGGTAGCCGCCAAGGTCAGCTTCCCGTCGCTTCTGAACCGAAACGACTCTCATTATCTGTGCAGGGGGAGGTACCGTGCCACTCTCCGAGCACGAGCAGCGCATGCTCGATCAAATCGAGAGCGCTCTCTACGCCGAGGATCCCAAATTCGCGTCCCATGTGAGGGGCGGTCGCGTTCGCGCGGCGTCGAGCAAGAGGCGTTTTCAGGCTGCCGCGTTGTTCGTCGTGGGACTCGTGTTGCTCGTCGCCGGTGTAGCACTGTCGACGAACAGTCTGGGTTTTCTCGTCGTCAGCCTCATCGGCTTTCTCTTCATGTTCGGTGCCGGGGCACTGTTCTTGTTCGGCGGCTCCAAGAAGGGAGCTGCCGCGACCGGCGAAGAAGGTAGCGCAAGCGACCGAGCCGGCACGCAAGGTCGTAGTGCTCAGCCGAAATCGAGTGGTGGCCGCAAGGGCGGCAGCTTCACCTCTCGAATGGAAGACCGTTTTCGTAAGCGGTTCGATCAGGAGTGATATGACTCCGCCGTCCGGATCTTCCTGGGCCTGACGGTCACCCACCACAACTTCACCGATTCGACAGCAGCACCTCACCCTCGGGTGAGGTGCTGCTGTCGTTCCACGGCTCTTCGATACGGCGAGCATTCCGTAGCCCCTGTCGCGCGGCGTGCTCGATCAAGTGCGCCCCAGCGACGACGCGGGGCGATCGTTCCCGTGCGGTGGTTCCCGGGTGGTGGTTCCGGGGCGAACTCCCCACTTCCCCCCACAGCCGCCATTGTCCCCACTTCACCCCACCCAGTCCCCACTTTCAGGGTCCAGCTGCGCTTGTCAGGCGGGTTGTCGCACAAAGTGCCTGCTCGCGACGCCGCGCGCCCCGGGGGATTGCGTCGGCCAGATCAGGGCCGACGTCGAACGCGGCAACCTGAACGGGCAATCTTCTTGCGTCTGAGCTGCGGATATGTGGTTGTCCACAAAGTTTTCGGGCTGTGAATGGTTCGAAGTGGGGGAGAGTGGGGTAAAGTGGTCCGCAGCGGAGAGTCGAGGCTGGAGGTGGCGAGTGTTTCTCGGTACCTACACGCCGAAGCTCGACGACAAGGGTCGACTCACGTTGCCGGCCAAGTTTCGGGACGCGCTTGCGGGAGGTGTCATGGTGAGCAAGGGGCAGGATTTCAGCCTTGCTGTCTACACCGCGGCAGACTTCGCAGAGCGTTCTCGAAAGTTGACGGCGGCCTCTCGTGCCAACCCCAAAGCCCGTGCCTATGTGCGCCAGTTCTTTTCGGGAACCGACGAACAGCGGCCGGACGGACAGGGCCGTATCACCATCAGTCCCGAGCACCGTCGGTATGCGGGACTCGAACGCAACTGCGTGGTGATCGGATCGATGGACTTCATCGAGATCTGGAACGACGAAGCCTGGGCCCGCTACTCCGCCGAGAACGAGCAGGATTTCTCCGACGCGTTCGACGAATCCCTCGGAGGGATCTTGTAGACCACCGAGGCCGGCTGCGAGTGCAGCGAGGCCTCTGCCCGATCAGAACCCTGACGTTCTTCCCCAACGCCAGGTTTCGCAGATCAGGACCCTGACGTTCTTCCCCAACGCCAGGTTCCCTATCGGACAGGGACCTCGAAGCATTCGCACCGGCCGCAATGGACGACCCGCAGGGCCCGGACCCGGGCGAGAAGTACGTATACGCAACCGGGAGGGACCATGACGGAGGGAGCCGGGCCGGACGAGAACGACGCGTCCGCCGACCGCACTCACCGTCGCTCCGGCGGCCCGATCCACGTCCCCGTTCGACTCGAGCGTGCCGACGAGCTTCTCGGGCCCGCAGTGGAATCGGCGGACGACCCCGACACGACTCGGGTCATGATCGACGCCACGCTCGGACTCGGCGGTCACGCCGAACACTTTCTACGGAAGTATCCCGGTCTGCACCTCATCGGACTCGATCGCGATCCTGACGCGCTCGACAAGGCGGGTGCCAGACTGGCCGCGTTCTCGGATCGAACGACTCTGGTGCACACCACATACGAGGGCATTGCCGCCGCCCTAGACGAGGCCGGACTTCCCGCGACCTATTCCGTTCACGCCATCCTGTTCGACCTCGGAGTGTCGTCGATGCAGCTGGACGAGTCGGACCGCGGCTTCGCGTATTCCGTCGATGCACCGCTGGACATGCGGATGAATCCGACGCAGGGCATCACGGCAGCCGACGTGCTCAATACGTACTCGCACGGCGATATCGCTCGCGTGCTCAGCACCTACGGAGAAGAGCGGTTCGCAGGCAAGATCGCGTCCGCAATTCTGCGGCGACGTGAGCACACGCCGTTCACGACGAGCGGCCCGTTGGTCGAATTGCTGTATGCCGCAATACCGGCCGCGACTCGCCGCACCGGTGGGCATCCGGCAAAGCGAACTTTCCAGGCGCTGCGTATCGAGGTCAACGGGGAGCTCGATTCGCTCAAAGCCGCGGTGCCGGCCGGACTCGACGCCTTGGCCGTCGGCGGCCGCGTCGTCTTCATGTCGTATCAGTCGCTCGAAGATCGAGTTGTCAAGCAGGAGTTGGCCCCTCGGATCAAGTCTCGAAGTCCCGAGGGATTGCCGGTCGAACTTCCCGGGATGGGTCCGGAATTTCGGCTGTTGACCAGAGGTGCGGAACGCGCCTCGGACGAGGAAATCGAAGTCAACCCACGCTCGGCCCCGGTGAGGTTGCGCGCCGCCGAACGGATTGCAAGGAGAGCGGAATGACGGTTCCAGGCACAACTGTTGGAACACAACGCAATCGGGTTCCGGCTACTCGACCCGAGCGGGCCGGCCGCGGTGGTCGGTCCGGAGCCGCATTGCGCGCCTACGAGCGCAGGCAGCAGCGTGCCTCGATACATACGTCGGATTCTGCTCGCGGTTCAGCGGCCTCACTTCGCCCGACGCTCAACGGCAGCGCCATTGCGGCTCGAATCCCGTTCGTAGCCCTGGTCATCGGTCTGCTTGCCCTCGGGCTCGGCTTGACGTTGTTGTTGACGACGCGCTCGGCGGGCGACTCCTACGACCTCAGTGCCGCCAAGGCCGTCAACGCCGAGCTCGCACAACAGCGTGCCTCCTTGCAGCGTGACGTCGAGCTCGCGGAATCTGCGCCCGAGCTCGCGCGCAAAGCCGCCGCGATCGGAATGGTCCCCGCCAAGAACCCCGCCCGCCTCGTCGTAGCCCCCGAGGGCGGTGTGCAGGTCGTCGGCACGCCCGCTCCCGCCGACGGTGCGCCGGTTGCACCCCTCGATCCGCCTCCCGCCACCGGCTCGGGGGAGGGCTCGGTTCCGAGTGCGTCGACACAGAATCCCGCACAACAGTCGGCGCAGTCGCAGACTCCGAGAAGTGCGTCGCAGCCCACCAGGCCGACGGGCACAGGTGACACCCGTGCCGCCACGCCGAGTGCGCCCAATGGTGCCGGAACTGCCGCGCTTGCTGAACAATTGGTTCCCATGAGCACCCCCTCGGCTCCCGCCCCCGGCGAATCCTCCGGTGACGAGCAGTGACCAGGCCGTCGCCTGCGTCACGTCCCCGGCCCGCAGATCGAGCGCGGCCGGGACGAAAGCGTTTGGACTCGTCCACATTTCGTTTTCGGCACGGTACGGGCCGCATCTTGATGTACGTGGCCTTGGCGGTCGTCGCGGCACAGTTGCTCTGGATACAAGGATTCGATGCGCCGACACTGTCGGCCGAGTCCGCCTCGCAGCGCACCACCACCCTCGTCGATCCGGCGATGCGCGGCTCGATCCTCGATCGCAACGGAAACCCGATCGCTTTCACCATGGAAGCGAAAGCGCTGACGTTCCAGCCGGTCCGGGTTCGTAGAGAACTCGACGAGGCACGCGCGAAGGATCCGACGAAGCCGGAAACCGACAAGTACCTCGACGACATCGCCGAGCGGATCCACAGCGATCTCGGTGACGTCGTCAGCAAGAAGGATCTGCTCGCGAAACTGAAGAGCAACGACGAATTCACCTATCTGGCACGGGGTGTGGACGCCACCGTGGCGTCGAACATCAGCAAGGAATTCAAGCAGGTCGGGCTCGAACGTCAGGACATCCGCGAGTACCCGGGTGGCTCGCTCGCCGCGAACATCGTCGGGGCCACCGGGTGGGACGGACACGGCCTGCTCGGGCTCGAGGATTCGCTCGACGCCACGCTCGCCGGTACCGACGGATCGCAGACCTACGATCGCGGCTCCGACGGGGCCGTCATTCCCGGCAGCTGGCGCGACAAGCAGCCCGCGGTCAACGGCTCGAACGTGGAACTGACCATCGACGCGGACCTGCAGTACTACGTACAGCAGCAAGTGCAGCTGGCGAAAGATCTGTCCGGGGCCAAGAATGCGTCTGCCTACGTTCAGGATTCGCACACCGGCGAAGTGCTGGCCATGTCGAACGACAACACGTTCAACCCCGGAATCGGCGTCGGAAACAACGAACGGACCAAGGAGATGGGCAATCTGCCCGTCACGACGCCGTTCGAGCCCGGTTCGGTCAACAAGATCATCACTGCTGCAGCCGCTATCGAGTACGGGCTCACCACACCCGACGAGGTGCTGCAGGTACCGGGCAACATCTTCATGTCCGGTGTCTCGGTCCGGGACGCCTGGGAACACGGAGTTGCGCCGTACACCTCCACCGGAGTGTTCGGTAAGTCCTCCAACGTGGGGACTCTGATGCTGGCTCAACGTGTCGGCGAGGATCGGTATGCCGACATGCTGAACAAGTTCGGCCTGGGCCAGCGCAGCGACGTCGGCCTCCCCAACGAGAGCGCAGGCAGCGTGCCCAGCCGCGATCAGTGGTCGGGCGGTACCTTCGCCAACCTGCCGATCGGGCAGGGTCTGTCGATGACGCTCCTGCAGATGACCGGGATGTACCAGGCGATCGCCAACGACGGTGTGCGCATCCCGCCTCGGATCGTCGCGGCAACGGTGGACGCCAACGGCGAACGATCCGAGACGCCGCGACCCGACGGGGTGTACGTGGTCAGTTCCGATACGGCGAAGACGGTCCGCAACATGTTCCGGTCGGTCACCCAGGACGACACTGGAAATCAGCGCGGTACCGGAGTCGCCGCGGGTGTCGAGGGCTACCAGATCAGTGGTAAGACCGGTACGGCCCAGCAGGTCGATCCCGAGTGCAAGTGCTACTCGAACTCGAAGTACTGGATCACGTTCGCGGGTATCGCTCCGGCCGACGATCCTCGCTACGTGATCGGGATCATGCTGGACGCGCCGTCCCGCAGTGCCGACGGCTCGGGAGGGCAATCGGCCGCACCGCTGTTCCACAACATCGCCAGCTGGCTGTTGCAGCGCGACAGTGTTCCGATGTCCGCAGACCCGGGCCCCAAGTTGGTTCTTCAGGCCGACTGAGGCTCGAATCTGTCGGTCCGGGAATCGGGGCGGCAGCATGCCGATCGCGGTCGCCGGTAATCTGACACATCGGCTCGAGGCGTGTTCGTCGATCAGCCACCGCAGCGTGTTCGAGCTGACGCAGTGTGCGGTGGCAGTACAGAGGAAGGGAGCAGGAGTGACTGTGTCATCGGATTCACAACCCGCTCCGGGGTCTCGGCCGGCGAATCCGCCGCACACCGACGTATCCGACGTGGCGTCCGCTGTCGGTGCAACGATCGAGTGGGGACACCTCGACGGAGTGCAGGTCACCGGAATCGATCTGCGAGCGCAGTCCGTTCGTCCCGGCGATCTCTTCGCCGCGCTACCCGGATCCGCTCGGCACGGAGCCGAGTTCACCGCCGACGCGATCGAGCGGGGTGCAGCGGCGGTCTTCACCGACCCATCCGGTGCCGACATCGTCCGCCGCGTCCTCGCCACCGCCGATCGCCAGGTTCCTGTCCTCGTGCACGACCGACCACGCCAGGTGCTCGGAACCGTGTCCGCCCTCGTGTACGGCAATCCGTCGTCGAAGATGACGGTCGTCGGAATCACCGGCACGTCGGGCAAGACGACGACCGCGTACCTCGTGGAGGCCGGCCTGACAACCGCAGGCCGCCGCTGCGGACTGATCGGCACGATCGAGACCCGCGTAGTGGGCCGGCACGTACCGAGCGCTCTCACCACCCCCGAGGCTCCGCAGTTGCACGCGCTCTTCGCCGTCATGGTCGAGGCCGGAGTCGACACCGTGGTGATGGAAGTGTCCTCCCATGCGTTGTCCCTCGGCCGAGTCGACGGCACCGACTTCGCGGTCGGCGCGTTCACCAACCTGTCCCAGGATCATCTCGACTTCCACGACTCGCTCGAGGACTACTTTCTGGCCAAGAGCCGGCTGTTCGGGGTCGATTCGCCGGTACGGGCAGACACAGCGGTCGTGTGCGTCGACGATGCCTGGGGCGTGCGGATGGCCGATATCGCCCGGTCGGCAGGATCCACGGTCGTCACGGTGTCCACCGGTGCCGACTCGCAGTGGACCGTCTCCGAGTGGGCCAAGCACGACGACGGAACGCAGTCGTTCACCGTTGCCGATCCGAACGGAACGTCGTTGCCGGTGTCGGTGCGTCTGCCGGGTCGCTACAACGTCGCCAACGCCGTGCTCGCGCTCGCGACCTGCGAAGCGGCAGGCGTGGATGCCGCGACGGCGGCGCCCGGAATCGCGACCGTCGACGTGCCCGGTCGAGTGCAACGAATCGATCGCGGCCAGGACTTCCTCGCGGTGGTCGACTACGCCCACAAGCCCGCTGCGGTCGAAGCGGTGCTGGCGACTCTGCGAGAGTCGTCCCGTGGACGTATCGCCGTCGTGTTGGGTGCCGGCGGGGATCGAGACACCGCCAAGCGCCCTCTGATGGGCGCGGCCGGAGCGCGCGGTGCCGATCTGCTCGTGGTGACCGACGACAATCCGCGCAGTGAGGATCCGGCAGCGATACGGCATGCCGTCGAAGACGGTGCACTGTCGGTGCCCGACGACGCTCGTGGCGAAGTACGAAATGTCGAAGGCCGCGCAGCGGCGATAGAACAAGCCGTGGCGTGGGCACGTGAGGGGGACGTTGTGTTGATCGCAGGTAAAGGACACGAGACGGGCCAGGAGGTGGCGGGGGTGAAGTATCCGTTCGACGACCGAGTGGTACTCGCATCGGCCATCGACGCACGACTGGTCACCACGAGCGCAGGCGCACGGTGATACCGCTCTCGATCGCTCGCATCGCCGAGATCGTCGGCGGCGAACTGCACGACGTGGCGGACCCGACGGTGCTGGTCGCCGGGCCGGTGGAGTTCGACTCACGCAAGGTCACACCCGGCAGTGTCTTTCTCGCCCTGCCCGGTGCCAAGGTGGACGGCCACGAGCACGCGGCCGACGCCGTGGCCGCAGGCGCTGCTGTCGTTCTCGCGGCGCGTCCGGTAGGCGTCCCGGCTGTCGTCGTTCGGCCGGCACCGCACTCGAGCCGTGCGATGGCACTCGAACACGACCCGGAGGGGGCCGGCGCTGCGGTGCTGACCGCGCTCGGTGCGTTGGCCCGGGAATCGGTGCTCGAACTGACCGCGCGCCACGACCTGACCGTGGTGGGCGTGACGGGGTCGTCGGGCAAGACGTCGACGAAGGATCTCATCTCGGCGGTGCTGCGTCCGCTCGGATCCGTGGTGGCCCCACCCGGATCGTTCAACAACGAACTCGGGCATCCATGGACTGCTCTGCGGGCCGACGCCGATACCGACTTCCTCGCCCTCGAGCTGTCCGCCCGGGGAATCGGCCACATCGCCGAGCTCGCCAGGCTTGCGCCGCCGCGGATCGGGGTGGTCCTCAACGTCGGAACCGCGCACCTCGGCGAGTTCGGTTCACGTGCCGCCATCGCGTTGGCCAAGGGCGAATTGGTCGAGGCACTGCCCGCTGCCGCGGACGGCGGCGTGGCGATCCTCAACATCGACGATCGGCTCGTCGCCGAGATGGCGACACGCACGAAGGCGGCCGTCGTCACGGTCGGACTCAACGCGGACGCCGACGTCCGGGCTGTCGACGTCGTGGTCGACACCGATGCGCGGGCGTCGTTCACGCTCATATGTGCGGCAGGCACGGCGCACATCACCCTGGCGGTGCACGGTGAACATCAGGTGGGCAACGCCCTGGCTGCCGCGGCCGTCGCGCTCGAGTGCGGGGCCGGCGTGGCCCAGGTTGCCGAAGCGCTCTCGACCGCGGTACCCACCTCGATCCGCCGGATGGACGTACGCACCCGCGCGGACGGGGTCACCGTCATCAACGACTCGTACAACGCGAATCCCGATTCGATGCGGGCCGCCCTCAAGGCGCTGGTGTCGATGTCGCGGCGTGATGACGGGCCGAAGCGGCGCAGTTGGGCGGTGCTGGGGGAGATGGGCGAGCTAGGCGGCGAATCGGTGGTGGAGCACGATGCGATCGGTCGGCTCGCCGTCCGCCTGGACGTCGATCGGTTGATCATCGTCGATTCGGGTCGGCCCACGCGTGCGCTGCATCAGGGTGCCGTCATGGAAGGGTCCTGGGGCGAGGAATCGATGCTCGTACCCGATCGCGAGACAGCCATCGCCGTGCTCGAGGACGAGGTTCGCGCCGGCGACATCGTTCTGGTCAAGGCCTCGCAGTCGGGCGCGATGTGGATTGTTGCTGAGGCCTTGTTGGCCGAACCGTCGGCCGACGCCCTGTTGGCCGAACCGTCGGCCGACGCCTTGTTGGCCGAACCGTCGGAGGGCGAGCAGTGAGACAGATCCTGTTCGCCGGAGGGATCGCACTTGCAGTCGCAATTCTGCTGACTCCCGTGCTCATCAAGACCTTCTCGAAACAGGGCTTCGGCCAGGAGATCCGGGTCGAGGGCCCGGCGAGCCATCAGTCCAAGCGCGGTACTCCCACCATGGGCGGCGTGGCGATCCTGGTCGGGATCTGGGCCGGCTACTGGGGCTCGCACCTGATCGGCATCGGATACGACGCCGAGGGGCCGTCGGCGTCGGCTCTACTCGTACTCGGCCTGACCACCGTGCTCGGCCTCGTCGGCTTTCTCGACGACTTCATCAAGATTCGTAAGCAGCGGAACCTCGGTCTGAACGCCACCGGCAAGTACGTCGGCCAGATCACCGCGGCGGTGCTGTTCGCCATCCTGGTCCTGCAATTTCGCAGCGACGACGGATTGACTCCGGGCAGCACTCAACTGTCGTATGTGCGCGACATCGCAACGTGGTCGATGTCGGCTGCTGTCTTCGTGTTTTTTGTCTGTCTGCTGGTGATCGCGTGGTCCAACTCGGTCAATCTCACCGACGGCCTCGACGGCCTGGCGGCCGGGTCCATGACATTGGTCCTCGGGGCGTACACCGTCATCACCTTCTGGCAGTACCGGCAGGCGTGTGCAGGACCGGCCGGTCCTGCGCCGGGTTGCTACGACGTACGCGACCCTCTCGACCTGGCCCTGGTGTGCGCATCGGCGGCCGGTGCCTGCATCGGTTTCCTGTGGTGGAACGCCGCGCCCGCCAAGATCTTCATGGGCGATACCGGATCCCTCGCTCTGGGCGGCCTGATCGCAGGACTGTCCGTGGTCACCAAGACCGAACTGATCATGGTGGTCATCGGCGCGTTGTTCGTCGCCGAAGCGGCGTCGGTCGTCATCCAGGTCGCAGTGTTCCGGTCGAGTCGGCGACGCGTGTTCCGAATGGCCCCGTTCCATCACCACTTCGAGTTGGCCGGTTGGGCCGAGACCACGGTCATCATCAGGTTCTGGTTGCTCGCCGCGATCGCCTCGGCCGTCGGCTTGGCACTGTTCTACAGCGAATACCTCGCGGCTGTGGGCGGCTAGGCGATGACCGAAGCCTCAACCGATCTGTCCTGGTTGCGCGGTAGTTCGGTGCTGGTCACCGGTGCGCGCATCTCCGGGCTGGCCGTCGTACGCCCACTGCTGGACCTCGGCGCACTCGTGACCGTCACCGACTCGAACCGAGCTGCGCTCGACGAGGCGTCGGCGCTCGGTGCTGCCATGGTGGTTCAGGACGATCTGCTCGCCGATCCGGACGCGATCGCGGCCTTTGCGCTCGTCGTCACCAGCCCCGGATTCCGGCCGGACTCCCCGGTGCTGGCTGCGGCCGCCGACCACGACGTCCCGGTGTGGGGCGACGTGGAGTTCTCCTGGCATCTCGACCGCGCCGAGGTGTACGGCCCGCGCGCTCGTTGGCTGGTGGTCACCGGTACGAACGGTAAGACGACCACCACCTCGATGCTCGCCTCGATCCTCGACACTGCCGGAATCGACTCCGTCGCCTGCGGAAACATCGGCCTCCCCATCGCCGACGCGTTGCGCGGTACCCCGCATCCCCGTGTCCTCGCGGTCGAGCTGTCGTCCTTCCAGCTGTTCTGGGCACCGTCGGTTCGTCCCGCGGCTGGGGTGGTGCTCAACATCGCCGAGGATCATCTGGACTGGCACGGGGGCATGGACGGTTACGTCGAGGCCAAGGCGCGCGCGTTGAGCGGCGACGTCGGGGTCGTCGGACTCGACGACGCGGTGGCGGCCGGTCTGCGGGCGGGGGCACCTGCTGAGACGGTCGTCGGTTTCCGGCTGGACGAACCCGCCGCGGGCGAGTTGGGAGTGCGGGCGGGAATGCTCGTCGACCGTGCGTTCGGGGACGATGTCGAGCTGCTCCGGGCCGACGAGGTGGAACCGAGTGGCCCGTCCGGTGTGCTCGACGCGTTGGCCGCGGCTGCGTTGGCGCGATCGATCGGTGTCGACGCCGAGGCCGTCCGAAACGGTTTGCGGACGTACCGGGTGGGACCGCATCGGGCCGCAGTGGTGCGTGAACTCGGTGGGGTGACGTTCGTCGACGATTCCAAGGCGACGAATCCGCATGCCGCGCGCTCGTCGATCCTCGCGCACGATCGGGTCGTGTGGATCGCGGGCGGGTTGTTGAAGGGTGCGGTGATCGACGATCTGGTCGTCGAGATCGCCGATCGGCTCGTGGCTGCGGTGGTGTTGGGCCGCGATGGGATGCAGATCGCAGAGGCTTTGGCGCGACACGCCCCCGATGTTCCGGTCGTCAGGCTCCCTTCGGGAGACGATGCTGGTGTGACTCATGAGGCTGAAGATGCAGATGCGGTGATGCGAGCGGCCGTCGACCACGCTGCGGGGTTCGCCGCCTCCGGCGATACCGTCCTGCTGGCCCCCGCGGCTGCGTCGTTGGACATGTTCGTCGATTACGGTCACCGCGGCCGAAGCTTCGCCGAGTCCGTCGAGCGCCTCGACATCGCCGCCCTCGGATCGCCGCGATCGTGACCACCGCAGCTCGACCGGCGCGTCCACCTCGTCGCACCACCACGCCGCGCACCCGAATCGGACTGTGGTTCGGTCGGCCGCTGGCGTCGTTCCACCTCATCGTCACGATCGCGGTGCTGCTCACCGTGCTCGGACTGGTGATGGTGCTGTCCGCGTCGTCGGCCGAATCGTTCGCAGCCGACGAGTCCGGCTACGCGCTGTTCACGCAACAGCTGATCGGTGTCGCACTGGGTGTGGTCGCGTTCTATGCGGCGCTTCGACTGCCGGTGCGATACCTGCGCAAATTGTCGTTCC
This sequence comes from Rhodococcus sp. PML026, assembly GCF_000963615.1. NCBI lineage: Bacteria > Bacillati > Actinomycetota > Actinomycetes > Mycobacteriales > Nocardiaceae > Rhodococcus > Rhodococcus sp. PML026. Next base: position 144,822 of record NZ_KQ031371.1, on the reverse strand, counting down.
CGCTCTTCCTGGTCTCGATCACGATGTTGATGCTGGTGTTGATCCCCGGTATCGGTGCCGAGCGTCAGGGCGCACGGCGTTGGTTCGACTTCGGTGTCGTCTCGTTCCAGCCGTCCGAGCTGGCGAAGGTCGCGTTGGTTCTGTGGGGAGCGCACCTGCTGGCCTCCCGCCGCAGCGAGCACGGCAACATCAAGTCGCTGCTGGTGCCGTTGCTGCCTGCGGGCCTGCTCATGTGTCTGCTCGTCGTGCTCCAGCCCAACCTCAGTACCGCGATCGCCCTGGGCATCATTCTCGTTGCACTGCTGTGGTTCGCCGGCCTCAACGCCCGGCTGTTCGGAGCAGTCCTGGTGACCGGCTTGGCACTGGCGACCGTGCTCGCGTTCACCGCCGGCTACCGCTCGAACCGCGTCAAGGCCTGGCTCAACCCGGGGGAGGACACCCAGGGTCTGTCGTATCAGTCCACCCAGGCCAAGTACTCCTTGGCCGACGGCGGACTGTTCGGTCGCGGATTGGGACAGAGTCGCGCTAAATGGAGCTACCTCCCCAACGCGCACAACGACTTCATCTTCGCGATCATCGGCGAGGAGCTCGGGATGATCGGCTGCCTCGCCGTCATCGGATTGTTCGGTCTCTTCGTCTACACCGGCCTACGCATCGCGATGCGGTCGGTCGATCCGTTCCTGCGTCTGTTGACTGCAGGCGCAACGTGCTGGGTGTTCGGTCAGGCCATGATCAACATCGGTTATGTGGTCGGGCTGCTGCCGGTGACCGGTCTGCAGCTGCCGCTGGTGTCCTACGGCGGTACGTCCACGGCCATCACGCTGTTGATGTTCGGGATCATCGCCAGTGCGGCCCGACACGAACCGGAAGCCATCGCTGCACTGCACGCCGGGCAAGAGGGTCGTATCGCCCGAGCTCTGAGATTGCCGCTGCCTGCTGTCTTCTCACCGAAGCGGGCCGCGATGGCACGCTCCAAATCGACTCGGCCCACGTTGGCGGCGCAGGATCGCACACGTCTCGAGTCCCGCAAGAACAAGGACGGCCGCGGGGCACGGTCACCCGAGCCCGGACGTACCCGGGTGTCGAGTTCACGGGTGGACACGGCCGGCCCCAACGGGTCGGCCAGGAACGCACCCCGTGGCCACGCCCGCCGTGCCGAGCCCCAACGCCGAGACACCGGCAGCGGGTACGCCGCCGGACCACGGTCGCCGTATCGGCCGCGTCCGGAACCGCAACCCGGTCGTCCGCCGGTCCGCTCGGGTGAGCGAGGATATCGACGGTGAAGCAGACATCGAGGCCGATATCCGTGGTGGTGGCCGGAGGCGGAACCGCCGGACACATCGAGCCCGCGCTCGCCGTGGCCGACGCCCTACGCGAGCTCGACCCCACCGTCACCGTCACCGCCCTCGGCAGCAGCCGGGGGCTCGAAACGACACTGGTACCCGCCCGCGGCTACGCGCTGGAACTGATACCGCCCGTGCCGCTGCCGCGCAAGCCCACTCTCGACCTGGTGAAGTTACCGGTTCGGGTCGCACGGTCGGTGCGTCGAACCCGGGAGATCTTCGCTGCGGTCGAGGCCGATGTGCTGGTCGGCTTCGGCGGCTACGTCGCGCTGCCTGCGTATCTCGCTGCCCGCGGTCGACTTCTCGGTCGCGGCGGCCGTATTCCGGTGATCATTCACGAGGCCAATGCCCGCGCCGGCATCGCGAACAAGGTCGGTGCACGCAGCGCCGAACGAGTCCTTGCCGCCGTCGCCGGATCTGGTATCTCTGCACCGGGGTCCGAGGATGCAGAAGTGATCGGAATTCCGGTGCGGCCCACCATCACCGGTCTCGATCGCGCAGCGATGCGGTCGCAGGCTCGCGCTCATTTCGGTCTGCCCGAACACGGGCCGGTGCTGCTGGTGTTCGGCGGTTCACAGGGCGCGCGTTCACTCAACGACGCAGTGTCCGGTGCCTCGGCCGCCCTTGCCGCCGCCGGCATCTCGGTTCTGCACGCACACGGTCCCAAGAACACACTGGACGTGGAGCAGAGCAATCCGGATGCTCCGTACGTCGCAGTGCCCTACATCGACCGGATGGACCTGGCCTACGCGGCGGCCGATCTCGCGATCTGCCGGTCCGGTGCCATGACGGTCGCCGAAGTCTCCGCGACCGGGCTTCCTGCCGTGTACGTGCCTCTACCGCACGGCAACGGTGAGCAGGAGCTCAATGCCCGTCCCGTCGTCGACGCCGGAGGTGGCATCCTGGTAGCCGACGCGACGCTGAGCGCGCAGTACGTGACCGACACGGTTGTCGCTTTGGTGGCCGACACCGAGCGCATCGCCGCGATGTCCCGTGCTGCGGCAGGAGCCGGTCACAAGGGTGCTGCGGCTGCCGTTGCGCAGATCGTGCTCGATACCGCGCACGCGGCGCGGCGCTGAACCGGGCGGCGACGAGAATGCCACAGAACGAGGGAGACGTCCGCGTGACAACTGAGGGTGCGGCGATGTCGGAGTTGCCGGCAGAGCTCGAACGGGTGCACATGGTGGGAATCGGCGGTGCCGGGATGTCCGGGATCGCACGCATTCTGCTGGCGCGCGGTGGTCAGGTGTCCGGATCGGATGCCAAGGAATCGCGCGGGGTGTTGGCGCTGCGAGCCCGCGGTGCGCTGGTGCGAATCGGGCACGATGCAAGCGCGCTGGACATGATCGACGGCGGCCCCACCGTGGTCGTGACGACCCACGCGGCCATACCCAAGACCAACCCCGAACTCGTCGAGGCTCGCGATCGCGGGATTCCGGTGGTGTTGCGGCCCGCCGTCCTCGCGTCGTTGATGGAGGGGTACCGCACCCTGCTGGTGTCGGGCACGCACGGCAAGACGTCGACCACATCGATGTTGGTCGTCGCACTGCAGCACTGTGGGTTCGACCCGTCGTTCGCCGTCGGCGGTGAGCTCAACGAGGCCGGCACCAACGCGCATCACGGCAGTGGCGACGTCTTCGTCGCCGAGGCGGACGAGAGTGACGGTTCGCTGTTGCAGTACTCCGCGAACGTGATCATCGTGACGAACATCGAGGCCGATCATCTCGATTTCTTCGGTACGACCGAGGCCTACGTGAAGGTGTTCGACGATTTCGCCGCGCTGCTGCACCCGGGCGGTGTGCTGGTGGCATGCATGGACGATCCGGGTTCGGCAGCTCTGGCCCGCCGCGTGGTCGAGAAGAATCTCCCCGGAGTGACGGTGCTCGGCTACGGGTCGTCCGACGTCGACGCCGGACCGGTCGAGATGGCCGTTCGCCTGTTGGCCTGGGAGCCCGAGGACATCGGCGGCGTCGCGCAGTTGCAGATCGCCGGTGAGGACTCTGCCCGCACGGTTCGGCTGGGAGTACCGGGACGGCACACCGCCCTCAACGCCCTGGCGGCGTTCGTGGCTGCCCGCCAGGTGGGCGCGGGGGTCGAGGAGTTGCTGGCCGGGCTGACCGGATTCGGGGGAGTGCACCGGCGGTTCCAGTTCACCGGACGCGAGCACGGAGTACGAGTGTTCGACGACTACGCCCATCACCCCACCGAGGTGCGGGCCGTGCTGACCGCTGCGCAGGCGTTGGTCGCGGGTCAAGCACTTCCGGGCGAGCGGGGGCGGGTCGTGGTGGTGTTCCAACCGCATCTGTACTCACGTACTGCGACGTTCGCCGAGGAATTCGGTACCGCACTGTCGTTGGCCGACGAGATCGTGGTGCTCGACGTCTACGGCGCTCGCGAGGAACCCCTGCCCGGTGTGACCGGGGCCTTGGTCGCAGCGTCGGTGACCAAACCGGTGAACTACCAACCGGATCTGTCGTTGGTCGCCAAGCAGGTGGCCAATCTCAGCCGTCCCGGCGACGTGGTGATCACGATGGGTGCGGGCGACGTGACCATGCTCGGCGGTCCCATTCTCGACGCCCTTCGTTCCAAAACCGATTTCGGTGCCACGACCGGCCGCGCGGTACCGAAGGATCGGCCGTCGACGTGACTCGTCGGTCCGATCGAGACCGCGCTTCCAGATCGGAACCCGTTGCCGGGCAGGGTGATTCGACGTCGTCGGTCACAGACAGGCAAGCTCGCGCGCAGGCCAGGGAAGAAGAGCGCGCTCGCGTGAAACGGTCACGCCGTCGCGCGGTGCTTGCCGTCGTGGCGGTTGTCGCAGTGATCGTCGGGTCGGCAGTACTGGTCTACTTCACGCCGCTGCTGTCGGTTCGGACGATCTCGGTCGTGGGAGCCTCGTCGGTGTCCGAACAGGAGATCCTCGACCGACTCGAGGTGCCGACCGGCCTGCCGCTGGTCCGTGTCGACGCCGCGGCCGCGGCCCAGCGTGTTGCGTCGATACCGGAGCTGGCATCGGTTCGGGTGCAACGGAAATACCCGTCCACCGTGCAGGTCACCGTCGAAGAACGTGTCCCGGTGGCGTTCGTCGATTCCCCCGACGGCGCTCACTTGCTCGATGCAACGGGCGTGGACTTCGCCGTCGCACCGCCTCCGCCCGGGGTGGTCCGACTGGTGACCGACAATCCTGTCTTCGGCGATCCGGTGACGAAAGATGCACTGACTGTGCTCGATTCGCTGCCGCCGCTGATCCGAGGTCAGGTCGGCGAAGTGCGCGCGAGCACGCTGTCCGACATCTCGATCCTCCTGTTGGACGGGCGGACCGTCGTGTGGGGGAACAAGGACAACTCCGAGCGCAAGGGGGCGGTGGCGATCGCGTTGCTGTCGCAACCGGGTCAGATTTTCGACGTGTCCAGTCCCGATCTTCCGACCACGAAATAGCAACGGGCCCGAAAGGCTCATATTTTCGGCGCGGCATCGGCGCGCCTAATGGCGATCGTGGCCGTCGGTGAATAGCGTTCCGATCAGTCGAGTACTTGACATAACTCTAAGCCTGTGGTTTAGGTTGAGGGTTTTCCACATTTTTCGAGCAACAATCCACGGAAGGCGAGAGCCCATGACGCCCCCGCACAACTACCTCGCCGTAATCAAGGTCGTCGGCATCGGCGGCGGCGGCGTGAACGCGGTCAACCGGATGATCGAACAGGGACTCAAGGGAGTCGAGTTCATCGCCGTCAACACCGACGCTCAGGCCTTGCTGATGAGTGACGCCGACGTCAAGCTCGACGTCGGCCGTGAGCTGACTCGCGGACTCGGTGCCGGGGCCGACCCCGAGGTGGGTCGCCGCGCAGCGGACGACCACAAGGACGAGATCGAAGAGGTCCTCAAGGGTGCCGACATGGTCTTCGTCACCGCAGGTGAGGGCGGCGGAACCGGCACCGGTGGCGCTCCCGTCGTCGCCAACATCGCGCGCAAGCTCGGCGCGCTGACCGTCGGCGTCGTGACGCGTCCGTTCTCCTTCGAGGGCAAGCGCCGTGGTGGCCAGGCCGACACCGGTATCCAGCAGCTGCGTGAATCCTGCGACACGCTCATCGTCATTCCCAACGATCGTCTGCTTCAGCTCGGCGACGCGGCCGTCAGCCTCATGGATGCGTTCCGCAGTGCCGACGAGGTCTTGCTCAACGGTGTGCAGGGCATCACCGATCTGATCACCACCCCCGGGCTGATCAACGTCGACTTCGCCGACGTCAAGGGCGTCATGTCCGGCGCAGGCAGTGCGCTGATGGGCATCGGTTCCTCCCGCGGTGAAGGCCGCGCGATCAAGGCCGCGGAATCCGCGATCAACTCGCCGCTGCTGGAAGCGTCCATGGAAGGTGCCCGCGGAGTGCTGCTCTCCATCGCGGGTGGCTCGGATCTCGGCCTGTTCGAGATCAACGAGGCCGCCTCGCTGGTCCAGGAAGCTGCGCACATCGACGCCAACATCATCTTCGGAACCGTCATCGACGACTCTCTCGGCGACGAGGTTCGTGTCACCGTCATCGCCGCCGGGTTCGACGGAGGAACGCCCACGCGTCGTCCGGTCGAGGCAGCGGCATCCACCCGCGGCCCGATCGGATCGGCACGCTCGGGTGAGGTCTCCTCACGCTCCAACGACAGCACCGAAGGCGCTGTGTTCCGCGACCCGGTCGGCGCACCCAGCGGATCGAGCCTGCCCCCGCTGAACTCGTCCAGTTCGTCGAACCGCGAATCGTCCAGCCGCGAGTCCGCAGCCGGTCACGGCCGGGATTCCGGCGGTCAGGGCCGTGAGTCGGTCGGATCCGGACGCCGCGTTCCCGTCGCCGAGGACGACGGCGAAGACGAGGTCGACGTGCCGTCCTTCATGCGGCGGTGAGTGACTCCTTTCGGGTCAGGCGGGTGTCGACGACGCGAGCAGGCGGCGTGTCGGCCCCGCCGTTCGACACCTTCAATCTCGGTGACCACGTAGGCGACGACCCGGCTGCTGTCGAGGCCAACCGTCGGCGCCTCGGTGACCGGTTGGGTATGGGCATCGAACGTATGGTGTTCATGGAACAGGTCCACGGCCGCACCGTCACGGTGGTGGACGGGCCGGTGTCCGAGCCCGTTCCCATGACCGATGCGTTGGTGACGACGCAGCGCAATCTCGCGCTCGTGGTGTTGACCGCCGACTGTGTCCCGGTATTGCTGTCCGACGAAGAGGCGGGCGTGATCGCCGCGGTACACGCCGGCCGCGTCGGTGCCCGCATCGGCATCATTCCTCGGGTACTTGCGTCGATGGTCGAGCTGGGCGCGGTCCCGGAGAGGATCGGGGCCTTCCTCGGCCCGGCGGCCAGTGGGCGTCAGTACGAGGTACCCGCACACATGCGTGCCGACGTCGACAAGCACCTTCCCGGAAGCGCGACGACGACGGTTCGGAACACCCCCGGTCTCGATATTCCGGCAGGTGTGCGCGCGCAGCTGATCGCCGCAGGACTGCACGGAGTGGCTCAGGATCCCCGGTGCACCATCGAGGATCGCACCCTGTTCAGCCATCGCCGGGAAGGTTCGACCGGCCGTATCGCGAGCGTCGTGTGGATGGATTCCGCATCCGCAGACGAGGTTCCCGACTCCGGCCAGGAGAGGATGTCGTGAGCGAGTCCACCGACCGAGCTGCCGAGATCGCCGCCGCGTTGGCGTCGGTACGCGAACGACTGGCGCGAGCATGTGCGGACGCAGGTCGTGAAGACTCGACCGTGACTCTGCTGCCGGTGACGAAGTTCTTCCCCGCGTCCGACGTTCGGATCCTGTACGAGCTGGGCTGCCGTGAGTTCGGCGAGTCCAGAGAGCAGGATGCGTCGCCCAAGGTGGCCGAGACCGCCGAAGAGTTCCGCGGTGATCCGCCGCGGTGGCACATGATCGGGCATCTCCAGCGAAACAAGGCGAAGTCCATCGCTGCGTGGGCGCACTCCATTCACTCGGTGGACAGTGCTCGATTGGTCACCGCGCTGTCCAAGGCCACCGAGACAGCACTCGACGACGGCGCTCGGACGACGCCGCTCGACGTCCTCGTTCAGGTCAGTCTCGACGGCGATGTCCACCGCGGCGGCGTCGAACGCGGGGACCTGTACGAGTTGGCCGACGCGGTGTCGACCGCACCCGGCTTGCGTCTGGCCGGACTCATGGCCGTACCTCCGTTGGACGCCGATGCGGACGCTGCGTTCGGTGATCTCGAGGTGCTGCATCAGCGACTTCTGCGTGATCATCCAGATGCCCGCGAGTTGTCGGCCGGCATGACGGGGGACCTGGAAGCTGCTGTGCGACACGGATCGACGTGCGTGCGTGTCGGTACCGCAATACTCGGTGCGCGGCCGATAGCCTCCCAATAACAGTCCACGGATCACATCAGTCACAACAGACACTTGCGAACCTGGAGATGGACAGTAGACACGGCCACGGAAGGCAGAACGATGAGCACCCTGCACAAGTTCAAGGCGTACTTCGGCATGGTTCCGCTCGCGGACTACGAGGACGACTACCTCGACGATCCGGACACCCGCCGCAGTCCCCGTGGTGGCCGTGACGGTTACGACGACATCGACGATCGTGACTTCGTCAAGCCGTCGTTCGGTGGCTCGCGGCACGCGCAGGCCGACGACGACTACGACGATTACGAGGCCCCTCGCCCCGCTGCGACGCTCGCTCCGATCGGTGGACGCGCACGCGGCACAGCAGGACCGTCGACCCGAGGCGCTGCCACCCGTGGCGCGCTGGCGATGGACACCCGCATGGACGTGCGGGCCGAGACGCGACGCAGCCCGATCGTCGACGACGGTGGCCCACTCTCGAAGATCACCACCCTGCGCCCGAGGGACTACAGCGAGGCGCGCACCATCGGTGAGCGTTTCCGTGACGGCACTCCGGTCATCATGGATCTCGTCGAAATGAGCAACGCCGACGCCAAGCGACTCGTCGACTTCGCTGCCGGATTGGCCTTCGCGCTCCGTGGATCGTTCGACAAGGTGGCCACGAAGGTGTTCCTGCTTTCGCCGGCCGATGTCGATGTATCCCCGCAGGAGCGCAGGCGAATCGCGGAAACCGGCTTCTACAGCCAGCAGTGATCGTTTCTCCCCTTGGGGCGGCAAGTCGGAGCTGTGACCAGCGCACTTTGCTCAGCCCGGCGAAGTCAGGCAGAGTATAGCCGTGATCGTGTTCACGGTGATCAACATCGTATTGTTTCTTTTTTGGCTCCTTCTCATCGGTCGAATCATCGTCGAGTTCATCAGGACTTTCGCGAGAGATTGGCAACCGACCGGGCTGGTCGTCATCCTTCTGGAGGCGATCTTCACGGTCACCGACCCGCCCGTGAAGTTCCTGCGCAGGATAATTCCGCCGCTCAACCTCGGTGGTGTGCGACTGGACCTGTCGATCATGGTCTTGCTGTTCGTCGTGTTCATCCTGTGGAATGTGACCAGCAGCCTCGCGGCCTGAGGCCGAAGATGGAATGTTAGAACTCGGGACCCAGCGCAAGCTGCGTGTCCCGTGTGACAGAATGGACGCCAGTTACAGTTTGATTGTTCTGCACTCGCGCGGAATGGCATATAACTGAATGCTTGCTCTACCGCCCCAAGACGCGTGAAGGGATCCTTCCATGCCGCTGACTCCAGCTGATGTGCACAACGTTGCGTTCAGCAAGCCGCCCATCGGTAAGCGCGGTTACAACGAAGACGAGGTCGACGCATTTCTCGACCTCGTCGAGCAAGAGTTGTCCCGACTGATCGAAGAAAACGCCGACCTGCGCCAGCGCGTCGGTGAGCTCGACCAGGAGCTTGCGGACGCCAAGAACTCTGCGCGCCAGAGCCCACAGTCGGCTCCGGTCGCCGCACCGAAAGCCGAGCCGCAGCGGCCGGTCGATCCCCCCAAGCCGCCACCGGTGGTTCAGCAGCCTGCGCCGGTCGCTCCCGTGGCCGCAGCACCGCAGCAGAGCGGCGACTCCAACATGCAGGCCGCGAAGATTCTCGGTCTCGCGCAGGAAATGGCGGACCGTCTCACCGGCGATGCGAAGACCGAGTCCGAGCAGCTGCTCGGCAATGCGCGCACCAACGCCGAACGTTTGGTGTCGGATGCCCGCGCTCGCTCGGAGTCGATGATGTCCGAAGCGCGGCAGAAGTCCGAGTCGCTGCTCACCGATGCACAGACTCGCTCCGAGACCCAGCTTCGCCAGGCCAAGGAGAAGGCCGACGCATTGCAGGCCGACGCCGAGCGCAAGCACACCGAGATCATGGCGACGATCAACCAGCAGCGGTCCGTGCTGGAAGGTCGCATCGAGCAGCTCAAGACGTTCGAGCGCGAATACCGGGTGCGCCTCAAGTCGTACCTCGAATCGCAGCTCGAAGAGCTCGAGAACCGTTCCTCGGCGCTGCCGGTGGACAACGGCCAGGACAACTTCAACCAGGACAACCAGACGTCCGGCTACAGCCAGTCGTACGCCAAGGGCAACAACTGACGCGATCGTTCTCCGACGCTGCCTCTTGGGGCAGCGTCGGGCTCGGTTGTAGCGTCGAGTGGTGAGCGAGGAATCCTGTGCTGATTCTGACCCTCGGCGCGGCGGCTGTCGGGTTCGGGTTCCTGGTGTTGGCCCTGATGACCGGATCGGTCGTCTGGGCCTGGGCCTGCATCGTGATCTGCATAGTCGGGGCGGTGCTGCTCCTGGTCGGGGCCCTGCTCGGGCGACGGCCACCGCCCGAGATCGACAGGTAGCATCTACGCGGTAGTGCATCAGGCGGCAGTACACCAGGCGGTAGTGCATCAGTTCGACGGTTGTCAGACGAAAGAACAATCAGGCATCGATCCGGCCATCACCGGGGAGCCTTCGGAAGAACGACAGTGACGATTCGGTCTGCAACGACCGAAATGGGCTGTTCAGTAGAACCGAACGGGTGAGCCCGTCACAGCTCGTGTGGAGAGGCTCGGTCCGACGGGTTCCATCGGTCCGAGCAAGCGGGGTGGTACCGCGGTACTCGGCGTCCCCATCGCCGAATGTCGTCCCCGTGCCAATCGATGTCGCGTCCTGTACGCGTCCGGCACGGAGGAGACAGATATGACAGATTCGAGCGCACGCACCGAGAACGCGTCGTACCCGCTGGTGGATCTGGCCGAAGGTCGATCGGGAAGCGTTCCGTTTCCCGATCTCGAGCGCATCGTGCTGCACGAATGGGCCGAGGACGGCACGTTCCGCGCCAGCATCGACAACCGCGCCGATGCCGAGGAATTCGTTTTCTACGACGGACCTCCGTTCGCCAACGGCTTGCCGCACTACGGCCATCTGCTCACCGGGTACGTCAAGGATCTCGTGCCCCGGTTCCAGACCATGCGCGGCAAGAAGGTCGAGCGTCGTTTCGGGTGGGACTGCCACGGCCTTCCCGCCGAATTGGAAGCGGAGAAGCAACTCGGCATCAAGGACAAGTCCGAGATCGACGAGATGGGCTTGGCGAAGTTCAACGCCTACTGCAAGCAATCGGTGTTGCAGTACACCGACGAGTGGCGGGATTACGTCACTCGGCAGGCGCGGTGGGTCGACTTCGACAACGACTACAAGACCCTCGACGTCGACTTCATGGAGTCCGTCATGTGGGCGTTCAAGACGCTCCACGACAAGGGCCTGATCTACCAGGGCTACCGAGTGTTGCCGTACAGCTGGTACGAGCAGACGCCGCTGTCCAACCAGGAGACCCGGCTCGACGACGCGTACAAGATGCGTCAGGATCCCGCGGTCACCGTCACCATGCCCCTGACGGCACCGGGCACACCCCTGGACGGCGCGAACGCACTGATCTGGACCACCACTCCGTGGACTCTGCCGTCGAACCTCGCGATCGCGGTGCATCCGGAGGTGCACTACGTTCAGGTCCGCGGTGCCGACGGTGAGCGTTACGTGCTCGCCTCTGCCCGACTCGCGCACTATGCGAAGGAACTGGGGGAGGAGCCGGAGGTGCTCTCGGAGCACACCGGCGCGGAGTTGGTCGGCCTCGCCTACGCACCGCCCTACGACTTCTTCCTCGGCCACGAGAATGCGCATCGCGTTCTGGAGGCCGATTACGTCACCACCGACTCCGGCACCGGAATCGTCCATCTCGCACCGGCATTCGGTGAGGAGGACATGGACGTCGCCACCGCGAACGGTATCGAGGTCGTGCAACCGCTCGATGCGGGCGGCAAATTCACGTCGTTGGTGCCGCCCTACGAGGGCCTGATGGTGTTCGACGCCAATCCGGTGATCATCAAGGATCTCAAGGCCTCGGGCCGCTTGCTGCGGCACGAGACCATCGAGCACTCGTACCCGCATAGTTGGCGTAGTGGTCAGCCGCTGATCTACATGGCGGTTCCGTCGTGGTTCGTCGCGGTCACCAAGTTCCGCGGTCGGATGGTCGAGCTCAACCAGGAGATCACCTGGGTGCCCGAGCACATCAAGGACGGTCAGTTCGGCAAGTGGCTCGAAGGTGCCCGCGACTGGAACATCAGCCGAAACCGGTACTGGGGCAGCCCGATCCCGGCCTGGACGTCCGACGACCCCGCCTACCCTCGTCTCGACGTGTACGGCAGCCTGGACGAACTCGAGCGTGACTTCGGTGTGCGTCCGACCGATCTGCATCGGCCGTACATCGACGACCTGACGCGTCCCAACCCGGACGACCCGACCGGCAAGTCGACCATGCGTCGCGTTCCCGAGGTGCTGGACTGCTGGTTCGAATCGGGCTCGATGCCGTATGCACAGGTGCACTTCCCGTTCGAGAACGAGGAGTGGTTCCAGACGCACAACCCGGGCGACTTCATCGTCGAATACAACGGTCAGACGCGCGGCTGGTTCTACACCCTGCACGTGCTCGCGACTGCTTTGTTCGACCGGCCTGCCTTCAAAACTGTTGCTGCCCATGGCATCGTGCTCGGTGACGACGGTCTGAAGATGAGTAAGTCGAAGGGGAACTACCCGGACGTCAAGGAGGTCTTCGACCGCGACGGCTCGGATGCCATGCGGTGGTTCCTGATGTCGTCGCCGATTCTGCGCGGTGGCAACCTGATCGTCACCGAGCAGGGCATCCGCGAGGGAGTACGGCAGGCGCTGTTGCCGATCTGGAACGCGTGGAGCTTTCTGCAGCTCTACGCGTCGACGCCGGGGCAGTGGCGGACCGATTCTCCGCATGTGCTCGATCGATACGTGCTGGCCAAACTGTCCGCCACGCGGGATGCGATCACCGACGCGCTCGAAGGGAACGACATCGCCGGGGCGTGCGACGAACTGCGTACGTTCTGTGACGCACTGACCAATTGGTATGTGCGACGGTCACGTTCACGCTTCTGGGGCGAGGACGCCGACGCGATCGACACCCTGCATACGGTGCTCGAAGTGCTCACCCGCATCGCCGCTCCGTTGTTGCCGTTGATCAGTGAGGTGGTCTGGCGCGGGTTGACCGGTGGCCGATCGGTGCACCTGACGGATTGGCCGACGGCCGACGAGTTGCCGTCCGACCCGGAGCTGGTCGACAGCATGGACGAGGTTCGTACCGTGTGCTCCACGGTGCTCGGTCTGCGTAAGGCACAGAATCTGCGCGTGCGGCTGCCGCTGCCCGAGGTGACCGTCGCGGCCGCCGACGCCGAGCGTCTGCGTCCGTTCCTCGACATCATCGCCGACGAGGTCAACGTCAAGAAGGTGGATCTGACCGAAGACGTTGCCGTGCACGGCAAATTCGAGCTCGTCGTGAACGCACGCGCTGCCGGGCCGCGAATCGGCAAGGATGTCCAGAAGGTCATCAAGGCAGTCAAGGCCGGTGACTGGTCCGAGGACGAAGACGGTGTCGTGAGCGCCGCAGGCATTGCGTTGCTGCCCGAGGAGTACACCCGCAGACTCGTTGCCGCGGAGCCGGAATCGACGGCACCGCTGCCCGGGAACGCAGGACTCGTGGTGCTCGATTCGGCGGTCACCGAAGAGCTGGAGGCCGAGGGTTGGGCCAAGGACCGCATCCGTGAGCTGCAGGATGCGCGTCGTAGCCACGGACTCGATGTGTCCGACCGTATCGACATCGTCATCGAGGTACCCGAACATCGACGGGCGTGGCTGGACGCTCATCGGGATCTGATCGCGCGCGAGGTACTCGCGTTGTCGCTGGTCGACGGCTCGGTCGGCGACGACGGCAGCGATCTCGGTGAGGGAGTTCGGGCAGCGATCACGAAGTCGTCGTGACCGAGGGCATATGAGCGAGGGGCACCGGGTCGTCGTGACCGAGGAGGAGGTGGTCGATGCCGTCCACGAGCGTCTCTCCGAGGCTCGCGGCGGCGTCGTTCCCATCGTCGCCGCCGGCCATCCGGTGCTGCGTGCCCCGGCGCTGCGCTACACCGGCCAGCTCGAGCGTGATGTGTTGACGGAGTTGATCGAGGTGATGCGTGCGACGATGCACGATGCGCCCGGTGTCGGCCTTGCTGCACCGCAGATCGGAATTCCGTTGCAGATCGCGGTGATCGAGGATCTCTTCGATGTCGCGGAGGGCGTCGCCCGGGTCCGGGAGCGCACCCCGTTGTCGTTCCGAGCGTTGATCAATCCTCGGTACACCCCGGTAGGGCGACGCACGGCCTCGTTCTACGAGGGCTGCCTCAGTGTGCCGGGGTATCAGGCCGTCGTCACCCGCGCCGCGGAAGTCCGGCTTCTGTGCACCGACGAGACCGGCCGAGAGATCGACGAGGTGGTGCGTGGGTGGCCCGCACGGATCGTGGCCCACGAGAGCGATCACCTCGCCGGCACGCTGTACATCGATCGTGCGCACACACGGTCGCTGACCACGACGGAGCAGTACTCCGCACGGTGGTCCGATCCCGGACCGGAGCGGGCCGCACGTGTGCTCGGCTTCGGTGCCGACGCCCCGTCCGAGCCGCCCGACGGCCGTCGTTGACCATGCCCGACAGTGTCGATCGGACTCTGCGGAGCCGGCGTTGGGTGTTGCATCTGGACATGGACGCGTTCTTCGCGTCTGCCGAGCAGCTGACTCGGCCGACGCTGCGGGGTCGGCCGGTGTTGGTCGGCGGTGCAGGCGGCAGAGGCGTGGTGGCCGGGTGCAGCTACCAGGCCCGGGCGTTCGGGGCTCGTTCGGCGATGCCGATGCATCAGGCCCGTCGACTCGTCGGTGCGAGCGCAGTGGTCCTGCCGCCGCGGTTCCCGCTGTACTCGGAGCTGAGCAGACGTGCCTTCGAGGCGCTTCGGGTGCGCATGCCCGTGCTGGAACAGCTCTCGATCGACGAGGCCTTCGGCGAGCCGCTCGAGCTGGCGGGCGCGACGGTGGCCGAGGTCGAGCGCTTCTGTGCCGATCTGCGGGCGCTGGTACTGGCAGAGACCGGGCTCGTCGCCTCCATCGGTGCCGGGTCCGGGAAACAGATCGCCAAGATCGCGTCGGGTCTGGCCAAACCCGATGGAATCACGGTGGTAGCGCCCGGCATCCAGGCCGAGTTGATGGCCGATCTGCCGGTGCGCAAGTTGTGGGGGATCGGCCCTGTTGCCGGAGAACGGTTGCACCGCTTGGGGATCGACACCATCGGCAAGTTCGTGGCTACGCCCGAGTCGGAAGTGGCGTCGATTCTCGGTGCGACCATGGGCCCGAGCCTGCATCAGCTGGCGCGCGGCATCGACAACCGGATGGTGGCCGAGCGGGCCGAGGCCAAGCAGGTCAGTGCCGAGACGACGTTCGCGAACGACCTGACGACTCTCGCTCAACTACGCCCGGCGATCGAGTCCATCGTCGAGTCGACTCATCGCCGGTTGCTGAAGGACGGCCGGGGGGCCCGCACGGTCGTGCTCAAGTTGCGTAAGTCCGACATGAGCATCATCACCAGATCGGCGACATTGCCCTACGCGACGGTGGACAAGCAGACGATCGTGGCCACTGCTCAGCGGTTGGCGGTCGATCCGGTGGATGTCGGACCGATCCGGCTCGTCGGTGTAGGGCTCGCCGGTTTGTCCGCGGTTCGGCAAGGATCGTTGTTCCCCGAACTCGAGTACGAGCCGGTTGCTCCGGTCCCGGACGAGCCGTTACCCGCGACGGAGGAGGCCGCGAATCTCGCCGTCGTCGAGGACGGTCCGCGGTGGCAACCGGGTATGGACGTTCGGCATGTTCGGTACGGTCACGGGTGGGTGCAGGGCGCGGGACACTCGGTGGTGACGGTCCGTTTCGAGACACGGACCACCGGTCCGGGAACGGCCCGCACCTTTGTAGAATCGGACACCGACCTGGTCGTGGCCGATGTTCTGGACAGCTTGGCGTGAGTTGTGGCGCGGCTGAGGAAACTCTGTGAGGTTTCACAGGTATGCCCTTCGCGTTGTGACTCGGGCGAGTCGAGCTGACATAGTGGACTCGGTCCGAGACGACCCCAATACAGACGACCGACGAGTCACAGAACGATCGATACGTGACTCAGAGTGAAAAGGACAAGCACTTGAAGCTTCGCAACACCCGACGGGCCATGGTTGCCGGTATCGCCATCGCCGGTGCACTGACGATGTCTGCCTGCAGCTCCGGTGGCGGCGACGAGCCGACGGCCACGACGACGACGGCTGCCACCACCACCGCCGCGCCACCCGCGGGCGGGGACTACCCGCCGGTGCCCACCGTCGAGCAGCTCAACACCGAGCTCAACCGCGGACTCGATCCCAACGTTCCGGTCGAGGAGAAGGCTGCTCTGATCCAGGGTGCGTCCGAGGATCCGGGTCTGATCAACCAGGTTGCCGCCGCTGCTGTGGCCAACAACGCACAGATCGAGATCACCAGCATCGACGATCTGGGCACCGGTGAGCTCAACGCCGGTATCACCATCACCCTCAACGGCCAGGCCAACCCCGGCACGTTCAAGTTCGTCCCCGAGGACGGTGTGTGGAAGCTCTCCAAGGAGAACGCCTGCGGCATCGTTTCTCTCGCGCAGCTGACCAGCCCGGCGTGCCCCGCACCCTGAGTCCTGCCGATCGTCTCTGACCAACCGCGAACTGCCGGTGACACCCTTTTTCGAGAGGGCGTCACCGGCAGTTCGTCTTGTGTAGGGACGGCGGTCAGGCGATGGGCACGGCCGATCGAATGCGATCCGCTGCAGACCCCGCGACGGCGGTGACGGTCTCCGGTTCGAGTCCGCTCTGGTCGGAGACGACGATCTGCACCACGGTCGAGTCGACCACCGCCACCACGACGTCGGAGACCAGCGTGAAGCCCTCGCTCGTGGTGGTCAGTCGAATCGATGCGGACGCGTCGCCGATGGTCGTCTGGTCACGCCCCGCCACCGAGTAGTCGACGCCGATACCGTCCGCGTCGGTTCCGGTGAACGTCGAGCACTCGGCCCACGCTCGCTGAATGTTCGCGAAAGCCTCGGCGGCTCCCGGCACGGGATAGCTCGCCGCGTCCTCGTCGATCGACGAGAAATTCGGCCCGGAGAAGCGAACCACCGCGCTCGACGCGGCTCCGGCCTGCTGTTCCGATACCGGCGCGAGGACGGCGGCGCACTCGGCCGGGTCGGTGCTCGAGCGATCAGGCGAGTCGTACTCCGGTGCCGGATCCAATCCCAGATCACGAACCGGATCGGGAATCGAGGAGAAGCCGTCCGGCAGGTCTGCGAGTCCCAGCATCGCGGCAGTCAGCGCGGCCGGATCGGTGATGGGCGGACCGCGCAGCGGGTCGGGAGCCGCGACGGTGGTGACGGCAGGCGTGGCCGTTTCGGCAGGCTCGTTCGTGCTGCATCCGGTGGCAGCGATCCCGAGAATCGACAACGTCGCCAGTACTCGGGTGGCAGCGCGCGTCATCGGGCGGTCCAGGTGATCGAATCGCCGACGGTTTGCCGAAGCACCGTGGTGCTGTCGGGGTCGGTGTACATCTGCTCGCCGCCCGCGGTGATCGCACCTCCGACCGGAAGTGGTCGGGAGAGATCGACGTCGAGTGTTCCCGCGCCCGTGAAGGTGTAGGACGCGATGTTGAGCGTGCCCGCATTGTCGGGCAGATTCCACACCGACGATTCGGGCGTCTGGGTGATGGCCACGTCGAGGGTCGCGCGGTCGCCGTCGAGTGCACGCAAGGTGACCGTGGTGCGCTGGTTCAGTGTGATGCCGCTGAGCACTTGCTGATCGACGGTCCAGACCGCGCCGACCCCCACTTCCGCGTCGGGAAAGTCGATGGATCGGTACACGGCCGCGTTCAAGGAGCGTTCGATCGCGGCTCGGGCGGTATCGAGGGCATCGTCGGCCGGCGTGATGTGCAGAGCGGTGATCGCTCCGGAATTGGTCCTGGCCAATCGTGCAGTCGATCCATCGGATGCGGAGAGTGCGTCGGTCAGTCCAGCGTCCGGTGACGTCGCCGCCCCGATGGTCAGCTCGACGGAGGTCGTGGCCCCGCTCGACGCGTCCTCGTCCGGCACGGTGTCGGACGCCGAGGCAGTCAGCGGCACGGTCAGTTCCGGACTGGAGAAGTCTTGCGGCGCAGCAGCATTGATCTGTTGCTGCACGGTCGAGGTGGTGGTGAGGTCGACGCTCTGGTTCTGCGCGTCCGTGTCGGAGCTGTCGAAGGTGAGCGCGCGCCGTGGCTCGCTACCGGGATCGACGACGGTGGTGGTCGTGGGCGTCACCGCGATCGTGACCTCGTTCGAGGACGGGGTCTGCTCGGGTGCAGGATCTGGATCACCGCTCGAGCATCCGGCCAGTAGAGCCACTGCGCAGGATGCGGCCACGAAGCCGGAGCGGACGGTGCGGGTGCGTTCGGTCGACTTCACGGGCACCAGGCTACTGATGACACCGTGTGCGCAGACCGCTACCACGCGGCTCGGATGCGGACCGAAGGTTGTCGATGCGCCATGATGGACGGGTGAGTGACGACCGACCCGACGATCCGACCACCGAGACCAGTGCAACCCCCGAACCCAGCGAGGCTGCAGACGGGCAGGTGTCCGACGCCGGCAGTGCTGTGCTTCGGCCCGCCGCACCTTTGCGGACCCGACTCCTGGTGGCGATCGCTGCAGTGATTCTGCTGTTCGACCTGATCACGAAGATCGTGGTGGTGCACTTCGTGAAGCCTGGAAACCCGATCGAGATCATCGGCGACGTCGTGACACTGCGGCTGGTGCGCAATCCCGGAGCGGCGTTCTCCATGGCCACCGGAATGACGTGGTTGTTGACGCTGGTCGCCGTGGCCGTGGTGATCGGGGTCGTGAAGATCGGTCGAACGCTGCGTTCGCCGTGGTGGGCGCTGGGTCTGGGTCTGGTTCTCGGCGGCGCTCTGGGCAACCTGATCGACCGGTTCTTCCGCGCACCGGGCCCGTTCCAGGGTCACGTGGTCGATTTCGTATCGGTGGGATGGTGGCCGGTGTTCAATGTCGCCGACTCGTCCATCGTGTGCGGGGCCATCCTGCTCGTCGCGCTCAGCCTGTTCGGTTTCGAGCCCAACGGCGAACGGGTGACGAAGTCCACGTCCGATGCCCCGCAGAAGGCCGACTCGTGAGGGAATCGCGTTCCATGCCGGTGCCCGACGGTTTGGACGGCATGCGCGTCGACGCCGGCCTGGCGCGACTTCTCGGGCTCTCGCGCACGGTCGCCGCAGCCTTGGCCGAAGAGGGCTCGGTGCTGGTCGATCACAGTGCCGTCGGGAAGTCCGATCGCCTCTCGGGTGGGTCGTGGCTCGAAGTGACTCTGCCCGAACCTGCACGTGAGCTGACGATCGAGGCCGAGCCGGTCGAGGGTATGGAGATTCTCTACGCCGACGACGACGTCGTGGCCGTGGACAAGCCCGTGGGCGTCGCCGCGCACGCCAGTGTGGGCTGGACCGGGCCGACCGTCATCGGCGGCCTCGCGGCCGCCGGTTTCCGAATCTCCACGTCCGGCGCGCACGAGCGTCAGGGCATCGTGCACCGACTCGATGTGGGAACGTCCGGGGTGATGGTGGTCGCGACGTCCGAACGGGCATACACCGTGCTCAAGCGGGCGTTCAAGGCTCGTACGATCGACAAGCGTTATCACGCCCTGGTGCAGGGACATCCGGATCCGAGCAGTGGAACCATCGATGCTCCGATCGGACGGCACGGCAGCAACGACTGGAAGTTCGCCGTCCGCGCGGACGGCAAGCCCAGCGTCACCCACTACGACACGGTCGAGGCCTTCCAGGCCGCGAGCCTGCTGGACGTCCACCTGGAAACCGGTCGCACACACCAGATCCGCGTGCACTTCTCGGCGCTGCGGCACCCGTGTTGCGGCGACCTGACCTACGGGGCCGACCCGCGGTTGGCCGAACGGTTGGGCCTGGAACGTCAGTGGCTGCACGCGCGTTCGCTCGGCTTCGCGCACCCGTCCGACGGCCGCTGGGTCGAGATCGAGAGCAAGTACCCGGCAGACCTCGAACACGCTCTCGAGGTGCTCCGGAAGGCGTGATGCGCGGAGTCTCGGGTGTGGTCGGTGTCGTCGTCACGATCGCTCTGGTGGTCGGTGGCCTGGCCGTCGTCGGCCATCTGAACCCGCAACGGCAGCTGCGCGTGGGCACCGACCGGCTCGGCCCGGAGAGCGGCGAGCAGGTGACCGACTACCTGGCTCGCGCCGAGGCGAGTCTGCTCGGCAACGATGCCGAACCTCGCTGGGGATCGGTGTCGTTCGATCGCGAACTCACCGCCGAACAGGCCTACGCCGCCGCGAACGGCGTGCGCATCTCGATGGTGCTCTTTCGAGTACCGCTCGATCGCGTGCAAACTCCGATCCTCACAGTCGGTGTTCCCGGCAGTGAACGGTCGATACTGAATGCGACCGCGCGCGCTGCCGGCCAGATCCAGGAATCGTTCGGCGTGGAGGACCGGCAGGCTCAGATAGACGCTGTGTCGCAGCGCCGGTTGCTGAGCGGATGCGCATGCGTGGTGACGGTGGTCGTGCGGGGCACCGCGGCCGAGTTGAGCGAGGTGGCAGGCCGCGACGGGGTGCGGGCGGTGGAGGCACTTCCGCCCGACGCGGTGTCCGGGAAGTTCGCCGTCGAGCCGTTGCTTCCGGAGTACATCGACGTCGTCGGGCCGCTGCCGGACGACGGGCCGGTTCCCGCCGAATGAGGCAACTTCAGTCTCGTTCGTCACACCCGTCACGTCCTCCCAGGACACACCGTCGGCCTGAAAAATCTGTCGGTTCCACCGCCTAGAGTGGGTGCATTCGCGGCTCGTATTTTCGAAAACGCACGACCTTCAGGAGAGAACCTTCGTGGCCGATTCGTTCGTTCATCTGCACAACCACACCGAATATTCGATGCTCGACGGTGCCGCCAAGATCGGGGCCATGTTCGCGGAGGCGGCGCGGTTGGAGATGACGGCGGTCGGCATGACCGACCACGGCAACATGTACGGAGCCAGCGAGTTCTACAACGAGGCCAAGAAGGCCGGCATCAAGCCGATCATCGGTATCGAGGCCTACATCGCTCCCGAATCCCGATTCAACAAGAAGCGCGTGCTGTGGGGCGACCGAAGCCAGAAGTCCGACGACGTCTCCGGTAGCGGTGCGTACACGCACATGACGATGGTGGCGGAGAACGCGACCGGCGTGCGCAATCTGTTCAAGCTGTCCTCGCTGGCGTCCATCGAGGGTCAGCTCGGCAAGTGGGCCCGGATGGACGAGGAGATCATCGCTCAGCACGCCGAGGGCATCATCGCCACCACCGGCTGCCCGTCCGGTGAGGTTCAGACGCGCCTACGTCTGGGCCAGGACCGCGAAGCACTCGAGGCCGCGGCCAAGTGGCAGGAGATCTGGGGACCGGACAACTTCTTCCTCGAGTTGATGGACCACGGTCTGTCCATCGAGCGACGAGTCCGAGAGGGCCTGCTCGACATCGGCAAGAAGCTGTCCATTCCGCCGTTGGCCACCAACGACTGCCACTACGTCACCAAGGACGCCGCCGAGAACCACGAGGCTCTGCTGTGCATCCAGACCGGTAAGACGCTCAGCGATCCCACTCGCTTCAAGTTCGACGGCGACGGCTACTACCTCAAGTCCGCTGCCGAGATGCGTGCTCTCTGGGACGACGAGGTACCCGGTGCCTGCGACAGCACGCTCCTCATCGCCGAGCGAGTCCAGCCCTACGACGAGGTGTGGGCGCACCGCGACCGGATGCCCATCTTCCCGGTTCCCGAGGGATACACGCAGGGAACGTGGCTGCGGCACGAGGTCATGACCGGACTCGAACGTCGGTTCCCCGACGGTCCGGCCGAGGATTACCTCGCGCGAGCGGAGTACGAGATCAAGGTGATCCTGGAGATGGGCTTCCCGGCCTACTTCCTCGTGGTCGGCGACCTCATCAACCACGCGAAAGCGGTCGGCATCCGCGTCGGACCGGGCCGTGGTTCCGCCGCCGGATCCCTGGTTGCCTACGCCATGGGCATCACCAACATCGATCCGCTCCCGCACGGATTGCTCTTCGAGCGATTCCTCAACCCCGAGCGTGTGTCGATGCCCGATATCGATATCGACTTCGACGATCGTCGTCGCGGTGAGATGGTGCGCTACGCCACGGAGAAGTGGGGTAGCGACCGGGTTGCGCAGGTCATCACCTTCGGCACCATCAAGACCAAGGCTGCCATCAAGGACTCCGCACGTGTGCAGTTCGGCCAGCCCGGTTTCGGCATCGCCGATCAGATCACCAAGGCCCTGCCGCCGCCCATCATGGCCAAGGACATCTCGGTGGCCGGCATCACCGATCCGTCGCACGAGCGCTACAAGGAGGCCGTCGAGGTCCGAGCGCTCATCGACTCCAACCCCGACGTAGCCACGATCTACAAGACGGCCAAGGGCCTCGAAGGCCTGATCCGCAACGCGGGCGTACACGCCTGCGCGGTCATCATGTCCTCGGAGCCGCTCACCGACGCAATCCCGGTGTGGAAGCGCGCCCAGGACGGCGCGATCATCACCGGCTGGGACTACCCGTCGTGCGAGGCCATCGGCCTGCTGAAGATGGACTTCCTCGGTCTGCGAAACCTCACGGTCATCGGCGACGCGATCGACAACATCAAGGCCAACCGCGGCATCGACATCGATCTCGACGCGTTGCCGCTCGACGATCCGGCGACCTTCGAATTGCTCTCTCGCGGAGACACTCTCGGTGTTTTCCAGCTCGACGGCAGCGCGATGCGAGACCTGCTGCGCCGCATGCAGCCCACCGGTTTCGAGGACATCGTCGCCGTGCTCGCGCTGTACCGCCCGGGTCCGATGGGCATGAACTCGCACAACGACTACGCCGACCGCAAGAACGGGCGGCAGGAGGTCAAGCCGATTCACCCCGAGCTCGAAGAGCCGCTCAAGGTGATTCTCGGCGAGACGTACGGCCTGGTGGTCTACCAGGAGCAGATCATGCAGCTCGCGCAGAAGGTCGCCGGGTACACCCTGGGCCAGGCCGACCTGCTGCGTCGTGCCATGGGAAAGAAGAAGCTCTCCGAGCTCGAGAAGGCGTACGCCGGATTCCGGCAGGGCATGTTGGACAACGGCTTCTCCGAGGCCGCGATCAAGGCGCTGTGGGACACCGTGCTCCCGTTCGCCGGCTACGCGTTCAACAAGTCGCACTCGGCCGGCTACGGCCTGGTCTCGTACTGGACGGCGTACCTCAAGGCCAACTACCCGGCCGAGTACATGGCCGGCCTGCTCACCAGTGTCGGTGACGACAAGGACAAGGCCGCGATCTACCTGGCCGACTGCCGCAAGCTCGGCATCACGGTGCTGCCACCGGACGTCAACGAATCCGAGCTCAACTTCGCATCGGTGGGCAAGGACATCCGATTCGGTCTCGGCGCGGTGCGCAACGTCGGCACTAACGTGGTCGCATCGATCATCAGAGCGCGGTCGGAGAAGTCCAAATACACGGACTTCTCGGACTACCTGGGCAAGATCGACGCGATCGCGTGCAGCAAGAAGGTCACCGAATCTCTCATCAAGGCAGGCGCTTTCGACTCTCTCGATCATCCGCGCAAGGGTCTGATGTTGATCCATGCCGACGCGATCGATGCGGTGATGGGCACCAAGAAGGCCGAGGCGATCGGACAGTTCGATCTGTTCGGCGGTGAGGACGCCGACGAGTCCATCTCCTCGGTGTTCAACGTCCGCGTGCCGGACGAGGAGTGGGAGTCCAAGCACCGTCTGGCCCTCGAGCGCGAGATGCTCGGTCTCTACGTCTCCGGCCACCCGCTGCTCGGTGTCGAGCACATGTTGGCCGCGAAGTCCGACTGCAACATCCCGACGATCCTCGAAGGGGACATCAAGGACGGCACTCAGGTCACCGTCGGCGGAATTCTGGCCTCGGTGAACCGGCGGATCAACAAGAACGGTCTGACGTGGGCGTCGGCTCAGCTCGAGGACCTTGCCGGCGGCATCGAGGTGCTGTTCTTCCCACAGGCCTACTCGGTGTTCGGTGCCGACGTCACCGAGGACTCGGTGGTGCTCGTCAAGGGGCGCGTGTCGGTGCGTGACGACCGGGTGTCGTTGATTGCGAACGATCTTGCGGTGCCGGATCTTTCGGCGATCGGTATCGACAAGCCGCTCGCGGTGAGTTTGCCGACGCGACTGTGCACGGCCGACAAGGTCGGCGCACTCAAGCGGGTGTTGATCAGCCACCCGGGGACCTCGGACGTCCATCTACGTTTGGTCAGTGGCGACAAGATCACCACGATGAAGCTCGACGACAGTCTGCGGGTGACGCCGACGTCGGCGTTGATGGGAGACCTGAAGGCGCTACTGGGGCCCGGCTGCCTGACGGGGTGAGCCGGTCCGGGCGGGGTGGACCTCGGTCAACCGCAGAGTCCACCACGCGGCGACTGCGACTGCCGCGCCGCCCAGAACGGCTGCCTGCAGCGATCCGACCAGGGCGAGCGTGGCGACGAACACGACGAGCCCGATGGCCACGGCCTCGAGCTTGTACAGAGGCCATTCGACTCCGGCGACATCGACCGTGCGCAGGACGGGGACAGTTCGACGGCTCACCTGGTTGCTCGTGTAGGTCATCGCGTCCTCCTCGGGTACGCCCGTCCGGTTCGTCGATTCGGGTGTCCGGCGGGTGAAGTTCAGACTATACCCACGCAAAGATTCGGTCCACCGAACTCATGGTTCCGAGCTGGGGCGATCGAGATTCGGTGGCGTCTCGGCGGCCGTGGGTGTTGACTGAAACCATGCCATTGACAGGAGAATACGAACCGAGTTCATCCGACTGGGCCCGCAAGCAGGCCGAGCTGTACGAGAACTCCGGCGGAACCGAAGGCACGACGATGAACGGGATGCCGGTCGTGCTGCTGACCACCAAGGGAAACAAGAGCGGAAAGCTGCGCAAGTCGCCGTTGATGCGGGTGGAACACGATGGGGAGTACGCCATCGTGGCCTCCCTCGGTGGTGCGCCGAAGCATCCCGTCTGGTACTTCAACGTCAAGGCCGAGCCGCTGGTGGAGCTGCAGGACGGACCCGAAAAGCACGATTACGTCGCTCGGGAGGTAACCGGCGACGAGAAAGCCGTGTGGTGGGAGCGCTCGGTCGCGGTCTACCCCGATTACGCGGATTACCAGAAGAAGACCGACCGGGAGATCCCGGTGTTCGTCCTCGCGCGCGCCTGAGCACGATCGGCCTGCCCGTGGAACGGTCCCGAGTGGGTGACCGTTCCACGCTGGTGGCAGCATGTGCTGGTGTCTTCATCACCTGAGCTCGCCTCCCAGCACACCTCGTCGGTAGCCGTCACCGCGGCCGACATCGATGCAGCTGCGATGCGAATTTCCTCGGTGGTCGCCGCGACACCCCTGCAGTTGTGCGAGCGCCTGTCGGCAGAGACCGGAGCGACGGTCTACCTCAAACGGGAAGACCTGCAGATCGTCCGTTCGTACAAGATCCGCGGTGCCTACAACCTGATGGATCAGCTGACCGAGGCCGAGCGCAGCGTCGGCGTGGTCACGGCAAGTGCCGGTAACCACGCGCAGGGGGTGGCATTCGCCTGTCGGTCCATGCAGGTGCGAGGTCGGATCTACGTGCCGGCCAACACCCCCAAGCAGAAGCGTGACCGAATCAGGGTGCACGGAGGCGACTTCGTGGAGCTCATTGTCATCGGCGACACGTTCGACGCCGCAGCTGCCGCGGCTGCCGCGGACGTGGCCCGTACCGGTGCCACCATGGTCCCGCCGTTCGACGATCCACGAACGGTGGCGGGCCAAGGGACGATCGCCAAGGAAATCGTCGATCAGCTCGGCGGCGCACCCGATGTGGTGGTGATGCCCGTCGGCGGGGGCGGCTGCATCGCGGGTATCTCCAGTTATCTGCGTGAGCGCGCTCCGCAGACATCGTTGGTCGGCGTCGAACCATCCGGTGCTGCGTCGATGACCGCTGCGTTGATTGCTGGTGGGCCGGTGACGCTGTCGGATATCGATCCGTTCGTCGACGGGGCGGCGGTCCGGCGTATCGGCGATGTTCCGTACTCGGCGCTGCAGTCGTTGGGCGCGACGGTGGTGTCCCATGCATCGTTGCCCCTGATCACCGCGCCGGTGTTCGAAAGCTCCGGCCCCGGTGCGTTCCTGATCACCCAGATCGACGAGGGCGCGGTCTGTACCGCAATGCTCGAGCTGTACCAGAACGAAGGGGTCATCGCCGAGCCCGCAGGCGCATTGGCGGTCGCCGCGCTCGAGCATCTCGACATCGCACCGGGAAGTACCGTCGTGTGCCTGGTGTCCGGGGGAAACAACGACGTCTCACGGTACGGCGAGATTCTCGAACGATCGCTCGTCCACCTCGGCCTCAAGCACTACTTCCTCGTGGACTTTCCGCAGGAGCCCGGCGCACTGCGTCGGTTTCTCGACGAGGTACTCGGGCCCGAGGACGACATCACCCTGTTCGAGTACGTCAAGCGAAACAACCGGGAGACCGGTGCCGCGCTCGTCGGCATCCAACTCGGTGCGGCGCACGGCCTTTCGGCCCTCCTCGAACGTATGCGGTCCTCGCACCTTCAGGTGGAGCAGCTGGAGCCGGGTTCGCCGGTCTACCGCTACTTGACCTGAGTCACCGACCCAGCAGGCGGTCGACCACCTGCTTGTGCAGTTCGGGGTCGACGGCGGGCAGGTCGAGGACGGCTCCGAGGTATATCCCGTCGCCGACGAGTCGGATGATCTCGGCCTGCACCGGATCGTCGATCTCGGTACGTAAGCCCTCGTCCCACTGCTGCATCATGTCCGTGACGGCGTCCTGCACCTCGCCGGAGTTTCCGTCGACGCTGCGCAGTGCCGCCAGCGTGGAGCGGTAGAGCGCGATTTCCTTCTCCGAAATGCAATCGGGTGGTTGCAGATACCACTCCGCCACGGAGGTGCCACCTGCGCCGGCGTCGGCTCGCTGCTGATCGGCCTGAACGGCGAGTCGTCGGACCATGGCAGCGACCAGCGCGTCCTTGGTCTTGAAGTGGTACAGCAAGCCGCCCTTCGATACCCCGGCGGCGGCAGCGACGCTGTCCAGGGTCACTTTGGTCATGCCGTGTTCGAGAAGCAATGTCTCGAGCGAATCCAGAATTCGGTCGCGTGTGTCAGATGACATGTAACTCACTTTACCGGCTGGACGGTTCGAGGTAGTCTTCGGAGCTGTACCGGCTGGACGGTTGGTATCGAGAATGTGCCCGGTCGCGGACCGGGAGGGCGAAATGGAGTCATGGTGAGCGACGTGCGGACCGGTGCGGTGCACGAGATCGACGGCGGATCGGCCTCCAGGGCCACCGCGCGCGACTGGCTCGGGTTGGTGGTGCTCGCGTTTGCCGTACTTCTCATCGCGGTCGATGGAACCGTGCTCGATCTCGCCCTGCCGTTCATCAGCGCCGATCTGGCACCGTCGAGCAATCAGCTGCTGTGGATCATCGACGTGTACTCGTTCGTACTAGCCGGCTTGCTCATCACGATGGGCACGCTCGGTGACCGGGTCGGTCGGCGTCGCCTACTGCTGATCGGAGCCGCGGGCTTCGGAATCGCCTCTCTCGTTGCGGCTGTCTCGACCAGCCCGGAGATGCTCATCGCGGCGCGAGTTCTGCAGGGTATCTCCGGCGCGACCTTGATGCCCGCCACTCTCGGCTTGATTCGCACGATCTTCCTCGATCCGCGCCAACGGGTGACCGCTATCGGCGTCTGGGGCGCAATGGCGGGCGGCGGCGCGGCCGCCGGTCCGCTCGTGGGCGGCTGGTTGCTCGAGCACTTCTGGTGGGGCTCGGTGTTTCTCATCAACATTCCCGTCATGATCGCGCTGATCGCGCTGGGGCCGTTGGTGATTCCCGAGTCCAAGGATCCGAACCCGGGCCGTTTCGACCTACCCAGCTCGGCGTTGTCGATGCTCGCTATCGTTCCGATCGTGTTCGCGGTCAAGGAGATCGCAGCGCACGGCCTACACCCGGCCTACGTGGTCTCCGCCGTCGTCGGCATGATCGCCGGTGTGGTGTTCGTGCGGCGGCAGCGAATTCTCGACGCCCCGATGATCGACATCCGGCTGTTCGCCAACCGTGCCTTCTCGACGGGTGTGGCGACGAACTTCCTGTCCGTGTTCGCACTCGCCGGCGTGCTGTTCTTCGGTTCGCAGTACCTGCAGCTCGTCCTGGGCAACAGCCCGCTCGAAGCCGGACTGCTGTTGCTGCCGGGCACGGCCGCCAGCATCGTGACCTCATTGCTCGCTGCGGTTCTGGTTCGATACTTCACCGCAGGCACGGTCCTCGGCGCAGGCATGATCGCTGCCGCTGCGGGCGCGGGCATCCTGGTCGGTCTCGGTACCGACACCAGCCCGGCGTTGTTCATCGCCGGATTCGTCCTGGTGGGTGCAGGCGTCGGCTTCGCGCTCACTCTGACGTCCGACCTCGTGGTCAGTGCCGTCGAACCCGAACGAGCCGGGGCTGCGTCCGCGGTGTCGGAAACCGCGTACGAGCTGGGCATCGCGCTGGGAGTGGCGATCCTCGGCACGGTCGTCATGGCCATCTTCCGACGCGGGATCGACACCTCGCAGCTCACACCCGAGCTCGGTGCCAGAGCAGCCGAAACGCTCGGCGGCGCAGACGCGGTGGCCCGTGAGCTGCCGGACTCGGTGGCGACGGTCCTCCTGGACTCCGCGCATGCCGCGTTCGTCTCGGGCATGCACGTTGCGGCCGTCGCCACCGCGGTGGTCCTTGCGGTCACCGCCGTGTTCGTGCTGGTGAACCTACGGGTTCGTCAGGATTCGAGCACCGCGAAGGAGTGACCGGGAACCGTGGTGGCAGACCCGGTGTCGTTCGAGGTCGTCGGCTCCCACTCGAGCAGTGTGGAGCCGCCGACCGGCACCGTCACCGCGGACTCGGACAGATTGCACACCACGCTGACGCGACCGCGGCGAATCGCGATCCACTGGGCGTCCTCGTCGTACTCGACCTTCACGTGATCGAGCCACGGGTCGGTCAGTTCGGTCCGCTCGCGGCGCAGGGCCAGTAGGTCTCGATAGACGGCCAACAGTCGGGCATGGTCGGCGTCGCCCAGTTCCGACCAATTCAATTTCGATCGTGTGAACGTCTCGGGATCCTGTGGGTCGGGGATGTCGCTCTTGTCCCACCCGTGTTCGGCGAACTCGGCTTTGCGTCCTTCCGCCGTGGCCTTGCCGAGCTCGGGTTCGGGGTGCGAGGTGAAGAACTGGAACGGAGTCGACGCTCCCCATTCCTCGCCCATGAACAGCATCGGAGTGTAGGGCGAGGTGAGTACCAGTGCTGCCTTGATCGCGAGCTGTCCGGGGGAGAGGTAGAAGCCGGGGCGATCTCCGATCGCACGGTTGCCGACCTGATCGTGGGTGGTCGTGTAGGCCACCAGAGAGCTGGCGGGAATGCGGCGGGTGTCCAATGGTCGCCCGTGGATTCGGCCGCGGAAGCTGGAGTATGTTCCGGCATGAAAGAAGCCCTGCCGCACCGTGTTCGCCAAGCCCTGCAACGACCCGAAGTCACCGTAGTAGCCCTGCCGTTCGCCGGAGACCGCAGCATGGATCGCGTGGTGAATGTCGTCGTCCCACTGTGCATCGAGTCCGTAGCCGCCACCCGACCGCGCCGTGATCAGCGACGGATCGTTGAGGTCGCTCTCGGCGATCAGAGTGAGTGGACGGCCGAGATGCGCTGACAGGGTGCGCGTTTCGATCGAGAGCTGCTCGAGGAGATGCACAGCGGTGTGGTCGACGATGGCGTGCACCGCGTCGAGACGCAACGCGTCGATGTGGAACTCGGAGAACCAGCGCAACGCGTTGTCCAGGGCGTAGCGCCGCACCTCGCCCGAGTCTGCATCGGCATAGTTGATCGCCTGGCCCCAGCTGTTGGCCCCTTCGGTCATGTAGGGACCGAAGCGTTCCAGGTAGTTGCCGGACGGGCCGAGATGGTTGTAGACGACGTCGAGAACCACACCGATCCCGCGGCCGTGGCATGCATCGACCAAGCGCTGCAACCCTTCCGGGCCACCGTAGGCCTCGTGCACGGTGTACCAGAGGACGCCGTCGTAGCCCCAGTTGTGCACGCCGTTGAATCCGTTGACCGGCATGATCTCGACGAAGGACACGCCGAGGTCGACGAGGTGATCGAGCTTGTCGATCGCCGCGTCGAACGTTCCCTCGCGAGTGAAGGTGCCGATGTGGAGTTCGTAGATCGACGATCCGGGGAGTTGACGACCGGTCCATGCGGAATCGGTCCACAACGACGGATCGACCTCGAACACCTGGGACAATTCGTGCACACCGTCGGGTTGCCGAGGCGAGCGTGGATCCGGCAGCGCCTTCTCGGCGTCGTCGAGGAGGAATCCGTAGCGACTGTCCGCGGCGGCACTCACCTCTGCTCGCCACCAGCCGTCCGAGGATTGCTCCATGTCGTGGACCGAGTCGTCCAGTTGCAGCCGTACTCGTTCTGGGGTCGGTGCCCACACTGCGAATGCACGGGGCGTGGCCGAAGACGTCGCGGCCGGGGATGTAGTGGTCGAGGATGTCATCGTGCTGACTCTCCTTCGTTGTCGCGCACCAGAAGTGCAACCGGCAGGGAGGCGAACAGCTCGGCGACCGCAACGGTCCCGCTGTGTTCGACGTCGGTGATGCGGTCGCGCCACCGACCGTCGGGCAGCGTCACGGTTGTCTCGCCCCACCCTGTCTCGGCCACACCGAGGGACAGCCTCGTAGCCAGCGCAACCACATCGGAGTTGCCGGGCAACGGACCTCGGGCAAATCCGACGACATGCTCGGCCGCGGCCCCGTCCGCGACGATCGGCGTGTAACTACCGCCGACGAAGCTCGCAGGCCGTTCGCGTCGTACCGTCAGCGCGGAACGAACCACGGCCAATTTCGCAGCACCGGTATCGACCGACGGCGCGGATCCGTTCAGTCCGGCCAGAACGGACCGGCGTACCGAGTAGTCGACGGGTCTGCGGTTGTCGGGGTCGACGAGCGAGTCCTCCCACAACTCGGTGCCCTGATACACATCCGGGATTCCGGGACCGACGAGTGTAAGCAACTTCTGCCCGAGTGCATCGGAGTGTCCATGGGGCGAAAGCTTTTCGACGAGCATCGTCATCGAACGTGCCACCGGACCGTCGAGAATTGCGTCGAGCCAGTTGTGAACGGCAGTCTCGAAATCTTCGTCCGGATCGGTCCACGTGGTACGGAGAGCGGCCTCGCGAATGGCCTTCTCGGCGTAGGCGTGTAGCCGTTCCCGCAGGGTCGAGGTGATCACCCCGTCGACCGGCCAGACACCGAAGACGTTCTGCCACAAGAACATCCCTGTGGTGCCGTCGGGGCTCGGGGCCAGCTCCTCCCAATCGGCGATCGACCGGGCCCACAGCTCCGGCGTCTGCGAGAGCACGCCGATACGCGCCCGGACGTCCTCACCGCGTTTGGTGTCGTGTGTGGACAGTGTCGTCATCGCGGCGGGCCAGCGCTTCGCGCGGTCGGCGTTCTTCAAATGGAAGTACGCTGGGCTGCAACCGAACCGAGCGGGATCGCCGCCCACCTCCTGCAGCGAGATCAACCGGTTGGCGCGGTAGAAGAGGCAGTCCTCGACGCCCTTGGCCGTGACGGCACCGCACACCTGATCGAAACGCACGGGGGATTCGGTACCGGCGATCAGGGCGGTTGTCAGAGCGTCGAGACCGCCGGCCAGTTCCGGCTGCTCTTCACCGATGGCGGCGACGACACCCGGAAGCACACCGGCCAGCGGCGCGTAGTCGGTGCGGTACACCGGAACTGCGGCAACAACGGCAACGATGGCGTCGATCACCGATTCGAGCTCGATGGAGGTACCCGATTCACGAACCACGGCGCGGGCGAGGCGTCGCACCTCGGGGGACAGGTCGCCGCGCGCGACAGCGGTCTTGAGATCGAGTTCTGTCTCGTGCAACGTCTCGTCGTCGTAGGCGATGCCGGAGCGCACCTGAGACAGTGCGGTCAGTGCCGGCGCCCCTTCCGGGTCGACGAATATCCCGCCCACGGCCGCCAACGCGTCGTACCCTGTCGTGCCGTCGACGGGCAGCGACTCGTCCAACGGTTCGCCGTCGGCCAAGATCTTCTCGATCACCAGCCAGCGGTCGGGACCGAGCAGCCCGCGTAGCTCGGTCAGATAACCGGCAGGATCGGCCAAGCCGTCGGGGTGATCGACGCGTAATCCGTCGATCAGCCCGTCCTCGATCCAGCTCGCCACCTGGCGATGCGAGTCGGTGAAGACGTCGAGGTCTTCCTGCCGGACACCGGCCAGGCCGTTCACCGAGAAGAAGCGCCGGTAGCCGATCAGCCCGGCGGACCAACTGACGAGGCGGTAGGCCTGACGGTCGTGCACGGCCTGGGCGTCGTCGCCGTCGGTACCGTCGGCGATGGGGAAGCGGTGCTCGTAGAATGCCAGCAGAGGCTCGTCCTCGGAGCGGTCGACGGTGAGCTCGGCGACATCGCTCGCGCTGCCGAGCACGGGGATGGCGATCTTGCCGTCCACTCCGTTGTCGGCCGCGAAGTCGATGTCGAAGTAGGTGGCGAACTCCGAGTCACGACCGCGCCGCAGAACGTCCCACCACCACGCGTTCTGTCGTGGATCCTCCACCCCGACGTGGTTGGGAACGATGTCGACGATGATCCCCATGCCCACCTCGGCAGCCCGAGAGTGCAAGCGAGTCAATGCATCTCGTCCGCCGAGGGCGGCGGAGACGGTCGAGGTGTCGGTGACGTCGTACCCGTGCGTCGAACCGTCGGTCGCGGTCAGTATCGGCGAGAGATAGAGATGGCTCACTCCGAGGTCGTGCAGGTAGTCGACCACGTCCGAGGCGTCGGCCAGGGTGAAGGCATCGCCCCGCAGTTGTAACCGGTATGTGCTGGTGGGCAGCGGCATGAGTCAGGCAGTCTTTCGTAGAACGAGTAGGGATCGAGCGGTGACCTCCACCGGTGTACCCGCTTCGATCGATTTCTCACCCGCTCCCGTGCGCGCTGCCGTATCGAGGGCGACCGTCCATTCCTTGGCGTAGTTTCCGTCCGGGGTGACGAATTCGATCGTCTCGTGATGTGCGTTGAAGCACAACAGGAACGAGTCGTCGACCACCCGCTCCCCGCGCTGATTCGGCTCGGGAATGCCCTCACCGTTGAGGAACACGGTGAGCGATTTGCCGAAACCGCTGTCCCAGTCCTCGGGAGTCATCTCCTCGCCTGCGGGGGTGAGCCAGGCGATGTCACGTGCCTGTTCGCCCGATCGGATGGGCCTGCCCTCGAAGAATCGGCGACGGCGAAACACCGGGTGCTCGTTGCGCAGCGCAATTGCGTTGCGGGTGAACTCGATCAGGTCGGCGTTGGTCTCGGCCAGGGACCAATCCATCCACGCCAGTTCCGAATCCTGGCAGTAGACGTTGTTGTTGCCCTGCTGAGTTCGGCCGAGTTCGTCGCCGTGCGCGATCATCGGCGTGCCTTGGCTGAGCAGCAGCGTGGCCATGATGTTGCGAATCTGGCGGGCCCGCAGATCGAGGATCTCGGGATCGTCGGTCGGACCCTCGACGCCGCAGTTCCACGACCGGTTGTGGCTCTCGCCGTCGTTGTTGTCCTCGCCGTTGGCCTCGTTGTGCTTGTCGTTGTACGAGACCAGGTCGTTGAGGGTGAAGCCGTCGTGCGCGATGACGAAGTTGATGCTGGCACCGGGGCGACGGCCCGTCGCCTCGTAGAGATCCGACGATCCGGTCAGGCGCGACGCGAACTCGCCCAGCGTCGCGGGCTCACCACGCCAGTAGTCGCGAACGGTGTCGCGGTACTTGCCGTTCCACTCGGTCCACAGACCGGGGAAGTTACCCACCTGGTATCCGCCCTCGCCGACATCCCACGGCTCGGCGATCAGCTTGACCTGGCTGACGACCGGGTCCTGTTGCACCAGATCGAAGAACGCGCTCAGCCGATCCACGTCGTGCAGTTCACGGGCCAGGGTGGATGCGAGGTCGAACCTGAATCCGTCGACGTGCATCTCGGTGACCCAGTAGCGCAGCGAGTCCATGATGAGCTGCAGCGTGTGCGGGTGTCGAGCATTGAGACTGTTGCCCGTCCCGGTGTAGTCCATGTAGTGCTCGAGATCGCCGTCGACCAGTCGGTAGTAGGCCGCGTTGTCGATGCCGCGGAAGCTGATGGTGGGGCCCATGTGGTTTCCCTCGGCGGTGTGGTTGTAGACCACGTCGAGGATCACCTCGATGCCGGCGGCGTGGAACGAACGGACCATCGCCTTGAATTCGGTCACCGCGGCACCGGGCGACTGATGCGAGGAATACTCCGCATGAGGCGCGAGGAATCCGAAGGTGTTGTAGCCCCAGTAGTTTCGCAGTCCCTTGTCCAGAAGTACCTGGTCCTGCATGAACTGGTGCACCGGCATCAGCTCGATCGCGGTGACGCCCAGGTGCTGCAGATGCTCGATGATCACCGGATGTGCCAGACCGGCATAGGTGCCGCGCTCGGCCTCGGGGATGTCCGGATGGGTGATCGTCATGCCCTTGACGTGGGCCTCGTAGATCACCGTCTCGTGATACGGCCTCTTCGGTGCGCGGTCGGCCTGCCAGTCGAAGAAGGGGTTGATCACCACAGTGGTCATCGTGTGCCCCAGCGAATCGTGCTGAGGGAAATCGTTGTTCGGCTCGTCGTCGTGGGCGATCGGTGCCTCGTCGACGATTTCGCCGTCCGGATCGGCAAGATCCGCCGCGTCCTCGAACCCGCCGTCGGCGTCGAGTGGATCCGCGGCTGCGGAGTCCGTGGACTCCACGGGCTCGGGTTCGGCGGCCGGGATGTCGATGTTGTAGGAGAAGAGCGATCGGTCTCCGTCGAACGACCCCTCGAATGCTTTTCCGTAAGGATCGACCAGCAACTTGCTGGGATCACAACGATGTCCGGCAGCCGGATCCCACGGCCCGTGGACGCGGTAGCCGTAGCGTTGTCCCGGCACCACCGTGGGCAGGTACGCGTGCCACACATAGCCGTCGGACTCCTCGAAACGAATACGAGTTTCGGTACCGTCCTCGGCGATCAGGCACAGGTCCACGGCCTCGGCGACCTCGGAGAACAAGGCGAAGTTGGTTCCTGCTCCGTCGTAGGTCGCTCCCAGTGGATAAGGGGATCCCGGCCATACGGCGATGGCGGGCGTGTCGTCGGAGGCGTCGTGCAGCATGGATCAACCCTACTGTGACCGGTGGGACCAGGCTTACCGAGCGCGAGCCGTTCCGCTCACGGTCCGGCCCACCAGCCGGTCGCAGATCCGAGCTGCCGGCCGAGCTCGGTGGTCAGGGTTCGCACGTAGGTGGCGGTCAGATGATGCTCGTCGCGATAGATCAGTACGTTCCCCTGCTCGACGCGACAGACGGTGTCGTCGCACACCGCGTCCGAGAGGTCGAGGGCGGAGAATCCGCTCAGCTGGAACGAGGACGCCAGAGCGGGGTTGACCGAGTCGAGCGCCTCGTCTCGCGGGATGCCGCACGAGGTGGCCGAGCCGCCGTCGGCCAGGCAGTCGATGGCTCGATACGCGAGCCACGGGGTGTCCCTGATACCGAGGACGCCGACACCGTCGGCGATCAACTGCTGCCAGACCGAGACGTACCAGGGCGGGGTGAAGTCGCCGGGGAAGTCGTCGCGGGGCCGGGTGGCCGTGGTGAACACGTATTCCGGTTGCATCGATGCGACGTCGTCGAGCACGGTCCGGGTCCAATCCAGACAATCCGGGTACTCGTTCTGCCCGAGCATCGGCATCGTGTCCAGGCTGAGCGGGCACCCCATCTTCACGAACGTGACCACCTTGAAGCCGTGCCGCCGCCCCAGAGTGTCGAGAGCGGTCACCCAGTGCTCGGCGTGTGAGCTCCCCGCCAGCACGATCGTTCGGGCCGCATCGACGTCGCCGTAGGTACAGGACAGCGCGTCGCGAGTCTCGAAATCCGCGATGCAGCCCTCGAGGGTGGTGACGGGAAGATCCTCGGGAGCGGAGTACAGGGGAGGCGTCATCTCGGCCGGTTCGACGCGAATGCCGTCGGTCAATTCCAGCGCCCCCGGGTGCGTGGCTTCGTCGACCGATTCGTCGGCCTGCACGGCCGAGATCGATCGTTCGATGTAGGCGTTCCAGCCGACCGAACCGGCTGTCACCGCAACGGCAGCAACGAGGGCGACGGCCGTGACTGCGATGCGGCCGGGAGTGAATGTGGTGGCCTGCGTGGGACGCTCCACGAAGCGGACGGTGAGCCACGCGAGTGCGACCGATGCACCGACGATGCCGAGTCCGCCGGGTATGTCCGCGTGGGTCCTGCCGGTGGCCGACAGGTAGAAGATCAACAGCGGCCAGTGCCACAGGTACAACGGAAACGCGATCGAGCCGACCCAGGCGAAGAACCGGTTGGACAACGTCGCGGCGACCACGGTGTTCGAGCCTGCGATGATCAGCGCCACAGTGGCCAGTACCGGAATCAGCGCCAGGGGACCGGGGAACGCGGTCACGCCGTCCACCACGAATCCACAGACGACGATGACGAACATCGCACCGGCGGCGAGCGCGCCCCGGGCGGTCGATCCCAGCCGACTCACGCGGGCATCGGCCCCGGTGTTTCTGCCGGCGAATGCCGCGAACGTGGCCGCGACCGCCGCACCGAGCATGATCTCCCAGAGTCGCGCGCCCGTGTCGTAGTAGTTCCACGCCTGATGGCGTCGAGCACCGTCCGCTGCATACACGAACGACAACACCGCGATGACGGCGAAGATCACGGCGAAGGTCTGTGGTCGCAGACTTCGCGGTCCCTCCGGTCGCATCGTGCGCAGAATCCACGCCAGACCGAACACGACGGCAATCGCGAGCAAATAGAACTGGAATTGCACCGCGACGGACCACAGGTGCTGGACCGGACTCACCGAGGGGTCGGCCGCCAGGTAGTCGTTGGCCGTCGTCGCCAACTGCCAGTTCACGAAGAAGAAGACGCCGGAGACGAGTTGGTCGCCCACGTCGGCCCAGCGGGTCCTCGGTAGCAGGAACACAGACGCGGCCGCTACCGCCAACAGGGTGAGCGCCAGAGGCGGTCCGAGTCTGCGGAGTACGCGAACGATGCGGGTGATCGGGTTCAGGCTCGCACCGGCCTCGGCCGATCGAAGCAACGACGCAGTGAAGAAGAAGCCGGACAGCGTGAGGAAGACATCGACTCCGCCCGACACCCGACCCATCCAGATGTGGAACACGACCACCAGAGCGATGGCGACACCACGCAGGCCGTTCAGATCCTGGCGCTGTGGCGGTCGCGGCACGACGGGAGCCGACACCGAACTCGGGGCCGCGGACTCGGTTGCCGATTCGTGATCGGTGCCGCTCGGGTGTACCTGCATGAAAGGGGAATGGCTCCGGCTGTCGATCGACCACTGGTCGGGCGGTCACGGTCGGTGGTGTTCGTCTCGGAAGCTGCTCGGCAGACGCCGAGGTTCGTCGCAAGCAAGAAGACGTTCTGAGCAAACAATACGTGTACGCGCGGTGACGCACTCCTCGGAGTCCGTACTGCGGTGCCGGTCCCAGCTCGTCGCCGGTTTCTCACAGCGTGGTCTCACCGGTCCCGCAGCAGTTCGGGTTCACATCCCACCGTCGGCCGGAACCGAGGACAACGCGGCGACCAGGGCCATGGGATCGTCCACGTACACGCCGATGGACGTCGCGGTGCCCTCGACCCGCCACCGACGTAGGGGTGCGGGTACGACGAATGTGGTGCGGGTCGACAACGTGATGTCGACGTTCGTGCCGTCCTGGTTCGGTAACACGGCTCGGTCGTCGCGGACAGTGGGAGCCACCACGCCGAACCGGTGATGGAGTCGGGCCGAAACGATCGTCGATCTCTCCACCGTGGTGACGACCTCGCCGGAGGTGCGCAGGACGAGTGCTTCGGGTGTGAGGACATGGGGGTGCACCCGGCCGACGGCTGTGGCCGACGCCAGCAGAACGATCGATACGACCGAGAGCGCACCGAGCACGATATCGAGCCACAGCCACGGCACCAGGAGATGCACGACGACTATCTCGACGACCGAGGCCACACCGAACATCAACGGCATCGCACCCGTTCCGCGCACTGCGGTGAACTCGGCAGAGTCGGCCGCGATCGGTGCGTGGCGGCCGCGTCCCCACAACAGCAGTGCGTGCCATCTGCCGACCCGGGCACCCCGATCCGGGGTCACTGTGATGTTCCTGCCGGATGCGCACCGTCGAGCAGACGAGCTGTGGTGCGGAGGACGACGGCGCGTTGGGCCGCGTCGGGAACGATGTCCTCGATGTCGAGCAACCCGGTCGAGTCGCTCCCGAGCGCAGCGGACTCGCGCACCTGAGCGAAGGACTCGACATCGAGTACGGACACCAACTCGTCGGCCAACGCGTCGATGTCGTGCTCGGATTCGGCGACGCTTCGGCCCTCGAGGGCACCGAAGCGTCGTAGCAACACCAGGTATCTCCGACGTAGGTCGTGATCGCCGAGCGCGGCGGACATCGTCTCGAAGAATGCCGCCGGGACGCGGCCCGAAATTGCCATCACTTCGAGTAGATCGCGCTCGCGGATCAGCGCGGGCCGGTCCCGTTCGTCCGCTGCATTGAGCAAGGACCCGAACGTCGCGGCAACATCTCGTGGGAGCGCGGTCAGAGGACGCCGTTCGACAGCGTCGTCGAGCAACGCCGACAAGCGACTGTGCTTGTGTGCCAATGCCGTTGTGAACGTTGACGTAGCGTCAAGGTCAAGACCGATCGCTGGATACTGTTCGGGTCCCCACGACGGCGTATCGTCGGTGTGTCGTGTGAATCGATGTGGCTCGCACCGTTCGAGGAAGTGAACCGGACAATCATGGTCGACGCCGATCGCTGGTATCGGGAGATGTTCGAGGCCAGCACGGTGGGAATGGCACTCGCCGACGAACACGGACTGCTGCTGCTCGCGAACGAGGCGTATGCGGCAATCGTGGGGTGCCCCAGGGACCTACTGTGGGGCCGATCCTCCCGTGAATTCACCCACCCCGACGACCTGGACCAACACGCGTCGATGGAACAGATGATGGACGACGCCGAGGCCCGTGGTGAATCCGTACACGTCGAGAAGCGATACCTGCATCCCGACGGCACAGTGCGGTGGGGTTGGGTGTCGGCCAGTGAGGTCCCCGGCCCGGACGGCCGACGATGGACCATGGCGGTGGTCCACGACGTCACCGACCGGCGGCGGTTGGAGGACGACCTACGGGAGGCTGCGCTGACCGATCCCTTGACCGGGCTGCTCAATCGGCGCGGTTGGCGAGACCGGTTGTCTCAGTTGACGACTCCGCGCGGAGTCGAGGTGTCGCTGGCCATGGCGATGATCGATTTCGATCGCTTCAAGTCGTTCAACGACAAGTACGGACACGGCCGCGGCGATCGCCTGTTGGTCCAGTTCTCCACTGCCGCAATGCAGTTGCTTGCAGGACGAGCGTATGTCGCCAGGTGGGGCGGGGAGGAATTCGCCATCGCGATGCCCGATACCGGGTCGACGACGATGGCAACCGTGCTGACCGAACTCGCAGCCGTCGTTCCGGACGAGCAGACATTTTCCGCCGGTTACACGACATTGCGTCCGGGGGAATCCCTCTACGACTGTTTCGACCGAGCAGACCTGTTGCTGTACAGAGCGAAGAGAGACGGAGGGGCGCGATCACTCGGCGACCGTTCCAGCACCCCGTTGCAATGACGGCCCTCAGGATGCCAATCGGCCGAATCCGACTACACCCGAGTCGGATTCGTAATTCAGAGTGTGAATCCTGATCTTGCCGGCTTCGTTCCCGCCCACGGTGACGGCCTCGCTGCCGTCGACAGCCACGATGACGTTGGTGTGTTGGCCGACCCAACTGCTGTTGTCGTACAACACCACATCACCCACCGACGGCGTGTAGTTGCCGACGGTCTCGAACCGGCCCTGTTGCTGGTAGTACTCCTGCAGCGTGTAGACGCCGGGAATGCGCCACGAACCAGAGTTGGGATTCGACAACGGCAGGCCCGCTTCCTTCATGATCCAGCTGACGAAGTCGGCGCACCAGGCCTCGTCCACGCCCTCTGCATAGAAGGTTCCCGGACGCTGCTTCTCGTGCTCGACTCGCAGCAGGTCCACCACACGGGCTTGGTCGACGGTCAACTCGGAGCTGTTCACCTCGGGGAACGATTCGGTGTCCCACGGTAGATAGCGACTCGGGGCGAGCCACAGAACACCGACGGCCACCACCACGACCACAGCGGTGACCGCTGCGGTCCACAGGGGCCAGCGTCGCCGCGTACGGGTATCGGTGTCGATGCTCATGCCCACACGGTAGCGCGTGAGCGAACACCGGTTGGCACAATAGCTGTGTGACCCATTCGCACGAGCAGACGGTCGACGCCGTTCCACAACCCATCGTGGACGCCGCACGAGCGGCGTCGCGCATCGTCGTTCTGACCGGGGCCGGCATGTCGGCCGAATCCGGAATTGCAACGTTTCGCGACGCCCGGACCGGTCTGTGGCAGGACTTCGATCCGAAGGACCTCGCCAGTCCCGAGGGCTGGCTCGCCGACAGCGACCTCGTGTGGGGTTGGTACCGGTGGCGCGCAGCACTCGTGCGTCGTTCCGAACCCAACGCCGGCCACCGCGCCGTCGCGCAATGGCAGCAGCATGCGCAGGTGGACATCGCCACGCAGAACGTCGACGATCTGCACGAACGAGCCGGATCCACAGTGCTCGCACACGTACACGGAAGCCTTTTCGAGCCGTACTGCAGCGAGTGTGGAGTGCGCGCGGAACTCGACGACCCCGACGTTCTGGGTAACGACATTCTGGACGACGACATTCCGATCGACGCAGATCAGCGTGTTCCGCCGCCGGACTGTCCCCGGTGCGGCGGACTCATCCGTCCCGGGGCCGTGTGGTTCGGCGAATCGCTGCCCGAACAGGCGTGGGAAGCAGCCGAGAATGCTGTGCGCGCTGCAGATCTGGTGCTCGTGGTCGGTACGTCGGGCGTGGTGTACCCGTTCGCCGGACTGCCCGCCGTCGCACGCAGTGCGGGCGCAACCGTGGTCGAGATCAACCCGGTCGAGACCGAGGTATCCGACATGGCCGACCACCGATGGCGCACAACGGCCGCGGTGGGTCTGCCACTGCTGGTCGCACAATTGTGAACGGACGGGCGGCACGCGAACTACCCTGATCACACCATCGACTTCGAGGAGGCCGAGATGGCGGAGTACTGGTTGCTCGTGTGCGCCCTCGCGTGTTCGTCCGTCGGTGCGTGGTGGGCAACCTCGGATCCGACATCCCGACGCGTTCGCCGAATCGAATTCTTCGCCTGGATCCTCGGCATCGTCGGCGCGGTCACCCTGGCCGATCAGCTGGGGGCGTCCAGGCCGTGGTCCACTGCTGCACTCGTAGTCGGAATCATGGTTCTGGTCCTCGGCCTCCCCGCCCTCGTGGCCACAGTGATCAGGAATCGGAAACCGCTCGGAATTCCAGCGCAGAGGTAGCTGCGGCAGACCTGCCCTAGGGACGCAGCCTGCGCAGCAGCAGGAGTGACACGCCCCCGAGAAGCC
Organism: Rhodococcus sp. PML026; assembly: GCF_000963615.1. Lineage (NCBI taxonomy): Bacteria > Bacillati > Actinomycetota > Actinomycetes > Mycobacteriales > Nocardiaceae > Rhodococcus > Rhodococcus sp. PML026. The sequence continues at coordinate 103,436 of NZ_KQ031371.1, read as the reverse complement.
CGGCAACCACCAACGACAACGCCGACTCGATCGCCTGGAACCGCCAGAACGATCTGTCCTCGTGATAGCGCGTCTCGTAGGCCTCCGCGCCCTGATCCCGAATGCACTGGATCTCGATGTTGCGACGTTCCACGCTCTGGCGGTCGGAGTACTCCTCGTACTCGGCGACCGTCTCGAATTCGCTCAGATCCCTGTAGTTCTGGGTCCAATTGCAGTCCATCAAGTCGACGGGCACCGGACTGCCGTTGCTGTCGACGTAGTCGGCCGAGAATTCCCATCGTGGGAACAAGCTGATCGAGTCGCCTGGTCTGTAGTAGTCCGGAGTACCGCCGTACACGTCGTTCACCTTCTGTTCCACCGATACTCGGTCTGTCTGGGGAGTCGCATAGTGCTCGCGTAACTGCGTCGGCAGCAGTGCCAGGAATGCAGTCGACACGATGACGGTCGTGATCATCGCAGCGATCGTGTTCCGCATCGCGAGTGCGCATGCCGAACCGACCATCAATCCGACGGCCGTGTACGCGCCTGCGACGAATCCCGTGGCTCCGAAGATGGGAAAGTCCAACCGCGATTCATTCGACCCCGCGAAGGACATGGCGAAGGTATCGGGTGCAGTGTTGTACTTGGCTGCGAACAGCACGCATCCGAGCACCGTCATCGCCCCGACGATCGGTGCGAACACGACGAGAATGCGCACGCTGTACCACCGTCGTCGGCTCACGGATTGACTCAGACCGAGTACATGGGTGCGACGTTCGAGATCGCGGGAGAAGACGGTCACCCCGACGAATGCCCCCAGGACGACGGGCAAGACGATCGCCGAAAGTATTGCTATCGTCTGCATGTTTCCGACGGTGCAGTCGGACGAATCGAAGGATCGGCAATTCTGCAGATACGGTGACGGAATCACACCGCCGCCGATCACCGTGACGGCAATGGTGATCGCAGCCAACAGAAGTGGCGTCAACACCCCGAACAGGATGGTCGCGCGAAATTGTCTCCAAGTCACCCAGATCATCAGGTGGTCTCCGTTCCGAGGTGGGCGAGTACGACGTCGTCGAGGGTGGCGTTCTCGACTGTCCACCCCGGTGGTGTCGTTGTCGGTTGTTTGCCCTGTACGACGAATGTTGTTGCCCCGGAACCGAACACCTCGGACACGATGGTGCCGTCCTCGACCGTCGGGTCGGCGTCGGAGCTGCCGGCGAGAAGGTAGTGGTCGGCGGTGATGGCGTCGAGGTCCCCGGCGAGTCGCATTCGCCCACCGCGTAGCAGCAACAGCCGGTCGGCGACGTCGACGAGCTCGGACAGCACGTGTGAGGACAGCACGATCGTCGTACCGTTCTCGGCTGCATCGCGCATCAGGGTGCGTGCCACCGCCCTGCGAGCGACCGGATCGAGATCGGCAAGCGGCTCGTCGAGCAGCAGTACTTCGGGTCGACGCCCGAGTGCCAGTGCGAGGGCAATCCGCGTGCGGTGGCCGGGGGAGAGGGACTCGACCCGAGCGGAGGTGGCGATTCCGGCGGCGTCGACGATTTCCTTCGCGTACGCATCGTCCCAGTGCGAGTTCGTGTTTCGGCCGAATCGCAGCAGTTCGGCGACGGTGAAGTGTGGGTAGAGGGGCTTGTGCTGCGCCAGATAGGACAGGCCGGGCGAGATTCCGCGTTGGGTAACGCCCTCACCCAGAACCCGAATGGTTCCGCTGTCCGGTGTCAGCAGGCCGACGGCCAGCGACAGCAGCGTCGACTTTCCGGCACCGTTGGAGCCGACCAACGCTGTGACGCTTCCTCTTTCGACTGCGAACGAGCATCCGTCGAGGACGGTCTTCCTGCGAAACGATTTGGCCACCTCGTCCATGGTGAGCACCGCGTCGGTCATGTTTCGTCTCTTTCGGTTCGGTCGAATTGCTTGTCGAGTGCGGCGGTGACGATGGCTTCGAGGTCAGGTCTGTCCAGTCCTGCGGCCGTGCAGTGTCGGATCCAGCGGTCGAGTTCGGTCTCGAGCGCCGATCGTTCGGCCATGCCGGGTTTTGCGAGCGAGGCGACGACGAACGTCCCGGAACCGGTTCGTGGTTGGACCAGCCCGTCGCGTTCGAGTTCTCGGTACGCCTTGAGGACGGTGTTGGGATTGATGGCCAGCGCCGTGACCACTTCTTTTGCTGTCGGCAGTCGGTCACCGACGGCGAGTGTTCCCAGTCGTAGGGCCTGTTTGGTCTGCAGTATCAGTTGGACATAGGTGGGAATGCCGGACTGACGATCGATACGGTAGGCGATCACCAGAAGCCTTTCACTAGTTGATTAGTGGAAGACGTTAATGCGTACCCCTCGGTTTGTCCATGCTCTGTTCGGATCTCGATATTCGGAGTGGCGATCACCGCGTTGGCCGTGACGGCTGGGGGATGCGCCGCCATCTCCGACCCGCAGCAGACCCGAGACTTCTTCGCCCGGGGCCAGTCCTACTACCGCTCGCGCAGAATCGCAGTGGCTGTGCCGCTCGACATCGCAGTGACAACGCCGCTCGACGCGGGGTAGTGGGCAATCGGCACTCGGTACTGTGGGAAAGAAGATCACGTACTTTCTCGAGTAGGGATGACAGATGGCTGTGGGCTCCGACCGATTCTGGCGTGTACTCGGCCGCTCTGCGCAGAAGGCGCAGAGCGCGTCGCGTCGGCGCGTCGAGCAGGCCGGAGACCATGCGAGCTGGGCTTCGGGCTTGTCTGACGCCGAATTGGTCACCGAGGCCGCTGCGTTGCGGGCCCCGAGCGCGTCGAAACTCGACGTTCCGCGGTACCTGGCGTTGACGCGTGAGGCGAGCGACCGCACGCTCGGCATGCGACCGTTCGACGTACAACTTCTGGGAGCCGAGCGACTTCTCGCCGGTGACGTGGTGGAAATGGCGACCGGCGAAGGAAAAACGTTGTCCGGGGCCGTGGCTGCGGTGGGATACGTTCTGTCCGGTCGCAGGGTTCACGTCATCTCGGTCAACGACTTTCTCGCACAACGTGATGCGCGGTGGATGGCTCCGCTGTTCGAGGCTCTGGGTATCACCGTCGGTTCCATCGCCGAGTCGTCCTCCGCGCAGGAACGTCGTGATTCCTACGCGTGCGATATCACCTACGCGTCGGTCAACGAAGTCGGATTCGATGTTCTCCGTGACCATTTGGTCGACGATCGTGCCGATCTGGTGTCGCCCGTCCCGGATGTCGCACTGATCGACGAGGCCGACTCGGTGTTGGTCGACGAAGCGTTGGTGCCGTTGGTGTTGGCCGGCTCGGTATCGGGTGACGTGTCGACCTCGACGGTGATGGACGCAGTCCGCCTGTTGGACAAGGGGATCGACTTCGACACCGATGCCGAAGGACGCAATGTGTTCCTCACGGACGAGGGTGCGCTTCGGCTCGAGAAGGAACTCGGCGGAATCGATCTCTACTCCGAACAGCACGTCGGATCGACTCTCGTTGCGGTCAATGTAGCGCTGCACGCTCAGGTGCTGGTGCAACGCGATGTCGATTACATCGTGCGTGACGGACGTGTTCAGCTGATCAACGCTTCCCGTGGCCGAGCGGCGGACCTGCAGCGTTGGCCGGACGGGTTACAGGCGGCCGTGGAGATCAAGGAGGGGCTCGAGCCCACCGAGACCGGTGAAATTCTCGACACGATCACGGTGCAGGCGCTGATCAACCGGTATGCCACCGTATGTGGAATGACCGGCACGGCAATGGCGGCGGGGGAGCAGCTGCGTACGTTCTACGGGCTCGGCGTCTCGGTCATCGAGCCGAACGTGCCGACGGTGCGGGTCGACGAGGTCGACCGGGTGTACGACACGGTCGAGCACAAGAATGCCGCAATTGCGCAGCAGGTCAAGGAAATTCACGAGACCGGGCAACCGATACTCGTCGGAACCCACGATGTTGCGGAGTCGGAGACGCTGGCGACGATCCTCGCGGAATCCGGTGTGGACGCCGTCGTACTCAACGCCAAGAACGACGCCGAGGAGGCCGCGGTCATCGCTGCCGCCGGAGTGCACGGCGCGGTCACCGTCTCGACGCAGATCGCCGGGCGCGGAACCGACATCAAGCTCGGGGGACCGGAGGGGACCGACCGCGACCGCATCGCCGAGTTGGGTGGGCTGTTCGTCGTCGGTACCGGCCGCCACACCACCGAGCGGCTCGACAATCAATTGCGAGGACGTGCGGGCAGGCAGGGCGACCCGGGCCGTTCGGTGTTCTTCGGCAGTTGGGAGGACGACGTCGTCAAGAACAACATCGGTGACAAGGACGCACCGAAAGGCATCGACGACAGCGGCCTGTTCACCTCTGCCGCCGCAGCCGATCGAGTCGATCATGCCCAGCGCATCGCCGAAGGACAGATGCTCGAAATACACTCGCGTACCTGGCGCTACAACCAACTGACGGCGCAGCATCGGGAGATTCTGGACCGTCGTAGGGCAGCGTTGCTGGACACCGGAGAGGCGTTGGCTCTGCTCGAGGAGCAGTCGCCGACGCGATCGAAGGAACTTCGCGAGAACGTGTCGGAGGAGACCCTCGTGGTGGTCGCCCGCCGAATCGTTCTTCACCACCTCGACCGCGCGTGGTCGGACTACCTAGCGCACCTGGCCGACGTGCGCGAGAGCATCCACCTCCGTGCGCTGGGTCGCGAGAATCCACTCGACGAGTACCACCGAATTGCGGTCGAGGCCTTCAAGACTGTCTCCGCCAAGGCCATGGATCTGTCCCACGCGACATTCGAGTCGGCCGAGATCACCTCCGACGGCATCGATCTCGACAATGCCGGTATGCGCCGACCGACGTCGACGTGGACGTACATGGTGCACGACAACCCGTTTGCCTCCCGCGGAAATGCCGGTGCGGCCGGTCTGGGGCCGATCTTCGGTGGCTGACGCGCGCCGGGCACTGCTCGCTCTCGCCTGTGGCGTGAGCGTGTTGGCCTCGGGCTGCACCGATTCGTACGGGGAATTCCCGGCAGACAAGAATTACACCTCCGTCGATGCCGACGGTTCCTACACCCCGGTCTCGGGTACGACGATCCGGCTCGAGTTCGCCGACGACCGCATCTCGGCCGAAGCCGGATGCAACAGGTTGTTCGGCACCGTCGACACTTCGCTGGGGACGCTCACCGTCGATTCCCTGGGTGCCACGCGGATGGGGTGCCCGGCCGAGCTCATGGAGCAGGATCGGTGGCTGTCGGAGTTTCTGTCCTCGAAGCCGAAATGGTCCAGAGAAGACGACACGATGACTCTGGACAACGGACGCGACCGAATCGTGTTCACCGAATCCTGACGGAGCGTGGTTCGGACGCGGCGTGGCGCACGCCGTCCAGAAAGAGCCGGAGACCGAAGTCGAATTTGCTGGTGGGATCGGGGCGCTCGAACATCGGGGACGCGTCGGCGGTCAGCGCCCCGGCCGAGTCCATCTGGAGCCGAGCCTGTTCGTCCACGGTATGGCCGAGCACGTAGTACAGCAGCGTATCGGCGGTCAGTTCGGCGTCGACTCTGGGCAACCCGGCACGAATGCAGACCGCGGCGATGCGTTCACGGATGCGGTTGGTGGTGAGCCGCGAGGCGTAGGTGGAGGCGACCAGTTCGGCTCCGTCGCGCCGGGAGAGCAGCGCGTCGCGAAGTCGATGTGCGATCTGCGAGATCTGCGCGTCCCACAGTTCTTCCGTCGACGGTGCGTCGGCACCGGACAGTATGTGATCTGCGATCGCTCCCAGCAGCGTCTGCTTGTTGGGGAAGTGCCAGTACAGCGCTCCGGGTTGGACGTGCAGTGAGGTCGCCAGGCGGCGCATGGTCAGATCCGCGAGGCCGTACTCGTCGAGAATGGCTATTGCACCGTCCAGGACGTCCTGCCTGCGTAGCTGCACTTCCTACCCCTGCCGTTCGACGCGGTGTTTCGCTTTGACAGTAGCCGAGTGCGGTGCCTAACGTGAACGCCGTTCAACTTGAACGGTGTTCAATTCCGAGACCGTTCGACGACGAGGGGACCGGTATGGACATATTGCGTACGGCGCGCCTGCAGGTGCTCGACAACGGCATCGCGCTCGATCGATCCCAGGTGCTCGAGGTACTCGAGCTCGGAGAGGACCGTCTCGAAGAGACGATGCAACTGGCGCACGAGGTTCGGATGCGATGGTGCGGACCGGAAGTGGAGGTCGAGGGGATCGTCAGCCTCAAGACCGGAGGCTGCCCCGAGGACTGCCACTTCTGCTCGCAGTCGGGCCTGTTCGCGTCTCCGGTGCGGGCGGCCTGGCTCGATATTCCGTCGTTGGTCGAGGCGGCGAAACAGACCGCGAAGACCGGAGCCACGGAGTTCTGCATCGTGGCCGCAGTGCGGGGTCCGGACGCTCGACTGCTCGCGCAGGTCGCCGCGGGAATCGAGGCCATTCGCGGCGAGGTCGACATCGACATCGCTTGTTCGCTGGGCATGCTGGACCAGGATCAGGTCGACCAACTCGCGGCAATGGGTGTGCACCGCTACAACCACAACCTCGAGACCTCGCGGTCCTACTTCTCGAACGTGGTGACCACCCATACCTGGGAGGAACGCTGGAACACACTGCGGATGGTCCGCGAGGCCGGCATGGAGGTCTGTTGCGGAGGCATCCTCGGTATGGGCGAGACGCTGGAGCAGCGAGCCGAGTTCGCAGCCGATCTCGGCGCTCTCGAACCCGACGAGGTTCCCCTGAATTTCTTGAACCCACGTCCCGGAACGCCGTTCGGAGATCTGGACGTGCTGCCTGCATCGGATGCGTTGCGAGCCGTTGCCGCCTTCCGGCTGGCCCTGCCGCGGACGATTCTTCGATTCGCGGGCGGCCGCGAGATCACTCTCGGTGATCTCGGAGCTCAGCAGGGAATTCTGGGCGGCATCAACGCGATCATCGTCGGAAACTACTTGACGACGCTCGGTCGTCCCGCCGAGGAGGATCTCGATCTTCTCGGGGAACTGCAGATGCCGATCAAAGCGTTGAACTCGACGATCTGATGCGCGTATTAAGGTGGGTCGAATGACGAGCGAGAGCCGGTACGACCCGCACACCGGTCGGTCTGTCGAGGTCGGTACGGATGCGGGGGCACCGTCGTTCTCGGTTGCCGTCGGTCTCGGGCTGGAGCCGCCGAGGTACTGCGACCGGTGCGGTCGCAGGATGGTGGTGCAGATCGTGCCCGACGGATGGACGTCGGTGTGCTCGCGGCACGGCCTGATCGATTCCGCCGCGACGGGTAGGCGTTAGGTGACGACCTCGTCTGCCGTCGAGACTCCGGAGCGGCGTCGAACGCTTCGCTTTGTGGCTCTGGTCGGCGGTGTGACGATCGCGCTGTCCGCCGTCGGCGGTCTGCTGTGGGGATTCCTGGCACCGAGCCAGCAGTTGCTCGTCGTCGCGCAGGACAGAGGAGCAACACTGACCGGGGAGAGTCTGCATCGATTCGACGCTCTCGCCCTGTTCGTCCTCGTCTCGTTCGCTCTCGGCATTCTCGTGCCGATCGGGTGGTGGCTGTGGATTTCCCAGCGGGGTCCACGGCTGTTCGTGGCCGTGTTCGTCGGGTCGTTCGTCGGCTCGATCGCAGCAGTGCTGGTGGGCAACGGCGTTGCGGCGCTGCGATTCCCGAAGGCGGACGAGCCGGCCGTCGGATCGATCGTCCGGGTTGCACCGAGTATCGACACGCCGACGGCACTGATCGTGCAGGCGCTGACGGCGTCGTTGGTGATACTGCTGCTCGCGGCGATGAATCCCAACGACGATCTGCAGCACCCCGATTCCGATCCCGAGCTCGACGAGATCGAATTCGACGTCGCTCCGCCGCCGCCGTCGTTCGACTCGCGGGTGCCCGACTGACGGCGGATCTCGTTCATCCCTGTGGTGGCCGCAATGCCGCGAACTCGTCGGTGACGCGAATGCTGTTGTCGGCGAACCGGAACAATGCTGGAGGCCGTCCACCCGCTCGACCCGACGGTGCACGCCGTCCGGTGGGTTCGATGACGCCGCGGCGGCTCAGTACCCGTTGCAGATTGGTGGCGTCGACCTGATAGCCGAGGGCTGCGCCGTAGATTTCGCGAAGCGTCGAAATCGCGAATTCTGCAGGAGCGAGGGCGAATCCGATGTTGGTGTACGACAGTTTGGCGACCAGTCGATGCCGTGCGTGCTCGACGACCGTTCCGTGATCGAACGACATGGCGGGCAGCTCCGACACCGGGTACCAGGTCGTATCCGCGGGCAGGGTCGGCTCGGCCGCGATCGGTACGAGGCCCAGAAACGTCGACGCGATTCGGCGATCTCCCGGCACCCTGTCCGGCTCGCTGAAGATGGACAGCTGCTCGAGGTGTGCCACCTTGCGTACGTCGACCTTCTCGGCGAGCTGTCTCCGCGCGGACGTGGCCAGGTTCTCGTCGTCGCGCAGGGTGCCCCCGGGGAGTGACCAGGTGCCCGCCTCGGGGTCGAGTGCACGCTGCCACAACAGGACCGCCAGTTCAGGGGTGTCGGGGTCGGAAAAGACCCGAACTTGGAACACCGCAATGAGTACTTCGTGGACGGTGCTACGATGAATCATGTTTTCGATCATAAGTCGAAAACTCCCTCGGAGGAAATTCGGTCACCGACGACCGGATGATCGGTGAAGGAGAACCGTCATGACCAGCAGCGCTACCCAGGTGAACTTCCTGGACTCGGCATTCGCCGGAGTCCGCGACATCGTCGATGGAGCCGGTGGTTACGGGGGAGTCGACGCGTCGGCTGAATGGGCCGCGGAAGTGCGACGGCTCGCCGATCTGCGAGGTGCGACCCTGCTGGCGCACAACTACCAGCTGCCTGCGATTCAGGACGTTGCCGATCACGTCGGTGATTCGCTCGCGCTCTCGCGTATGGCCGCCGAGGTATCCGAGGACACCATCGTGTTCTGCGGCGTGCACTTCATGGCCGAGACCGCCAAGATCCTCAGCCCGCAGAAGACGATCCTGATCCCGGACCAGCGTGCGGGTTGCTCGCTCGCCGACTCGATCACTGCCGAGCAGTTGCGCGAGTGGAAAGCAGACTTCCCGGATGCCGTCGTCGTCTCCTACGTCAACACGACAGCCGAGATCAAGGCGCTCACCGACATCTGCTGCACCTCGTCCAACGCCGTCGAGGTCGTGCAATCGATCGATCCGAGCCGCGACATCCTCTTCCTGCCCGACCAGTTCCTCGGGGCTCATGTCAAGCGCGTGACCGGGCGCGAGAGTCTGCACATCTGGGCCGGTGAATGCCACGTCCACGCAGGCATCAACGGCGACGAGCTCGCCGAGAAGTCTCGGACCCACCCCGATGCGGAGCTCTACGTGCATCCCGAATGCGGTTGCGCCACCTCGGCTCTCTACCTCGCCGGCGAAGGATTCGTGCCCGCCGACAAGGTCAAGATCCTCTCCACCGGCGGCATGCTCGACGCGGCCCGCGCCACCGAATCCAAGCAGGTTCTGGTCGCCACCGAGATCGGGATGCTGCATCAACTCCGCAGGGCTGCACCCGATGTCGACTTCTTGGCCGTCAACGACCGCGCGTCGTGCGGATACATGAAGATGATCACGCCCGCCGCGCTGTTGCGCTGCCTCGTCGAAGGGCGCGACGAGGTCCACGTCGACCTCGAAACGGCGAACATCGCCAGCAAGTCGGTGCAACGCATGATCGAGATCGGCACACCCGGCGGCGGCGAGTGAACCCGTCGGTCGCCTGGGAAACCGCGGCCGACCTCGTCGTCGTCGGCGGCGGAATCGCCGGACTGACCGCGGCTCGCACGGCCGCCGCTCGCGGTCTGCGCGTGCTGACGGTCAGCAAGGGCAGTTCGGTCGACACCGCGACCAAGTATGCGCAGGGCGGAATCGCAGTCGTCGGCACCGATCTCGGCGACTCGATCGATGCGCACGTGTCGGATACCTGCGCAGCAGGCGCGGGCCTGTGCGACGAGGATGCGGTGCGTTCCATCGTGTCCGGCGGCCGTGCGGCGATCGCGTCGCTCGAAGTCGCCGGCGCACATTTCGATCGTGCGCCCGACGGTTCGGTTTCCCGCACCCGAGAGGGTGGCCACAGTGTGCGCCGAATCATCCATTCCGGCGGCGATGCCACCGGAGCGGAGGTACAACGCACACTGGACTCCGCAGTGCCATCGGTGGAATTCGACACCACGGCGCTGCGTGTACTGACCACCGACGGCGCGGTGGCCGGACTCCTCGTGCGCGGGCCTCGCGGTGTCGGCGTCGTTCGCACTCCGACGGTGTTGCTCGCGACAGGCGGCCTGGGACAACTGTTCTCGTGCAGTACCAACCCGGCCGGTGCCACGGCCGACGGCATTGCACTGGCACTCGATGCGGGCGCACGGATCGCGGATCTGGAGTTCGTTCAGTTCCACCCGACCGTGCTGTTCGCCGCAGGGTCGACGGGCCGTCGCCCGCTGATCAGCGAAGCGGTGCGCGGAGAGGGTGCCCGCTTGGTCGATGCCACCGGCCGCGCATTCATGGACGGTGTTCACCCCATGGGCGACCTCGCACCACGCGACGTGGTCTCGCGTGCCATCGCCGAGTTGCTGTACCGCAGCGGCGACGACCACGTGTTGCTGGACGCCCGTCGCGTCGAGCACGTGCGTGAGCGTTTCCCGACCGTGACGGCATCGTGCCTGGACGCCGGCATCGATCCCGCAACGGATCTCATCCCCGTTGCACCCGCCGCGCACTACTCGTGCGGAGGGATCGTGACCGACACGTTCGGACGGACGTCCGTCTCGGGATTGCTCGCCGCGGGCGAGGTGGCGCGCACCGGGCTGCACGGTGCCAACCGGTTGGCGTCGAACAGTCTGCTCGAGGGTCTGGTGGTCGGCGAACGCGCTGCGCTCGTCGCCGCGGAGCGGGTCGGAACCACGGTCGCCGTGTCCGATACCGCGCTGCCTGTCTACCGGCGGATCGATCGCGCGGTACTGCAGCGAACCATGACCACGGACGTCGGTGTCGTCCGCGATGCGTCCGGTCTAGCGGCGGCACAGAACGTGCTGGCACACGGCGTGGTGTCGGAACCGCCGGTCGACGGCGTAGCTGTCGAGGATGCCGCCCTGACGGCAGCGGCAGACGTGATCGTGCTGGCTGCGGCGCACCGCCGAGAGAGCCGAGGGTGTCACACCCGACGGGATTTCCCGGACAGCATGCTCGAGTACCGACGGAGCCTGTATGTCGAACGCGACGACGACGGACGACTGACGATCGTGAACGATGACGTGATGACGGGAGCAAGCTGACATGACCGGTACTGCCGACGAAGTGAACCCGGGAGTCGACCGCGACGAGGTTCTCGCACTCATCCGCACCGCGCTCGACGAGGATCTCCGGTACGGGCCGGATATCACCACCATGGCAACGGTTCCCGAGGACGCCGTGGCCACGGCGTCGGTGGTGTCTCGACAGTTCGGCACCCTCGCGGGCCTCGATGTCGGACTGCTGGTTCTCGACGAGGTGATCGGTTCGGGCGCGTACTCGATCCGCCACAGGACCGCCGACGGATCGAATGTCGAACCCGGACAGGCTGTTCTGACGGTCGAAGCTCCCACCCGTGGATTGCTCACCGCCGAGCGCACCATGCTCAATATCGTCTGTCACCTGTCGGGTATCGCAACCGCCACGGCCGGCTGGGTCGCCGAGGTCGCAGAGACCGAGTGTCGCATTCGAGACAGTCGAAAGACGTTGCCCGGACTGCGATCGCTACAGAAGTACGCGGTACGGGCGGGCGGCGGGGTCAACCATCGGATGGGTCTCGGTGACGCCGCGCTGATCAAGGACAACCACGTCGCGGCGGCCGGCTCCGTCGTCGCTGCCCTGCGAGCCGTGCGGGCCGCTGCGCCGAACATCGCCTGCGAGGTAGAGGTCGACAGTCTCGAACAACTCGACGAGGTGCTCGCCGAGAACGTCGAACTCGTTCTGCTGGACAACTTCGCGCTGTGGCAGACGCAGATGGCGGTGCAGCGCCGCGACAAGTTCGCGCCGGACACCAAGTTGGAATCCTCGGGTGGACTGACCGTCGACGTGGCTCGGGATTACGCGCGTACGGGGGTCGACTTCCTGGCGGTGGGCGGTCTGACACACTCGGTGACAGTGCTCGACCTCGGCCTGGACATGTAGCCGAGCCTCACGATTCGAGAAAGACGTTCGAAGATGGAATTGCAGAGTGCCCGTCTGGACAGCTGGATCTGGGCGGTGCGACTGTTCAAGACGCGGTCTGCCGCTGCCGCGGCCTGTCGCGGTGGGCATGTCCGCGTCAACGGCACCCCCGCAAAGCCCGGCCAACGGGTCGGGCCGGACGACGAGATCCGGCTGCGCGTGGAGGGCGTGGAGAAGATCGTCGTCGTCGTACGTGCCATCACCAAACGCGTCGGCGCGTCGGTGGTAGCCGAGTGCATGATCGATCGCAGTCCGCCGCCGCCACCGAAAGAGGTTCTGGCGTCGGTTCCCCGACGTGACCGCGGAACGGGCCGTCCGACCAAGCGTGATCGACGTGACATCGATCGGCTGCGGCTGCGCCCCTCGTGAGTGTTGTGCGTACCTCCGGGGGCGCACAACGCGCTCGAGGGCGAAGCCCGGCTAGCGTCTCTTCCCGCTGCGGCGTGCGTTCGTTTTGGTCTTGACGACCGGTCGAGCCGGTTTGGAGGGCTGCGCCTTCTTCTTCTTGACGGGCGCGTCGTCGGACGATCCGCGTGAACTTCGCGTGGACCGGCCCCGCACGATGCCGATGAATTCTTCGATGCGGTCGTCTTCCCGCTCCGCCACCCAGGCCAGTGCGATCTGTGTCTGCTCGACGTCGGTGACCGGGCGGTACACGAGATCTTTGCGAGCGTTGAATCGCGCAACCGAGTGCGGGACGATCGCCACGCCCAGCCCGGCGGCCACGTACTCGAAAGTCTCCGCTGTGCTGGTCATCGGTGGCAGTGCGGGACGATCGCCGGTGCTCAGTTCTGTTGCAACAGCAGCCCATTCGGGCACCGTGGTCGGATCGGCGAGCAAGTGTTCGTCGGCGAGGTCGAGAGCTGTGACCGAGTCGAATGCTGCGACCGCATGGTCTTTGGGCACCACCACGACCTGGACTTCCTGGTACAGCCCGATGGCGTTCAGACCTTCACGATCGATCGGCGGCCTGACGAAGCCGACGTCGACCGTTCCATCACGCAGATGAGACACCTGCGTGTCCGGAGTCGTGGCCACGACGGACAAGGCGACATCGGGAAACCGATCGGCCCAGATTCGCGTCCACTTGGTCAGTGTTACGCCCTCGGCGTATCCGATGGTGAAACTGCGCGGCTCGCCGGCAGCAACCTGTGCAACCTCCGAACGCCGATCGTCCTCGGCGATCTCGACCAACGCGCGTTCGAGCAGATCGCGTCCGTCGGCGGTGAGTTCGGTGGGGGAGGCACCCGGCACGAACAGGTCGACGCCGAGCAACTCTTCGAGTTCCACCACGGTCTTGCTGAGGCGGATTCGGGAGATTCCGAGCGACTGAGCAGCGCGGGCGAAATGCAGTTGTTGCGCCACTGCCGCATACCAGCGCAGTGTCTGCACATCGATGTTCACGGAGTCGAGCCTATGGGACGGTGCACGAAGCGCGGGACGGTGGCGTCGGGACCGCCGATTGCCGGATAAGCTGGTCCGGTGAGCCCGGAGAACAAACAGCAGACCATGAAGCCATTGACCGCGGCGAACAAGCTCGGCATCTATCTACCCGCAGCGCCGGAAGAGTTCCAGAACTCGATGATCAGCAGATCCGACCTGGACGCCCTGCGCAGCGATCCGCCGCAGTGGCTGACCGACTTGCAGACCGACGGGCCCTTCCCCCGCGACGTGATCGCGAAGAAGCTCGACGTGTCCATCGCCGGATTGGCACGCGGCGGAGTCACCGAAGCGTTGACCAGTGTGGAGATCGAGGAACTGATCGCCAGCCCACCGCAGTGGCTGGTACGCGAGCGTCGGACTCAGATCCAGGTTCGCAAGGATGCCGAGCGCATCAAGGAGAAGCAGGAAGCGCGTCGCACCGCGGGCAATCGGCCCACGAAACTACGCAACCTCTAGGGAGCGACGACTCCGTCGAGGTAGCGCCACCGGCCGTCGACCCGGACGAAACGGCTGATCTCCGACATCGTGCCGGCACCGTCGGGATGCTTGTACCGTGCCTCGAACTGCACGGTGCCGGTCTCGTCGAAAAGTCCGCCTGCGTCGGCAGCGAGGACGTCGAGCCGATACCACCGTTGGTCGGGGTCCAACTCCAGCTCAGCCGGAGCGGTGTCGGGATGCCAGGACGTCCGCAGGTAGGCGACGTCGCCGACGGCAAACGCGGTGAAGCGCGAGCGCATCAGCTTCTCCGCCGTCGGTGCATCGACGGGGCCCGTCAGGTACGGCTCGCAACACGCATCGAACGTGTCGCCGCTCGAACACGGACACCGTGTACTCACTCGTCGACCTCCACTTCGACTGTGTACGTGCCGAGTTCGTGCTCGTCCCGCTTACCCACGTCTTGAATCCAGGTGTTGGCTTCGAGCAGAGTGTCGAACAGCCCCAACGGAATCGGATCTCCGCCGAGCGCATTCTTCATGATCACGCGGTATTTCCTCATGGGGTCACCCTTCGTACCGTGGCCAGAAATGTTGCGGCGGCAAAGAACAGGCCGGCGAACGTGCGGTTCATGGTCTTCTGCTGACGGTGGGACCGCATCATGCGGAGGACTCGCGATGCCAGAGAGGTGTAACCGGTCATCACCAGCATGTCGACGACGACCATGGTCGCGGCGATGGCGAGATACTGGGTGATCAGCGGCCGCGTCGGGTCGAGAAACTGGGGCAGCACAGCGACCATGAACACGACGGCTTTCGGGTTGCTCGCGTTGACGAGAAATCCTCGCGCGAGCATCGTCGTGCCTCGATCCGCCACCGCGGGAGCGTCCGCGACTTCGGACGGAGCCGACCGCCACTGGCGAATGCCGAGGTAGACCAGATAGGCGACACCGAACCACTTGATCGCGGTGAAGGCCAGGGCCGAATTGGCAAGGACAGCACCCAGTCCGACTGCGACGATGCCGATCTGGACCAGTAGGCCGATCTGCAGCCCGAAGATGTTCCAGTACCCGCGGCGCAGGCCGTAGCGCAGACCTGTGGACATCGACGCGATGGCTCCGGCTCCGGGAGACAGACTGATGACGATGCTCGCGCCGAGGAAGGCGAGCCACACTGACCAGGACATGTGTTCATTGAACTACGCCCGTCAATGCGCATTCTGCGCGGTGGCCGGGTGTCGATACGGTCATTGTGGGGTAGACGCTGCAGATGGCAGACATCAGAACCATCGACACCGGTCCCCAGCAGGTCACGAGACAGACCGAGGTTCGGGCACCGGCAGCCGAACTGTTCGACATCGTGGCCGATCCCACCCGGCACGGCGAGCTGGACGGATCCGGCACAGTCAAGGATACCGTCCGTGGACCCGAGAGGCTGAGCAGCGGCGCGAAATTCTCCGTCGGCATGAAGCAGTACGGCGTGCCGTACAAGATCACCAGCACCGTGACCGAGTTCGTGGATGCGGATCGACACAAGATCATCGAGTGGCAGCACCCGATGGGCCACAGCTGGCGCTGGGAATTCGAGGAGAAGCAGCCCGGCCTGACCACTGTCACCGAGAGCTTCGTCTACGGCACCGCCAAGGTTCCGAAAATGCTCGAGTTGTTCAAGATGCCGCAGAAGAATGCGCAGGGCATCACGAGCACACTGCACAATCTGGCTGCTCGTTACGCCTGACCTCTCGGACAGCCCGTGGCGGTACGGGCCCTGCTCTACAGTGACCCGCATGCCGATCGAACCCGATACCAAGAACTGGACGTGGGTCCTCGACAGTGCCTGCCCCGACTGCGGGTTCGACTCGAGCTCCGTCGAATACGACGCCGTGCCCGGGTTGATTCGCGGCGACGTGGATCGATGGATCGCAGTGCTCCATCGCGAGGACGCGTCAGTGCGGCCCGACGATTCGACGTGGTCGGCGCTCGAATACGGCGCACATGTTCGGGATGCACACCGCATATTCCGCACCCGGTTGGCGCTGGTGCTGACCGAGGACGACCCCGAGTTCGACAACTGGGACCAGGACGCCACGGCCGTGGCCGAGAACTACAACGCACAGAATCCGGCGACGGTGGCGTCGGAACTCGGGGAAGCGGCACATGCATTGGCCGACGCCTTCTCGGCTGTGCCGCCGGAAGACCGTGATCGCAGAGGGCGACGCAGCGACGGTTCCCACTTCACCGTCGAAACTCTGGCGGCCTACTACATTCACGATCCCATCCACCATCTGTGGGACGTGCGGGGCTGAGCCGAATTCGGTGGAACTATCCTGGTGGTTCGGACAACACTGATTCGACCGAACCCCGGCACCGAACCGACTCCACGAAGGGGCCCACTATGCCTGCCCGCATCGAGCTCGCCCGCGTCGATCTACGCGGACGAACTCCATCCACTGCCGAACTACGCGGCGCTCTTCCCCGAGGCGGAGTGGATGTCGATTCGGTGCTGCATCAGGTTCGTCCCGTCGTCGACGCAGTCAAGGACCGTGGGGCCGACGCGGCCCTCGAGTTCAGCGAGAAGTTCGACGGAGTCCGACCGGACCGCGTTCGGGTTCCGCAGCAGGAATTGGTTCGAGCTCTCGACGAGCTGGACCCGGCCGTCCGGGCCGCCCTCGAGGTCGCGATCGAGCGAACCCGACTGGTGCACTCGGATCAACGTCGCACCGACCACACCACCCAGGTGGTGCCCGGCGGCACGGTGACCGAGCGCTGGATTCCGGTCGATCGCGTGGGTCTCTACGTGCCCGGTGGCAACGCTGTGTACCCGTCGTCGGTCGTGATGAACGTGGTGCCTGCGCAGATCGCTGGCGTCGGTTCGCTGGTGGTGGCGTCGCCGCCGCAGAAGAACTTCGGTGGATTACCCCACCCGACGATCCTGGCGGCCGCGCAGCTTCTCGGAGTCGACGAGGTCTGGGCCGTCGGCGGCGGTCAGGGCATCGCCCTGCTGACGTACGGCGGTGTCGACACCGACGGCGAAGAACTGGCACCGGTCGATCTGATCACCGGCCCGGGCAACATCTACGTCACGGCGGCCAAGCGACTGTGTCGTTCGCTCATCGGAATCGACTCCGAGGCAGGCCCTACCGAGATCGCGATTCTCGCCGACGGCACCGCGGATCCGCTGCACGTCGCAGCAGACCTGATCAGTCAAGCCGAGCACGACGTGATGGCCGCGAGTGTGCTGGTGACCGACAGCCTCGAGCTCGCCGATGCCGTCGACGAAGCTGTCAATGCGCAGATGGCGTCCACCCGGCACGCGGAACGCGTCACCACGGCGCTGAGCGGTAGCCAGTCCGGAATCGTTCTGGTCGACGACGTCACACAGGGCCTGGCCGTGGTCAACGCCTACGCGGCCGAACACCTGGAGATTCAGACGAAGGACGCGTCCGACGTCGCCGCTCGCGTGCGCAGCGCCGGCGCTGTATTCGTGGGGGCGTGGTCTCCAGTGAGCCTCGGTGATTACTGCGCCGGGTCGAATCACGTACTGCCGACGGCCGGGTGCGCTCGGCATTCGTCCGGCCTGAGTGTGCAGACGTTCCTGCGGGGGATCCACGTGGTGGACTACAGCGAGGCCGCACTGAAAGATGTTGCTGCGCACGTCATTGCGCTGGCCAACGCCGAAGATCTCCCGGCTCACGGTGAGGCCGTTCGGCTGCGTTTCGAGGGGTTGCGTACCGGTGGTACATCATGAGTGATGCTCTGGGGCAATCAATTTCGCTCGACGATCTGCCGTTGCGCGAGGCGCTGATCGGCAAGTCGCCGTACGGCGCGCCGCAGCTCACCGTGCCGGTTCAGTTGAACACCAACGAGAATCCACACCCGCCGACGCAGGCACTGATCGACGACGTTGCCGAATCGGTGCGCATCGCCGCGGCGCAGCTGCACCGGTATCCGGATCGCGACGCAGACGACTTGCGAGCCGACCTGGCGCGTTATCTCACCGGGCAGACCGGCTTTGCGGTCGACACTGCCAACGTGTGGGCGGCCAACGGCTCCAACGAGATTCTGCAGCAACTCCTCCAGGCCTTCGGTGGGCCGGACCGTACCGCGCTGGGTTTCGTGCCGTCGTACTCGATGCACCCGATCATTTCGTCGGGGACTCAGACCGAGTGGATTCCGGCGCAGCGTCGGGCGGATTTCACTCTCGACGTCGACTACGCCGTGCAGGCGATCGAGGAGCGTAAGCCGGACGTCGTGTTCGTGACCAGCCCCAACAATCCGACCGGGCACAGCATCGACGAGGCAGATCTACGTCGGATCCTCGACGCTGCACCGGGAATCGTTGTGGTCGACGAGGCGTACGCCGAATTCTCCTCGGCGGCAAGCGCAATCGGATTGATCGAGCGCTACCCCAGCAAGATCGTCGTCAGTCGGACCATGAGCAAGGCGTTCGCGTTTGCCGGCGGCCGGCTGGGATACCTCGTTGCGGCCCCGGCCGTGATCGACGCAATGCTGTTGGTGCGCTTGCCCTATCACCTCTCGGTGGTCACGCAAGCTGCCGCTCGGGCCGCGTTGCGGCATGCCGACGACACCCTGGCGAGCGTGGCCGCATTGTCGGCCGAACGCGATCGCGTTGCCGAAACGCTCGTCGCACAGGGGTACGACGTGGTGCCGTCCGACGCCAACTTCCTGCTCTTCGGCCGGTTCTCCGATGCGGCCGCCACCTGGCAGCGGTACCTGGACGACGGCGTGCTCATCCGGGACGTCGGAATTCCCGGGTATCTGCGTGTCACCATCGGACTCGCTCACGAGAACGACCGATTCCTTACCGTCAGCTCGGAACTCGCATCGACCGAAAGAGCAGAGGCACTGCAGTGACCACACCCGCTCCCCGCATCGCCAAGATCGAGCGCACTACCAAGGAATCCGACATCTCCGTCGAGCTGAACCTCGACGGCACCGGCATCGTCGACATCTCCACCGGCGTGCCGTTCTACGACCACATGCTCACTGCCCTCGGCACCCATGCCCGCTTCGATCTCACCGTGCGGGCCAAGGGCGACATCGAGATCGAGGCGCATCACACGGTCGAGGACACTGCGATCGTGCTCGGGCAAGCGCTGGGACAAGCCCTCGGCGACAAGTCCGGCATCACCCGCTTCGGCGACTCGTTCATTCCGATGGACGAGACACTCGTGCATGCGGCGGTCGACGTGTCCGGCCGTCCCTACTGCGTGCACACCGGCGAGCCGGACTACATGGTGCACTCGGTGATCGGCGGCTACCCGGGTGTTCCTTACTCCACCGTGATCAACAAGCATGTGTTCGAGACCTTGGCGTCCAACGCTCGGATCGCGTTGCATGTCCGCGTCATCTACGGCCGCGACCAGCACCACATCACCGAGGCGGAGTTCAAGGCCGTCGCTCGGGCGCTGCGTCAGGCCACCGAATACGACCCTCGGGTCACCGGAATTCTCTCCACCAAGGGCAGTCTGTGATCGGTCGAGCGGTGCTCGTGCGTTGAGTGGTCTGAGTTCGATTCGTGGCCTCCCGGCCGCGATGGCCATGGGTGCGGCCGCGTTCGGCGGCTGGGGCCTGTTGCTCCCGGTGGTTCCGCTGGCGGTGTCGCAATCGGGTTCGTCCGACGCGGTGGCGGCAGCCAGCACCGCGATCTTCATGGCCACCACGGTCATCACCCAACTGTTCGTTCCCTCGATGCTGGTTCGCGTCGGCCATCGGCCCGTACTTGCGGCCGGTTGCCTGCTTCTGGGTGTTCCGGCGTTGCTGTTCATCGTGTCGGTGCAGGCCGTACCGGCACTGGCCGTATCGGCGCTGCGGGGCACGGGTTTCGGAATGTTGACGGTCGCCGGGGCCGCCATCGTCGCCGAGTTGGCACCGACCCACTTGCTCGGCCGCGCGACGGGAGCACAGGGGATCGCGGTTGCGTTGTCGCAGATGGTGACGTTGCCGCTGGGCCTGGTGATCTTCGCGGCCAGCCCGACGGCGGTGTTCGTACTGGGGGCTCTGGTTCCCGCTGCGGGCTTGATCGGGGTGGCTCTGTTACCGCCGACCCGCCCCGCACCGCAACCGGCTCGGGTCGACCGGGTCCGCCTCGACGCTCGGCGGTTCCTGGTGCCGTGCCTCGTCGTTGCGTCGGTGTCGGCGTCGTACGGCGGCATCACCAGTCTGCTGCCGATCGCCGAATCCGAGCGAGCCGCGATGATCGGCGTGGCCCTCGCCGTGGTCAGTGCCGCGATGCTGGTCGGTCGATATGCCGCCGGCTCGGTTGCCGATCGCATCGGAATCGGCCGGTCGGTGGTGCCTGCGCTCATCTCCGCGGCCCTGGGCGTCGGTTTGTTCGCCGTTGCCGCCGCAGGTGACATGCCTGCCGCACTGTTCTTCGTCGCCGCGGTGTTGTTCGGAATCGGTTACGGCGCATGCCAGAACGACAGTCTGGTGATGGCCTTCGACGCGGCGGGGCCCGCGCGGTACAGCAGCGCCAGTGCCGTGTGGAACATCAGCTTCGATGCCGGTACCGGTGCAGGGGCGCTCGCCCTCGGTGTGATCGCGACGAGTGTGGGCTACACCGCCGGGTTCACTGCAGGTGCAGCCACCGTTGCCGTTGTCGCGGCGGTGGCACTGATCGCGCGTCCACGTCCCCGATAGACTCGTTCCATGACTCTTGTGGTGTTGCTCGACTACGGCTCGGGCAATCTGCACTCGGCGAAAAGGGCGTTGGCCCGCGTCGGTGCCGACGTGACGGTGACCTCCGACTTCGACGAAGCCCTGAATGCAGAAGCGCTGGTGGTTCCCGGGGTCGGTGCATTCGCCGCCTGTATGGAGGGTCTGACGGCCGTTCGAGGTGAGCGCATCATCGGGCGTCGTCTCGCGGGTGGCCGCCCGGTACTGGGAATCTGCGTCGGCATGCAGATCCTCTTCGATCGCGGTGTCGAGTTCGGCGTCGAGGCGGACGGGTGCGGCGAATGGCCGGGCACTGTCGAACGCCTGCAGGCGGACGTGCTCCCGCACATGGGTTGGAACACCGTCGAGGCTCCGGAGAACAGCGTGTTGTTCGACGGCATCGACCGCGAGACACGGTTCTATTTCGTCCATTCCTACGCCGCGCAGCAGTGGGAGCTCGAACCGAGCGAGACCATCGCCGCGCCGTTGCTCACGTGGGCCGATCACGGTGGCCGCTTCCTCGCTGCAGTGGAGAACGGCGCGCTCTCGGCCACGCAGTTCCACCCGGAGAAGTCCGGCGACGCCGGTGCCGCGTTGCTCGAGAACTGGGTTCGATCGGTGTGAGCGAACGCGAGTTCTCGCTCGGCCGGTTGGCGTTTCGAGCGCTCGGGGCGGCAGTTGCGGTACTTGCCCTCGCGACCGTGTCGATCGCTGTGTGGCAGCCCACCGCCGGCGTTGCTCTGCTCATCGCGTTGGCCGGAGTTGTCGGGGCGATCACGGCCATGGGGGTCGTGTCCACGCGCATGACGCGCAAGGAACTCGGTCCCGACAGCTGACGGTCCGTCCCGGCGGCCTGCGGATCCAGGCAGTGCTGACCCGTTTTGAATTCGACGCGAGTCGGCCCGTAGCATAACCGCACGTGAGCCTGGTCTTATTGCCTGCTGTCGATGTCGCAGGCGGCGAAGCTGTCCGTCTCGTTCAAGGGGAAGCCGGTAGCGAAACGAAGTACGGTTCGCCCCGTGATGCCGCCCTGGCGTGGCAGAACGACGGCGCCGAGTGGGTCCATCTGGTGGATCTCGATGCCGCGTTCGGGCGCGGGTCCAACCGTGAACTGTTGGCCTCGGTGGTCGGTGAGCTCGATGTGAAGGTCGAGCTCTCGGGCGGAATTCGCGACGACGATTCCCTGCGCGCCGCCCTCGCAACCGGATGCGCACGCGTCAACCTGGGTACGGCGGCTCTGGAAGACCCCGAGTGGTGCGCTCGTGCGATCGGCGAATTCGGCGATCGTGTCGCGGTCGGCCTCGACGTGCTGATGGTGGACGGCGCGCCTCGTCTGCGTGGCCGCGGTTGGGTCAGCGACGGCGGTGGCCTGTGGGAGGTACTCGAGCGGCTCGAACG
This sequence comes from Rhodococcus sp. PML026, assembly GCF_000963615.1. NCBI lineage: Bacteria > Bacillati > Actinomycetota > Actinomycetes > Mycobacteriales > Nocardiaceae > Rhodococcus > Rhodococcus sp. PML026. The sequence goes on along the minus strand of NZ_KQ031371.1, from coordinate 81,306 downwards.
CGACGGCTGCTCGCGGTACGTCGTCACCGACGTCACCAAGGACGGCACCCTGACCGGCCCGAACCTCGAACTTCTCGCCGACGTGTGCGACAGGACCGACAAGCCGGTCATCGCGTCCGGCGGCGTGTCGACGATCGCCGACCTCGAAGCGATCGCCGGACTGGTCGACCGTGGCGTGGAGGGTTCCATCGTCGGAAAAGCCTTGTACGCCGGGCGTTTCACACTGCCCGATGCCCTCTCGGCAGTGTCTCGGTAACGACGAATGACCCTTCCCGAGGAACCGAGTCGTCTGCTCGAGATCGCCGGTGGGTTGCTCGACGGCATCCATGATCGGTTCCTCGCGGGCGTCGGCGCACCGAGTGCCGTGCAGAAGGGCCCCGACGACTTCGCCACCGCGGTGGATCTCGAACTCGAGCGTCGTCTGGGCGCGGAACTGTACGACGCCACCGGAATCGCCGTTCACGGTGAAGAGTTCGGCGGTCCCGATCTGAACTCCGGTCTCGTATGGGTACTCGACCCGATCGACGGCACATTCAACTACTCGTCCGGATTGCCCTCTGCCGGAACGTTGTTGGCGTTGCTCGACGACGGCGTGCCGGTCCTCGGGCTCACGTGGCTACCGCTGGTGAATCAGCGATTCTCTGCCGTGGCGGACGGCCCGTTGCTTCTGAACGGGGCCCCGCTACCCGCACTGCAACCGAAGTCGTTGCGCGAGTCGATGATCGGGTTCGGTGCGTTCAACGTTGCCAGCCGTGGATCCATCCCCGGCCGCTTCCGGTTTCGCATTCTCGAAGAGTTGTCGATGCACTCCTCGCGGCTGCGCATGCACGGTGCCACCGGAGTCGATCTGGCGTACACCGCCAGCGGCGTACTGGGCGGCGCGGTGGTCTTCGGATACCGCGCCTGGGACAACGCTGCCGGGGCCCTGCTGGTTCGTGCTGCGGGCGGAATCGTCACCGATCTCGCAGGCCGACCGTGGACCATCGATTCGAAGTCGGTGCTCGCGGCCGGCCCCGGAGTACACGGCGAACTGCTGAAGGTGATCACCGAACTCGGTGCACCCGGCGACTATTTGGAAGGACCGGTGCGATGAGCGTTGCGGTCAGAGTGATCCCGTGCCTCGACGTCGATGCCGGACGTGTCGTCAAGGGCGTCAACTTCGAAAACCTCCGCGACGCAGGTGATCCCGTCGAGCTCGCGGCAGCGTACGACGCACAGGGAGCCGACGAACTGACGTTCCTCGACGTCACGGCGTCCACATCCGATCGAGGAACCATGCTCGACGTCGTCAGCCGCACCGCCGAGCAGGTGTTCATTCCCCTGACCGTCGGTGGGGGAGTACGCACTGTCGCCGACGTCGACCTACTGCTGCGGGCCGGTGCCGACAAGGTCAGCGTCAACACCGCAGCCATCGCTCGGCCGGAGTTGCTGCGCGAGCTCAGTGAGCGATTCGGGTCCCAGTGCATCGTCCTGTCGGTGGATGCACGCACCGTCCCGCAGGGACAGCAGGACACCCCGTCGGGCTGGGAAGTCACCACCCACGGCGGCAAGCGTGGAACCGGTATCGACGCCGTCGAATGGGCAGTACGCGGTGCCGAACTGGGAGTCGGTGAGATCCTTCTCAATTCGATGGATGCCGACGGCACGAAGGCCGGATTCGACCTGCCGATGATCGCGGCGGTCCGGTCCGCCGTGCACGTTCCCGTCATCGCCAGCGGAGGAGCAGGGCGCGTCGAACATTTCGCGCCCGCCGTCCACGCCGGAGCCGACGCCGTCCTCGCCGCAAGCGTGTTCCACTTCGGGGACCTCACCATCGGCCAGGTCAAAGAATCGATGCGCGCCGAGCGCATCGTCGTCCGCTAGCGAAGAGGTTTTCGATGACTCTCGACCCGACGCTGTCCGCCCGGCTCAAGCGAAACGAAGCCGGACTGTTCAGTGCTGTGGTGCAGGAGCGCTCGACCGGCCAGGTACTGATGGTTGCCTGGATGGACGACGAAGCGTTGTCGCGCACGCTCGCGACGCGCAAGGGCACCTACTACTCCAGGTCCAGGCAGCAGTACTGGGTCAAAGGCGAGACCTCGGGGCACACGCAGTACGTGCACGAGGTCCGGCTCGATTGTGACGGGGACACAGTGCTGTTGGTCGTCGACCAGATGGGCGCGGCATGCCACACCGGCACCCACACCTGCTTCGACTCCGACGTGCTGTTGGGGCCCGCGGCTCAGGCGTGACCGGTTCCTGCGGCAATTCCCTTGTCCAGCTGAGTGAGTAGCGTCGTGCTCAGAGTCGACAGTCGACCCACCTCCGCGTCGGACAGTCCGTCGAATATCAGAGCCTGCACTGTTTCGACGTGTCCTGGCGCCGATGCCACGACCTTCTCCATGCCGGCGTCGGTCAGCACCGCATAGGAACCGCGGCTCCCCGGGATACTTTCGCGGCGAACCCATCCCGCCTTCTCGAGCTTGGTGACCACGTGCGACAGACGTGAAAGCGACGCGTTGGCGTACTCCGCGAGATCGCGCAGTTGAATTCGTCGCTGTGGGTTCTCGCTGACGACCGCGAGGACGAAGTAATCGAAGTGGGTCAACTGCGAATCGCGTTGCAGCTGGGCGTCCAATGCTGCGGGCAGTCGGGTGACCAGGGCGACGAGCGCGCGCCACGCCTCTTGCTGGCTCTCGGTGAGCCAGCGGGGATCCACCGCATCATTCGGTGTCGCCGACGTGTCCATCGCGGGTACCTCTCGATCGAGACAGTTGTGTTCTGCACATGATGCCTCGAGCATCCCCGGGCCCGAGGCATCGCGTCGAACAATCGGCCTAGCTGCGGTGCGCGCGCAGGTATTCCAGCGCCTTGTCCGCGTGGGCCTCGAATCGCAGCTCACTGGAGAAACTCTCGAGGACCTTGCGGTCGGTACCGATGACGAACGTCGCGCGCTTGACCGGGGAGAGCTTGGCGAGCAGGCCGCGCTTGACCCCGAATGCGGTCGCGACGGCACCGTCCTCGTCGGAGAGCAACGGATAGTCGAACGATTTGGCGGCGGCGAACTCGGCCTGCTTGGCGACCGCGTCGGCGCTGATGCCGACCCGGGTGGCACCCACCTCGGCGAATTCGCCTGCGAGATCGCGGAAATGGCAGGCTTCGGCGGTGCATCCGGGGGTGAATGCAGCCGGGTAGAAGAACAGCACTATCGGACCGTCGGTAAGCAATTCGGTCAGCGTTCGCAGCTTTCCGGTCTGGTCCGGCAGGGAAAAATCGGGAACGAGCTCGCCTGGTTTCATGGTCGGCAGGTTACCGCGCGCGAGGGTGTCGCCGCCGAACCTGGGAGGATGGGGTCATGCACGGCGAGACGACTCCCCACACGAGCCCCACCGAGACCGCATCCATGGACGCCGCACCCATCGACGCCCAACCCACCGATGCCGCGGACTCGACCACGTCCCGGGAGGTGTTCCGCCAGCTCGCCGCCGAGCATCGAGTGGTGCCGGTGACGCGAAAGGTGCTCGCCGACTCCGAAACTCCGTTGTCGGCGTACCGCAAGCTTGCCGCCGACCGACCCGGAACGTTCTTGCTCGAATCCGCGGAGAACGGGCGGTCGTGGTCGAGATGGTCGTTCATCGGTGCGGGTGCGCCTGCGGCGCTGACGGTGGTCGACGGCGAGGCGGCGTGGCGCGGCAACGTGCCCGCAGGTGTCCCGAGCGGCGGTGACCCCCTCGACGTGTTGGCTCGAACCTTGGAGCTACTCCATTCCGAGCGCGTGCCGGGCCTGCCGCCGTTGACCGGCGGAATGGTCGGATATCTCGGATACGACTCGGTGCGGCGCATCGAGAAGCTGCCCGAACATGCGCAGGACGACCTCGGCATCCCCGAGATGGTCATGTTGCTGGCCACCGATCTGGCGGCCGTGGACCATCACGAAGGATCGATCACCCTGATCGCGAACGCGGTCAACTGGAACGGCACCGACGAGCACGTCGACCGGGCCTACGACGACGCGGTGAGTCGCCTGGACCGGATGTGCGCGGATCTGTCCGAGCCTGCTGCGTCGACGGTGTCGGTCTTCTCCAAGTCCGCGCCCCGTTTCCGCAGGCAGCGGACATCGGAGGGATTCGGTGCCGATGTCGAGCGGCTGGTCGAGGAGATCGAGGCCGGTGAAGCGTTTCAGGTGGTGCTCTCGCAGCGCTTCGAGATGGACACCGAGGCGTCTCCTCTCGACGTCTATCGCATGCTGCGGGCCTCGAATCCCAGCCCGTACATGTATCTGATGCACGTGCCGGGGGAGAACGACGAGACGGCGTTCTCGATCGTCGGATCCAGCCCCGAAGCTCTCGTGACGGTGAAGGACGGTCTCGCGACCACGCACCCGATCGCCGGTACGCGCTGGCGCGGTGCCTCCGAGGAGGACGACGTGCTGCTCGAGAAGGATCTGCTGGCCGACGAGAAGGAGAACGCGGAGCATCTGATGCTCGTCGATCTCGGTCGCAACGATCTCGGCCGAGTGTGTGCTCCCGGGACGGTGCGCGTGGGCGACTACCGCCATATCGAGCGCTACAGCCACGTCATGCACCTGGTGTCGACGGTGACGGGACGGCTCGCCGAGGGAAAGCGGGCTCTGGACGCAGTCAAGGCGTGCTTCCCCGCGGGCACGCTGTCGGGTGCACCCAAGGTGCGGGCAATGGAACTGATCGACGAGCTCGAGCCGACGCGGCGTGGCATCTACGGCGGCATCGTCGGCTATCTCGACTTCGCCGGGGACGCCGATACCGCAATCTCGATTCGCACCGCGCTCATCAAGGACGGCACGGCGTACGTGCAGGCCGGTGCCGGAGTCGTGGCCGACTCGGTAGCGGAATACGAGGACGACGAAGCGAGGAACAAGGCCATGGCCGTGCTGAGTGCCGTCGCAGCAGCCGAAACGCTGCGTGAGGTCGGTGGCCGATGACCGAACGCTCCGGCGGCCGCGGATCGGCCGTTCTGCCTGTCGTGCTGCTCGTGGTTGCGGCCGCATGCCTGTGGGGTGCGTCCAGAATGACGTGGGTGAGCGTGACGTCCTCCGACGGTCTCGGCGAGAGCCGGACCGACGATCTCGTCGGCAGTACCTGGGCCGCCGCCACGACTCCTCTCGCCTTGGTGCTTGTCGCTGCTGTGGCGGCCTCGTTCGCGGTGCGCGGGTGGGCATCTCGGGTTCTGGCGTTGCTCATCGCGGTGGTTGCGATTGCTGCGGCGATTCCGGCCGTTCGGCTACTCGCCGCGGGGGCTTCGGACTCGGAGGCGGCTGCGCTCGCCGAGCTCCCGGCTCGTGCCGAGGTGACGATGACGACGGCATCGACACTACCCGCGCTGATCACGCTCGCAGGGGCCCTGTGTGCGTTCGCGGCGGCTGCCCTGTCGATTCGGAAATCTTTTGGCCCACAGGTACTCTCGTCCAAGTACGCAGCTCCGGCTGTGCGGCGCGACGAAGTGGCTCGCCGGGCCGCTGGAACCACGTCCGCCGTGGGTGCACAGGACGAGGGTGAAGACCTGACCGAGCGCATGATGTGGGACGCGCTCGATGCCGGTGAAGACCCTACCGACGAGTCCGGTACCCGGCGTTCGTCGGATTGATTCGGCCCTCTACGCTAGGTTCCGACCTCGATGAGATTCCTCACATCGAATGTCGACGCTCAGAAAGGACTGGGGCACCATGACTGTTCTCGACTCGATTCTCGACGGTGTACGAGCCGACGTCGCCGCGCGCGAATCGGTGATCGATTTCGCTGCGGTGAAGGCAGCAGCGAAGCTGGCCCCGGCACCTCTCGACGCGGCGGCTGCCCTCCGCGAGGACGGCATCGGCGTCATTGCCGAGGTCAAGCGTGCGAGCCCGTCCAAGGGCGCGTTGGCCGACATCGGTGATCCTGCGGTGCTCGCGCGTGCCTACGAGCAGGGTGGCGCTCGCGTCATCAGCGTGTTGACCGAAGAGCGTCGATTCCGGGGATCGCTCGCCGACCTCGACGCGGTGCGAGCCGCAGTCTCGATTCCTGTGCTGCGCAAGGATTTCATCGTCGGTCCGTACCAGATCCACGAGGCCCGAGCCCACGGCGCGGACGTCATCCTGCTGATCGTCGCAGCCCTGGAGCAGGACGCACTCACGTCTCTTCTCGATCGCACGGAGTCACTCGGCATGACGGCACTCGTCGAGGTCCACACCGAGGCCGAGGCCGATCGCGCACTCGAGGCGGGTGCCAGCGTCATCGGTATCAACGCCCGCAACCTCAAGACCCTCGAGATCGATCGCGACAGTTTCGGCCGTATCGCGCCCGGCCTGCCCAGTGAGATCATTCGCGTTGCCGAGTCGGGAGTGCGGGGCACCGCCGATCTTCTCGCGTACGCCGGAGCCGGTGCCGACGCAGTGTTGGTCGGAGAAGGTCTGGTCACCGCGGGCGATCCGCGCACTGCGGTCTCGGACCTGGTGACGGCGGGCACGCACCCGTCGTGCCCCAAACCCGCACGCTGAACCGGCACCCCACCCGAACGCGGCGACGGTCCGCCGTTGGGGCACACTGGAGCGGTGAGCACCAGCCAAACTTCTTCCGCCGCGGACGCCCCTCAGGTAGTCCGCTTCAAGGGCGCTGATCTGCCGCAGAGCAGCATCGGCCTCACCGATCGCAGCGCGCACGAGCCCGACGTGGGCGGTCACTTCGGCGTGTACGGGGGCAGGTTTGTGCCCGAGGCGTTGATGGGTGTGATCGAGGAAGTCACCGCCGAGTACGAGAAAGTGCGCAGCGACAACGAGTTCCTCGGTGAGCTGGATCGGCTGCAGCGCGATTACACCGGTCGCCCATCTCCGGTGTTCGAGGCGACCCGGTTGTCCGAGCATGCCGGTGGCGCTCGGATCCTGCTCAAGCGAGAAGACCTGAATCACACCGGTTCTCACAAGATCAACAACGTGCTCGGGCAAGTTCTGCTCGCGAAGCGAATGGGCAAGACTCGTGTCATCGCAGAGACCGGTGCCGGTCAGCACGGCGTCGCGACCGCCACAGCCTGTGCCCTGATGGGTCTCGACTGCGTCGTCTACATGGGTGAGGTCGACACCGAGCGCCAGGCCCTCAACGTCGCCCGGATGCGTTTGCTCGGGTCGGAAGTCGTCGCAGTGAAGTCCGGTTCGCGCACTCTCAAGGATGCGATCAACGAGGCACTGCGAGACTGGGTCACCCACGCCGACAACACTTATTACTGCTTCGGAACCGTCGCGGGGCCGCATCCGTTCCCGGTGATGGTCCGCGATTTCCAGCGCATCATCGGCCTCGAAGCGCGGCAGCAGGTCCTCGCGTCCACCGGCCGCCTGCCCGATGCCATCGCGGCCTGCGTCGGCGGCGGGTCCAACGCCATCGGCATCTTCCACGCGTTCATCGACGACGCCGATGTGCGTCTCGTCGGGTTCGAGGCTGCCGGCGACGGAGTCGAGACCGGTCGTCACGCGGCGACCATCAGCGGTGGTACGCCTGGAGCCCTGCACGGTGCCTACTCGTACCTGCTGCAGAACGAGGACGGCCAGACCGTCGAATCCCATTCCATCTCAGCAGGATTGGATTATCCCGGGGTCGGACCCGAGCATTCGTACCTGCACGACATCGGGCGCGCCGAGTACCGCGGCGTGACGGACACCGAGGCGATGAACGCCTTCAAGCTGCTGTGCCGCACCGAGGGCATCATCCCGGCCATCGAATCGTCGCACGCCATCGCAGGCGCACTCACCCTCGGCAAGGAACTGGGTGAAGGTGCCATCATCCTGGTCAACCTGTCCGGTCGCGGCGACAAGGACGTCGACACCGCAGCCGAGTGGTTCGGCCTGATCGACGGAGACGGCGAAGCGAACGTGGACGACGAAGCAGGTATCAAGCCATGAGCAACAACGACTCTCGCCTCTCCGGGACGTTCGCCCAGTGCCGTGCCGAAGGGCGCGCTGCACTCGTCGGATACCTGCCCGCCGGCTTTCCGACCGTCCCCCGGTCGATCGAGGTCTTCAAGACCATGGTCGATGCCGGGTGCGACATCGTCGAGGTCGGCATCCCGTACTCCGATCCGGTGATGGACGGCCCCACGATCCAAGCTGCTGCAGACGTGGCGCTGCGAGCCGGTGCCCGGGTCAAGGACGTCTTCGCCGTCACCGAGCAGGTCGCAGCCGCGGGTGGCAAAGCGGTCGTCATGACCTACTGGAATCTGGTGCTCAAATTCGGCATCGAGAATTTCGCCCGGAGCCTCGCCGATGCGGGTGGACTCGGAATCATCACTCCCGACCTGATCCCCGATGAGGCTCAGGAATGGATCGAGGTCTCGGATCGGTACGGACTCGACCGAATCTTCCTCGTCGCACCGTCGACGACGGAGGAGCGACTCGTCAGCACCGTCGAAGCCAGCAGCGGCTTCGTCTACGCCGCCTCGACGATGGGCGTGACCGGTGCCCGCGACGCGGTGTCCTCGATGGCACCGGCGTTGGCGGCGCGTATCCGCGAGCATTCCGACATTCCGATCGGCGTCGGTCTCGGCGTTCGGTCGGGCGCACAGGCTGCCGAGATCGCGAAGTATGCTGATGCGGTCATCGTCGGCTCGGCTTTGGTGACCGCTGTCGACAACGGTCTCGACGCGGTTCGTGACCTGACGACCGAACTCGCCGAGGGTGTCCGCTCCGCTAACGTAGCGTCGTGACTTCGACCGCCTTCCTGGCCTACATTCCCAGTCCCGCGCAGGGGGTGTGGCACGTCGGACCGCTCGCGCTCCGTGCCTACGCCCTGTTCATCATCATCGGCATCGTGGTGGCCGTGGTGTGGGGAGATCGCCGGTGGGTCGCTCGCGGCGGAACCAAGGGCACGGTCCTCGACGTCGCCGTGTGGGCCGTACCTTTCGGGCTTCTCGGTGGCCGGCTGTACCACGTGGCCACCGACTGGAAGACGTACTTCGGTGCCGGCGGTCGGCCGATCGAGGCGCTCTACGTGTGGAACGGCGGCCTCGGAATCTGGGGCGCGGTGTTCCTCGGCGGAGTCGGCGCGTGGATCGCGTGTCGTCGACGCGGCATCCCACTCCCGGCATTCGGTGACGCGGTAGGCCCGCCGATCCTGCTGGCCCAGGCAATCGGCCGCATCGGCAACTACTTCAACCAGGAGCTCTACGGTCGCGAAACCACGCAACCGTGGGGTCTCGAGATCTACGAGCGACTCGATGCGAACGGCCGGCTCGATCCTCTGAACGGCGTCTCCACCGGGATGGTCGAGAAGGTCGTCCACCCGACGTTCCTCTACGAACTGTTGTGGAGCGTCCTCGTCGTCGTCCTCCTGGTACTCGTCGATCGGAAGTACACGATCGGCCACGGTCGATTGTTCGCGCTCTACGTGGCCGGATACTGCGTCGGTCGGTTCTGGGTGGAACTCATGCGAGACGACTTCGCGACGAAGATCGCCGGCATTCGCGTGAACACTTTCACTTCGGCAATCATCTTCGTGCTGGCCGTCGCCTACTTCGTTCTCGCCACCAAGGGTCGCGAAGACCCAGCGGCATTGAAGTCGAACGACGACGACGGTCGCGACAGCGAAGACAAGACGGGTGACGAGTCCGCCGACGGCGATCCGCAGGAAGGCACGGGCGAGACATCGTCCGAGAAGAAAGCCGAGGAAGAAGGCAGTACCCGTGGTTGATTTCGAGAAGAGGGCACACCCCGACCCTGCTGATTCGGGCGGCGGCACCGACAAGTCGGCCGGCTCTTTCGGTACACCGTTCGACTACGACGCAACGGCCGAGGCGTCGCTCTCCGAGCCGCCCGCGACATCCGAGTCTGCACCCTCGCACGGTCCCGCCGGTTCTACCGGACCGGGCTGGGACACCTATTCGGGTATCGGCAACGGGCCCGGCTGGTCCAGTACTCCCAGCTATCCGGCCCCCAGCCCGGACGGAAGTATCGACAATTCGATCGGTGGCCTTCCGCCGTCCGCCGGTTACCCGACACCGGGATCCGAGTACCAGGGATACGGTCAGCCGGGATACGGCCAACAGTCGCCCTACGGTCCACCACAGGGGTACGGCCAGACCGGGGGATACGGCCAACAGGGGTATGGCCAGCAGGGGTACGGCCAGCACTCGGGCTACGGCCAGCAGTCGGGCTACGGCCAGCAGTCGGGCTACGGCCAGCAAGGGTACGGCCAGCAGGGTTACGGCCAGCAGGGGTATGGCCAGCAGGCCTATGGCCAAGCACAGGGCTTTTCGGCCGGGCCCGGTTTCGGTGTCGGACCCGACGCGCCGTACGGGCGGGATCCGGTCACCGGTGAACCGTTGTCGGACAAATCGAAGATCGTCGGTGGACTACTTCAGCTGTTCCTGGGCTGGCTCGGCGTGGGTCGTTTCTACATCGGTAGCACCGGAATCGGCGTCGCGCAGTTGCTGCTGTTCTTCTTCGGCGTGCTGCTGACCGTGGTGTTCGGTCTCGGCTTGATTCTGTTGTTCGGACTGTTCGTGTGGCATGTCGTGGACGCCGTGCTGATTCTCGTCGGCAATGTTCCCGACAGTCGCGGGCTCAAGCTGCGAGACTGATCGATCTACCCGTAGCGCGTCGTCGAGGGAGTTCGTTGTGAGTGATTCAGGTACATCGTCATCGGACGGATCGACACCGGGCGGAGCGGCGGGAGACGGCTCGGGGTCGGAGCCCACCATCTCGTTCGAGAAGAACGCGGCACCGGGTCCGGTGTACGGCGCTCCCGACCCCAGCTACGGTCCGCCGAATTGGGGCAGTGATCCGTACGGCGCGTCCGGAGGTGACGACCGTGGCTCCGGTGCACCGGATGGTCCACCGCCCGGTGCGGGTTACCCGCCGCCGCCGTTTCCGGGCGGCGGTCCCCAATACGGCGGTCCCCAATACGGCGGTCCCCAATACGGCGGTCCCCAATACGGCGGTCCCCAGTACGGAGGACCCCACTACCCAGGCCCCCAGTACGCCGGTGCCCCTGGTTGGGTGGATCCGAGCGCTCCTTACGGACGGCATCCCGTCACCGGGGAACCGTTCTCGGACAAGCAGAAGCTCACTGCCGGGCTGCTGAACATTCTGCTGGGAGTTTTCGGGGCAGGACGCTTCTATTTGAATCAGCCGGGAATCGCGGTGGCGCAGATCGCGGTCACGTGGCTCACGTGCGGCATCGGCGGTATCTGGCCGCTGATCGACGGGATCATGATGCTCACGGGCAGCGTGCGCGATGAACACGGGCGCCCCCTGCGCGACTGAGCCCAGTGCCGTTCGCGATTGCATCGTTGCGATCGGCAACTGATACGATTCCGCCATCCGAGAGCGATCTCGGATTCTTTCGCGGGCCAGAGCTGTCCCGGTGAATTCCCGATAGGCATCGAATTCGGTCGATCCGGCACTCTATGTCGGTTCGGGCGACCAGCCGGCGGGGTAGCCGAGGCTCACAGTGCAGCGTGTCGACACTGCGCCATCCGAAGCACCCACCGGTCTACGTGGAGGTGATCGTGGTGTTGTTTTCTCGGATGCCTGCCGAGCAAGGACTGTACGACCCGAGCGCGGAGAAGGACTCCTGCGGCGTCGCGATGATCGCGGACATCGCCGGACGCCGTTCGCACTCGATCGTGTCCGACGGTGTTCTGGCACTGGAGAATCTGGAACATCGTGGTGCTGCCGGTGCCGAGCCCAACAGTGGTGACGGCGCGGGCATTCTGATCCAGCTGCCCGTCGAACTTCTCGATTCGTTGTCGTCGTTCGAGTTACCGTCGGCCAACGGCGACGGCGAGAACACCTTCGCGGCGGGTGTCTGCTTTCTGCCGCAGGGCATCCGTGAGCGCGGGTCGGCCGTGCAGCGTGTCGAATCCATTGCAGCCGAAGAGGGTCTCGAGGTGCTGGGTTGGGTTCCGGTCGAGGTCGATCCGGATCGCGCCGACGTCGGACTGACGGCGCTCGGATGCATGCCGTACATGAGCTATCTCTTCGTCGCGGCCCCCGAGGTCGACGGTTCACGTCCGGCCGGTCTCGAACTCGACCGATTGGTGTACGGGCTGCGTAAGCGGTCGGAGCGCGTCACCCCGGAGATCGAGGCAGAGGGCTCGGGCCTGTTCTTCCCTTCGCTGTCCTCACGCACCATCGTCTACAAGGGCATGCTCACCACCATGCAGCTGCCCCTGTTCTTCCCGGAGCTGCGTAACCCGTTGTGTACGAGTGCAATTGCCATCGTGCACAGTCGCTTTTCCACCAATACCTTCCCGTCGTGGCCGTTGGCGCACCCGCACCGCTACGTCGCGCACAACGGAGAGATCAACACGGTCAAGGGCAACAGGAACCGGATGCGCGCTCGGGAAGCAATGCTGTCCAGCGATCTCATCCCCGGTGATCTGGAGCGGCTCTTCCCCATCTGCAATCCCGACGCCTCCGATTCGGTGTCGCTCGACGAGGTGCTCGAACTGCTGCATCTGGGCGGCCGGAGCGTTCCCCACGTCGTGATGATGATGGTGCCGGAGCCGTGGGAGAACCATCGCACGATGGATACGCGGGTACGGGCGTTCTATCAATTCCACTCGTCGATGATGGAAGCGTGGGACGGTCCGGCCTGCGTCACGTTCACCGACGGTAGCTACGTCGGGGCCGTTCTCGATCGCAACGGTCTGCGCCCCGGTCGGTGGTGGCAGACGGCCGACGGTCGGGTGATCCTCGCCAGCGAGGCAGGTGTCCTGGACGTGCCGCAATCTCAGGTCGTCGCCAAGGGTCGCCTCGAGCCGGGCAAGATGTTTCTGGTCGACACCGTCGCCGGGCGTCTCGTTCCCGACGAGGAGATCAAACTGCAACTGGCGCAGGAACATCCGTACCAGGAATGGCTGCACGCCGGATTGCTGGAAATCAAGAGCCTGCCCGAGCGCGCCCACATTCAGTACAACCACGAGTCCGTGATTCGCAGACAGATCGCCTTCGGCTACACCGAGGAAGATCTCCGCGTCGTGCTCACCCCGATGGCCGCCTCCGGGGGCGAGCCACTGGGATCGATGGGGACCGACACCCCGTCCGCGGTGATGTCCCAGCGATCTCGTCAGCTGTACGACTACTTCATCGAACTGTTCGCGCAGGTCACGAACCCGCCACTCGACTCCATCCGAGAAGAGATCGTGACGTCGTTGTCGCGAGTGATGGGACCGGAGCAGAATCTGCTCGAGCCCACCGCCGCGTCGTGCAGGCAGATCGTGTTGCCGTGGCCGGTGCTCGACAACGACGAACTCAACAAGATCATCCACATCGACGACGACGGTGATCATCCCGGTCTGTCGGCGATCGTGCTGCGCGCACTGTACGAGGTCGAGCGTGGTGGGGAAGGTCTGGCCGAGGCCATCGAAGAACTGCGCATGCGGGCATCGGAAGCCATCGCTGCCGGCTACCGCACGCTGATCATCTCCGATCGCGATTCGGACCACACTCGGGCACCGATTCCGTCCCTGCTGGCCACCTCTGCTGTGCACCACCACTTGGTGCGCACCAAGGAACGCACCAAGGTCGCTCTCGTCGTCGAGTCCGGCGATGCACGAGAAGTGCACCACCTGGCCTTGCTGATCGGATTCGGTGCGGCGGCGGTCAACCCGTACCTGGCCATGGAGTCGATCGAGGACCTGGTCGGCGAAGGTGAGCTCACCGGGGTCGAACCCACTGTCGCGGTGCGCAACTACCTGTACGGGCTCGGCAAGGGCGTGCTCAAGGTCATGTCCAAGATGGGAATCTCGACCGTCGGGTCCTACACCGGCGCACAGGTTTTCGAGGCGGTCGGTCTCGATCGCGAGGTCGTGCGCGAGTACTTCAAGGGCACCGTCAGCAAGCTCGGCGGAGTCGGTCTCGACGTCCTCGCCGAAGAGGTCAAACTCCGTCACCGGAAGGCATACCCGGAGAATCCTACCGACCGTGTTCACCGCCGCCTCGAGATCGGCGGCGAGTACCAGTTCCGGCGTGAGGGCGAACTCCACCTGTTCACTCCCGAGACGGTGTTCCTGTTGCAGCACGCAACACGCACCGGTCGCTACGACGTGTTCCAGAAATACAGCGACGAAGTGAACCGGCTCGCCCGTGAGGGGGGCGCACTCCGGGGCCTGTTCGAGTTCAAAGACCATGTGCGCACGCCTGTTCCGCTCGACGAGGTGGAGCCGGTCGAGTCCATCGTCACTCGGTTCAACACCGGCGCGATGAGCTACGGATCCATCTCTGCCGAGGCGCACGAGACCATGGCCGTTGCGATGAACAATCTGGGTGGGCGCTCCAACTCCGGTGAGGGCGGAGAGGACGTCGATCGCCTCTACGATCCGAGCCGGCGCAGTGCCGTCAAGCAGGTCGCGAGTGGACGGTTCGGGGTGACCAGCGATTATCTGGTCAACGCCACCGACATTCAGATCAAGATGGCGCAGGGTGCCAAACCCGGTGAGGGCGGGCAGCTGCCCGGTTACAAGGTGTACCCGTGGGTGGCCAAGACTCGGCACTCGACGCCCGGGGTCGGCCTGATCTCCCCGCCTCCGCACCACGACATCTATTCCATCGAGGATCTCGCGCAGTTGATCCACGATCTCAAGAACGCCAACGAGAACGCGCGCGTCCACGTCAAACTCGTCAGCTCGGTAGGAGTGGGCACGGTGGCCACGGGAGTGAGCAAGGCGCACGCCGACGTCGTACTGATCTCGGGATACGACGGTGGCACGGGCGCGGCTCCGTTGACGTCTCTCAAGCATGCCGGTGCGCCCTGGGAAATCGGGCTGGCCGACGCCCAACAGACGTTGGTGCTCAACGGACTTCGCGATCGCATCACCGTCCAGTGCGACGGCGGAATGCGCACCGGCCGTGATGTGATCATCGCGGCGCTGCTCGGTGCCGAGGAATTCGGGTTCTCGACGGCACCTCTGATCGTCGCGGGATGCATCATGATGCGGGTCTGCCATCTCGACACCTGCCCAGTGGGTGTCGCGACTCAGAACCCCGAACTGCGCAAGCGGTTCACCGGCAAGCCCGAGTTCCTCGAGGACTTCTTCAGGTTCGTCGCCGAGGATGTGCGAAAGTACCTCGCGCAGCTCGGGTTCCGCAGCATCGACGAGGCCGTCGGCCACGCAGACGTGCTCGAGACCGCGGCCGGCGTCGCACATTGGAAGAGCAAGGGACTCGACCTCACACCCATCTTCGCGATGCCGGTGGATCGACACGGCGCGCCCATGACGCAGCGTCGACGCCTACGCGATCAGGACCACGGCCTCGATTTCGCGCTGGATCGCACGCTGATCCAGCTGGCCGAGGGGGCATTGGAGGACGCACATCCGGTCACGCTGGAGCTGCCCGTGCGCAACGTCAACCGCACGGTCGGAACACTTCTGGGGTCCGAGGTCACGCGACGCTACGGCGCGGCCGGGCTACCCGACGACACGATTCGCGTGTCGTTCACCGGCTCTGCCGGGCAATCGCTCGGTGCATTCCTGCCGCCCGGAATCACGATCGATCTCGTCGGCGACGCGAACGACTACGTGGGCAAGGGCCTGTCGGGAGGACGCATCGTCGTCCGACCGGCCGAGGACGCACCCTTCGTTGCCGAGGACAACGTCATTGCCGGAAACACGATTCTCTACGGAGCCACGTCGGGGGAGGTGTACCTGCGCGGTAAGGCGGGGGAGCGGTTCGCCGTGCGCAACTCCGGAGCCGTTGCGGTCAACGAGGGCGTGGGAGATCACGCCTTCGAGTACATGACGGGCGGACGGGTTGTCGTGCTCGGGCCGACCGGACGCAACATGGCGGCCGGCATGTCGGGCGGTATCGCCTTCGTTCTGGGTCTTGACCCCGCGGACGTGAACACGGCAATGGTCGAGTTGCAGGTTCCCGATCCGGACGATCTGGTGTGGCTGCGCGAGACGGTCGAGAACCACGAGCGCTGGACCGGCTCCACCGTCGCGGCATCGCTGCTCGCCGACTGGCCCCGCCGATCCGCTCTGTTCACCAAAGTCATGCCCGTCGACTATCAGCGAGTGCTGGAGGCGACACGAATGGCGCGCGCCGAGGGGCGCGACGTCGACGCTGCGATCATGGAGGCTGCACGTGGCTGATCCACAGGGATTTCTGAAGGTCGTCAAGCGTGAGGCCGCCAAGCGTCCTATCGACGAACGGGTCAGGGACTGGAACGAGGTGTACTCGGATCAGCCCAGCAGCGAACGCGCAGCTGAGGTCTCGGAACAAGCGCGCCGCTGCATGGATTGCGGAATTCCGTTCTGCCACTCCGGAACTGCCGGATGCCCGCTGGGCAACCTGATTCCGGAATGGAACGATCTCGTGCGCCGCGATCGGTGGGACGCGGCCAGTGATCGGTTGCACGCCACCAACAACTTTCCGGAGTTCACCGGACGAGTGTGTCCGGCTCCGTGTGAATCTGCCTGTGTCCTGTCCATTTCCGAGGCCGCCACCGGCGGAAGTGTGACGATCAAGCGGGTCGAGCAGACCATCGCGGACCTGGCCTGGGAACAGGGCAGCGTCGTTCCCCAGCCTCCGACGATCACCACCGGTAAGCGAGTGGCCGTCGTGGGTTCGGGTCCGGCGGGGCTGGCTGCGGCGCAACAGCTCACCAGGGCCGGGCACGATGTCACCGTGTACGAGCGCGACGATCGGCTCGGTGGATTGCTTCGATACGGAATCCCCGAATTCAAGTTGGAGAAGTCGGTGCTCGATCAGCGGCTGATGCAGATGCGGGCCGAGGGCACGCATTTCGTCACCGAGTGCGAGGTCGGCATCGACTTCACCGTCGAGCAACTGCGCGCGAGCTTCGATGCGGTCGTGCTCGCCGTCGGCGCTTTGCGGGCTCGCGACAATACCGAGGTGATCGGCCGCGAACTCGACGGCATTCACCTCGCGATGGAGCATCTGGTGCCGTCGAACAAGGAATGCGAGGGCGACGGGCCGACGTCGATATCCGCTGCCGGCAAGCATGTGGTGATCATCGGCGGCGGAGACACCGGGGCCGATTGTCTCGGCACGGCTCACCGTCAGGGTGCCGCGTCGGTCACTCAGCTCGACTACAACCCTGCTCTTCCCGGTGCCCGTGACGACGGCCTTTCGCCATGGCCGTCGTGGCCGTTGGTGCTTCGGACGTCGCCTGCTCATGCGGAGGGTGGCGTCGTGCGTCATCAGGTCGCGGTGCAGCGATTTCTCGGCGACGAGCGCGGACATGTGCGCGCCATGGTGCTCGCCGAGGTCGAGGTGCAGCGCGACGCGGACGGGCGACGCATCGTGACGCCCATCGGTGAAGAGGTCGAATTGCCCTGTGATCTGGCATTGTTCGCCATCGGATTCGAGGGTGTCGAACACGGACCGCTGCTCGACGACTACGGCCTGGCGCTGACCAAGCGCGGCGCGTTGTCGTGTGGTCCCGATTGGCAGACGACGGCCCCGGGTGTGTTCGTCTGTGGGGATGCCCACCGCGGTGCGTCGTTGGTCGTGTGGGCGATCGCCGAGGGGCGTTCGGCTGCCAACGGGGTCGACGCTTACCTCACCGGACACTCGGAATTGCCGTCCCCGGTACACCCCACGGCACTGCCTCTGGCGGTGGTGTGACACTCGTCTCTGTACCGGTACAGGTGCTTTCAGCAGCGGCCCGGCGAGGCTACCCGTCGGTAGTATCCGGCCGGGTTCCTCTGCGATAGAGAACAAGGCGTCCAGCGGCTACGCTCGCAACCGTGAGCCGACGTACGAAGATTGTCTGCACCCTTGGACCCGCAACCGCAACCACAGAGCGCATCCGCGAACTCGTCGAGAGTGGAATGGATGTCGCACGACTGAACTTCAGCCATGGCGATCACCCCGATCACCAGGCCAACTACGAGAGAGTTCGCGCCGCATCGGACGCCACCGGCAAAGCCGTGGGCATCCTGGCCGACCTGCAGGGACCGAAGATCCGACTCGGCCGATTCGCCGAGGGCTCCACCACCTGGGCCGCCGGTGAACTCATCCGCATCACCGTCGAGGAGTGCGAGGGCACCCACGATCGCGTGTCGACCACGTACAAGGAGCTGGCTCAGGACGCCAAGGAAGGCGACCGCCTGCTCGTCGACGACGGCAAGGTCGGCCTCGTCGTCACCGGCGTCGAAGGCAACGACGTGCTGTGTCGGGTCACCGAGGGTGGTCCGGTCAGTAACAACAAGGGCGTCTCCCTCCCGGGCATGGACGTCTCCGTTCCTGCCATGAGCGAGAAGGACATTGCGGACCTCGAGTTCGCCCTCGCGCTCGGATGCGATTTCATCGCGCTCTCTTTCGTGCGCTCTCCCGCCGATGTCGAACTCGTCCACGCAGTCATGGACCGCGTCGGCCGCCGAGTTCCGGTCATTGCCAAGCTCGAGAAGCCCGAGGCCGTCGACAACCTCGAAGCCATCGTGCTCGCGTTCGATGCGATCATGGTCGCCCGCGGTGACCTCGGCGTCGAGTTGCCACTCGAGCAGGTGCCCCTGGTGCAGAAGCGCGCGATCCAGATCGCCCGCGCCAACGCCAAGCCCGTCATCGTTGCGACCCAGATGCTCGAATCGATGATCGAGAACTCCCGTCCCACCCGCGCCGAGGCATCCGACGTCGCCAACGCAGTGCTCGACGGTACTGACGCGGTCATGCTGTCCGGCGAGACCTCGGTCGGCAAGTACGTCATGGAGACGGTGCGGACGATGGCTCGGATCGTCGAGACCGTGGAAACCGAAGGCGACAGCGTTCCTCCTCTGACTCACGTTCCTCGCACCAAGCGCGGTGTCATTTCCTACGCCGCCCGCGATATCGGCGAGCGTCTGGACGCGAAGGCCCTCGTGGCCTTCACCCAGTCGGGCGACACCGTGCGACGGTTGGCTCGCCTCCACACCAAACTTCCGTTGCTCGCATTCACCTCGATCTCCGAGGTCCGCAGTCAGCTGTCCCTGAGCTGGGGCACCGAGACGTTCCTGGTTCCCGATGTGGGCTCGACGGACGCGATGGTCAAAGAGGTCGACAAGGCGTTGCTCGAACTCGGTCGTTACAACCGAGGCGATCAGGTCGTGATCGTCGCCGGTGCCCCTCCCGGCACAGTAGGCTCGACCAACTTGATCCATGTGCACCGAATCGGAGAAGAGGACCGGTAAGTGGTCGAAGCGGGGGGGACCGGCGTCAGCGAGAGCGCGCCGAGCAGTACTGCAGTACGCGGAACCGATCTCGAAACCCTTCTCGGTCTCCTCGCCCTCGAGGAGACTGAGGAGGATGTGTTCGTCGGACAGCATCCGGAGCAGGTGGGGAGCCGGACTTTCGGTGGGCAGCTCGTCGCTCAGGCGCTCATCGCCGCCGGCCGGACCGTATCCGGAACGTCCCGGGACGTTCATGCGATCAATGCGCACTTCATTCGCGGTGGTGACGTCAAGAAGCCCATCGAATACCGCGTGAGTCGTCAGCGCGACGGCCGGGCGTTCGCCAACCGGCAGGTCACTGCGCTGCAGGACGGTAACGAGCTGTTCGTCATGCTCGCTGCCTTCCAGGATTTCGGTAAGGGCCTCGAGCACAGCGTCGAGGTGCCCGAGGTTCCGTATCCCGACGCTCTGCCGCCTCTCGGCGACCACTTCGTAGGGTTCGAGGACCGACTGCAGATGTTCGTCGATGCACTCAAACCGATCGACATGCGGTACGCGAACGATCCGGCGTGGATCATGCACGGCACCGGCGAGAAGCTCAACCACAATCGAGTGTGGATGAAAGCGGACGGCGATCTGCCGGACGAGTCGATCTTTCACGCCGCGACCATGGGCTATGCGTCGGACACCACGGTGCTCGATTCGATAATCACCACGCATGGACTGTCCTGGGGACTCGACCGCATCGTGGCGGCGACGGTCAACCACTCCATCTGGTTTCACCGACCGTTCCGATTCGACGAGTGGGCTCTGTATGCGACCGAATCGCCGGTCGCGGCCGGATCGCGGGGACTCGCCACCGGCCGATTCTTCTCGATGGACGGTCAGTTGCTCGCAACCGTCGTGCAGGAGGGCCTCATTCGCCACTTCCCGAAACGCGTTCGCGCCTGAGTGCTGCCGACCACAGTCGAGTCTTGGCTTCGAGGGTGAGTGAGGCGTGCGCTGGACTGGTGGACGGCAGACGGATGCACTCGACGTCCTGCTGCACCGCGTTCGCGACGTATCTGCGATAGCTGTCGGCAGCTTTTGCTCCGTTGAACAGCACGGTGTCGATGCCGGGATGACCTGCGATGAGGTTCGCGACATCGTTTGCCACGATGGATGATTCGACTATGGCCGAGTCCAGGCTTCCGGTCCTGGTACACAGCTTCAGTACGTCCCACACAGCAATCCCGCTGCGCGCCAGTCGCTCTGTTCGCGCCTCGTACGGAAGTTCGGGACCGGCACCGAACAGCGCGCCCATGATCGGCCAGAACGCATTTCGGGGATGAGCGTAATACTGCTGAGCAGCAAGCGATGCGACACCGGGCATCGAACCGAGTATCAGCGTGTGAGCGTGCTCGTCGACTATCGGTTCGAAGCTGTGCACGACGTTCATGTCGCGATTACAGCAAACAGCGCGCGCAGGCACTCGGGTGGGACCACAATGGAGAGATGTTGGATCCACGCGTACTCGACAACAACGAACTCGAAGCCGAACTCGCCGCCTTGCGCAGAGGACGCGACGCCGCGATGGACGAAGGCGCGCGAGATGTGTCCACTGCCGATACCGATCATCTCATCGCCCGCTTCGAGGACGAGATTCGCAGGCGTCACCAGGACGGTGAGTCCGATCAGCCCAGCGCGGATCTGCCCTGACCGAGTATCAGCACGGCGCACGCCGCCGTCGACGAGATGATCCGGACGGTGTTCCACCGCGTCCAGTTCGAGGTGAACGACCGCCAAATGTCGGCTCCCGACGGACTCGCCGGATCCACCGCTGCCAGTGCATCGTTGAGTGGGACGTTGAACGCCACCGTGACCACGAAGCAGCCCACCACGTAGAGCGCTGCTCCCGCGCCGACCCAGGTCGATCGCCCACCCTCCGTGGTGATCGCGAGAACGGTTGCGAGAGAACAGGTCAACGCCGTACCGACGAACAGCGTCAGAAACAGTGGGTTGAGGATCGCGGCGTTCGATCTCTGCATCGCGGCGATCGCGTCGGGCACCGGTAACGACGCCAGGCCAGGAAGAACACTGACCGAGAACGCGAGCATGACGCCCGCGACGAGGCCGCATCCGACTGCTGCGACCAGGGTGGCGATCGAGGAGATCTTGTCGATCATCGGTTTTCCTTCCCGGGGATTCGTCGTGCGCTTCCGACCTTTCCGCGTCGCGGGTGGATGGACAATGCGCGCAGGGCTCGAATTCATGTCCGATCGTCCCGGCCGTGGGGGACAATTGTCCGGTGCGTGGAGCCGACCCCTGGAAGTCACCCGATCCGCTCGGTGAGGCTTTGCATTTCCTCCGAATGACCGGGTCCTTCTACGTGCGTTCCGAGATGAGTGGCTCGTGGGGGCTGGCCCTGCCCGCGATGGACGACGCTGTGTGGTTCCACACCGTGGTCGACGGGTCGTGTGTGCTGTCGGTCCCCGGGGAGTCGACGCGTGAGCTCGTTCCCGGCGACTTCGCGTTGGTTCCCCACGGGCGTGGGCACGTATTGGCGGCCGACATCGAGTCTGTCGGCGACGCGACCAGCGTGTACGAGGTGCCACACGACTACGTCAGCGACCGGTACGCAGTGATCGCCCAGTGCGATGCGAGCGGACCCGACACCGTGTTGGTCTGCGGGGCCGTCCGGATGGATCATCCTGCGGCGCAGCAGCTTCTTCGGCTGCTACCGGCGGTGATCGTGATCGACGCAGACAGCGAACCACAGCGCGCACGTATGCAGAACATCCTCGCCATGGTGGCCGACGAGGCACGATCGCTCGAGCCCGGGGGAGAGGCAGTGATCACCAGGCTTTCCGACGTTCTGGTGATTCAGGCGTTGAGGTCATGGATTGTGGACACTCCGAGCGCGCAGTCCGGTTGGCTGGGAGCGTTGCAGGACGAGCGCATCGGAGGCGCGCTGGCTCGCATTCATCGAAATCCCCACGAGCGGTGGACCGTTGCGACCCTGGCGTCGAGTGCACACATGTCACGTTCGGCGTTCTCGGCTCGATTCACCGCATTGGTCGGCGATTCGGTGATGAGTTACCTGGCGACGTGGCGGATGCAGGTCGCATACGACACATTGCGGTCCGAGGACGTGGTGCTGGCCGAATTGGCCAGGCGCAGTGGGTATTTGTCGGAGGCAGCATTCGGAAAAGCGTTCAAACGGGCGATGGGAGTCTCTCCGGGAAGTGTGCGTCGTCGTCGGGACGTCGCGTTGGTGCCGGTTCAGTCGAGTAGATGACGGAGATACACGTTCGGATCGTCGAGATATCGCCGCCAGTGCTGGACCAATTCGAGTTCGTCCCAGGTGCTTCGGCGCAGACCGTGTTCACCCACTTCGACGATGTCCGCACCGGGTGTCGAAGCCAGGATCGGTGAATGCGTGGCACAGACGAGCTGTGCCCCCTCCTCGCCCAAGTGGGACATCAGCGCGACCAGGTTCAGGCACGCGGTGAACGACAGGGCCGACTCCGGTTCGTCCAGCACATAGAAGCCCGGTTCGGCCAACATAGCACCGAACATGGTGAGAAAGCCCTCACCGTGGCTCATTTCGGCGGTGTTCTCGTCCCAGAAGCCCGGCATGCCGCCGAGGTTCTCGGCCATCTCGAATGCAGTCTCGGCGCGCAGGAAGAATCCCCGCTTCTGCTCGCGCGGACCCCGCAGCATGCGCGCGCCTCGTGGCGTGGTCTCGAGTTCGAGCACCTCGCCGAGGACGCTCGTCACCTCGTCCAGTCGACGAGACTTCTGCGCTGCCCGACCCCCGCGGGCGTCGATGCCGAAACGCTCTGCGATCGCCTCTACGAGAGTCGACTTACCGGAACCGTTGTCGCCCACCAGAATTGTGACCGGTGCGAGAAACTCAAGTCCCTCGCGCGTGAGGTCGGCGACAGCGGGAACGGTGAAGGGCCACTCCGATCCCACATCGTCGGCGCGGACAAAGGCGCGCTCTACGAACATGATTCAGGCGGTGACCAGGCGGTCGACGTAACCGGTTTCGTGGGCGGAGTCGGCGCTGCAGGTGTAGTAGACCCACTGAGCGGACTGGTCCGCGGAATCTCCGAAACGGTGGTCGACCTTCTGCGCGCACAATTTGCCCGCGCTGGTGTCATGGCAACGAAGACTGCTGGGTATGTACATCACCCCACTGTAGGCGTGATCGGGAGTGGACCCGACCGCTGTCGCGGCCGGTCGATCGTGCTGTGGTGCCCTCGGTGAGACTCGAACTCACACTGGACGGGTTTTGAATCCGTTTCCTCTGCCAATTGGGATACGAGGGCTGGCGTCTTTCAAGCAACGATTGACGAGTGTAGAAGATGCGCTTTCGGCCCCGTGCACCGGTACCCTTCAGTTGCTCGATGCCCCTGAGGGGCGACGACTGTCGAAGGAGACCGGTACAGATGAATGCTCCTGATACGCACGGTACTGGCAAGCCTGCGCTGCGGGTGGTGGTCGCGGAAGACGAATCCCTGATTCGTCTCGACCTGGTGGAGATGCTCCGCGAAGAGGGGTACGACGTGGTCGGTGAGGCCGCGGACGGTCAGCAGGCTGTGGAACTGGCTGTCGAACTTCGACCGGATCTGGTGATCATGGACGTGAAGATGCCGCGTCGTGACGGCATCGACGCGGCCTCCGAGATCGCGGAGAAGCGGATCGCGCCGGTGGTGATTCTCACAGCGTTCAGTCAGCGAGAGCTCGTGGAGAAGGCGCGCGATGCGGGTGCCATGGCCTATCTGGTCAAACCGTTCACCAAGGCCGATCTGATGCCTGCAGTCGAGTTGGCCGCGAGCCGATTCGGCGAGATCTCTGCGCTCGAATCGGAGATCGCCGATCTTCAGGATCGACTCGAGACCCGCAAGTTGATCGAGAAGGCCAAGGGCGTCCTGATGGAGTCGCAATCGCTGACGGAACCGCAGGCGTTCAAGTGGATTCAGCGTGCCGCGATGGACCGACGCACGACGATGAAGGCGGTAGCCGAGGTCGTGATCGAAACACTCGGTACTCCGGCGAACAACCCTGTGGCAGAGAGCTGATCGGCCCGCGGAAAGCTACGGCCACGTAAAACTTCGACCTCTTAGGTCACAGTCAGGTCACGAGCGTCGTTCTAGGCCTTGCGAACCGGTTTCGAGCATTAGCGTCTGGTTCACACGTGAGCCACATGTAACTCAGGTGAGCTTCAACGACGAGCAATTTCAAGGAGAACCTAGATGGCAATTCGGACCTATGTCCGCACGGCTGCAGTGCTGAGCGTCACCTCGCTCGCACTGTTCGGCTGTTCGTCGAGCGACGACTCGGGCTCGACCGACTCCACCAGCGCCAGCGGCGGCACGTCGGCCGCGGAAACGACCGTCTCCACCGACTGCACTCCTGAGCAGGCCACCGCCGGATCCACTCCCGACACGTCGCCGCTGGTGGTAGGAACCCTCCTTCCCGAGACCGGCACCCTGGCCTTCCTCGGACCACCCGAGGTCGCCGGTGTCCAGCTGGCCGTCAACGATGTCAACGGTGCGGGCGGCGTCCTCGACCAGCCCGTCACGCTCATCCCCGGTGACTCGGGCGACACCACCACCGACACCGCCAACACCACGGTCGACCGTCTGCTCGCCGGCGGCTCGAACGTCATCGTCGGTGCGGCGTCGTCCTCGGTGTCGCTCAAGGTCATCGACAAGATCGCCAGCGCGGGTGTCGTGCAGTTCTCGCCTGCCAACACCTCCGACCAGTTCGTCTGCTACCCGGACAAGGGCCAGTACTTCCGTACCGCGCCCACCGATGTGCTGCAGGCACAGGCACTCTCGCAGCTGATCGCCGAGGACGGCGCGCAGCGCGTGGCCATCCTGGCTCTCAACGACCCCTATGGAACGGGCCTGGCCAAGAACACCGCCGACAACCTCGAAGAGGCCGGCATCGCGGCAGACCAGATCCAGACCACGATCTACGACCCGAACGCACAGTCGTTCAACGCCGAGGTCGACGGCGTGAAGAACTTCAACCCGGATGCCGTCGCCATCATCGGCTTCGAGGAGTCCGCGAAGATCATCACCCGTATGCACGAGATCGGCATCGGACCGTCCGACGGCACGTTGGTCTACGGCGTCGACGGCAACATGGGCAACGCACTCGGTGAGTCGGTCGCTGCAGGCCTGCTCGACAAGATGCGCGGCACCACCCCGCTGACCGACGTCGGCACCGCGTTCCAGGACCGACTCAAGGGCGTGGATCCGGCATTGGTCGACTTCAACTACGCCGGTGAGTCCTACGACGCGGTCGTCATCTCGGCGCTGGCAGCCGAGCAGGCGAAGTCGACGGCAGGCACCGACATCGCTGCCAACATCAACAGCATCACCAAGGACGGCACGAAGTGCACGACCTTCGCCGAGTGCCTCCCACTCGTCAAGGCCGGCACCGATATCGACTACGACGGAGTCACCGGCGCGCTGAACTTCAGTGACGCAGGCGAGCCCGCCACCGGTTCCTACGGCAACCTGGTCTTCGGACCGGACAACAAGCTGACGACGGACGGATACATCGTCGTCGGTGAGTGATCTGTAGCTGCTGCACAGCCTCCGGGCCCGAGTCCTGACATCAGGACTCGGGCCCGGAGTCGTTTGAATACACCACGTTGGGTACCTATGGCGCAGGTACGAGAAAGCCCCGACTCGAACTATGTCGAGTCGGGGCTTCCTGCCGAGAAGGTCAGGCCTTCTTTTCTTTGCTTCCCGCGAGAGTGCCGAGGTAGAGCTCGATCACCTTGGGATCGTTCATCAACGCCGGCCCGGTATCGGTGTAGGCGTTGCGACCTTGATCGAGAACATAGCCGCGGTCGCAGATCTGCAGGCAGCGGCGGGCATTCTGCTCGACCATGATGATCGAGACGCCCGCCGCGTTGATCTTCTTGCAGCGGATGAAGACCTCGTCCTGGAACATCGGCGACAAGCCTGCCGACGGTTCGTCGAGCAGCAGCACCGACGGTTCCATCATCAGGGCCCGCCCCATCGCCACCATCTGGCGCTCACCGCCGGACAGTGCACCTGCCTTGACCTTCTTGCGTTCGCCGAGCAGTGGGAACAACTCGCTGACGAAGTCGAACCGCTCACCGAACTTCTTGGGCCGCAGATAGATTCCCATCTCGAGGTTTTCCTCGATCGTGAGCGATGGGAACACGTTCTGCGTCTGGGGCACGTATCCGACGCCCTTGGTCACCAGAACGTGCGCCTCGGCGGAGGTGATGTTGTCACCGCGCAGCTTCACGCTGCCCTCGCGGACCGCCACGAGGCCGAACAACGTCTTGAGCAGAGTCGACTTACCGGCACCGTTGGGTCCGATGATGCCGACGATCTCACCGTCGTTCAGAAAGAAGTTGCACTCACTGAGGATGTTCACACCGGGGATGTACCCGGCAACCAGACCGTCGGCGCGCAGCAACGCTCCTTCGGCCAGACGCGCATGCTCGCCCGGCGTGGCCGCGAACTCGGCCGGCGTCAGAGTTTGTTCGCTCATCAGTTGTCCTCCTTGGCTCGGTGCGAGCCGCCCGCAGCAGTGTCGGTGGCTGCGGGGCTGACGAACTCCGGTTCCGAAAGATCGCCTCCTGCTTGCAGTTCCTCCACCTCGGCTTGCTTCAATGCCTCGGCCAGTTCGGCGGTGGCTCCGACGGGATTGCCGTCGGCGTCGAATTCGAGTGCTTGATCGTGATGGCTACCGAGATAGGCATCGACGACGGCACCGTTGTTGGAGAGCTCTTCCGGGGTGGACTCGGCGATGATGCTGCCCTGAGCCATTACCACCACCCAGTCGCTGATGTCGCGGATGACATCCATGTCGTGTTCGACGAACACCACTGTCATGCCGTCGTCGCGCAGCGATTTGATGTGGCCCAGAAGCGATTGCGTGAGAGCGGGATTGACTCCGGCCATCGGCTCGTCGAGCATGACGACCGACGGATCGGTCATCAACGCTCGCGCCATCTCCAGGAGTTTGCGCTGGCCACCCGACAACGAGCCGGCCAGATCGTCGGCCTTGGCGTCGAGTTTGAAGCGCCCCAGCAGTTCATAGGCGCGTTCGGTGATCTGACGCTCCTGTGCTTTCCACGTCCACGGCATGAACGTGTTGATCATGCGCTCGCCGCGTTGGCCCGTCGCCCCCAGTCGAACGTTGTCCAGCACAGTCAGTTTCGACAGTGCCTTCGTCAACTGGAAGGTGCGCACGACGCCTTTGCGTGCCACCTGATGTGGGTGCATCCGGCCGAGTTCCTGACCGTCCATCGACCACGTGCCGGTGTCGGGTCGGTCGAATCCGGTGAGCAGGTTGAACAGTGTGGTCTTACCCGCGCCGTTCGGTCCGATCAGACCGGTGATGCATCCGCGCTGGATCTCGAGGTGCGCCACGTCGACGGCCTTGAGGCCGCCGAAGGTACGCGAGACCCCGTCGACCACCAATGTCGCGTCGGGCTTGGCTGCCCCGGGCTCGTTGGCGACGCCGGCGAACAGACTGGCACGCTGATCGCTCGACAGTGCTTTGGCCGCACGTGCTTCGAGTGTGCTGGCTTTCTTGCTCGGTGTCGCATCTGCGGCGGCACCGGTGCTCGGGTCAGGCATTGAGTTGAACCTCTCGCTTGTTGCCGAGAATGCCCTGGGGTCTGAACACCATCAGCACGGCGATCAGAATTCCCAGGAGTACGAATCGGGTGGCACCGACCTGGGCACCGGTGAGGTTGAGCACCGGATCGTCGCCCGAGATCAGTTGCCGCAGAATCGCGTCGGGAATGGACAGCAGGAACCAGAACAGCATTGCGCCGATCACGGGGCCGAACACCGTTGCGGCACCGCCGAGAATGAGAGCGCCGAACGCGAAGAACGTCTGCGCGGTCGAATAGAAGTCGGGGTTGATCGACTGCGTCTGCAGTGCGTTGAACACCCCGCCCATACCGCCGATCACGCCGCCGAGAACGAGTGCCTGCATCTTGTAGACGAACACGTTCTTACCCAGCGACCGGGCAGCGTCCTCGTCTTCACGAACCGCCTTGAGAACGCGACCCCACGGGCTGTGTGTCAGCAGGTAGACGACCCCGCACAGCAGCAGTACCAACGTCCAGCCGACGAGCATGGCCCACAGGTCGTTACCCAGGAATCGAACGCCGATGAAGCTGTACGTCTTTCCACCCTCGAACGGGCTGAGGTTAGTGAACGGAGCTGCGAATCCGGTGATGCCGTTGGTGGACTTGGTCACCGAATCGGTTGCCGTGGAGCGGAATACCAGTCGCAGGATTTCCGATGCGGCAATCGTCACGATGGCGAGATAATCCGCTCGCAATCGCAGGGTCGGAATGCCGAGCACCAGAGCCAGCAGGCCGGCCGCAGCGAGACCGACCAGAATGCCGAGCCACAGTGGCTGCTCATAGGTGATCGTGGTGATGCCGACGCCGTAGCCGCCGAGTAGGGCGAAGCCGATCTGGCCGAAGTTGAGCAGGCCGGCGTAGCCGAAGTGCAGGTTCAGGCCGATGGCGAGCAGTGCGTAGAAGATGGCCGACGGGCCGACCAGCTGAGCAAGAGAGATCTGAAGTGCGCCGATGATATCCATGTGCAGGTCACCCGATCCTTTGTCGCGAGCCGAGGATGCCCTGAGGACGGACGACGAGGATGAGAATCAAGACGAGCAACCCTCCGATGTATTTGAGGTCGGGATTGATGACCAACGTCGACCACTGCACGAGCAGACCCACGATGACGCAACCGAGGAATGCGCCGTAGGCCGTGCCGAGTCCTCCGAGCGTGATTCCGGCGAACATGAGCAGTAGGAGTTTGAAGCCCATCTCCCATTGCACGCGGCCGCCGAGTTCGGAGAGCCCGAACAGCACGCCGCCGAGGGCAGCCAGGCCGCCACCGAGGCACCAGACGAACGTCACGACGCGCTCGACGTTGATACCCGACGAGGCAGCCAGATCACGGTTGTCGGCCACCGCACGCATGGCTTTACCGATCTTGGTGCGCTGCAGCATCAGTGCGACGCCGATGAGGACGACGACGCTGATGACGATGCAGGCGAGGTTGACGTTGGTGATCGACAGTGGGCCCCAGTCGTTCTCGGTCTGAGCCTGGTAGTCGTCGAATGGCTCCGAGCGGTCGGAGAAGAAGATCAGGATGAGGTAGCGCAGCGCAATGGCGAGTCCGATCGTGACCACCAGCTGAGCGATCAGGCCGGTTCGACGTTTACGCAACGGCCGCCAGATCAGGGCGTTGTTGAGCCAGCCGATCGCGACTCCGACGATGATCGCCAGCACGGTGGCTGGGATCAGTTGTATCCCGAGGCTCACATTGAAGAACCATGCCGCGACGGCTCCGAGCGTCACGAGTTCGCCGTGTGCGAAGTTGGTCAAGCCCGTCGTTCCGAAGATCAAGCTCAGACCGACCGCCGCGAGCGCGATGACCAGACCGAAGCGGAAGCCGTCGACCGTGGTGCGCACGAACTTCTCGTAGAACGGGGTGCTGGTCGCGGTCCTGGCCTCACCGAAGGAGAAGATGACGGTGTTCGAGCGACCGGCCTGCACGTCGCGCTCGACCTCGCCCTGCACGCTCACCCCGTCGGGGAGCGTTTCCTGGACCACCTGGAATGTGTATGTGCCAGGCGACAATTCGAGAGCCCAGCGTCCGCCGGTCTCGCTGGTGGTGCGGGCCACTTCGCTGCCCGACGCGTCGAGCGCCGCAACATCGACCCCTTCGAGGCGTTCTCCACCGTTGTTGAGCGATCCCGCGACGCTGACGGCGTCTGCGGGCGGTGCCTGTTCGGCACTGGTTCCCGGTGCCGCCGGGGGAGTGGGGGTAGGTTCCTGCGCCAACGCAGGCGCACTGAACAGCAGCGCCGCAATGGAACTCAGGATGGCGAGTAGGAGTGTTCGCTGGAATACGCGAACTGCAGATCTTGCGCGCAACCTCGGTGGTTGCACCTTTCTGGTCCATCGAACATTTGGAGCCACGCACGTCCTCCGGACGGTTGTCGTTGAGTCACGGGATGGGGATTTACTGCAATTGTCGGACTCTATCCGTTGAAACGACGCAAAATCGGCAACTGAGATTTCCGGAAAGTATCGGTTGTGTTTCGCGCTGCGGAAGATCGGTGCCGCGGCGATTGCGTCGCGGTGCCCGCATCCGGCTACGTGATGTCGGACCCGCTACCTAGACTGGTCAACCGTGAGCCCAGTAACCGACAAAAGTGCAGCACCCGCAGCCCGGACCGATGCGAAGTCAGCCGAAGAGCGTCCGACGCTGCTCCTCATCGACGGTCACTCGATGGCCTTCCGTGCCTTCTTCGCGTTGCCGGCGGACAATTTCAAGACCACGAGCGGTCAGTCCACCAATGCCGTGTACGGGTTCACCTCGATGCTGATCAACCTGTTGCGAGACGAGAAGCCGACGCACATCGCCGCCGCCTTCGACGTGTCACGGCAAACGTTCCGAGCCGAGCGGTTCCCCGAATACAAGGCGAATCGGAGCAAGACGCCGGACGAGTTCGCGGGCCAGGTGGACATCACCAAGGACGTGCTCGGTGCCATGGGCATTCCCGTGATGGCCGAGGCAGGATTCGAAGCCGACGACATCATCGCCACTCTGGTCACACAGGCCGAGGCACTGGGCTATCGCGTCCTCGTGGTCACCGGCGATCGTGACGCACTGCAGCTGGTCACCGACAACGTCACAGTGCTCTATCCCCGCAAGGGTGTCTCGGACCTGACGCGATTCACTCCGGACGAGGTCGCCACCAAATACGGTCTGACGCCGTCGCAGTACCCGGACTTCGCAGCTCTGCGCGGAGATCCGAGCGACAACCTTCCCGGCATTCCCGGCGTCGGGGAGAAGACGGCGACCAAGTGGATCATCGAATACGGGTCGCTCACCGCCCTCGTCGACAACGTCGACAAGGTGAAGGGCAAGGTGGGCGACGCATTGCGGGCCAACCTGTCGAGTGTGGTGCTCAACCGCGAGCTCACCGAGATGGTGCGCGACGTGCCGTTGCCCTTCACGCCCGATCAACTCGAGCTGGCCCCGTGGGATCGCGAGAAGATCCACGCCCTGTTCGACGATCTGGAGTTTCGCATCCTGCGGGATCGACTGTTCGAGACACTCGCCTCGGTCGAGCCCGAGGCAGAAGAAGGGTTCGACGTTCGGGGCGGCATCGTCGCGCCCGGGGAGTTGGCGGCGTGGCTGGACGAGCACGCGTCCGACGGTCGGCGTAGCGGGGTATCCATCCTCGGACCGCGCAGGCCGTACGACAGCGACGCGACCTCGGTGGCCATCGCGGCAGCAGACGGCGAGGGCGCCTTCGTCACCACGACGGCTCTCGACGAATCCGACGAACGCGCACTGGCCGCATGGTTCGCCGATGCGGATCGACCCAAAGCTCTGCACGAGGCGAAGTGGGCACTGCACGCGGTTCGTGGTCGGGGATGGACGCTCGGTGGGTTGACGACCGATACCGCGCTCGCGGCGTATCTCGTCCGGCCCGGTCAGCGGTCGTTCAACCTCGACGACTTGTCGCTGCGCTACCTCAAGCGCGAACTACGCGTCGAAGATGCGGGCGAGGGGCAGATGTCACTTCTCGACGCCGAGGACACCGCTGACGCGGCATTCGCCGAGGGCGAAATTCTCAAGGCGCGGGCGGTCATCGATCTCGCCGACGCCCTCGACGCGGAACTCGCGGCAATCGAGTCGACCACTCTGCTCTCGGAGATGGAACTGCCGCTGCTGACAGTGCTTGCCGATATCGAAGCCACGGGCATCGCAGTGGACGGCGATCACCTGCGCTCGCTGCAATCGGGTTTTGCTGCGCAGGTCGACGAGGCCGCGAATTCCGCGTACGGCGTGATCGACAAGCAGATAAATCTCGGATCGCCCAAACAGCTGCAGGTGGTGCTGTTCGAGGAACTCGACATGCCCAAGACCAAGAAAACCAAGACCGGGTACACCACCGACGCCGACGCACTTCAGGGGCTGTTCGAGAAGACCGAGCATCCGTTCCTCAAATTCCTGCTCGACCACCGTGATGCCACACGAATGAAGGTGACGGTGGACGGCCTGCTCAAGTCCGTCGCCGACGACGGCCGCATTCACACCACGTTCAATCAGACCGTCGCGGCCACCGGACGACTGTCGTCGACCGAACCGAACCTGCAGAACATCCCGGTGCGGAACGAGGCGGGTCGCCACATCCGCGACGGCTTTGTGGTCGGTGCCGGCTACGACACCCTGCTCACCGCCGACTACAGCCAGATCGAGATGCGCATCATGGCGCACGTATCCGGTGACGAGGGGCTGATCGAAGCGTTCAACACCGGTGAGGACCTGCACAGCTTCGTCGGTTCGCGCGCGTTCGGCGTACCGATCGACGAGGTCACCCCGGAACTACGCCGTCGAGTCAAGGCCATGTCGTACGGCCTCGCCTACGGACTCAGCGCGTTCGGCCTCGCCGCGCAGTTGAAGATCTCCACCGACGAAGCCAAGCAGCAGATGGAGGCGTACTTCGCTCGCTTCGGCGGCGTGCGCGACTACCTGCGCAACGCGGTCGAGGAAGCCCGAAAGGTGGGCTACACCTCGACGCTGTACGGCCGTCGTCGTTACCTCCCAGATCTCAACAGCG
Source organism: Rhodococcus sp. PML026 (assembly GCF_000963615.1). Classification (NCBI taxonomy): domain Bacteria; kingdom Bacillati; phylum Actinomycetota; class Actinomycetes; order Mycobacteriales; family Nocardiaceae; genus Rhodococcus; species Rhodococcus sp. PML026. The sequence goes on along the minus strand of NZ_KQ031371.1, from coordinate 48,561 downwards.
ACAATCGTCAGCGTCGCGAGGTCGCCGAGCGCGCGGCACTCAACGCTCCGATTCAGGGCACTGCCGCAGACATCATCAAGGTAGCGATGATCGACGTGCACAAGTCTCTGGCGGAGTCGACCTTGAAGTCGCGCATGCTGTTGCAGGTGCACGACGAACTGGTACTCGAGGTCGTCGACTCCGAGCGCGAGGAAGTCGAGGCGTTGGTGCGTAACAAGATGTCGTCGGCCATCGAATTGTCGGTGCCCCTCGAGGTGTCGGTCGGTACCGGTCGCAGCTGGGATGCCGCAGCTCACTGAATCGGGCCATGGCACAGCGAAGGGCCGCTCACCGGATTCGGTGAACGGCCCTTCGTTTTTGTGCTGTGAGGGAATTACTCCGCTGCGGGTGCCTGCTCGGCGATCTGCTGACGGACGACGTCCATGTCGAGTGCCTTGATCTGGCCGACGAGGTCTTCGAGCGCCGGAGCGGGCAATGCGCCGGGCTGGGCGTAGACCAGGATGCCCTCGCGGAAGGCCATGATCGTCGGGATCGACTGGATCTGCGCTGCAGCGGCCAAGCCCTGTTCGGCTTCGGTGTCGACCTTGGCGTGCACGATGTCCGGGTGCGCGTCGGAAGACTTCTCGAACGTCGGCGCGAACTGGCGGCACGGACCGCACCAGGAGGCCCAGAAGTCGACCAACACCACGTCGTTGCTGGTGACGATCTCGTCGAAATTCTGCTGAGTCAAAGTCTGAGTGGCCACGCGTACCCTTTCGATTGATTGCGCTTCTTGTTCGTCTCAACGCAGAGGTTCTCCGGAATCTTCCCGGACCCACTCCTCTCCGTGGTCCGTCACACGGGTTGCGGCGCGGCCCGGAATGTTCGGCGGTACGAGTTGGGCGTCGTGCAGCGAAGTCTGACGAAATGCTGGCGCAGGGCTGCAGCATTCCCGAAACCGACGACTTCGGCGATCGAATCCATCGGCAGGTCGGAGTTCTCGAGGAGCTGCTGCGCAGCCAGTACGCGTTGATCGTTGAGCCACCGCGCGGGCGTCGTGCCGGTCTCGGCGGCGAACTTGCGGGCGAATGTACGAGCCGACATGTTCACCCGCGCAGCCAGTCGGCCGATCGTGAGTTCCGAATCGAGGTTCTCGGTCATCCAATCGAGCAACGGTGCCAACGTTTCGGTTCGGATCGCCGGTAGTGGACTGGTGACGAACTGCGCCTGGCCGCCGTCACGGTGTGGCGGAACGACCATTCTGCGCGCGATTCCGTTGGCCACGACACTGCCTTGGTATTTGCGGACGATGTGCAGGCACAGGTCGATACCGGCCGCGGTGCCCGCACTGGTCAGTACATTCCCGTCGTCCACGTAGAGAACGTTTGGGTCGACCTGGGCCAACGGGTATTTCGCGGCCAGGGAGGCCGAGTGTCGCCAATGGGTCGTACACCGCCTGCCGTCGAGCAGGCCCGCGGCGCCGAGTACGAACGCGCCGTTGCACAGGCTGGCGACCAGCGCGCCTCGGTCCACCGCCGCACGGAGTTTGTCGAGTAGTGGCTCGATCGAGGGGCTGTACTTACTGCCGCACACGTAGCTTCCGTCGTCGGCCGATTCGGTGCCGCCGGCCGGAACGATGATCAGATCGGCGCTGTCGAGCCGGTCGAGATCGTGGGGCACATCGATCGTGTAACCCACCCGGGTGCGAATCGTGTCGGGGACCCCGGCGATCAACGAGAAGTCGTAGGTGGGCAGTCCCTCGTCGGAGCGGTCGAATCCGAACACCTCGCAGGCCACGCCGAGCTCGAACTGCTCGGTCAACGGCAGCAGTACTGCGACCACCTTCTTCAGCATGACAGCAGTATGGCAGAAAATCGACGATACATGTCGTTACTGCCACTCGTGTTGAGTCGACGCAGGTAGGACGCTGGTGGCATGACAATTGTACTGGTGGTTGTGTTGATGTTTCTCGCCCTCGATGCGTGGGTCGCTGTCGGCCGCACGCCGGATACACATGCGGAGGTGACCCAATTCGGAGACTTCCGGTTCTGACAGGCCTGGCGGTCAGCCGATGCGCCATTCGCACTTGTTGTCGCCGTCCCACCGACGCAAGGCAACGGCAGAGCCGATCAGGTCATCCAGGTGCGGGCACAGCAGGCGCGTCGCGGCACCGGCTTCGTCGGGTGTCAACCGCCGGGCCAGCGTCACGTGCGGCGTCCAATGCCCGATGGCGACATTGTCGAACGAGCCCGGGCCCACGGCGGCATGCATCCGAGCATGCAGGTCGAGCAGTTCGACGCTCGGCACGACCAGACGGGCCAGGGTGGCGGTCCGGCCACCGAATACGACGAGGCCGCCGAGACGAACATCGAACGGGTCGAAACGCACGGCCGTACCGGAATCGACGGACGCGGGCATGGACGACGCCACCGAGACGGTGATGTGCGGTCGATTCGACTCGCCCCGATGACGGTTCTGGCTCGGCAGGCCGGCATCGGAGAGTGCCGCCCACTCGCGGCGAACCGCAGTATCGAGCCCCGAGTCGAGGAGGAGTTCGGCGGACTGCACCATGTAGTCATGATGGCGCAGACGGACGGACGAGATGCACCGACTTTACGAATTGGGGCCATGACCGGCGACGGCATCGGTCACGAGATCGTCCCTGCGACGATCCGGGTGGTGGACGCAGCTCTGGCCGCAGTGCACGGTCCCGTCGTCGACTGGCAGCACTTGCCGCTGGGGTTGGGTGCTCTCGACGAGCACGGAACGCCGATGCCCGAGCACACGTTGAACGAGCTCGGCAGGCTCGAGGCGTGGATTCTCGGGCCTCACGACAGCGCGTCGTACCCTGAGCCGTTCAGATCTCAGCTGACTCCGGGCGGACGAATTCGCAAGCATTTCGATCTGTTCGCCAACATCCGTCCGGCCAAGGCACTTCGTGGAGTGCGCGCGATGTCGCCGCAGATGGACCTGGTGGTGGTGCGGGAGAACACCGAGGGCTTCTACGCCGACCGCAACATGTTCGTCGGCAGTGGCGAGTTCATGCCCACGCCCGATGTAGCGCTCGCGGTGGGAGTGTTCACCCGTTCGGCGTGCGAACGCATCGCTCGTGAGGCCTTCTCGCTCGCAGACCGGCGGCGGAAGAAAGTGACGATCGTGCACAAGACCAACGTGCTGTCGTTGACGACGGGGTTGTTTCGCGATGCCTGCCGGTCCGTCGGCGAGGAGTTTCCGCAGGTAGACGTCACCGAAGAGCACGTGGACGCCCTCGCGGCGCATCTGGTTCGACGCGGTGAGGACTACGACGTCATCGTGGCCGAGAACATGTTCGGGGACATCCTCTCCGACCTGACCGGAGAGCTGTCCGGGTCACTCGGCACGGCACCGTCGATCAACTCTTCGCGTACCCAGGCCATGGCGCAGGCCTCCCATGGATCCGCCCCGGATATCGCAGGCAGGAATCGCGCCAACCCGACGGCACTGTTCCTGTCGGCCGCGATGCTGCTCGAGTGGCTCGCCGATCGGCACGGGGACGTACGGCTCGCCGCCGCAGCCGGCCGGATTCGGCACGCCGTGGACGACACCGTCGAATCCGGGGTCGCGACAGCAGACCTCGGCGGTCAGGCGTCGACCAGCACCTTCACCGAGACCGTCGAAGCCAGGGTGCACCGGCGCTGATCGACTACGGACTCACCGCGGTTTTCGACTACTGAAGATCGCGGTGCCGGGAAACAGCTGGCCGCGCAGTGGGCTCCACTGACCCCACTCGCGGTCGAGCCACTCCGGCCAATCCGGTTCGACGATGTCGCAAACCTCGAGACCTGCGGCGACCAGCTCGCGCACGCGATCACCGATCGTGCGGTGATGCTCGACGTAGTTGGGGGTCCCGTCGGCGTCGTACTCGACGTACGGGGTTCGATCGAAGTACGGAATCGTCGCGGTCAGGCCGCCCACCCCGGGATCGTCGGGGAACACCCAGCGCATCGGATGGTTGACCGCGAACACCCAGATGCCGCCCGGCCGCAGTACCCGCGCCACTTCCTTCATCACGTTGGCGGAGTCCGCGACGAACGGAACCGCACCGAAGGCCGAGCACACGATGTCGAACCCCTCGTCGGCGAACGGTAGGGACTCGGCACTGGCCTGCACCAGCGGAACCGTCGACCCGCCCGCGGTCATCGCGTCGACGCCGCGCTGCAACATGCCCATCGAGATGTCGAGGCCGATGGCGCGCGCCCCCTGAGTCCCGAGCCAGCGGGCGCAGGGTGCGCTCCCGCAGCCCACCTCGAGAATGTCCTTGCCCGCGACGTCACCCAGCAGATGCGCGTCGCCCTCGTGCAGTCCCTCCGGGCACCAGACGAACTCTCCGGATTCGGTCGACGCGCCCAGAAACGCGCCGTGCGTACGGTGATAGTTGTCGGCATCCGAATCCCACCAGGTTCGACTCGCGCGGTCGCTCGCGACCGAATCGATTCGGCCGCGGCCGGGGGTGGACAGCGGTGCGGAAGGATTGGTCACACGCCGACTCTAACCGGGTTTGTGCTGGTACTGCGGCATCGCGTACCCTGTTCAACGCGAGTGTGTTCATGCTGCGCCCAGGTCGGGTTCGCCCGGCGTCGACGCGTGCGGAGCCGGCAACGGATCCGCGGAAGATGCTCGTGCTGCACACGTTTCACAAGTCCGACCGAACATCCATCAACCGATACCCAACCCGTCCGGAGCAACTCAACACATGCCCTCAACCACAACCTCACCGCAGGTAGCCGTCAACGATATCGGCTCCGCAGAGGATTTTCTCGCCGCCATCGACGCCACGATCAAGTACTTCAACGATGGTGACATCGTCGAGGGCACCATCGTCAAGGTCGATCGTGACGAGGTTCTACTCGACATCGGTTACAAGACCGAAGGCGTCATCCCTTCCCGCGAGCTCTCCATCAAGCACGATGTCGACCCCAACGAGGTCGTCTCCGTGGGAGATGAGATCGAAGCACTCGTCCTCACCAAGGAGGACAAGGAAGGCCGTCTGATCCTGTCCAAGAAGCGAGCTCAGTACGAGCGCGCTTGGGGCACGATCGAGGAGCTCAAGGAGAAGGACGAGGCCGTCAAGGGCACCGTCATCGAGGTCGTCAAGGGTGGACTCATCCTCGACATCGGTCTCCGCGGCTTCCTCCCCGCCTCGCTCGTCGAGATGCGTCGTGTCCGCGACCTCCAGCCGTACGTCGGCAAGGAGATCGAGGCCAAGATCATCGAGCTCGACAAGAACCGCAACAACGTGGTCCTGTCGCGCCGCGCATGGCTCGAGCAGACCCAGTCCGAGGTCCGCAGCGAGTTCCTGCACCAGCTCCAGAAGGGCCAGGTCCGCAAGGGCGTCGTGTCCTCCATCGTCAACTTCGGTGCCTTCGTGGACCTGGGTGGCGTCGACGGCCTGGTGCACGTCTCCGAGCTGTCCTGGAAGCACATCGATCACCCGTCCGAGGTTGTCGAGGTCGGCACCGAGGTCACCGTCGAGGTTCTCGACGTCGACCTGGACCGCGAGCGTGTGTCGCTGTCGCTCAAGGCAACGCAGGAAGATCCGTGGCGCCAGTTCGCTCGCACCCACGCGATCGGCCAGATCGTGCCCGGCAAGGTCACCAAGCTCGTTCCGTTCGGTGCGTTCGTTCGCGTCGAAGAGGGCATCGAGGGCCTCGTGCACATCTCCGAGCTGGCCGAGCGCCACGTGGAGGTTCCGGACCAGGTCGTGGGTGTCGGCGACGACGCACTCGTCAAGGTCATCGACATCGATCTCGAGCGTCGCCGGATTTCGTTGAGCCTCAAGCAGGCCAACGAGGACTACGCAGAAGAGTTCGATCCGTCCAAGTACGGCATGGCCGACTCGTACGACGAGGGTGGCAACTACATCTTCCCCGAGGGCTTCGACTCCGAGACCAACGAATGGCTCGAAGGTTACGAGAAGCAGCGTGAAGAGTGGGAAGGTCGCTACGCCGAGGCCGAGCGTCGCCACAAGATGCACACCGCTCAGATGGAGAAGACGGCCAAGGACGAAGCTGCCGAAGCCGCCAACACCAACTACTCCTCCGAGTCGGGTCAGGCTCCCGCCGATGCAGAAGGCGATGCTCCCGCAGCGTCGGCTCCCGCCTCGACCGGTGGATCGCTGGCCAGCGATGCGCAGCTCGCTGCACTTCGCGAGAAGCTGTCGGGCAACGCCTGATAGAAGTAGTCCACCCGTGAGGGTGTGACCTCGGCCCCGGTTCTCCCTGTGAGAACCGGGGCTTTCTCGTTCGAATACGCAGGTGCAACGGGAACGACAATGGACCCGGTTCTGGTGAACCGGGTCCAAGGTTGAGAGGGAGTGCGAACTACGCGGCGGTGGCTGGACTCCACTGGCCGACGCTCGCCGTGCGCTTACGCATCGTGGCGAAGCTGTGGCGGGCAGGGGTCAGGAGGTTGGTGAACCAGTTACGCCGGTGGTCGGCCAGCGCCGAGGCAACTTCTGGAATGAGAATGCAGTGAACGCCTGCATCCATGCCGAGGCGGTGCCGACCCGGTTGGATCTGATTGCTTTGCATGGGTGTCCTTTTCGCTGGCGGTGGGTCGGCACATCGAGGTCGCGCTCGTCGAAGATAACCGACAGGCTCGCAAAACCGGTGCATTTGGGGCTGGTGGGCTTCGGCGTGTTCGAGTGTCAGACTGGACGCATGCTGAGACTGGGACTGACCGGCGGAATTGGTGCCGGCAAATCGACCGTGGCGAAAGTGCTGACCGAACTCGGGGGAGTGCTCGTCGACTCGGACGTACTTGCCCGCGAAGTGGTGGAGCCGGGAACGCCTGGGCTGCAACAACTGACGGACGCCTTCGGTACCGAGATACTGGCGCCCGACGGGTCACTCGATCGGCCGGCCTTGGCCGCCAAGGCTTTCGGCGACGAGGAGTCGCGAAAGAAGCTCAATGCCATCGTGCATCCATTGGTCGGACAGCGCACTACCGAGATCATCGAGGGTGCGGCTGCGGATGCCGTGGTGGTGCAAGATATTCCACTTCTCGTCGAAGGCTCGATGGCTCCGTTCTTCCATCTGGTCGTCGTCGTCTGGGTCGACGCCGAGGAACGAGTACGTCGGCTGACCGGCCAACGAAACATGCCCGAGGCCGATGCCCGCGCGCGCATCGCCGCGCAGGCGACCGACGATGCGCGCCGAGCTGCGGCAGATGTGTGGATAGACAACACGGGTGCGCCCGGCAGCGTCGACGATCAGGTACGAAACTTGTGGAACGAGCGCGTGATTCCCTTCGAGCGCAACCTCAGAGAGGGCATTGTCGCCCGGACGCATCCGGAACTCGTGACTGCAGACCCGGCCTGGGAATCCCAGGCGCGGCGAATGATCGCGCGCCTCGCTCTCGCGTGTGGGGACAAGGCTGTTCGGATCGACCACGTCGGATCGACGGCGGTACCCGGACTCGATGCCAAGGACGTGCTCGACATCCAGATCACGGTCCGCTCGCTGGCCGACGCAGATTCGGTCGGCGAACAGTTGCGCGTCGCCGGGTTCCCCGGCGTCGAGTCCAGTGACTTCGACGATCCGAAGCCCGCGTACGGAGTGGGTGGTGAGGCCGATCCGGCCGTGTGGGGCAAGCGTTTTCACGGCAACGCAGACCCCGGGCGACCGGCCAACGTCCATGTTCGAGTCGACGGTTGGCCGAACCAGACGTTCGCGTTGTTGTTCCGCGACTGGCTCCGGGCGGACGCGGCTGTCGCGACGGAATACGCCGCTATCAAGCGGCGTGCGTCAGAAGCCGCCGCCGGAATCGCCGAATATCAACCGGCGATCGATGCCTACGTAAACGCGAAGGCACCGTGGTTCGACGTGGCGTATCGGCGGGCGTGGCAGTGGGCGGAGGAGACGAACTGGACTGCCTGAGGCAGAGCTGCGCGGTTCAGGCCGGTTTGCCGTTCCATTCCGTCGGCATGCCGACGGACGCGAGCCAGGCGTTCAGGTCGTAATCGTGCCGCGTCAGTCCTTCGATGGCCGCGATCGATCGGGACAGCGCCCGCTCGGCCGTCGGGGTGTCCAGATGCTGCGCCACGCGCGCGTCGAACAGCTCGTCGACGTCCAGCAGGTCGTAGTCGCGGCCGGTGCGAACACTGAGGTCGAGATAGTGATCGACCGAGGTCCATCGGCTGGCCCCGGCCGTGTACTCGCCGATGTCGACGTAGTAGTCCTGGTCTCTGGCGTGCGCGGGCAGATAATGGAACACCGAGGCCCGGAGCCCGAGAGCAGGCAGTAGCCAGGACTCCAGGTAGTCGAAGTGGGCATGGTCGGATGGCCGGGCCATGTACAGCCCCCACGGCTCGACGCGGTATTCGTCGACCACGCGAACGAACCCTTTGGGGTCGACGTTGGTCTTCGCGACCAGGTCGAACGTTTCGTGTTTCGGGGCATGAACGACGGTGTGCGCACCGGCTGACGTGTGAGCGACCATGCCTGTAGAAGCTACCGGGAACAGACCTCCGAGGTCTCTCCGACGGAACTTGTCGGTGGTCGCGTCTACGCTTGTGTAATGGCGTTTGCATCCGAACATCCCGTTGTCGCGCACTCCGAACACCGTCCGGTGGGAGCGATCGAGCGCACCGGACCGGCGTTCGAGGTCGTCAGCGAACACGTTCCGGCCGGTGATCAGCCAACCGCCATCGCCGAACTCGAACGTCGAATCAAGGCGGACGAGAAGGACGTCGTGCTTCTCGGTGCCACCGGTACCGGTAAATCGGCCACCACCGCCTGGCTGATCGAGAAACTGCAGCGCCCCACCCTGGTGATGGCACCGAACAAGACTCTCGCAGCGCAGTTGGCGAACGAGCTACGAGACATGTTGCCCAACAACGCAGTCGAGTACTTCGTGTCGTACTACGACTACTACCAGCCCGAGGCGTACATCGCGCAGACCGATACGTACATCGAAAAGGACTCGTCCATCAACGACGACGTCGAGCGTCTGCGGCACTCCGCGACGGCATCCCTGCTCTCTCGTCGAGACGTGGTCGTGGTGGCGTCGGTGTCGTGCATCTACGGTCTCGGTACCCCGCAGTCGTACGTCGATCGGTCGATCGAGCTCGAGGTCAACGTCGAGGTCCAGCGTGATGCGCTGCTCCGGCTTCTGGTCGACGTGCAGTACACCCGCAACGACATGGCGTTCACCCGCGGATCGTTCCGAGTCCGCGGCGATACCGTGGAGATCATTCCGTCGTACGAGGAGCTCGCTATTCGCATCGAGTTCTTCGGTGACGAGATCGAGGCGCTGTACTACCTGCATCCGCTGACGGGCGACATCGTTCGCCAAGTCGATTCGGTACGCATCTTCCCGGCCACCCATTACGTCGCCGGACCGGAGCGCATGGAACGGGCGGTCAAGGACATCGAGGCCGAGCTCGAGGCGCGCCTGGCGGAGCTCGAAGGCAAGGGAAAGCTGCTCGAGGCGCAGCGGCTTCGGATGCGCACGCAATACGACCTGGAAATGATCAAGCAGGTCGGCTTCTGCTCCGGCATCGAGAACTACTCGCGGCACATAGACGGTCGCGGGGCCGGCACCGCACCCGCGACCCTGATCGACTACTTCCCCGAGGACTTCCTACTCGTCATCGACGAATCCCACGTCACCGTCCCGCAGATCGGCGCGATGTACGAAGGCGACATGTCGCGCAAGCGGAACCTGGTCGATTTCGGGTTCCGGTTGCCGTCTGCGACGGACAACCGGCCGCTGACGTGGGAAGAGTTCACACAGAGGATCGGCCAGACCGTCTACCTGTCCGCTACTCCCGGCAAGTACGAACTGGGGCAGACCGGCGGCGAATTCGTCGAGCAGGTCATCCGTCCTACCGGCCTCGTCGATCCGAAGGTCGTCATCAAACCGACCAAGGGACAGATCGACGACCTCGTGCACCAAATTCGCGAGCGTGCCGAGAAAGACGAACGAGTTCTTGTCACCACATTGACCAAGAAGATGTCGGAGGACCTGACCGACTATCTGCTCGAGCTGGGCATCCGCGTCCGGTACCTGCACTCCGACATCGATACGTTGCGCCGAGTCGAGCTGCTGCGGCAGCTTCGGCTGGGTGAGTACGACGTCCTGGTTGGCATCAACCTCCTCCGGGAGGGCCTCGACCTTCCCGAGGTGTCATTGGTCGCCATTCTCGACGCGGACAAGGAGGGATTCCTTCGCAGCGGCACCAGCCTCATTCAGACGATCGGCCGCGCCGCTCGAAACGTGTCCGGTGAAGTGCACATGTACGCCGACAAGATGACCGACTCCATGACGTACGCGATCGAGGAGACCGAACGTCGGCGCGAGAAGCAGATCGCCTACAACAAGGAGCGGGGAGTCGATCCGCAACCGCTGCGCAAGAAGATCGCCGACATTCTCGATCAGGTGTATCAGGAAGCAGAGGACACCGACACGGCCGTCGAAGTGGGTGGCTCGGGTCGGAACGCCAGCCGTGGTCGGCGAGCGCAGGGCGAAGCAGGCAGGTCGGTCAGCTCCGGCGTGTACGAGGGGCAGGATGTCTCGTCGATGCCGCGCGCCGAGTTGGCGGACCTGATCAAGAACATGACCGATCAGATGATGAACGCTGCCCGCGAGTTGAAGTTCGAGCTGGCCGGTCGACTGCGCGACGAGATCCAGGACCTGAAGAAGGAGCTCCGGGGCATGGACGCGGCCGGCCTCAAGTAGGTCGCGCGGGTGGTGCGAGTCGAGCCTGCGGAACGATCCGAAATGGTTCGGTTACGGTTCAGTGATGGACGCAACCACCGCCGGCCGCACCTCTCGTGCACTCGAACTGATCCACTCGATGACCTACTTCCTGCCGGAAACGCAGGACGCTCTCGTTGCTGCTGGGTTACCGCCACGGGCCTGCTATTTCGCCGGTCGTGCAGCACCTCTCGGGCCGGTCGGTGCAGGTGTCGTGACAGCCACGTTCTACAACTTCAACCGCGATCTGATCAGCCCGCTGATTCCGGCAGCCTGGGCCATCGCCTCTCCCGACGAGATCATGGCAATCCGTTACGCCACGCTCGACACCGCATTCGAGCGTCTGTTGGGCTCCGAGACGTTGGCGTCCCCGGATATGGCCGAAGCTGCCGACCTCGCATCGATCGCTGCGCGTGGAATCCCAGGAGACGACGGTCGGCCGCTGTACGCCGCCTACGCCGAACTCGACTGGCCGCAAGCGCCGCACCTCGTGTTGTGGCACGCTCTCACCCTGATCCGCGAATACCGCGGCGACGGCCACATTGCCGCGCTGCAGACGGCGGGGTTGAACGGCCTGGACGCGCTGATCACCCACACCGCCACCGGGTACGGCTTCGAGAAGGAATTCGCGCGCAAGCGTCGTGGATGGTCGACCGAGCAGTGGAACGGAGCCGTGGCGTCCTTGGCCGATCGTGAATTGTTGACGGCCGACGGCGCTTTGACTCAGGACGGGAAAGATCTCCGCACGTTGGTCGAGGACATCACCAACGACCTCGCCGTCGCGCCGTGGGCCGCCCTCGGCGAGGACGGTGCAGCTCGGCTGGTTTCGCTCGCGACGCCGTGGCGTGAGTCGATCGTCGGCCAGGGCACCATTCCCGAGGGCGTCTTCGGGCCAGCGATCAAAAAGAAGTAGGCCGCCTCAGCTGGTGATGTCCTTGGTGGCGAATCGTCTCCACGCGATCAGCCCGAAGACCGCCGCGTAGGTGATGGCCGAGAACGATCCGACCACCATGTCGTTCCAGTCGATGTTCGTGCCGAAGGCGTCGATCCACGAGTTCGCGTAGTGCCCGGGCAGATAGTTGCGCAGCGACCCCAATGCCGTGATCTGATCGAGGATCTGCATCAGAATCGACGTCATCACCGCGCCGCCGACGGCCCCGAGAGGGGCGTCGGTGAGCACCGACAGCAACATCGCCAGACCTGCCACCCACAGCAGATTGACGCCGATGTAGGCGACCGCAATCAGTAGTCGCACCAGGGAAGTGCCGTACGACAGTCCCTCACCCAGCGGCGTGACCAATGATTCGGCACCGTACATCACCGTCCCGATCAGTAGGGACACTCCGACCAGCACCAGAATGGCGGCGCTGGACAGCGTGGCCGAGACGAGTGCCTTCTGGGTCAACAGTCGGCTTCGAGGAACTGGGATGGCGAGCAGGTAGCGCAGGCTCGACCACGAGGCCTCGCTCGCAACGGAGTCGCCGAAGAACAGCGCCACCACGACGATGAGCAGAAATCCGACGGACATGAACAGTGCGAAGACGGTGAAGTTCATGCCGCCTCGCGTGCCGAGCTCGATGAGCCCGCCGGCGTCGGAGTCGGCGCTGGAGCTGCCCACGGTGAAGGCGACGACAAGGATCACCGGTAGCAGGGCAAGGAAACCGATGGCGAGCTGAGTGCGTCGCCGGCCCAACTGTCGACGCAGTTCGGTACGAAACGGCAGGGTGCGGCCGCCGCTGTAGCCCGCTGCGCGGCCGTCTGCGTGCGTTGTACTCATGAGCGATCCTCGCTGGAGTCGGTCTCGTGAACGACTGTGCCTGGGGTATCTCGATGAACGAGGTCGAGGAACACGTCCTCGAGTCGGGTGGACTGGGAAAAGCCGCGGACCGACACCCCCGCCGTAACGAGTTCTCTGATGACGACGGCGGAATCGGCGTCGGTCAGGTCGACGGTCACCGTGCCGTCGTCGACGATCACCGCGCCGTCATGGCCGGCGGCGTCGAGTACCGACTGGGCGCGGCCGGCGTCGTCGACCCTGATCTCGGTCTGCCCACCGGCCGCTGTCAGCTCGCGGACGGTGCCCGAGCTGATCACGGAGCCACGGTTCATGACCACGACGTGCGTGCACGTCTGTTCCACTTCGGCGAGGAGGTGGCTCGAGACCAACACGGTGCGCCCCGTCTTCGCGTAGTTGATCAGCACGTCACGCATGGTTCGGATCTGTGGCGGGTCGAGGCCGTTGGTCGGTTCGTCCAACACCATGAGATCGGGTAGACCCAGCATGGCCTGTGCAATGGCGAGGCGCTGACGCATGCCTTGGCTGTAGGACTTGACCTTGCGTTCGATCGCTGCGCCGAGGTCTGCGATCTCGAGTGCCTCGTCGAGGTGAGCGTCTTCGATCGGTCGCCCAGTCGCCTCCCAGTACAGCCGCAGGTTCTGGGTGCCGGTCAGATGCGGAAGGAAGCCGGAACCCTCGACGAAGGAGCCGAGCCGCGACAACACCGGGGCACCGGGTGTGACCTTGTGACCGAAGACTCGGATGTCGCCGCCGGTGGGGGTGATCAGGCCCATCAGCATGCGCAACGTGGTGGTCTTTCCGGCACCGTTCGGTCCTAGCAGTCCGAGTACCTGACCCTGTTTCACCTCGAAGCTGACGCCGTCCACGGCGCGGAACCCGTTCGAGTACGTCTTGGCCAGATCGGTGATCACCAGGGGAGTGTCGACCAGAGCCTCGTCGACCTCGGCCACCGTGCGGCGTCTGGTTCGCACGATCGTCGCCACGACGATGCATCCGACCACCAGGACGACCACGCCGATTCCGATCAGTGGAGCGACGGGTACCGTGCTGTTCGCGCTCGCCACCGCGGGAACCGTCGGCAACGCGACGGACGTGTTCGCCATGGTCACGCTGAACTGTGCGGGCTCCAGCGGGACGGCGTAGGCCTGATCGGTGGTGGAGACGCTCAGTTCGAGACGATGACCTTGCTGGACGGTATAGCTGATTCCAGGGAGGGCGACGGTGACGTCGACGGGATCGATGCTCCCGGTGTCGGGCAGTCGGATGGCCGACACTGCGCCGCCGGGAAGGGTCCGTGTGCCGTTCGGGGCGACGTCGTACAGTTTCGCGAACAGCACAGCCTGGCCGGGCCCGGCGAGGGACGCCACCCGGAGATCGACTCTCGGCGCGCCGGTGATGGTCAGTGACGAGTCGACGGGCTCGCTGGTGAAAATCGCGGACTGGCCCGGAAGGTCCGCAGTCAGCGCTGCACCGGCTCCGGTCGATCCGAGTGTCGACAACACCGAACCCAGACCGGGGACCGTCGAGATGGCGGACGGTGACGCGCCGGGCGGACGAATGATCGTCCCGTCGTCCGAGGCGGGGGTGAAGGTCACCGTATTCGTCTGTGTGGGTTCGGAGTTCGGGGTCAGGCCTGGGTAGTCGGGAGCCGTCATCCGACGATTGCGTTCTCCTCCTCGCTCATCGGCTGCGCGCTGCGTCGAATACACGAACGGCGCGCTCTCGGAGGTCGCGGGATCGGGGGTGCCGCGCAGAGTCCGGTCGAAGAAGTCCGCGACGGCTCGATCCGACGCACCGTTCGTTCCACCGGCATCGTGCCCACCGTCGAACCACCGAACGGTCACGTCACCGCCTGCGGCTGCGATCTGCCGAGCCGTCGCGTCGGCCTGGTCGAGACCGAACAGAGTGTCTTGGGTGCCCTGTAGGAGAAGCGTCGGAGCCGTGATGTTCGACGCGACCGCGACGGGCGAGTGGGCAGTCAGCAGATCGAGCAGCGGCTGGCTGGGGATGCCGGTCACTGCGGATTGTGCGTAGGCGTCGCAGAATTCCTGGGCGAATCTGCCGCATGCGGATGCGCCACCGCCATCGTTACCACCACCGTTACCGTCCGTGGAACTGCCGGGCGCAGCGCTGGAGGCCCCCGCTCCGAAGAAGACCCCGGCCCATCCACGTTTGAGGACGCCGGGTCCGCCGTATTCGGCACCGGCCGGGGAATCGATGTTTCCGAGCGCTTCTCGACCTGCGGACGAGGTGACGCCGAAGTTGGGGAACAGGGCCTGGCCCAGGTCGTTCCAGGTGATGGCAGCGGCCACCGAGTCCACACGCGGGTCTGTTCCGCCTGCGCTGAGGGCCAGTGCCCCGCCGTACGACCCGCCTGCCACGCCGACGTGGGGATCACCAGGAGCGTCGAGCTGTACTTCGGGCTGTTCGGCCAGCCAGTCGATCAGGCCGCGGGCATCGGCGACCTCGCGATCGGGGTCGTTGATGGAGATGGAACCCGTGCTGTCACCGAAGCCGCGCGCGGTGTAGGCGAGAACCACGTATCCGCGCGCGGCGAGATCACGAGCTTCGCCGTCGACCGAGTCCTTGCTGCCGCCGAAGCCGTGCGCGAGCAACACAGCCGGAGCGGGGGTGGACTCGGGAATGTAGAGCCGGGTGTCGAGGTCGACGGTCTCCGTCGAACCGGGGCTGTCCGGTAGCGTGATGCGCGCGTCACGCGTAGCAGTGTCGGCTTCGCGTCCCTGGGGGAGGAATGCGAATGCGAGGGCGGCCACGATCACGATCGAGATCGCGACGGCACCGAGAGCGAGGGCCCGTCTCGACAACGGCGGGCGGGGGATCGGCATGCAAACCAATGTATGTGAGTGGCGCGGATCGTGTTGTTCCCCAAGTTCACGTGCCGATCGTCGACTTCCGGCTACTGTCAGCGCATCAGTCCCCGGACCACGTCTTTCGGTCCTGTGACTTGCACCAATCCAGTTCGACCAGAAGTGTCACATCTGTGTGTGACCGACAAATGGAGGAATGAATGAGCGCCTACCGCACCGTCGTCGTCGGAACCGATGGCTCCGAATCGTCACTGCGGGCAGTGGAGAAGGCCGCGGCTCTGGCGGGAGATGCCGATGCCACCCTGGTGATCGCGTGTGCTTACTACCCGGCCGATCCGAAAGACACCTCTGCCGCCGCCGACGCACTCCGCGAGGACGCCTACCAGATCACCGGTTCGGCACCGACGCGCGAAATCCTGCGCACCGCCCGAGAGCACGCCACCAAGGCCGGCGCGAAGAACATCGAGGAGAAGCCGATCGTCGGAGCGCCCGTCGAGTCCCTCCTGGCACTCGTGGACGAGGTCAAGGGCGATCTACTCGTCGTCGGCAACCGTGGGCTGAACTCGCTGACCGGGCGGTTGCTCGGTTCGGTTCCGTCCGACGCGGCCCGCAAGTCGACCTGTGACGTCCTGATCGTCCATACCGTCCGCTGATTTTCTCGTAGTACGACAATCGGCCCGCCCCGTCGACGATGACGGGGCGGGCCGATTGTTCTCGTCGGACTGTTCTCGTCAGACCTCGGCGTCGAAGGGCTGCAGGGCCCCGAGCTCCTGGGGCAGAGGATCCACATGGACGACTCCGAGTCGCTGGGTTGCTCGGGTCAGGGCCACGTAGAGGTCGTTCATACCCTTGACGGACTCCGCAACGATCGCGCTCGGCTCGACGATGATCACCGAGTCGAACTCGAGCCCTTTCGCGTCCTTGACCGTCGACACGGTCACCACATCCGACGCCAGGTGCTGCAGTTGGGAGACGAGTTCGGAGGGAACGAGCACTGCGCTCAGGCCGGGACGAGGGTGGTCGGCCACTCGCTTCTCGACCGTCGTCACCAGATCTGCTGCGGCTACGCGTTGAGCCCACGGCTCGACGCCGGTGCTGCGAATGGATCGCGGTTCGGACTGCTCCGGATCGATCGCCGCGAGCACGTCGTGCGCCACGGTCATGATCTCCGACGGCGTTCGGTAGTTGACCGTCAGTTCGGTGAGCTTCCAGCGTTGAGCCACATACGGTTCGAGCACCGATCCCCAGGACGAGGTTCCGGCCGGATCACCGGTCTGCGCGGTGTCACCCACCAGTGTCATCCACCGATTGGGGATGCGCCGCATCACCATTCGCCACGCCATCGCCGACAGCTCTTGTGCCTCGTCCACGATCACGTGCCCGTAGGTCCAGGTACGGTCGCCGGCTGCGCGTTCCGCGGTGGTGAGTCGCTGACCCGAATTCTGGCGTCGCGCAAGCTGATCGGCGTCGATCAGGTCGTACGCCATCAGAATCTCCGGGTCCAGTTCGTCCTCGAGGTCCTGTGGTGCAGACCCGGTCAGGATGTCCAGCGCGCCCTGGGCATCGGCGATCTGGCCACGCCATTGACGCTGGGCCTGCTCACGTTCGGCAGCATCGTCGACGCCGAGCAGCTCGGCGAGCTCGTCGAGCAGCGGGGCATCCGCGGACGAGAAGCCGTGGCCGCGGCGCAGCAGCGACTCGCGCTCCGACTCGCCGAGCGCAGGTGCGGCCGATGCGATCTTCTCCGGCGATGCGAACAGGTCTCGAAGAACCTGCTGGGGTGACAGATCCGGCCACAACTCGTCTATCGCAGCCATCACGTCGTGGTCCTCGCGCATCTCGTCCCGCATGTCCGCAATGTCGTCGGCGCTGAGCAAGCTCGATCCGTCCACCACGTTCTGGCCGAGTTTCGCGGCCAGCTGATTGGCCAACTGGTCGATGACCGAGGACACGAACAGTGGCCGAGCCAAGTTGTGTGGTCGCCGGGAGGATCGGGCGCGGCCGCGGGCACGCGTGACCATCTTTCGATCGAGGGTGATGTCGTAGGTGTCGAACTTCAGCCGGCGCGGCTGTGCGGGCACCTCCTGGCGATCACGCACTGCCTGCGTCAGTACGTCGACCATCGACAGTTTGCCCTTGACCTCGGCGGCCAGAGCCGAATCCTCGCGCTGCGCACGGACTCCGGGGTACAGATCGCCGATCGTCGACAGCAATACCCCGGTTTCGCCCAGCGACGGCAGCACCTGGCCGATGTAGTCGAGGAACGTGGCGTTGGGCCCGATGATGAGGACACCGCTCTTGCCGAGCTGTTGACGGTACGTGTACAGCAGATACGCTGCTCGGTGCAGTGCCACGGCCGTCTTGCCGGTGCCCGGTCCGCCCTGCACCACCAGCACACTGCGATGCTGTGAGCGGATGATCGCGTCCTGCTCGCTCTGGATCGTTTCGACGATGTCGTTCATCTGACCGGTTCGCGCCGCATCGAGCGCGGACAGCAGCGCACCCTCACTGGCGACGCCACCCGCGACAGCCGCATCGTTCGACGACTGCGCGGACTCGAGGTCCAGGAATTCGTCGGCGATGGCGGTCACCTTGCGTCCGCGGGTACGAATATGCCTGCGGCGCAACACGTTTTCGGGGGCTGCCGGTGTCGCCAGATAGAACGGACGGGCCATGGGGGCTCGCCAGTCCAGCAGTAGTGTCTCGTAATCGTTCTTGTCGTCGAGGATGCCGACACGGCCGATGTAACGCTCGGGGCGGTCGTCGACTTTCGGATCGAGGGTGTCCGGGTCGAGGTCGATGCGTCCGAAGCAGAGCCCGTTCTCGGCTGCGTCGTACTTGGCGATGTCCTCGGTGTACATCTGGTTGAAGGATTCGCGCTCGCTTCGGGCCTGCGGTGTTCCGCCGGTCTCGAGCAGCACGGCGCGAAGTCGGTTTGCTGCATACTCGCGCAGCGAATCGAGCTGCGTGTACAACCGCGTCAGGTGCGCTTGTTCGAGGTCTTCCTCGATGGGTGCACCGGGATCGTACGATGTGTGGCCGTCGTCCGGCAAAGGTTCTCCTCGGGAGTTCGGCCGAGGCGACGATATCGCCTCGAAATCAGCCAGAGCAGTCTACGCCGCAGAACGGCCCTGCCGCAGAACCGCGAGTTCTGGGACAGGGCCGTGCGCGCGAACGACGCCGAGCGTCGTGGGTAGACCTACTTCGCGTACTGCTGGAGCTTCTTGTCCAAGTTCTTCTGCGCCTTGGCAACTCGCTTTTCGAGCTTGGCCCGAGCCTGCTCGGTTGCCTTCTCGAGTTCCTTGTTCTGCTTCTCGGCCCGCTTACGAGCGCGCTTGCCGAGCGTGTCTACCCGATCCGACGCGATGTCGGCCCACGTGGCACCGCGCTTCTGAGCCTCTTCGGCCAGAACGGATCCCTTCTCGGCAGCGAGATCGGCGAGCTTCGCTCCGCGCTTCTGTGCCACCTCGGCCAGTTCACTGCGACGGTCGGCAGCGACGTCGACCAACTTCGAGCCCCGCTTCTGAGCGAGCTCGGCCCAATCCGAGCTGCGGTGCGCGGCCTTGTCGGCGAGCTTCGAGCCACGCTTCTGCGCTTCTTCGGCCAGATCGCTTCCGCGGTCGGCAGCAAGCTCGGCCAGCTTCGAGCCACGCTTCTGGGCTTCTTCGGCCAGCTCCGAACCCTTGTCGGCGGCGATGTGAGCCCACCGGTTCAGAGCGGGCTGCGCGACCTCTGCCAGCTCCGAGCCCTTCTCGCCGGCGATGTCGGCGAACTTGGCCAGCTTCGGCTGTGCGGCGTCGGCGAGCTTGGCCAGCTTCGGCTGTGCGGCGTCGGCCAGATCGGCACCGCGGCTCGCTGCGATCGAGGCAATTTCCTTGACGCGTTCCCCGGTGTCGTGAGTGGTGTGACCGGGCAGCGCAGAGACCACAGATTCCTGTGCGCGGCGTGCCGCCCGCTTGCTGCGCCACGCGACGGAGGGCTTGCCCTCGGTGTCGACGGCCGCGATCAGCAGTCCGCCGAGGAGGCTGAGGTTCTTGAAGAAGTGGATGCGTTGCGCAGCCTTGGTCTCCGGGTCGGTTTCGTTCCAGAACGCGTGTCCGGCCAGCGTCGTCGGAACGAGGCTTCCAGCCAGAGCGAGCGATGCGATACGCGGTGCCTTGCCGGTGGCCAACAGAATGCCGCCGGCGACCTGGATTCCGCCGTTGATCCGAACCAACGTCTCGGGATCGGTCGGCACGTTCGCGGTGACCTCGTTGGGCAGAGCATCCTTGCTCTGCTCGATCAACGGAGCGGCTGCCTTCGCCCTGCCGGCGGGATTACGAAGTGCATCGACGCCCCCGGAGATGAAAATCGTAGACATCAGCGGACGGGCGATACGGCGGACCAGCATTGACAGCCTCCTGCGTAGTTTCTCGTGTCATGGCGGTTGTACGTGCGGACTCGCACCGAAAGTAGATCGAAATCACCGGTGCGTGCACTTTTGTCACACTCTTCATACCCCGTGTTTCACGGTCTCAAGCACGTGCGGCGTCACCAGCCGCGTTCGCGCCATTCCGCCAGGTGCGGCCGCTCGTCACCGAGAGTGGTGTCCTTGCCGTGCCCGGGGTAGACGACGGTGTCGTCGGCGAAACGGTCGAACAATTTGGCGCTCACGTCGTCGAGCAGGTGGGTGAAGTCCTCGGGGCCGTTGGTTTTGCCGACGCCGCCGGGGAACAGGGAATCACCGGTGAAGAGGTGCGTCGTCTTGCCCTCGGCGTCGGTCAGCGCGAGCGCTATCGAGCCCGGAGTGTGACCGGTCAGATGCACCACATCGAACGTGAGCTCTCCCACCGACACCGTGTCGTGGTCGGCAAGAAAACGGTCCGGAGCTACCGGCAGCGGTTCTGCGTCCAGCTCGTGGGCCGCGGTGGGGGAGTCGGTGCCACCGGCGATATCGGCCAGCGCCTGCCAGTGGTCGGCATGCTGATGTGTGGTGACGATCAGAGACAGCGTCGGTGCGTTCTCGTCGAGAAGCAGTGAGATGCGGTCGGCCTCGTTGGCGGCGTCTATCAGCAGGGAATGGCCCGTTGCGGAACAGACGACCAGGTAGGTGTTGTTGTCCATGGGGCCGACCGACATCTTGGTGATCGTGGCTCCGGGGATCGTCCGCCGCTGCGGGGGTGAACCCTGTGCAACGACGCCGGTGTAATTGTCGTCGATGACCATGAGGTGCTCGTCCATTTCGAGGACGCTACCGTCGGCAGCAACGACGGGAGCGCCGGGGTCACGCTCGTGGAAAAGTGTGTCGGTACCTGGACCTACCATTGCTACGAGGTGAGGTTCGTCCCTCACCTCGACAGGTTTTCGACGTGGAGTCCTCGGCTACACGGCGTGTGATCGGTGCATCGGCACCACGCGTCATCATCGACTCGACGTCGGACAATGCTGCGCCGAGCAGCAACACGGCTCGACGTGCTCGTGAGAAAAGAAGGGAACACAGTGGCGGATCGCCTGATAGTGCGAGGTGCACGGGAGCACAACTTGAGGGGGGTCGATATCGACCTGCCCCGGGACGCGCTGATCGTGTTCACCGGTTTGTCCGGTTCGGGCAAGTCGTCTCTCGCCTTCGACACGATCTTCGCCGAAGGCCAGCGTCGCTACGTGGAGTCGCTGTCCGCATACGCACGGCAGTTCCTCGGGCAGATGGACAAGCCCGACGTCGACTTCATCGAAGGCCTGTCGCCCGCGGTCTCGATCGACCAGAAGTCGACCAACCGCAACCCACGCTCCACCGTGGGCACCATCACCGAGGTCTACGACTACCTACGGTTGCTCTACGCCAGGGCGGGCACTGCGCACTGCCCGGTGTGCGGCGAGCAGATCGCCAAGCAGACCCCACAGCAGATCGTCGATCAGGTTCTCGACATGGAGGAGGGCCTCAAATTCCAGGTCCTCGCGCCGGTGGTCCGAACCCGTAAGGGCGAGTTCGTCGACCTGTTCGACTCGCTCAACACCCAGGGCTACTCACGTGTGCGCGTCGACGGTGTCGTCCACCAGCTCAGCAGCCCGCCGGTCTTGAAGAAGCAGGAAAAACACGACATCGAGGTCGTTGTCGACCGACTCACCGTCAAGTCCAGCTCGAAGCAGCGGCTCACCGACTCGGTGGAGACCGCACTGCGGCTCGCGGACGGCATCGTGGTTCTCGACTTCGTCGACCGTGAGGAGAACGCCCCCGATCGGGAGCGTCGTTTCTCGGAGAAGCTCGCGTGCCCCAACGGCCACCCGCTGTCCATCGACGACCTCGAACCGCGATCGTTCTCGTTCAACTCGCCTTACGGCGCCTGCCCCGACTGTGTCGGGCTCGGCGTGCGCAAGGAGGTCGATCCCGAGCTGGTGGTGCCCGACGGTGATCTGAGTCTGGCCGACGGTGCCATCGCGCCCTGGTCGATGGGCCAGACGTCGGAGTACTTCGGTCGCTTGCTGTCCGGACTCGCCGACGCCATGGGCTTCGATCTGCACGCTCCGTGGAACAAGCTGCCGGCGAAGGTCAAGCGAGCTGTCCTGGAGGGCAGCGACCACCAGGTGCACGTGAAGTACAAGAACCGGTACGGCCGCACCCGGTCGTACTACGCCGAGTTCGAGGGCGTCATGCCCTTCCTGCACCGCCGCCTCGAGCAGACCGAATCCGAACAGATGAAGGAACGCTACGACGGCTACATGCGCGACGTTCCGTGTCCTACCTGCAACGGAGCCAGGCTGCGTCCGGAAATTCTGTCGGTCACCATCGCGGCAGGTGATTTCGGGCCGAAGTCGATCGCCGAGGTGTGTGAACTCTCCATCGCCGATACGGCCGACTTCCTCAACAGTCTCACTCTGGGGCGACGCGAGGAAGCGATTGCGGGCCAGGTCCTCAAGGAGGTTCAGGCTCGACTCGGCTTCCTGCTGGACGTGGGTCTCGAATACCTGTCGTTGGCGCGCACCGCGGGCTCGCTGTCCGGCGGCGAGGCCCAACGTATCCGGCTCGCCACGCAGATCGGCTCCGGCCTCGTCGGCGTGCTCTACGTACTGGACGAGCCGTCCATCGGACTGCACCAACGGGACAACCGCCGGCTCATCGACACGCTGACGCGACTGCGCGATCTCGGCAACACATTGATCGTCGTCGAGCACGACGAGGACACCATCCGTACCTCCGACTGGGTCGTCGATATCGGACCGTTGGCCGGTGAGCACGGCGGACGCGTCGTGCACAGCGGTTCCTACGCGGACCTCCTCACCAACGACGAATCGCTCACGGGTGCGTATTTGTCGGGTCGCATGGAGATCCCGCTGCCGGACACCCGTCGGGTGGTCGACAAGAAGCGACAGGTCACCGTCGTGGGTGCCCGTGAACACAACCTCCAGGGAATCGACGTCAGCTTCCCTCTCGGTGTTCTGACGTCGGTCACCGGTGTCTCGGGCTCGGGTAAGTCGACGCTGGTCAACGACATCCTCGCGACCGTGATGGCCAACAAGCTCAACGGTGCCCGGCAGGTTCCCGGTCGGCACACCCGGATCAACGGTCTGGACCAACTGGACAAGCTGGTTCGCGTCGACCAGTCGCCGATCGGCCGCACGCCCCGGTCCAACGCCGCGACGTACACCGGGGTGTTCGACAAGATCCGTACGTTGTTCGCGGCCACCACCGAGGCCAAGGTTCGTGGGTATCAGCCCGGGCGATTCTCGTTCAACGTCAAGGGCGGTCGGTGCGAGGCATGCTCGGGAGACGGCACGTTGAAGATCGAGATGAACTTCCTGCCCGACGTCTACGTTCCCTGCGAGGTGTGCGAAGGCGCTCGCTACAACCGCGAGACGCTCGAAGTGCACTACAAGGGCAAGACCATCGCCGAGGTCCTGGACATGCCGATCGAGGAGGCTGCCGACTTCTTCGAGGCCATCACGTCCATTCACCGGTACCTCAAGACACTCGTCGAGGTCGGCCTCGGTTACGTCCGCCTGGGTCAACCGGCGACGACACTGTCCGGCGGCGAAGCTCAGCGTGTGAAACTCGCAGCCGAGTTGCAGAAGCGATCGACCGGCCGCACCGTCTATATTCTCGACGAGCCGACCACGGGCCTGCATTTCGAGGACATCCGGAAGTTGCTCGGCGTGGTGAACGGACTCGTCGACAAGGGGAACACCGTGATTGTCATCGAGCACAATCTCGATGTCATCAAGGTCTCCGACTGGGTCATCGACATGGGGCCCGAAGGCGGTTCGGGCGGCGGAACGGTTGTGGCGCAGGGTAATCCGGAAGCCGTAGCAGCGGTGCCCGAAAGCTACACCGGAAAATTCCTGCAGGAGGCGCTCTCCCGCGAGGTAGTGGCGTCCACGCCGAAGGCGGCCCCGAAGAAGCGTCGGGCTCGTAAGGTCGCTGCGGTCTGACGCGAACACGTCGACGACGAAGCCGCATCCGGATTGCCGGATGCGGCTTCGTCGTCTGTGGGTGGGGTGGGGTGCGCTCGTTCAGTGCACCGGGCCGGTGTACTTCTCACCGGGGCCGAGTCCTGGCTCGTCCGGGTGTGCTGAGGCTTCCCGGAACGCGCGTTGCAACGCCTGGAGGCCGTCGCGAATCGGTCCAGCGTGGGGACCGAGGTACTCGACCGACGCGGTGACCAAGCCGGCGAGTGCGGTGATGACGCGTCGGGCCTCGTCGAGATCGAGGTAGGGGCTCTCCGCGGGATCGGGCTCGGACAGACCCAGCTTCTCGGCCGCGGAACTCATCAGCATCACTGCTGCACGGCTGATGACCTCGACCGCGGGAACCTCGGCGAGTTCCCGGACTTCTTGCTCGATACCGGTGGGGTCGGAGCCTGCGGGATCGGCGGGCGTGGATGAACTGGTCATACCTACGAGAATCCCACGCCGCGGGTGCCGTCGGTCGGATCGGGTGTCGACTCGGCTTCATCGACCGGTGCGATTGTCGGTTTCGGCATTCTGCTGGTAGTCTGACTCGACGACCGTCTTCGGCGTGCGCTCCTCGATGGAGTTCACCGCATGAAGGCAGCAAGTGGAGCCCGACTCCCACCGGTATGTGATCCGAATGGATCGCTTCCGGTCCGGTCGCACGAAGGTCTCCCAATCGGGATTCCACAGTGCTTCCTCCTCGTGAGGAGACTGTACGACGCGCTATGTCGTACGGATCGACCGGTCGACATCGGGCCCTGCTGTCGGTACAGACCGGCTGCAGGGTTTTTTCGTTTTCGGTGTTGGTTCGCCGAGCGTGATGTCGAGGTTCGAGGGCGACGGGCTGTGTAAGTGGCAGGCGGTCGGGTTACACACCACACCGCACTACCTAGGAGGCCCCATCAGCACTGAGACCCGCATCAACGATCGCATCCGAGTTCCCGAGGTCCGTCTTGTCGGACCAGGCGGTGAACAGGTGGGGATCGTGCGTGTTGAAGATGCACTCCGCTTGGCTCTCGAAGCCGACCTCGATCTTGTCGAAGTAGCTCCCGACGCACGTCCGCCGGTCTGCAAGATCATGGACTACGGGAAGTTCAAGTACGAGGCTGCGCAGAAGGCGCGCGAATCGCGCAAGAACCAGACGCTCACCGTCATCAAGGAGCAGAAGCTCCGCCCGAAGATCGACGCGCACGACTACGAGACCAAGAAGCGCAACGTGGTTCGCTTCCTCGAAGCCGGCTCGAAGGTCAAGGTCACCATCATGTTCCGTGGTCGCGAGCAGTCGCGCCCCGAGCTGGGTTTCCGTTTGTTGCAGCGCCTGGGTGCCGACGTCGCGGAACTAGGTTTCGTGGAAACGTCGGCCAAGCAGGACGGCCGCAACATGACCATGGTCCTGGCTCCGCACAAGGGTGCCAAGACTCGCGTGAAGGCTCAGGAAAGCGCTGCCGCGCCGCCTGCGCAACGCGCACCGGCCCCCGCGCCGGAACAGCCCGCCGCAGCAGCTCCGGCTGCCGAGGCACCGGCCGCAGCAGCTCCGGCTACTCCGGCTCAGACCAACTGAGCTCCGCGCTCTACCAGTAAGACAGTCCCGCACCCGCCTCGGTGCGCAGTCCGTTCCGAGGCGCTGCATGGCTGTGCCATGCACCACCGAAGAGCTAATACAGAACAGAGGATTTCATGCCCAAGCAGAAGACGCACAGTGGTGCCAAGAAGCGATTCAAGGTGTCCGGCAGCGGCAAGATCCTGCGCCAGAAGGCCGGCCGTCGCCACCTGCTCGAGCACAAGCCCACCAAGGTGACTCGTCGCCTCGATGGTGTCGCCGTTGTCAAGAAGGCCGACGTGCCTCGGATCAAGCGCCTGCTCGGCATCTGATCCGGCTCGCCGCCGACTGATTTCGGTCGGCTTCATCCCATTACCATTCGGGGTTTCACACGCCCCCAGATCGACAGGATTCACCAGTGGCACGCGTAAAAAGGGCCGTCAACGCCCAGAAGAAGCGCCGTTCGATTCTCGAAGCGTCCAAGGGCTACCGCGGACAGCGCTCACGTCTGTACACCAAGGCCAAGGAGCAGCAGCTCCACTCGCTCACCTACGCGTACCGGGACCGCCGCGCGCGCAAGGGTGACTTCCGCAAGCTGTGGATCACGCGTATCAACGCTGCAGCGCGGGCCAACGACATCACCTACAACCGATTCGTTCAGGGCCTGAAGGCCGCGGGCGTCGAGGTGGACCGCAAGATCCTCGCCGAGCTCGCTGTGTCCGATGCCGAGGCATTCGCCGGCTTGGTCGCCATCGCCAAGGCTGCATTGCCTGCCGATGTCAACGCTCCTGCTGGAGAAGCAGCCTGAGCGAGTCGCCGCACGACGATTCAACTCCGAAACGACCCGTGGATTCGCTGACCGAGCGAACTCCGCGGGTCGTTTCGGCCGTCAAGCTCGCTCGCGCTGCAGAGCGCAAGAAGACGGGACTGTTCCTTGCCGAGGGCTTCAATGCTGTGTCCGAGGCTGCGCGGTTCGGTTCGGTCCGCGAGCTGTTCTTCACCGCAGATGCCTTCGACCGGCACGAGAGCCTCATCGC
Source organism: Rhodococcus sp. PML026 (assembly GCF_000963615.1). NCBI lineage: Bacteria > Bacillati > Actinomycetota > Actinomycetes > Mycobacteriales > Nocardiaceae > Rhodococcus > Rhodococcus sp. PML026. The sequence goes on along the minus strand of NZ_KQ031371.1, from coordinate 22,218 downwards.
CTCCGTCGAGGCCGGTGGCGCACGGGTGTTTCCGATCACCGATCGTGCCGCGAAGGCATTGTCGGACACCGTCACCCCGCAGGGTCTGATCGCAGTCACCGAGTTGGTCGACGTCCCGATCGACCGTGCGTTGGCAGGAAAACCGCGGCTGGTGGCCGTTCCGGTGGAAATGGCCGAGCCTGGTAATGCCGGCACGATCATTCGTGTTGCCGATGCCGCCGGGGCCGATTCGGTGGTCCTGCTCGGCGACTCCGTCGACCCGCACAACGGCAAATGCGTGCGGGCCTCGGCCGGCAGCGTCTTCCATCTTCCCATTGCGCGGGAGCGCTCGATCGAAGACGGTATCGACGGACTGCGCCGTGCCGGTCTGACGGTCGTGGCGACTGCCGCCGACGGCGAAATCGACTTGGACGACGCAGACGAGCTGCTCGAGCAGCCGACTGCGTGGTTGTTCGGCAACGAGGCCCACGGTTTGTCCCTCCCCGTTGCCCAAGCTGCCGATCACCGGATCAGAATTCCCATCCACGGTCGGGCGGAGAGTCTGAACCTGGCGACCGCCGCGGCGCTGTGCCTCTACGCGAGCGCCCGTGTTCGACGACGGTCGGCGAACCCGTGAATACGGTCGCCTAGGATCGTTACCACTCTGCTTCGTGCAGACCGACCATTATTCGAGGAGTGCATCTGTCGTGGCGAAGAAAGAGTCCGGGCCCGAGCCGGTAGATCCGAGCGTTCTCGAAGAGTCCGCACTCGACGCTGCGGTGGACTCGGCCGAACAGGCGTTCGCCGACGCGTCGGACCTCGATGCGCTCACGAAGGTCAAAATCGATCACGTGGGTGGAAAGGCGCCACTGGCGTTGGCTCAGCGCGCCCTCGGAGCTCTACCCGGTGACCAGAAGGCGGACGCGGGCAAGCGCGTCAAGGTGGCACGAGACCGGGTGCAGAAGTCCTTCGACGAGCGCCGCGCAGTGCTGTCGGCGGAGCGCGATGCAGCGATTCTCGTGGCCGAGACGATCGACGTGACGCTGCCGACCGACCGGACGCCCGTCGGAGCGCGTCATCCCATCACGATCATCTCGGAGCAGGTCGCCGATGTCTTCGTCGGTATGGGCTGGGAGGTCGAAGAGGGCCCCGAGGTGGAAACCGAGCACTTCAACTTCGACGCGTTGAACTTCCTGCCCGATCACCCGGCTCGCACGATGCAGGACACGTTCCACATCGCACCGGAGGGCTCGCGGCAGGTACTGCGTACGCACACGTCGCCGGTGCAGGTGCGGTCGATGCTCTCCCGCGACGTACCGATCTACGTCGTCTGCCCTGGCCGAACGTTCCGTACCGACGAGCTCGATACGACGCACACTCCGGTCTTCCATCAGGTCGAGGGGCTCGCGATCGACAAGGGCCTGACGATGGCGCATCTGCGCGGAACGTTGGACGCGTTCGCGCAGGCTCTGTTCGGCAGCGATACGCGTACCCGGATGCGGCCCAACTACTTTCCGTTCACCGAGCCCTCCGCCGAGGTCGACGTGTGGTTCCCGAAGAAGAAGGGTGGAGCCGGTTGGGTCGAATGGGGTGGCTGCGGAATGGTCAACCCGAAGGTGTTGCAGGCCAGCGGCATCGACCCGGAGGTGTACACCGGTTTCGCGTTCGGCATGGGTCTCGAGCGAACTCTGCAGTTCCGCAACGACATCCCGGACATGCGGGACATTGTCGAGGGGGATATCAGGTTCACTCTGCCCTTCGGTGTTCAGGCCTGACGCGGCCACTCTCCAGCCCCACTTCATCTCGGATACAAGAAAGAGCTGAGCACACGTGCGAGTCCCACATTCCTGGTTGACCGAGGTCCTGCACGCGGGTACTCCCGACTGGTCCGTCTCGCCCGACGAGCTCGACGCGGGTTTCGTACGCGTCGGTTTCGAGGTCGAGGAGCTGGTCTCGTTGGACAACGTGACGGGGCCCCTCGTGGTGGGTCGGGTCGAGTCGATCGAGGAACTGACCGAATTCAAGAAGCCCATTCGGTTCTGCCTCGTGAACGTGGGGGCCGACGAGCCGCAGGAGATCGTCTGCGGTGCACGCAATTTCGCCGAGGGTGACCTGATCGTCGCGGCGCTGCCCGGCAGCGTTCTGCCCGGCGGGTTCGCCATCGCGTCGCGCAAGACGTACGGCCGCAACTCCAACGGGATGATCTGCTCGACGCTCGAGCTCGGTCTCGGCCGGGACCACTCCGGCATCCTGGTGCTACCGGAAGGGACTGCGCAGCCCGGCGACGATGCCAAAGTCGTTCTGGGTCTCGATGATTCGGTGATCGAGCTGAACGTGACACCGGATCGCGGGTACGCCTTCTCGGTGCGCGGCCTGGCCCGTGAGTTGGCGTGCAGCTTCGATCTTCCGTATGTGGATCCGGCGCGCACGATGCCCACCGAGGTCACCGGTGACGCCTGGCCCGTGACGGTCGAGCCCGAGTCCGGTGCTTCTCGGTTCGCTCTGCGCAAGGTCGTGGGTATCGATCCCGCTGCCGTCACTCCCTGGTGGATGCAGCGGAGACTGCTGCTGGCCGGGGTGCGACCGATCTCGGCGGCCGTGGACGTGACCAACTATGTGCTCCACGAACTCGGCCAGCCGTTGCATGCTTTCGACGCAAGCAAGCTCGACGGTCATCTCGTCGTGCGGCGCGCGAATGCGGGGGAGACGCTCACGACGCTCGACGGCGTCGAGCGGTCGCTCGATGCGGAAGACGTGGTCATCGCCGACGGAACGGGAGCCATCTCGTTGGCCGGCGTCATGGGCGGGGCGTCCACCGAGGTCGACGACTCGACCAGCGATGTCGTTCTCGAAGCAGCATCGTTCGATCCGCTCGCGGTGTTCCGAACCGGCCGTCGCCACAAGCTGTCGAGCGAGGCGAGCAAGCGTTTCGAGCGGACTGTGGATTCGGCGCTCCCGGTTGCGGCGCTCGATCGGGCCGCCCAGTTGCTCGTCGAGATCGCCGGTGGACGTATCGAACCGGTGCTGACCGACATCGGCGGGGCTGCCCGGTTCCCGTCGGTGACGATGGACTTCGACCTGCCCGATCGGATCGCGGGTGTGCAGTACCCCGACGGGACCGCTGCTCGACGGCTCGCTCAGATCGGATGCACCGTCGAGGTGGATGTCGACGGTGGCGGCCACGGACAACTGGTCGTCGATCCTCCCTCGTGGCGACCCGACTTGGTGCAGCGCGCCGATCTGGTCGAAGAGGTGCTGCGGCTCGAAGGGCTCGAGAAGATCCCGTCGATTCTGCCGTCCGCTCCCGGTGGGCGCGGCCTCACCGCCGAGCAGAAGCGTCGGCGGGCAGTCGGCAAGGCTCTTGCGTTCGCCGGCTATGTCGAAGTTCTTCCGCCGGTGTTCCTGCCCAAGGGAATCTTCGACACGTGGGGCCTCGACGCGGACGACCCGCGCCGGGCGACGACGTCGGTGTTGAACCCGCTCGAGGCCGACCGCCCCGATCTTGCGACGACCGTGCTTCCCGGTCTGCTCGAAATGCTGAACAGGAACATCGCGCGCGGTCAGCGGGACGTGTCGTTGTTCGGAATCGCCCAGGTCGTTCTCCGGCACGACGCGACCGCTGCAGTGGACGCGTTGCCGGTCGACCGGCGACCGACCGACGATCAGATCGCGATGCTCCGTGGGTCCCTCCCCGCACAGCCGGTACACGTGGGCGTGGTGCTCGCCGGTCAGCGTGAGCCGTCCGGGCCCTGGGGACCGGGCCGAGCAGCCGAGGCCGCAGACGCGTTCGCCGCTGTGCGCACGGTTGCCGCGGCGTCCGGCGTGCACGTCGATCTTCGTGCAGCACAACACCTTCCCTGGCATCCGGGCCGGTGCGCCGAGGTTCTTCTCGACGGTGAGGTCGTCGGGCACGCAGGTGAACTGCATCCGGCTGTGCTCGAGCGAGCCGGTTTGCCGCCGCGTACGTGTGCGGTGGAGCTGAGTTTGAGCGCTCTGCCCGTCGTCGAATCGCTTCCGGCCCCCGAAGTATCCCCATACCCGGCCGTGTTGCAGGACGTCGCTGTCGTGGTCGACGCGTCTGTGCCCGCGGCCTCCGTCGAGGCAGCACTGACGATCGGCGGTGGAGAACTGCTCGAGTCCATCCGACTGTTCGACGTCTACGAGGGTGAACAGGTCGGCGAGGGGCGTAAGTCGTTGGCGTTCGCCCTCCGGTTCCGCGGTGCGGACGGAACCCTGACCGAGGATCAGGCGACGGCGGCTCGCGACGCAGCCGTGGCGGCGGCATCCACAGCGGTCGGTGCCCAGCTGCGTAGCTGAACCGTCGACGGCGCGGCCGGTGTTGTGCGTAGCGTGGTGTCATGACGGGCACGACGACGGGAGCAGCCGATGAGTGAATCCGACACGCAAGCCACGGCCTCGGATCTGCAGGTGTTGAACGAGGTTCTCGCGGCGGTGGCCGGCCGACCTCGGTTGGCTCCGGTGGCAGCGGCGGCATCCGCTCTGGCGGCCGAGTTGGGGACGGCGGAACCCGAGCCCGCCGGTCCGGATCGCGGCGTCCCGCCGGGAACCGTTCCCGATGTGGATGTTCCGCAGGTGACGAAACCTCGTATCGACCAGCCGCTCGGCGATCCACCACCGAGAGCTCCGTTGGGCGGAACGGTGCCGGGCGTCATCGATGCGGAATTGGTCGACGACCTTCCCGTCGGCCCGGGTGGGGGTTATGTCGGCGGTGCGACTACGGGCGAGTTCACCGACTCCGGGGTGCCGACCTGGGATGGGGTGCGAGAGAAGGTGGAGCATCGCTCGGGTACGGCTGTCGGGGCGGAGGAGCTGGACCGGGAATCGAGAGCCGGTCAGGACCTGGACAAACAGTGGAACGATCGGCAGGAAGCCGGCCGAAAGAAGCTCGACGAAATTCGTAGATCGATGGGTAGCAGCTAGCGCTTCCGGCCCGCCGATGAATGAGCTTGCATCATGCTGCATAATAAACCGCATGACTATTTCGGAGGCAACGCCGAAGCGCATCGCGGTGGCGGGTGCCAGTGGCTACGCCGGTGGTGAGATCCTTCGCCTGCTGCTCGGCCACCCAGCTGTTCGCGACGGCTCGTTGGTCATCGGAGCGCTGACTGCGGGTGGCAATGCAGGCGCGACACTGGGTGAGTTCCATCCCCACCTGTTGCCGCTTGCCGACCGTGTGCTCGGCCCCACGACGGTCGACGAACTTGCCGGACACGACGTGATCTTCCTCGGGTTGCCGCACGGTAAATCCGCCGAACTCGCGCTCCAGTTGCCCGAATCCGTGGTGATCATCGACTGCGGTGCCGATTTCCGCCTCAACGACTCGGCAGCCTGGGAGAAGTACTACAAGTCCCCGCATGCGGGGACTTGGCCGTACGGGCTCCCGGAGCTACCGGGGCACCGCGAGCTCCTGGTCGGGGCCACGCGTATCGCCGTGCCCGGGTGCTATCCGACGGTGTCGAGCCTAGCCCTGGCCCCGGCAGTTGCCGCCGGAATCATCGAGCCACGGGTCAACATCGTTGCGGTCACCGGCACTTCCGGTGCGGGCCGGGCACCCAAGGCCGACCTGCTGGGCTCCGAGGTGATGGGCTCGGTTCGCGCATACGCGGTAGCAGGCGCGCACCGGCACACTCCCGAGATCGTGCAGAACCTGTCGGCTGTGGCCGGTACCGACGTGTCGGTGTCGTTCACTCCGGTACTCGCGCCGATGCCGCGTGGCATTCTGGCCACCTGTACGGCCGTGACCACCGCTACCGAGGCTCAGGCCGTCGAGGTGTACGAGAAGGCCTATGCCGCAGAGCCTTTCGTTCATGTTCTTCCGGCCGGGCGGCTGCCGCAGACCGGTTCGGTCATCGGATCGAACGCCGTGCAGATGAGTGTGTCCGTCGATGCAGACGCCGGCTTGCTGGTGGTCATCGCGGCCATCGACAACCTGGCCAAGGGAACAGCCGGTGCAGCAGTGCAATCGATGAATCTGGCGTTGGGAATCGACGAGACCGACGGTCTCTCTACCGTAGGAGTTGCTCCATGACCGGCCTGAAGAGCGAGACGGATACGGTCGCCTCGGTCGCGGGGAAGCTCGTGCGTTCCCAGGGCGTGACGTCTCCCGCCGGATTCCGTGCGGCCGGGATTCCCGCGGGTATCAAGGCAAGTGGCAGGTCCGATCTGGCTCTGGTGTTCAACGAGGGCCCGGACTTCACGGCAGCGGGCGTCTTCACCCGCAACAAGGTCAAGGCCGCGCCGGTGCTGTGGTCGCAGCAGGTGCTCACCACCGGTCGGCTTCGCGCGGTGGTGTTGAACTCGGGCGGTGCCAACGCTTGTACCGGTGCACCCGGTTTCCAGGACGCGCATCGGACGGCCGAGGAGGTCGCATCCGTGTTGAGCAACTGGGGTTCGGAAACAGGGGCCATCGAGGTTGCCGTGTGCTCGACAGGTCTCATCGGCGATCGGTTGCCGATGGACAAGCTGTTGCCGGGGGTGACCGAGGTGGTGCACGAACTGGCCGGCGGTATCTCCGGTGGCACCGATGCCGCTTACGCGATCATGACCACCGATACCGTTCCGAAGCAGGCCGCGATTCATCACGCAGACAAGTGGAATGTCGGTGGCATGGCCAAGGGCGCGGGCATGCTCGCACCCTCGCTGGCCACGATGCTCAGTGTCATCACCACCGACGCCGTCGCGACCGCGGAGCAGCTCGACACCGCGCTTCGTGCGGCCACCCGGTTGTCCTACGACCGACTCGACGTCGACGGCGCATCCTCCACGAACGACACGGTACTGCTGCTCTCCTCCGGGGCGAGCGGTGTGAGCCCGTCGCAGGAGGACCTCGACGCTGCTGTTCTGGCGGTATGCGACGACCTCGCCGATCAGATGATGGCCGATGCCGAGGGCGTCACGAAGCGAGTGAAGATCACCGTCTCCGGTGCAGTATCCGAGGACGAGGCTCTCGTCGGTGCGAGGACGGTCGCCAGGGACAGTCTCACCAAGACGGCCCTATTCGGTTCGGACCCCAACTGGGGCCGTGTACTCGCGGCGATCGGTATTGCTCCGATCGAACTCGATCCGGATCGGATTGCTGTGTCGTTCAACGGCAATCCGGTGTGCATCGACGGCGTCGGCGCTCCGGGTGCGCGCGAGGTCGACCTGTCGGGAGTCGATATCGCCGTGACCATCGACCTCGGACTCGGGTCCGGTACGGCCACGATCAGAACGACGGATCTCTCCCACGCCTACGTCGAAGAGAACTCGGCGTACTCGTCATGACTGCTGCTGCAACGCAATTGACGGCAGCGCAGAAGGCGTTCACGCTCGCCGAGGCGCTGCCCTGGCTCCAGCGCTTCTCGGGCAAGATCGTCGTGGTGAAGTACGGCGGGAACGCCATGATCGACGACGATCTCAAACGAGCGTTCGCCGCCGACATGGTGTTTCTACGCACCGTCGGAATTCACCCCGTCGTCGTGCACGGCGGAGGCCCGCAGATTTCGGCCATGCTCACCAGGCTGGGCCTGACGGGTGAGTTCCGCGGCGGATTTCGGGTCACCACACCGGAAGTCATGGACATCGTTCGGATGGTGCTGTTCGGGCAGGTCGGCCGTGAACTCGTCGGCTTGATCAACAGTCACGGGCCGTATGCCGTCGGAATCTCGGGGGAGGACGCACACCTGTTCACCGCGACGCGTCGTTCGGTCCTGGTCGACGGCGTCGATACCGATATCGGTCTGGTGGGCGACGTCACCTCGGTAGATCCGAAGGCGATCTTCGATCTGATTGCCGCAGGCCGCATTCCGGTGGTCTCCACCATCGCACCCGACAGTGACGGCGTGGTGCACAACATCAACGCCGATACCGCTGCTGCTGCTCTCGCCAGTGCGATCGGGGCAGAGAAGTTGGTCGTGCTCACCGATGTCGAGGGTCTCTACACGGCGTGGCCCGATCGCAGTTCCCTGACCTCTCGAATCGACGCGTCGGAACTCGACGCATTGCTGCCCACGCTCGATGCGGGAATGGTTCCGAAGATGGAAGCGTGCCTGCGGGCCGTTCGTGCCGGTGTGCCGTCGGCGCACGTCATCGACGGTCGCGTCGAACATTCGGTTCTGGTGGAGCTGTTCACCGGAGAGGGGATCGGCACCATGGTCACCCCCGATCACTCGTCTACGTCAGGAGTCACGTCATGACCGGCACGCAGTCCACGGTCGATCTACAGCAGCGGTGGTCCACGTCGCTGATGGACAACTACGGTGTGCCGCGCGTAGCGCTCGTCCGAGGCGAAGGCGCTGTGGTGACCGACGCCGACGGCAAGCAGTACCTCGACCTGCTGGCCGGTATCGCCGTCAATATCCTGGGCCACGCTCATCCTGCGGTGATCGAGGCGGTCACTGCTCAGCTCTCCACTCTGGGTCATACGTCGAATTTGTATGCGACGGAACCGGGTATCGAACTGGCCGAGCAATTGCTCGCACATCTGGGTGCGGGTGCGACGGGACGAGTGTTCTTCTGCAACTCGGGTACCGAGGCCAACGAGGCGGCGTTCAAGATCGCGCGTCTGACCGGTCGTCCCCACATCATTGCCGCCGAGAAGGCCTTTCACGGACGGACGATGGGTGCACTGGCGCTCACCGGACAAGCCGACAAGCGAATTCCGTTCGAACCCATGCCTGCCGGTGTCCAGCACGTGCCCTACGGAGACATCGCCGCGCTCGAGGCAGCCGTCGATTCCGACACCGCCGCAGTGTTTCTCGAACCCATCATGGGGGAGGGCGGCGTGGTCGTTCCTCCCGACGGGTATCTCGTTGCCGCACGTGAGATCACGGCGAAGCACGGCGCGCTGTTGGTCCTCGACGAGGTGCAGACCGGTATCGGCCGCACGGGCTGGTTCTACGCCCACCAGTCGGTCGGCATCGTGCCCGACGTGATCACCTTGGCCAAAGGACTGGGCGGGGGTCTGCCCATCGGAGCCTGCATCGGTATCGGGGCGGCGGGGGAGTTGTTGCATCCGGGCAAGCACGGCACCACCTTCGGCGGCAACCCGGTCTGCGCCGCTGCTGCGTTGGCTGTGTTGCGGACCATTGCCGCCGACGACCTCGTTTCGCACGCCGACAGTCTCGGCAAGACCATCGCTCATTCCATCGAGGCTCTCGAACACCCTCTCGTCAGCCATGTTCGGGGCTCCGGGCTTCTGCTCGGAGTGGTGCTCACGGCCGCAGTTGCGCCTGCGGCCGAGGCGGCGGCCCGTGACGCAGGCTTCCTGATCAATGCAGCGCAACCAGACGTATTGCGGCTCGCACCGCCGCTGATCATCACCGAAGAGCAGGCCGCGTCGTTCGTCTCGGCACTACCGGCAATTCTCGACGCAGCACAGGAGGCACACCAGCCATGACCGTTCAGCACTTCCTTCGCGACGACGACATCACCCCGCAGCAGCAGGGAGAAATCCTGGCGCTCGCGGCCGAGATCAAGCGGGCTCCGTTCTCCAAGCGGCCGCTCGAGGGGCCGAAGGGCGTCGGTGTGATCTTCGAGAAGAATTCCACCAGAACTCGGTTCTCGTTCGAGTTGGGCATTGCGCAGTTGGGCGGCCACGCCGTTGTGGTCACCGGAAGCGACACTCAACTGGGACGCGAGGAGACTCTGCAGGACACCGGCCGCGTGCTGTCCCGCTACGTCGAGGCGGTCGTCTGGCGTACGTTCGGCCAGAAGCGACTGGAGCAGATGGCAACGGGTGCAACGATTCCCATCGTCAATGCGCTGTCCAACGAATTCCATCCCTGCCAGGTCCTCGCCGATCTGCAGACGCTGATCGAGCACAAGGGAAACCTGACCGGGAGGACGCTGGCGTACTTCGGCGACGGTGCCAACAACATGGCACATTCGCTTCTCATCGGCGGAGTGACCGCGGGACTCGATGTCAGGATCGCCGCTCCGAAGGAATTCGCACCACTCGGTTACGTCCTCGATGCCGCACGTGCGCGCGCCGAGGAGACCGGAGCGTCCATCACGGTGACCGAAGACCCCGACGAGGCCGCCGACGGTGCCGACGCTCTCGTCACCGATACCTGGACATCGATGGGTCAGGAGAACGACGGACTCGATCGAGTCGCTCCGTTCCGGCCCTACCGCATCGACTCCGAGCTGCTGTCGAAGGCGAAATCCGATGCGGTCGTGCTGCATTGCCTTCCTGCCCACCGCGGCGAGGAAATCACCGACGAGGTGCTCGACGGTCCGCACAGTGTCGTCTGGGACGAGGCCGAGAACCGTCTGCACGCGCAGAAAGCACTGCTGGTCTGGCTCCTCGAGCAGGCTCGGCGACCGTGAGTGACGACGTCACTGCGGTTCCGCTGACCGCGTCGACCCGCGCGGGCAGACAGGCGCGGATCATCGCGTTGCTGGCCACGCATCAGGTGCGCAGTCAACCGCAGCTGGCGTCGTTGCTCGCCGCCGAGGGGATCGACACCACCCAGGCGACGCTGTCGCGTGACCTCGAAGAGTTGGGTGCGGTGAAGTTGCGCGCTCCTGACGGCGGCGTCGGGGTGTACGTGGTCCCCGAGGACGGCAGCCCGGTGCGCGGGGTGTCGGGCGGAACCGACCGTCTCCTGCGGCTGTTGGGGGAGCTGTTGGTGTCCACCGATCACAGCGGAAACCAGGCAGTTCTGCGGACACCGCCCGGAGCTGCGCATTACCTGGCCAGCGCCCTCGATCGTGCTGCATTGCCGGAAGTCGTGGGAACGATCGCCGGGGACGACACGATCCTGCTCATCGCCCGTGAACCGACCACCGGCGGCGAGATCGCCGACAAGATAGAAAAGCTCGCTCGACGCGGAAACTGAGATCCGGTCACTCCGCACTGCACCACACGAACCACGAAGGAGCGTCATCACCATGGCCGAACGCGTCATCCTCGCCTACTCCGGCGGACTCGACACCTCTGTCGCCATCAGCTGGATCGGACGGGAGACCGGCAAGGAGGTCGTCGCTGTTGCCATCGACCTCGGCCAGGGCGGTGAGGACATGAATGTCGTCCGCCAGCGCGCATTGGACTGCGGCGCAGTCGAATCGGTCGTCGTCGACGCCAGGGACGAGTTCGCCGACGAGTACTGCCTGCCGACGGTGCAATCCAACGCGCTGTACATGGATCGGTATCCGTTGGTTTCGGCCATCAGCCGCCCGCTGATCGTCAAGCATCTGGTGGAGAACGCACGTGCGCACGGCGGAACCGTCGTCGCCCACGGATGCACGGGCAAGGGCAACGATCAGGTCCGGTTCGAGGTCGGTTTCAACACGCTCGCTCCGGAGCTCGAAGTGCTGGCACCGGTACGCGATTACGCGTGGACCCGGGAGAAGGCGATCGCGTTCGCCGAGGAGAACGACATTCCGATCAACGTCACCACCAAGTCACCGTTCTCCATCGACCAGAACGTGTGGGGACGAGCAGTGGAGACCGGCTTCCTGGAAGATCTGTGGAACGCGCCGACGAAGGATGTGTACGACTACACCGAGGATCCGACGGTCAACTTCCAGGCACCCGACGAACTGATACTCACGTTCGACAAGGGTCGCCCGGTCGCCATCGACGGCCGTCCGGTGTCGGTGCTCGGTGCGATCCAAGAACTCAACACCCGTGCGGGCGCTCAGGGTGTCGGCCGATTGGACGTCGTCGAGGATCGGCTCGTCGGCATCAAGAGCCGTGAAATCTACGAGGCTCCCGGTGCGATGGTCCTGATCCGTGCGCACGAAGAACTCGAGCACGTGACCCTCGAGCGCGAACTCGGCCGCTACAAGCGTCATACCGACCAGAAGTGGGCCGAGCTGGTCTACGACGGCCTGTGGTACTCGCCGCTCAAGGGTGCACTCGACACGTTCGTTCAGCACACGCAGGAACACGTCTCGGGCGACATCCGCTTGGTGCTGCACGCGGGCGGAATCATCGTCAACGGCCGTCGCAGCGGGGAGTCTTTGTACGACTTCAACCTCGCTACCTACGACGAGGGCGACACGTTCGACCAGTCGGCGGCCAAGGGATTCGTGCAGCTGCACGGGCTCTCCTCCAAGATCGCAGCGAAGCGGGACCTGGGCCTGTGACCACTTCGAGCAACGCACACGGAACCAACGAAGGCTCGCTGTGGGGCGGGCGCTTCGCCTCCGGCCCGGCGGCTGCCATGGCTGCCCTGAGCAAATCGACACACTTCGACTGGGTTCTCGCGCCCTACGACATCCGTGCGTCCATGGCGCACGCTCGGGTTCTGAACGGTGCCGGACTGCTGACCCCGCAGGACCTCGAGACCATGCTCGACGGTTTGCAGCGGCTGGCCGACGACGTGGCGTCCGGTGAGTTCGTCGCGGCCGAGTCGGACGAGGACGTGCACGGCGCCCTCGAACGCGGTTTGATCGACCGGGTCGGACCCGAGGTGGGTGGTCGCCTGCGCGCCGGCCGCTCACGCAACGATCAGGTCGCGACCCTGTTCCGGATGTGGTTGCGCGACGCCGTCCGTCGGGTGGCGGTCGGTGTTCTCGACGTCGTGGACGCATTGGCAACTCAGGCTGCGGCTCACCCCACCGCGGTCATGCCCGGCAAGACTCATTCGCAGGCGGCGCAGCCGGTGTTGTTGGCGCATCATCTGCTCGCACATACCCATCCGCTGCTGCGTGATGTCCAGCGGTTCGCGGACTTCGACAGGCGAGCGGCAGTGTCGCCCTACGGTTCCGGCGCTCTGGCCGGCTCCTCGCTCGGTCTGAGCCCCGAGAAGATCGCCGCCGAACTCGGGTTCGATTCGTCCGCCGAGAACTCGATCGACGCCACGTCCTCGCGTGATTTCGCGGCGGAAGCCGCGTTCGTCCTGGCGATGACAGCGGTGGACCTGTCTCGGTTCGCCGAGGAGGTCATCTCGTGGAGCACACCCGAATACGGTTACGTGACTCTCGCAGATGCATGGTCGACGGGCAGCTCGATCATGCCGCAGAAGAAGAATCCCGACGTCGCGGAGTTGACTCGTGGCAAGACGGGCCGCCTGATCGGAAATCTGACCGGCCTGTTGGCCACCCTCAAGGCACAACCCTTGGCGTACAACCGGGATCTTCAGGAAGACAAGGAGCCGGTCTTCGATTCGGTGGCTCAGCTCGAGTTGCTGCTCCCGGCACTCACCGGTTTGACGGCGACATTGGAGTTCCACACCGATCGCATGGCCGAACTCGCGCCGGCCGGGTTCACGCTCGCCACCGACATCGCCGAATGGATGGTGCGGCAAGGGATTGCGTTCCGGGTAGCTCACGAGGCAGCGGGAGCCTGCGTGCGCGCGGCGGAAGCGCGGGGCGTCGGGCTGGTGGATCTGACCGACGACGAGCTCGCGTCGATCGATCCGGCGCTCACTCCGGCGGTGCGCGAGGTGCTCACCGTGGAGGGTTCCATTTCCTCGCGTGATGCTCGCGGCGGCACCGCGGCGGTTCAGGTGGCGCACCAGCTCGGTGGTGTGCGGGCGACTGCGTCGACGTTGCGCGCGTGGGCCGAGGTGCCGGTGTTGCGGCACTAGTCGACATCCTCGCCGTATTCCACGAGTGTGATGTGAGAAGCTTTCGTCACGCGAAGACCGATGTCGGTCGTTCCGTCGGGGCCGAACGCAGGAGTGTATTTGTGGGACTGAATGCAGACGCGGTACGTGGTCCACTGCGGCGTGCTATCGCAACGGCCCAGAACGGCCTCGAGGTCATCCGGCTGGGTGGTCTCGAGACCGAGGTCGATCCGTCGCCTTTCCGGGTGATGGACCGCGAGCCGATGTATCGGTTGCGGCGTTACTTCCCCGACGACGTTCCCGTGGACAGTCCTCCGGTGGTGCTGATTCCGCCGATGATGGTCTCCGCGGACGTGTACGACGTCACCACCGATCAAGGTGCGGCCGGCATTCTGCACGGCATGGGCATGGACCCGTGGGTGGTCGATTTCGGTTCGCCCGATACCGAAGAGGGCGGGTGGAGCCGTACTCTGGCCGATCACGTCGTCGCCATCAGCGAGGTCGTGGACAAGGTGCACGAGCACACCGGCCGCGACGTTCACCTCGGCGGGTATTCGCAGGGCGGCATGTTCTGCTACCAAGCTGCCGCCTATCGAGGTGGACGAAACCTGGCCAGCCTCATCACGTTCGGGGCTCCGGTCGACACCTTGGCCGGCTTGCCGTTGGGTATCCCGGCCGGTGTCGCCACTCGGGGCGCAGAGTTTCTCGCCGACCATGTGTTCACGCGCTTGGCCGTGTCGGGGTGGATGGCGCGGACGGGATTTCAGCTGCTCGACCCGGCGAAGACCGTGCGGTCTCGTTTGGATTTCCTGCGACAGTTGCACGATCGGGAAGCGCTGTTGCCTCGGGAGCCGCAGCGCCGCTTCCTGGCGATGGACGGCTGGGTGGCGTGGTCCGGGCCCGCCGTGGCCGAGTTGCTCAGGCAGTTCGTCGTGCACAACCGCATGATGACCGGCGGCTTCGTCATCAAGGACAGGTTGTTGACGCTTGCCGAGTTGACGGTGCCGGTCTTGGCGTTCGTCGGCGAGGTCGACGACATCGGACAGCCGTTGGCGGTGCGCGGAATCCGGCGTGCCGCACCGCGTGCTCAGGTATTCGAAACAACCTTGCGTGCAGGACATTTCGGTCTCGTGGTGGGTAGCACGGCAGCTGCGCAGACATGGCCGACCACTGGAAACTGGATTCGGTGGCGCGAGAACCTCGGACCGAAGCCCGAGGCCGTGCGCGTCATGGAACACGAAGAGCACTCGGACAGCGACAGCGGAGTGTCGATCACCAACAGGCTCATTCACACCGCTGCCTCCATCGCCGAAGTGGGAGTAGGTGTAGGACGCGGACTGGCCTCGGCCGCGACCGGTGCCGTTCGCGGCACTCGTGAGATCTCGACCGAGGCCGTGCGCACCCTTCCGCGGCTGGCGCGGCTGGGGCAGATGCAGCCGCACAGTCGGGTCTCGTTGGGCCGCTTGATCGCTGAGCAGGGCAGAAAGTCCCCGCTCGGCGAGTGCTTCCTCTTCGACGACCGAGTGCACACCTACGACGCCGTCAACGTGCGTATCGACAACGTGGTTCGAGGTCTGATCAGTGTCGGTGTACGGCCTGCATCGCGCATCGGTGTGCTGATGGAGACCAGGCCGAGTGCCCTCGCCGCCATCGCGGCTCTGTCGCGCATCGGCGCTGTTCCGGTGTTGCTGCAGCCGGGTAGCGACCTCACTGCCGCGTTACGCACCGTGGACGTCGACACTGTGATCGCCGATCCGGAGAATGCCGCGGCGGCCGTTCCGGTCGCGCCCAACGTGCTGGTGCTCGGCGGCGGCGAGACGCGGCGGCTCGATGTTCCGGACGGCTACGAAGTGATCGACCTCGAAGCCATCGACCCCGACGCCGTCCGGCTACCGGCCTGGTTCGAGCCGGATCCCGGTCGCGCTCGCGAACTGGCGATGATTCTGTTCACCACCACCGACCGTGGTCTCGAACCGCGATACATCACCAACCATCGCTGGGCACTGTCCGCATTCGGTACCGCGACGACGGCTGCTCTCGGTCCCGGCGATACTGTGTATTGCCTTGCACCGCTCCATCATTCGGCGGGCATACTCGTGACCATCGGCGGCGCGCTTGCCGGCGGATCGAGGATCGCGCTCTCCCGTGGTCTCGATCCCGAGCGCTTCAGGGAAGAGGTGTACCGCTACGGCGTCACTGTCGTCAGCTACACCTGGACGATGATGCAGCAGATCGTCGACGACGGGCGCTTCCCGGTCGACACCGGTCACCCGGTTCGGCTGTTCATCGGCTCCGGTATGCCGGTGGGATTGTGGCGTCGCACCCTGGCGAAGTTCACCCCGGCGCGAGTGCTCGAGTTCTATGCCTCCACCGAGAACGACGTCATTCTGGCCAATGTCGCCGGGACGAAGATCGGCTCGAAGGGACGCCCTCTGCCCGGCAGTGCGCGAGTGGCTCTGGCGGCGTACGACCCGATCACCGGCCGACTCGAAGAGGACGACGACGGATTCGTGCGGCAGTGCCGCGACGACGAGATCGGGCTGCTCCTGGGCCGCCCGAGTGGTGACGGTGAAGCGACCAGCCATGTCATGCGTGGGGTCTTCGAGCCCACCGACGCGTGGATACCCACCGAGAACCTGTTCCGGCGTGATTCGGACGGCGATTACTGGCTCATCGATCGTAAGGACACCGTTGTTCGCTCGGCGCGGGGTCCGGTGTACACCCAGCCGATCGTCGACGCCGTCGGCGATCTCGATCAGGTCGGTTCGGCCGTGGTCTACGGGGTTCGTGTTGCCGTCGACGGGCCACGGTCGATCCGCATGGAAGCGTCGGCCACCGAGGTTGCCGTGTGTGCTGTCTCCCTGCAGCCGGAAGCGGTGATCACCGCTCGCGCTCTCACCGATGCCCTGGGAGTCCTGCTTCCGGACGAGCGCCCGGCGATCGTCCACGTTGTGTCCGACATCCCGGTCGGTCGCGCCTATCGACCCAACGCGTCTGCATTGAAACAGGCAGGAATTCCTACTCCGAGCGCACGATCGTGGTACTACGATCCGGAGTCGAACAGCTACCGACGACTGACGAAAGCTGTTGTGGCAGAACGCTTCGTGGGACGTCAGGCCACCGCCGAGAAGTCTTCCTGACATGAAGGAACGGCCGGCGGCCCCGACGACGGAAACAATCGGCGTTCGGTAGCGTGAACGAAGACCATCACTCCGACTCGGTCGGAGCAGACAGAAGGACACCTGTGGCAATCGACTCGACACTGCTCTCCATCCTCGCGTGCCCTGTGGACAAGGGCCCGCTCCTGCTCGTCGAGGACGAATTGCTCTACAACCCGCGACTGCGTCGCGCATATCCGATAGAGAACGGCATTCCGGTGTTGCTCGCCGACGATGCGCGCGATGTCGACGACGCCGAGCACGAGTCGATTCTGGCGCGCGCCACGTCCTAGACCACCTCGTTCATGGTGTACGCCGACGCAATGTCGCGGCCGCACCGGTCAGCGCTGCCACGGTGAACATCACGACCACGGCGATGTCGGCCCCCATGCGCTTGGTTGCATCGGGGTGGACGGATATCTCCTGCAGGGCGTCCACCAGGTAGCTCAGCGGCAGAAGGTTGCTGACTGCACCGAGCCAACTCGGCATCTGATCGCGGGCCACCAGGAGCCCGCAGAGGAAGAGCTGCGGGATCACGACGACCGGCATGAACTGGACCGCTTGAAATTCGGTACGTGCGAAAGCGCTGCACAACAGCCCGATCGCCACTCCGAGCATCGCCCCGAGTACCGCGATCACCAGAACCCACCCGATCGAGCCTTCGATGTCGAGCCCGAGCAATCCGAATGCGAGTGCGCACGCGAGCAGCGCCTGCCCTACAGCGGCGAGCGAGAACGCCGAGCCGTAACTCGCAAGCAGGTCCATCTTGGACATCGGTGTGGTCAGCAGGCGTTCGAGTGTTCCCGTGCTGCGTTCACGCTGCATCGAGATCGACGTGAGCAGAAACATGACGACGAACGGCAGAATGCCGAGCATCGTGATCGCAATTCGATCGAACGACGATTGTTGGTTCGGCGGAGCCGGGACGTCTCGGTACAGGAAATACAGCAACACAATCAGTAGAGACGGCACGAGCAGGACCATGGCCACCGATCGGTGATCGGCTCTGAGCTGGCGCAGGATTCGACCCGTACCCGCTGCGTAGATTCGTGCGTTCACGATGTCTGTTCCGTGGATCTGATGAGCGAGAGGAATGCGCGGTCGAGGTTCGTTTCCTTCGTCCGCGCCAGTAGCGCTTCGGGGCTCGATCGGTCCAGGACGGCACCGTCGCGCATCAGTACGAGCTGGCTGCAGTGTTCTGCCTCCTCCATCACGTGGCTCGAGACCAGCACTGTCGTACCTACCGCTGCGATTGCGGCGAATCGTGACCACAGTTCCGAGCGAAGGACGGGATCCAACCCGACCGTCGGCTCGTCGAGGACGATGAGTTCGGGTTCGGCGACCAGCGCGCTGGCCAGGGAGACCCGGCTCAGTTGGCCACCGGAGAGCTCACCCGCCCGCGACGCCGCATGGTCGGTGAGTCCGACAGCCGCGATGGCGGACGCCACCTCGGAGTGGCGGCGACCGTAGAGCGACCCGAAGTACTGCACGTTCTCGCGAACGGTGAGGTCTCGGTACACGCTCGGTGCCTGCGTCACGTACCCGACGGTGCGGCGCAGGGAGGTGGAGCCGGCTGGGCATCCGAGCACTGTCACGGTTCCGCCGGCAACGATCTGCGTGCCGACGATGGCGCGCATCAACGTGGTCTTTCCGCAGCCCGATGGGCCGAGGAGGCCGGTGATGGCAGCCCGCGGAATCGTCAGGGACAGATTGTGCAGCACCGTTCGGTTGCCGCGGCGAACCGTCAACCCTGTGATCTCGACGGCATGTTGCCCGGTGAACGCCATGTCGGCCTCCAGACTTTCATCGATCGATGCAGTCATAGCCCCGTCGATGCCTCGAGGTCAAGGGTTCAGCATCATGGGACGGGTGAACGCTGCTGACTTGGAAATCGGAGAGCCGGACGACGCAGCCCGACGTATCCTCGGGGCCACCGTCCATGCAGGCGCGGTGTCGGTACGCATCGTGGAGGTCGAGGCATACGGCGGTCCGGTCGACGGTCCGTGGCCCGATCCCGCTGCGCATTCTTTCCGTGGTCCGACACCCCGAAATGCCGTGATGTTCGGTCCGGCGGGTCGGCTGTACGTCTACCTGAGTTACGGCATGCACCTGTGCATGAACGTCAGTTGCGGGCCGGACGGGACGGCCGCTGCCGTCCTGCTTCGAGCCGGTCAGGTAGTTGCAGGTCACGACCTCGTCGACGGCAGGCGCGGTGGCGGAAAGTCGCGAACAGCGCGGGTCGAGGCCGGGTGGGCTCGAGGGCCCGGCAATCTCGGACGAGCACTCGGAGTGGGACTTGCCGACAACGGGACCGATCTGTTCGACGCGTCGTCACCGATCACCCTCGAGCTGCTCGAACATCCGCTGGGCGACGAGGCGTTGAAAGTCGGTCCACGCGTGGGTGTGAGCGTGGCAGCAGACAGACCGTGGCGTTTCTGGCTACCGGCCTCGCCTGCAGTGTCGAACTACCGGCGCAGTCCCCGCGCTCCCCAGCCCGGCTTGCGTGAGGGCTGAACGAGGCGGCGGCAAGTGCATGCGGGAAGATCGACGTCGTGAGCGAGAACATCATCGACGAATTGACCTGGCGCGGACTGATCGCGCAGTCCACCGACGTGGAAGCACTGAAGAAGGCCACCTCGGACGGGCCGATCACGTTGTACTCCGGTTTCGACCCGACCGGACCCTCGCTCCACGCCGGCCACCTCGTTCCGCTGCTCGCCTTGAAGCGGTTCCAGCGGGCCGGTCATCGGCCGATCATTCTGGCGGGCGGCGCAACCGGACTGATCGGTGATCCTCGCGATGTGGGGGAGCGGACCATGAACTCCCGTGAGGTGGTCACCGAATGGGCGTCGCGTATCCGGGGGCAGCTCGAACGGTTCGTAGACCTGGACGACGGCCCTACCGGTGGCGTGGTGGTCAACAACCTGTCCTGGACAGGGGAGCTGTCCACCATCGACTTCCTCCGAGACGTCGGCAAACACTTCTCGATCAACGTCATGCTCGCGCGGGAGACGGTCAAGACTCGGCTCGAGGGCGACGGCATGTCGTACACCGAGTTCAGCTACATGCTGTTGCAGGCCAACGACTACGTCCAGCTGCGCCGGGAGTACGGCTGCAGTCTGCAGATCGGTGGCTCGGATCAGTGGGGCAACATCATCGCCGGCGTGGAACTGAACCGTCGGCAGGACGCCGAACAGGTTCACGCGCTGACCGTTCCCCTGGTCACGTCGTCGGACGGCAAGAAGTTCGGTAAGTCCACCGGTGGTGGCAGTCTCTGGTTGGACCCCGAGATGACCAGCCCGTACGCCTGGTACCAGTACTTCGTGAACACCGGTGACGCCGATGTGGTCAAGTACCTGCGCTGGTTCACCTTCCTGTCCCAGGACGAACTGGCCGAATTGGAGACAGCAACCGAGGAGCGACCGCACGCGCGAGAAGCTCAGAAGCGACTGGCAGCAGAGATGACGACTCTGGTTCACGGCGAAGAGGCGACTCGCTCGGTCGAACTCGCCAGCCAAGCACTGTTCGGGCGGGCCGAGCTCACCGACCTCGACGAGAGCACTCTGGCAGCGGCGTTGCACGAGGCATCTGTGGCCGACATCGAGGTGGGTGCTCCGAACACGATCGTCGACCTCCTTGTCGCGACAGGGTTGAGCGAGAGCAAGGGTGCTGCGCGACGGGCGGTCAAAGAGGGCGGGGCAGCGGTGAACAACGTCAAGATCGCCGACGAGAACTGGACACCGTCGAGCGACGACCTCTTGCACGGACAATGGTTGGTGGTCCGGCGCGGGAAGCGGAACTTTGCGGGAGCACGCGTGGCTCGCTGAATCCAGGATCGGCCAGTGGCCGGAGTCACATTGATGTAATTTGGTTTGGAAATCCGCTCGAGGGGCAATCCTTCGAGCGCGACCAGGCTGTTCACACCGATTGTGTCCGAACGACCTGGGGATTTGACGCGTTGTTATCCGGGGCGTAACTTTGTCCAAGTCAGAGCGACACGGACGCCAGCCCAGACCGCAAGGCCTGAGCGAAGCGGACGCGCTCTACACAATCTGGTTCGGACACTACTTCGGTTGTGTCTTAACCGCGGATCGAAGGCCAGTTTGACTGAGCCTGAACATCCGATCTAAGCTGGAACGGTTGCCCCGGACACCGACGATATCATCTCGGACGTGAATGGTGTGTGCGTGTTCTTTGAGAACTCAACAGTGTGTCGATGAATGTCAGTGCCGAATTTTATTTGGTGAAAGCATTCGATGTATCAGCCATCCGCTTGTGGTGGTTGTTGTCGGGTGTTGTTTGAAAATGCTAGTTGAGTTTTTTTGCTAGTGATTTGACTTGATGTCTTTGACTGATTCACGGTCTTTCGGGACTGTTGTTTCGCAGGTCTTTTACGGAGAGTTTGATCCTGGCTCAGGACGAACGCTGGCGGCGTGCTTAACACATGCAAGTCGAGCGGTAAGGCCTTTCGGGGTACACGAGCGGCGAACGGGTGAGTAACACGTGGGTGATCTGCCCTGCACTCTGGGATAAGCTTGGGAAACTGGGTCTAATACCGGATATGACCGCAGCATGCATGTGTTGTGGTGGAAAGATTTATCGGTGCAGGATGGGCCCGCGGCCTATCAGCTTGTTGGTGGGGTAATGGCCTACCAAGGCGACGACGGGTAGCCGACCTGAGAGGGTGACCGGCCACACTGGGACTGAGACACGGCCCAGACTCCTACGGGAGGCAGCAGTGGGGAATATTGCACAATGGGCGGAAGCCTGATGCAGCGACGCCGCGTGAGGGATGAAGGCCTTCGGGTTGTAAACCTCTTTCAGCAGGGACGAAGCGTGAGTGACGGTACCTGCAGAAGAAGCACCGGCTA
The DNA here is from genome assembly GCF_000963615.1 of Rhodococcus sp. PML026. Classification (NCBI taxonomy): domain Bacteria; kingdom Bacillati; phylum Actinomycetota; class Actinomycetes; order Mycobacteriales; family Nocardiaceae; genus Rhodococcus; species Rhodococcus sp. PML026. The sequence goes on along the minus strand of NZ_KQ031371.1, from coordinate 693 downwards.
ACTACGTGCCAGCAGCCGCGGTAATACGTAGGGTGCGAGCGTTGTCCGGAATTACTGGGCGTAAAGAGTTCGTAGGCGGTTTGTCGCGTCGTTTGTGAAAACCCGGGGCTCAACTTCGGGCTTGCAGGCGATACGGGCAGACTTGAGTGTTTCAGGGGAGACTGGAATTCCTGGTGTAGCGGTGAAATGCGCAGATATCAGGAGGAACACCGGTGGCGAAGGCGGGTCTCTGGGAAACAACTGACGCTGAGGAACGAAAGCGTGGGTAGCAAACAGGATTAGATACCCTGGTAGTCCACGCCGTAAACGGTGGGCGCTAGGTGTGGGTTCCTTCCACGGGATCTGTGCCGTAGCTAACGCATTAAGCGCCCCGCCTGGGGAGTACGGCCGCAAGGCTAAAACTCAAAGGAATTGACGGGGGCCCGCACAAGCGGCGGAGCATGTGGATTAATTCGATGCAACGCGAAGAACCTTACCTGGGTTTGACATACACCGGAAAACCGTAGAGATACGGTCCCCCTTGTGGTCGGTGTACAGGTGGTGCATGGCTGTCGTCAGCTCGTGTCGTGAGATGTTGGGTTAAGTCCCGCAACGAGCGCAACCCTTGTCTTATGTTGCCAGCACGTAATGGTGGGGACTCGTAAGAGACTGCCGGGGTCAACTCGGAGGAAGGTGGGGACGACGTCAAGTCAT
>NZ_KQ031370.1:160146-654451 GCF_000963615.1 Rhodococcus sp. PML026 | reverse complement strand
ATCGTGAGTCAGGAGGGCGTCGAGGAACTGCTCGCGGTGATACCAGGATCCCGATCGACTCTCGTCGAAGGAGCCGGGCACATGGTTGCAGGCGATGACAATTCGGTGTTCGTGGACAAGGTCGGTGAATTCCTCGCCGACCTCCCTGTCCTGTCCAGCTCCGCCACGTCCAGGACCGAAGACGCAGCCGCACCCCAGTGACACAGGCCATTAGTTGTGCGTACAGTAAGGCTTACCGGATAGGTGACCAAGATAACGGACCAGAGGAGTAAGGCGCATGCTAGGCGACGATGTACAGATCATTTCGGTCGACGACCACGTCATCGAACACCCACGGGTGTGGACCGACCGTGTGGCGTCGAAGTTCAAAGATGACGCCCCGCGCATCGAACGCGCCGAGGACGGAAACGACTGGTGGATCTACGAGGGTCAGAAGGCCGGTAACTTCGCCCTCAACGCCGTAGCCGGAAAGCCCCCGGAGGATTTCGGAATGGATCCGCGGTCCTACGACGACATGCTGCCCGGGTGCTACGACATCTCGGACCGCATCAAGGACATGAACACCGAGGGTGTGCACGCACAGTTGTGCTTCCCCAACTTCGGTGGCTTCGCCGGCTCCACGTTCCAGAAGTCGAAGGACTTCGCATTGGCGAACGAATGCACAAGGGCCTACAACGATTTCATCATCGAGGAGTGGTGCGCCTACGACCCCGGCCGGCAGATTCCGCTCGCCGGTCTGCCGTACTGGGACGTCGAGGAAACCGTCAAGGAGATGAAGCGGACCGCGGACAAGGGCGTCAAGTCCTGGACCTTCCCCGAACTCCCGGACCGCATCGGCTTGCCGTCCTGGCATACCGATCATTGGAACCCGGTGTTCGAGTTCGCCCAGGAAGCCAACATCCCGCTCTCGCTGCACTTCGGCTCCGGCGGCTCCCCTCAGGTGTCCCCCGAGGGCATGAGCACGAACATGACGGTGGGAATCACGTTGTTCGCATTGAACTCGGCGAGTGCGATGACCGAGCTGCTGCTCTCACCGGTGTTCCACAACTACCCCACCCTGCGAATGGCACTGTCGGAGGGCGGAATCGGCTGGATGCCCTATGTGCTCGAGCGCTCGGACTACGTGTGGGAACGTCACCGCTTCTACAACGACGTGCACCAGAGCGTGCGCCCCTCGGAGCTCTTCGCCCGCGGCCACATCGGCGGGTGCTTCATCTCCGACGAGGCCGGTCTCGAGATGCGTCACCGCATCGGCGTCGACCACATCATGTTCGAGTCGGATTACCCGCACTCGGATTCGCAGTGGCCGCACACCCGTAAGGTGCTCACCGAGTCGATGGTGAACATCCCCGACGGCGAGGCTCGCAAGATGTGCGAGGACAACGCACGTATCTTCTACGACTTCCCGCGTAGCTGATAGCCGTTAGCCGATAGCCGATACGAGAAGGGCCGGACCATCCTGGTCCGGCCCTTCTCCGTGCGACAACCCCTGCGCGGTCAGCGAAAGCGCGAGACCACCCGTTCGCCGAGCACACCGACATCGTGTCGGTAGGAGTCCAATGTCCTACTGCTCGGCTCGAATCCGATCCAGGTGACGCCTGCCTCGATGTATGCGGGCATGGCCTCGACCATTGCGTCCGCACACGTTTCGACATCGTGTGTCCGCAGCATCTCCGCCTCGAACGGAGTGAAGGCGACGTCGAGCGGGGGCTTGCCGAGCTCTGCGCGCCGCTTCTGCACCCCGCTGATCAGATCCGCCAACTCCTCGATCGTCTCCAGCGGAGGCGATTTCGTGATCTTCGCCGTCGCGGCCGACTGACCCATCGGGATCCAACCCTGGCCGTGCTCCACCGCACGCCGCCTGGCGGGACCGGAGTTGCCGCCGATCCAGATCGGCGGACCGTCGGGCTGCACGGGCGCGGGCAGCATCGTGTTGCCGTGCGCGGGAAACTGCTCGCTGTCGTGATCGGTTCCGGCCCACGCGCTGCGCATGGCGGGAAGGGCGGCATCGAGCAGGCGGCCACGCGCGGCATAATCCGCACCGAGGACCGCGAACTCGTCCTCGAGATAACCTGCAGCGATGCCCAGCGTCAACCGCCCCTTACTCAGGACATCCAGGCTCGCAGCCGCTTTCGCCGCCATGTAGGGGTGTCGATAGCTCGACACCATCACATAGGTGAGCATCCGAATCCTGGACGCCTGCGCCGCCATGTAGGCCAGTGAGACGAAGGGATCGAGGGCATGGTGGCCGCCGTTGCCCAGCCAGGCGTCGTCCGGATACGGATGTTCGCTCATCCCGATGGCATCGAACCCGGCATCCTCGGCGATGCACGCAGCATCGCCGAGGTCACCGTCGCCCATCCACAGGTGATAGCGCTTGACTGCGCGCATCGGGAAGAGGAGCGCGAACTTCACTGCACTGCTGCCGCTGTCGGCTCCACCGCAGTGCCGCCCATGTAGTTCTGCACCACCTCGTCCACCGCGCCGTTCGCGGCACCCGACCAGACGATCTCACCCCGACGCATCACTACTGCGTCGTCGGCGAATTCCAGTGCGCGCTCGACGTACTGCTCGATCAGGATCATCGTGGTTCCGGCCGCCTTCGCGGTCTGCAGTGCCTCGTAGATCTTGTCGATCACCAGCGGTGCCAGACCCAACGACAGCTCGTCGACGACGAACAGCGTCGGATCGGTGACCAGGGCCCGGCCGACGGCCAGCATCTGCTGCTCGCCGCCCGAGAGTGTCGACGCCTGCTGCTTGCGTCGGTCCCCCAGCACCGGAAACAGTGTGTAGAGCCGATCGACCGCAGCCGCCCGTGCTTCCTTGGGCAGAATCCGGGTACCGAGCGCGACGTTGTCCGCGGTACTGAGACCGGGGAAGATGCCTCGCCCCTCCGGGAGATACGCAATCCCTTTGCGGGCCAATGCGAAAGCATCGGTGCCGGTGACGTTCTCCCGGCCGACCGAGATGGTGCCGCGATCGGCCGGGATGAGGCCGGCGAGGGCCTGCGCGATACTGCTCTTGCCCGCGCCGTTCGCGCCGAGGACCGCGAGGCACCGACCCGTCTCGACCGAGAACGACACGCCGTCCACCGCAATGGCATCGCCGTAACAGATGCGCAGGTCGTCTACTTCGAGCATCAGGTCAGACATCGAGATCAGCCTCCATGGTTCCCAGGTACGCAGCCTGTACCTTCTTGCTGTTGCGAATGTGGCTCGGGTCGCCCTCGTCGATCAGGCGGCCGAAGTCCAGGACGAACACCCGTGAGCTGATGTCGAGGACCAGGTCGATGTCGTGCTCGACGATCACCACTGCGATATCGCGGGCCCGGCACACCCGCACCACCAGTTCCGAGAAGACCGCGGTCTCGGCTCGACTGAGCCCGGCCGTCGGCTCGTCGAGCAGCAGGGTACGAGAATCGCATGCCAGGCACTGAGCGACCTCGACGAGGCGACGCGTACCGAGAGGCAATTCGGCGACGCCCTTGCCTGCCACGTCGGCCAGCCCCAGATCGGTGAGCAACCGGTCCGTCTTGTCCAGTTCCCCTGCGGTGGTGCGCTTTCCGAAGGCCGACTTCAGAGCGCTCCCCGGCCGGTGGTCGTTGGAACGGAGCGCGAGGACCAGATGCTGCCGCACGTCCAGATCCGGCACCAACTGCGGTGCCTGGAAGGTACGGGCCATCCGAGCGTGTGCGTACACCTGCGGCCGCGCGCCGGTGACGTCCTGATCCTCGAGGCGCACCGTGCCCGAGTTCGGTCGTTGGATTCCCGACGCCACGGCGAGCAGCGTGCTCTTGCCCGCACCGTTGGGTCCGATCAAGCCGGTGACTTCACCGCTGCGAGCGGACAACGAGACGTTCTGCAGCGCTTTGACGCCACCAAAGTTGACACTGATGTCGGACAGTTCCAGTCGGACCTGACCCACGGTCGATTCTGCTACGGCGGTCATCGTGCACTCCCTACGGGTGATGCGGATGCTGCGGTCAGGTTCTCGTCGGCCGGCGGCGGGATGTCCTTGGGACTCCGATCGGGAGTCAATCGGGCTGCCAGAGAACGAATCTGAGCTCGCATCATGGTGTTGATGCCGGAGGGGTTGCTGACGATCATGATGGCCAGCAGTCCGAACAGTACGGCGGGCAGTTCGGCGAGCCGCGACGGTAGATAGTTCGCCACCAGTGCCGGGCCCACTGCGAGGGACAGACCCGCGATCGCAGCACCGCCCATACTCGACGATCCCTGCGCGATGACCACGGCGAACCAGGTCAACCCGAGCAGTGCGCTGTACGCACCGGTGAAGGCGACGTACTGGTTGCTGGCGATGACACCGCCGCCCAGTCCGGCGATTCCCGCACCGAGCGTGAACAACGCGAGTCTGGAACGAAAGATCGGGATTCCGAGCGACGACGCTCGCACCCGGCTCGCCCGGATGGTCGCGAATCGGAGTCCGAGTGTGGAGCGTCGGATCAGGAACAGCACCAGGGCGACGATGAGGAAAACCGCCACCGTGAAGTAGAGGTAGTCCTGATCGTTGGCCAGGTACACCCCGCCGAAGGTCGGGCGATCGACGAACACGCCGGCATCGTTATTGGAGAATGTGGGCCTGGTGAAGATGACCTGATCTGCGAGCAGTGCGAAGGCGTACGTCGCGATGGCGGCGTACAACTGCCCGAGCGGCAGGCACACCAGTCCGACGACGAGGCCGCACAGCGCCGAGACCAGCGCCGCCAGGATCATCGAGGTGATGATGCCGAGGCCGTAGGTGGTCGAGAACTGCGCTGTCGCAACGGCTCCGATGCCCACGAAGGAGATCTGGCACAGACCGACGACCGCGGCCTCACCGGTGACCGGCCGGAAGCAAAGCAGCGCAATGGCATACGCCATTCCCACCGCGAACACTCCCACCCAGAATCCGCTGAAGACGTACGGCACCGCGACGAGTACGACACCCAGTACTGCCCAACCGACGTAGCGATCCCAGGTACCGCGAGTACCCCGCATGACCGACTGGATGTGTGTGACGCTGCGTTCGGCGGCGGTGGCCAGCTTGGCCACCTCCCGCGAGGCGACGTCGTCGCGCACACTCGCACCGCGACTGCGAGCGACGATGGCGATGACCATGAGCAGGAACGGAATACTGGGCCGCAGTGCGGTGGTGAGGATTCCGGAATCGGGCAGGAACGGGATGATGACCGACTGCAGTACCCCGACGAGCAACGCGCCGCCGAAGGCCCACCAGACGTTGGTCAATCGGCCGATGACCACACCGGCGAACGACGCTGCCACGACGCTGCTGAATCCCGCTGCGTTGAGCCCTACCTGCGGCATGACGAGAATGCCTGCCAGGCCGATGACCGACATGCCCGCCATCCAGGTGCCTGCGACGACGACCTTCGGATTGGTTCCGGTCAGTACCGTCATCATCTCCGAGTCGACGGCACCTCGGGTGACGAGACCGATCGCAGTGCGATTGAGCAGAAGGAAGCTGCCGATGGCGACGACGAGTGCGACGCCGATGACAAGCAACTGCTCGTTACTGATATTGACTCCCGCAACGGTAACGACGCTGCGGACGCTTCCGATGAGGCCTGCCGGCTGTAGAACCTGATCGTGGCCGAACAACAGTGTCGTACCCGCCGACATTGCCACCGAGAGGCCGATGGTCGCAGCCAGTCTAATGAGAGGTGTTGCAGTGGACAGTCGTCCGAGAAGCACCCGCCACAACACCCATCCCACGATGGGAGCGATGACGAGGATCGACAGAGCCAGCGACACGATGGTCGGCAGTCCGATGTCGGTGTTGAGCCAGTAGAAGCAGTAGGCAAGGAAGAATGCCATGCCTCCCTGTGCGAAGTTGAACACGTGTGACGCGTTGTACGTGGTGACGAGTACCAGCGCGAAGATCGCGTAGAGCGACCCGGTGACGAGTCCCGCGACGAGATAGCTGAGCATGTTTCTCTTCTCCTCGAGATGAAGGGAGCGACCGACGTCAGTTGACGACCTCGCCGCAGGTGGCTTCGGGCTCGGGCACGAAGGCGTTGCCCTCGTACGTCACCAGCCAGTTGCATCGGCCGTAGGGGGTACCGGCGGGGACCGGTCCGGAGGCGAAGTTGGCCGGTTCGATCAGCAGGCCACCTCCCTCGTAATCCGATACCTTGCGCAGTTCGGAGATGAAGGCCTCGCGGGTGGGGCAGTCTCCCGCCTTCTTCAATCCCTCGATGAACAGGTCGGCCGAGACGTATCCCGGTCCGGTGAATCCGGTACGCGGGTCCACGCCATCGCCGTACTCGGACATCGCGTCGACGAACGCCTTGGTGCTGTCGGTCTCGAGTTCGATGGGGACGATTCCGACGCCTGCACCGGACACTCCCTGCAGCAGGTCACCGACCTGTGCGGTGATCTTGGGGTCGTATAGTCCCTGCATCTCGGTGGCCTTGAGTTCGACACCCTGCGCGGCCATCGCCTTGAGGACCGAGATGGACGAGTCGGTGACGAGCGGCATGTAGAGCCCATCCACTCCGGCGTCCTTCATCTGGATGGCCACCGAAGTGGCATCGAATGCGCCCAGCGGAATGTCGAACGAGGTGGCTGCGACCTCGAGACCGATCTGTCCTGCGGTTCTCACCAATCCGTCGGCTCCGCCCTTGGAGCCGGTGGAGTTGTTGGCGAGGACTCCGAGCTTGGTAACGCCCTTGTCCTGCATGAACTGTGCCATCGACGTCGAGTAGAAGCCGATCAACGCGGCGCCGGCGTAGCCGAACGCGTTGAGCTTCTGCTGGTAGGCCGGCTGTCCCGGGTAGCCGGTAACCGGAATGTTCTGGGCGGAGAGGTAATCGAACATCGTATCCACGCGCGAGGCGTGCACGATGCCGAACGCCTGCTGCGACTGCACCGCGTTGCGCGCTGCGGTGACCTGTGCGGCTCCGTCGCCGAGGTCATCGTTGGTTACGAGATCGATGGTGCGGCCGTTCACTCCGCCGTTAGCGTTCTCCACGGCGAACCTCGCCTTGGCACCTTCGACAAAGCCCGCAAAGGTGGATGCCGACGGTCCCGACAGCGGGGATACCGATGCCACGGTGATCGAATCGGCGGTCACGCCGGGTGAATTGCATGCGCCGCCTGCGCCTTCCGCTGAATTGGCGGCACTTCCGGCACATGCGGTCACGCTCGCCAGGGCGGTCAGGCCGACTGCGCTCAGTGTCAGCGCGCGGCGGATACCAGACGAACCGGACCACACCGTCTCGGATGTCGACATCAGAACAACTCCTCGAATTATGTTGCTGTACAGGGAAAAAGAAGTGAGAGAACGAACTGTGCCGATCCTGAAGAAGGCGTGAACTACATAACCGAAAGCCTTGCGGTAAGTAACACTATTCCTATGACACAGATCATGTCAACAAGCCTTTTACAAGGTGCCACAAATCTGATACGGCTCTCAGAGACCCTGGATCTCACCGCATGTCGCTGCCGGATCGGGCACGAATGCACCACCGGCGTAGGTCACGAACCAGGCACACCGGCCGTATGGGAATCCGCCCTTGACAGGACCTTCGGCGAAGTTCGCCGGCTCGACCAGAAGACCGTCGCCTGCATAGTCGGTCACCGCCCGCAGCGCGGTTACGAATCCCTCACGGGTGGGGCATGCGCCGGCCTTATTCAGACCCTCGATGAACAGGTCGGCCGAGACGTAGCCGGGGGTGGTGAAGCCGGTACGGGGATCCACTCCGTCGCCGTACTCGGTCATCGCGGAAACCAAGCGCTTCGTCGCCTCGTCGTCGACCTCGACCGGGACGGTTCCGACGGGCGGTGACGACACGCCGTCGAGCAGATCGCCCACCTGATCGGTGATCTTCGGATCGTAGAGACCCTGCATGTACGCCGCTTTCAGTTCGACGCCCTGCGCTTTGATCGCCTTGAGGATCGACACCGACGAGTCGGTGACCAGGGGCATGAACAGACCGTCTACACCGGCGTTCTTCATCTGCAGCGCAATCGAAGTCGCGTCGAAGGCACCGACGGGGATGTCCAGTGAGGACTCCTCGACGTTGAGGCCGACAGTCGGGGCTACCGAGATCAATCCCTCGGCTGCACCCTTCGAGCCGGTGGAGTTGTTGGCGAGCACACCCAGACGCTGAACACCCCGGTCGACGAAGAACTGCGACTGAGCAGTAGACGGATAACCGATGCTCGCGGTACCGGCGAAACCGAACGCGTTGTCCATCGTCTGGTAGGCGATCTGACCGGGGAAACCGGTGACCGGGACATTCTGTGAGGCAAGGTAATCGAACATGGTGTCGACACGAGAGGCGTGCAGGATTCCGAACGCCTTCTGCGACTGCACCGCGTTACGCGCAGCCGTGACCTGCGCGGCCCCGTCCCCCAGGTCGTCGTTGGTGGTCAGTTCGATCTTGCGGCCGTTGACCCCACCTGCGGCGTTCTCCACCTCGAACCGAGCCCGCGCGCCCTCGACGAAACCGGCGAACGTCGAGGCCGAGGGACCCGACAGCGGGGAGACCGACGCGACCGTGATCGAATCCGCGGTCACCCCAGGTGAGTTGCACCCCCCGGCCGCTCCGTCCTGCGACGCGCTGCCGGCGCAACCGACGAGGCCGGACACCGCTGTCACGGTCACGGCAGCGAGGACACCGACTCGGATCGTGGACCGCCTGGCGGCTCGAATCGACTCGAGAATCGACATACTTTGTTCTCCTGATTTTCGTAAAACGCGTACCGACGTACGCGCGAATGAGACTTCGACAGCCGGACTTCGAGAATTGGGACTTCGAGAATTGGGACTTCGAACCTCGCAGGAGAGACGGAAGCGATTGTGCCGAAAATGCCTACGCCAGAACCTATAGTTCGATTAACCGCAAGACTTACGGTAAGGAACTTACACGATGAGGGCATCCGAATTGACCCAGTTGAAGATACAAAAATGAAGAAACCCTTCACCGGTGCCGGAAGCACGAACCCCACGGTCATCACTGCCGTACTGGCATCTACCGGCTTGATCGTCTCGTTCATGCAGACCCTGCTCACCCCACTCGTGCCGGATCTCCCGCGCCTTCTGGACACGAGCCCCGCCAACGCCTCGTGGGTCATCACCGTCACCCTGCTGGCCGGCGCCATCTGCACGCCCATAGCCGGGCGACTCGGAGATATGTTCGGTAAGAAGAAAATTGCCCTGATTCTGCTCACCGTCCTCACGGGAGGCTCGATACTCGCGGCCGCATCCACCGGACTGTGGCCACTCGTGGCAGGGCGTGCATTGCAGGGAGCCGGACTCGGCATCATTCCCCTCGGGATCAGCATGCTTCGCGACACCATCCCGACCGATCGACTCGGCCGGTCCGTCGCGCTGATGAGCTCCACCCTCGGAGTGGGCGGCGCCATCGGAATGCCGTTGTCGGCATTCGTATCCCAACGCGCCGACTGGCACGTCCTGTTCTGGCTCGCCGCCGCGCTCAGTACCGTCGGCGTCGTTCTCATCGCCGTGTGTGTGCCCGGCGGCCCGGCTCATCGCCACGCATCCTTCGACTACATCGGTGCCATCGGTCTCGCGGTCGGACTCAGTGGAGTACTGCTGGCAGTGAGCAAGGGAGCGGACTGGGGTTGGCTCCGCCCGGCCACCCTCACCAGCGCGGGCGTCGGCGTTGCGGTACTGCTGGCCTGGGGCGTCTATCAGTGGAACGCGCGCAGTCCGCTGGTGGACCTTCGGGTCAGTGCCCGACGGCCGGTGCTGCTGACCAACATCGCCTCGATCGCAGTCGGATTCGGGCTCTTCGCCTCGACCGTGGTGCTGCCGAAGCTGATCGAGATGCCGTCCACGTCCGGAGTCGGTCTCGGCCAGTCCATCATGGTGGCGAGTCTGTGCATGGTGCCCACCGGCCTGATCATGATGGCGACCTCGCCGATCGCTGCGCGCATCTCCGAACGCCACGGTCCAAGAACCAGTTTGATCATCGGCGGCGTCACGATCGCCCTTGGCTACGGCCTCGCGATGGCACTGATGACGCAGGTGTGGCACACGGTGCTCGTCGGCTGCTTCATCGGAGTCGGCATCGGCTTCGCCTACGCCGCTCTACCGACCCTCATCATGCGGGCCGTCCCCGACAGCGAAACAGCAGCGGCCAACGGACTCAACACCCTGATGCGCTCGATCGGCACCTCCACCGCCAGCGCCATCACTGCAATGGTGCTCGCGCAGAACGTGATCGAGGTGGGATCGGTGCCGTTGACCACTGCATCCGGGTTCCGCCTCGCCTTCGCCATCGCCGGCCTCGCCGCCGTGGCAGCCGTGGTCGTCGCATTCTTCATTCCCACGACATCGAAGACCTCCCACGAATCCGCCCCGGTGGCAGACGAAGGGGACAACGAGAAGAGCACCGCTCCGGTCGAGATCCGGTAGCGGTGCTCTTTCGTCGAGCTGGGGTGCGAGAAGATCAGTTACGCGGGAAGTCGTAGAAGATCCGTGCGTTGTCCTCGCACATCTTGCGAGCCTCGCCGTCGGGGATGTTCACCATCGACTCGGTGAGCACCTTACGGGTGTGCGGCCACTGCGAATCCGAGTGCGGGTAATCCGACTCGAACATGATGTGGTCGACGCCGATGCGGTGACGCATCTCGAGACCGGCCTCGTCGGAGATGAAGCACCCGCCGATGTGGCCGCGGGCGAAGAGCTCCGAGGGGCGCACGCTCTGGTGCACGTCGTTGTAGAAGCGGTGACGTTCCCACACGTAGTCCGAGCGCTCGAGCACATAGGGCATCCAGCCGATTCCGCCCTCCGACAGTGCCATTCGCAGGGTGGGGTAGTTGTGGAACACCGGCGAGAGCAGCAGCTCGGTCATCGCACTCGCCGAGTTCAGAGCGAACAGGGTGATGGCAACGGTGAAGTTGGTGCTGGCACCCTCGGGCGAGACCTGGGGAGCACCGCCGGAGCCGAAGTGCAGCGAGAGCGGGATGTTGGCTTCCTGGGCGAACTCGAACACCGGGTTCCAATGATCGGTATGCCAGGACGGCAAGCCGATGCGGTCCGGGAGTTCGGGGAAGGTCCAGGACTTGACGCCCTTGTCCGCGGTCCGCTTCATCTCCTTGACGGTTTCCTCGACGTCCCAGTACGGCAGACCGGCGAGCGGAATCTGCCGGCCGGGGTCGTAGGCGCACCACTCCTCGATGATGAAATCGTTGTAGGCCCTTGTGCATTCGTTCGCCAATGCGAAGTCCTTCGACTTCTGGAACGTGGAGCCGGCGAAGCCACCGAAGTTGGGGAAGCACAACTGTGCGTGCACACCCTCGGTGTTCATGTCCTTGATGCGGTCCGAGATGTCGTAGCACCCGGGCAGCATGTCGTCGTAGGACCGCGGATCCATTCCGAAATCCTTCGGATCCTTACCGGCTACGGCGTTGAGGGCGAAGTTACCGGCCTTCTGACCCTCGTAGATCCACCAGTCGTTTCCGTCCTCGGCGCGTTCGATGCGCGGGGCGTCATCTTTGAACTTCGACGCCACACGGTCGGTCCACACCCGTGGGTGTTCGATGACGTGGTCGTCGACCGACACGATCTGTACATCGTCGGCAAGCATAGTCCCTCCTCAGGGAATCGAGCGTGGGGGAATACCCGAGTCGGCGGTGCTACGGACCCCGCTCCAGTAAGACTTACGATACATCATTCTTGTGAGTGCCGTCACAAAATTCTGGTGGCGGGATTCAGCCCGGAGCTCCCGAGGACGTCACTGCCAGCGTCGCCCCGGCATCCACCTTCAACTGCAGGCCGGTGACGTAGCGCGCGTCGTCCGAGGCGAGGAACAACACCGCCTTGCTGATGTCGATCGGTTCGACGTATCCGATCGGCATCGGCTGCATTGCTGGAAAAGCGTCTCGGCATCCTCACGCGTCGGTGATTCGAGGTCGGGTCGGAACACCCGGTACATCGGATCGCTCTGCAACATGTCGGTGTTCACGTTGGTGGGGTGCACGGCATTGACCCGGATCGACGACGGTGCGAGCGCGAGCGCGAGATCGTGCACGTACCGCGAGACCCCGCGCTTGGCGTGCGAGTACCCCGAGCCACCCGGGCCGTTCGCGGGATTGTCAGTGCCACCGGAGATCAGGCCGGCCACCGAACCCGTCGCCACGATCGATGCGCCTGCGCTCAGGTGTCGGTATGTGGCCGAGACCGTGTTGATGACACCGACGAGATCGACGTCGACGGCATCGATGAACGCCTGCGGCGGCACGTCCCCGCCCAGTGGGCAGATTCCGGCGTTCGCGACGACGATGTCGAGAACGACCCAGCGCAGCCACGCCCTCGTCCACGGCGCGACGTAGTTCGCTCGGCTCGCGCACGTCTGCCTTCGACGCTACCACCCGTCGGTCCAGCTCCTCGATCAGGCGCGCGGTCTCGGCCAGGTCGGCCGAACTCGCCAGCGGATATCCGTTGGTGGCGATGTCCTCGCAGATGTCGACAGCGATGATGTCGGCACCCTCCCTGGCCAACTCGAGCGCATGACTACGCCCCTGACCACGGGCAGCGCCGGTCACGAACGCTACCTTGCCGTCCAGTTTTCCCATTGTTTCGTCCTAGCTCGTGTAGTCGGTGTTCTCGTATCGAGAGATTTCGCGCGCGGATCAGATGAAACCGATGGCCTTGGTCTCGAGGTGCTGCTCGAAACCCTCCAGCCCGTTCTGTCGTCCCTGGCCGCTGACCTTGTATCCGCCGTACGGCGAGTCGGCACCGTAGAAGACGCCACCGTTGACCGACATCGAACCGGTCCTGATGCGCTTGGCGACGGCGAGTCCGTGCTCGGTGGATGCCGAGAAGATCGCACCGGACAGTCCGTACATGCTGTCGTTTGCGATGCGGACCGCCTGGTCCTCGGTGTCGTATCCCAGTACGGTCAGTACCGGTCCGAACACTTCCTGCTGGGCGATGGTCGCGTCGTTGGTGGTTCCGGCGATCACGGTGGGCTCGATGTAGAAGCCGCCTGCGAGATGCTCGGGTAGGTTCTTCGCCGCACCGCCGCCGACGGTGATTCGGCCACCCTCGGCCGCGGCACCCTGCAGCATCCCGAGAATGCGCGCCTTCTGCTTGACGTTGATGACCGGTCCGACGAACGTCTGGAGATCGGCCGGGTCGCCCACCGGAAGCTGCCCGTACAGGTCGGTGACCATCTCCACGACCTCGTCGTACCGCGAGTTCGGGACCAGCAACCGCGTCGTGAGTGCACATCCCTGCCCGGCGTGCAGGCAGGCCTGCGCGGCCGACGGAATGACCTGGGCCAGGTCGGCATCCTCGAGTGCGATCATCGCGGACTTACCGCCCAGTTCGAGAAATACTCTCTTGAGCGACGCAGATGCTTTCTGCTGCAACATCTTGCCGACTCCGGTGGATCCGGTGAACGAGACCATGTCCACCCGCGGATCGGACACGAGCATCTCGGCGATGCTGTTGTTCGGCGTCGGCACGACGTTGAAGACGCCCGCCGGTATGTCGGTGTGCTCGGCCATCAAGCGGCCGATCCGGGTCGAGGTCCACGGGGTGTTGGGGTCCGGCTTGAGGATCATCGTGTTCCCGGTGGCCAGTGCCTGCCCGATCTTGTTGACGATGATCTCGAACGGAAAATTCCACGGCGCGATGGCACCGACCACACCGATCGGTTCCTTGTAGACGCGCCTCTTGTTGTCGGCCGGGCCGAAGGACAGAGGTCCCAGATCGCGTTCCCACTCGTACGTGTCGATCAATTCTGCCGGGTAGGTGAGGCCGTCGGCCAGCGGCCAGTCCAGTTGCGCCAGATAGGTTGCCGACAAAGGCGATCCGGCTTCGGCGATGATCTCGGTCCGCAGTTGCTCCTGCTCCGAGACCAGTGCCTCGTGCAGCTGCAGCAGCACCCGACGCCGCAGGGTCCTATCGGTGGACCATTCGGTTTCGTCGAATGCCCGACGCGCGGCACCGATCGCCTCGTCCATGTCCTCTCGCCCCGCGGCGGCAGCAACGCCGATCACCGCACCGGTCGCCGGACTGATGTTGTCGAAGGTGTCGCCGGAGCGCGACGCACGCAGTACTCCGTCGATCATCAAGCGCTGCTCTGCATTACGGCCCGCTTCGCTGTTGACGTCGGCGCTGGTGCGATCGGCAGAGGTGGATTGTTCGATAGTGGTCATCGATGACTCCCAGGGGAGAGGAGGCCGAATCACTCGGCCGGAGACGAGCAGTAGTTGATACCGCAAGCCGTACCGTACCTACTCCCGGGAGTCACCGATGCACTATCGACGAAAAGTCGACATCGCCCCCGGTCAGGACGTGAGGACCATAGCTCCACATTGTGGACCGGCGGCGTTGGCAACCACGGCAACCCTGGCCCCGTCGACCTGACGGACATCGCACTGACCGCGCAGCTGCAGCGTCGCTTCGGCGAGGAAGCTCAGCCCGTGCATACGACCCTCGGCGAGCTGGCCACCGTTGGTGTTCATCGGCAGCGAGCCACCGGGCCCGATCGTCGCACCGCCGTCGACCCAGTCACCGAACTCTCCGATTCCGCAGAGCCCCAGTGCTTCCACCCACGAGATCGTGATGTGGGTGAAACCGTCGTAGAGCTCCGCGACGTCGACATCGGCGGCCGTGACCGACGAGCGTTCCCACAGAGTGTCCGAGCACGGCCTGGTGCCGCCGAAGACGAAGTCGTCGGTGAATGTCCAATCCGGCCGCCCACCGGTGCCCAGCGCGCTCGCATCGATCAGCACCGGCTTCTGCGCCAGGTCGGCAGCTCGCTCGGCGGTGGTGATGATGACGGCACACGCACCGGTGATCGGGTAGTCACAGTCGAGGAGACGGAGCGGTTCGGAGACGAACCGGGAGGCCAGGTAATCGTCCATGGTGACCGGATCCCGCAGTACCGCACGCTCGTTGAGGGCGGACCACTTGCGGGCATTGACCGCGATGGACCCGTAATCCTCCTCGCGCCCGCCGAACTCGGCGAACCTGCGCTGCTTCTTCATGCCCATCACCGGAATGATCGCGCCTGCGACGCCGTAGGGCATCTGGAACTGCAGAGGTCCACTCGCGGGCGGAAACACCACCTGCCCGCTCTGCTGACCCCATTCGCGGGTGATCGAGCGGAAGACGAGCGCGACGTCGCACTGCCCGCTGGCCACCGCCGCCTCCGCAGCGATTGCCGCCGCCATTCCCGAGGGTCCGGAACCGGCATGGTCGCCGAAGCACCGCAGATTCTTGATTCCCAACATGCGCTGCATGTCGATCGCGATCTCGTCCGAGGCCGGGTACTCGAAGATGCCGTCGATATCGGAGAATTCGAGGCCGGCGTCGGCGATGGCATTCTTCGCTGCCGTCGTCGCGAGCGGACGGCTGTCGACGCCGCGATCGCGATGGATGGCGGAATAGCCGACTCCGACGATGGCGGTCTTGCGTCCGAATGTCATGCCGAGTCTCCTGATCGCACTGGCCGGAACTGGGGAAGGGACTGCGAGCCCCGTTTCTCGAAGGTCACCTCTACCGGCAGTCCGGACCGAAGTTCACCGGGCTCCGCATCGACGATGTTGCTCAGAATCCGGATGCCCGGATGGTCGTCGAGCTCGGTGAGACCGATCGCGAGCGGAACGGAATCGCCGAAGGCGGGATGGAACGCCTGATGCAGAATCGTGTAGGCGTACAACGTTCCTCGGCCACTGACCACCACCGCGCGAGCCGATCCCGACACGTCGATGCGTTCGGCGACCGAGTTCGGTGGGAACTGTACGAAATCGCTGTCCTCGAAACCCTGGATCGCGAGTTCTCCCCGGGCTGCATGCTCCCAGTAGAACGCGCTGACCGCGTCGGGTACAGGTTCTGGCTTGTCCATCGGCACCTCTCTGTGACCGGTGGTCGCGCGGCATCGATGTCCGCCCGACCCTCACCACTGGCTTACCATACGGTAAGCCTTTCTGGAAGTTCGGAAAACGCAGGACTCCACGCGCATCGGAACCATTTCCGATCAGTTCCGGCAAACCCGTCACATTTGCAATAGATAGGTTTACGGTAAAGGCAATCACCGCTCGCGCCGAGAGTCCGCGAGCCCCGAACGACCGGGCACAGTCGAGATGAGAGGTCACTGATGACGGGCATTCTGGATGGCATCAAGGTCGTCGAACTGGCTTCGTGGACATTCGTCCCAGCGGCCGGTGCGGTATTGGCGGACTGGGGTGCCGACGTGATCAAGGTCGAGGACACCAAGGCGGGCGATCCCGGCCGAGCACTCGTCGTCGGCGGGCTTCGACGCGACAAGGCCCGCGCGGACGCAGACTTCATGCTCGAGATCGGTAACCGCGGCAAGCGCAGCATCGGCCTCGACCTCAAATCCGAGAAGGGTCACGAGTACCTGGCCAAGCTCCTCGCCGACGCCGACGTGTTCCTGACCAACTGGCTGCCCGCCCCCCTCGAACGCGCGAACCTGACGTTCGAGCAGGTCAAGGCCATCAACCCGAACATCATCGTCGCTCGCGGATCGGGCCAGGGCTCACGCGGCCCCGACCGCAACCGCGGCGGATTCGACTCGGCCAGCTTCATGGCCCGCGGCGGCGTCGCCTACGCACTCTCGCCCGACGATGCCGAATACCCACTGGGCCAGGGCCCCGCGTTCGGCGACCTGCCGAGCGGGATGACACTGGCCGGAGGCGTCATCGGCGCCCTGTACCACCGCGAAAAGACCGGCGAGGCAACAACAGTCGACGTCTCATTGCTGGCCCAGGCCATGTGGACCATGGCCCCGGACATCCTGGCGTCGGACTTCTTCGGAGTCGATCGCATTCCGGTTCCGCCGGTCGGTAGCTCCGTCAACCCGGTGACCCACAAGTACCGCACGCTCGACGACCGCTGGATCCAGCTGGTCTTCTTGCAGCCCGACAAGTTCTGGGCCAACTTCTGCCACCGCGTCGGCCTCTCCGAGCTCGCCGAGGACCCCCGGTTCGTGCCCTCGGCCAACCTGATCGCCAACACGAACGAGGCGGCCGCGCTCCTGCGCGATCACTTCCTGACGCGGGACCTCGAACACTGGACCAAGGTGCTCGCCGACGAACCCGGGGTCTGGTCCGCGCTGGCCTCTCCCCAGGAGGTCCTCGTCGATCCGCAGGCCTCCTCGAACGGCTACCTCATCGAGAACAAGGACGACAACGGCGTCGACTACCGCGTCGTCGCTCCGCCGGTGCAGTACGGCAACGTCACGCCCGAACCCTCACGCGCTCCCGAACACGGCCAGCACACCGAGGAGATCCTGCTCGAACTAGGCCTGAGCTGGGGCGACATCGCCGAGGCGAAGGACAGCGGCTCGGTTCTGTAGCTACTCGCGACACACTCACACGCGGACGAATGTGGCCGGCACCGAAAGGTGCCGGCCACATTCGTCTTCTCTCGCACCGGACAGGGATACGAACAAGGGCAGGTACCGACGATGTTCTCGTCCGTACCTGCCCTGCCTTGCCCTGCCCTGCCCTGGGCGCGTACCGATCTATACGTTGAGCGGATCGCGCGGAAGCCCCAGCAACCGTTCCGCGATGACGTTGCGAGTGATCTCGGAGGTGCCGCCTGCGATGGACAGGCAGCGGTCGAAGAGGTACTCGAACGAGATCTCGCCGTAGGCACCGGTGACGGCCGATGCGCCCGCGATCTGCATCCCCAGTTCGGTCACCCGCTGGGCGTGCTCGGCGGAGAGCAGTTTGGTGACGTTGCCCTCCGGGCCCGGGCCCGCATCGACGACGGCCCGCACCACTCGGCGCAGATCGAGCAGTCGCATGTTCTGCTCCTCCACGACCAACCGTGCGATCGCGCGGCTCACCTCGACATCGCCGGGCTTCTCCGCGGCCGCGACGTCGAGAAGATCGAACGCGGACAGTCCTTCACGGCTGCCCGCTCCGATCGTCACGCGCTCGTTGCCGAGCGTTGCCCGCGCTACCTTCCACCCGTTGTCCACCGCGCCGACCACGTCGGAGTCCGGCACGAAGACGTCGTCGAAGAAGACCTCGTTGAAGAGAGACTCTCCGGTGATCTCGCGCAGCGGCCGTACCGTCACACCCGGCGCGTGCATGTCCATGACCATGGCGGTGATGCCCTTGTGTTTGGGGGCGTCACGATTGGTGCGGATGGTCGCCAGACCACGGTTGCAGTCCTGTGCGCCCGAGGTCCACACTTTCTGGCCGGTCACCCGCCATCCTCCGTCGACCTTGACGCCCCTGGTGGACACCGCCGCCGCATCGGATCCGGCACCCGGCTCGCTGAAGAGCTGGCACCACTGGAATTCACCGAGCAGGCTCGGCATCACCCACCGGGCGATCTGATCCTCGTCCGCCTGCTGCGTCAGGGTCAGCAGGACCCAACCGCCGATACCGAGATTGGGCTGGTCCACCTCTGCCATCTCGTCTTCGATGACGAGCTGTTCGATGGCACCTGCGGCCCGTCCGAACGGAGTCCGCCAGTGCGGAACCAGGTAACCCGACTCGGCCAGCACGCGACGACGATCCGCCTCGGGGGTGCCCTGGTAACTCGCGACGAACTCGCGCACCGCGGAGCGGTACTGCTCGGCCTCGGCCGGCAGGTCGAGGGAGTAGCTCCGGCGCTCACCCGCGTACGAGCGCTCGATCAGGTCGTCGAGCACCACATCGGCCGGCGCGATCAGTGCCGCGAGTGCGCGGCTGCGCCGAAGGTAGAGGTGCGCGTCGTGTTCCCACGTGAAGCCGATGCCGCCGTGCAACTGAATGTTGAGCTGCGCGTTGTGGATTGCTGCGGAGAACGCCGTGGCAGCGGCAACGTCGGAGACGATCGCGGCCTGCGCATCCGATACCGGTGTTCGCGCGGCGTCCCACACCGCTGCCGTCGCCAGCTCCGACTGCACGAGCATGTTGGCGCAGTGGTGCTTGACCGCCTGGAACGACCCGATCGTTCGACCGAACTGACTGCGTACCTTGGCGTACTCGACCGCCATGTCCAGGGTGGCCCGCGCCGAACCCGACGCCTCGGCCGAGAACAGCACCCGCGCGATGCGTCGGACCGCTGCTGCTGCGCCTGCGACGACGGTGCAGTCGGCGACGGCGACACCGTCGAGAGTGGCGGACTGAATTCCCAGGGTCGGATCGAGTGCGTCCACCGTCGCAGTGGTGACGCCCGCGGCATCGAGTGGGACCACGACGGCGTCGTCGCCACTGACCAGGAGCACCAGCGTGGCGAATGCGCCGCCGATGATGGGTCCACTGGTGCCCGACACCGCGTCACCGACGGTGATGTCGGCGGCGAGGGCGAGCGATCCGATCGCGCTACCGTCGGCGAGCGTGGGGAGCAGGGCCGATCGCTGCTCCTGCGTCCCCAGTTCGTCGAGGGCAACGGACACGACCGATGATGCGGTGAACGCGCCCGGCGCCAGTGCGTAGCCGAGTTGTTCGACCACCAGAGCGGTCTCGGCCAGTGTGTAACCCTGTCCACCGACCGACTCGGGCAGATGCAACCCCTGCCATCCCTGCGTGGTCATGCCGGACCAGAGGGTCGAGGTATCGGCGGATACACCGTTGGTCAGCTCTCTCGAACTGGCGGTCGCCTTCACACCGGCCAGGAAGTCCTTGGCTATGTCCGTGAGCTGTTGGTGTTCCTCGGTGATCGCCAAACTCATGTGCGTACTCCTTCTCGGTGCTTGACTTGCTTGGTGTTCATTGGAGTCTCGAGCGGCCCCGATGAACGGGTCACTTCGAAAGGTTTCAAAAAAGCGCCTTGGCCAGCGGCAAGGTGTGTACCATATGCCTTACGGTATGGAACTTACCACCGTAGTCCGTCAGTCCGGATCACTCTGGCGAACAAAATGTGCGAGCACCGTGGCAAGGCATTTTCGAGGTCCGGCCGTCTACAAAGCAGTCATCTATATGCAGTCATCTATATGAGGAGAGATCTCTCGTGGCACTCAAAGTTGGAAGTCACCTTCGCGCACCATCGTCGAGCTGCGAGGTCGTGGTCGTGCGCGGCACCGAGGCACAGGGCACGGTGCTCCTGGCCGGCGCTCCCATGAGCGTCGACGCGGTAGCCGGTCAGTCCGGTCCCGAGGGTCCCGCGCTCGCCGTGGGCAAGCGGTACACCGACGCCGATTCCGGGATCGAGCTTCTCATCGTCAAGCCCGGCACCGGATCGCTGACCTTCGCAGATCGCGAACTGAGCTTGAAGTCGGCAAAAGCTCTGCCGGCGTCCGACTGAGAAGGGTCGAGAACAGATCATGAACCTCCTGACATTGCTCGACATGGTCGCGGGCGGCAATGGCGACATCACCTTGCTCGGCACCCTCGACGACGGCCTGACCGGCGCGCAGCTCCAACAGCGCTCGCTGGCCGGTGGGGGCATCGTTCGTGAGTCCGGCGCAGACACCGTCATCTTCCTCGGCGGCAACGGACCGGCCTTCCCGGTGGCACTGTTCGCATCGGCCTACGCCGGTGTGCCGTTCCTGCCCATCAATTTTCGCCTCAGTGGTGATCAGATCGACGAGATCATCTCGCGGTCCGCGCACCCGCTGATCGTCACCGACGACCCCGAGCGCGCCGGTGCCCCCAACGCGATCACCACCGCGGATTTCCTGGCGCGCACAAGCGCCGCACCGCCATTGGCGGATCCGGCCGATCCCGACGTCGAGGACATCGCCGTCCTGCTGATGACCAGTGGAACCACCGCCGCACCCAAGAGTGCGGTACTGCGGCACCGGCACCTGACGTCGTACGTACTCGGTTCGGTGGAGTTCGCATCCGCCGAGGCAACCGACGCCACCATCGTCAGCGTTCCGCCGTATCACATTGCCGCAGTGGCCAATCTGCTCTCGAATCTGTTCGCCGGCCGCCGCATCGTGTATCTCGATCAGTTCACTCCCCGGCAGTGGCTCGACACCGTGCGTGGGGAGAAGATCACCAACGCGATGGTGGTGCCGACGATGCTCGTGCGCATCGTCCGCGAACTCGTCGCCGCGGGCGAGACCGGTCCGCCGACCCTGAAGGGGCTGTCCTACGGCGGAGCCAAGATCTCTGCGCCCGCACTGGCACACGCACTGGAGCTGTTCCCGCACACCGGATTCGTCAACGCGTACGGCCTGACCGAAACGGCGTCGTCCATCGCCGTTCTCGGCCCCGACGACCACCGCGACGCATTGGCCAGCGACGACCCCGATGTCCGCGCCCGCCTGGCATCGGTCGGTCGAGCACTGCCCAGCGTGGAGATCGAGGTGCACGACTTCGACGGCTCCCCCTGTGCGCCCGGCGTTGTCGGCGACATCGTCGTCCGCGGTCCGCAGGTTGCCGGCGAGTACCTCGAGGCGGGCTCACTCGTCGACGCCGACGGCTGGTTCCCCACCCGCGACCTCGGCTACCTCGACGCCGACGGCTTCCTGTTCGTGCAGGGCCGAGCAGACGACACCATCATCCGCGGCGGCGAGAACATCGCGCCCGCGGAGATCGAAGCCGTACTCTCCGAACACGAATCGGTGGCCGACTGCGCCGTCGCCGGAATCCCCGACGCGGAGTGGGGTCATCGCATCGCGGCATTCGTCGTCACAGCCGACGGCCAAACCGCCGACGCCGACGCTCTGCGTGCCTGGGTACGTGCGCAGCTGCGCAGCTCCAAGACTCCCGACGACGTGATCTTCCTGGACGAACTACCGACCACTCCGACGGGAAAGATTCTGCGACGCAACCTCGTTGCCTCGGTACGTTCGGATGTACCTGCCTGATCTCCGTACACCCATCAGACACCGATGCCCCGTCCGATTCGGACGGGGCATCGGTGTGTCAGCGGTTCGGCGAGCCAGGGACATGAAAAAAACCGGCACCGCCGCGATGAACTGCGGCGATACCGGTTTTTTGTTCCTGCGGGATCAGCGTCCGCGCTTGACTTCCTTGAACGGAACGTCGCGGTCGGCCGCGTACTCACGGGGCATCTGCAACAGTCGTTCGCTGATGATGTTGCGCGACATCTCACTGCTGCCGCCGCCGAGGCTCGCGCCCTGGCGGGACAGGTAGTGCTGACCCATGTCCGCAGCACCGCGCTCACCGAGCGGGCCCACGACCGATTCGCTACCGGCCAGCTCGAGAGCGATATCGCTGTTGAGCCAGTCGGTTTCGGCATGGAAGAGCCGGATGAGCGACATGGCCGGCCCCGGTAGCTCACCGGATTCGACGGCACCGGCGATGCGCTTGATCAACTGGTCCTGCACGGTGCGGTGGGCATAGGCCTCGCCGACGCGCTCGCGCACCCGGACGTCGTGATTCTGCCCGGTCTTCTGTGCCAGCTCGACGAAGTCCAGCGACGCGTTGCGGGTGTCGAGCACGCCGACTCCGCTCGAGTACTGCGATCCACCGCCCACGGCCGTGCGCTCGTGGAAGAGCTGACGAGAGGCGACCGACCACCCGTCGTTGACCTCTCCCACAACACAATCCGCCGGAATGACGACGTTGTCGAAGAATTCCTCGCAGAATTCGGTGGAGCCGTTGACCTGCTTGATTCGGCGGATGGTGACGCCGGGTGAGTCCACCTTGAGCAGGAACATCGTCAGGCCGCGGTGCTTGGGCGCATCCCAATCGGTGCGGGCCAGGCACAGTGCCCAGTCCGCCGCGTAGGCGCTGGTGCTCCACGTCTTGGCACCGTTGAGGATCCACTCGTCACCGTCCCGCTCGGCCCTGGTGATCAGCCCTGCCAGATCCGATCCGCCACTGGGCTCGGACAGGAACTGGACGAGGATCTCGTCGCCGCGGATGGCGGCACTGATCCGGTCCCGCTTCTGCTGTTCGTTGCCCATGTCGAGGATGGTGGGCGCGCAGATGGTGAACGTGGGGACGTTGAGCAGCAGCGGTAACTCGTAGCCCATCGCCTCTTCGGTGAAGGCATCCTGGTGAGCCGAGGTCAGGCCGAGACCGCCGTACTCGACGGGGTAGCAGATTCCGGCGAATCCACCTGCGTAGAGCATCTTCTGGAGCTCGCGGGTGCGGGCCCACATCGCGTCGTCGTCACCCTCGGGCGCGGCGGGGGCATCCGGATCGAAGCGGGGCATGTTGTCGGCGAGCCAACCCCGTGCGCGCAGCCGGAAGTCCTCGACGCTCTCTGTCGTCACAGTCATGATCGTGTGTTGTCCCTTCTAGAGTTCGAGGTGGTCGGCGATGGAGCGCCGGTGATCCTCCGGCGTGCCCAGCAGTTCACGATTGAGCAGTGCGCGGCGCAGGAACAGGTGCAGATCGTGTTCCCAGGTGATGCCGATTCCGCCGTGCATCTGCACGCAGTCCTGAATGATCTGTGCCGACCGCCACCCGACGTACGACTTGGCGACGCTGACGAGATACGCCGAGTTCTCGGCTCGGTCCTGCACTGCCTCTGCGGCACCGTCCACGGTCGCATGGCAGGCCTCGAGCCACATCTTCATGTCGGCGAACCGGTGCTTGAGTGCCTGGTACGAGGCCAACGGGCGACCGAAGGAGTAGCGATCGAATGCCCACTGCACGGTGAAGTCGAAGACGGTGTCGAGTAGCCCGACAGTCTCGGCGACCTGGAGCAGGTTGGCCACCTGGATCTGCCGGTCGATCAGCGCCGCCGTCGTGTCGATATCGCCGACGACGGTCTCGCTGCCGACCTCGACGCCGTCGAACTCGACGGACGCGTACTGCTTGACCATGTCGATGGAGCGCGAGCGCACCACGGTGACACCGGGAGCATCCGAGTCGACCAGGAACTGCAGTGGCCCGTTCTCGGTCAGCGCGGTCACCAGAAAGGCGTCCGCCTGTGGGCCGGCCTCGACGCGGTCCTTCGTTCCGGACAGGGTGTAGCCCTGCGCCGTCTGCGTGGCAGTCACTGCCGGAGTATGTGGGGCCCAGGCATTTCCGGGCTCGTACACCGCCCAGGCAGCCACCTTCTCGCCCGAGACCAGTTCCTCGATGGCCTTACCGTGATCCGGTCCGGTCCTGGCATCCACCAGTGCGGCCAGGACCACGTTCACCGGGTGCAGCGGACCGGGTGCGACGCCGCGGCCCAGTTCCTCGGCCACCGCCACCAGATCGAGGATGCCTTTGCCGGTGACGCTGCCGCCGCCGAGTTCCTCCGGAACCTGCAGCGCGGTCCAGCCCAGTTCGGCTCCCCTGCGCCACCACGAGCGCTCGAACGAGGTGTCCTGCTCGGCCAGGACACGCACACGACTGATCGGTGCCTCCTTGGCGAGGAAAGACTTGGTCGTTGCTCGGAACAGCTTCTGTTCCGACGATGTGTCCACTGTCATCTTGGTTGACCCTTCTGTTCCGTCGCCGCCCAGTCGTGTCGCCGACGTACGGCTCGTAACTGAGGGGAGGAACCGCGTTTCGACGGCATCGAATCGGTCTGCTCGACCGGTGGCAACGACCGATAGTTGTCGCCACCAGCAGAATGCGCCGCGAAATGCGAGTTGTCAAATGCCTTACGGTAAGACCAACGGAATAGTATTCTGTAGCGACGTTCAGCAGAGAGAAGGCATCATGGACACAGTCGATCTTGGCTCGGCAGGCGACGTTCGCCAACGGTTGTCCGCACACGGCTACCTCCCCGACGATCACATCGCGGGCACCGTGCACCTCGCCGCCGCACTCGGCAAACCGATTCTGGTGGAGGGCCCCGCCGGAACCGGCAAGACCGAACTCGCCAAATCCGTTGCGGCCATCACCGATGCCCGGCTCATCCGGCTCCAGTGCTACGAGGGTCTGGACGAGTCACGGGCGCTGTACGAGTGGGACTACCGCAAGCAATTGCTGGCCATCCAGGCCGCCCGCGGCGACGAGGGCAGCGACAACAAGGGCAGCGGCACCGACGCCGGCGTGTTCGACGAGAAGTTCCTGCTCACCCGGCCGCTGCTCGAGGCCATTCGAGCCGAGGATCGCGTGGTGCTGCTGGTCGACGAGGTGGATCGCCTCGACATCGAGACCGAAGCACTGCTGCTGGAAATCCTCTCGGACTTCCAGGTCTCGATCCCGGAACTGGGAACCGTCGTCGCCACCCAGCGGCCACTGGTCTATCTGACCTCGAACAACACTCGCGACCTGTCCGAGGCACTCAAACGGCGATGCCTCTACCTACACGTGGGATACCCCGACGCGGCGCGTGAGCGCGACATCGTGTTGAGCAAGGTGCCCGGCATCACCGAACAGCTCGCGGGACAGGTCACCGCGGTCGTCGAATCGTTGCGTTCGATGAACCTCAAGAAGAAGCCGTCGATCTCCGAAACCCTGGACTGGGCGCGCACACTCGTACTACTGGGCACCGACGACGTGGACGTGCAGACCGTCGTTTCGCATCTGCACGTCCTGCTCAAGTACCAGTCCGACATCGAGTCCGCCACCGCGGAACTCCAATCGACTCATGCCTGATCCGGTGCTCGGCTCACACCGACACCGGTGCCCGCAGGAAGTCCGCGACGGCAGCGAGCGCCCGATAGTCCGCGCTCGTCGCAAAGTGATCGGTACCGGCGAGCGTCACCAATTCGGCACGGCGCAACGAGCTCACGAGGGTGTCCGCGGGCCCGACATCGTCCCTGTCACCGAGAATCACCAGTACCTGAGCGGCGATGGACGCCAGCGCCTGCGCATCGGGTTGGCGGGGCACCGCTCGCACGAAGCGGGCGATCGAACCCGGGTCGTTACCCGCCGCTACGGCGGTCTTGGCCATGAAGGCCAGAACGGGATCGGCGATGGTGCCGGGTTGCTCGAACGCGTCGGCGATGGCCCGAAGACCTGCACCGTCGTTCCACATTCCGTCGCCGACGCCGAGCAGCGCGAGCCGCGCGAATCGGGTGGGATTACGAGCTGCACTGCGCAACAACATCAGCGAGCCCGCCGAGAATCCCACCGCGGTATCGATGTCGTTGTCCGCCGCCACCTCGAGGAGCGCGTCGAGGGCGGCGTCGTCGTCGCCGGCGTCCACGATCGCCCCGATGTGTCCGGGCAGCGAGAACCCCACTGCCTCGTAGCCGAGCTCACCGATGACGTCCGGCCACCCGTTACGTTCCCAGTTGTTGGCGTAACTGGACGCGAGTCCGTGCACGAACAGAATTTTGGAAGATGTCATGCTCGCACTGTAGCCGTTCTTCCGTTGGGCTACAGCATGATTCGATCGTCCGGGGAATTACGGTGCTGACCGCGATCGAGGGTGTCGTCAGCGAACTGCGCCGCATGCAGGTACCGATTTCCACGAGCGAGGTGCTCGACGCCCTGCGCGCCGTCACCGTCACCGACATCTCCGACCGCGCAGATCTGAAGTCGGCGATCGGCGCGTGTCTGGTCAAATCGAACGATCACCGACATGCCTACGACACCGTGTTCGATCTGTACTTCGCTGCCCCGGTGCCCGATTCGACCGAAGCAGCACAGCCGTCGACCGACACTGGAGCCGAACCTCTCGCATCGTTGAGCGACGCCGCGTTGCGCGACATCCTTCTCGACGCTGCCGCAACCGACGGCGACACCCTGCTGCGCGAGATCGCGAACGTGGTCGTCGATCGGCATGCAGGCATTCAACCGGGCCGAGCGGTGGCGGGCACGTTCTACATCTACCGCGCCATGCGCGCAATGGGCTCGGATTCCCTGGTGGCAGACATCGTTTCACGTTCCGCATCGGATGGTCCGATGCCGGGACTGCGCCAACGTATGGCGCGTGAACACGCCGAACGCCGCGTGGAGCGGTTCCGCCAACTCGTCGAGGGCAGGATTCGGCTGGCCCTCGTCGCGGACCGCGGAGCCGACGCGGTGGCAGCCACCCTGCGTGCGCCACTGCCGGAGGATGCCGATTTCCTCACCGCGTCCTCGGAGCAGATCGCGGCCATGCGGACCGCCATGGATCCCCTGGGCCGCAAACTCGCTGCCGCGCTGACCGGTAAGCGAAAACGCTCCGGCCGACAGGTCGTCGACCTGCGAAGGACCATTCGCGGATCGATGTCGACCGGTGGAATACCACTGCACCTGGCAATGGCCGATCCACGTCCGAGCAAGCCGAAACTGGTTGTCCTCGCCGATATCTCGGGATCGGTCGCCACCTTCGCAGAGTTCACGCTGCGCCTGATGTCGGCACTGCGGATGGAGTTCGCGTCACTGCGATCGTTCGTGTTCATCGACGGAGTCGACGAGGTGACGCACATCTTCGCCGAGGCGGACACCATCGTCGACGCCTCGAAGAGAATCAACGACGAGAAGCTCGGCGTCTGGCTCGACGGGCGATCCGATTACGGTCATGCTCTCGAATCGTTCGCCGCGGAATGCCTGCGCGATCTGGACAGCCGCAGCACCGTCCTGGTGCTCGGCGATGCGCGCAACAACTACCACAACCCCCGCGCCGATCTGCTCGATGCAGTGCGGTCGCGGGCCGCGCACCTGTACTGGCTGAACCCGGAGAAGCAGGTGCTGTGGAACAGCGGGGACTCCGTGATCGCGGAGTACTCCAAGCACTGCGACGGGGTTCACGAGTGCCGAAACATCCGACAACTCGTCGACTTCGTCGAATCACTGGGCTGACTTACTTTACAGAGAGGTATATCCATGACACTCGTTTCCGAGGCCATGCACGGCGCGGTCGGACGCACCGTGACGCAACGTTCGTCACACCCCATCTCCGAGTCCGATATTCGCAAATGGGCTCTCGCGGTGTACTGGCCGGCCGAGCCGCCGCGTCTGTATCTCGACAGTGACTACGCGGCGGGCACGGTGTGGTCCTCGATCGTCGCACCGGAGGAGTTCAATCCCTTCGCGTGGTCCGTAGCCGGTTCGACCCCACGGGCCGACGAGGCAGCCGACATCGATGCGAACGATCCGGACCGGTTGGAGAAGGCGCTCGGCATCGCCGGTCCCGGTCTGAAGTTCCAGCTCAACGGCGGACTCGTCGCCGAATACGGCGAACGGATGCGGCCGGGGGACGTCATCACCGGAACCGAGAGCCTGCACGAGTACCGCGAGCGCGACGGCAAACTCGGCTCGATGCTGTTCACCACCATCGAGGATCTGTGGACCAACCAGAACGGCGCGGTGGTCAAGCGCACCCTGATGACCCTGATCCGGCACTGATCCATTCACTGACACGAAAGCGACACACTTCATGACGAACACACAGACCGTCGCCGCACCCACGGTGGGCGAGGAACTCACTCCGTTCACTCGCGACACCGGTTTCGCCAACTGGAACCGATACGCCGCGGTCAACGACGAATTCGTACCTATCCACATGGACGACGAGGCGGGCCGAATCGCCGGTCAGAGTGGTGCATTCGGCATGGGCAACCTGCAGTGGTCCTACCTGCACAATCTGGTGCGGCAGTGGGCCGGGGACAACGCGGTGATCCTGTCGATGAGCTGCCAGTTCCGCAAGCCCAACACCAAGGGCACGGTCACGGCGCACGGACGCGTCACCTCGGTCGACTCGACCGAGGAGGGAACCGAAGTGGGCCTCGAACTGTGGACCGAGGATGCCGTCGGCGACAAGATGGCACCGGGTGCCGCGCGAGTTCTCCTGCGCTAGAGCGACTTCGAACGTAGTTCGGGGTGTGTCGCACAATCGCGACACACCCCGAATTACGTGGTGAGAGGGTCAGACCTCGAAGGGATCGTTCGGGATCGTCTCGGTGCTGAAGAAGTACGGCGCATTGTGGGTGTCGTCGGGATTGGCGGCGAGCAACGTCGGCCGGATCCGGGTGGTCCGGACGCCCTTGAGGTTGAGCCACTTCTCGGCCGAATCGATATCGGAGACGCGGAACGTCACACCGTAGATCATGTTTCCCCACTGCGCCACGTGGCGGCCCAGTTCGGATTCTGCACTGAGCGGCTGTGCGAGCTGCAGCAGGCAGTCGCCGAGCTGGACGATCTGGAACTTGGTCTGCAGCTCGTCGTCGATCCCGGAATGCACCGGAACAGCCTGGATCACATCGACATACGTGTGCACTGCCGCATCGAGGTCCTTGACGCCCAGCGTCACGTAGTTGGCCCGCTCGATCGTCAGCGGATGGCTACGCCAGATCTTGACCTGTGAGGACCAGGTGCCGAGCTGGCGCGGGTCGTCGGGCATATCGGTGCGGCACAGTTCCACCATCAGCCCTGCCGTGTCACGCGGGCTCGGGTAGAAGTAGACCGTCTCCGGGTCCATCTCCTCGATCTTGCCGCCACCGGGCTTGCCGATGTAGACGCCGCGTTCGATCAACCGGTTACCGATGGCCTCGAGATCGTCGACCTTGTATCCGACCGAATGCAGATGCTTTCCGTACTTGGTGAAGAACTTTCCCACCGGCTTGGTCGGATCCGCAGGCAGATTGGGAGCCATTGTCTCGACACAGAAGTCCGAGACCTGGATCAGGCCGGCCCAGCGGTCCTCGACCTCGAGCCACTGCGGCTCGTCGACGCCCATGAACATCAACCCACCGAACACGTCCTCGTAGAACTTGTTGAGCGACGGAACGTCGTCGGTCATGTGCACCATGTGGATCATCAGGCCGATTCCGTGATCGCCTGTCTTCTGAACTGTCTTCTCCATGTCACTTCTCCTGTGATCGTGTCTTCTGGATGAAAAATCAGATGCTGGTGAGGAATTCGACCACCGGCGGATGGTCGGTGACGTTCATCGTCTCGGTCATCGTCACCCGTCCTTCTCCCACGGCGCCCTGCAGCGCAGCAGCAGCTCCGGCCGCGTCGGCGTCGTCGATCTCGTAGATCGCGACGTAGCGGGGCAGCGCGTCGGCGTCAGCGGTGAGTACCTTGTAGCGGCCGACGGTGGTGATGGCCGGTATCGCCGCCCGAACATCGGGGATGTGCACCCCGTCGTACCATCGGCCGAATTCCTCGTCGTCGGCCGCGGTCGCCGGACTGCTGGAGGCCAGCAGTATCGATTTCGCCATGGTGAGTCCTGTTCTCTTCGTTGAAATTAGCTGTTCGGTCCGGCTCCGCGGTAGGCACGTTCGGTCATCGCATTCCAGCGGCTGGTGCGATGACCCGCGTCGTTGCGGGCGATGCTGTCGAGGATGTACCGGCGGACGCCCGTGATCGACTCCGGCAGGGCGCGTTCGGCGAATCCCGAACCCACGAGTTCGGCGGCGGTGGGTGCGAATGCGCGGGCGAGGCCGGCTGCCCGGCTCGGATCGCGATAGAGTACGGCCGACCCCGCCTCCGGTCCGATCACCCAGAAAACCGAATGCCGGAGCATTGCAACGTGATCGGCGTGCGCGAGGGCCATCGCGCCGCCGCTGCCACCTTCGCCGACCACGATCGAGACACTGACGCTGGACAGCGCAGCCATCGCGGCCATGGTGGCCGAGATCTCGTGCGCGATACCGTCGGCCTCCGCGTCGGGCGAGGGGTCGGCACCGGGGGTGTCGACCAAGGTGACCACCGGCAGATGTAAGCGGTCGGCCAGGGAAATGGCCCGCTGCGCAAGCCGGAACGCGGCCGGGCCCGGCAGACCCAGCCCGGCGCCCGGCACCCGATCCATCGCGATCAGCACCACACGAACTCCGTCGACGGTGGCGATACCCGCCCGTATCGCGGGATCAGTACCGCGCAGCTCGATCCACGAATCTGTAAGCCAGGCAGCCCATTCCAACCCCGAGGCGCGCCGGGGAGATCGTGCGAACCCTGCCACGTCCCAGGCGTCCGACGAGACCGGCGACGCCGCGGCGGTTCGAGGTCCACCTCGCCCTGCAGGGAGAGTCAGTGGGTCTGCGGCCGCCAGACCGAGCACCGAGCGAAGGCGGGCGGGTTGCTCCGGCTCGGGGACCAGCGCGTCGAGAAGACCGTTCGCGTATGCGGATTCGGCCGTGTGCGAGCTCGCCGGTGGACGCACCCCGGTCACCTGCTCGACCACTCGCGGGCCGCCGAAACCGATGACGGCCCCAGGAGCGGCGATGCGTACGTCGGCACCGGACGCCCACGAGGCGTACACCCCACCGGTGGTCGGGTGACGCAGGGCCGCCGCCGTCATCAGACCGGCACGACGGTGTTCGACGAGCGCGCTGGTGACCCTCGCCATCTGAACGAGAGCGAACATCCCCTCCTGCAGTCGAGCACCGCCGCTGCTGACTCGGAACGCCACCGGTAGAGCGCGATCGGTGGCGCGACGGACGGCACGGACGATGCGCTCGCCCGCAACGGCACCCATCGTGCCGCCGTGTCGAGCGAAGTCGCAGTCGATGAAGACGTGCTCTCCGGTGCCGTCGGGTGCGCGCACCGTTCCACTGCGCACCGACTCGATCGCAGGCGGGGTGTACCCGGCGAAGCCGAGCGGGTCGGTGGAGACCAGGTCCAGATCCCACTCGTCCGCGAAGTGCGTCGCCGTCTCGTCCACTCCGTCCGGGGTGCCGATCACCGAGGCTGTCACAGCGGATTCAGCTCGAGTACGTGTAGAAGCCGCGGCCGGTCTTGCGACCGAGCCAGCCGAGTCGTACGTACTGCTTGAGCAAAGTCGGCGGTTGGTAGCGAGGATCCTTGTATTCCTCGTACATCGATGCGGCCATGTCGTGGACGATGTCGAGTCCGATCAGGTCGCTCAGCGCGAACGGTCCCATCGGGTGGTTGAACCCGAGCTTGATGACATCGTCGATGGACTCCATGTCCGCAACACCGCGCTCGAAGGCTCGGATCGCGTCCACCAGGTACGGCACGATGAGCAGGTTTCCGATGAACCCCGGCACGTCGTTGACCACGACGGGGCTCTTACCTAGCGCCTTCGCGAACTCGACGAGCACGTCCACGTTGGCCGCTTCGGTGACCGGTGTCTTGATGACCTCGACAAGTTTCATCGACGGCACCGGGTTGAAGAAGTGGAACCCGACGACCGATTCGGGACGCTTGGTGGCCGCAGCCAGGATCACCAGGGGGATGGTGGAGGTGTTCGATGCGATGTACGCACCGGGCGCCACGAGCGCATCGATGTCGGCGAGCACCTTCTTCTTGAGGTCGACATCCTCGAAGACCGCCTCGATCACCAGGTCCGCATCCGCTACCGCGGCGAAGTCCGTGGTGATGGTGATGCGCGCCAATGCCTGCGCCAATTCGTCCTGCGTGATCTTCCCGCGATCGGCGGTTGCGCGCAGACCTGCCTCGATCCGCTCCTGGGCGGCCGTCGCCGCGGCCGTCGAGGTCTCGATCCCGACGGTGGCGAAGCCGAATCGCGCAGCGGTCTGCACGATTCCGCCCCCCATGGTTCCGCAGCCGACCACTGCAACCCGTGTGATTTCCACTGACACTCTCCTCACTAAAGCACTCCATAGGACCTACCGGTAAGTGTTACGGTAACCAGGACGATAACAGAGCTTCGCGGGACCTGACCTCGAAACGAAGAATTGATTCGATCCGGCGTCCCCCTCTCGACACACGCTCGGTACACACGCTCGACAGCTACGGAAGGCACGCCCGATGACTCGCGATCCCGCCGCCACACTCTTCGTCGACGGCCACTGGCAACACGCTGCAGACGGCCGAACATTCGACGTTCTCGATCCGGCCACCGACGCCGCATTCGCCGTCGCCGCCGACGGTGGTCGCGCCGACGCGAGTGCTGCGGTCACCGCTGCCACACAGGCATTCGACACGTGGGCCGGCGAGACCGCGTACGTCCGTTCGGCAGCGCTGCTGCGTGCCCACCGGTTGATGACCGAGCGAGCCGACGAGTTGGCGGCCCTGATGACACGCGAGCAGGGCAAGCCGTTGCGGGCCGCCCGCAACGAGGTGAACTACGGCAGCGACTTCCTGATCTGGTTCGCCGAGGAGGCAAAGCGGGTGTACGGCAGCAGCATTCCGTCCCCGCGCGCCGACCACCGCCTCTCGGTGCTCCGGCAACCCGTCGGAGTCGTCGCCGCGATCACGCCGTGGAACTACCCCATCTCGATGATCACCCGAAAGGTCGCTCCCGCCGTCGCAGCCGGCTGTACCGTCGTACTCAAACCGGCCGAGCAGACGCCCCTGTGCGCGGTGGCGATGTTCGAGATCTTCGAGGAGGCCGGAATACCGGCCGGGGTGGTCAATCTCGTGACGTCGAATCGTCCCGAGGAAGTCGGTGACGTGTTGCTCGATTCCCGGGACGTCCGCAAACTCACCTTCACCGGATCGACGTCCGTCGGGCGAGCACTCGGCGCACGCGCGGCGGCGACGATGAAGCGGGTGTCGATGGAACTCGGCGGGCACGCACCGTTTCTCGTGTTCGACGACGCCGATATCGAGCACGCCGCCAAGGGTGCGGCACTGGTGAAGTTCCTCAACACCGGACAGGCCTGCATCTGCCCCAACCGCATCTTCGTTCAATCCGGTGCCTACGACCGTTTCGTCGAGGTCTTCACCTCCCGGGTGAACGCAATGAAGGTCGGCAGCGGTGCCGGTGCCGGAGTCGCGATCGGCCCGCTGATCGACACCGACGCCATGGAGAAGATGGCGCGTCAGGTCGACGACGCGGTGGCCAAGGGTGCCAGTGTTCTCGCCGGCGGACACCGAGTGGACGTCGACGGCTCCCCGGGAAAGAACTTCTACGCACCGACGGTCCTCGTCGACGTCACCGAGTACATGGACATCTATCGCGAGGAGACGTTCGGCCCCATCGCGGCGATCATCCGTTTCGACGACGAGGCCGAGGCCGTGCGCCGGGCCAACGACACCGACTACGGACTCGCCTCCTACGTCTACACCGACGATCTGCGTCGGGCCGTCCGCGTCACCGAGAAACTCCGCTTCGGAATCGTCGGCGTCAACGACATCAACCCCACCGCGGCCGCTGCACCGTTCGGCGGAGTCAAGGACAGTGGACTCGGACGCGAAGGCGGCGCCCAGGCGCTCGACGAATATCTCGACGTCAAGCTCGTGGGCATGAGCCTGTGAGCACTGCACACGAAGGCGAGGAACACAAGATGACGCAACAACAATCGGTGATCGTGACCGGCGGCACCGGCGGTCTCGGTACCGCCGTGACGGCACTGCTGCTCGACAAGGGCTGGCGCGTCGTCGTCCCCTGGATCGCCGAAGCCGAGGTCGAACGCCTGGCCGAGCACTCCTCGAACCCGAATCTGGTGCTCACCCAGGCAGATCTGTTCGACACCGAGAGCACCGAGACCGTCGCCGCCCTCGGAGCTGCCGACCCCACCGCACCGTTGACCGCACTGGTCAATCTCGTCGGCGGGTTCGCGATGGGACCGCGCGTGCACGAAAGTCCGATCGGCGACTTCGAGCACCAGTTGAATCTCAATCTTCGACCCACCTACGCGATGTCCGCCGCGGCGATCCCCCACCTCATCACCTCCGGTGGAGGTTCCATCGTCGCGATGTCCACCAAGGCCGCATCGGCACCGTTCGCCGGAGCCTCGGGTTACGTCACCGCCAAGGCCGGCGTGCTCTCGCTCGTCGCGGCGCTGGCGGTGGAATACAAGAAGGACCGCATCCGCGCGAACGTCCTGATGCCGACGGTGATCGACACCCCGGGTAACCGGGCCGGGCAACCCGACGCCGATCGCAGCAATTGGGTTGCACCCGAGCGCATTGCACAGGTCATCGCTTTTCTGGTCGGGCCGGACTCCGAGGCCATCTCCGGAGCCCAGATCCCGCTCCCCGGCGTCGGCTGAGCGCAGCCGCACCGAAGAACTCGAGCCGGCCGCGGTGAGGTGTCCCGCGGCCGGCTCGCCCATCAGTTCCAAGGTCCTACGGTTTGACGGCGTACGAGACCATCGAGTGCGTGAACGGCTTACCCGATGCGCCCATCGTCCGCACGCGCATGACCGCAAGCGATCGACCACGTTGCACCGCCTCGGCGACGACGGTGACCTTGTCACCCTCCACCGCAGGCCGAAAGTAATTCGTACGCAACGACAGTGGGGACCACCGCGCAGCGCCGCCGTCGAGTGCTGCCACCGCGACGTAATCCGAGAGCGTCGCCAGCACACCGCCGTGCATGACCTGGCGTGGATTGTTGAGCCACGGTGCGGCGGCGATCTGGAGTTCGCTACCGGAATGGGTACGCTGCGGCACTCCGCAGAACATGTCCGTCAACGTCGCGGTCGGATCAGGACCGGGGATGTCCATCGGCTCGGAGGGACTGTCTCCGCTGGCGATGGGGAAGAACCGGCCCCACAGTGTTCCGGTGGTGCAGATGTTTCCGGACGAATCCCGTACGTCTCCCCGGGTCAGACCGCCCGAGGCATCGATCTGCATCAGTTCGCTCGCCGCACTGAGTTCGGGTCCCTGCCAGGTGGCAGCGGGAACGAAATCGAGGGACAGTTCCGAGGTGGCCATGCCCATCGTCGGGCCGGGACGCCGCACGAACAGTGGCCCACACAGGACACTGTCCATCATGATCGCCACCGAACTCGGATAGTGCACGCCCTCGGCGTCGGTCATCCACGGACCCGTGTGCATGCCGAGGCCCGTCACCCCCCAGTCCTCACGCCGATCGATGGCGAAGAGGGTCTGGGGGGTGTGTTCGGCGAAACGAGAAGCCGCCGGGCCCGTCAGGACGTCGACACCCCGTGGATGTACCGCCGGTCGCGGACCGGATTCGATCGTCATCAGCGAACTTCGATGATCGCCGCGCCTGCCTGGCCACCACCGGCGCACATCGCCGCAACACCGATTCCGCCGCCGCGACGCTGCAGTTCGTAGATCAGCGTGGTGAGCATGCGAGCGCCCGAGGCAGCAACGGGGTGCCCCAGAGAACAACCGCTGCCGCTGAAGTTCACCAGCTCCTCGTCGATTCCGAGTTCCTTGCACGCACCGACCGGTACCGAGGCGAACGCCTCGTTGATCTCCCACAGTGCGACGTCGGCGACGTCGATCCCTGCGCGCGAGAGCACCTTCGGAATCACTCGGATTGCGCCGAGGCCGGTGTCCT
Organism: Rhodococcus sp. PML026; assembly: GCF_000963615.1. Lineage (NCBI taxonomy): Bacteria > Bacillati > Actinomycetota > Actinomycetes > Mycobacteriales > Nocardiaceae > Rhodococcus > Rhodococcus sp. PML026. Next base: position 618,619 of record NZ_KQ031370.1, on the reverse strand, counting down.
TGGGGTCGATTCCGAGCGCCGCCCACGCCCGCACGGTGGCCATGGTGGTCAAACCCTCGGATGCGGCGAGGTCTGCGCTGGTTAACGCGAGTGCGGCCGCAGCGTCGTTGATGCCGCTCGAGTTACCCGCGGTGATGTTGAAGCCCTCGATCTCGGGATGCAGCACGCGCAACGACGCCAGCTTCTCGAGCGTCGATCCGCGTCGGGGATGCTCGTCGACGGCGAATTCGACGATGGCCCCGTCCGGACCCTCCACCTTGATCGGCACGATCTCGTCGACGAACTTGCCCGCATCGATGGCCACGATCGCGCGCTGATGCGACCGGAAAGCCCACGCGTCGAGCTCTTCTCGGGTCAGCCCGAGGGACTGCGCGGTGTTCCAGCCGACGGTGATGGACATGTCCCGGTTGGGCGCATCGGCGCGATCGGGGTGGGTCGGTGGCATCCACCCGTCGTTGTACTCGTCGACGGTTCCGAGGACACGCTGGGACAACTTCGGTCCGGTGGACGCGGACATGACGCCGCCGGCCACGATCGCCTGTTCCATGCCGGACATGATGTTCGCGGCCGCGTTGCCCACTGCCGTCAGGCTTCCGGCGCAGTGCCTGTTGACGGCCTGACCGGACACGGTGGTGAGGCCGGCCTTGACCGCCGCGTAGCGGGCGAGGTCGCCGCCGCCGTAACCCGATTCGGCGAAGATGACGTCATCGAATCGTGCAGGTTCGAGACCGGACCGGCGTACCGTCTCCTCGAGCACGGTGGTGGCCAGGTCCTCTGCCGACGTATTCCTCAGAGATCCCTTGTACGCAGTTCCGATCGCGGTGCGCGCGGCGCTGACTATGACGGCGTCCGACATGAGCGTTCCTCACTATCTGCAGGGGGCGTGTCCACATCCGGGACAGAAGTCGGAAAACGCCCTGATTTTTTAATTCGGTACTAGCTACCGTAATGCCAACAGTATAGTAACCACCAGGGTCGGGGAACCGATTTCGACCAGCAGATCCACGCTCTCGAAAACACGGCCCGACGCCCTTCACACCACACCGCTCGCCGAGCGGCACGACATCAGGAGAATCCATGGAACTGGCAGGAAGCTCAGCACTCGTCACAGGTGGCGCAGGCGGATTCGGTGAAGCCACGGTCCGACGTCTGGTCGACGCCGGAGCCAAGGTCGTCATCGCCGAACTGTCCGACGAGAAGGGCAACGCTCTCGCCGAGGCCCTGGGCGATAGCGTCCGCTACGTCAAGACCGATGTCACCGACGAGGATTCCGTTGCCGCCGCCATCGCCGCCGCAGTCGAGTTGGGTCCGCTGCGCACCGCGGTGATCGTGCACGGCGGCCCGGCCGCAGGAAAGCGCATCGTGAACAGGGAGGGCAAGGCCTACCCTCTGGCCACCTTCAAGCGCACCGTCGACATCTTTCTCACCGGTACGTTCAACGTGCTGAGCCAGGCCGCCGCCGCGATGTCGTCCAACGAGCCACTCGACTCGGGCCAGCGCGGCGTCATCATCACCACGGCCTCCATCGCCGGCTACGAGGGCCAGGTCGGCCAGTCCGACTACTCCGCAGCCAAGGGCGGAGTCATCGGCCTCAACCTCGTCGCCGCCCGCGACCTCGCCCCCATCGGCGTGCGCACCATGTGCATCGCCCCCGGCACCTTCTTCACCCCCGCCTACGGAATGGAAGAAGCCGAGGCACAGGCTAAATGGGGCCCGGGAGTGCCGAACCCAAAGCGCATGGGACACGCCGACGAATACGCCCGATTGGCACTGCACATCGCCGAGAACGACTACCTCAACGGTGAGGTCATCCGAATCGACGGAGCACAGCGATTCAACATCTGATCGACCCGGCCTTCACCTGACCACCGATGCTGGTCACCGCGCAGTGCGGTGACCAGCATCGGCGTCACTGGTCGGCGGTAGGCTCCGGCGCACCTGCGTGGCCGACATTCGACTCGATCGGCGGGATTCCGCCAATTGGCAACACTATTGGCCGATCCGGTGCGTTTTCACATTCGATCGCCGGAGCTAGCGGACGGCAGTGACCACCGGATCGAGCAGGAACAGGCACGTCGTCTCTTCGTAGCGGTCGATCTTCGCCGTCACACTCAGGTTCGTCCCCACGCCGATCGTCTCCGGTACCGAGCCGGACCAGTGAAGATCGGCAGTGAGATTGACATCGCGGAACAGGAAAGCCGGCCCGGGAGCGGACGTTTCGCTGAAGTCGCCCGCGCCGATGAGGATGAGGTATCTGGTGCTTGCGTCCTCGTAGGGTGCCATCGCACCGATGCTGCCCGGGACCGACACCGTCCGACCTCGATGAGCCGACGCGAACGCTGCCATATCAGGTGAGCAGGTGTCGGTCAGTGCGAGCACGGCCGCGAGCTCCGCACTGTTCTCGGATGTGAGGACGACGCCTTCGGGCTCCGGCGATGGTGCCGGTGCCGTGCCTACCGCGTCAGGGGACGGTTGCTCGCTCGGTGCAGCTGCCTCACTCGACGCAGGACTCGCGGACTCTACTGGCGCAGTGTTGTTTTCACCGATCGCGCCGATGGCGATGACGGTCGCGAGGACAAGCGTCAACGCGCCGCCACCGACGATTTAGAGGAGCCGATGAGACCTGGGCGCGGGCCGTCGGAACGTGATCTCCGTCTTGATCTTCCCGGGTGACTGGGAAACGACCTCCCAGCCTTCGCCCTCCCACTTCTCGATGGTCCGCGACACCATGCCGCGGACCGCACGGACCGTCTTGGTCTCGTACGCGATGTCGGTGTCCGTAGCCATCTCGAAACTCCCAGCGTCATGCCGGAACGTCACCGGACTCGCAGGGAGCCTACCGACCGCCAACGCCTGTGCGGCCCGGGGTGTCGTGGTGCCCTGGTGCCGTGGTGCTCTGGTGTGCGCAGGGTCAGCGGCCGGTCCAGACCGGTGCGCGCTTCTCGGCGAACGCTGCCGGACCCTCTTTGGCGTCGGCCGATGCGGAGGTGGCTTGCGATTCCGTCGAGGTGATCGCCCAGCCTGCTTCCTCACTCGGACGGCTACCGTCGGGATGCTGACCGAGCGCAATCCGCTTGTGCGCCTGCACCGACAGCGGCGCATTGGCCGCAATCTGCTCAGCGAGTTCCAGTGCGGTGTCGAGGAGTCGATCGTACGGAACGACCCTGTTCACCAGGTTGAGTTCCAAGGCGCGCCGTGCGTCGATCGGCTCACCGGTCAACAACATCTCCATCGCGACGACGGGCGGAATCTTCGCGGCCAGTCGAAATGCGCCACCCGCTCCGGCCACCAGACCACGCTTGGCCTCGGGCAGGCCGAAGGTGGCCGTATCCGCCGCGACGACCAGATCTGCAGCCAGCACGATCTCGGTACCGCCGCCGAGGGCAGGCCCGTTCACCGCGGCGATCGTCGGCTTGCTGATGGCATGGCCCACCCATCCCGCCAGACCCCATGCCTCGCGTCCGGGCGGGATGATTCCCTCGCCGCGGGCGATGGCCTTGAGATCGGCACCGGCACAGAAGGCCTTGTCACCAGCACCGGTCAGAACGACCACACGCACATTCGGATCGTTGTCCGCCTCCTCCAGCGCATCGCCGACCGCCAGGCACAGCGCCTCGTTGACGGCGTTGCGAGCCTTCGGCCGGTTCATCACGATCAGCATCACGTTTCCTCGCCGACTGACCAACACCTCTGCGTCGTCGATGCCCGCCTGATCGTTCACTGCCGGTGCGTCCGTAGTCATGGGCCACTCATTTCTCGAGAAGTGCGATGGGCACAGTCCGTATCGCTGCGCGCCTAGTTAGGCTTACGGTATACAACACTAGAACGGTTACGATGCAAAATACGAGAATGGTGACGTCGATGTCCGCAGTGCAGACCGGTTCCGCGATCGAGCTCCGCGTCGACCAGGGAATCGCCTGGTTGACCATGAACCGACCCGAACGCCTCAACGCCATCGACCACGACATGCGCGACGACCTGCTCGCCGCCATCGAGGAGATCCGCACCGATCCCGCCATCCGCGTCGCCGTCGTCACCGGAGCCGGTCGGGCATTCTGCTCGGGGGCGGACCTGAGTCAGGACGACCATTTCCAGGTGGCCCCCGAGTCTCGCCGCGGTGACGGTTCCACCATGGCACGCGAGGACGGCAGAAAGTTCGGCTGGTGGCGCGTCATCAAGGCCGTCTGGGAGAACGAGAAGCCGTTCGTGGCAGCGGTCAACGGGCCCGCATACGGTTTCGGCTGCAACTTCGCACTGGCCTGCGACTACATCGTCGCCGCCGAGGATGCACGGTTCTGCGAGGTCTTCGTCACGCGAGGACTCCCGCTCGAGGCACTGGGGGCCTACCTCCTCACCCGCGCCCTGCCACCCGCCAGGGCCAAGGCCATGGGACTGCTCGGCGAGGCCGTCAGCGGTGCCGAAGCCGAACGATGGGGGCTGGCGAACCAATGCGTGCCCGCCGCCGATCTACTGTCCGTGGCAGGCGACGTGGCTGCCCGCTTCGCCGACGGCCCCAGCATCGGCATCGGACACATCAAGGGCCAGATCAACGACGCCTACGAGGCCACCTTCGAGCAGGCCTGGAAGATGGAGGTCACGTTGCTCGGTCTCGGCAGCGGTGGCGAGAGCGCAGAGGCCTTCTCCGCCTACGCGGGCAAGCGCGCACCGAACTTTCGGGGAATGTGACCGATTCGATGCCGCGCACTTCCACGACACGCATCGTCGACGGCGCCTTTCTGGCACCGGCGACGGCCGTGTTCTTCTTCTTCTTCGCGTTCGGGATGGTCCTGCCCGTACTGCCGATCTACATCACCGACACCCTCGGCGGATCCGATCTCGCCGTGGGAACCGTCGTCGGGATCACGGCCGTCTCCGCCATCGCGATCCGCCCCTGGATCCCGGCGGGCGTACAGCGTTGGGGTGCAGCACGATTGATCGCCGGGTGCGGCATCCTCGGCGGCATCTCGTTCGTCTTCTCGGGACTGATCGGTACCACGGCCGGGCTGTCCGGCCTGCGCCTGCTCGCCGGCGTCGCGCAGGCAGTGATCATGGTCGCGGCGCTGATCATCGTCAGCTCGTCGGTGTCCGACGCCCAGCAGGGCCAGGTCATCAGCTATCTCTCGGTCGCCCCGTACACCGGGATCGGACTGGGCCCGGTCGTCAGTCAACCGATACTGCAGAACTACGGTGCCGCATGGGCATTCGCCGCCGCAGGTGTCGTCTCGCTGATCGCCGCCGCGGCAATCGCGCCCAGCGCCGCCCGTCGTCACGAGCGAGACCTCGGCGCGCCACGCAGCAAGCCGGAGATCTATCTGCCCGCCGTCGTTCCCGGTCTGGTCCTGATGCTCGGCATCCTCGGACCGGTGGCACTGAGCACCTTCATGCCGCTCTACATCGGCGAACTGGGTTCGAACAGTCCCCAGTGGATATTTCTCGGCTACTCCGCAGTGATCCTGGCAGCGCGAATCCTGGGCGGTCGAATTCCGGATCGACTGGGACCCATGACAACCGGCGCAGTATCGACGCTACTTATCAGCGCCGGCCTCGCCGCGATCGCGCTCGCACCCAGCGTGCTGATCGTCTACCTCGCGCTCGTCCCGTTCGGAATCGGCATCGCTCTGCAGTACCCGGGTCTGCTGGCACTGGTCATCGCCCGTGCGCCCGCGGAGCGCCGCTCGACCGCGATATCGACGTTCACGATGTTCTTCGACGTGGCGTCGGGACTGGGCGCGGTACTGATCGGCGTCGTGGCCACCGCCGCCGGATATCGAGTGGCCTTCGGCGCATGTGCCGGGGCAGCGCTGGTCGGATTGGTCCTACTGTTCGCGTTCGCTGCACTCAGCGGACGCGCCGAGGCTCGACCAACCGCAGTGTCGGCGTGATCGGATCAGGCGTCGGCAGCTTTGCGAGCTCGCTTGTCGGCTCGAAGGACCGCCTCGAATCCGGTCATCAGATGTCCGATTCCGGCGTCGTAGTCGTCGTCCGCCACCATGCTGAGCGAGCGTGTCTTGATCAGTTCGGCCAACCGCGGCATGTCGACGGGATCGATCAACCGGGCCTGACGCTGATCGTCGATGGTCGGCGACTTGGCGGAGAGTTGAATGCGTTCGAGCAGTATGGACCCGCGGGTGTACACGGACATCGACTCGTAGACCTCGAGAGCGGACTGCGGCTCGAATCCCGCCTCGATCAACATCTCCAGAATCTCTTCCATGACCACGAAGACCTGATGCACAGCTTCTTTGCTGTACGTGCCGAACCGGACCAGGGCCAGATCGCACAGCGTGTGATCTGCACTGTAGATCGTGCGGGTCAGCGCGAAATGCTCACGCAGATAGGACTTCCAGTCAGATTTCTCGACGGGGAGCAACTGCTCGAACACGATCCGGATAGCCTCGTCCGTCATCGCGTTGAGGAGGTCGTCCTTCTTGCGGAAGTACCAGTAGATGCTGGTGACACCCACGTCGAGATGCTTGGCCAGCTCTGGCATGGACAGCTTGTCCAACGTGTCACGACGAGCCACCTCGAACGCACCGTTGATGATCTCCTCGGCGCTGATCGACCCACGCTCGCGACGTTGTCGACCAACCTTCTCCGATGTTGCCTGCTTCGGCATTACGTGTCCTCCCCTTCGATATCTCCCACAGTCAGTTCGGCAAGCATACCTAAGCATTCGGTAAGGTTTACTGTTGGAGCCGGATTTGCGCGATCCAATTGCGTGAGCAGCCCTGTGAAGACGTAAAATTCGCCCGAATCAGGGCCACATTCGGACAATTGCCGCACTATCAATAGTCGTTCAGAACGAACAGGCTCCTACCATGCCCCGAAACCTCGGCATTGCCACAACTGTGGCCGCCGCACTACCACGACCGCGCAGCGAATTCTGGGAATGGCAACTCCGCGCCTCATGTCGCGGACGGCCGAGCGACACGTTCTTCGGCGAGGATGAATCACCTACGGGTGAGCATGAGGTTGCAGCGAAGAAGATTTGCTCGTCGTGCCCGGTGATCTCCGCCTGTCGAGAACATGCTGTGCGCACCCGCGAACCACATGGAGTTTGGGGCGGACTATCGCCGAGCGAGCGCACGCGCCTCAGATGGTCGTACAGATGAACGGTGCCGCCTCCACGACGCCCGCCACACGTATGGGACTCTGCTGCACCTTCAGGGTGTGCCGATTGCCGTCATCTCGGCATGGCTCGGGCACTCGGACAACGCATTCACAATGCGCACCTACGTCCATTCCCAGAACCATGCGCTACTGGGCGCAGCCGACACTTTGCAGTCACTCGTCCGGCGTCGCGACGAGCCATCCGACGATGCGCGTTGACCGGCGTTTGTCCGCAACCGTCCACATAGGAGTAGGCAGTCTCACCAGGCGCTGTTCCGGCGAGTTCTGCGGCATTTGTGACATTCTGTGACACTGAGCTCGCCTAATCGGCAATGAATCTCATTACTAGTAGCTCAAAATGCCAGTTCAGAACCCTTTTTCAGTGGAGCCTCCTAACGGGATTGAACCGTTGACCGCTCGCTTACAAGGCGAGTGCTCTACCGCTGAGCTAAGGAGGCAGTGAAGCGAGCCAAGCATACCGTTCATCGGACGCTCAGCGACAACAGGTACCTTGTCGGTGGATCACCCCAGCAACGTAAAGACGGTCATGACTTTCCTGCAAGACCTGACGGCTTCGCTGAGCCGTCTCACCGGTGAGCGTCGGGCCACCATCGATACACCGACCGCCGCGCCGTCACCTCTTCGCCCTATCGATCTGACCGACGATGCGACGGTCGCCGAGGTCCTCGAGCTGGCGGTTCGCGTCGGCGAGGTGTTGTTGGCGTCGGGCACGTCTGCGGTGGATACGGCGACGCAGGTGCAGTTCATCGCCGCGACGTACGGCCTCGCACGATGCGATGTCGACGTCACGTACAACTCGATCACGCTGAGCGCACATCGCGGTCCGACGCGACCGCCGGCGTCGACGATGCGCATCGTCCATTACCGCTCGATGGACTTCACACGGCTGGCCGCGGTCGACCGACTCATTCGCTCGGTGCGCGTCAAGGTGGTCCCGGCGAGCATCGCGCGTGACCGCCTCGACGAGATCACCTCGGCCCCGCACCCGTACAACCGGTGGATCGCGACCTTCGCGTGGGCCGGCATGGCGGCGGCAATCGGTGTATTGCTCGGCGGCGGCGCATTGGTCGCGGTCGTCAGCTTCCTGACGACGATGGTGATCGACCGAATCGGCCGCATCCTCAACCGCGCCGGACTGCCCTTCTTCTTTCAGCAGGTGGTCGGCGGATTCGTCGCTGCCACCCCGGCGATCACTCTGTACAACTTTCAGGATCAGCTCAATATCGACATCTCCCCGTCGGTGATCATCGGTGCCGGGGTCACGGTGCTGTTGTCGGGGCTTTCGCTCGTCGGCTCGGTACAGGACGCGATCACCGGGGCACCGATCACGGCGTCGGCCAGATTCTTCGAAGTATTGATGATGACGGGCGGCATCATTGCCGGCGTCGCCACGTCGCTGCGGCTGGCGGCCCTGATCGGGAGCGATCTGCCGCAGATCAGCAACCTTCCTCCCCCGGACATCACACAGGTGCCCACCAAGGTCCTGGCCGGCGCGGCCGCGTCACTGTTCTACGCGCTCGCCTGCTACGCCGAGCGGCGCGCACTGACGGCTGCATTCATGGGCGGCTTCGCGGGCGCGCTCGTCTACCTGATGTCACAGACGTTGGCTGTGGGTCCGATCATCGCGTCTGCCATCGCAGCCACGGTCGTCGGATTCGCCGGTGGTCTCCTCGCACGTCGAGCGCTCATTCCGCCGCTCATCGTCGCCGTCGCCGGCATCACTCCGTTGCTGCCCGGTCTCTCGCTCTACCGAGGTCTGTACGCGATCCTCAACGACCAATTGCTGCTCGGTATCAGCTCGCTCTTCGCGGCGTTCGGCATCGGCTGTGGCCTGGCTGCGGGCGTCACATTGGGTGAGTGGGGTGCGCGGACACTGCGTCGACCCCGGATCCTGGCACGCACCGAGGAACTACTGCGCCCGACGCTTCGCCGCAGAGAAGAACCGCGCCGACCGACGGTTCGTCGGCGGCGCGGTACGAGTCCTTCGTAGAAGGCGGAACTCAAGCCTCGGTGCTGGGGGTTCCCTCAGCACCTGCGCGGGCAGCTGCGTCGGCCTCCATGGCCTCACGCAGGCTGCGCGGACGCATGTCGGTCCAGTTCTTCTCGACGTACTCCAGGCACGCAGCGCGGGTGTCTTCACCGAAGACGACACGCCACCCCTGAGGGACCTCGGAGAACGTCGGCCACAGCGAATGCTGATCTTCGTCGTTGACCAGCACGAAGAAGCGTCCGTCTTCGTCATCGAACGGGTTGGTACTCATCTCGCCTCACTCGTCGCGAACGTTTGATTGGTAAGTCTGCACCGTGAGGTGCCACACGACCCTAGCAACGCAGGTCGTGCTCAGGTGGCGTCAGGCCTTGAAGAAGTCGAGCAAGTGCGCATTGACGGCCTCGGGACGCTCGAGATATCCGTAGTGCCCGGCGTCCGCGATCTCCACGTATCGAGCCCCCGGAATGGCGTCGGCGAGCTCCTTGCCCAGGTAGGCGGGGATCATCCGATCGTCGGCGAACCCGACCGACAGACACGGCACCGACACTGCCCGGTAGGCATTGGTGCGGTCGAAATCGTCGTCCATGCCCAGCTGCGCGCGCACCCCGGCGGATGGTGAGGATGTCGAGAACTCGAACAGGTCGAGCCAATCGCGAGCCGTTCGCGCATCACGCAACGTGGCGGGCGACAGGTTCATCACCGCCGTCACCGCGGCCGAGTACGTGCCCGGCAGCTCGACGCGCTTGTCGTACAGCGCCCGCTCACCCTGGGCGAGCGTCTTCTGGAACTCGTCGACCCGCGCGTGCCCGGCCAAGAACGCCGCCTTGCGAACCAGATCGGGACGCTTCAGAGCCAACTCCTGTGCGACGCGAGAGCCCATCGACGTTCCGACGACGAAGGCCTTCTCGGCACCGTCGCGGATCAGTTCGATCAAGCCCTCGGTGTCGGCGACCATGGCGTCGATGGTGATACCGGTCGCACTTTCCGACGACGGCGCGATACCGCGGTTGTCGAAGGTGCACACCCGGTAGCCGGCCGCCAGGAGGGCCGGTACCTGATGCAGTTCCCACACTCGGCCGGGACTGCCGGTGCCCATTATCAGAACTACCAGGTCTCCACTGCCCTTGACCTGGTAGTTCACGTCGATGCCGTTGATCTTCGCGATAGGCATACGTCTCCTCACTGCTGATGCTTTCGTCGGCGATCGTATCGTCCGAGGTCGACGTGGGGTTACTCGAACAGCCAGTGGGTACCTGCAGTTACATGACTGACGAGAACGTAGCGGGCGAAGCACGCAAAGGAATGCTCGACGGGATCAAGGGCAAAGCCAAAGAGGTCGTCGGCGCTGTCACCGGCAACGACTCGTTGACGGCCGAGGGCCAGTTGCAGGCCGCTCAGGCTCGCGAACGCAAGGAGGCGCAGGCCACCGAACGCGTCGCCGATGCACAGGCTACCGAGGCCGCCGAGGAGCTGGCCGACGTGCGGACTGCGGCAGACAGTCGACGCGAGGCCGCGGAGGAGAACGCAGCAGTTGCCGAGGCGAACGCAGACCACGTTCGTGAGACCCAGGTGGCCGCGGCCGAGCAGAACAAGCGTGAGACCGTGGCGCAGGAACGAGCGGCCGCCGAGGTCGACGCCACGGCCGAACAGATCGAAGCGACCGAGGAGCGCAAAGCCGAGCAGGCCGCGGCAGATGCGGACGAAATGGTGGCTGCGCAAAAGCACCAGGAAGCGTTGCTGCAGGCCGAGGCCGACCGCAAGAAAGCCGAAGAGCTTCGCAACCAGGCTTGACCCACTACTGCTGATCTAGGAGTTCGACTACATGAGTGTTTTGGCCCTACCACTGACCATCCTGAGAATTCAGTACAGGATCGCACGAATTCCGTTGCAGCTCATCGAGACCAACGTCGTGGTAAAGATGGATGCAGAATCGCCGGCACGGCTCGCCTACGAGCACACGCTCGGATCCCTCGATCGTGCTGTCGGAAACCTGTTGGGAGACAGGAGTCTTGCCGATCGCGGTGAGACTCTGGTCGACAGCACCGAGAACCGCGCCGAAGCAGCACGCCTGGACGCCGAGGCACGTGCGAAGAAGACTGCCGCGGACGCCGACCTGAAGACGGCTCGTGAGACCGCCGAGCAAGACCGCCGGGCCGCCGACGCCGCAGCCCAGGAAGCCGCCCGCGACGCGCGACAGGAGGCCGAGCAGCGCAAGCGCGAGGCCGCCCAAGAGGCCGAACGCGAAGCGGCTGCAAAGAAGAAGAAGGCCGACGAGCAAGCTGCCGCGGCGGCCAAGGCAGCCGAGGACCGCAAGAAAACTCAGCAGGCCCAGGTCGACAAGCAGGAGAAGTTGGCTGCAGCACCGTCCGAGGCCGAATTGGCCGAGGCCGCAGAGCGATCCGAGGAAGCCGACGCCAAGAAGGACGAGGCAGAGCGCATCGAGAAGCTGTTCATCGCGGAGAAGAACAAGGACTGACAGCCCGGTTCTCTCGAATCGAGCTCAGCAACAACCTCTTCCAGCCCCGCACCGTGTTCTCGGTGCGGGGCTGGTGCGCGCTGCAACCGTTGGGTGCCACACTCCGAGAGCATCGACCGGGGCGCACCAGCGAAGCCCGATTGCCCGGTTTACTGTAGGTTCGCCGAACACATCGACGAGGAGGGTAGATGCGCATGCGACAAACGGGAACCGAGTCCACTCGACTTATCCATGCCCGGCAGAGACTCTCGCCACTGTTCGCCACTCTGGTGATCTTCGGCGTTCTCGCCATCCCGCGACTGGATCTGCCATGGGCCGGCATCGCGGGCTGGGGTCTGGCAACCGTCGCAGCAGCGGCCTGGCTTTTCACAGCATTGCGCCCGCAGCGGTCCAGCCAAAAGAGCTAGGTCATGCGCAGCGACATTCAGCCGAGGACACGAGTGAGGAATGCGTCGATGTTCTCCCTCACCGTCACCGTGCGGGTGTCGACGTCGAAGTCCTCCTTGAACTGTCGTCCCAGGGCCGGTGTTTTCTTCTTGCGTGCGTACAGAGAACATGCGAGATCCGAGCAGATGTAGGTACCGACGGTGTTGCCGCGTCGCCCGGACTCCCCTGCCTTCGCAGCGGCCATCAGCGACACACCGCCGTTGGCGTGGGTGGTGAGACAGATGCTGCACATCTGCGCAGTCCGCGGTCCACCTGCCTTGTATCGCAACGCAATTGCACGGAGTCGATCTTCCTGCGGTACGACGATGTAGCTCCGTCCCGCCAGCTTCGGGTCGCCCCAGCCGAGGAAATCGAGATCCTCCCACGGCGTTTCGTCGAACATATCGGGGAGGGAAAGCCGAGTGGCGTCACCCTTGGACGAGTTGACGAACGACGATCTGATGTCGCGTTCGGAGATCGGCTTCATGGTTCCTGCCTCCATTGCCGTAGGAGTGTGTCGATTCCGTCGAGGATTCGGGCCCACGACTCTTGTGAGTCGGGTGCACTGTGAGCGAACGAGCCGGCCGCTTCGAGGCTGGCGAAACCGTGAAAGACACTGCCCAACAATCGAACAGCGTGCACCTGATCGGCCTCGTTCAGGTGATACCCACGAAGAATTGCCTTCATCATCGCCGAGTGCCGCACCCCGGCACTGTTGATCGCCGTCTCGTGGTCGAGAGGAAATTGAGTGGCCGCGTACCGGCCGGGATGTTCGCGCGAATAGACCAGGTACGCGTCGGCCACTGCTACCAACGCGTCCTTGCCTGCCCTGCCCGCCAACACTTCTGCCACCCGGTCGGCCAGTTCTTCCAACGCCAGCAGAGCGATGCCGACATTGAGCTGATGCGCGCTCTTCAGATGCGAATACAGACTCGCCACTTTGACGTCGAAGCGTCGCGCCAACTCACTGGCAGTCACGCGATCGAAGCCGACCTCGTCGGCCAGATCCGCTCCTGCTGCCACGATGCGCTGCGCGGTCAATCCTGCGCGTGCCATGTCGGCCTCCTCCATCTTCCGAGGACACCGTAGCCAAAACTAATAGATATAGGCAAATTGCTATAGCAATCAGCGACCCTGCCACGCCTCCCACAGCTCTGCGTAACGCCCACCGGCAGCGACCAACTCGTCGTGCGGACCTTGCTCCACGATTTTCCCGTGCTCGAGCACAACGACGCGGTCCGCTGCAGCGGCCTGGGTGAGGCGATGCGCCACGACCAATGTGCTGCGGCCTCTCGTCGCCGCCTCCGCAGCCAGTTCGAGCTCACGGGCACCGGAGCTGCCGGCCTCGGCGGTGGCCTCGTCCAACACCGCGACAGCCGGATCGGCGAGAACCAGCCGCGCCAGAGCCAATTGCTGCGATTGCGCCGCGGTCAACTGGTGACCGCCCTCGCCGACGGCGGTGTCGAGGCCGTTCTCGAGCGCCTCGACCCATCCCCAGGCCCCGACGGTCCGCAGTGCGGCTTCCACGTCGTCGCGGCCGGCGTCCGGTGCCGCGAGCAACACGTCGTCGATCAGTGGGCCGGCGAAGACGTGCACTTCCTGGCTGACGATCGCGACATGCCGGCGTAAACCCTGGTGGCCCAACGAGTCCAGCGACGCGCCGCCGACACGAACCGTGCCCGACGTCGACGCCATGGACCCGGCCGCAATGGCCGCGATCGTCGACTTCCCGGCACCGGTGGATCCCACGAGCGCGACCGTCTCACCTGCGTCCACACGCAGGTCGACCCCGTGCAGTACTTCGTGACCCCCGTCGTACGAGTGGCGCAGGTCGACGACATCGAGGGTGGCGTCGGCAGGCACGGAACCGTCGCCCACCGGCCGCTCGTCGGCAATGTCGACCACACCGACCAGTCGGGCCAGAGAAGCTCCGGCAGACTGGATGTCGTCGAACGTGAAGAGCAGGGTGCCGATCGGATTGAACAGGCGATGGAACAGCAGCGCCGCGGCCGTGGTCTCGCCGACGGTCACGTAATCGCCTCGTACCAGCAGGAATCCGGCCAGCAGGATCACCGACAGACCGACACATTCGGCGCGGTTGCTGCGTGAGCCGAAGCGCGTGAACAGGCGGAAGACGTCGACGCCGATGTCGCGGGCTTTCGCCGACGCTCGATCCACCTCATCGAGGTGCTCCGCTTCGAGTCCGTAGGCGCGCACCGTCTTTGCGCCCTGCATGCTGCTGACGAAGGACTGGGCTCGCTCGCCCATAGCGACTCGTTCGGCCGCATACAGCGGAGCCGATCGGGGCAGATACCAGCGCAGCGCGAGCACGTACATCGGCAATGCCACCAGACCGGCAAGCCCCAGACGCCAGTCGATTCCGAGCATCGTGATCATGCTCAGGCACACGAGCAGGAATGCTCCGACAAGCTGTGGAATCACTTCGCCGATCGACTTGGCCATCACTGCGACGTCGTCGCCGACGCGGGAGAGCAAGTCGCCCTTGCCCACTCGCTCCAGCGTGGCCACCGGCAGACGGAGGGCGCGTCGCACGACGGCCTCACGCAGGGACGCCAGGATGCCCTCACCGAGGGTACTGATCAAGTAGCCGCTGAAGCCGGTGACAACACCGCCGATGACCGCTGCCACCGCGATCACGACGACGACCCCGACGATGGTCGACGAGTCTGCCCCGTCGCGGACGCGGTCGACCAGGACGCCGAGCACGTAGACGGGCACCAACGACATCGCCGCGGCCACTGCGCCGAGCAGCAACGTCACCGCGGTACGGAGTTTGCGCAGGCGCAGCTGTTCCAACAGCCATCGGCCCGACCGGGCACCGGTGGCGATGGGAAGAAGTTCGGGGGCGGTCATCGCAGCACCGTCTCCTTGTACTGCGCGTCCGAGGACGCGAGATCGTGGTGGGTTCCTTCGGCGACGACGCGGCCGTCGTCGACGACGAGTACGCGATGCGTCACCGACAGCAGCGCAGGGCTGGTGGTGATCAGGATCGTGGTCTGCGCCGCGCTTCCGGTGTGTCGCAGCTCCGCGATACCGCGCGCGATCGTGTGCTCGGTGACGGCGTCGACCGCAGTGGTGGGGTCGTGCAGCACCAGCACCGGGGCGTCGACCGACAGGGCCCGCGCCAACGCGACCCGTTGACGTTGGCCGCCGGAGAGGCTGGCACCGCGGTCGGTGACGGCGTGGTCGAGTCCGGCCTCGTGCAGTTCGACGACGTCGGTGGCCGCGGAGGCCTCGAGCACGCGGTCGAGTTCGGCGTCGGGCTGGGCGCGACCTGCGGTGACGTTGCTGCGGACGGTACCGGCGAACAGGTCGGTGATGTGCGGCTCGACGAGCACGGTCTCGCGGGCGCGTCGGAGATCGATGTCTCCTGTTGCGACGCCGCCGATCCGTACCGTTCCGGCGTAGTCGGACTCGGAGATCTGACCGGAGAGCACCTGGGCGAGTGCCTCCCCGTCCTGCGGCCGGTAGGCGACGATTCCGAGCATCTCGCCGGGTGCAGCCGAGAAGGTGAGGCCGTCGAGCGAACGGAACCCGACCTCGTCGACGGCGAGTTCGGTACCCGAGGGCACAGCGGAATCGGATTGCGGCAGAACGTGGTCGGCACCGAGTACGAGTGCGAGCCGATCGGCAGAGCCACGCACCATCGCCACCACGCCGGGGACCTTGGACAACCCGGTCAGCGGTTCGATGACGAATTGCGAGAGCCCGATGACGGTGATCAGCTCGCCGACCGAAATGCGACCCTGCAACGCGAACCAGCCTGCGGTACCGGCGATTCCGACGGCGAGCAACGCGTTGACCGCCGCCGCCAGGCCCTGATAGACGTTGTTGGCGCGGGCCAACCTCAGCGTGGCCGCCAGTGCCGTTCGGCTCGACGTCACGAACCGCTGAGTCGCGGCGTCCTCGGCTCCGATTCCGCGCAGCGGACGCACTCCACTGACCAGATCGGTGGCCATTCCCGAGACCCCGGCGATCTCGGCCTGCTGTGCGGTGGCCGCGCGGGTGAGCAACGGGGCGAGACGCTGGAGCGCGATCAGAATCACCGGAGTGCCGATCACGACGGCCAGGCCGAGAGGAATGTCGATGATCAGCAATGCCACCGCGGACGCGACCACCGCCACTGCGGACGCGAAGACTCGCGCGATCAGGTCGAGAATCCACGATTCCTTCTCGGCATCGGACGTCGAGACCGTCAGCAATTCCCCGGCCGACAGATCGGTGCGCAGTCCGCGTGGGTCGAGAACGCGGCCGGCGACCTCCACCCGCACATCGTGGGCCTCACGCTCGATGGCGACGACGATGATGCGGGCACCGATGCGCCAGGCGTAGGACAGCGTGACGAACAGAGCCGCGAGACCGACCAACGAGACGATCATCGCCGTCACGTCGCCGGTGTCGATCGCCCGCGACACGATCAGACCGATCGCGACCGGAACCATCGTTTCGCACAGTTGATGCACCCCGAAGAGCAGGGACGAGACGATCAACCGGGTGCGACGACGTCGTACGGTGCGGCGCAGAATCGCGCCACCGGTGGCCGGGAAAGGTGCCTCCACCACGTTTCGAGCATGGTGAAGCGAGACAGAATCGGTCATTCGCTGCAGCCTATGGCATCGGGAAGTGGCGATGGGGTGTCACATTTACATAGAGTTGGCACCAGCGAACACCGAGTAAGTCCAGCAGAGAGTACGGAGATCACCATGCCTGCCAAGACATCGACCGACAACGACATCGCCGACGAAGACATCGTCCCACTCGAGTACGAGACCGCCAGTCAGGCCCAGCGCGTCGTCGCCGCCTATGCGACCGATGCAGACGAGTGCCGCATGTTGTTGTCGATGCTGGGTATAGACCCCGTAGCGAAGACCGACTGACAGGTTTTCGCAGGGCTGATTACCCAGGGATCAACAAGCGGATTGGACAGTTGTGGCTGACGCCTCGCAGGGTTCGGATTTCGTCGTCGTAGCCAACAGGTTGCCGGTCGATCTGGAGACACTTCCCGACGGCAGCACACGATGGAAGCGCAGCCCCGGCGGGCTGGTCACTGCGCTCGAGCCCATCCTGCGCGCCAACAAGGGTGCCTGGGTGGGATGGGTCGGCGTATCCGACGTCGACGTGGAGCCGTTCGTCGAGGACGACCTGCACCTGCGTCCGGTGCCGATCAGCGAGAAGGAATACACCCAGTACTACGAGGGCTTCTCCAACGCCACGCTGTGGCCGCTGTACCACGACGTCATCGTCAAGCCCGAGTACGACCGCGACTGGTGGAACGCCTACGTCGAAGTCAACCGCCGCTTCGCGGAGAAGACGTCCGAGGCAGCCGCGCAGGGTGCGACGGTGTGGATTCAGGACTATCAGCTCCAGCTGGTGCCCAAGATGCTGCGGATGCTGCGGCCAGATCTGACCATCGGCTTCTTTCTGCACATCCCGTTCCCGCCGATCGAGCTGTTCATGCAGATGCCGTGGCGCACCGAGATCGTCGAAGGACTGCTCGGAGCCGACCTGATCGGTTTCCATCTGTCCGGCGGCGCACAGAACTTCCTCTACCTTGCCCGACGCCTCGCCGGGGGAACCACATCTCGCGGAACCGTCGGAGTGCGGTCCAAGCTCGGCGTTGTGCAGGTCGGCTTCCGAACGGTGCGCGTCGGAGCGTTCCCGATCTCCATCGACTCCGGTGACCTCGACACCAAGTCGCGCACGAAAGCCGTCCGGGATCGCGCCAAGCAGTTGCGCAAAGACCTCGGCAATCCGAAACGGATCATGCTCGGCGTCGACCGACTGGATTACACCAAGGGAATCGACGTCCGGCTCAACGCATTTCGAGAGCTGCTCGAAGAAGGCCGAGTCGATCCGGCCGAGAACGTCATCGTGCAATTGGCGACGCCCAGCCGTGAACGCGTCGAGAGCTATGTCGCCATGCGCGGTGAGATCGAACAGCAGGTGGGACGCATCAACGGCGAGTACGGCCAGGTGGGCCACCCGGTGGTCCACTACCTGCACCGTCCCATTCCCCGCGAGGACCTGCTCGCCTACTTCGTCGCTGCCGACGTCATGCTGGTCACTCCCCTACGCGACGGCATGAACCTCGTCGCCAAGGAGTACGTGGCCTGCCGTAGCGACCTCGGTGGCGCGCTGGTTCTCAGCGAATTCACCGGTGCTGCTGCAGAATTGCGCCAGGCGTACCTGTGCAACCCCCATGATCTGGACAGCGTGAAGGACGCCATCACCGGAGCGCTCGAACAGGAACCCGAGGCAGGTAAGCGTCACATGCGAGCCATGCGTCGGCAGGTTCTCGCCCATGACGTCGACCGCTGGGCTCGCTCGTTCCTGTCCGCTCTGGCACAACCGGCCGAGGGCACCAACCTCGTCAGATAAATCGCTTTACCCCCACCGTCGACGGCTGTTAGTTTGCCGTCGACGGTTTTGTGCATGCGAGAAGTGAGGAGGTGGGCATCGTGGCCACCTGGACGAGAACACACCCGAGCCCTCACACCTCCTCCACGAAGGACTTCTCGCATGTCTTCTCTACTCGAATACGGACTCGACCAACACTGGCGTGACGAGTTCGAACAGCATGCTCACAGCGCAGTTCTCGCCCGCGTGGTTCGCGTCGACCGCGGTGAATTCGACGCCGTCACCGAGCACGGAATCGCGCGCGGCACCGGCAGTGTCAGCGGTCGTTCCGCAGGCTCCACTCTTGACGGCCTCTGCACCGGGGATTGGGTGGCACTGGACGCGGAATCGTTCCGGCTGATCGACATCCTGCCCCGCCGAACGGCCATAGTTCGCGCCAGTGCCGGATCGACCTCGGCCGCACAGGTTCTCGGTGCCAACGTCGATACCGTCGTGGTCACCGTCGCGTCGGACACTGCCCTCGATCTCGGTCGCGTCGAGCGCTACCTCACGTTGGCGTGGGGCAGCGGCGGCGTACCCGTCGTCGCGATCACCAAGACCGACAGCGGACGCGTCACCGAAGAGTCGGTACTGGCCGCCGCGCCGGGTGTCACCGTCTGCAGCACCAGCGCGGTGTCGGCCGATGGAATCGACTCGCTGACAGCGCATCTGCACGGCACGGTCGCGCTGATCGGGCCGTCGGGATCGGGTAAATCGACTCTCGGCAACGCTCTTATCGGGAGCACCGCGTTCGCCACCGGCACCACTCGCGAGGCGGACGCCAAGGGCAGACACACGACGGTGCGTCGGGAATTGATTCCGGTACCACGACTGGGACTGACCCTGCTCGATACTCCCGGATTGAGATCGGTGGGTGTACAAGGATCGGAAGACGCAGTGGCGAGCGCCTTTTCGGATATCGACGAGCTGGCCGCCCTGTGCCGTTTCGGCGACTGCGCGCACGTTCACGAGCCCGGTTGCGCCGTTCTCGCCGCCGTCGAGACAGGCGAAATCACCGAACGCCGGCTGGGTAACTACCGAAAGCTGTTGCGAGAGAACGCCTGGACAACGTCGCGCCACGATGCGCGGGCGCGCAGCGAGAAGTTGAGGGAATACAAGCAGATGACCAAGTCGCTACGGCAGAAGTACGCAGCCGACGGTGGGCGGCGCTAGGTCAGCTCTCGTCGAACAGCGAGGGGCTCTCGGACTCCGCCTCTTCCAGCGGAGCCGAGCCCTCGCGCGGCGATGCCTTGCGCACCACCTCGACCGTCGTCGTCCGGACCGACAGCCGATGCCCGTCGTGATGCTCGAGCAACGCCAACCCTTGACGAATCTCGAGCACCTTCCACGGGCCTGCATGCCCGGACGCCTGAACCAGGTCGCCTGGTGCGATCTCGGAAGCCACTGTTGTTCTCCATTCACCGAGCAGGTATCGGGGGTCGAGCAAGTCTGTGACACACACCCTATCGGGCGCCGACCAGCCCGACGCCACTTGCTCGTCGAACAAGTTAGGAGTACTCATGTAATAGTTGTAGATGTACAAGCAAATATGCGGAGGTGCACGTGGCCGAGCTGACTCGACGACACCGATATCTCGTGCTCGGGATCTGCTGCCTCAGCCTGTTTCTCGTCAGCACCGACAACACGATCGTCAACGTCGCGCTGCCGTCGATGCGCGCAGATCTGAATGCATCGGTATCGGGTCTGCAATGGATCATCGATGCATACACGCTGGTCGTGGCATCTCTGCTGATGCTCGGCGGATCGATGGCCGACAAGTACGGCCGCAAACGCTTCTTCCTGATCGGCACCGGAACGTTCGTGCTCGGCTCGCTGCTGTGCAGCGTCGCACCGTCGCTGGGCTGGCTCATCGCCTTCCGGATGCTGCAGGCCGTCGGCGGCTCGATGATGAATCCCGTCGCGATGTCGATCATCACCAACACCTTCACCGACCCCAAAGAGCGCGCCGGCGCGATCGGCATGTGGGGTGCCGTCGTCGGAATCTCGATGTCCGCGGGACCGGCACTCGGCGGCGTGCTCGTCACCAGCGCCGGCTGGCAGTCCATCTTCTGGATCAACGTCCCCGTCGGGATCTTTGCTTTGGCGATGACACTGAAGATCGTCCCGGAATCCAAGGCCGAGCACGCGAGGAAGTTCGATCCGGTAGGTCAGTTCCTCATCTTCGCGTTCCTCGCGTCCCTGGTCTTCACCATCATCGAAGGTCCCGCGAAGGGTTGGGGATCACCGCTGATCGTGTTCACGGGTGCCTTCGCGATCGGCTCTCTCGTCGGGCTGCTGGTGGTCGAATCGCGAATCGATGAACCGCTGATCCAGCTGAAATTCTTCCGCAGTGCACCGTTCAGTGGCGCTACGGTGATCGCCGTGTGTGCGTTCGCGTCCCTCGGCGGGTTCCTGTTCCTCAACACGCTGTACCTGCAGGACGTTCGCGGCTACTCACCTCTGCACGCTGGTCTCTACACTCTGCCGATGGCACTGATGACGCTGATTTTCGCGCCGATATCGGGACGCATCGTCGGCAGCCTCGGGGCTCGCATCCCCCTGCTCGTGGCCGGCCTCGGCTTCGTGGTCTCCGCGCTGATGCTCACCAGAACGACGCCGACGACATCCTTCACCTGGTTGGCGACGGCATACGTGATCTTCGGAATCTCCTTCGGCATGGTCAACGCCCCGATCACCAACACCGCAGTGTCCGGGATGCCGCGCAGCCAAGCCGGCGTGGCATCGGCTATCGCGTCGACCAGCAGGCAGGTGGGTCAGTCGCTCGGCGTGGCCGTCATGGGATCGATCGTCACCGCCAGCATCGTCGGAGAAATCTCCGACGGCTTCACTGCCGCCGCCGTGCCCGCTTGGTTCGTCATCGCCGGTGCCGGCGTGGTCGTGACCGTGCTCGCGCTGGTCACCACCGGCCGGTGGGCACGATCGACCGCCGAACGTATCGACCAACCGGTGCTCGTATGACGAGCGAAGCAGCGCGGATCTGGCGCGAGATGCGAGCGCTGATGCTCGAGGTACACGACACTCGACGGGCCGTCGCCGAGGCCACCGGGATGAGCTTCCTGCGCGCGAAACTGCTGATCAAGCTGTTGGGCGGCGATCGGTCGGTCACCGAACTCGCCGATCTGCTCGCCTCCGACGTGCCCTACGTATCTCTGAACGTGCGCGAACTCGAACAGCGAGAACTGGTGTTGCGCACCGAGGACCCCCACGATCGTCGACGACGCATCATCGGGCTCACCGACACCGGACGCCGCCTCGCCGAGAAAGCCCGCACGATCGCCGACGCCCCGCCGCCGGAATTCACGGCACTACCGCCGGAAGACCTGGCGCATCTGCGTCGAATACTGCGACTGCCCTGATGTGGTGGGACGGCGCTTCTGCTTCGTCTTCTGCTTCGGCTTCAGCGGCGAATGTCTGCGAGCGGGGTTCCGATCTCGACCAGGGCACGCACGGTGGCGGCCTCCATGCCGGGTGAACCACACACCAGGATCTGACTGTCGGGAAACGGGCCCTGCACCGCGACGACGTCGGCGATGGCACCCTCCCAGCAGTGCTCCGGCTCGAAGAAGGATGTGCTGGAACCTATTTCGTCGTGAATACGATCGTTCCAGCGGTCCGAGGCCCACGGCTCGTGCAGCTGATCGACGACGGGAACGACGGTCAGCCACGGCAACTCGGCCGCCATCAACCACAGCATGTCGCTTGCATAGAGATCGCGCGGCGACTTGCCGCCGAAGAACAGCGTGACATTCGGCGGCCGCTCCCAGCGCGTGAGATCGAGCAGAATCGCGCGCAACGGAGCGAGACCGGTACCGCCCGCGATCATGACGACGTCACGCCCGGAATCGTCGACGTGCAGACCGCCCTGCGGATCACTGATCTGCCAGACATGACCGGGCCGCGTCTCGTTGACGACCGACCCGCTCACCCACCCCGCGGGTACCGCGCGCACATGGAATTCGAGCTTGCCGTCCAGCGACGGCGGCAGGGCGGGCGAATATCGCCGCGTCAGAGCAGTGTTCTGAGGCACTGTCACGGACACCGATTGCCCGGCCCTGAACGGGATCGCGTCGCCCTCGAGCCTGATCACCGCGAGGTCGTTCCGAAGGCGATGGTACTGAACGACTGTCGAATTCCACGCCTGCATGCGCACCAGGATAGGGGTCCATGCCGGGTGTCTCGCAAACGCGCGCGGGGTTCGCCGCTGCCGATGCCGCAAACGCGCGCGCGTTTGCGGGGAAGGCGGCGAACTCAGCGCTGGTGCTTCGGCTTCCAGACCACCAGGGCGTTGCGTTGGATCGGCACCAGGTCACGGCGATAGCTCGCGTGCACGTTCGCTACCTCCTGCGCCAGTTCCGAGACTCGGGCCTGCAGGGCCTCGACCTGGTTGGTGAGTTCGATGATGCGCTTGATGCCGGCGAGGTTGACGCCCTCGTCCTGCGAGAGTCGCTGCACCTCACGGAGCAGTGCGACGTCCCGCGGTGTGTAGCGTCGACCCCCGCCGGTGGTGCGGTGCGGGATGACCAGGCCTAGTCGGTCGTAGGTGCGCAGCGTCTGCGCATGCATGCCTGCCAGCTGAGCCGCGACGGAGATCACGAAGATCTGCGCGTCGGGATCACCTTGTGCTCCACCGGCTTTCGCGGAACCGCCCTCGGGAGGGACCGACATCACACACCTGCCCACCCGGCCCGCGGGTCGAATCCGCTGGCCTTCTCGGCTTCCAGATAGGTCTTCAGAGCGTCGGTAGCAGCATCGTCGAGTTTCTGCGGGACGGCAACTTTGACGGTCACCATCAGGTCGCCTGCGCCGGACTTCTTCGGGATGCCGCGTCCACGCACCCGCAGCACTCGGCCGTCGACGGTGCCCGGTGGCACCTTGACGCCCACGCGTCCTTCGAGGGTGGGCACCGACAGTGTGGTGCCGAGGACCAATTCGCCGTAGCTGACCGGCACGGTCACCGTGAGGTCGTCGCCGGTGCGGCCGAAGACCTTGTCGGGCTTGACTCGAACGGTGACGAACAGGTCGCCGGACGGTGCTCCGCGAAGCCCGGCCTCGCCTTGGCCTGCGAGTCGTACTTTCTGGCCGTCGCTGATGCCGGCCGGTACTCGCACGGTGATGGTGCGGGTGCGGTTCTGCACTCCGGTGCCGCGGCAGTCGACGCACGGGTCGTCGATGATGGATCCGGTGCCGCGGCAGTCGTCACAGGGCTCACTGAACCCGAACGCGCCTTGGTTTCGGTTGACGACACCTTGGCCGTTGCACTTGGGACAGACCCGCGGGCTCGTTCCGGGCTTCGCACCGCTGCCGTGACACGTGGTGCACGAGGACGGACTGGTCAACCGCAACGGGACCGTCACACCCTGCGCTGCTTCACGGAATTGCAGCGAGGTCTCGGTTTCCACATCGCTGCCGCGTCGGGGACGGTTGCTCTGCGGGCGCTGGGCTGCGCCGCGATTGAACAGGCCACCGAAGAGGTCGCCGATTCCGCCGTCGCCGCCGCCGCCCTGGCCGAAGATGTCGCCGACATCGAAGGTCTGGCCACCGCCGCCGAATCCGCCTGCACCGGGCGAGAATCCGCCTCCGCCGCGACTACCGAAGCCACCGGACGCGAACAGCCGCCTGGCCTCGTCGTATTCCTTACGTTTGGCCGGGTCGGCGAGAACGGCATGCGCCTCGCTGACCGCCTTGAACTTGTTCTCGGCCGCGGCGTTACCAGGATTGGCGTCGGGATGGTTGTCCCGCGCCAACTTTCGGTACGCCTTCTTGATCTCTTCTGCAGTAGCGCTGGAGGAAACGCCCAGCTCCTTGTAGAAGTCCTTCTCGATCCACTCCCGCTGGCTCACCGGGCGTTTCCTCCTCTCGCGCTATTTCTTTTTACTGCTCGTCGGACGCGGGTGCGTCCGATTCTTCTGTTGCCGTGCCCTCGGAAGCACTGTCGACCACACCGACCATCGCGGTACGCAGCACGCGCTCGCCGAGCTTGTAGCCCGGACGCATCAGCGTGCCAACGACCGGATTGCTGCCGTCGCCCTCATGGGAGACGGCCTCGTGGATGGCCGGGTCGAAGGCGTCGCCCTCGGCCCCGAAGGTGCTCAGACCGATGTTCGAGAACACCCCCGCCAACTTGTCCGCCACGGACTTGAGCGGTCCGGTTTCGAGATCGCCGTGCTGGCGAGCTCGCTCCAGATCGTCGAGGACGGGGAGCAGCTGGGACACGACGGACGCTTTCGCGTTCTCCGCTCCCGTCTGCTTCTCCCGATCCGTGCGGCGACGGTAGTTGGCGTACTCGGCCGACACGCGCTGCAAATCGGCAGTGAGTTCGGCGACCTGAGTGTCGCGCGGATCTTCTGTGTCCTCCGCCTCGACCACGATCTCGCCTGTCCCTTCGTCCACCGAGCCGGGCTGGGGCGCAGTACCGGTGCCCGCGAGGGGCTCCGGAACTGCGTCACCTTCCCGTACTTCACCGGTCTCGGGATCGATCTTCCGCTTGTCCACGAAAGTGACCGGTTCTTGCTCGGAGTTACCCGACGTCACTTCTTGTCCGTGTCGTCGGCGGGCTCGTCGACAACCTCTGCGTCGACTACACCGTCGTCAGCGGCCTGCGCGCCACCCTCTGCGCCGCCCTGCTCCTTGGCCTGAGCCTCGTAGATGGCGGTGCCGAGAGCCTGCGACTCGCTCGACAGCTTCTCCACGGCGGTCTTCACTGCCGAGATGTCGCTGCCCGCGAGTGCCGTCTTGGCGTCGGCGATGGCGGTTTCGACGCGGCCCTTGAGCTCCGCGTCGACCTTGTCCTCGTTGTCCTTGACGAACTTCTCCGTCTGGTGGACGAGGGACTCGGCCTGGTTGCGGACCTCGGCCTCTTCGCGACGAGCCTTGTCCTCGTCTGCGTGAGCTTCGGCGTCGGCGACCATGCGGTCGATCTCTTCCTTGGACAGACCGGAGCCGTCCTGGATCTTGATCGTGTTCTCCTTGCCGGTGCCCTTGTCCTTGGCCGTGACGTGCACGATGCCGTTGGCGTCGATGTCGAAGGTGACCTCGATCTGGGGGACGCCGCGCGGAGCCGGGGGCAGATCCGTCAACTCGAACGAGCCGAGGAGCTTGTTGTGCGAGGCGATCTCGCGCTCACCCTGGAAGACCTGGATCTGCACCGAGGGCTGATTGTCGTCAGCGGTGGTGAAGGTCTCGGATCGCTTCGTCGGGATGGTGGTGTTGCGCTCGATGAGCTTGGTCATGACGCCACCCTTGGTCTCGATACCGAGGGACAGCGGCGTGACGTCGAGGAGCAAAACGTCCTTGACCTCACCCTTGAGCACACCGGCCTGCAGTGCAGCACCGACGGCCACGACCTCGTCCGGGTTGACGCCCTTGTTGGGCTCGCGTCCACCGGAGAGTTCCTTGACCAGCTCGGAGACTGCGGGCATACGCGTCGAACCACCGACGAGCACGACGTGGTCGATGTCCTTGACGGCGATGCCGGAGTCCTTGACCACTGCCTGGAACGGCGCACGGGTGCGGTCGAGCAGGTCGGAGGTGATCTTCTGGAACTCCGAGCGGCTGAGCTGCTCGTCGAGGAAGAGCGGGTTCTTGTCCGCGTCGACCGTGATGTACGGAAGGTTGATCGAGGTGCTCTGCCCGGAGGACAGTTCGATCTTCGCCTTCTCGGCAGCCTCACGCAGACGCTGCAGGGCCATCTTGTCCTTGGTCAGATCGATGCCGTTCTGAGCCTTGAACTTGTCGACGAGCCAGGTCACGATGCGCTCGTCCCAGTCGTCGCCACCGAGGTGGTTGTCGCCGGACGTCGCGCGGACCTCGACGACGCCGTCGCCGATTTCGAGCAGCGAGACGTCGAACGTGCCGCCACCGAGGTCGAACACGAGAATGGTCTGCTCGCTGTCGCCCTTGTCCAGGCCGTATGCGAGAGCTGCCGCGGTGGGCTCGTTGACGATGCGCAGGACGTTGAGGCCGGCGATCTGGCCGGCTTCCTTCGTGGCCTGACGCTGTGCGTCCTCGAAGTACGCGGGAACGGTGATGACCGCGTCGGTGATTTCCTCACCCAGGTAGGCCTCGGCGTCGCGCTTGAGCTTCTGCAGCGTGCGCGCGGAGATTTCCTGAGGGGTGTACTTCTTACCGTCGATCTCCACGGTCCAGTCCGTGCCGACGTGGCGCTTCACGGAACGAATCGTGCGGTCGACGTTGGTGACCGCCTGGTTCTTCGCGGGCTGGCCGACCAGCACTTCACCGTTCTTGGCGAAAGCGACGATCGACGGGGTGGTGCGTGATCCCTCGGAGTTGGCGACGACAACCGGTTCGCCGCCCTCGAGGACGGACACGACCGAGTTGGTGGTCCCGAGGTCGATACCGACCGCACGAGCCATAATGTTTCCTCCTGTTGTTGCGTGGGTTCCAGTCCCTGGGTGAGCGAACTCCGCTCAAGTTTGCACAACGCGATCTATCGCGTCAACTTCCAACTTGAGCCTCATCCACTCAAGGCTGCTGACCTGCACAACGGAGGGTGTGGCGAATTTGTTCCCGAGGGAGCGGCTGCGCCGCATGTGAGTAGGAGTGGAGCCTGCGGAACGACCCAGGTGAGTGAAAACTCGACCCCTGCTACGAAGTTCCACGCACATGGGGCGAAGCCCCTCCACAGCAGTACGCCGCGACGATCGGATGGATCGTCGCGGCGCAGCGGGAGAGAAAGTACGGAACGAAAATTTACTCGGCAGGCTCGGTGGCGGGTGCGGGGATGCAGCTGTAGCTGAGCAGTCCGCCGGTGATGTTGTTCATGAAGTCGGCATCGAGTGCGCTGGCGAAGGCAGCTGCGCCGGCGGGGCGAGCGACCCATTCGCGATCGGCCGACGGCACGGTGTACGTCATTGCCTCGCCTGCCTTGATGGTCTTCTCGGCGTTCTGACCCTGCAGACCCGGCAGTGCGCCGTAGTTGACGTTGACGTTCGACGCGTCGTCGGCACCCTTGTTCTCGACCTTGACCTGCAGTGCGACGACGCCGCCCTCGGGGGCCTTCTCGACTGCGGTGTCGCAGACAGTGGCCATCGAGACCACCAGGTCGGGGCTTTCCAGAACTGCGGAGCCGAGGGGCATCGCGGGCTCGGTCTCGGGCTCGGCCGAGGCCATGGGTACGAGGACGACCGCACCGATGCCGGCGGCCAGGGCGGCCGTCGAGGCCAGGATCGATGTGCGGGCAAGACGTCGCATGGACAACTCCTGTGGCTGAGGGGATGTGACCCGTGAGTCTGATGTGACTGAAGGGACAGTTGGTACTTCCCCACTATGACCTATCCGATTCAGACATTCCACACCAGGCGGTCTCGATTCGATGACGTTCGCATATCGAACAAAACCGGTCGGGCCGAATGACATTCGTGTGATTCGGCCGACGCTCACCGATCGACGGGACGGGCCCGGCGCGCCCACACGCTAGGTTTCGCTGGTCGAAGAAGAGGGGAACCACAACCCTGCGGATCGGCCGCGCCCTACGTAGGGTTGAGGAAAAGCGAGGCTACGGAGGCACATGGATCCCGAAGTGCAGCACGAACCGAGCGAGATCACCTACGACGAAAAGTTCTACCCGGCTCGGCCGAAACCGCTTCGTCCGTCCGTGCGTCGTGCGAACCGAAGTAGTGGTCCCACACCCGACAGCGAGCCGGTCGCGTCCAATCCCGAGTACGTGGACTGGCTGACCGAACAGTCGATGCTGCGAGATGCCAAGCTCATTGCCGAACAGCTGTCGGGCAAGGGCAGCATGTGGCAGAACCCGTATGCCGATCCCGACCCGCGTGCTGCCGTCGAGCGAGCCCCCGTCTGGTTCACCGCCTACCCCATCTCGGTGATCAACGCTCCGCAGACCAGCTTCCTGAGCACCCTCGGTGACGAGAAGTTGTGGCAGGCGTTCTCCGAGATCGGCGTCACCGCCGTGCACACCGGACCGGTGAAGGTGGCGGGCGGCATCCACGGGTGGCGTCCCACCCCGTCCGTCGACGGCCACTTCGACCGCATCGGTATGCAGATCGACCCCGCCTTCGGATCGGAAGAAGAGTTCCGACGCCTGTGCGTCGTGGCTTCCGCGTACGACGGCATCGTCATCGACGACATCGTTCCCGGCCACACCGGTAAGGGGGCGGATTTCCGGCTGGCCGAGATGGCCGTCGCCGATTACCCCGGCATTTACCACATGGTCGAGATCGAGCCGCAGGACTGGCACCTGCTGCCGCGTGTGCGCGCCGGTGCCGACTCGCAGAACATCGACGCCGAGGCCGAGGCCAATCTCGCTCGTGCCGGCTACATCATCGGCCAGTTGCAGCGAGTGATCTTCTACGAGCTCGGTGTCAAGGAAACCAACTGGAGCGCAACACCTCCCGTCGTCGGTATCGACGGCGTCGAGCGGCGTTGGGTGTACCTGCACTACTTCAAGGCCGGTCAGCCGTCCATCAACTGGCTCGACCCATCGTTCGCGGGAATGCGTCTCGTCATCGGCGACGCCTGCCATTCGATCGCCGATCTCGGTGCCGGCGCGTTGCGCTTGGACGCCAACGGTTTCCTCGGCGTCGAACGGCGTGCAGAGGGTCCGGGCTGGTCCGAGGGACACCCACTCTCGGAGGCCGCGAATCACCTGATCGCCAGTGTGGTGCGCAAGATGGGTGGGTTCACCTTCCAGGAGTTGAACCTGACGATCGACGACATCAAGGCCATGGGTACCAACGGTGCCGACCTGTCGTACGACTTCATCAACCGCCCGGCCTACCAGCATGCGTTGGTCATGGGGAACACCGAATTCCTCAGGCTCACCATGACTTTGGCTCGCGATCACGGTGTGGACACCGCGTCGCTGGTGCACGCGCTGCAGAACCACGACGAGATGACGTTCGAGCTCATCCACTTCGCGACACTGCACGCAGAAGACGAGTTCGCCTACGGCGGCGAGTCGGTCAAGGGCTGCGACCTGGGCGATCGCATCCGCGGTGAACTCACCGATCGCCTCACCGGCCGCTGGGCACCGTACAACCGAACGTTCACCACCAACGGAATCGCCTGCACCACAGCCAGTGTGATCACCGCGTCGCTCGGCATCCGCGATCTCGATCGGATGGACGAGCAGGACATCGAGACCGTCAAACGTGCGCACCTGCTGCTCGCCATGTACAACGCACTCCAGCCCGGCGTGTTCGCACTGTCCGGCTGGGACTTGCTGGGCATCCTTCCGATCGCCGCCGACGAGGTCGAGGATCTCATCAAAGAGGGCGACACTCGCTGGCTCAACCGCGGCGCACACGACCTGATGGGGTATTTCCCCGACGCCGTGCGCTCGGAGTCGGGCATTCCCCGTGGACGCAGCCTGTACGGTTCGCTACCGGAGCAGTTGGCCGACCCCCAGTCGTTCGCTCGGCAGCTGGCTCGAATCATCGAGCTGCGCAACAAGTACGGAATTGCCACGGCGCAGCAGATCGACATTCCGACGGTCTCGCACAAGAGCCTGCTGGTGATGGTGCACGAACTCGGCCAGGGCACCATCCAGGCCACGGTGCTGAACTTCTCGTCCGACGAGATCAGCGCAACCATTCAGTCCAAGCACCTGGTGCCCGGCACCTGCGCCATCGATGTGTTCGACGACAACGAGATCGCGACGGTCGACGAACTGCACAGTTTCCCGATGAACCTCGGTCCGTACGAGGGCGTCGCGGTGGTGCTGCGATGAGAGAGACGACGCAGCACCGCTGACGGATAGACTCCTGCACCGTGGCCGAAGAACCGAACGATCCGACAGCGCACAGGCCTCGGCCTGCCCGACCGCAACCACCGCGGCCGGAGCTGTCCGTCGAACCTCTTCGGCCACGACAGGAATCCACCGCAGACTCCCGTCTGCCGAAGATCGCGACCGGACTGTGGGCGGCGACCGCCGCATTGATCCTGGCGCTGGCCGCCGTCATCGCGCTGAACTGGAACGTCGTTCTGTCGGGCGTCGAAACCGCCGTGGCTCAGCAGGATTCGACCGCAAGCGCCGCAGACGTCCGGAACACGGCGTCGGCCACCCTCATCTCGAGCGGTGCTGCCGCCGCCGTGCTGGTACTGCTCGGGTTCGTCTCGTTGAACCTGCTCCGCGGCGCAGCCACGTCGTCCAAAATCTTGATGGGCGCGGTAGGAATTCTGACCATCGGGGCGGCCGTCACGTTCTCGACCTTCGTCTCCGACGCCTCGGCCCTGCTCGGCGGCGTGCTGCAATGGGGTCCGTTCGTCGTGGCAGGCGCTGCCGCAGCCGCCACGGTCGTCGCGCTGCTACCTCGACGCCCCTCACGTCAGTGAGGCGAGAATCCCTTCGGCACTACGTGCGGCGAGGGCACACGAATTCGACGTGAACCGGTCCAGAAGCGGATGCTCCGAGAGGGATCGCCACTTACGCACCGCAGCCAGTGCCGTGTCGCGCTGCTGAGTGTGCCCCGCATCGGGCGGCAGATCGAGACGCTCGGTGGCGGCGATACCGAAGCCGCCGATGATGCGCTGCAGATCGAGCAGTCCGCCGTCGGGCAATGTCGGTGTGACCGAACGCAATCGGCCGAGCAATCGTAGTTCGGCAAACCCGTGCACGTCGGCGAGCATCCGGCCGGCTTCGGTACGCAGCGCATGCGACTCCGGCCGGAACTCCAGAATTCGTTGCAGCGCAACCAGAGCCGAGTGCAGCTTCAGCTGATCCGCACGCTGGCCGAATTGCACGTCGATCACCGATCGAAGTTCGGACAGTCCACTGCGCTCGACCAGGTCGGCCGCCAGCGTCGGCGAATCACGCACACCGAGCCGAATCAGCGTCACGGCCATCCGAATCCCGAACAAGCCGAAGCGGTCGACGATGCTGGCGCGCAGGGCGGCATCGACGGGCAGAGTACTCTCCGCCCGCACGAACCGATCGGCCGAGAGCATCGCCAATTGCAGATCCTCGGTCGGTACCGTCGCGAGCATCTGGAATGCGGCGAACTCGCTCTGCCGCAACGTCTCTGCTCCCAACGCCAACAGCCCTGCCACCGGGACGACAGCCTGGCACAGCCCGGTGGCTTCGAGCTCGGACGCGAACCGCGCCGCAACCTCTTTGGCCGACATCATCGCGTCCATACGGCCCGAGCCGACCTCGTCGGCCCGGGAGACCACCCCGATGACGCCGAGCGGCCCGGAATCACCGCCGACGTGTGCCCCGATCTGCCCGAGAAACGAGACGTCCGTGGCATTGAGGGTGCGCAGCAGGTAGACCACCGCGTCGGCCCCCGACGACGAATTCTCGGGGGTCAGCATCGCCAACGTGCGCGCCGAGACATCGCGAGAGAGCGACGAGGTGCCGGGTGTGTCGATGATCGTCGTTTGTGCCAAAGTACTCGCCGGCCATTCGACGTCGAGCCGGTCGACCTGCGCCGCCGTCAACGCACCGAGATCGAACGTCAGCCGCCCGTCGCGTCGTTGCACCGGAACGTTCGCCGCGCGATCGCCGTCGTACCAGGCCGTCACACTGGGTGAGACGCCGTTGCGATACCACGTGACGACCTTGGTGCATTCGGTGGCGTCGGTCGGCGCAATATCCTGCCCGACAAGCGAATTGAGCAGAGTGGATTTGCCGGCCTTGAGCGATCCGGCGAGCGCGACCCGGAGCGGCTCGTCCAACCGGTAGAGACATTCGTCGAGCATCCAGGACGCCTCCGCGTCGCCGGCGTACGTCGACCGCGCTGCCGAGATCAGATCGCGCGCTCGGGCCAGTGCCGTCACGCTCATACCGCGACGTCCTTCACCAGACGCGTTGCGCGAGCATTCAATTCCGAGACAAGTCGCATGTCGTTCTCCAGCCTCGCGATCCGGGCGGTGCGATCGGTGTTGTCGGCGGCAGCGGCTTCCTGCGCCGAGCGCAACGACTCGTTGAGCGAACGCAATGTCTGCTCGGCGATCGAGGTGAAGTGATCTCGCAGCACCCGCTGCATCTGACGCAGCCGATCCTTCGACTCCTTGCCCACCTGGAAGCTGACGTCGTCGGTGAAGCGGCGAATCGCCATCTTGGCCTCGGAACGACGCGCCTTGACGCGATTCTCCTTGTCTTCCTTGTACGCCTTGGTGCCGAGCAGTACGCCTGCTCCGATCGAGATCGGATTGAGCAGACTCAGCCCGACGAACGTGGTGATCAGACCGAACATCAGTACGCCGCCGTAGGATCCACGCATTCCGACGAGCACTTTCTGCGTGATACCCACCCGACCCGACTCCAGATCGGCCAGGGACGTCACGGGCTCGAGCACATTGTCGAGATCGCCGAGATCGAGATCGGGCAGGGCCGCCGCGCCGGACGACGCGAAGTGCTCGGCCACCAACTCCGACAACCACAGCGCCCGCTCGTGCGCCCACACGAAATTGTCGCCCACCGACGCGGCAATCTGCTCTTCGAGCCATTCGCCCAGTTGCGGCCAGTCCTTCCCCGGATCCCCCTCGTCGACGGTTTCCTCGGCCTCCCGGGTGACGCGTCGCAGTCGGTCGCGCAGGTCGTGATCGATGTCCGACGCGAGATCTGCGATTCCGTCACCGAGCGTCTGTTGCCACTGCGAGGACCTCTTGTGCAGTTCCTCGGCGGCGGACTTGGCGCGCTGGAGTCCGGCGACTGCGGCGGCCGCGCGCTCCGGATCCTTCAGCGCCGCAAGCTCACTGCCGAACGACAGTGTCAGGTGCTCGGTCACCGAGCGGACATCGAGGGATACCGATGCGCGAGCCAGCACGTCGGCTCGTGCCACCACGTCGTCGCGCAGAAACGCGTACAGCTGCTGGAAGCCGGATTCGGCATTGAGTTCCTCGTCGTTCAAACGCACTGCGTGCGAACGCAACAACGACGACACCGGCAGCATCTGCACGGTGATGCCTGCACGGTCCAGATGTCCACGGTTGGCCTCGACGATCTGTCGCCAGTGGGGATACAGATCGATCTTGGTGATCAGCACCGCCACAGCCGGGCACAGACCCTGCACCTGCCGCAGGAACGCCAATTCCGGCTCGGTGAATTCACGAGAGGCATCGGACACGACGAGCACGGCATCGGCCGACGGAATCAGACCCAATGTCCCTGCCGCATGGGGGTTTCCGTGGCCACCGACTCCCGGCGTGTCGACCAGCACCAGGCCGTCGGCGAGCAGTGGGCTCGGTACCGCGATGTCCAGCCGCAGCACCTCCCGGCCCTGAGCCCGGGGACTCGCCGGAGTGACCGTGGTGATCTCTTCGAGCGGTACGTCGACCCGAATCGGTTCGTCACCGGGATTCGCGAGCACGAGCTGCGCGGAGAAGCTGTCCGCGTTGGACACCACCGTCGGAATCGCGGTGGTCTCGTCGTCGCCCACCGAGCACACCGTCAGATTCAGCAGCGAATTCACGAACTGGCTCTTGCCCTGTTTGAGGGGTCCGACCACGATGATGCGACGGCGAGGGTCGAGCACACGCGACTTCGCTGCCTCGACTCGATCGACCAGATCGGATCGTCCCGCCGATGTCGCTACCTCCGCGGTGCGATCGAGCAGCTCGGCCAGTTCCGTAGATTGCCCGTCCATACCTGTGTCTCCACAACCCATCTCGTCGACTCCCGCGAACCCAACCCGTTCCGCAGGCCGCATTCCCAAACTCTAGCGACGACTCGGCCCCGAGTGTCGTTGAACACTCGGGGCCGACTCGTCACTTCGTCACCTGATCACAGGCAACGCGATCAGGGGTTCAGCGGGTCGATGTCGTGGTCGACGGTCAGCGAGTGGCCCAGTGAATCTGCTGCCGAATCGACCGATCCGTGCAGGTTGCCGCCGGTCTCGCCGAACAGGTCCGTGCTGCTCTCGCTCTGTCCGAAGACGTCGGAGTCGACGCTCGACCAGCCCGTGCCCGATGCGTTCGCGCTGGAATCGAAGGAGCTCGCAGACTCGAAAGATCCCTCGGCTCCGGACTGCACTGCACCGGTGACCTGGCCACCGAGCTGCGCGGCGGAGTCAAACCCGCCGGCCACGGAACCCGCAGCGTCCGCACCAGCATCCAAACCCCCGCTCACCGTGGAGGCCAGTCCGCCGCCGATCGAGCCGCCGGCATCCAGTCCGCCGCCGATGTTCGACGCGATCTCGCCGCCCACCGAGGTTCCCGCGTCGACGACGCCGCCCACGGTGCCCTCGAGTCCTCCGGTGACGTTTCCGGCCAGGTTACCCGCGGCGGAACCGGCGAGGTCACCTGCCGATTCGAGTCCTGCACCGACCTGGGTACCGGCGTCGATTCCGCCGTCGACGGCACCGGTGAGAGTGCCTTCCAGTCCTGCACCGGCCTGCGCTGCCGCGTCGATTCCGCCGTCGACGGCACCGGTCAGGGTGCCTTCCAGACCCGCACCGGCCTGCGCGGCTGCGTCGATCCCGGTCGAGACACCGCCCTCGACTCCGCCTGCAACACCGCCTGCGATTCCGCCGCCGAGGCTGCCGAGTCCGGCCAGTCCGCCGGTCAGGCTCGTGCCCGCGTCGACGAGCCCATTCAGTCCACCGGCCACGTCGCCGCCGACGTTGCCGACCGCCGCCAGGCCGCCGGTCACATCTGCTCCTGCGCTACCGACGGCCGCGAGGCCGCCGGTGATGCCTGCGCCGACGCTGCCGACTCCAGCGAGGCCGCCCGTCAGGCCGCCGCCGAGGCCACCGAGTCCGGCCAGGCCGCCGGTGAGGTCTCCGCCGACGTTGCCGAGTCCGGCGAGGCCGCCGGTCAGGCCGCCGCCGAGGCCACCGAGTCCGGAGAGGGTGCCTTCCACGGTGCCGGTGAGATCGGCACCTGCGGACACGGCCGTGTCGACCGCACCGGCCAGCTGAGCACTGAGATCTGCACTCGCGCCGAGTGCTGCTCCGAGGTCGAGTGTGGCTCCGGCGTCGACGATCGCTTCGACGGCCGTGCCGAGCTGTGCGCCTGCAGCGCCGCCCACGCCGAACGCGGTTCCGAGAATTCCTTCGAGGCTGCCCGTGACTCCGCCGGTCAGCGCGCCGGTGATTCCGCCGGTCAGCTCACCCGTCAGCTCACCCGCCAGTTCGCCGGTGATGCTGCCACCGATGCCCAGCCCGGCACCGAGGGTTCCCTCGATCGCGGTGTCGATGGCCGTGGCCAGGTTTCCGACGACTCCGGCGTCGAGATCGAGGACGCCGCCCAGGGCGCCGCTGACGACCGTGCCGATGTTGCCGCCGGCGGCGAGGAGTGCGTCGACGTCGATGTCAGCGAGGGCACCCGCGTCGAGTACTGCACCGAGTGCGGTTCCGATGGATCCTGCGATGGCGCCGTCGACGGCGAAGAGTCCGCCGAGGCTGCCACCGATGCCACCGGCGATGTCGCCGACGAGCGCGGCTCCGGCTTCGGCGGATCCGCTGAGGGCTGCTGCGATGTCTGCGGTGAGGTCCGCGCCGACCGTTCCGAGCCCGGCGAGAGCGCCGCCGATGCCCGCGGTCAGCGCAGTCCCGAGGCCGCCGACGATGTCCAGGCCGGCTCCGGCGTCGAGCACGGATTCGAAGACGCCACCGACGGCAGCGCCCAGTTCGGCTCCGACGGTTCCGCCGACTGCGAAGAGGGCACCGACCGCGCCGGACAGTCCGCCCTGGATGTCGGCCAGCGCGGCAAGGTCGACTGCGCCGGTGGCACCGATCGCGGCGTCGAGGGCTGCCTGCAGCTGCGCTGCCAGGTCGGCGCTGATCTCGCCGCCGATGCCTGCGCCTGCTCCGATGAGTCCGGTGAGCGCAGCGCCGAGTCCGACCGTGCCGCCGAGAAGGCCGTCGAGGTCCAGATCGATTCCGCCACCGAGACCGCCCCCGATGCCCGCACCGGCACCGATGAGCGCGTCGAGAGCTCCACCGAATGCGGTGCCGAGTTCGAGGCCGATCTGGCCACCGACGGCCAGAGCTGCAGCGAGAGCTGCCTGGAGCGACGCTTCGATCTCGCCCGCCACGTCGATTCCACCGGTCAGCGCGCCACCTGCGGCGAGCCCGCCGCCCGCTACCGCTCCTGCGGCAATGCCGAGTCCGGCCGACAGTCCGCCGCCGAGGCTCGCGCCTCCGGCGAGTGCGCCGTCGAGGCCTGCGGATCCGCCTGCACCCAGGATCGCCGAGAGCTGGCTGCCCGCACCGGCGAACAGTCCCGACTCGGCGACCAAAGGGGCCACCGCGACGATGTCCGCGTGGGTGACGCCGCCGAGGCCGGCAGCGGCCAACGTCGTCTCGGGGTTGGCGCAGTAGGCAGCAGCGGCGTTGTCGTCGCGCAGCAGGCCGAGAATGAAATCGAGTACGGCGTTGGTAGCCATGTGAGTCTCCTTGACGAGTGATGCTTCGTGGTTGATCACAAAGCTATGGTCCGCAGAGCCCCCGCCCAACGGGGACGATCCCCCTACTCCCCCGGGGGTCGCCAGGGGACTTGCATTAGGGGATCTGAGCGCTTTAGGGGATTTACCTCGTTGCACGCTCTAACCTGCTGTGAGACGTAACGAATCGGGGCACCGAGCCGACAGTGCGGGTAACGGCGGTGGGAACCAGGGCAGTGCGACAAGAAGGTGGCGGCAGATGAACGCAGGGCTCGGCATACGGATCGGAACTGTGACGGCTGTTGCCGCCCTGGATACCGACCCGGTGACCTCGGTGGTCAAGCGTTCGGCCCTCGATCTTCGTCCCGGTGCGGCCCCCAGTCTCGCCGACCTGTGGGACCGCTCGACGCGCCATCTCATCAGTGGATTCGCCGATCGCGTCGGTGACCCCGTCGAACTGATCGACGACGACGGCCGCAGTCACCGCGCCGAAGACCTGTACGCCACCGCCACTCGTGCCCTCGTCGCCGACGTCTCCGCCGGTGTCGACTCCTCCCCCTCCGTGGTGGTCACCCACCCCACACGCTGGACCGCCTACACCGTCGAGGTGCTCGGCGACGCGCTCGATCGCGCAGGCCTGACCGACGTCACGCTCGTTCCCGAGTCGGTCGCCACGATGCGCTGGCTCGAAGTCACCCGTGGAACCCAGTCCGACGGTCTCGCGGTCGTCTACGACCTCGGCGCGACGGCTCTCGACGTCACGCTGATGCGGACCGGGTCCGACGCAGGCATCGTCGGAACAGGCGTTCATTCGCAGGAGTTCGGCGGCGCTCAGTTCGACCACGAGATCATGCAGTACGTACTCGACACCGTCTCGGGCAGTCAGTCGTTCGAGTTCGATCCCTTCGATCCCGACACCGTCGGTGCTTTGGTCGAATTGCGCGCCCGCTGCGGCGAGGCCAAGGAACAGCTGTCCTACGACACCTCCACATCGCTGACTGTCGACCTGCCGGGGCTGCACACCGAAGTACGACTGGTCCGCTCGGAGATCGAAGACCTCGTTCGCGCATCGCTGCTGGCCTCCATCGGCGTCGTGCGTGACGCGGTCGCGGCCGCAGGCCTCGAGGTCACCGACATCGATCAGGTGGTGCTGACCGGCGGCAGCTCGGCCATCCCGCTCGTCGCCGAGCTCGTCTCGACCGAACTGCGAGTACCGGTCGTGGCCGGGCCGCGCCCCGAACTGACCGTCGCGATCGGAGCCGCGATCCTCGGCAGCGACATCGCCGACGCCACCGCCGCGGACGACGCAGCAGCATTGGCTGCGGTTCCCGCCGCGACCGCCGTTGCCGCGCCGATGCCCCGTCCTACCCCGCGTCCCGCCCCGACCCCGACGGCAGTGGCGTCGGAATCGGGAATGTCCGGACGGAAGAAGGCCGGCCTGGTCGCCGGATCCGTCGTCGTGCTGGCCCTTCTCGCCGGCGGCGGACTGTCGGTCGGAACGGCCCTCACCTCGGACAACACCACTCCGGCCGAATCCAACGCCGAGATCTCGAGCACCGAGACTCCCGGCAGCACGGCCGCTGTGGCAGAAGTCGGGTCCACGACCGGGCCGACCGGTTCTGCAGCAGTCGGCTCCACGGGTGCACCCACCACGGTGGTCAACGCCGACGGCAGTGTCACCCAGATCGATCCGGCCACCGGGGCTCCTGTTGCCGGGGCACCCGTCGCCGGAGCGCCGGCCGCGGTCCCCGGCCAGAACGGGGCCGCCACCGTGCCGACCATCCCGTCGATCGCCGCACCGACGGTGCCCAACTACCAGCCCCCGGCCGTGCAGGTCCCGCAGGCACCGCAGTTCACGCCACAACCGCTACCGACGTACCAGGGCCCGACCCTGGGCGACGTCGGGCAGGGCGTCGGGCAGGGCCTCGGCGGTGTCGTCGGAGGTGTGGGTCAGGGCTTGGGTGACGGACTCGGTGGGGTCGTCGGCGGCCTGACCGGTCGATAGACCGACCGTGGCCAACAGCCCATCCGCTCTCGTCGGCGTCGAGCGCGCCGATCGATTCGTTCGTGACGCGTCGTCGAGCACCGGTGTGCATGTTGTCGTCGGGGTGAACGGCTCCGGTCGATCCGCGGTGCTCGGTGCGGTCGCGGCCGCCGCGACGACGGTGCATGCGGGCAGTGTCACCGACGCGCCGTCGGGTGCGACGGTTCTGGTCGACGACGCCCATCTGTTGCCGGATCACCGCGTGGACGAGATCGCCGCTGCGGCAACCCGTTCGGACATCACGCTGGTTCTCGCCACGGCCCCGCGCCGATACGATTCCCGGATCGAGAAGCTCGTTGCGTCCGCAGGTGCCGCTCGCCTGACGCTGGTACCGCTGGACAAGACGTCGATCGCAACGCGGGCAGCCGCAGTCGCTCGGCCGATCTCCGCGTCACTGGCGAGCGCGATCGCAAAGTCCACCGGAGGGCTTCTCGTCGCCGTCGACGCGGCACTGGCCGCGCTCGGGGGCGAACGGTCCGATCCGACTCCGCTACGTGCGGTCACCGAATCCGTTGCCGAGCAGCATCGCCGAATCCTCGTCGACACCACCGACGACACCCGCGCCGTGCTGCTCGCCGCTCGCTTCGGCGTCGTCCCGGACCCGGCTACGGCGGCGCAGCTCGTGACGCGGCCGGCCGACGCGGAGACAGTCGTCGATATCGCCTGCAGCTCCGGTCTTCTCGACGCCACGGGCGCGTTGATTCCGTCTGCCGAAGGCCCCCTGACCGAGATGATCGGGGAGCGTCGATGCCGGGTACTGCTCGACCGCATCACCGAGGTTGCGGCGCAATCCGGTCTGCTCGACGCCTCGGCCGCGCGAGCGTTGGCGACGCACGGGGTCGTACGCGCCGACCTTGCTAATTTCCTTGCTGGACAAGGCGATTCGACTTCCGCCGACTCAGCGGGCGTGCTGTACGACGCGGCAGCAGCGGCGGGATTCGACCCGTCGGCGCTCGCCGCGCGGCGGGCAGAGGTGGCCGCCGCGACCGGACACCTCGACGAGGCAGGCCGTCGCGCCGACGAGATCC
Organism: Rhodococcus sp. PML026; assembly: GCF_000963615.1. Taxonomy (NCBI): domain Bacteria; kingdom Bacillati; phylum Actinomycetota; class Actinomycetes; order Mycobacteriales; family Nocardiaceae; genus Rhodococcus; species Rhodococcus sp. PML026. The sequence continues at coordinate 578,782 of NZ_KQ031370.1, read as the reverse complement.
TCGACGCGGCCACCGATCACACGCAGGTCGATCTACGCACGGCAGTCAGGGTCTCGGCGGCGGTCGCCGCGCAGCGCGGAATGGTCTCGCGCAGTGCGCAATTGTTCGCCTGGCTCGGGACGGATCGACTCGGGACCGATGCGGTCTGGGCTGCCCTGTCGGCCGCTGCCGCAGGCGACCGCCCGGCTGCCGACCGCGCACTGAGTGTCGTGGCATCGCTGGCACCGACGTCGAGCACGGCGTCGGGCGCGTTGCTCGTCGACGGGGTCCTCGGTTCGATCGACTCACGCAGCGCTGCGGCGTCGAGTGCGGCGACCAACTCGCTGATGCGCGCGGTCACGTTGACGGCCGCGCCGTCCGATCGTTGGTGCGCTCCGGATTCGGCAGCCGCGGTGGCCGCCCTGCATGCTGTGCACTGCGGTGATCTCGCCCGCGTCGACTCCGTCATCGCTCGTTCGCTACCCGAGCTGCGGCCGGGATCCGAGGCCCACACGCGGCTCGTTCTCATCGGCGGCTGGGCGGCCATGCTGCGAGGAGACGCCGCGCAGGCCTGCCACCTGGTCGACCCGCTCGAGATCCCCGACTCGCACGTGCGCAATCACCTGTTCCTGCACGGCATTCGAGTGGGTTTGGCCCGCAGGTCCGGGGACGCCGGATCTCTCGTCATGGCGTGGACCCGGGCGCAGAACGTCGTCGCCGCGTACTCGATCGACCTGTTCTCGCTCTTGCCCCTCGGCGAATTGGTGCTGGCCGCAACACGAGTGGGCCAGTTCGATCGCGTCGAGCACCTCGTGTCGCAGGCCACGACGCTGCTCGCCGCGTTGGGCGATCCGCCGGTCTGGGCCTCGGCGCTGCATTGGTATCAGGTGCAGGCCGCCATCGTGGCGCAGACGCCCGAAGCCCTGGTGCCGCACGCGAAGGCCCTCGCGTCCGCCGCTCCGACGCACCCGTACAGCTCCGCACTCGCTGCGGCGGGGCGGGCGTGGCTCGGTGTTCTACAGGGCAGGCCCGACGCCGCCGAGGTGGAACTCTCGGCGTGCACCCTCACCGCGTTCGGCCTGCCGTGGGACGGTGCCCGATTGGCGAGCGAAGCCGCACTGACCGTCGCCGACACCGCTACGGCCACCTCGTTACTGCACATCGCCCGGTCGTTGCGTCAGCCCAGCTCGCATCAACGGGAGACCGACGGGACGACGCCGCAGCCGTCGGGATCTCTGAGCGAACGCGAGGCCGAGGTGGCCGAGCTACTGGTTCTCGGCGTCACGTACCGCGAGGTGGGCAGCCGGCTCTACATCTCCCCGAAAACCGTCGAACATCATGTGGCTCGCATTCGCCGCAGGCTCGGAGCCGGGTCGCGCTCGGAACTGATCTCGATGCTGCGGGCGATGGGCTACGGAACATCGACCACCTGACCTCGGCACGCTGATGCCCCCTACTGCGGGTGTAACTGTGTGAGGATCCGAAGCGACATAACGACCGACCATCGACTCCGAGCCCAGGACAGGTAGATATCCCCATGACCGAGCAGCCCGCATGACCGAGCAGCCCGGCGGGGCGAGTATCGGCGCACCGGACGTCGGCCTCTATCTGGACGACGACCAGGCCGTTGCGGCCGTGTCGCACCCCATCGCGCCCGGCCCCTCCCTGCATCTGGCGTCCCTGCACTCGACCGTGCTCAACACTCACCCCGACGGCACCGTCTCACTCGGTGACGCCACCGCCAATGACTCCGAGGCGTACACGCACTTCCTCGACGCGCTCGGTGGCGGTGTCACCGGGAGCCGGGGCACCGTCTTCCCCGCCGAACAGCTGACGTCGATGGCGCTGCTCTGCCTGCTCACCGAGGTGGCGTCGTCGATCGATCTGCGCCCCGGCGATCTCGCTGCGGCCGCCACCTACCCGGCCCGCTGGACCGCCGAGCAGGTGGCGGCCTGCGTGCGGCCATGAACGGGCACGGGTTGGCGCACGTTGCGCTCGTATCGGAAGAGGAGGCGCTGGCCGCCTGGAACTCGTCGATGCGAGCAACCATGGAGAAGAAGGACACTGCCGTCGCCGCGGCGCGTGGTGCAGCGCTTCTGGCTGCCCGGTACCCGGTCGACGCCGTCACCGAACGCCTCGCCGTCGTCGGCGCACCGACCCGCGCCGACCGTCGTCCCCTGTTCACCGCCCCACTGTTCGCCGCCGCGGCGTTCGCAGCGGCGCTGACGGTCGGTGCCGGTGTGATCGCATTGCAGCTCGGCACATCCTCCGAGACTCCGGTGCCCACCATCGAGAACGCTCAGGTGGCGCCCCCGACGACGACGTCGGGAGTCCGGCCGGGTGGGCCGATCGACTTCCCCACCGCCGTCGTCGAACCGGCAGCCGAACTCGTCCCCGCCGTCTCGCCCGCACCGATCATCACGCCGGAGACCACGACCACGGCTACGGATCCGACCCGAGAGCGACGCTCCGAACGCGACGCGGCCGAGGTCGACACGCGACCCGCCGTCGACCTTCCGGAGGCCACCGAGACCGAGGACCCCACCACGACACCGCCGACCGACGACGAACCGGTCGGACCCGAGCTGCCCGACGACGACACCGCCGAGGACCCGCCGAAGCCCACCCCCGACGAGAACGCCGACGACAACACCCAGGCTGGACGTCTCGCTCCGCCCCAGGACCGAGCTCCGGCCGGAGCCACGACGGGCGGCACTCCATGAGCGGTGCCGGGCATCTCGGAATCACGATCGGCAACACCAGGTCCGTTGCGGTGTATCGCGACTCGACCGCGTTCGAACCCACCGTCGTCGTACTGCCGACGACACTGAGGTTCGACGACGACGGCCGCGCCCATCTCGGAGAGTCCGTCGACACCGCGCCGTTCACTCGCTTCGTCGATCTGGTCGGCAAGCAAGAAGATCTCGAACCCGATGCCGACGCGTATCGCGCCGAGGATCTGATGGCCAACGCCGCCAACTGCCTCGTGAGCATGTTCTCCGAGACGTCCGAATCAGCGTCCACGCCCGTCACGACGATGACGTACCCGACGCGATGGCCACGCGAGAACATCGCTCTGCTGCGCGACGCCCTCGATCACACCGGTCTCACCGACGTCGCACTGGTTCCCGAGGCCAAGGCCGCGAGCGCGTTCGCTCAGCCGAGCCCGGGGGCTGCCGTCACGGTCATCGACATCGGGGCCACCGGCACCGACATCTCGACGTATCCGGGCGGCGGCACCGAGCGCACCACCGCGGTCAGCGGTGACGTGTTCACCGATGCCCTGTTCGATCACGTGGTGACCGATCGCGAACACCTCGACCTGTCCGACGCCGCAGTTCTGGCTTCTCTCACCGGTGTCGTCGCGTCCTGCGAGCAGGCGAAACACACGTTGAGCAACGCGGACGTGGCCACGATCGCGGTGGAGCTGCCCGGCGTCTCGGATACGACGACGGTCACCCGCGCCGAGTTCGCAGACCTGATCGCGCCGACGTTGGGCTTGCTCGACGTGCCGTCGACCGGCACGGTCGTGCTCACCGGCGGCAGTGCTGCCCTACCTTCGGTGGTCGCCGACATCGGCGAGCGCACCGCAGGCGCGCTGCTCGTCGAGCCGCTCGCTGCGGCTCGCGGCGCACTGAACATCGCCGAGATCGAGGACGTCGACGGCAACTCGTTGGTGACCGGCGCAGCGCCGGTGGTCACTCGCAACGACGGCACGGACTCGCTCGATACCGACGCGATCCCGGTGGTCGCTCCGCCGCCGCCCCTCGCGTTCTCCGAGGCGATACCGGCGGTGGCACCGGTGTTCGGCCCGTCCCAGCTGCGCTCGGAGCCCATCGTTCCGGCCGGAGATCCCGACGGTTCCGACACGGCGACCCAGCAGTACGCCGCAACCGCGTTCGCCGGTGCGGCGACCGAGAACAAGAAGGAACGCAGCGAGCGCTCGCGTACCGTCACCACGATCATCGCCGGTGCCGGTGCGGGCGTGGTCATCGTTCTCGTCATCGCAGCCCTGAGTGGGGTGTTCAGCAGCGGACCCGCCACGACACCGCCCACCGTCACCGACGCGGGATCACCGGTCACCACCTCCGCGCGGGTGCCCTCGACCGCACCGACCACGACGACCGTGCCCGCGGCTGCTCCCGAGGTGGTGCAAGAGCCGACGGCCGAGGAGTACACCCCGCCCCAACCGGCTCCCCTGCCTGCGCCGCCGCCTGCTCCGGAACCGACACCGGCACCGCCTCCGGTGGTCACGACACCGCCCGTCGCGGTGACCACCCCTCCGGAAACCACGACGCCGGCGGAAACGACGACTTCCGCCACGACAACGACCACGACGACCACCACAACGACCGCTGAAGTTCCCTGACCAGGGCGAACAATGGTTCGGTGGCGCATGCCCTAGGGTGGGGCGCTGATGCCAAGCACCCGATGAAGGGATTTCATGCGTAACACCGGGGCTCTGCGTACTGCAGTGCTGTGCTCGACGGCTTTCGTACTTCTTGCTTCGTTCTCCGGAACAGCGGCGGCCGAACCTGTGGTTCAGTCGCCCGCCGATCAGCTTCCGCGAGAGCTCGTCGAAGCCGTGCAGCGAGATCTGAAGATCTCCCCGCAGGAGTACCTCGATCGTGCCGCACGTGCGCAGGAGCTGTCGGCCTACGCGTCGGATTTCCGGGCGAGCCGACCCGCCGATTTCGCCGGTGCCTGGATCGGGCCCGACGGTAATGCCGTCGTCGCCGTCACCTCTCCCGCAGCCGCGCAGGCCGTCGCCAAGGACGGCTACGCCACCGCGCAGTCGCCGGTGTCCGCGGACGGGCTGGAGAAGTCGCTCGCAGATCTGAACACGTGGATCGCCGGCCTCCCTCGTGAGATCTCGGAGCAGATCAACGGCACAGCCATCGACTTCATCGACAACCAGATCGTGCTGAATGTGGCGAACAGTCCGATCGGCAAGGCCCTGAACCTGCCGACCCTGCTGGCCAACATCAAGGTGATGCTCTCCCCCGGTGGCAACAAGCCCGCCGACCCGGCACCGATGGGCGGCGACACGTACGTCACCACCGCCGGGCCGATCGCCGACGCACCGCCGACCGAGATCAGCATCTGCTCGTTCGGCTTCAATGCCGTCGACGCCGACGGCAGCGCCGTCAATCTGACTGCGGGACACTGCAATCCGAACAAGGCCACGGGCGCCGGCGGAGCACCGGTGTACCTGCCCGATCCGGCCGACATTGCGCGCAGCTCCCAGATCGGCTCGTTCGACCGCTCGAGCCTGGGAGCGCCGGACGGCCTCGACTGGTCGGTCATCGGCCTCGACGCCGCCGGACAGAAGGCCGGGCTGGACCGCCCCACCGTTCGCGGGGCCAACGGCAGCACCGTCACCGTCACCGGAACGGCATCCCCCGTCATCGGCGCACCCGTCTGCAAATCCGGGCAGTCGTCGTCGTTCACGTGTGGAGTGGTGGCTGCCGACCGCGTCGAGACGCAACTCTTCATGGAAGACGGCACGTCGCGCACCGTGCGCGGCTTCGCCAGCACCGCATGCACATTGGCCGGAGACAGCGGCGGGGCCATCGTCACCGGCACGCTGGCACTCGGCATCACCAGCGGATCCAACAGCGGCGGAGCACCCGACTGCACCGAGGCGAACCTCGCGCTGGCGCAGTTCGGCGGCACCGCCAGCCTGGGCATTCCCATCGATCAGGTCACGAGCGCGACCGGAGCTACAGTCCGAACCGGGTAAACCGTTACGCCCGAGGCCTCCGACCCCCTATAGTTCGTGTGCGAAGTGAACGGCATCACATCGTTCGATGCCCGGGGGGAAGGTCGTTATGCGTCGCCGTGCGTGTGCACTATCGGTCACTGCTGTCTCGTTGCTCTTCATGACGGTGGTATCCACACCCACTGCCGTTGCGGCACCGCCCGAACCGGCGTCACTGGCCGACGCTGTGGCACGCGATCTCGGGCTCAGCCCTCAGCAGTTTCTCGACCGCGCCGACACAGCGCGCCGCTTGGCCGAGTTCACAGCTGCCGTCGGCCCGGCGGTCCGTGGCCATCTCGACGCGGCCGGGCTGCCGGTCGTCGCGGTCGCCGACGGACCGTCCCACGCGGATGTGATCGACGCGGCGACGGCCGCCGGATTCGTGATCGACCCGGCTGCATTCGACATCCCGGCCCCCGTCCTCGATGCCTTCGGTCCGCTCCTCGACCGGGTGCCGTTCGATCCCTCGCTCACCGCAGGGCCCATTCGTGCCAGTTCGTATCTCGGCGGCGACAGCTTTCTCGCCGGCACCCCGGCCGGGGCCGGTCTGCGTTGCTCACTGGGCTTCAATGCAGTCGATCCGACGCGTGGTGCCGTCAACATCACTGCAGGACACTGTGATCCGGGCGAGTCGAGCACCGGTTCCGCCGTCACGACGGGCGCATACCCCATGTACGGCAGCCTCGTCGGCTCCAAGTTCGGCTCGTTCTATCGAACCAGCCGGGCGCACAACGACTATGCGCTCATCGACATCGACGACGGCAACACCGGGGAATTCGAGAGCAACGCGATGCGAGTTCCCGGGTCCGGCCCATTGTTGATCACCGGCACGGTGGATCCGGTCGTCGGCGCGCCGGTCTGCAAATCCGGAGCCACCACCGGATTCAGTTGCGGCACAATCCTGTCGACGGGCCAGCACGTCACCATGGGCGGCAACGTCCTGGACCGCAGCTTCTCCACGTCGATCTGCGCGCTGCGCGGCGACAGCGGTGGCCCCATCGTCAGTGGCACGCTCGCCGTGGGCATCGCGAACGCGTCGAACGTGGGCGATCAACCCTCGTGCGAGATCGCGACCGTCGTCAGCATGCTGCAGGGTCAGCGCCCGGAACTGTTCGCGACGCCGATCAACGACATTCTCGCCGAGAACCCGGGCCTGACGGTTCGTACGTCGTAGGTCGGCTCCGGGTCAGTTCTGTTGTTCCAGCAGAACCGATCCCGACGCCGTGTCCTCCACGGCGGACGGTGTCCCGTCCGATTCGTACACCGACACCCAGTCCACATCCACGTTCGCGACGTCGGGTGTTCCCGCCAGGCCGCATTCTCCGACACCCCAGGATTCGAGCTTGGTGCACGCGCCCGCCTGGGCCTGGATGCCCAACCACATCGGCTTGTCCGGGATGGATGCTCCCAGTGGTGTTCGCGCCCAGACTTTTCCGTTGACCAGATACCTGATCTGCTCGGGGTCCCATTCCACTCCGACGGTCTGCCAGTCGTTGGTGTCCAACTGCAGATTCGCCTGTGAGAAGTGACGGTCTCCTTCTGCGCCGCTCCAGTGCAGGAACGACGACATCGTCTGCCTGGTCCCGTCGGCGCTCTCGGCGATGTCGATCTCCGGCGGCCACACCTCGTCGGCGGGCCACAGCAGAATGTGGTAGCTGATCTCGTCGGATCGGTCCGCACGCAGCCGTACGTCCCACTTGCCATACCTCTGTGACACAGGCGAATTCGAGACGCCGCCGGTCACCCAGCGGCCGTCCTTCTGCTCGGCGCGCAGCCGCAGTGCGCCACCGGTGACCGAGGCCTGTTCGTACTCCCACCAACTGGCCGGGTCGCCTCCGGGTTGGCCGTAGTACGCACCCCAGTCGTCTCCGAGATCGCACCGGTCGAAATCGTCGACGAAGGTCTGCCGCCACCCCGGCAGGTCCTCCCGGGGCACGGCTTCACCCGACATGACGTCGTCGGCCATGGGGTCGCACCGTTCGTTGCTGACCAACTCGGGTTGGGGTCCGGTCGACTGCGCACAGGACACCGTCGTCGCCACGACCAGTAGGGCCACCGACAGGCCGCGTCCGATTCTCACTCCCAGATCGCGATCTGTTGGAACCGCACGATTACGACCACTGCGGCCAGGAGCAACAGCACGATCAGTGTCGCGGAGAGCACCACTGCGCGGTTGATGCGTCCGTTGCCGCCGCGCCCGATCGCTCCGTCGGAGGGCACCTCGCGTTCGCGCAGTACCGACGAGACGATCAGTGCCGCGAACAGGGCACCGAATGCGAGGAAGCCGAGCCACAGATCTGTCATTTGAGCACCACCGGTGGGGTGGACGCATTCTGCAGAATGGTCAGGTCGGCGGTTTCGACAACCACGCGATACTCGTCGGATCCGACCAGCATGCCCAGCTGTTGGTCGACGACCGATTGCGAATATCCGTACTGAAGGTAGATCTGCGCCGACGATTGTCGAGTGGTGAACACGAAGTCGGGGTTCTCCTTTCGGACGCACCCGCTGAGATCGTCGAGGCACTCGAACGATTCCATGGTCGCCACTCTGACGTCGTCGAAATAGCGTGCGGACACCAGCCCGGCCGCCGTTCCGATGACCATGATTTCCGAGCCCTGCGGAACCGACCGCATCAATGCGTCTCCGTATCGGATCTGATCCTCGTCGGTGTGCTCGAACGAGGTGTTCAACCCGCGAGTTGCCGTCAGTATCAAGGCAATTCCGAGGATTGCCGCGGTCGCGGCGATGGTGCGCGACCAGTGCCGCGGCTGGGCCGATCGACCCGTGAACCGTCGAATGATCGCGAAGGTGCGCACCAACGCGTCCGCGGCGTAGGGCGCGATGAACGGCGACGCCAGCACGAAGCACCGGATCACCACCTCACCGCCGTAGCTCTGCACCAGCACCAGACCGAAGGGCACCATGCAGAGCAAGCCGCCGATGAGCCACGTCTTGCGTCGGCGGTAGGTCAGCCAACCGGCGAACGCGAACATCAACAGCGCGCCCGACGCCGCCAACCGCAGATACTGCATCTTCTGGTAGAGCGGATCGGCACCGATCCGGTCGCTGACGCCGCCCTGTACCGCGCCCGACACCTGTCCCACATCGCCGAGCACGTACGCGAGGTGGCCCTTCCAGTAGTCGACGGCTCCGTAACTGAACCAGGCCACGAACAGCGCGACCGCGAACAGCCACAGCAGTCGGTACCGCGTGGTTCCGGTGAGCGAGAACAGGAACAGCGCCGCGATCAACACGATGGGCGTCAGCTGGTGAGTGATGACGATCGCCGCGATCATGACGATCATCAGCGCCTCGATCGCGAGGGTGCGGCCGGCACCGACACCGGGGACCGTGCCCAGAGTTCGCCGCGACACCGTGACGATCCACCGACGCCACGACCGCGGGGCCGACGGCAGGGGCGCACTGCGCAACTGCCACAGCAGCAAGGCGCAGATGGTCAGGTACAGCATGGTCGCCGTCGGCTGCGGCGCGAAGTAGTCCTGCTGGTACCAGTTGAACGACAGGTAGAGGATCACCGCGATCCACGCCACGCGCCTGCGCCCGGTCAGCGACAACGCGATCGAGTACAGCGGCAACATGGTCACGCCGCCATAGAAGAGCGGAGCCCACAGCAGCATCGGCGACAGGTCCGACAGTGCGCCGGCACCCGACATATGAGCTCCGGCAGAGAAGAACCCGGCCCAACTGAATCGCGCGTCCGACGGCGGTGGCAGACCCTGCAATGACGCGATGATGTCGATCAGCCCGCGATGGGTGTACGCCGTCGGGATCGACGTGACGCCGTCGGCCAACGACACGTACATCGTGGTGAACATGATCAGAGCGAGACCGGCCGCGCCGAGTACCACCGGGTCGAGTCGGGCCCGCGACAGCGCCACGGCGATCACGGCCGCCACGATCGCCAGCGCGACGAGGTAGCTGAAGCCGATATGGGTGATGACGCCCAACGCCCCGGACGCCTGCGGCCTGAGCACCTTCGTGGCGTGAGCGAACAGCACGACGGCGACGGCCACCGCGCCGAGAAGTGCGTACCGGGTCACCACCGCAGTCCGGTCCGGGCGCGGTCGGGGCACCGCAGGCACCAACGTTCGCGACGCCCACAGAATGAGCGCGGCGGACACCGCACAGATGTAGAGCTGCACCGTCACCGGACGCAGATTCCCGGTGACGACCTCGGCCTGCGCGATGATCAGCATCGTCGCGAACGAGATCGAGACCGTCACCGAACCGACCAGTGCCGGCTGTCGGAGGCGTAGCAGCACCGCGATGGGTGCCCCGGGCAACAGGGTCACGGCGGCGACGACCACGGCGACCCGCAGCCCGTTGGGTACCGCACCCGCGTGATCGGATCCGGCGAGGATGGCCAGCAGCGTCGACGCGATGGCGACCGCTGCGGCAGCGAACAGAAGCGCCTGCGCCCCGCGATAGCTCGAGTCGGGGCGCGTCGGATCGGCTCGACCTACCGTGTCATCGGGTGCGTCGGCGGTGTCGGTTACCGTCATGAATTGATCCCGGAGCCGCGGACCATGATGGCCTTGACGTACAGGAACGGCCCGCACAGGTAGCCGTAGAGCTCGGTGAGCTTGAGGTCGCGAGGCATCGGCGGAGCCCCGTCCGCGAAGCGGTTCTCCTCGGGTGCGAGAAGCATGCGGAATGCTGTCGGGAGCCGGCCGAGCAGTGCGCGGGCCGGAGCTCCGCCGTCGAGGAAGAGTTTGGTGACGATGGCGGCCATTCCGCTTCCGTACCCGAACATCTGCTCGCGCAACGCTTCGTGATCGGCTCGATGATGATGGCCGACGACGGCCGTCGGGTCGTAGACGATCGTTCCCCCGCGCAGCACTGCACGTCGGAACAGCTCGAGGTCCTCACCGCCTTTGGTGGGCGTGCCCGGGCCGATCCTCTCGTCGAATCCTGCGAGCGAGTCGAAGGCAGTCTTTCGGAACGACATGTTGTTGCCGCTGCCCATCTCCCCGGCCGTGTAGGGGAACAGCGCTGCGGTGCCGCGTGCACCCAGTTCTTCGTCGATCGATCCGGTCGGCGCGAGGGTCCAGACCGTGCGCGTCGATCCCTTCTCGAACAACCCGGATTCCTCGAACCACTGCTGCTGATCGGTCTCGACCTCGAGTCCGACGACCCGTCCGGTCACCCCGGCCACGACACCGTCTCGGTCTGCCGAGTACACCTGCGCCACGGAAGCGAGCCACTGCGAATCCGGTTCGGCGTCGTCGTCGGTGAAGGCGATCACGCGGCCCGACGCGTGCCGCGCACCTGTGTTTCTGGCTCGCGAGACCCCGCGGCGCGGCTCACGGACGACGATGCAGCGGGGATCGTCGATCGACCTCAACGCGTCGTCCACCCGTCCCGACGTGGGTGCGTTGTCCACCACCACGATCTCCACGGACGGGTAGGACTGGGCGAGCACGGCCTCGACCGTGCCATGCAGCGACGGCCTGCCCACGGTTCCCACGACGACGGTGATGAGGTCGCCGTCGACGAATTTCTCTGCTGCGCGCAGGGGTTCCGGCGACCGTCTGGGTGCGAGGACCCAGCCGGCCCCGGCCAGGGTCGCGGTCGCAGTCGCGGCAAGAACGGCAACGCCGACCCGCTGCGGGGTGCGGCGGCGCGGGACGCCGGGGGCCATGTGGTCGAGCATCAAGAACTCCGATTCGGTACGAGCGTGTGCGTGCGGATGCCCCGACATCCGCACGGCTGGGTTGCGTCGTCGGCTCCGCTGCAGAGCCGATGCGTCACGTCATGTGATGCGCTTCTTCCCGATTGCTGAACTGTAGATGTCGGCGAAACGCTTCGCGCGATGTCGGGAATCGAACTGTCCGACGGCTTGCCCTCGCGCGGCTTCGGCGAGGGTGGCGGCCAGGCCGCGATCGGTCAGCATCCTGCACAATTGCGTGGCCAGCGAGTCGACGTCGCCGGTTCGGGCAACGAGGCCGGTGCGCTCGTGCGAGACGAAATCGACCAGGCCCCCGGTGTCGCTCACCACGACCGGCACCGCACAGGCCTGTGCCTCGAGGGCAATGAGCCCGAAGGGCTCGTCCTGTGACGGGCAGGCCAACACATCCACGGCACGCAATGTCGACGCCACCGCGTCTGTGCGGCCCAGAAAACGATGCGCGCCGGGCAGCAACCGTTCCGCGGCCTGCTGCAACTCGACGAGATAGCCACCGTCGTCCTCACTGGGCGCGCCGACGATCGCCAGATGCGCGTCGACTCCGGACCGACGCACCCGTGCCACGGCGTCGATCAGCACGTCGAGCTTCTTCTCGCGATCGATCCGGCCGACGGCTGCGATCAGTGGAGCATCGGGGTCGGCGGTCATGTCGGCCCGCAGAGCCGGGTCACCGGCACCCGGTGCGAAGGCCGTGGTGTCGATTCCCTGGTGCACCACGCTCACCCGTCCACGAGTGAGCGACGGGAGTTGCTGTGCTGCGGCAGTGCTGACGGCCACCGTGTGGGTTGCCGTCGCCGCGATCGCGGCGAGCAGTGCGCGCCCAGGTCCGACGGGGACGATGTCGTGAAATTCGACGACGACCGGGGTGCGTGCGAGTCGGGACGCGAGCACCGCGTCGGGGTGCAGCAGCAGATGGTTGGAATGCACGACGTCGAAGTCGCGGGCAGCTCGCCGAAGTATCGACACCGTGCGTGCGCTCTTCGGCACCTGCGCCGCGAGCCCTCCGAGGGGATGCAAAGACTTCTCGCCCTGACGATGGATTCCGATGCGTTGCGGCAGGTCGAGTGGCAGGAACGACAGGCCGGCTGCTCGCCACCACTGTTCGGTGTCGCTGCCACCGGGCGCACCCAGAGTGACGGTCACGCCCAGAGGCTGTAATGCCAGCGCCACGTTTCGCAGACTGTGATCGGTTCCGCCCACCGATGTCGACAGCGAGACCGCGAGTACTTGCACTTCGCTGACTCCGTCCACGACTCCGGTTTCCTGTCCAATAGTTTGTTTGACTCCATTACATCGTACTCAGAGTTGGCTGGAATACCCATTTGAGTTCATACTGCTTCTGAGGCTTTCATAAACAAGAAGTAAAGCCGTCTATCGGAAGGGACCTACGCGATGAACGTGGTCTTTCCCTCGCACGTCACGGTTCACGAGACCGATGTCGCGCTTGCGGGCAACTGGACCGTGGTGGCTTTCGGTCCTGTCGATCATGGTGGCGTCGACGGGATCCGCCGGGCGCTACGCACGACGATGAGCATCGGCCCGGCCGCGCGAGTGGGCCTACGTCCAGATTCCGGCACCCGTCGCTGGCGATACGATCCCGACGCCCCGCTGAACGCCGTCCGGGAAGACTCCGCGATCACCGAGGACGACTACGACACCGCGATGTCGCAGCTACTGGCCACGCACGACCCCGCCGAGCCATTGTCCATCACGGTGCGCGGCGACCACGTGGTGTTCTACATGGATCACGGGCTCGGCGACGGTCAGATGATCATCAACCTCTCCCACACACTCGCTGATGCCGACGCTCGCAACGGCATCGTGCCCCGCTGGGCGACATCAGCGCAGACGCGTCACCCGCTCGCCGTAGCCGCGATGCGCTGTTTCGGAACCGATCCCAGGCGGCTTTCCCGGCTGCTGCGCTCACGCATTCACCCGAGTATCGGAGTGTGCGGACGTAAGCATGCAGGTGGCGGGTCGGCCGGTCACGGGTCCACACAGACGGCATCTACACAGGCGGCACCGACCGCCGCAGGCTCACCCGTCGAGGTGGTGGCCGCGGCCGCCACGATCGAGTGCACCCGAGAACTGGCGAGGTGGCGAGACGACTACCGACCCGGACAGTCGATCTCGATCCTGTTCTTCGCCGCCCTCGATGCCGCACTGCGCGCCGAAGGACTGGCCGTCGACGATGTCGCCAAAGTGCTGTTCGACGTTCGCCGGTACCTACCACCCGAGCTGACCACCCTTGCGAACCTGTCGGCCGGTATCGACGTCTACCTCCCCGACACGACCGACACAGTTCTCCTGTCCCGCCAGTGGCGCCGAATCATCGACTGCGGGCACCCGATCGCAAACCTGATGCTGGTCGCACTTCGCTCGAAACTGGCCAGGTTGCGCTCCGCCCGCGCGACCGACACCCCGCCGCCCACCGCACCCGACACCATCCGTCTGGCCTTGTCCGACATGGGCCGGCATGCCCGATTGAACGACATCGCCTTCGTCGGCGAGACACAGGGCTCGTACCGAGTCATGGTGGCACCCGCGAGCCACGGACACATCACCCTGACGACCGCACGGCTACGCGACTCCATTCGCGTCGCCGCATCGTTCCACTCGCACGTCGTCGATGCCGACACCATCCGACGGGCACTGCGCGCCGCCTGCTCGACGCCCATCGCATTCCTCGAAGCCGACGCATCGACCGCAGCCGTCGCCACCAATCCTGCTGCCTGACAACACAAAAGAACCCACGACCTCGACGAGATCGTGGGTTCTTTGGAAGAATGCGCTGTGACTACTTGGCCCAGGCCGAAGTTCCGGGGGCCGCATTCAGAGTGTTGAGAAGGTCGATGCCGGCAACGACCAGGGTCGGGCCACCCGCGATGACGGTACCGACGATCCCGCCGACGGTCGCGCCCAGCGGAACCGAAGCGAAGCCAACCGGTCCACCCAGGAAGCCGAGTCCACCGGCGAGGGCACCGATAGCGGTTCCTGTGAATCCGCCGATCGCGGTGGCAATTCCGAGCTGCGACGAGAAGTTCTGCTGCGCCTTGAGGTTTTCCTCGGGCGAGGCGACAGTCGTCGCGCCGATGCTGCGCGAGTTGGCCGAGGCCTTCGTCAAGTCGAGCTGCGGCACCAGACGCAGGGTCTTGCCGTTGTCGTCGACGTTCTGCTCGTACGGGAAGTTCAGTCCGCCGAGGTTGAACGACAGCGGGAGGGTGACGAGTGTGTTGTCGGCGGCGTCGAGGACGTCGACGGTCTTGCCGTCGTCGGCAACCTTGAAGACGCCCGCATCGATGGTGGTGACGATGGTGCGGTCTTCGAGCTCGACGGAGTAGTTCGTGTCGGGGGTCGTGGCGCTGGTGTCGGGCTGCGCGTAGGCGGTTCCGCTGGCCAGACCCGTAGCAACTGCTACGAGAGCCGAGGTGACGACCAGTTTGCTGAGTTTCATGTGGTGTTGTGTTCCGTTTCTGTGCATGTGCTGCAGTGCTTTTGGCGGCAAACCGTCGAACGCGACATCACCCCGAATGACGTCCTCGCACCTCTGGTCCACAGGCAGTGTAAACCATCAATCAGACCGGTCGTTGTGCTACCGACCCTTTACCGTGTCCGAAAAGTTATGAACAATCACAACGCCCGAATCGGACAGAAAGACCGCACTTTCGTTCGGTTTCACGGCTTTCTTTTTCCACGCCGCAGCCGTCGGCAAACCTCCGACATCGGGCCGATTCGGCCGGGTTAGGTCTGCCTTCTCGCAGGAGTCACAAGCCCGTACGCCTAACGTGATGCGGGCGACAACCTACTGACGAGTTCAGCCCACCCGTCGGACGGTCTCGTGCGCGCAACCACCAGCGTCGCTCCAGGCGATTCTGACCTAAGTTACCCGTCGGTAGATTTCGCGATCTACTGGCAGGTAACATCGCTGTATTCCTCTCGACGGGCTGGACCCGCGGTAGCTGCTCCAGCTGCCACTGAACGAAAGGCCGCGACATGAACGCCCTGACGATCACGTTGGGCACAGTCGGTGCTCTGCTCAGCCTCGTGTGTTGGTACGCCTTCATTCGTGGCGCCCTGCGCATGTTCAACATCGTGAGGCTGGGTCAGCCGGCACCCGACCGTTGGCGACCGATCGTCCCCCGCTTCAAGCAGATGATCATCGAGTTCGCCGCGCACACCAAGATGGTCAAGTTCCGCACCGTCGGCTGGGCGCACTGGCTGGTGATGATCGGCTTCATGGTCGGGTCCGTGTTCTGGTTCGAGGCCTACGGACAGACGTTCAACCCCGAGTTCCACTGGCCCATCGTCGGCGACACCGCCGTCTACCACCTGATGGACGAGATTCTCGGGCTCGGCACCGTCATCGGCATCACCACGCTGATCATCATTCGACAGCTCAACCACCCGCGTAAGCCCGAGCGTCAGTCACGCTTCGCCGGCTCCGGGTTCAAGGCCGCCTACTTCGTCGAGGCCGTTGTCCTCATCGAGGGCCTGGGCATGGTGTTCGTCAAGGCGGGCAAGATCGCCACCTACGGACACGCGAACCCCTACACCGACTTCTTCACGATGCGCCTCGCCGAGCTGTTGCCGGCCAACTCCAACATGGTGTCGATCTTTGCTCTGATCAAGCTGATGTCCGGCATGATCTGGCTCTACATCGTGGGCACCCGCATCAACTGGGGCGTCGCGTGGCACCGCTTCACCGCGTTCCCGAACATCTACTTCAAGCGTATGGACGACGGCACCGTCGCCCTCGGTGCCGCCAAGCCGATGATGTCCGGCGGCAAGGTCCTCGAGATGGAAGAGGCCGATCCCGACGTCGACGCGTTCGGTGCAGGCAAGATCGAAGACTTCAGCTGGAAGGGCTGGCTCGACTTCACCACGTGCACCGAGTGCGGCCGCTGCCAGTCGCAGTGCCCTGCCTGGAACACCGGCAAGCCCCTCTCCCCCAAGCTGCTGATCATGTCGCTGCGCGATCACAGCCACGCCAAGGCCCCGTACCTGCTGGCCGGCGGCAAGAAGGACATGGCGGGCGACGAGGTCGGACTCGTCGATGCCGAGGGCAACGTCGACCAGAAGGCGCTCGACGCCATTCCGCAGAATGCGCGTGACGAAGCCGATCGCAAGCTCGTCGCCGACGCCATCGAAGGCGGCATCATCGATCCCGAGGTGCTGTGGAGCTGCACCACCTGCGGTGCGTGCGTCGAGCAGTGCCCGGTCGACATCGAACACGTCGACCACATCATCGACATGCGCCGCTACCAGGTGCTGATCGAGTCCGAGTTCCCGTCCGAGCTCGCCGGGTTGTTCAAGAACCTGGAGAACAAGGGCAACCCGTGGGGTCAGAACTCCAAGGACCGCCTCAACTGGATCAACGAGATGGACTTCGACATCCCGGTCTTCGGCCAGGACGCCGATTCGTTCCAGGACTACGAGTACCTCTTCTGGGTCGGCTGCGCCGGAGCCTACGAGGACCGCGCCAAGAAGACCACGAAGGCCGTCGCCGAGCTGCTCGCCACCGCAGGCGTGAAGTTCATGGTGCTGGGCGCGGACGAGACCTGCACCGGCGACTCCGCTCGCCGCGCAGGCAACGAGTTCCTGTTCCAGCAGCTCGCGATGCAGAACATCGAAACACTGAACAACGTGTTCGACGGCGTCGAGCAGAGCAAGCGCAAGATCGTCGTCACCTGCGCCCACTGCTTCAACGCACTCGGCAACGAGTACCCGCAGGTCGGCGGTGACTACGAGGTGGTCCACCACACGCAGCTGCTCAACCGTCTCGTGCGGCAGAAGAAGCTGATCCCGGTGGCCTCGGTCAGCCAGGACATCACCTACCACGATCCGTGCTACCTCGGCCGTCACAACAAGGTGTACGACGCCCCGCGTGAGCTCATGGCTGCGTCGGGTTCCAACCTCAAGGAGATGCCGCGTCACGGTGAGCGGTCCATGTGCTGTGGTGCCGGTGGCGCTCGTATGTGGATGGAAGAGAACATCGGCAAGCGCATCAACATCGACCGGGTCGACGAGGCGCTTGCGACCAACCCGAAGAAGATCGCCACGGGCTGCCCGTTCTGCCGCGTCATGCTCACCGACGGTGTCACCGCACGCCAGGAAGGCGGCGCGCACGAGGGCGTCGAGGTTGTCGACGTCGCGCAGCTGATGCTCGAATCGATCACCCGCGTCGAGTCCTCGGTATTGGCCGAGAACATCAAGGTCATCCCCCGCGAGCAGACTCCCGAGGAGAAGCTGGCCACCGAAAAGGTCGCAGCCGTCGAGGAGAAGGGGCGCGTCGAGGAGATCGAGGTCGCAGCCGAAGGCGGCGATCCCGAAGCCGAGACGAAGAAGGCGCAGCCGGCCAAGGCTGCTGGTGGCCTGAAGATGAAGGGACTTGCGAAAGCTCCCGGAGCCAAGGCACCCGGTTCTGCGCCCGCCAACGCCGAAGCCGACAAGACGTCGGGGCACTCGGCCGATACTGCCGCGGACGCATCGAAGCCCAAGGGCCTCGGTTTGGCCGGTGGCAAGGCACCCGGTGGCAAGGGTCTGCAGATGAAGGGCAAGGCACCCGGCGCGAAGGCGGCTGCCCCGGCACCTGCCGACGCTCCCCCGGCAACCGAAGCACCTGCTCCCGCAGAGGCCTCCGCGTCGACTCCAACCGTCAAGCCCAAGGGCCTGGCCGTGAAGTCCGGATTCAAGAAGCCCGGCGCGAAGGCGCCCGGCAAGCCCGCCGACGCTGCTCCTGCGGCGTCGACACCCGCCCCGGAAGCGGCCGATAATGCAGCGGAATCACCTTCTGCTGCAACTGAATCCGTAGCCACAGAGTCCAAGCCGAGCGTCCAGCCCAAGGGTCTGGCCGTGAAGTCCGGATTCAAGAAGCCGGGAGCCAAGGCACCGGGCAAGCCTGCTGCCGAAGCACCTGCGTCCGAGGCTCCTACTGCTGAGGCACCTACTGCTGAAGCACCGGCTGCCGAGGCAACGGCGTCCGAGGCACCCGCCACCGAAGCTGCTGCATCCGAATCCGTAGCAGCAGAGTCCAAGCCGACCGTCCAGCCCAAGGGTCTGGCCGTGAAGTCCGGATTCAAGAAGCCCGGTGCGCGGACACCGGGTGCGGCCGCCGCTGCACCTGCGGCGACACCAGCCGAGCCGGCTGCAGCAGAGCCCGAAAAGGCCGAGCCGACATCGGAAGCAGAGGCACCGGTCACGGAAGCACCGGTCACCGAAGCGCCAGAGGCCGAGGTACCGGAAACAGAGGCTCCGAAGGCAGAAGCGTCGGACACTGCGGCCGAGACCACATCCAACGGTTCGGATGATCGCACTCCGCCCAAGCCGAAGGCCGGTGGACTCGGATTCGCTCCGGGTGCAAAGGTTCCGGGTCGCCGGAAGTAACCTCCCACCCTTGTTACCGACTGCGCGCCCCTGCTCACTTCAGAGCAGGGGCGCGCAGTCGTCGGTAGGGGTGTGAAGTCCCTGCTGGACCCCCGCGGCGGTGGACGAATCGGACATCGTGAGTATGGTCGGAACCGAACTGCATACCCGAAGAAGTAGGAGCAGGCATGACCGACGACGCGGACAAGCTCTTTCGCCGCTACGACGAGTGGTGGACGGCGCTCTCGCCCGACGATCGAGCGCATGTCGAGAAGTGCTGCGAGTCCGGCCGCACCGACGAGCGCCTCTGTGCATTGGTGATCGAGCACAACGGCCCGTCGAAGGCGGCGTTCGAGGCGGGCAGCAAACTGTCCGTCGGCAACAGCAAGTACTGCGCGATCCCCAGCGCGCTGCTCGAATTTCTCGAGGCGAAGCGCGCACACCCACCACTCAGCTAGACGGTCGCCACAGCTCCAGTTCGGGGATTCCGGGTGGGGTGAATCCCATGACCTGCCCGTAGAACGACAGCTCCGATTCTCGGGCGTTCACCTGTGTTTCGAGTTTGCGGAATCCGTGGGACTCACCGGCGTACGTGAGGTAGGCGTGCGGTATTCCCTTCTCCACCATGGCGTCTCGGAATCGTTCGGCCTGCGAGGGCGGCACGATGGGATCGTCGAGACCCTGCAGCAGCAGTACCGGGCACGAGAGTCCGTCGACGTTGTTCACCGGCGCGCGGGTGCGATACAGATCGAGGGCCTCGGGTAGCGGCCCGATGAGCCCGTCGATGTAGCGGGACTCGAAATCGTGCGTCTCGGCGACGAACATCTCCAGTTCGGCGACGCCGAAGTACGAGGCACCGCAGGCGAATACATCGGACGATGTGAGCGCGGCCAATACCGTCCAGCCACCTGCCGAACCACCTTCGATGGCCAGCCGGTTCGGGTCGGCGAGGCCGGCGTCGGCCAAGCCACGAACTGCGGCGATGGTGTCTTCGACGTCGACCACGCCCCACTGTCCACGCAACCGGTTACGGTATTCGCGCCCGTACCCACTGGATCCGCCGTAGTTCACATCGACGACGCCGATGCCGCGGCTGGTGAAGTACGCGAACACCGGGTTCAACGCCGGTGCCACGTGCGCCGTCGGACCGCCGTGCACGAACGCGACGTACGGCGGTAGTTCGCCGTCGAGCCCCTCGTAGGACGGGTTACGTGGTGCGTACGCGATGGCATGCACTTCGCGATCCGGTCCCTGGAAGGTGACCTGACGCCCCGCGGGCAGATACGCGACATCCGGTATCGATTCGAAACTCGAACGAACACTGCGTAATTCGCGGGTGGACAGGTCGACTGCGAACAGCCCCGACGGCACCTGCGCACCGCCGCCCCGGAGCAGAACCGTCGATCCGAGCCGTCCCCCGAGCCCCACCGATGTCACTCCGTCGAGTTCGATGTCGTCGAGGGTGCCGGTGGCGGGGTCGAGAACGGCGAGCGTATCGGTCCCGACGGTGCGAACGGTCAGCAGCGTGCCGTCGTCGAGAACGTCGTACCAGCGGGCTCCGAGTTGCCATAGTGGGGCACCGAAGTCTGCATCGAGGGTCGACACCGGCGTCGCTGCGCCGTCCAGCGTGACCGAATACAGGTTCCACCAACCACTTCGGTCGCTGATGACGTACAGCGACTCGTCGTCGATCCATTCCGGCTGCAACACCGATTCCTCGGTCGAACCCGCCAACACCGTCCACGACGACGGATCCGCCAGCGATGCGACCCGCAGTTCTGTTCCGTCCCAGGGCATCTGCGGATGGTTCCAGGCGATCCACGCGATGCGGCTGCCGTCGGGTGAAAGCCTGGGGTAGGCAAGGAAATTCGATCCCGAGACCAGTGAGCGCACTCCGCCGCCGCCGAGGTCGATCGCGACGATGTCTCGGGTGACAGCTCCGGCGTCGTGCGTCTCGCGGACGGCGATCACGTCGGTACCGACCACCGACAGCTCCCCGTACCGAATGCTCGACGCCACAGCCGGGGCCGGGGTGAGCGGTAGTGGTGAGTCGCCGGGGGTGAGTCGGTAGATGCGTTGATCGGAGAATTCCGCGAACACCAGATCGCCGTTCGGCGTTGCCGTCCATGCGCCGCCGCCGTATTCGTGAACGCGGGTGCGGGCATTGAACGGTGCCGGCAGGATCGCCTCGACCTGTCCGTCGACGTGGCGGCAGATCGCGGTTCGGCCCTGTTCGGTGGGCCGCACCTCGGACCACCAGATCTCGTGTCCGACGAATCGTCCACCTTCGACGGGGTGGCCGGCCGACGACAGGTCGGCTGCGGTGATGGGCGAGGGCCAGGATCCGTACGCGAGAGCGGTCACCTGCTCCACCCTAGTGAACTCCACACGCACGTAACGCGCTGTTCATCGCACCTTCAACCGCGACACAGATGATGGTGGGACGCAGCACGAGGGAGAGATCATGCGCCGGACCACCACCCACTCCGTCGACCACGAGATTCTGACGTTCGGTCGTACCTGGCATGGGTACGGCGGCGGCAGTGCCGAGGACATCTATGTGGCGTTCGGGGTCGATGCGTCCACCTACTTTCGGCGACTCGAGCGCATCCTCGATTCCCCGGCGGCCCACGACCTGACTGTGAGCGAACGAGCCGCGATGCTCGACATCTGTCGGCACCGCACCGACGGTCAGGGCTAGACCGGAGTCAGCAGCTCGGGGCTGTTGTTCTTCACACTGTTGACCGCGGTACTCACCTCGTAGGGCTCGAGCCGCGGCTCCGGTATCGCGGCCAGCAGCTCGGACACCTCGCTCAGGTCCGTCAGCGTCGGATCGAGCCAGCTCGCCCGCAGCTCCGGGGGCAACACAACCGGTGAGCGATCGTGGATGTGCCCGAGGGCGTCCGCAGCAGGCGAGGTGAGCACGGTGGCCGACCAGACCCAGCGGTCCTCGTCGTCGTCGGCCTTGGTGGGGTCTCGCCACAGTTCGTACAGACCCGCCATCGCCAGCACGCCCTGCTCGTGCAGGAAGTACGGAACTTTGGCACCGTCGCGCTTCTCCCACTCGTAGTACCCGTCGGCCGGAATGATGCAGCGCCGACGGCTTGCGGCCTTCTTGAACGACGGCTTCTCGGTGATCGTTTCGGACCTGGCGTTGATGAGCCGGGACCCGATCTTCGCGTCCTTCGCCCACGACGGAATCAATCCCCATCGCACCGAACGCAATTGGCGCACGGCGTCGGACTCGGGTTCGTGCTTGGGCGCGCGTTCGAGCACCGTCCTGATGGTCTGGGTCGGGGCCACGTTGTACGACGGCGGCACCTCGTCGCCCACTGTCTCGGCGATCTCGAAGACCGCCTGCAGGTCGCTGTCACTCCGGGTACTGGCATACCGTCCGCACATGGAACGAGATTGTTCCACTTGCCACCGACACGGCCCAGTGAAACAGCGGTGCCCGAACGACAACCTCGTGGATTCCCGCGACACTCACCTGGCACGATGTGACGGGTGAGCACTCCGCAGATCCACCCACAGCCGCGTTATCGCACGTTGCAGCAGTCGACCAAGCTGCAGAACGTGCTGTACGAGATCCGCGGACCGGTACACGCGCATGCGGCCCGGCTCGAGGCCGAGGGCCATCGCATCCTGAAGCTCAACATCGGCAATCCGGCCCCGTTCGGCTTCGAGGCTCCGGACGTGATCGTGCGAGACATGATCGCGGCGCTCCCGGTCGCCCAGGGCTACTCGGAGTCGAAGGGCATCCTGTCGGCTCGACGTGCCATCGTCACGCGCTACGAGCTCGAACCGGGTTTCCCCGATCTCGACGTCGACGACATCTACCTCGGTAACGGCGTCTCCGAGCTCATCACGATGACGATGCAGGCGTTGCTCGACGACGGCGACGAGGTACTGATCCCGGCGCCGGACTACCCGCTGTGGACGGCGATGACGACGCTGTCCGGCGGCAAGGCGGTGCACTACATGTGCGACGAGGAGAACGGGTGGAATCCCGATCTCGCCGACATCGAGTCGAAGATCACTCCGAAGACCGTCGCGCTGCTGGTGATCAATCCCAACAATCCGACGGGTGCGGTGTACTCCAAGGAGGTCCTGCAGGGCATCGTCGATCTGGCGCGCAAGCATCAGCTGCTGTTGCTCGCCGACGAGATCTACGACCGGATTCTCTACGACGACGCCGAGCACACCTCGCTGGCGAGCCTGGCTCCGGATCTGCTGTGCCTGACGTACAACGGTCTGTCCAAGGCGTATCGCGTGGCCGGCTACCGTGCCGGATGGCTCGCGATCACCGGCCCGAAGAAGCACGCCGCGGGGTTCATCGAGGGTATCGACCTGCTCGCGTCAACGCGTCTGTGCCCCAATGTGCCTGCCCAACACGCCATTCAGGTTGCTCTGGGTGGGTATCAGAGCATCGAGGATCTGATCCTGCCCGGCGGGCGGCTGCTCGAACAGCGCGATGTCGCGTGGGAGAAGCTCAACGCCATTCACGGGGTCTCGTGCGTCAAGCCGCGCGGTGCGCTGTACGCATTCCCGCGACTCGATCCCGAGGTGCACGAGATCTACGACGACGAGAAGCTCGTACAGGACCTGCTGCTGCAGGAGAAGATCCTGGTGGTGCAGGGCACCGGATTCAACTGGCCCGGGCATGACCACGTACGGATCGTGACACTCCCGTGGGCGCGCGATCTGGCCGTTGCGATCGAGAGGTTCGGCAACTTCCTGTCCTCGTACAAACAGTGAGGCTCGAAGTTACCGACAAGTAGTTGAAAGTGATGGACAAAACACCGGGGTGATCCCGCCCCCGCCGCGAATCATCTGTACATTGGCGGACGGCACTTCGGTGCCCGCGAGCCCTGGTCGTACCCATCCCCCCCGGGTCGATCAGGTGGTGGCGGGGGACGCCCCCCCTGCTCCCCGCCACCGAGCTCCTCGCATCGGCCGAGTACCCGGCCGAAACCGATCCGGCCCCGTACTAGCCTTGCACCGTGGAACCACACGGCACGCAACCCTCGAACGGCATCTCGCCGGGCTCCACTTCTCATGTGGGTCACGGTCACGGCCACAGCGACTCCCCCGTGCCGTTGGGACCGGTAGCAGCCAAGGTCGTCGTCGGATTGCTGATCGCCATTGCCATCGCCGTCATCGCCGGGGCCTTCGCGCTGTGGCCCAGCAAACAGAGCATCGACATCCCGCTGCCGTTCCAGACCTCGGGTGGCGGTGCAGTGTCCACCGAGGCGGGCACCATCACCTCGCAGAGCATCGGGCCCTGCGGGAGTCCCGACGCAGGTCGAGCATTCACCGGCAACCCGACCCCTGCGGTCAACGACTCGTACGAATGTCAGCGCAGCATCGTCGACATCACCACCGGTGAGGACGCAGGCAAAAGGACGGTACTCGAGATCGCGCCGGGTCCCGGCCAACCGACTCTGAGCGCCGGTGAGGACATCCGGCTGGTTGTGCAGACAGACCCCTCCGGTGGAGTCCGATACTCCTTCAACGACTATTCCCGCGGGCTTCCGCTCGGGTTGATCGTCGGTGTGTTCGCCGTGGTCATCTGTGTGGTGGCCCGCTGGCGGGGCTTCCGCGCGCTGGTGGGCCTGCTCATCGCGTTCGCCGTCCTCGTGGTGTTCATGCTGCCCGCGCTGCTCGACGGCGCTCCGGCCATTCCGGTCGCGCTGGTCGCCGGCGCGATCATTCTCTACGCCGTGCTGTATCTGGCGCACGGCGTGAATCTGCGCACCAGCTCGGCGCTACTGGGCACACTGACCTCGATGGGCGTGGCCGCAGTCCTGTCCTACGTCGCGATTCGGATGACGCACCTCACCGGGTTGTCGGAGGAACAGAACACCGCGGTGCAGACGTACATCGGCAATGTCAGCGTCACCGGTCTGCTGTTGGCCGGCTTCATCATCGGCTCGCTCGGTGTGCTCAACGACGTGACGATCACCCAGGCCTCGGCGGCCTTCGAGTTGGCATCGGTGGACGAGACGGCGTCGCGGCGCGAGATCTTCACCGCCGCGATGCGGGTGGGGCGCGATCACATCGCCAGTACCGTCTACACCCTGGTACTCGCGTACGCCGGTGGTGCGCTGCCGCTGCTTCTGCTCTTCAGCGTCGCCGACCGGTCGATCCAAGACGTGTTGACCGGCGACGCGGTGGCGATCGAAATTGTGCGGTCCTCCGTCGGTGGCGTCGCGCTTGCCCTGTCGGTACCGCTCACCACTGCCATCGCCGTCCTGCTGGCCCGGCCGCTCACCTCGTCGCGGATGCCCTCTTCGCCGCGGCAGGCCAAGCCCACACGATCGCGGGGCTCGGGCCGCCACAGCGCGTAGACGGTATGGAGGTCTTGGCTGGGGCCCCTCCGCATGTAAGCGTGGGTTGCCGACAGGAGTGGGTCCTGGCCGGTAGAGCCACAGATGTGGGAGGCCCCAGTGAAGAATCATCGTACGAGTGTTGGTTTGGATGTGCACGCACGATCGGTGGTGGCGTGCGGTTTGGATGGCGAGACGGGCGAGTTGTTCGAGCGTCGCATGTCGCCTGATCACAAAGAAATCCTGGAGTGGATTCGTTCGCTGCCAGGACTGGTGCATGTCGTCTACGAGGCGGGCCCGACCGGTTTCGGTCTGGCCCGTTTTCTGTTGGCCGCCGGTGTCGATTGTGTGGTGGCGGCACCGTCGAAAATTCAGCGTCCCCCTGGTGACCGCATCAAGACCGATGCCCGTGATGCCCGGCATTTGGCTCGGTTGCTTCATTTGAGTTCTATTGTGCCGGTTCTGATTCCGAGTACCGAGCAGGAGTCCGCTCGTGATCTGGTGCGAGCAAGGGAGGACTGCCGCGGCGATCTGGTGTCCGCACAGCATCGCCTGACACATGTGCTGCTGCGTCAAGGGATCATCTACAGCGGCGGCAAACCCTGGACCGCAGCCCACGATCTGTGGTTACGTCGCCAGCGGTTCGATTCACGTGCACTGCAGATCACCTACGACACCGCCTACGAGACCGTCATCGCCACCACCGAACGCCGGAATCGTCTCGATACCGCCATCGCGGACATGGCTGCGCATTCGTCGTTCACTCCGGTGGTGACCCGGCTGGGGTGCCTTCGTGGGGTGGCGACGTTGACAGCGTTCGGTTTGGCGACGGAGATCGGTGAGTGGGACCGGTTGACCGGCCGCTCGATCGGTGCGTTCGTCGGGTTGATCCCGACCGAGCATTCTTCCGGTGAATCCCGGTCGCAGGGCGGTGTCAGCAAAACCGGCAATGCTCACGTACGCCGACTGCTGGTCGAGGCTGCCTGGCATCATCGCAAGCCGTATCGGCCGGGGCGTGAACTGGTGGCACGGTGGAAGGCGTCGACTCCCAAAGCCAAAGCGCGAGGACATCAAGCGAACCGGCGGCTGCACGCACGGTGGGAACATTTCGACGAACGCGGTAAACGTGCGGTGGTCGCCAATGCCGGGATCGCACGAGAGCTGGCCGGCTGGTGCTGGTCGTTGGCCACGCTCGAGGAATGACTGAAGCTCCGACGCCGAAGTAGCGATCTGCGTCGGGATAGATGTCCGGAATGAACGGTCGACGACGATGTGGGATGTGGCCGAGCGTCTGGGAGTGACCCGCTAGCCGCCTATGAGCAATCCTCAACTGCGCGTTGGGATCACGCTCGACTCATAGACTTGCGATCCACTCCAGCCGAAACAGTCCGTCCTGCGGTAACCAACCCGCGTATATGAGAGTTGACGACGCGTCGAACACTACGACACGCTCACCTCCCACTCGCATCGATCACCATCCCGGCAACAGGAAGCGGTGGCACACACGACGGTGCGTGCCACCGCTTCACCATGCCGTCGTTGACAGGCCGACCTCCATATGAGAGCGGCTTCGCCGCACGTGAGTGGAAACTCGTAGCAGGCACCGATCTTTCGTGCACGTGCGGCGAAGCCGCTCGGTCAGGCGAACGCCGCCGCAACGGTCGCGGACAGCAGCTCACCCTCATGGGTGCTCAGGCCCGCTTTCAGACCGGGGTCCGCGGCGCAGGCGGCTTCCCAACCCTTGTCGGCCAGGGCAACCACGTAGGGCAGGGTGGCGTTGGTGAGCGCGTACGTCGAGGTACGGGGCACGGCTCCGGGCATGTTGGCCACGCAGTAGAAAACGGATTCGTGCACCTTGTAGGTGGGATCGGCGTGGGTGGTGGCCACCGAGTCCTCGAAGCAACCGCCCTGATCGATGGCGATGTCGACCAGAACCGATCCCGGCTTCATGCGCTGAACCAGGCTGTTCGACACCAGCTTCGGCGCTTTCGCTCCGGGGACGAGTACAGCTCCGATGACCAGATCGGCAGCCAGCACGGCCTGTTCGAGTTCGTATGCGTTCGACACCACTGTCTTGACGGCACCGCGGTACTGATCGTCGATCGCGCGCAGCGCTCGGACATCGAGATCCAGTACGGTGACGTCGGCGTGCATACCGAAAGCGATTGCGGTGGCGTTCTTTCCGGAGACGCCGGCTCCGATCACGACCACGTTGGCGGGACGCACTCCCGGTACGCCACCCATCAGTACGCCGCGGCCACCTTCACTCGACATCAGGTGGTAGGCACCGGCCTGCGGTGCCAGACGGCCGGCAACTTCGCTCATCGGCGCGAGCAGGGGCAGCGATCCGTCTGCGGCCGTGACGGTTTCGTAGGCAATGGACGTGGTACCCGACGCCAGCAACGCGTCGGTGCAGGCCTTTGACGCCGCAAGATGCAGGTAGGTGAACAGCACCTGACCCTTGCGCAGGCGTGAATACTCCTCGGCGATGGGTTCTTTGACCTTGAGCAGGAGATCGGCCGCGTCCCAGACGGCAACCGCGTCGGTGAAAATTTGCGCGCCTGCGGCTTTGTAATCGGTATCGGTGAACGACGAACCGGCGCCGGCTTCGGTTTCGATGATCACTTCGTGTCCTCGCGAGACAAGTTCGTGCACGCCTGCCGGGGTGATGGCCACCCGGTATTCGTGGTTCTTGATCTCGCGTGGAATTCCGATTTTCATGACGTCCTCCTGCAGTGGCGGTGACCGAAGCGACGCTCCGTGGGTACGCCAACTATGAATTATGTGCGGAATTGCAGCAATGGATGTGAACAAAATTCTGTATCGTCGGGCCATGGATGCAGATAGTTCATTTCAGCCGGTCGATGAGGGGGCTCGATCGAATGATGTTCGGTCCGTCGCCCTGGACCGAATCGACCACATTCTGCTCGACGAACTGCGTCGAGACGCACGCAAACCGAACAATGCGCTGGCGGCCGCAGCAGGGATCGCGCCGTCCACTGCCCTCACCCGAGTTCGGGCGCTTGTCGAACGCGGCGTCATCCGCGGCTTCCACGCCGACATCGACCCCGAGGCCCTCGGGCAGGGCATTCAGGCCATGATCTCGGTTCGGCTGCAAGCGGATGCTCGACGGCGGATCAGCGAATTCGGTTCGAAGATCGCGTCCCGAAAGGAGACGCTGAACATCTACTTCATTGCCGGGGCCGACGACTTCCTGGTGCATGTGGCGACGGTCGATACGGCCACCCTGCGCGATTTCGTCGTCGAGAATCTCAGTGCCGACCCTGCCGTTGCGGCGACGGAGACCATCTTGATCTTCGAGCACATCAGGCCGCGAAACACGAACGCGGACAAGTGAGTCCGATCAGGGAGCCGGCGGCACGATCGGGGGGAAGCCCGGCAACGTGAAGTCCGGGAAGCCCGGAATCAGCGGCGGCGGTTGCTGCGTCGTGACGGGCGGAACGGACTCGACCGGTGCCGGTGGCGGCTCGACCGTCGTGGTCTCGGTGGTCGTGACCGGCTGTTCCCACGTGGTTTCCGGCTGCTCGGTCGTCGGCTCCACAGTGGTGGTCGGTTCCGGCGCAGGCGGTGGCGGCAACAGAACGGGAGCGGGCGTCGTCGTCGGCACCGTCGTGACCACCGGAGTATCGGTTTGGTCGCGACTGACCGAGGTGTCCACTACCTGCGGAGAGTTCTGGTGGGTGAACATGAAGCCGGACACGGCGACCACCGCTGCCGCGCAGAACGCGAGCACTCCGCCGGTCCGCAGCCTGCGCCGTGCGCGAGTGCGATCGTCTTCACCGTCGTCGTCGTCGTAATCGGCGTCGAGCCAGTAGATGTTCTTCAGCTGGAACGGAACGGGCTTACCGTCCTCGACGGCGTCGGCGGCAGCATCGGTTGCGGATGCCTGCGACACCGGCTGTACTGCAGGCGCTTCCACGGCGACAGCAGAGACTTCACCCACGCCGTTCTCGGAAAACTCGTGCACCGCAGTCGATTCCGACGAAGGCTGAGCATCCGCGGTGGACGACTCAGGAATATCGGCGGGCGCGTCGGCGAACTTCGATGATTCGAAACCGGTTGCTGCAGAAGCAGATTCGGTAATCGATGCGGCGGCGATCCACGGACGTGCGGGCACGGGACGAGTTGACCTCGGCGTCGCCACCGGCGGTGCGGCATGCTGCGACTCCGAACGCGCCGGCATCAGCGGCTCGGGCGCAGGTGGCACCACAGGCACAGGCGGTGCCACCGGAGCCGGCGGGACAACAGCGGCGCTGTCCGTGTGTCGACGTCTCGGCACGCTTGCCTGCGCGTCGCGCGCAGTACGGTCCGGAGCGGTTCTGGTGCGCGAATTCGGCCGCGCGGCCAATGCTGCTCCGCGTGCGGCCACCGTCTCGGGCTCGGTCGGGACGATGGAGGGCAGTTCGAGCAGTGGGCCCACGCGCTGCTGGACGATGGGCATGCGGGCACCACCACCGATCAACACGACCGCGTCGATCGGCACGTTGGCACCGATCATGACCTCGCGGGCGAACTCGATCGCCTCGTCGAGCAGGTCTGTGATCAGCAGTTCGAAATTCTCCCGAGACAGCAGGATCATCCCGCTCGCGTCGGGCAGGCACACGGCGTCCTGGGTGGACAGGCGTTCCTTGGCGATTCGGCAGCGCTTCTCGAACAGCGCAATGTCGGGGTCGGTCGCCGGCTTACCGAGGCGCTGGAGCTGATTGTTGCGCACGTAGGCGTCGATCAGATCACCGCTGTAGGAGCCGGAGCGCTGGGATGCCGTCACCGTGCGCGCTGTCAGGTCGACGACGCTGACCGTCAATCCGGAACTACCGAGGTCGAACAGGGCGACAGAGCCGGCACCTCGCGCCTCACCGGTGACGGCGAGGTATTCGATGACGGCCTCGACCTCGGGGACCAGGTGGTAGTTGTTCAGGTGAGCACCGGCGAAGGCGGCGCGCAGTGCATCGGCCTGACGC
Source organism: Rhodococcus sp. PML026 (assembly GCF_000963615.1). Classification (NCBI taxonomy): domain Bacteria; kingdom Bacillati; phylum Actinomycetota; class Actinomycetes; order Mycobacteriales; family Nocardiaceae; genus Rhodococcus; species Rhodococcus sp. PML026. Next base: position 548,659 of record NZ_KQ031370.1, on the reverse strand, counting down.
GGATCCCGGTAGGCGATGCCGGTGGACAGTTCGGGTTCGACCTCGGCAGCGGCACCGATCGATTCGGCGGCCAGGTGCGGGAGGTCCCCGGTGGCACTGTCGATCAGTTCGTTGCGAAAGAACAGTGGCCTCTCGACGTCGGTGACCAGGGCGGACGAGGTGTCGCCGGAGGCTCCGAACTGGTCGGCTCTGGGCTGCGCCGTGCGCACGGCTCGGGTCCCCATGGACACCCCAAGCAGCACAGTCACGATCGTCGGCCTCACTTCGTTCGGCGGTTTCGGTGAACGCCCCATCGGGAGTCCACCCGCACACGGTACCGTCTCGCGGCGAGCTGCACTAAAGGGTGCCTAGGGGCCTGCTTGTTCGGCTTCGGTGTCGGTGAAGCCGAAACCGATGTCGGACGCCTCGCCGGGAGGCTGGTACATCTCACCGGTGTACGAATATTGCTCGACGTAGAGCTGCTCGTACGTCAGAGTGGTCGGTCCCGCCGCAGCCGGTTGGTCCGGTGGAGGCGTGTCGGTGACCGGGGGTGCGATCTCGGCGAGAGTCGCCTCGAAACCGGGGTCGGTATTGATCACGGATCTGGGGGCATTGTCGAAATCGGCGAAGAGCGCGAACATCAGCGCGACAACCACGACTCCGACCGACACCGCCACGGCACCGATCTTGAGTACCGCCTGCCGAGTCCACTGCCGGCCCGAAAGAGTCGACAGGTACGACATAGGAATCGCAGCGACCCCGCGGCGACCGACACCACGGGCTTTGTGTGGCGATGGGTCTTCCCGAGCGAGTTCCGGTTCCGCTTCGGGTTGCGTCGTCGACTCGACCTCGGACGGCGACTCCGATTCCACTACCTCCGCTACAGGCGAGGGTTCCACTACCGGATCGGGGGCCTGTTTCGACCCGATTTCAGCCCTGATCAGCGCGCCCTCGGCAACCGGCGACACCGAGTCGTGGACGGTGAGCGGCACCGGCCAGGTGGCGCGAACTCGCCGCTGGACGAGGGGGCTGTTGGCCACTCCTCCCAGCAACACGATCGCGTCGGGGGTCCGGGGACCGACCCACTCGATCATGTCGTCGATCAGTGGGGTGGCGACCGCCTCGAACTCGTCGCGTTCGAGGATCATCGGGCCGTTGTTGGGTGCGCGCACACCGGCCGACGTGGTCAGTAGCTCCCGAAGCTCTCGGAAGAACGTGCGGTAGGACGCGGCACCCTCGGGCCCTTCCGGTTCCGGCAGGATCCCCTTGGTCATCACCAGGCCCTGCACCACGTCGTCGAGGCGTTCGCCGCCGAACGACTCCGTTCGGTCGTGCCATTCGACGGTTTCTTCGGCGGTGTTCAGAACCAAGGCCGACGTTCCGCGTCTCCCGAGGTCGAGCACCAGCACGTTCGTCGCGGCGGCGAGGGTGTCGAGCGAACGCACGAACGCGAGCAGCGCGTAGTGCTCATCGACCGTCTCGACGGATGCAGCCAGGCCTGCCGACGTCGGGAAATCCGTGTAGCGCAGGGTGCGAGCCTCGCGCCCGGTGATGACGACGGAGTCGAAGGGGCCGCGCGCTCCGATTCGGTCGGACAGGTCGTGCATCGCGCGGTCCGGATCGGTGAGCTCGAGATCGACGGACTCGACGACGCGGCGGTCACCATCGGTGTAGGCGATGCGCAGGGCGTCCGACTCCACGGCCACGCCGCAGACTGGTCCCATCGAGTGTTGTCCTTCGATTGCTTGCCGTATGAACAGACGATCGGAACCTATCGTACGCACGCTCGGTGTGGCCGAAACGAGCAAACGGGCCGAAAACCGACATGCGGGACGTAGGTCACGAAACTTGCACTCGGTATGCGGTATCGGCTTCAAACAATCTGAGATATTGTTTACCCGGGTCTGGGGAGACTGCGGGTCGAAATATTTTCCGTCGGCCTGTACGACTTGCGTGGCCGCCCGGTCTCGCACCCAAGCGATCGGTGGAGGTCCGTCACGATGGAAACACTCAGTACGCAGTTCGACGCACGCATTCGGGACGTGCTGGACAAGCTCGGCAAGATGCCGGTCGCCGCGTCGGACATCGACTCTGCTTCCGACCTCTACGACAGTGGGTTGACCTCGCACGCGAGTGTCAACGTCATGATCGGCCTCGAGGACGAATTCGACATCGAATTCCCGGACTCGATGCTGCAGAAGTCCACGTTCGCGAGCATCGACGCGATCGCAGCTGCTGTCGCACAACTCGCAGGCTGACGACCATGACGGTCTCGTCCGACAGTCGCCCCGCGCAACTGCCCCTCACCGACGTCCTCAAGACCCTCCGCACGTTCGCGGCCGAGGTCGACCGCGAGGGCAGGTTTCCCGCCGAGTCCGTCGACGCTCTGCGCTCGGCAAATCTGTTCGCCGCCGCGATACCGACGGCGCTCGGCGGCGGTGGCCTGTCCCTCACCGAGCTCGCCCGGGTCGCACGCGATCTCGGTGCCGAATGTGCATCGACGGCAATGATTTTCGTCATGCACCAGTCTCAGATCCTGAGCATCGTCAGGCACGGCAGCACCCCCACATCCGACGCGTTGCTGCGCCGCATCGCAGCCGACCAACCGCTCGTCGCATCGGCGACGACGGAGATCAACATCGGCGGCGACGTGCGTTCGAGCAGCTGCGCGGTCGAGTACGACGGAGACCGCATCCACCTGGCCAAGACCGCACCGGTGATCTCGTACGGCGAATACGCCGAGATCGTTCTCGCGACGGCGCGGCGCACGGTGGACAGCCCGCCGAGCGATCAGGTTCTGGTGGTGTGCCAGAAGCCCGACGTCACTCTCGAACGCACCAGCAACTGGGACACTCTCGGGTTTCGTGGCACCTGCAGCCCGGGCTTCCAGCTCGACGCCGTTGCCGACCGCTCGAGCATTCTGCGCGACAACTACGGCGAGATCTCCTCGCAGACAATGCTTCCGGTGGCCCATGTGCTGTGGGCCTCGGCCTGGCTCGGTATCGCCGACGCAGCCGTGTCCAAGTCCCGCAAGTTCGTCCGCAAGGCGGCGAGCAAGAGCCCCGGCGTCACTCCTCCCTCCGCCCTGCGGCTGGCCGAGTTGTTCGTGGCCCACGAACAACTCGTCGACACCGTGTTCGGCGCAGCGGCGAAGTTCGAGGCCATCGCAGATTCCCCCGAGGAGCTCGGTTCCATCGGTTTCGCCGTCAAGATCAACAACGTCAAGGTGACGGCGTCGACTCTCGTCATCGACATCGTCGGCAAGGCGATGCAGATCTGCGGCATCTCCGGGTATCGAGAAGACGGCGACTTCAGCATCGGACGGCACCTCCGCGACGCGCACGGCTCGGCGATCATGGTCAGCAACGAACGCATCCTCGCGCACAACTCTCAACTCGCGCTTCTCTACAAAGGCAAATGATGACCCAGACACAGGACAAGACCTCCGAACTGGATTCGGCACGAAGCGAATTCAGGCAAGAGCTCGTCGACGCCGGCTTGTTGATTCCGTCGTCGGTGCTCGGTCTGTACGGCCGGTCCGGCGAGTTCGAGGACATCATCGAATCGATCGACCGTCGGGTCGTGGCCGCGAGCGCGTCGGAACACGGAACGGCTGTGCCCAGGTTCCGATTCCCGCCGGTCTTCCCGCGGGAAGCGTTCGAGAAGACCGACTACATCGCGTCGTTCCCCAATCTCACCGGTGCCATCAACACGTTCGACGGCGACAACAAGGCACATGCCGCGCTGCTCGCCGATCGGTCCGAGGGCAAGGACTGGGATCACCACCTCGAGTCGGCCGGGACGATGCTGGTGTCCGCGGCATGTCACCCGTCGTACTCGATGTTGCCGTCCGTACTCCCGTCCGGCGGGACGACGTACGACATCTACGGGTACTGCTTTCGGCACGAGCCTGCCGTCGACCCTGCTCGCATGCAGGCCTTCCGCATGCACGAGATCGTGCGGGTCGGCACTCCGGACGACGCCGTCGCCCACCGGGAGAGGTGGGTGCAGCGCGGCCTGGAGGTGCTGGCCGATCTGGGTCTCGAGGCAGAAGCGGTGATCGCCAACGATCCGTTCTTCGGTCGGGCAGGTCGCATGCTCGCGGCCAATCAACGCAACGAGAACCTCAAGACCGAGTTGGTCGTGCGGCTGTACGGAGACCTGGACGACGGCACGGCCGTGGTCTCGTGCAACTGCCATCGCGATCACTTCGGCCACACCTTCGACATCAGCACCGCCGACCGCGAACCTGCACACAGTGCGTGCGTCGGCTTCGGCATGGAGCGTATTGCGCTGGCGCTGTTGCGGACCCACGGTATCGACCGCGACAAGTGGCCGAGGTCGCTTCGTTCGTGACGTCGGTAGCCGACGTCGATATCCCTACCAGCGATCGGAGCGCGCTGTGAACACCACGAATACGGCGACATCCGAGTCCGCCGACAACCGTACCGACGAGCTGGAACAGCTACTGATCACCGAGGCAGGCGTACCGGGCAGACAGTCCACCTGGTTCGGGTCGGCAACATCGCCGCTTCTCGGTGCCGTGCACGTTCCCGAGGGATCGGTTGCCCGCGGTGCCGTCGTACTGGCACCGCCGCTCGGCAAGGAGCAGGTCGACTCGTACCGCGGTCTGGTCCTCCTGGCTCAGCGCCTCTGCGCTCGAGGCCTGCTCGTACTGCGCTTCGACTATCCGGGTACGGGCGACTCGTCCGGTGCACAGGACGACGACGGCATCGTCGAGCAGTGGCAACGCAGCGTCGTCACGGCGGTCGATTTCGTTCGGCAGTGCGGTGTTCGCGATGTTGCGGTCGTGGGTCTGCGAGCCGGCTCGCTGCTCGCCGCATCCGTGGCGGATCGGTGCGGCCCTCTGACGGGAATGGTGTTCTGGGATCCGGTCGTCAGTGGCCGCTCGTATCTTCGGGAACAGCGCGCTCTGTATTCGATGACCGTCGCGCGAGACGACGAGTCGGACCCGCGAGTGTCCATCGTCGGCGCAGTCCTGCATGCCGGAGTGGCGGCAGAATTCTCGACCCTGGATTCGTCGAAGCTGGAACGGCTCGACTGCCCGGTACTGGTTGCCACGCGCAGCGAACGTGCCGACGCCACGCCTGTTCGCAGACTCGTGTCCGCGCAGCAGGCGGACGAGCACACACTCCGCAATCACGACGCGTTCCTCGAACCACCTGCCTGGGACGTGGTCATTCCGCGTCCGGACATCGACGTGATCGCGCGCTGGGTACAGGCCACGTTCGCGTCGACGACCACGCCGGTCACCGTTCCGATTCGACGTTCCGCCGTGGTCTCGACTCCCCGGGGCGACGTCGTCGAAACCATCGAGCGGCTCGGTGACGACGAGCTGTTCTCCATCCGCACCACCGCGGTGGCCACCACGGCCGGCGGTCCTGCCGTGGTCATGTACGGCACCGCGTACGAGCACCGGGTGGGACCGGTACGGCTGTGGGTCGAGTTGGCCCGCACCCTCGCGACGGCGGGCATCACCTCGGTCCGTTTCGACCGTCGCGGTACCGGAGAGAGTGGAGACGTCGGTGCCGACGACGCACCCACGCTCTACAGCGAACTCGGCGACGACGACGCACTGTGCGCCGTTCGATCCGTGGGAACAGCGCCCGACAAGATCGTCTCGGCAGGTCTGTGCTCGGGTGCGTGGTACGCCGGTTACGCCGCCCACCGCGAGGGCCTGAACACCGCAATCCTGATCAATATGCGCGAATGGACAACGCGGCGTGTCGATTTCACCAAGAGATCCACGATCGCCCAGAAGCAGGGATTGACCGCGATCGCACTCGACCGCGCACACACGGCCGCCGTTCGCTTCAAGAACTGGTCGCAACCCCGGATGCCGTACCGACTGTGGCTCGCGCTCGGCCGTCGTGGCTGGATCCAGGTTCCCGAAATCTCGTTGGGAGAACTGCAGCGCAAAGGAGTCGACGCGTCCGTGCTGCTCGTCCCGGACGACAAGCAGTGGTTCCTCGACAACCGCGGCCCCGAGAGCCTGCATCGGTTGCGCCGCCGGGCCGAGCCCGAGCACCCACCCGTGGTGAAGGCGTTCACGGACGGAGATCACACCCTCTTCGGACGCGATGTTCGCGACACGGTCAGGGCCGAGATGCTGCAGACGATCGGTGCTGCGCTCGGAGTCCACATCGAACCGCAGGACCCACCTGTGAAGGTGAACTGGACGCCGTTGTGAAACATCGCGCTCGCCGGGTACCCCCGCCCGATCACGGCCGACTCGACAAGATCACCTACTACCCCGTCGAGCAGGTCCGATGGGACATGGGCTTCAACAGCCGCACCGTGCCTTTTCACGCGGTGCCGCCCGAGTTCGCGGTCGCGGCGTCGCAACCCCCCGGACAGCTGTCTGCGGCCGATTCGATCCCCGACGGGGACCCGATGTTCACCGCGGCCGAGGCGTCGGGCACGGCGGTTGCAGGCTCCAAGCCCGCCGGCCGCAATCTCGCACTGAACTCGTTCGCGATGATGTTCTCCACCATTGCCACCGGCGCGCTCGGTCTGGCCTTCTGGGCCGTGGCGGGCCGGCTGTTCCCCGTCGAAGAAGTCGGCAGTGCATCGGCGGTGATCGCGTCGGCGGTGATGATCGCGACGCTGTCCAACCTGAGCCTCGGCTCGATGTACGAGCGGTTCCTGCCGACCGCGGGTGTGAAGGCCAAGTCCTATGTGCTTCGCGGCTACGCCGCCGTGCTGTCGCTGGCACTGGTCCTGGGATGCGCGTTCTTGGTCGTGGCCCCGGTGGACGAGTTGTTCACCACCACGACCGAGATCGCGACGTTCCCGATTTTCGTCGGCGTACTGGCCGTGTTCGCGCTGCAGGATCAGACGTCGTCCGGGCTGGGCTTCGCGCGGTGGGCGGCGGCCAAGAATGTCTTCCACGCGGTCGTGAAGTTGGCGGTCCTGGCCGTCACGTACGAAACCGGCCGTAGTTTCACCATCATCGCGGCGTGGGCGGTACCAGCGGCCATCGCGGCGATAGTGCTGTTTCGCGCGTTCGGGAAGAAGCTCGGCACCGATCCGCGTTACCAGCTCACACCGAACCTGCCGCCCCGTAAAGAGCTGTGGTCGTACTTCGGGTCGGCGTACGGCATCACTGCCCTGGGAACCTTGGCACCCCTGATGATCCCGATCATCGTGGTGAGCACGCTCGGTGCCGAACAGAATGCCTACTTCTCGCTCACCTGGTCCATCGTGAGCGCCATCTACGTGTTGATCGGGGTACTGGTCGGCCCGTTCGTGGCGGAGGCGGCTGCACATCCCGAACAGTTCTCCAAGCTCGCCAAACGCTTCATCGGCCTGCTGTGCATCGTCGCCGTGGGCGGATCGTTCTTTCTGGCGGTCGTCGCACCGTTCGGACTCGGTATCGTCGGCCCCGACTACCGCGAGAACGGGACCATCATCGTCCATCTCGCTGCCGTCACCATCCCGCTGTCCGTCGTCGGGGCCCTGTACGACGGTCTGGCCAGGGTCCGACGTCGTATGCGGCTTGCAGTGCTCGTCCAGATCGCGGCCACCATCATCATCGTCACCGGGTCGCTGACGTTGTCACCGAGCTTGGGCATCGCGGGCATCGGCTGGTCTTATCTGGCGGCCGAAGCCTTCGGTGCCGTGGTTCTGTTGGTGCCCCTGATCAGGTGGATCGGGGACCTGTCCGGCGGCGCTGGTGCCGAGCATGCCGCGCCGGCTCTCGATCCGCGCGACGAATCCACGTCGCAGGCGACGGGTCGTGAGCACAGCGTACGAGCGTAACCGACATCACTCTCGTTAGCTGGCACCGCAAACATTCTTCGAGTACGTTTATACGCAGCTTGACAATCTCATGGCTTCTTTTAAGCTTCTAGTCAGGAAAAGACAGTGGGTTCGACGGGTAGATCAATCCCGCCGAAACCTACGTGCGAACTCGGCGGGGGTCGTGTCGCATCGGTCAGATACAGCTGCAGTAGCTCGATCAGCTAGTGCCCACCGAACTCGAACATCTGGAATGGATATGTTGAATCGTCAGAATCCCCGCGTCAGTGTCGTCATCCCGACTCTCAACGAGGCCGCGAACCTTCGCCATGTCCTCCCCTTGCTGTCCCACGACTTCGAGCTCGTACTGGTCGACGGCGGATCCACCGACGGAACCATCGAAGCCGCACGCGAGATTCGCAGCGACATCCGCGTCATTCAACAGACCCGCAAGGGTAAGGGCAACGCGCTCGCCTGCGGCTTCGAAGCTGCCACCGGCGACATCATCGTCATGTTCGACGCGGACGGCTCTGCCGACGCGGCCGAGATCCCCCGGTTCGTCGATGCCCTGATCGCCGGTGCCGACTTCGCCAAGGGCAGCCGGTTCTGCGAGGGCGGCGGCAGCCACGACATCACGCCGCTGCGCCGCGCCGGCAACGGTGGTCTGCACCTAGTGGCCAACACGCTCTTCGGCACCCGTTTCTCGGATCTGTGCTACGGCTACAACGCCTTCTGGCGAGACCTGGTGCCGGTCCTGGATCTGCCCGTGGTCGATCAGCCGGGCAGCGAGGGAATGATGCTGTGGGGTGACGGATTCGAGATCGAGACCATCATCAACTGCCGCTTCGCCGAGGCGTCCGTACGAATCGAAGAAGTGCCGAGTGTCGAGCTGGCGCGCATCTACGGCCAGAGCAACCTACGCACCTTCTCCGACGGCTTCCGGGTGCTGCGCACCTTGATGACCGAGCGCATGCGCGCCCGCAGAATCTCCCGCAAGCACATCGCTCGCCCGTCGCGTGAGTCGATCGATGCCCGCACCGACATGGACCTCGAGTTCGAGGTCATGGAGTCGTTCGGCGAGGTCATCGAGCTCCGCGAGAGAACGGCGTGAGTCTGCCGACTTCCTCGGTTGTCATCTGCGCGTACACGCTGGCTCGATGGTCCGAACTGTGCACTGCCGTGCGTGCCGTTCTCGATCAGAGCGTCGCTGCCGACGAGCTGATTCTCGTCGTCGACCACAATCAGCAGCTGGCCGAGCGCGCTCGAGCGGAATTCCTGCCGCTGAGCGACACCGTGAACGTGGTCGAGAACAGCCACCCACGAGGACTGTCGGGGGCACGGAACACCTCCCTCGACCTCGCCACGGGTGACATCGTCGTCTTCTTGGACGACGACGCGTCCCCACGTACGACCGAATGGCTCGACGCCATTCTGTCCCATTACTCGGATGATGCCGTGTACGCCGTTGGGGGCTCTGCATACCCGGTATGGCCGGACAAGCGTCCGGCCTTCTTACCGGCCGAGGTAGTGGGTGAACCCGGCGAACTCGATTGGGTCGTCGGGTGCACCTACCGCGGGCAGCCGACGGAAACCGCTCAGGTCCGTAATCTCATGGGCGCGAACATGTCTTTTCGCCGCGCGCCCGTCGTCGAACTCGGCGGCTTCGTCTCCGGAATCGGCCGGATCGGACGCGTTCCGCTCGGGTGCGAGGAGACGGAACTGTGTATTCGCCTGCGCCAGACGCATCCCGACGCGCAGATCGTGTTCGATCCCTCGATCGTCGTCGATCACACCGTCAGTGCCGATCGGACGCGACCCCGCTACCTCATCACCCGCAGCTACGCCGAGGGTGTGTCCAAGGCAGCGATCGCCCGCCTGATCGGTGCGGGTGACGCACTCTCGTCCGAGCGTGCGTACACCGCCAAGGTTCTGCCGCGTGCCGTCGGCCGTGAGACGAGCGCAGCTGCTCGCGGCAACCCGGCGCGGGCGTGGGGCGCGATGGCTGTGGTGGCCAGCGTCGGGGCCGCGGGAGTCGGTTATGTCCGAGGCAAATTCAGTGTGAGCCGCTAGCGGCACGTGCACGGAACTTCGTAGCCCACTACGAACTTCCACTCACGACCCTCGGTGCCACCGACGCCCGTTCCACGGAATTCAAGGCCCGGACGTGTCCCCTGGGCTTCCCGGTGCCTCGGTTGACGAGTGTGATGGTGCGCGGTTCGTTCGGCGCGAGATGGAACCACGAATCGGACGCGTCGAAGCCGTCGACATCGACGCAGACGTACTGCGCTGCCCACTCCGAGGACACTGTGAGCTCCCACGTCCCGGCTCCGGTATCGACGACACTCGCGCTCAGGCCCACGGTGTTCTGCCGACTCTGCGCGCCGACGAGCGCGGTGTTCCGCGCTATCTCGACTCCGTCGTCGCCCGCGAACACCACTGTGATCGCCGAGTACGTCCGACTCCCGAAACGGTAGGCGTGATTGGCATCGGTGAACGACCCCACGATGGAGTCCACCGTCAGTTCGGTCGAGCCGTTCGAGTCGACCGATACCGCCCGCTCGAACTGTTGCACGCCGCGCGCGGTGTGCAGTGCCACGCGCAGTGTGCCCGATCGGGCCGGGCCGTCGTTGACGAGCTCCACCGAATAGCCGTCGAGACCGTTGTCGCACAACAGCACTGCGGTCGGTGAGCCGGACCTCGCGAGCGCGTAGAACGGTGCCTTCGGTGCACCGGTGGCGTCGGTGATGCCCCACCCGGCACCGGGCACGGTGTCTCGTAACGTCAACACGAGCGCGCCCGCACATCCGGAAGACGCCCGACGCCACCGACCGAACGCTTCCTCGAAAGCTTCGACGATCACCGCCCTGCCGTAGTCCAGGTAGAGCTCGGCGTCGTCCCGCCGAATCAGGTGCGGGTCGACACCGAAGACAGTGCGTACGTAGTGATCGCGGACGTCCTCGAAATCCCACGACGAACCGCGATCGCGGGGGACCGCGGATTTCCACTCGGGGTGGTGCCCTGCCACCGCAGCAGATCCGAAGAACCTGTCGACCTGCGCACGTTCGGGAGGAACGGAGAAGGCCAGGCATTCCGCAGCGAATCTCACACCCGCGGTACGAATATCGGACAGTGGCCGCAGGTAGCCGCCCACCCCGAAGTAATGGGCGATACCGTCGCCCACGTGGGTGTGCAATTCGCCGGTCGAACTGGACGGAGACGACGTCACGTATGCGACGTCCGGCAGACGATCGGCGAGGAAATCAGGAACGATGGTGTCCAGCATGTCCATTCGCTGATCCTCGGCCGCGAGACCCAGCATCGTCGGTTGCTGCTGCGTTTCGCTTCCGCCGCTGACGACCATCAGTGCCGGATTGGCGCAGACGATGTCCGCGAACGCGTGCAGCTCCCGGGCGACCGCCGCCGTGTACACCTCGTCGGTGGGCGGGTCGACGGTTCCCAGCATGACGTCCTGCCACACCATGATGCCGAGTTCCGCGCACAGAGACCAGAATTCGGCCTGCTCGTACGCCAGCGTGCCGACCACGCGCACCATGTTCATGCCCGCCGACTGCAGCTGCACCAACGCTGCACGCAGGTCCTGCTCCGACGACCACAGTCGCACCGGATCGAGTGGAGTCCACGTACCACCGCGACAGAAGATCGGGCTACCGTTGACCACCAACTGCGCGCCGCCTCCGGAGCGATCGAGTACGACGGTGCGAAAGCCGATGTCGCCCAACGGGTATTCCACCCCGTTCACGTCCAACGCCACGCGGTAGGTCCTGGGCTGTCCGTGCGTGTGCGGCCACCACAGCTCGACGTCCGGCAGCGTCAGAGTCGTATCGATACGGTCGACCGTTCCGAGCTCGAACACGCTGTCCCCGATCAGGATTCGCGTCGACGACGGGGAATCCAGCTCGGCGCGGACCGTGACGATACCGTCGGTGCCGCGGACCGTCGTCGACAGACCGACGCCACGAGGGCTCGACATCGGCACCATCGACACCGGCCGCCACGGACCCACCGGAACAGGCACGGGCCCGTACACCGGTGCCCGGCCCAGCATCGTCGTACGCTCGTGCCGCAGACCCTGCGCAGCGATCATCGAGGATCGCCACCGACCACGTGGCCGTCGGGTCTTCAGATGTGCGGCAAGAGATTCGACGTGGACTGCAATGGTGACGGTCGGTCCGCGACCGGTCAGATCGAGAGTCTCGGGCACGAACATGGACGTGACGGTTCGCCGATGAACACCGTCCACCCAGATCTGGGCCCGAGTCGCGATTCCGCCGAAGGTCAGCCGCATCTCGGGGTGATCGCCGGTCGTGACTGTGGTCGCGTACCACCAATCGTGTTCGTCCGGAGCACAATCGGTGTCACCGAGCGCGCTCGCCACCGTGCCGGGCACGACGGCGTCGAGCCACTCGAGGTCGGCAGGCAGGTCAGCAGGGTCGAGGATGGATCCGGCGTCGGTTCGGGCCAGCCGCCACGGTACGCCGTCGAGCAGATCGATCACGCGCTCAATGCACCCACGACGATATCCATCGCTGTCGCCCAGTTCTTGCTCATGTCGTTCAGCGGTTCGTCGAGCACCACGGCGCGGCCACGCGCTGCTCGCGCCATCCGGAACTGAACGGCCTTCGCGCCGGACGCTGCGTCGAGGAAATGCTGCGCCGCGTCGCCGGCTCCACGTATCCCGCGGCTGTCGAGGTACTGCACGTAGTTGGCGGCAAGCTCCGCGGTGGCACCGAATTGCCGGAGCAATCCGAACGACCACAGATGAAAGGCGTCGGGCCCGGACGTCTGGACGAGCGGGATGTCGGCCACGATGCGCCGAGCGAGGGCATCGACGGGATTGCCCGGTGCCCTTCTGGACAGATGTGCCCGGGCGACGTCGAGGTCGCGGTCACCGACCCCCGCGTCGAGCACTCCCGCGTCGACTCGAACCTGTTCGACGTACGGCAGCAACACCTCGGCGTGAGGCTCGGGCGCGAGATTGAACACCCCGTCGAAGTCCGCCCCGGTCAGCTCGAAGTAACCCCGGTTGTGGAAGTAGCCCATCACCTTGTCGTCTCGGTTGACGAGATTCGGCACGATGGTGGTCTTGGTGTGCTGATTCCGGTAGCTGGTGCCTGCGGTGTCGGGAAGCCAGAAACCGTCGACCTCCACCGTGACGTGAGTGCCGTCGAGCAGCCCTTCGACGACGTGCTCGAGAACGGGTCGCCATACGTTCATCTCGGCCACGCCGATGCCGTAGAGCGCGCGCAGATCCTCGGGCAGAATTTTCACGAAGTCCCACTGCCGTCCGTCACATCCGGCGCTGAGCACGAACGCGAGCGCCGGGGTGGGATCGGCACCGAGCGAGTGCAGTACCTCGATCCATAGATCGACGTAGCAGTTGGTCTCGGTCCAGATGCGGTCGTGGTTGTGGATGGGATGAGGCCGGTAGCTGATGGGGTCGATTTCGAGAACCCGGAGGCCGGTACCGAGCCTCTCCAGCACTGCATCGTTCGACATGACGCGCCTCTCCTACCGGAACAATGTCGGACGGTCCCCGAGCCGCATTTGTCCATATTGCCTGCATCCAGGCCACTCATCGTAGCGAATCGGTTTGTTCTACGCTTCCGATCCGGCGGTAGGATTGTTTTCGACGCAATCACTACTTACTGATCCACCGTTTGAGCGTCTGTACAACAGGAACCCGAAAACGCGGGCAATCACACAACGAACAGTTGGTTCCGCGGCGGTAATGCTGATGCGCAGCTTGTTCGTGTCGACACTTGCATATCCGCTCTGAGCTGGGCACATGCCGAGTGTAGACAACACCTGCAACATCCATGCCCATCTCGGGCGGACACGAGGAGGCACGAGCGCAATGCGCCGTTTCGTTCGCAGCGCAGCGCTGGTCGTGGGGTGGTGCCTCCTCGCCGTAGTTCTCGGAATGTTTGCCGTCCGACAGTTCGGCGTGACCGAGATCACCTTCGTTGCTTTGGTGGTCGGAACTCCGTACCTCGGAGTCGCCACCGTCGCGGCGCTCCTGCTCTTCGCCGCCGCCCGCTCACGTATCGGATCGGCAGTCGCAGCCGTCGTCACCGTCGCCGTCGTGGGCGTCCAGGTGCCGATGTTCCTGGCCGACGGGCCGGACAACTCCGGACCGGACCTGTCCGTGTTGACGGTCAACGTGGCGCACGGGGACGCCGATGCCGGGGCAATCGTCGACGCGGTCCGTGATCACGACGTCGACGTGCTCGCCGTCCAGGAACTCACGCCCGAGGAAGTGATCGACCTGCAGGGCGCCGGTCTGGACGACCTGCTGCCGTTCTCCTTCACCGCCGCACTGCCCGTGGCCGACGGCACCGGATTGTGGAGCCGAACACCGTTGACGGACGGCACCCGGCTGAACGACTTCGGCTTCGTACCGGTGCAGGCGAACACCGTCGTCGACGGCACGACGCTGACCCTCGTCTCGTTCCATTCGATGTCTCCCGCGACGCCGCGCCACACCACCCAGTGGGACGCAGACCTGGCCAGGATGCGGACCATCATGGATTCCTACGACAACACTGCCATCGTCGCCGGCGACTTCAATGCCACCAACGATCACCGGCAATTCCGCAGGTTGGCATCGGCTCCGTTCTCCGACGCGGCCGACGCTGCGGGGGCAGGACTGTTCCGCACCTTCCCGTCGGAACGTCCGTTGGCGCGGTTGGACCATGTCGTGACCAGTGACAGCGTCCGCGCGCGGTCGGTGCAGCCGTTACCGATCCCGGAGAGCGATCATCTGGCGGTGCTCGCAACGGTGCAGTTGCCGTGACCGTCCCCGGCTAGAAGCGCGGAAGCTGAATGACCGGAGGCGGCGGCAGCTGAATCTGTGGGAGCTGGATCTGCGGCAGACCGGGGATCAGCGGTGCCGGGGCAGGCGCAGGAGCCGGTGCCGCGGGCGGCACGTACTCGGGCTCGGAATACGTCTGAGCCGGAGCCTGAACGGGCTCGGACGTGGGCGGCGGCGTTGTGGTCGGCGGTGGCGTCGTCGGCGTCGGGGTGACCCGGGTCGTCGTGGGACCTGCGGTGATCGGCACCGGTGAATCTGCCGGTGCACTGGTCGGGGCCGGCGACCCACCCCCGTATCCGAGAGACAGGCCGAGGGCGGCGACCGCGACGAGACCACCCGCGACCAGCACGGCACCGCGCACCTTGCGCTTCGAATCCGCGGGCTTGTCGGAGTGGGGTTCCGGGGTCAACCAATCGGGTGCACCGGTCAGCGATGCCGGGTCGGCTGCGGGCTGTCGCCCGCCCGACTGCGGAGTCGACTGCGCATTCGGTTGGGGAACCGGCTGGTGCGGAGCCTCGACGACCGGTGTGGCGAGCAGTGCCGCTCCACGGGCCGCAACCGATTCGGGGTCTGCCGGAGTGACGACGGGTAACCCGACCCAGGCATCGAGTATCGCTCCGACCAGCGGTATTCGGGCGCCGCCGCCGATCAGGAACAGCGCGTCGACATGCTTGGGAGAACGCCCGATGACGTCACGAACCAGGCGAGCGGAGTACTCGATCGGGACGGTCACCAGTGACTCGAATGCCTCGCGGGAGATCAGGATGACACCGCCGTCGCCCGGAAGACATACTGCGCCGCTCGTCGACAATTGTTCCTTGGCGACCCGGCACCGCGCGGTGAACGCGCTCAGTTCTTGGTTGTCGGCAATGTCGACGCCCTGCTTGGCCAACTGGTTGTCGGCGATCAGGCGATCGAAGTCGTCGCCGCTGATGTCGATGGTGCGTTCTGCCAGCAGAACTTGGCCTGTACCGCGGTCGATCACGCTGATCGTCAGACCCGAACTGCCCAGGTCGTACAACGCGATGGTGCCGAAATGACCCAGCTCGCCCGACGCTTCGAGGTACTGCAGCGCAGCCCGAGCTTCGGGAACGAGTCGATAGTTGTACAGCCGCTGACCGGCCATGGCCTGCTGGATCTCACCGAACTGCTGCTGGTCGCGATACGCCACGCCGGTTGCCTGCACTGGGCCGCCGTTGCCCGGTTGCGAGAGCACCACGCCGATGGACTCGGCGGCCAGTTCCTCGGCCCGGTCCCAGTAGGCGTCGACGGTGTCGTGGTGGAAGTCGAGGCGTCCCGAATCCTGAGGGCGCAGGTCGGGTCGAGCCATGCGCACCGCGCTGGCCCCCACCGACACACCGAGAACTTCGGTCATTACCTGCCTCTTGTCGATTTCCCCGTCAACACACGCCGAGACTTCATGTCACGAACCAGTCTCGATCCCCCCAATTGATCACTGTAGCGCGTCGGTGCGGCTGCGCCGCAGTGGTGCGTTCAGGTGCCCCCTGGGGCACCCAGCCACACCACTACAGTTGCGGCATGCGAGTTCTGTTCGTCTGCACCGGCAACATCTGCCGATCTCCGACTGCCGAGCGCCTTGCGGCCGCCTTCGCCCGTGAGGGCGGATTCGAGCTGACCGCCAGCAGCGCCGGGACACAGGGACTGACCGGGCACGCGATGGACCCGACGGCAGCGTTGGTGTTGTCGCAACTCGGCGGCGATCCCGAGGGCTTCGTGGCTCGACGCCTCACTCCGGCGATCACCGCCGACGCCGAACTCGTTCTGACGATGACCGCGTCGCATCGCGACGCCGTCCTCGCGCTGTCGCCGCGGCACATGCGTCGCACCTTCACCTTGCTCGAGGCGTCGAGCCTGGCCGCGGCGTCGGGCGCACGATCGGTTGCCGCCCTCGCCGACGCGCGGGCCGTCCACAGCGTCGAGACGCTGGACATCGGCGACCCGTACCGCCGCGACCCGTCCGTGTACGAGGAAGCCGGCGAGCTGATCGCAGCATCGTTGCCGAATGTTCTCCGACTGGCGCAGCCGTAACCTTCGACCCACCACGAATTCGCACGCTGCGGTAACGTTCTCGCATCATTGCCGACCACCCGGGTGCGGCCACGGCGTTAGGGTCTGTTCATGCGCGACAAGGTCATCGCGTTGGCAGCAGTGGCGAGTGCCGGAGTAGCCGTCACCGTGGGTCTGGTCATCGGTGCCCTCGGTGGCGCGTTCGACGATTCGAGCCAGGACGTCAGGCCGCCTGCGCTGAGGTCGGACTCCCTCAGTTCGGTCCAGGCGTCTCCGACGTCCGCGATCGTCGTGGTTCCGCCGTCGCCCACCTGGCAGGTCGCGGTGCCCACCACCGCCAAGCCCCCGACAACGACGCCGGAGCGGCCTCAGACGACGACGCGGACGCCCCGATCAACCACCAAGCGGTCGGACCGAACTACCACGACCACCACCGACGAGGACTCGACCGACGAGCCCACGACCGACGAGCCCACGACCACCGAGTCGGGCCGGTAGATCTCACGGACGGCCCGCTGTCAGATCGGGTGCGCTGTCTCCGATTCTCAACGCGGCCACCAGTTCTCGATACAGCTCGTCCGACGCCATGAGCTCCGCATGCGTTCCACGTGCGCGTACCACCCCATCGTCCATCACCAGGATGGTGTCGGCGTCGAGCACGGTGGACAACCGATGCGCGATGGTGACGACGGCAGCATCCTCGGCGATGGAACGGATCACCTCGTGGATCGCCGCCTCGGTGCGTCCGTCGACCTGAGCCGTCGCCTCGTCGAGCAGCAGGATCTGTGGGCGTCGAACGATGGCTCGCGCCAACGCGATTCGTTGCCGCTGCCCACCGGACACCGTTGAGCCGATCAGGTCGGTGTCCAATCCCTCGTCCAGAGCGCGGATGGTCGAATCCAGGTGCACCGACTCGAGCGCCGCCCAGATGTCACCCTCACTGGCGTCCGGGTGACTGAACAACAGGTTCTCCCGCACAGAACCGGGGATCACCGGCGTCTCCTGCTCCACGTAGGACAGTCGAGAGCGCACCTCGTCGATCGTGAGCTCGCTGTACGGCGTTCCGCCGAGCCGTATCTCGCCGCTCTCGGGCGTCAGGAACCGCAGGATCAGAGAGAACACGCTGGTCTTGCCTGCACCGGAGGGACCGACGATCGCTGTGTGGCCACGCGCGGGGACGTCCAGGTCGATTCCTCGCACGGCCGGCTCTCGTCCCGGACCGTAACGTGCAGTCACACTTCGGAATTCGAGTGCCGGAGCAGCGTCGACAACGGAACGGGTCGGCGCGGGGGTACCTTCCTCTCCCACTTCGACGACGAGGTCGTCGATCTGACGTATCCGCGCCGCCGCAGCCATACCCGCCTGCAGCGCGGTGATGTTGGTGGCGAGGGTGGAGACCGGGCTCATGACCTGAAATGCGTAGAGCAGAAACGCGATCAGGCTGGATACCGCCAGATCCCCGGTGCTGACGCGGTAGCCCCCGAGGCCGAGAATGCCGATGATGGCCAATTGCACGCCGCCGCCCGCGAAGGTCCACGCCAGTGCCGAGATCTTGACGGCGTGCACGCTGTGCCGAGCAGAGGTCCGCGCCTCCGCGATGACGCGTTCGGATTCGCGAGTCTCGGCTCTGCTGGACTTCACTGTTCGGATGGCCCGCAGGGTGCCGTCGAGAATGCCGCCGAGTCGTCCGATCGCTTCCTGTGATTGCCTCTGCGCGATGGCGATCGGAGGCATCAGCCGGGCGAACAACACTGCGATCGCCACGATGGCCACCGCGATCGCGCCCAGCAACACCAGATCCAGAACCGCCATCAGAATCAACGCGCCCACCAGACCCACGACGCTGTTGACTATGGCCACCAGCGCATTCGACGTCGCCTCACGCAGCAGCACGGTGTCCGAGGTGACGCGGGTGACCAACTCACCGGTGGGCCGAGTGTTCAGGCTGCCGACCGTGGCACCGAAGTACTTCCGCACGATCGACTTGCGTGCGTCGAGCACGATCCGCTCGGCCAACACCCCGAGCACGATCCATTGCAGATACAGAACGGCCGAGCCGACGACCAACAGGGCCACCAGAACGACGACGGGAACGATCAGCGACGCGTCAGTTCCGAGTCCGTCGAGCACACCCTTGGCGACCATCGGCGTCGCCAACGCCGTTCCGGTACCGATCAGGCCGAGCATCATGCCCAGAATCAGGGTGAGCCGATGAGGCCGCACGAACTGCCACAACACCCGTAGGTTGGGTACCGTTATTTTCTTCTTCTCGGCTGTCGCGATCTGCACATCGACCATGTAGTCAGTGTGCAGCAACGATCAGCTGGTACCGATCGCGTCCCAGATCATGTGGACCGTGGTGCCGTTCTGATCCGACGTCACCGCCGCAGTATCGGCCAGCGCCCGCATCAGTGGGACGCCTCGACCTCGGTTGGGATCGGAATTGCGGGTCGCCCAATCGCCGCGGTCGGTCACCTTCACATCGATCCGGCCCTGCGCACCGCACAACACTCGAATGTCGAGGGTTCCTCGGTCGGTGTGATCGCGATACGCATGTTCGACACTGTTCGCGATCGCCTCGTACGTCGCCAACACGACGTCGTACGCACGATCCGGGTCGACGCCCAACTCGTTCAACCAGTCACCGAGCTCACGCCGAAGCTCCGACGCTCGATCCGCATCGGCAGGCTCGTCGGTGAACAGCAGTTCTTCCATTCGCGCACCTGCCGTCGAGATCGAACTGTCGGTACGTGAGTCGTCACCTCCGAAGAGAGTCGCCATCATGAATCCCGTCTACCCAAAACTTCAGGATCTACCCGCATGAATCGCAACGAGCGCCTCGTCGACCGTCGCATAGATGCCGAACACCTCGTCGAGCCCGACCAAAGTCAACGGACGCCCCGTCGCCGGACCGTCCGCCACCACGGCAAACCCGGCAGTACCGCCCAGTTGCTGATGCGTCGACGCCAACAGCGACATGCCTGCCGATGCGAGGAAACCCACATCACTGAGATCGATGACCACAGCCGACGGCGACTTCTCGAGCACCAGAGCCACGGACTCGGACAGATCAGGAGCCGTCACCAAATCCAACTCACCCGACACCGACAGAACGACATCCTGATCACGCCATTCAACAATCACATCGAAATGCTGGGGTCCGAGCCCCGATTCGTCCGCAGTCACACGAAGACTTTACCTCGCTCCCCCGCCCCGCCACCGCCGCCGAAGTCCACTCAACGTGACATTGACCCCCGAAAAGTCCACTCGACGTGACATCGACCCCCCGCAGGTCCACTCAACGTGACATTGACCCCCGAAAAGTCCACCGAACGTGACATTGAGTCCCCTCGGGGTGGCCTTCGGGTTGTTTTGCCGCCGTCGGCTCACTCAGCCGAGGGGTATCGATCGCATTAGGCTCGTCCAAGTGATCGAGGGACTGCATTCCATGGACGGTCGCGGTCTGCGTCGTCGCTTGCTCGGGGAGTACGTCGCGGTCGTTGTGGGCGGCGCGGTCGGTGCGGCGCTTCGGTACGAGGTGTGGACGTGGCGGGCGACGCCGCGGTGGCAGTTGTTGTCCACGTTCGGTGTGAATGTGTTCGGCTGTCTGCTCGTCGGTGCTGCGTTGGGGTATCTGTCCGGTCGTCGGGCTCCGGTGACTCGGGCCGGGCTGTTCGGTCTTGCGTGCGGTCTGACGACGTTCGGTCTGTATGCGTTTCAGGCGGTCACCCATCGCGGGGCGTGGAATTCGGTGATCTATCTGGTGGCGACTCCGGTGTTCGCGTTGATCGCGATGGCAGTCGGGGCTGCGATCACGAGACCGGCACGAACGAGCCCGACGCTGTGACGACGTTGATTCTGGTGGCGGCCGGCGGCGGACTCGCGGCTCTGGGCCAGTTCGTGTTCTCGTTCGCCCTGCGGTCGAGGCGACGGGCGACGGCATTGAATCTGGTGGCGTGTGCCGCGCTGGGGTTGGTGTTCGCACTCGATGCGCCGAACGCTGTTCGTTCCGTGGTGGCGGTCGGGTTTCTGGCGTCGGTGGCTCCGTTGGCGGGGACGACGCTGGCGACGATCGGACTTGCGCGAGATCGTCGGTATCGCTCGGCAGCACTGTTCTTCGGCGCGAACGTGGTGGGTGGAATTGCCGCGGTGATGTTCGGGTTCCTGACGTGGAAGTCCGGTGTGACGCTCTATCACAAGATTCTGTGACTGGATCCGGTCAGTCGCTTCCCGAATCCTGGCAGGAGCCCTGCACTCCGGCCTTGACGAACCCTGCGATTTGGTACAGGTACGTGAACTCCCATTCGACGAGTGAGAAGTTGTACGCGCGAGGCGTCGGACGCATCGTGACGGTTCCGTCGAAGCACTGATCGAAGATGTAGCGAGCCCGCGGGAGGTGGTATCGCCACGTCACGACGATGACGTGGTTCCAGCCGCGTTCGCGGGCAAGGGTTTCGGTGAACATGGCTTCGCCACGGGTGGTCGAGGGCGACGGCGGAATGCACAACACCTCGAACTGCGACGTGGACGCTGCGCAGGCTTTCTTCATCGTCGGATCGCTGGATCCGTAGGGATCGGACAGCACCACTGTTGTGGCCAGGCCTTGTTGGGCGAGCGAGATGCCGTAGGCCTCGCGTCCGTCGTGTTCGCCGCCGAGCACCACGATTGCGTCGGCGGCAACGAGCGGATCCACCCGAGCTTTGGTGAACGCGAGGTAGCCGCCGACACCTACCGACGACACCAGGACAACCGGGATCTCCAGGGCGAGAAACAGCAACCAGCGTCCGCGGAACACCTCACCAGGTTAGGGAAGGCGCTCCGCGAGCGCGCGGTCAGCGACTCATATCACTCGCTGGGCTGCGGCACGGTGACATTGCAGTCCGTGACCTCGGGGTTGATTCCGAAGTAGTTGAGCGGACCTGCAACGACGGTGAGGGCGATGGTGCCTGCACCTGCACAGTTCTCGGGCGCGTTCTCGAAGTCTCCGCGCTGGTACGACGCGAATG
Organism: Rhodococcus sp. PML026; assembly: GCF_000963615.1. Lineage (NCBI taxonomy): Bacteria > Bacillati > Actinomycetota > Actinomycetes > Mycobacteriales > Nocardiaceae > Rhodococcus > Rhodococcus sp. PML026. The sequence goes on along the minus strand of NZ_KQ031370.1, from coordinate 527,053 downwards.
CGCCGATGATCAGCCAAACCAGAACGATCAACGTTACGAACCTCATTGGTGCCCCCTTAGGCGGTCAGCCGCCGTTCGGCTGTCGAAGGGCAGGTATGTCCGATTGTGGCAGGCTTCAAACCACGTCACGTGCGCTTCGACAGAGTCTCCGACAGATAATCGTTGAGGGCGCGTTCCTGTACCCGGTCCAGGGCGCGGGCCAGTTCTGCCTGTGCCGATTTCATGGCAAGGCTGCGCATCTTCTCGAACATCTCGGTGGTCTCGGCTACCTCTCCGGACTTGGGCAGCCAACCTGGACCGTGTTTCGCGGCCAGATGGTCGGTCACGCTCCCGACCATCGACTCGGCGATTTCGTTCATTTTCGACGCGGTCCGCTCGTGCTGGTCGAGCAGTCGTTCCAGGGTGAACCCGTACTGGCTCAGGTCGACGAACACCTCGAGCAGGGTGGGGTCGAGGATCTCGGCCTGATCCCCGTCGATCCTGATCAGTTTCGCCTCGATGAGGCGCGCGACGATCGCATCGTTGTCCTCACCGAGAAATTGAGCGATCAATTCGACGGGTATGACCGTGGTCTCGGCCGACGACCACTTTCGAGTCACGATTTCCTGCAGGCCCAGGATTTCTTCCAGGTCCTTGCCTTGCTCCCAACCGGACAGGAAGTCTGCGATGTGAGCCGAGGTGAAACCTCGCTGGAGCAGCGAATCGATGACCTTCAGACGAGTCAGATGGTCCTCACCGTAGATGCCGACGCGGCCTCTCAGAGTAGGCGGCGGGAGCAGACCACGTTCCTGGTACGCCCGCACGTTCCGAGTTGTCGTCTTGGCCTCCCTGGCCAAGTCGTCGATTCGATATTCCACCGAGCTCCCTACCTCCACCGCGCGTCGACCCACAGGATATACGTCGAACGCGCGGTGGAAGGGAAGTCGGCTGCACACATCATCGCGACGAAAGCGCACATCGGCGCAGAGATTTCTCCTGCTCGGCAAGGCCCGGCGCTTTGTCTGCCTTCGGATCAGGGCAGCCGGATCTTTCGGGAGAACCCCCATCCGCTACCCCTTTCGGCCCTCAGGAGTGCGCGACGGCCCTGACCGGCTCGTTCGGGAGTTCGAGGACGCGCGGGACGGCCGTGTAGTCCTCCCGCTCGACGCGTCGAAGTTGGTTCACGTACTGCGTCGCGAAGCCGGGGAACATCGTTGCGTTGAAGCCGTCCTCGGTGAGATACCAACTGCTGCAACCGGAGTTCCACGTCGTCTTGTCGAGTTTGCGCTGCAGTTCGGCGTTGTAGGCGTCCTGTACGTCCTGCCGGACCTCGAGACTCTGTAGATCTCCGTCGATGATCGACGACACGGCGTCGACGATGTACTCGATCTGCGCCTCCATGTAGACCAGGGCCGAGCTGTGCCCTGGGCCGGAGTTCGGGCCGAAGGTGAAGAACATGTTCGGGTATCCCGATACCGCAATGCTCTTGTACGCCTTGGCTCCTGCGCTCCATTCGTCGGCGAGCACACGGTTGTCGCGTCCGGTGATCGGGATGGGAGTTCCGGTGTTGGACACGTCGAATCCGGTGGCGAAGACGATGGCATCGAATTGATGCTCGACGCCTTCCACGGTCCGAATTCCTTTGGGCGCGAGGGTCGCGATCGGCCAGGTCACCAGTGTGCAGTTCGGTTTCTGCAGTGCCGGGTAGTAGTCGCTGGTCATCAGCAATCGCTTGCAGCCGGCCCGGAATCGGGGTGTCAGCTGTCGCCGCAGCCACGGATCGCGAACCTGCTGACGCAGATGCGCGCGCCCGACCAGTTCGACGATGCGCGTCAACGGGGTCTTCCACACGACACCGAGGGCAACGGACTCGTGCCCCCAGAACCACAGCGACCGCGCCAGGGCCTGCGTCTGCGGGTACCGGGCGTATCGATGCTTGGTGCCTGCCTGCACCTTTCGATTGATCCTGGGCAGCGTCCAACCCGGGGTGCGTTGGAACACCTTGACCGTATCGGCGATCTTCACCAGTTCGGGCACGATCTGTACCGCGCTCGCCCCGGTTCCCACGACCGCGACCTTCTTACCCTCGAAGTCGTAGTCGTGATCCCACCGTGCACTGTGGATCTTGTGTCCCTCGTAGGTATCGATGCCTCGAATGTTCGGCAGGCTGGCATTGGCGAGCGGCCCCGACGCCATCACCACCGTGCGCGCCCGAACATCGGGGTGCCCGTCGATGCTCACGTGCCAATGCCCGGCCGCCTCGTTCCAGATGATGTCGACTACGTTGTGTCCGAATCGAATACGCGATCCGATGTCGAACTCACGCACCATTGTGTGGATGTAATCGAGAATCTCACCACTACCGGAATAGGTGTGCGACCAGTTGGGATTGGGCGCGAAACTGTACGAATACAGCCTCGACGGTATGTCGCAGGCTGCGCCCGGGTAAGTGTTGTCGCGCCAGGTTCCACCGACGGCGCTGCCGCGTTCGAGGATCGCGACATTCTCGATTCCACTGTTGCGCAGTCGGATAGCGGTACCGATTCCGGCGAATCCCGCACCGACGATCACGGCGTCGAGTACACCTTCGCGCACATCGAACTCGCTCATGCGACGGGCTCGTAGGTCAGTTCCTTGGCCCAGGTGGGCTCGGAATTGAGAGTCTTGGTCGGGTACCGGCGAGTGAGCTTCACCAGTCCGTCCGCAACGCGGTGGTATGGATGCTTGCGGTTGATGACGATGCTGCTGTGCCACTGCACAAATCGATACATCGGCACGCGGAGCGCCTCGGGGCTACGCTCCCCCACACTGCGGAATCGCTTCATCGCGGTGTAGAGCCGCTCCTCGTCGACACCCATCTCGACGATGTTGTCGCGCATCTTGTTCAGCAGTGGGATGTAGCGCAGCAATCCGACGATGAGGGCCGGGTTCATCCAAGCACCGATGGTCTCGACCACCAGCTTGCGCATCCGGGAATGCCCGAGCAATTCGATGACCGCGAAATCGACCGCCAGATGCCGAGATTCGTCGGAGTTGATCTTCTTGAACACGGCTTGACACACCGGATCGTCGATCTCGTCCATGATGAACTTCACCAGCGCGCCGTCCAGCGCCACCTCGAGCATCGGTATGACGGTGCCCAGCACGGTCAGAGACAGCCCGTCGGAATGCTTGTCGAGCCAGTCGATGACGAGCTTGACGTTGACGTTCGGCTCGGGCATCCGGTCACCGTCGAGCATGCCCCACCGACGCATGAGAGCGAGCTCGGCGTTGGCGTGCTTCTGCTCTTCCGCGTGGAAGTAGCGATAGATCTCTGCGAGAGTCTCGTTCGGTGCCTTGAGCGCCATTGCCGCGAAGCCGCGAGCGCCCACGTTCTCGATCCACATCAGATCGGACATGAAGGGCTTCAGTTTGGCGTGTAGTTCGGGGCTGATGGTCTCGGCTCCCGGGCCGTCCCAGTCGATGTCCGCCAATGCCCACTGACGGTCCTTGATCTTGGTCAACATGTCATCGAAATCCATTGCCATGTCAGGCTCCTGTGGTTGTCGAGGTGAGGGATTCGTTCTTCGCCGGCTGCTGCTCGGCGGGCAGCACACGATTGAGCAAGCCGAGAAAACGCACGTACACGGCGGGCAGCAATCTCTTGAACCGCCACACGGATTTGGCGTCGAACTGGGGCACGACGTAGAGCCGGCCCCGGTCGAATGCATCGAGCGTTCGGGCAGCGATCTTGTCGGGAGACCGTCCGGTCCAGCGCATCGCGAACTCGGCCAGCCGGGACGAACTCGCGGTGATCCGGCCGTCGACGGCAACGTTGGTCTTGACGAACGTGGGACACAGAACCGACACCCGCACACCGGTACCCGAGAATTCCGCCGCCATCGTTTCCGACAGGCTCATCACTGCGGCCTTGCCGACGTTGTACGGACCCATCAGCGGCGCAGCGGCAAAGCCGGCGGCGGACGCGACGTTGATGATCCCGCCCTCACCCGCAGCCCGAAGCCCAGGCGTGAACACCTCGCAGCCGTGGATCACGCCCCAGAGGTTGATTCCCAAGGCCCAGTTCCAGTCCTCGAAACCGATGTTGCCGACGGGCTTTCCGCCGATTCCGACGCCTGCGTTGTTGATGAGCACCGTGGTGGGTCCGTCGAACTCGATGCCGGCACGCAGGGCCAGTTCCTCGACGTTCTCGCGGATCGACACATCGCACTCGACGGCGTATCCGGTGCCGCCGAGGGCGTTCACCATCGCGACGGTCTCCTGCGCTCTCGGCAACGAGATGTCGGCGCACATGACGGCTCCTCCACGTCGAGCCAGTTCCAGTGCGAACGCCCGGCCGATGCCGCTGCCTGCGCCGGTCACTACCGCTCTCGACCCGTACGAGGGTCTTCCGGTCTTGCTTCTCATCGACTTACCTGTCCCTTCGAATCATGTTGTAGGGCTTGATTTTCGAGCGCATCAGCAATGAAAGCGGCTGCATGCTCTAGTGCTCGGTCGGCCTCGGGGATCAACCTCGGGAGAGCTTGGAACACGTGCATCTGATCGGGCCAGATCTCGAGTTCGGCCTCTCCGCCGGCCGCGTCGATCATGGAGTGCAGGTGTCGCGCATCGCCCCTGAGCATCTCGGCTCCGCCCACCTGGATCAGCGTCGGTGGCAGCTCTCGCACACGTCCGAGATCGAGCCGGAGACGCGGGAGATCCGCATCGTGGCCGTCGGTGTACAGCGCCACGAGTCCTCGCGCTGCCTTCGCCGAGATCATCGGGTCCTTGCGCGTGCGTTCCATGCGCGCCGATAGCTCGAAGTCGAGATCGATCAACGGCGAGAACAACACCAATGCTCCCGGCTGCGGCGTCCCGGTTCGGTCGTTCTCGATGATCAGGTCGGCGGCCAGGTGTCCGCCGGCGGAGTCCCCGGCGATGACGATGTTCGATGCGTCGTACCCCTGGTCCAGCAGCCAGCGGTACGCGGCTTCGAGGTCGTCGGCTGCGGCGGGAAACGGGTGTTCCGGGGCGAGCCGGTAGTCGATCGTGAACACCGGCAGGCTCGTCGCCCTGGACAAGCGTGCGGTGAGACCACGGTGCGTCCGCGCCGAGCAGATGACGTATGCACTGCCGTGGATGTAGAGGATCACGCGTGGCCCCGGCGACAGGCCGGGTGCTCGCACCCACTCACCGCGAACCGGGCCGTCGGCCACGAGGTCCACTGCCGTTCCTTTCGGGACCGGACCGCACAGGTTCATCGAGGTGGCGACGAGGCGTCGAGAGAACTCGATGCCGCCGCGGGAGGTCGGCAGCAGGTTCGTCATCGGACGCAGAATCAGCCGAGTCATCAAGGCAGCCAGACGGGTTCGCCGAGACCCGGCCCTGAAAGCGCCGCGAGGCAGGTAGTCGTCGTCGGTGGTCGGAGTCACGTCATCACCCTCACCCGCTATTCGCCATTTGTCAATGGCCTATTATTTGGTGGCGAAGTGTGCGACAGTGGCGTCCAACACCGAAAGCGCAAGGGAGCGAGCACACGTGACGATGTTCAGGAGTAATCCACCGGCGGAACTGGATGCGTCTGCCATCGGTCCCGAGGACAGGATCTTCGAGTTGGAGATCGCCGAGGTGACCCGCGAGACCGAAGATGCGATCTCCCTCGGCTTTGTGGTTCCCGAGCATCGAGAAGCGCACTTTCGGTACGATCCGGGACAATTCCTCACCCTCGAGATTCCCTGCACGGACGGCGGCTCGGTGGCCCGCTGTTACTCCTTCTCGAGCTCTCCGGTGCGCAACCCATTCCCCACCGTGACCGTCAAGCGCATCCGGGACGGACTGGCATCACACTGGTTGCACGACAACGCTTTTCGCGGGATGCGACTCAAAGCGCTGAAACCGTCGGGCATGTTCGGACCCGAGGGCTGGGACGTGGATTTCGTCCTCATCGCCGCCGGCAGCGGCATCACCCCGATGATGTCGATCCTCAAAACTGCTCTGTTGCAGCACAAGAATCGAATCACCCTGGTCTACGCCAACCAGAACCGCGACTCGGTGATCTTCGCAGAGCACCTGACCGAACTGCAGTCGCGCTTCCCCGAACGACTCGACGTTCACCACTGGTACACCTCGGAATCGGGGTTACCCACCGCTGCCGGACTGGCCTCGATGAACGTGACGACTCCGTCCGACTGCGAGGCCTTCCTCTGTGGACCGACGCAATACATGAACGTCGCCGAGGAGTGGCTCGCTCGCACCGGTACGACGGCGCACAGAACACACCGCGAGGTGTTCTCCTCATTCGACTCGAATCCGTTTCAGGCCAGGGGCGCGTCGATTTCCGACGAACCCGGCGCGAACTCCGTGGCCGCTCAGGTCGAGATCGACGGAATGGAGACCGAGTTCACCTGGAATGCAGACACGAAGCTGCTCGACCGACTTCTCGAGCTGGGTCTCGACCCGCCGTACGTGTGCCGCGAAGGAACATGTGGCGGTTGCGCTTACACACTCACCGAAGGCACCGTGACCATGCTCGCGAACGAAACTCTCGACGAGTACGAACTGCAGCACGGTGTCCGATTGGCCTGCCAGTCCGTACCCGATTCCACAAGCGTTCGTGCGGTGTTCGACCGCTGATGTCGAGGAGGGCGCTCAGCTATCGAGCGTCAACGTGTGCGGCTCCGAGGTGAAGATAGCGGCCGATCCCGCAGCGCGCGCTATGCCCGCGATACCGCCCCAGACCATCATGGTGAGGTAGTCGATGAGCTCGTCGACCGTCATGGTCCGGTCGAACATCCACCAGTGCGACGCCAACCGCACCGCGCCGATCATGGCAAAGGCGATGGGCATCGAACCGCCCGTGGAGAACTCCCGCTCTCGGAATCGGTCGGCGATGACGGAGGACAGTAACTCCGCGATCAGTCCCTCGGACACGGTGATGATGTCCTGGTTGCCGCTGACTGCATTGTTGGATTGGACGTAGATGTAGATTTCGGGATCTGTGGCAACCGTAGTGACGTAGGCGGAAATCACTGCGCGAGTGAGGTGATACTCATCGAGGTCCTCGGACATCGCATCCTGGATCCGCGGCACCAGTGCAGTCTCGACGTATCGAGCCATCGCAGCGTCGGCGAGACCCTTTTTGTCCGCGAAGTGTTTGTACAGAACGGTTTTCGAGACACCGTTCGCTGCGGCGATGGCATCCATACCCACGTCGTGTCCATGCTCACGAATCGCTGCCAGTGTTCGATCGAGCAGTTCACGTCGCCGGGTGATTCTGTGGTCGCGCCACCGGTCGCTTCGCCCGTCCACCTTGACCACCGCGCTCATGCCGACTGCGGTACCGCTCGTGATCCCCTCAGCAGAATCGACGCCACCAGCTCCGGATCGTCCGACATCGGAACGTGCCCGAGACCCGGGTACGTCGTCACTTCGGCCTGCGGAAAGGTTCGACGCACGAGCGGTGCCTGATAGACCGGCAGAACCAAGTCACGACGGCCCCACGCGACGGTGACGGGAACGGTCTCGTCGACCGGAATGCTGAAGCGCGGCACTGCATTTCCGGCTGCGTCGATCGCACGGTTGGTGGTGATGCTGAGTGCGTCGATCGTGGCCGTCGCTGCGGGAACTCGCCACGGCTTGGCGTAGAACACGCCGTTGGCGATCGTGCGGCCGACGACCGAACGCATGACGGTAGGTGCGATCGGGCTGATCACTCGAGACAACGCTCGCAACAGTCGGAACACGAGGAGCGCCCGGGTCTGATCCCAGTGTCCGCGAAAGAATCCGGCCGGTGACAGGGCGGTCGCCGAGGCGACCGACCCGCGGGCAGCCAGTTCGAGCGCAAAGTAACCGCCCAGCGAATTTCCGGCCACGTGCGGCTTCTCGCCGTCCACCGCCACGTGCTCGAGGAATCGCTCCAACTCGGCCACGATCCACGGACCCAGGTCGAATTCCTCGGTGGGCAAGTCCGGTGACGCGCCGTGACCGGGCAGGTCCACCGTCACCACTCGTCGATGCCGCGCCAGTATGTCGACGACACTGTCCCACGCATGTTGTCTGTGCACGATGCCGTGAATGAGCACCAATGTAGGGCCCTCACCCCGGATGGTGTGCGCGAGGGTCAGACCGTCGATGTCGGAAGTCACTGCGTGCCGACCTTTCTCGGCCAGATGCGGTATACGGGCGCGATATCCGCCCCCGCCACACGGGCGTTGTCCGCTCGGCCGAACGTCATCGATTCCGTCAGATCGTCGAATCGTGCGTCGATCCTGTCGAGAATGTAGTTCTGCCGCACCGACCAGGGACGTTCGGTCCCCGATTTGGGTAGCTCGTTCAAGGAACGCGTGACGTATCCGGAGGCGAGGTCGACGACCGGACGAGAGTCCACGGCCTTGCCCTGTCGGTCCGGGATCGCATGGGTGTAGCCGTGAGACCGCATGTACACCAACAGTTTGGCTACTGCCTGCGCCGTCATGTCGGCCTTGAGCGTCCACGATGCATTCGTGTACCCGATGGACCATGCAACGTTGGGTACGTCCTCGAGCATGTGACCCTTGTAGACGAACTTGTCGTGCACCTCGAGCCGCTCACCGTCCAGAGACAATTCGATACCCCCGAACGCCTGGAGCTTCAATCCGGTTGCGGTGACGATGATGTCGGCGGGGATCTCGTCACCAGATTCCAACCGGATCCCGTCGGCGGTGATCTCGGCTATCCGGTCGGTCACCACGGTCGCGCGGCCGGAGCGAATGGCCTTGAAGAGATCGCCGTCCGGCACGACGCACAGCCGCTGGTCCCACGGGGCATACGTCGGCTTGAAGTGCTTGTCGACGTCGTATCCACGCGGAAGCTGCGCCTTCGTCATCGCCCGGAACACCCTGCGGGCCGTCTTCGGCGCACGTCGACACAGCTGATACGAGCCGACCATCAACAGTGCATTGCGCCACCGCAGTGCACTGTGCGCGAGGGAGTCCGGCAGCACACGCTGAGTGAGGGTGGTGAACGGATCGGTCATCGGCAACGACGCGATGTAGGTCGGCGAGCGCTGCAGCATCGTCACCGACGCAGCATCGACCGCGAGCGAAGGCACCAAAGTGATTGCGGTCGCGCCACTTCCGATGACAACGACCCGCTTACCGGTGTGGTCGAGACCTTCCGGCCACTGCTGGGGATGCACCACCTGCCCGGTGAACTTCTCCATCCCGGGAAGATCCGGGGTGTACCCACCCGAGTAGTCGAAGTAGCCGGTACACAAGAACACGAATCGACTTCGATACGTCCGCGGCACGCCGTCGGACAGCGTGTCGACGGTCCATAGGTCGGTCGACGAATCCCAGTTCGCCGCAACGACGGAGGTAGAGAAGTGCGTGTGCTCGTCTATGCCGTTGGTGTGAGCGGTATCGACGATGTAGTTACGAATGTCTTCGCCATGGGCAAGCAGAGTGTTTCCCTGCCAGGGCGTGTGCGGAAACGAGAACGTGAAGATATCGCTGTCCGAACGAATTCCCGGGTACCGGAACAGATCCCAGGTACCGCCTGCTCGCTCGCGCCCTTCGAGGATCGCGTAGCTGAGCTCCGGTGCCATCTCCTGCAAGCGATACGCGGCTCCGACTCCCGAAATACCCGCACCGACGATGAGCACATCCCTGAAGTTGTCGTGGATCGAACCGTCGACCTCGGGCCAAGTATATGCATTCATCGACGCGCCTCGCTGTCTCACCGAACACCATCGCCCGGACGCCGACCCAGCAGCGACACCGCGACTAACATCACATAATGTGCCATTGACTGGTGGCGGTGTCAATGGCAGCCTTCGTGACAACACAGACAGGAGCTGTCATGGACCGCTTTCTCTTCGTTGGGTGTACACCCAACGCAACCGGAACCAGTAGCCGATGACTCCCGTGGCGGTCGGGGCTGCGGGAGTCATCGCGCTGATCCTGCTCACGTCGAGAGGGTCGGGACTGGACTTCGACCGGCGCTCGTTGTCGACGGCCTACTCAGCACGTGCGACGCGCGCACGCCGTCGAACGTGGTGGCCGCGTTCGACGAAGTAGTCACAGCACGCCGAGCAGCACAATTACGACTACTCGTCGTAGTGACCCGAAACACCCGTGGTCGGACGTATGTTTCGGACCGTCGAGTTCGACTCATACTTACCGGCGTCGTCCGCGACGTCACCGCTCCGGTTTCCGGAGACGACCTACACGAAAGAGGGATACCGATGGCCGACTTCATCGACAAGGCTCAGCACAAGGCAGAAGAACTGGCCGGGACTGCGAAGGAGAAGGCCGGTGAGGCCACCGGTGACGACAGCCTTCGCGCCGAAGGGGCCACCGACCAGGCCAAGGCCAACACTCAGCAGGCTGCAGACAAGGTTTCCGACGCCGCCGAGAGCGTTGCCGACTCCGCGGCCGGCGCTGCCAAGCAGGCCAAGCACGCAGCTGCAGACGTAGCCGACAAGGCAGCCGAGACCGCCGCAGACGTCAAGAGCACCGTCCAGGACAAGGTCGAGAACGTCGACGTCGGCGACGTCAAGGAGAAGGCCTCCCAGGTCGCCGACAAGGCAGCCGAGAAGGCCTCCGCCGTCGCCGACGACGTGAAGACCACGGTCCGCAACATCGACAGCGAGGATGTGGCCGAGGCCGCGAAGGTCGGCACTCCGATCATCGCCGCCATAGCAGCCGCCGCCGGTGCCGTCGCATTCGTGCTGATCCGTCGCCGCAACCGTCGCCGCAGCGCTGCACACCTGTTCGTTCCGTCGAAGCGCACCACCCGCAAGCTCGCCAAGAAGGCGCGTAAGCACAGCTTCTGAAGGTGATCACCCGAAAGCCCCGCCTCGTTTTTCGGGCGGGGCTTTTGCTCGTTCTACAGCGGTTTCAGCGCCCGGCTGGGCACCCAGTGTGTGACGGTTTCACTCCGGTCTCGCGACATCAGTTCGTAGGTGACGCGACCCAACCAATCGCCGTCGACGGTGATGGACCATTCGACCAGATCCCCCGGGACCACGCGTCGAACATCGAAGCCTTCCGGATTGAACTTCGACGCGTGATGTGGCGGTAGCGGGTAGAGGACGTTCAGATCGATCCACACCTTGAGTGGTGGTCTGAGCATCTTGAACGGACGCACGGCAGACGCGGGTCGAGGTTGAGCGCGTCGTGCCATCGTTCGATCATACGTTCGATTCGGACGCAGTCATACCTGTCCCCGCAACGAGAAACGGCCACCCGCACACGAGGTGCGGGTGGCCGTCTTCGATCAGGATGAATCAGATGCCGAGCGATCCTGCCAGGAACGGCCAGGACTTGTGCAGGTCGTCCTGCCAGTAGCCCCAGGAGTGGTTGCCGACCGGACGGAAGTCGACAGTTGCCGGGATTCCCAGCTGGTCGAGACGCTTGGCCAGGTTGGACGTGCAGAAGTTGGTGGCCAGCTCGATGCCGCCGCCGACGATGACCTGGTTGGCGAGCGTCGCCGGGTCGTTCTTCAGTCGCGGGTTGGCGAAGGTGTCGTTCGGGATGCCGGGCAGTCCGCTGCCGGTGCTCATGTAGATCTGGGTGCCGCGCAGCTTCTCGGCGTTGAGCAGCGGATCGTTCTCGCGCCACACGGGGCCGTCGAGCGGGCCCCACATGTTCTCGACGTTTCCGCCGCCGTACGTCTCGACGACGAGCTTGACGAACTGCTGCCCGATCGGGTCCGAGGTCTGCGCGCAACCGCTGTATGCCGCGACACCGGTGAACTTGCCGGGGTACTTGATTGCGATGTTGAGAACCGACGTGCCCGTCATGGACAACGCTGCCAGCGACTGGCGACCGTTGGTGTCGAACTGGGCGTCGATCAGCGGAGGCAGTTCTTCACCGAGGAAGGTGCTCCACTTGTTGCTGCCGAGCTTCGGATCGTCCTGCAGCCAGTCGGTGTAGTAGGACCACTTGCCCTTCTGCGGAGTCACGATGTAGGCGTTCTTGTCCGACAGGAAGGCCTCGGCGTCGGTCTGCGACTGCCACGATGCGGCATCCTCGCCGCCACCTGCACCGTTGAGCAGGTACAGCACCGGACGCGACACGCTCTCGTCGGCGGGGCGCTGCACCGTTACCGGAATGGTGCGGTTCATCGACGCGGAGTACACCTGGAGCTGAACCTGGCGGCCGTCGAGGGTGTTCACCGATTCGATTCGCGAGCCGTTGCTCGACTGAGTCGTTGCGGCGGGCAGTTCGTCCGCGGACGCGACGGGCGTCATCAGCGCGGTCGGAAGAATCGCCACTGCGAGGGCGACGGCCGCAGCCGAACCGAATCGCTGGAAGCCGTGTCGTCGAGATCGTGGCACGCTGTTTCACCTTTTCGTCGAGTTACACCGGTCGAGTTTCTACATCGGCCGAAGATGAGGTGACGTTACCTCGAGCAAACGTCCCGAGCGTTATGGACCGGACGAATCCGAGACGCGATCGTGATGCTCGCGCTCGGCCCTCGAACCGAGGACGAGACACACCAGGATGACGATCACCGCCACGACAACACCGACGGGAAGTGGCGAATAGAGCCAGACAATGGGCGGCACATAGTCGTCGGATGTCCCATCCGTCCAACCGAACACCCGCGGCGGTACCGGTGCCGACACCGAGAACAGCGTCAGTGCGAACGGTACGAGCGGACCGATGGTCGACGCCACCGTGCGCGTCACTCGTGCCGATCCGACGAGCAATCCGACAGCGATGGGATGCAGCACGCAATAGCACACAGTCCCAACGGTATTGATCGAGTCGTCTCCGATGGGCAGTAGACCGGTGGCCGTCACAACGGTCAGCAGTGCACACGCGGCGGTGGTGAGATCGCGTCGCAGGCCCACTCCCACCGCTCCGACGAACAACACCGCGGCCACGACGAGTACCCACCACGACGCGTCGCCCCACCCGAGCGCATTGACTCCTGATGCCGCTATCGCCAAGCCCGACATCACGTATCGGCCGTCGAGGCCACCGAGGTCGAACGCAACACCGTATGCCACCAAGACGACGATGGCGACGGCGAACATCCACGTGGCCGCCGTCGACGTCGTATTGCCCAGATAGATGTAGACCACGAGACAGACGAATCCCAGCACGAGAGCGGCTACTGCGTCGGAGGTTTCGAGTCGGCCCACGGATGCCCGCCGGACGGCCACGAGCAGCACGACAGTGGTTGCGAGAAGGAGGAGTAGCGGGACCGTGGATTCCACCAGATACGGCCCCAGCCCGTCCATCCACCGACCCTCACGCGGTCCGCGTAGCCGGGAGATCGCGCTGTAGAACAACATCGAGCCCAGCAGTCCTCCTGCAAGGCCGCCCGACGGGAGCCTGCGTCCACCGGCGATGAATCCGCAGATGCCGACCAGAGCGCCGGCACCGAGCGCATTGGTCGTCACCGCTTGGTTGGCCGCGATCGGTACGAAGGACGGCAGCGCCACCAGCAGCGAGCCGAGAACGGTTGCTACGGCAGCCGATATCCGGGGGCGACGGCGATGGACCGCCACGAGCACGAGCACCGCCATCAAAACAGTGATAGAGCCAGCCCATTGCGCGGTGACGAACGCTCCGTACCACTTCCCCGTCGACTCGATGTGGAACACATCCTGGCCGAGGGATTCACGAATCGAATATCCGGCCACGAATCCGCCGATGGCCGTGGCCACTACGGGCAATACGCGATCCGCTGCAATCACGCGTTCAATGTAGAGGGCTTCCCAATCGACGGCCATGTGTGGTCTATTCGACGCGAACCCAACGTCAGGAGTGCGCCATGTTTCGTCGTATCACCGTCACGGTTGCTGTCGTCGCAGGTGCCGCCGCACTCGGAGTCGGTACCGCCAACGCCGACGAATGGCCCGTCGCGCCGCCGTACCCGAGCCCGACTGCTCCGCAGGACGTCACCGGAGTGTTCGTCACCCCTCAGGACCCGGACTACTGGAATCCCTTCGTCAGCGAGAATCGACTGACGTCCCCGTACGGCAACAGCACTCGCATCGTCTGCACCGGATTCCATGGCGTACTGCTGGAGTGCTGGCAGGCCGACTCGAACGGCAACCCGCACAAGCTCATTCCGCTGAGTATGGACTACCCGGGTTCGACGGGTCATTTGCTCCCCGGCGGCGGTCCAGGGCACTTCGTCTATCCCGGCTACATCCCCGGCATCGGCTGACCCTGTCGACACCGGCAGCAACTGATCTGAGTGTCCACAATTTCGCCCTCGAAAGCGGGATTCCGTACGAGGGTGACAATAGTGGGCGCTCAGGTCAGTTGTACGGCTTGCGCGCCGTTTCCGGGTCGCCGTAGGTGATTGCCCGTTCACGTCGCGTTCCACTGAGAAGTGTTGCGCCCCAGTTGATCAGCGTCCCGGCTCGGTTGCGTTTACCGGCCAGGAATGCGATGTGGATGACGCCCCACGACACCCAGCCCAGGAATCCCGACATCTTCAGCGGCCCGGCCTGCACCAGCGCGTGGCCGCGGGCGATGTAGGCGGCAGTGCCCAGGTCTCGATACTTGAAATCCGAACGCGCAGAACCGGATACATCTGCTGCGATTGCTGCGCCCGCTGCACGTCCACCCTGCATCGCCACTTCGGCGACACCGGCCAGACCGTTCAACGCCATGATGTCGCCGACGACGAACACGTTGCGGTGACCCGGTACGGACAGGTCGGGCTGCACGGCGATCCGTCCGGACCTGTCCTGCTCGACGCCCAGGGCGTCGGCCAGGTGCTTCACGAACGGAACCGCTTCGACGCCTGCGGTCCACAGCACGGTGCGAGTGTCGTGGCGTGTGACGGTCTTCGGTTCGGCCTTGGCCGTCACCTCGACGTCGGCGGCCGTGACGTCGGTGACGTGAACGCCGAGATGCGTTTCGACTCCGACCGTGTCGAGGGTGCGCTGGGCCTTCTTCGTCAGGGAGTCTGGGAACGATTCGAGTACGCGGTCGCCACCGTGAAAGAGGAGCACCTTAGCTTCGGACGGGTGGATCGAATCGAATTCCTTCGCCAGCGCCCGGGTGGCGAGTTCCCTGATCTGCCCGGCCAATTCGACTCCGGTGGGCCCTCCACCGGCGACGGCGAAGGTGAGCCAGGGGCGACGCTCTTCGGGGGTGGGCAGGGACTCGGCCATCTCGAATGCCGAGATCAGTTTTCGCCTGATCGCCAAGGCGTCGTCGAGGGTCTTCATGCCCGGTGCCCACTGCACGTATTCGTCGTGGCCGTGATACGCCTGCTGCATTCCGACGGCAACCACGAGGTAGTCGTACGGCAACTCGAACGTCGACCCGTCGAAGCGGCTCGCCGTCACCACTCCGCCATCGCCCACGGTTGTCACCGAGGTCGCTTCACCGAGAGCCACCTTCACGTTCTTCTGCTTGCGCAACAGGTGCCGCAACGGGCTGGCGATCGAGCCTTCGGAGAGAAGGCCGGTTGCGCACTGATAGAGCAGCGGCTGAAAGACGTGAGAGGTGCCTCGTTCGAGAACGGTGATGTCGACATCCGAACCGTGCAGCCGGCGGGTTGCATACAACCCGCCGAAGCCGCCGCCGAGGACCAGGACCCGTGGACGTGACATCGTCGATACTCTCCCTCGATCCGACCCGCAGAACACAATTCCTCGCGCGTCACAGCGTACTCGAGGGCAACGGCGTGCAGCCGTCCCCCGCCGGGCCGCACCCCGGTCTTGGGTGCGGCCCGGCAACGTACCGACAACAGTTCAGCCGAGCATCCGCTGCATCGTGTCGATTTCCTGCTGTTGCGTGGCCACGATCGTGCGGGCCATCTCCTGCGCGTCGGGGTTCGAGCCGTCCGCAATCTCGTTGTTCGCCATCTCGATCGCGCCCTCGTGATGCTCGATCATCATCGTCAGCCACTGACGGTCGAACTCCGGGCCCGACAGACCGGTCAGGGCGTCCATGTCCTGCTGGGACATCATGCTCATACCCGAGCTGTGGTCCATTCCGCTCATCTCACCCATGTCCGACGGGGATGCGGGCTGACCCCATTCGGCGAGCCAGGCCGTCATCCGGTCCATTTCCGGTTGCTGCGCGGCTTGGATCGCCGACGCCAGTGCCACGACGTCCGGATTGTCGGTGCGACCTTGGACCATGTCAGCCATGTCGACGGCCTGCGCGTGGTGCGGGTACATCATCCGCGCGAACATGACGTCGGCGTCGTTGAACTCCGCCGATGCCGATGCCGATGCCGATGCCGAATCCTGAACGGAAGCCGATGAGGTAGTCGACATCGACGAATCCGACGTGGTGTCGCTGCTGCAGCCGGCGACGAGGAATGCGCTTACGGTGGCGGCAGCCACCGAAGCGACGAGTGTTGTACGCATGTGAATCTCCTTGAACGAGTGTGCAATACAGGGATCTAGGTATGTCGATCCGCCGGTGGTCGTGCGTCCACCGGGCTGCCTGTCACACTCGCAAGGTCACCGATCTGTCCAACTCCCACAGAGTCCACGGCGGCGCACGCTCCGATATGGAATGGACGCGCCCACCGATCCCGTCCTCCGACATGACCGAGTGGACGCCATCGACGCTCGTCACCGGGACCGACAGCGCAGCCCACGACACGGTGGTTCCCGCGCACGGATGCATCATCTGATGTGCCGACGGGCAGTCGTGCTCACCGACTGCCACCTGAACCGGGTCCTCGTGGTGGGTCGCCGACGCCATGGCCGCATGCTCGCTTTGTGCCGACGTGGTCGGCGTCACCGAATGCATCAGCAGTACCCCGAGGATCGTCAATGCGATCAGCAATCCGGTCGCCGAGGCAAGGCCCGGGCGACGGCGTCGGATCACTGAATGCATGTCACCGACGATAGCAAGACATACCCCCCAGGGGTAGCGGTCAGGGCATTCCGGCTCGAACCGAGGGACTTCCGACTCTGTCTGCGCTCCAGCGAACCGGCCATGCTCGAGGTGTACCTGAACACGACAGTCAACGAACGGGAATACAACATGAATGCATCGAGTCGGGTCGTCGTCGGAGTCGACGGATCTGCCACATCGCTCGACGCGGTCCGTTGGGCAACGCGCGAGGCTGTTCGACGCCACGCCCCGCTCGAGTTGGTCACGTCGTCACTGTTCGCACCGGGAACCTACGGCGATGCCATCAGCCTCCGGATCGGCGCGTTCGCAGATCCGGACGTCGAGGCCAAACGGGTCCTGACCGCTGCGGTCGACGTTGCTCACAAGACCGCGGCAGGCAATTCACTGATTCTCGACACTCGTCTCGAACATGGCTCGGCTGCACGCAATCTGACGCACTTCGACGTCGCACCTGCCTTGATCGTCGTCGGTTCGAGGGGCCTCGGTGAGTTCACCGGCGGATTGGTCGGGTCGGTCAGTACCGCCGTCGTGTCACACGCCAAGTGCCCTGTTGCAGTGATCAAGTCGAACACGGTCAGCGACGGGCCGGTGGTCGTGGGTGTGGATTGCACGTCCAACAGCCAGCCGGCCATCGGATTCGCGTTGCGCGAGGCGTCGATGCGAGGTGTCGACCTCGTTGCCGTACACGCGTGGAGCGACCTCGAGCTCGGGAGCGTGCTGACCCGCGACGAAGAAGGTCCGTGGGCCGATTCCGAACTGGCAGAGAAGACTTCGCTGGCCGAGAGCCTGGCCGGGTGGTCGGAGGACTACCCCGACGTCACCATCCGCCGGGTGGTGGTTCAGGACAGACCCGTTCGCGAACTGGTCCGCGCCTCCGAGAGCGCGCAGCTGATCGTGGTCGGTAGCCGCGGCCGGGGCGGCTTCGCCTCGATGCTGCTCGGATCGACCTCACGCGCGGTGCTGCATTCGGTCGATGTCCCCGTCGTTGTCGTACCCACGAACCGATGACCGCGTCCACCACCGAGACCACCTACAGCTCCGATGAACTCGACGCCGATCTGCGCTACTGGGCTGCCGCGAACTACCTCACGGTCGCCCAGATCTACCTGCAGGACAATGTATTGCTACGGCAACCACTGACGGTGGAACACATCAAGCCCCGACTGCTCGGGCACTGGGGCACCAGCCCCGGTCTGTCGATGATCTACACACTGCTCAATCGCCTCATCTGCCGAACCGGTTCGGATTGGCTGTATGTCACCGGTCCCGGTCATGGTGGCCCGGCGTTGGTCGCGAACACCTATCTCGAAGGCACGTACAGCGAGATCTATCCCGACATCTCGCACGACAGCGACGGTGTGCGTCGTCTGTGTCGCCAATTCTCCACTCCCGGTGGCATTCCGAGCCATGTGAGCGTGCAGACCCCCGGCAGTATCCACGAGGGTGGCGAGCTGGGGTATGCCCTGATCCACGCAGCGGGCACGGCGTTCGACAACCCCGATCTGGTGGTCGCCTGTGTCGTCGGCGACGGGGAGGCCGAAACCGGTCCGCTGTCGGGTTCGTGGAAGATCCCGGCGTTCCTGAACCCGGTTCGTGACGGCGCAGTGCTGCCCATTCTGCATCTCAACGACGCCAAGATCTCCGGCCCGACAGTGCTCGGGCGCAGCACCGATCAAGCGATTGCCGACTACCTCGGCGGTCAGGGTTGGGCACCGATCTTCGTCGAGGGCGACGATCCGCGAGAGGTGTTCCCGGCCTTGCAGTTCGCTCTCATCCGCGCCCACGACGATATTCGGAGAATCCAGCGTGCGGCCCGCGGCGGCGAGTCGCACCACGGAAGTGCATGGCCTGCAATCGTCTTGCGTACCCCGAAGGGCTGGACCGGGCCACACGAGGTCGACGGCAAGCTGATCGAGGGAACGCACTGGGCCCACCAGGTCCCGCTGTCCGGCGTCCGCGAGAACCCGTCGCATCTGGCGCAGCTCGAGCAGTGGTTGCTCTCCTACGATCCCGGATCACTCTTCGACGACAACGGCGTACCCGCGGCGCACATCAGTGAACTCACTCCGACGGGCGACAAGAGGCTCGGGGCCACTCCCCACGCCAACGGCGGTGTGCTGTTGCAGCCCTTGGTCATTCGTGAGCTCGAGAACTACGCTCTGACGATCGACTCCCCGGGACGCATCTCGCACGAGACGACCACCGTACTCGGGGAGATGATGCGGGATATCTACCTCGACAACGCACGACCCGACGGCGGTGGCACTTTCCGCCTGTTCTGCCCCGACGAGACCGCCAGCAACCGTCTGCAGGCCGTGTTCGAGGCCACCGACCGATGCTGGCAGCTGCCGACCACCGAGTTCGACGACAACCTGGCCGCCGACGGCCGCGTCATGGAGGTGCTCAGTGAGCATCTGTGTGAGGGCTGGCTCGAGGCGTACCTGTTGTCGGGCCGACACGGATTGTTTGCGAGCTACGAGGCTTTCGCGATGGTGAGCGTGTCGATGCTGATTCAGCACACCAAGTGGCTGCAGCATGCGGCCACTCTGGCCTGGCGAGCACCCGTCGCCTCGTTGAACGTGCTGCTCACCAGCACGTGCTGGCGCAACGACCACAACGGGTTCAGTCATCAGGGGCCCGGACTGATCGACGCGGTGATCCCTCTGGCACCGGATGTGGTGCGCGTGTGGCTGCCACCGGACTCCAATACTCTTCTCGCCGTTGCCGACCACTGCTTTCGGAGCCGCGGACACGTCAATGTGCTGGTGGTCGACAAACAGAGCCATCCCCAGTACCTGACGCTCACCGAGGCTCGCGCACACGCAGCAGCCGGTGCCTCACGGTGGGACTGGGCCGGTACCGAGAACACCGACAAACCAGGCGACCCCGAAATAGTCCTGGCCTGCGCCGGCGACGTTCCGACCGAGGAGACTCTCGCTGCAGCGGACCTGTTGCGTAGCTGGACACCCGAGCTGCAAGTACGCGTGGTCAACGTCATCGACCTGATGGCGCTGCTACCCGTCGCCGATCATCCACACGGGTTCTCGGAGGATCAGTTCGCCGATCTGTTCACCGAGTCGGTCGATATCGTCTTCGCTTTCCACGGCTACCCCCGGGCGGTGCACCAGCTGCTGCACGGCCGCCCGAACGCGCAGAGATTCCACGTCCGCGGCTTCATCGAACAAGGCACTACCACAACACCGTTCGACATGGTGGTGCTCAACAAGATCAGTCGCTACCACCTGGCGATCGAAGCACTCGACCGAGCACACACGGTGCCGGCCGGTGCCGAGGAACTGCGGCAGCACTGCCGGGACCAACTGACCCGGCACGACGCCTACATCCGGAAACACTTCGAGGATCTACCCGAGATTCGCGAATGGCGGTGGTCGTGACGGATCGGTTGCTATCCGCGAGCGATGATCAGCGGACAGTCGACGCGGTGGGCCAGTGACCGAACGGTGGATCCGAGCAGCTGGCCACTGAAACCGGTGCGTCCGCTCGAACCGACCACCACGGCCTCTGCGCGCACCGCCGCGCCCAGGATGCGTTCGACGACGTCGCCGCGCAGCACTGTCTGCTTCACCACCACGTCGGGATACAGCTCGCTCCACCCGGACAGGTTCTCGGCCAACACGGTTCGGCCGGTGGACACAATTGCCTCGGACTTGTCCGACGTCGACGCGTCGGGTGACGAGACGAGTCGGTCCGTCGACACGTGGACTGCAACAAGGCCAGTGCCCCGAAGCGAGGCCTCCTCGAAGGCCAGCCGGACGGCCTCCTGGTTGTGCGCCGAGGCGTCGACTCCGAGGACGACCGGTCCCCGTGCCGAATGTAATTCCACGCTGCGCGGCACGATGACTACCGGACAGCGCGCCTGCACAGCCACCGCCGTGCTCACAGAGCCGAGCAGCTCGGCGAAGTACTCGCCGTTGCCGCGTGAGCCGACCACCATCATCGACGCGGTGGCGGACTCGTCGATCAGCGCCTGAACAGTCGGTCCGACAATCGGTTCGATCATGATCGTCAGCGCGTCGGGTTTCTCGACCGACCGCCGCGCGACGAGGGATGCCGACGTCAGAATCGAATCAGCACGTGCATTCTCCTCGGAGCCGAGGTGCGACGGGAGTGCGACGAAACTGGTGTAGAGGGCCCTGATTTGGTACGCAGACACCAGCTTCAACGGTGCTCCGCGTAAATCGGCTTCGCGTGCGGCCCAGCCGACCGCGTCGAGTGACGAACCGGATCCGTCGACGCCGACGACGATCGCCTTCGAGTTCACGGTACTCATGCGTGCGGCACAACGAGGACGGGGCATTCGGCGTGCCGCAAGACTTTCGTCAACGTGCTTCCCGGCACGCGATCGCGCTCGTGCCCCACCACCAGCAGCTGTGCAGTGTCGGACACCGCGATCAGTTCCGAACCCGCATCGGCCTCGGCGTAGACCGACGCGACCCGCACCGAAGGATAATCGGCGCTGAAGGGTTCCAACCGGACGTCCATTGCCGACTCGGGGTGCAGATGGTCGACCGGACCGCCGATGGCGCTGGCCAGAATGGTCGAGACAGTCTGGGTGTGCACGGCCAACACGCTGGCCCCGCGCATCGACGCTTCGTGGAATGCCTGCGCCACAACGAGGTCCGATGCCGAAACCTTCGCGTCTCCCAGAGCGGCGACGACCGCGCCGTCGCGCTCGGAATCGAAGGTGTGCACGATCGCCACGGGGTTCGGTGAGCATTCGACCACCGTGCGCACCATGGATCCGAGAACCCGTGCAGCGATCGAATTCTCGGTCTTGGCACCCAATACGATCAGGCACGCAGACGCTGCTTCGGACAGCATCACCGTTTCCGGGACACCCTGTAGAACAACAGCTTCCACGATGACGGTCGGGTCGCTCGCCCTCGCTATGATCGCGGCCTGGTCCAAGACGGTTCGCGCATAGTCACCGTCCACGTCGGGTGCTCCGTATACCGTTTCACGCTGAATCTGGGGTTCGATCACATGTACCAGTCGCAGTGATGTTCCTCGGCCTCGCGCCTCACGCACTGCGAAGCGCACTGCATCGAGCGCGGCCGTCGATCCGTCGATTCCGACCAGAACGGGTCCGGTGGTGTGTGAGATGTTCATCGGGTTCCTCTCGGTGGTGCGACGCAGGATCAGCACCGTCACCGAAAACGCTACGAGCTCATCGCCACTCGCGGTAACGGCCGGAGGTCATCGAAAGAGGTGACCAACGACTGGAGCCGTCAGGGCAGTGGTACCGCCCACGTAACATCGGTGCCGCTGCCGGAGGCACCGGGGCAAACGGTCATGGTCCCGCCGCACTCGGCCGCACGGGCCCCCAGGTTGGACAACCCACTGGTGGTGGTGTTGTCGGGCATACCGACCCCGTTGTCGGACACCACGATTTCGAGCTCGTTCCCCACCGACAGAGTAACGGTCACAGTGTCGCCCTGGGCGTGATGAACGACGTTGCTGACAGTCTCGCGGACAACGGCAACGGCATGATCGGCGAGTTTGGTGTCGACGACCGACAGTGGTCCGAACATCCGCACGACGGCACGGATATCGACGTTCTCGGTGAGTTCGAGTACCGCGCTGTTGATACGTTGCCGCAACCGTGTTGCGGAGTGGGATGTGCTCTGCAGGTCGAAAATGGTCGTCCTGATGTCCTGCACCGTGTCCTGCAGGTCGTCGATCGTTCTGGACAGACGCTGCCGTAGGTCCGGGGACTCGGTGCGCTGCAGGGTGCTCTGCAGCGCCAATCCTGCAGCGAAGATCCTCTGAATCACGTGATCGTGCAGGTCACGGGCAATACGATCCCGGTCGGACAACACGTCGAGTTGATGCATCCGCCGACTGGCGTCCGCGATCTGCATCACCAGCGCGGCCTGGTTGGCGAAGTTCGAGACCAGTTCGAGTTGGGTCTCGTCGAACGGTCCCCGCCCCGCGGCGCGCAGAACCACCAGGACTCCACTGACGCCCTCTGCCACGCGGAAGGGTGAAATCATTGCGGGTCCGAAAGCAGAGCCCAGTTCCTTGACCCCGTAGTCGAGTCGCTCCTTCCGCAACGCTGTTCGACGCCGAAAGGCTACTCCCGAGCTCGAGCCCTCGATCGGAACGACTGCCCCGATCATTCGATCGGCCCCGAGCCCGTCGCTGACCGTGACGACGAGTTGCGTGACATCCCCGAAGGCTTGGTCTGTGTCCTCGGGTACCGCGATGAACGCCGCATCGGACCCGGTCAGGTGCAACGACTTACGCGCCACCATCTGCAGTACTTCGTCGATGTCCGTCCCGGAAAGGAGCTCGGTGCCGATGTCCCGCGTTGCCTCCATCCACGCCTGACGCACCCGCGAGTCCTCGTACAGTCTCGAGTTGTCGATGGCGATGCCGGCGGCGGACGCCAACGCCTTGGTGACGACTTCGTCGTCCTCGGTGAACTGCTTGCCGCCCTTCTTCTCGGTGAGATAGAGATTGCCGAAGATCTCGTCGCGAACCCGAATCGGCACTCCGAGAAAGGTTTTCATCGGAGGATGGTTGCGCGGGAACCCCACCGATTCCGGGTGCGATGTCAGATCGTCCAGACGTAGCACTTTCGGTTGGTCGATCAATAGTCCGAGTACCCCGCGTCCGGTGGGGAGCGGGCCGATGGCCACCCGGGTGTCCTCGTCCATGCCGTAGTTGATGAACGCACTCAATCCGTGGCCTTCTCCGCGCACGCCGAGCGCACCGTACTGGGCGTCGACGAGCTTGACGGCCGATTCCACGATCGAACGCAGCGTCACCTCCAAATCGAGTCCCGAGGTGATGACGAGCATCGCGTCGAGCAGACCGTCGGCTTGAATCCTCGCATCGGCGATGCGACCGATACGATCCTGCACCTCGGCAAGCAGCTCCCCGAGCCGGAGTTGCGGTAGCGAAGACCGGGTTTCCCCGTGCTGGTCATCCATCCCGGGACCCCGGTTTCCGGTGGGCAGGCGGATCGCCGTCGGCGAGCTTCGACGCATACACCGCAGCTTGGGTGCGGCGTTCCATCCCGAGCTTGGCGAGCAGCCGAGACACGTAGTTCTTCACCGTCTTCTCCGCCAGGAACATCCTGGCCGCGATCTGTCGGTTGGTCAGGCCCTCTCCCAGCAGATCCAGCAGGGTGCGCTCCTGGGGCGTGAGGTGATCGATAGGGCCCGATGACGCCGTCCCGGCTCGCAATTTGTCCATCAACGCCGCGGCTGCACGGTTGTCGAGCAGCGACCGGCCGGAACCGACGTCCTTGATCGCTCGGGTCAGTTCCATGCCGGTGATGTCCTTGACGACATAGCCGCTCGCGCCCGCGAGTATCGCGTCGAGCATGGCCTGGTCCTCGGTGAACGAGGTCAGCATCATGGTCTTGAGGTTCGGCAGTCGATCGAGAAGCTCACGGCACAGTTCGATGCCGTTGCCGTCGGGTAGCCGCACGTCGAGCACCGCGACGTCGGGCTGCAGGGCCGGAATTCGGGCCAGCGCCTGCGCAAAACTACCTGCCTCGCCGATGACCTCGAGATCGGGATCGGAGTCGATGAGGTCGATCAGACCGCGCCGCACGATTTCGTGATCGTCCACCAAGAACACCGTGACCACGTCGACACCCCTCTACCTGCGTCCATGTCGAACGCCTCGACTTCTGAGCCTACGGGGGACGGGCGGCGGTGGTCCGACCTTTCGTCACCGAAACAGAGGACCAAAGTCCTCGGTCCAGGTGTTGTTGTCCTGCCGCGCCCGAGGCTGTGCGCGGCGTCTGATGGATGTTCGACACCACGACCGAGGAGGAAATCGATGGGTCCACTTCCGACCATCGTCGGGGTCGACGGTTCGGCGGCGGCTCTGGACGCGGTGCGCTGGGCCGCTCTCGACGCACGATTGCACCTGTCCGATCTGCTTGTCGTCTCGGCGACGTCGCTGCCCAAGGTCTTGACCGGGTTGGGCGTCCTCCCCGATACCGTGGTGCACCAGGCCAGATCGGAAACCGACCGAATTCTCAGCGAGGCCCGGGAGACTGCGTCTCGTGGGACGGCGACAGTCACCGTCGATACCGTCTCGTCCGAAGCCTCTGCGGTGTCCACATTGCTCGAACTGTCCGAGACGGCCCGCATGGTGGTCATTGCCACGCGGGGGCTCGGTGGCACCGAGCAGCGGTCACTCGGCTCGATCGGATTCGCCGTCACCACTCATGCTCGCTGCCCGGTCACCGTGGTGCGTGGCTGGACCGACGGCAGTATCGACCACGCGATCCAACCGGTGGTCGTGGGCGTGGACGGCACCAAGGCGAGCGCTGCCGCAATGACGTCGGCGTTCGAGGAGGCGGATGTTCGATCGGCACCACTGACTGCGGTGCACTCCTGGTCGGACACGGATCTGTCGATCGGCTTCCCGATTCGAGGAATGGAGTGGCCGGACAACCGACGCGCGGCTGCAGATCACTTGGCGCGGCTGCTCGAACCGCACACTCGACTCCATCCGACGGTGTCGGTGCGGTCCGTGGTGGTCAAGGACAAACCGGTGCAGGCACTTCTCGATCACGCCCAAGGTGCTCAGCTGGTGGTGATCGGTAGTCACGGACGCGGCGGCTACGCGGAGATGATGCTCGGCTCGACCAGCCGGTCGGTGCTGACGCGAGCGCACTGCCCGGTCACCGTCGTGCCGTCGCCCGGTCGCCTCGCCGCTGTTACCCACCGGCCCATCATGTGACTGTCCCCGACCGGACAATGCCGTTCGTCGACCTACGAGGGTCCTAATGCCCTACGACGGCCGGGCCGAGCCGAGCACGCTGTGTTCATGAGCCGACCGGACACCGCCGCCTACGCCATCGAAGTACGCGCACTGAGCAAGAGCTACGGCGGGAAGCTCGTCATCGACGACCTGTCGTTCGTCGTCGAACCCGGCACCGTCACAGGCTTTCTCGGCCCCAACGGATCGGGTAAGTCCACCACGATGCGATTGATCGTCGGATTGGATCGCCCCAGCGCGGGCACCGCACTGATCGGGGGCGTCGAGTACGCGCAGCTGCACCGCCCACTACTCACGGTCGGCACCTTGCTGGATTCCGAGGCCGTCCACCCGGGCCGGACCGCATACGACCACTTGTTGTATCTGGCTCAAACTCAACGTATCCCGGTCACACGCATCATCGACGTACTGAAGCTGGTCGGTCTACGCGACGTCAGTGGCGGCGCGCATTCTGCACCTGAATCGCTGCATTCATCACTGCTCGATTCCTTGTGAGCACACGCGCTGGTCCAGCGCGTGTCTGCCCTCGAGCAACCCTACGGCGAATCGAGCCCATGGGGAACACTCGTCGAGATCGGAGAGCCCCTCAGAACTCGAAAACCTGACGAGCGGTGACGCGTCCGGCCATCAGGTCGTCGAAGCAGTCGTTGACCTCGTCGAGTTTGCGCGACACCGCCGATACCGTCGTTCGTCCGGCCTCGTGCAGTGCGAACACTTCACGCAGATCTGTCCTGGTGCCGACGATCGAGCCGAGTACCGAGATTCCGCCGACCACCGTCTCGAAGATCGGGATCGGGAACACGCCGTGCGCCGGCATCGACACGCACACCAGACGTCCACCGCGGCGTAGCGACCGGAAGGCCTGATCGAACACACTCGGGATGACGGCCAGGACGATCGCGACATCGGCTCCACCGAGCGCCTGAATTGCCTCCACCGGATCGGTCGTCGCCGAGTTGACGGTGTGGTCTGCGCCGAGTTCTTGTGCGAGGTCGAGTTTTTCGTCCTCGATATCGACCGCGGTGACGAAGCCGCCGGCGATCTTGGCGTACTGCACCGCCATATGACCGAGCCCGCCGACACCGAAGATGGCCACGCGCTGCGCCGGGGTGACGCCACCGACCTTGACAGCCTTGTACGTGGTCACGCCGGCACAGGTCAGTGGGGCAGCGTCGAACGAGGAGATCCCGTCGGGAACATGGACGACATACTTCGCATGGGCGACAGCGTATTCGGCGTACGCACCGTCGATCGAGTAGCCGCTGTTCTGTTGCGTGTCGCACAGCGTCTCCCAACCCGAGACACAGTGATCGCATTCGCCACATGCCGAACCGAGCCACGCGATGGCGACTCGCTCACCGATTCTGTCCTTCGACACCTGCGACCCGACCGCCTCGATCACTCCGATGCCCTCGTGCCCGGGGACGAAGGGCAAGGTCGGCTTGGCCGGCCAATCCCCCTGCGCAGCATGGATATCGGTGTGACACACACCGCACGTCTCTATCTTCACCAGCACCTGTTCGGGCGCGGGCTGCGGTATCGGGATGTCCTTGACTATTAGGGGCCCGCCGAACTCGGTGACAACAGCTGCTTTCATCGTGAACTTCCTCCAACATCAGAAACCGGTGCCGTTCTCGACCGTCGAGCAATGCACACCGTCGATGATCGGCGCTGCGGCGGTCGGCGCGTAGGGCCGGAAGTCATCGACCGGTCGGGACGTCTCCCGAGGTGCGCGTGGGGAGGCAAAAGGCACAGCAGTCATGGACTTTCGTCCCTGGTGACTCTGGCGATCAGGGGCCACACTAGGCACCATGGACACTTCTGCACCCTCCGATTCGAAGACTTGCGAACGATGAACCTGTGGAGAAGACATCCGGGCGTCCGAACCGGTGATGCACTGACCACGGGTGAGCGTGCGGCGGATTACGTCCGAAACGGAATGGGCTCCTGGCCGTTCGTCTTCCTGTTCCTGGGCGTGATGGCGCTGTGGGCCGCGTACAACCAGAACGACGGGTTCGATCCGTACCCTTTCATCCTGCTCAACCTGTTCCTGTCGATGATGGCAGGACTGCAGGGTGCCATTCTGCTGATCTCGGCCAAGCGCGCGGACTCGGTGAGCAGTGAGGTTGCCGTACATACACTTTCGAATACCGCACTGCTGCAGGACATGATCGAAGCGAATACCGTCTTGACCGAATCGGTGGCACAGTTGGCGGCAGAGATTCACGAGCACGTCTGCCCGTCCGCTCGGCGTGTCGGTGCAGGCACGTCCACGAAGGTTACGAGCCCGGTGTCCCAGCCCTGAGACAGGCAAGGATCTCTCGGGCCCAGTTGCACACACGAACCCAGTCTCGGAAGTCTCCGGCAACCGCGCCGGAGTTGTCGAAGATCTGACGTTCGCCCACCGAGAGCCGTTCCGCGTCGAGCCGACCGGGAAATGTTCGATGCGAGGATGCATCCAACATCGATACCGCGCGTGCGGCGTCGGCGGTGTCGTTGACCGGTCGGTCGCTCGAATGCAATGGCCCGCAGGAGAACAGCCACACGGGTGGGTGCGCAGACCTGGAGACCCGCTCGACGAGCCGCTTGGCGGCGGGGACCCACCGATCGGAATAGACGGCACTTCCGATGACCAGGGCGTCGTAGCCACTGATGTCGACGACGGAATCCGGAGCGCAGACCTCGACCTCGGCTCCCCCGTGCCGGAACACGCGGGCCATCTCCTGCCCGAGCGAGTTCGTCGCTCCGTGCCGTCCGGCGGTCGAGACCAGGATTCTCATGCGGTGCGACTTGCGAGGCGGTTCGTGTACGCCGTGATCCGCCACCCTCGGAGGGCGACGAGAACTCCCAGTATGCCGAACATGCCCTGCAGCCAACTCGTTTCGCCGATCACAAGCGGCTGGACCACTATCCAGGCAGCGAGCAGTACGCCCGCCGTGTGGGCGATGGGGCCGGTCTTGCCGCCACCCGCAAGAGCCGACGCCGCCGCCAGTCCCATCGGCACTCCGACGACCAGAACCAACGCGAGGCCGGCGAGCGCGGTATTCGACAGCGGCAGGCGTGCGTGCGCCTCGGTGCTCAGATCGATGGCACCCGAGGCCAAACCGATCGCGCCCCCGAAAGCGTTGATGGAAATTCCGGCGCACACTGCGCCCAGCCACGGCCATCGTCGGTCTTTCGTGGTGAGCGCTCGCGTTGTCGACATCATGGATTCAGCATGGCTGCCCGAACAACTCGCGAACTAGGGCACAAGGTCCGCCGCCACGAGGACTTCTCTCCACTTCGTCGTTCAGCGGCGAAAGAACGACCGCACAGTTCGCCGTTCCTCGCGCGGTGGCGTCGGGTTCTCACCGCAGGTGCAGCGGTGCGATGCCGGCACCGATCGCATGACGGCGTCGACATGTCGACCACAGCCACCCCATCCGGTCTTGCGGCACGTCGCACAGGTAACGGGATAACACATGAACTTCTCCTCTACGAGTCGTAAGAATCGATCAGGCCGGGACGTGGGCGTCGACCCAGGCGTCGTATCCGCCGGCCAGGTCCGAGACGTTCTCGAACCCGTGTGCGCGCAGTAGTGACGCAGCCACGCTCGAGCGCCACCCGCCTGCGCAATACACCACGATCGGCTTACCTGTCGGAACAGATGCAAGTCGAGTTCGTAGCTGCGCCAACGGTATCGGCGTCGCTACCGGTATCGTGCCGAGGTCGCGTTCACCGGGGTTACGAATGTCCACCAATGTCACCTCGCCTGCCGCGAGCATGGCGTCGAGTTGCTCGACCGTGGTGCGTGGGGCGGTCTCGACCAATTCGGTCAGCTCCACGGGGAATGCTCCGTCTCGGTCGACCACCAGGTAGCCGATTGCATTGTCCGATCCGATTCTGGCCAGACGCAGTGCGGCTTCCTGTTCCTCCCCTGGGTACGCGATGAGGACGATTCGTCCGCCGATCTCCGCAACCATGCCCCCGGTCTCGGCGAAACGACCGTCGAAACCCACATTGACCGATCCCCGAAGATGGCCGGCAGCGAAGTTGTCCACACTCCGCGCGTCGAGCACTCGGGTGCCGGCGGCAAGCTCGCCTCGGACCTGCTCCGGCGTCAACGCAGGGATCGTGCGGCTCGGAGACAGCAACGGGTGGATCTGCTTGTTCATCGCGGCGTCGGCGGCAAAGTACGACGGTGCCGCCGGCTGACCTTCGGTGACCAGCGCGACGAACGCGTCTTCGGTCATCGGCTGCACCGACGGGTTGGTCGCCCGCTGCTCGCCGATGGTGGAGGTCAGCTCGGTGGACAGGTTCTTGCCGCAGGACGAGCCGGCTCCATGGGCAGGCATGACGACGACGTCGTCCGGCAACGCCAGCAGCGTGTTGTGCACTGTGCGGTACATCGCTCGGGCGAGGTCGGCGGTGGATCCGTCCCCCAGGTTCACCAGATCGGGTCGCCCGACATCGCCGATGAACAGGGAATCCCCGGTGAGCACCGCCGTAGGCGTGGCCCCGGGGTGCTCGCGCACCAACACCGATATCGACTCCCAGGTGTGACCGGGCGTCGAGAGGATTTCGAGTTCGACTTCGCCCAGGGACAATCGCTCCCCGTCACGCAGTCGCCGGATCGGGTAGTCGGTCTCGGCGGCCTCGCCGAAACCGATCCAGGCACCGGTAGCGTCGACCAGTTCGAGGTGCCCCGAGACGAAGTCGGCGTGGAAGTGGGTGTTGACGACACCCTCGATCGTGAGGCCGTGTTTCGCCGCATCGTCCAAATACTCGGCGATGTCGCGGCGAGGGTCGACGACGATCGCACGTCCGGTGCCCTCGTCACCGATCAGATACGAAGCGTGGGAAAGGCATTCGAGGTAGTACTGCTCGAGGATCACGGTTTCCTCCGTCCGGACGTCGCCGAGCGAGTGTCGCTGGGCGGTAGACACAGTGTGCAATACCCCCTAGGGTATGTCAAGTACCCCCTGGGGTATGCAGGCATCTTCGATGGGAGTGAATACGCGATGACAGTGGGGCTGGCGCTCGGGTTCGGCGCCGTGATCGGAATTCTCCTCGGCCTGCTCGGCGGAGGCGGATCCATCCTTGCCGTTCCGGTGCTGGTGTTCGCCCTCGGCCTCGGCGTCGAGGAAGCGATACCCGTCTCGCTGATCGTTGTCGGTGCCGCCGCGGCTGTGGGGGTGATCCCGAAGCTGCGCGCCGGACGCGTCGAATGGCGACTGGCGGCGGTGTTCGCTGCGACCGGCATTCCCGCGACCTTCGCCGGCAGCGCCATCGGCCGATTGCTTCCGGACAGGATATTGCTGCTCGGGTTCGCCGCAGTGATGGTGGCCGCAGGAGCACGGATGCTCGCCGAGCGGGGTGATATCGGAACAGCCTGCACCACTTCGGCATCGGGCATCAATTGGAGACACTGCGCACCGCGCTCGATCCCGGCCGGCCTTGCTGTCGGCTTCATGACCGGGTTGTTCGGCGTCGGAGGTGGATTCCTCATCATTCCGGTGCTCGTGCTGATGCTCGGCATCGAAATGTCGGTCGCGGTCGGCACCTCGCTGGTGATCATCGTCGCCAACTCCGTCGCGGGTCTGTTCTCACATCTGAGCGGCACGACCATCGACTGGTCGATCACCCTTGCCTTCGCCGGCACGGCAATCCTCGGCTCCGTCGTGGCCGCATACTTCGGAACTCGTCTCGATACGGCGCGGCTGCAACGCCTGTTCGCCTACCTGGTGTTCGCCGTCGCCGGGTACGTCGTCATCGACGCTGTTCTTCTGAGCTGATCGGGACGTCTTCGGGTCCCATGTCGAGCCGGAACGGTGGGTAGTCGTCGGTCATCAGGGCCGCGTAGGCCGCGACTCGATACACCCACCGGTTGATGCCGAGCACCAGGTCGAACAGACCTTTCGGATAGCGACCGGTGAACAGCAGCGATACTGCGACGATCAGGACGAGCACACCGAGGACGGAGCCGAACAGATACGGCTGGCCCGTGGGGCCGGCGTCCCCGCTACCGGCCAGCCGGAAGCCGGCATACCAGCCGCCGGCCAGCAGGGAGAGCACCAGGTAGTGCGGGATTGCCAAGAGCCACCACTTGATCAATACCTTTCCCCGTGAAAGCTTTTCGGGATAGTCCACCGTTAAGTCGGCGGGATAGCTCGCGTGATGCAGGGTGAACGGCGGGTAGCGATCGGTCCCCAGCGCCGAGTACGAGTAGAACTGCACACGCCACATCCATCGGAGAACGCCGACGTTGAAGTGGAACAGCCCGCGCGGATATCTTCCGGTAAACAGGATGGCCACGCCGGCAACGAATGTCGTGACGACAAACCCTGCCGCGAGAAAGACCAAAACGACGTAATGCGGCATGGCCAGAAGCCATTTGACGATCCACAAGCCACGGGACAGCGACTCGGGACGCTCGCCCGTCAGCGTGACCGGATATCGAGACCGTTCGATGCTGCCGGACACCGGGATGGGTTCGGCAAGTGGTTCCGAGACGGGGTCGGAGTCGGACCTCCTCCCGAGCCCGGACGCTCCGAACACGATGGACACGACACCGAACACCAGAAGGATTGCAGAGCCCGCGAGAACAAATGCGGCCACCGGTCCGAGCGACTGCACTCGAACGCCTGCACTCACGTCCACGTCGATGCCGGCGCTACCGTCGGCATTCATGACGACCAACGTCCACGAGCCGCCCTGTGGCGTCCATTCCACCTGTGTAGTCCCGATGCCGCTCGAGCGGGCCGACCACCACTGCTGATCCAGCGGCGGACCGGACGGTTCGCCGCCGGCGACGGTGTCGTATCGAGCCCGGAAGGGCGAGAACTCGACGTCGGTGACCACGGTGTGCGCCACACCGCGAAGGTAGTCGTCGACCTCCGCGGTGGGCGCGACGCCGATCAGTACTTCGCGTGCAGGGTCGGACGAGGTGACCCGGGCCGAGACTGTCACTTCGTCCGCCACCTGCCAGTCGATCGCACCGACCAGCGAGACGTCCTCGGACACAAGCGCATACGACGCCGTCGTCAACGGTGCAGTCGGCAAGCTGATTCGCCCCTCGTCGTCCTGCGCGAGGTAACCGGCGAACAGGAGTAGGCCGACACCGAGCATGGCGAAGGACACGAATGCCACCACACATCCGACGACGAGCGCGAGAATTCTGTTGATTCCCATCGGGCATCCTTCGGTCGATACAGCTCGTACTGCTTCGGGCATCCGGCAGTCCGGACGACGCTACGAGGCCGGCGACGACGACAGAGGGGCCTTCGGTAACCGGCCTGCCGACGAAAGGCCCTACATCACGTGAGACGCGTCGGCCACCCTCGGTGGACAAGCTCTTTGCGCCCACGATCCACCCACCGGTGAACGGTGCCGTCCCGGGCTGAAATGCCTGGATGGGAGACATTCATGACCCTGATCGATTCGGCACCATCGACGTTGCCGTTGACCGGTGAATTGGCATCGATTGCCGCGATGCTCGCCGAGAGGTACCCCGATCTGACTCGTGCGAGCGTCGACGATGCAGTCCTTGCCACATACGACCGACTGAACTCGACGGCACGCCTTCGCGGCCACCTGTTTCCGTTGACCGCCAATCGAGCTCGGGTGCTCCTCGAACAACTCGAAGCCGAGCGTGCGATCGACGAAGATCTCGCTGACGTCGCGGTCGACATACGTCGCGCCCTGGCACCGGTGGTCGGACGATCATGGTGAGCACGGTGCCGCAGAATCGCCCTGCGGGCTCCGCTCCCGGGTTCTGGGCGAAACCCGAGTGGGGTGACATCGTCGTCGCGCTCGACGGGACACGGGAATCGCGCGGCGCACTGATCTGGTCGGCGGGCATGGCATCGATCACCGGATCGCGAATTCGCCTCGTGCACGCGCTGATATCGCGACACTCACCGACAGTGGGTAACCAGGAATCCACACGATCGAGGGTGCAGATACAGGGTCGGCGGCTCCTCCGATCGGCTCGCAGCGAGCTCTTCGGCATCGACCCCGGTATCGTCGTCGATTCGATTCTGACGGACGACCCGATCGCCTCAGCTCTCGGCGCACTGTCGCAGACTGCCGATCTGCTCGTCATCGGCGGTCATACCTCAGGTCCGATCAGAGACATCGTGTTCGGCCGCAACGCAACTCGAATCGTCATGGCGTCACGGTGCCCGGTTCTGGTGTGGCGTGCCCAGCCCCGAGACGCCGCGCCGAACTCGCCGGTCGTCGTCGGGGTGGATCGATCCGAATCCTGCACCCGTGCGATCGACGCAGCCTTCTGGTGCGCGGACGCACTCGGTGTCCCGGTCACCGTTCTGCACGTCCGCTCTCCCCACGAACGTCCTGCTCCGAAAGAGTCTGCACCGGAACGAATGCGAACCCTGCATTGGCTGGGCGGACGCGTCGCAGCTGCCGCGTCCGCACACCCATCCGTTGTCGTGCACCTACACGTGCTCGAGTCCTCGGCCGAGCACGAACTTCGTCTCGCATCGGAGGCCGCACACCTTCTCGTGGTCGGCAGCCGCGGGCACGGACCGTGGGCCGCTCCGATTCTCGGCTCGATCGGACGATCACTGGTGCATGCGTCGGGCGGCCCGATCCTCGTGGTGCGTTGATTCTTCGATCGATCGAATTCACGGTCCACCGCCCTCGGCGTATCGGGACCTTGTGCCCTTACCTACCAGGGCGCAGCGTCGGAGACTCGTAATCGACGCCGAACACACGGCGGTGAGGGGTAGGTGACGGCATGCTCGCAGAACTCGCGCACCGGTGGTGGCACCAGAGTCCTTGGTCTTCCAATCCGCTGATGCGACTGCCCGACAGGATCGAACGAACGGCCTTCGTCGTCGGTGTCGCTGTCCTTCTGTTACTGATACCCGTCGCGGCGACGATCGGCTCGGTGACCTACAACGACCTGTCGTCGCGGTCGCAACAGCAACGGGCAGAATACGTTCAGGTCGACGCCCGAGTGATCGACGCCGTGCAGTCCAGGAGTGCCGGCGGCGACAGCACCACGCTCGCCACCGGTATCGCAACGGTGCAATGGAGTGCACCGGACGGGTCGATTCGCTCGGAATCGACCGAGGTTCCCTCGGACGTGCAGATCGGTGAGACCACTCCGATCTGGTGCGATGCGAACGGAACCCTCGTGCATGCGCCCGTCAGTGCGGTCGGTGCCGTCATCAACGGTGCCTCCACGGCCATGTTCGTATGGGTTCTCGGCGCAGTCTTCGTCGGATTCCTGGTCTACCTCACCACCGTCGCCGGTGACCGAAGCCGCATGCGGCACTGGGACACCGACTGGGAGGATTTTCTGCAGGCGCGAAACCACCCGTCGCGGTAGTGCTGTCCAACCTGTTCTCCAACACCTTTCGAAGGATGCACCATGCCTGCAGTCGTCGATTGCGATCCGTCGGCCGACAGTGCCGCAGTGGTCCACGAAACCCACAGTGCCTACGTTTTCCTGTTCGGCGACTTCGCCTACAAGATGAAGAAACCGATCCGAACGGATTTTCTCGATTTTCGG
The DNA here is from genome assembly GCF_000963615.1 of Rhodococcus sp. PML026. Taxonomy (NCBI): domain Bacteria; kingdom Bacillati; phylum Actinomycetota; class Actinomycetes; order Mycobacteriales; family Nocardiaceae; genus Rhodococcus; species Rhodococcus sp. PML026. Next base: position 491,980 of record NZ_KQ031370.1, on the reverse strand, counting down.
ACCGTCGACTCTCGACGGACAGCGTGCGAACGCGAGTTCTCGTTGAATTCGCGATTCGCACCCGATGTGTACCTGGGCATTGCCGAGCTCACCGACCCGCAAGGCGGTCCAGCCGAACCAGTGCTGAAGATGCGTCGTCTTCCCGACTCCACTCGACTGTCTGCTCGTGCCGCGGCCGGCGACGATATCGGCAACACGGTCGATCTGGTCGCACGGGCGGCCGGGGTCGCCCACAAGAACAGCCATCGAAGTAGTCGCATCGACGACGAGGGACGACAGAGTGCTGTGGAAGAGAGGTGGCGCAACAACATCGCCGAATTGCATTGGCTGGCGGTCGGCGTGCTCGAGCCGGCGCTCGTCGAGCGACTGGAGAGTCTGTCGGCACGTTACGTCAGCGGGCGTGCCGCCCTGTTCGATCAGCGTATTTCGCAGGGCCACATGGTCGACGGGCACGGCGACCTTCTCTCGGACGACATCTTCTGTCTGCCCGACGGCCCCCGGATACTCGACTGTCTGGACTTCGACGACCGCCTTCGCTTTCTCGACGGGATCGACGACGTCGCCTGCTTGGCAATGGATCTCGAGTTTCAGGGTCGCCCCGACGCGGCACGACGCTTCGTGGCGTCGTACCTCGAGGCGACCGAAGACGATCCTCCCTGCTCGCTGATCGATCACTACATCGCCTACCGCGCCACCGTGCGCGCCAAGGTGGCCTGCCTTCGCTTCCATCAGGGTCATCCGTCTTCGCAGACCGACGCGCTCGCCCACATGCAGCTCGCGCTGGACCACCTGGCGTCCTCGGCGGTCACCATCACGTTGGTGGGAGGCCTGCCCGGTACCGGCAAGAGCACGATGGCGGCAGCGCTCGGGGAACGTAGCGGAGCCGTGGTGTTGTCGAGCGATGTGGTGCGTAAGCAGCGCGCCGGACTCGATCCGCGGTCACCGCATCCGGCGGCTGTCGGATGCGGACTCTATACATCCGAGAGGACAGCAGGCACCTACGCCGAGATGATGCGTCGAGCGCACGAGCAGGTCACGATGGGCCGTTCTGTCATCATCGACGCATCGTGGAACGACGAGCACACCCGAGAGCAGGCACGGGAGCTCGCCGCCGACACCCACAGCGATCTCGTCGAGTTCGAGTGCCGGGTTCCGAGGCGAATTTCTCTGGACCGCATCGCGACTCGACCTCGGGGGGCCTCGGACGCGTCCACGTCGGTGTACGACGCCATGGCCCGTTCCCGCTGCCCCTGGCCGAGTGCAACCGTGATCGACACTGACGGAACTCCTGCCCGATCACTCGCCGCTGCGCGCACTCGATGACACATCTCGACGGCGAATTCGGAAAAGTCTGGCGCACAACGGTCCCCGGGTCGGTGGACAACAGTCCGCTGCAGCTCGTCGACGAAGGCCGCCCGATCCCTGGACCGGGAGAACTGTTGGTCTCGGTCGAGGCGTGTGGTGTGTGCCGGACGGACCTTCACGTCGTCGAGGGCGATCTTCCGGTGCACGCCCCTCACGTCGTCCCCGGGCACGAGATCGTGGGGGTCGTGTCTGCCGTCGGGGTGGATACCCTCACCTCGTTCCGGGTCGGCGACCGCGTGGGAATTCCGTGGCTTCGGCACACGTGTGGGACCTGCTCGTTCTGTACCGCTGGGAAGGAGAATCTGTGTGCCGAATCCCGCTATACCGGTTGGGATCACGACGGAGGGTTCGCAGAGTGGGCGGTTGTTCCCGCTGACTACGCTCTCGCGTTGCCGGACGGATACCGCACCGCCGAGCTCGCGCCCCTGTTGTGCGCAGGAATCATCGGTTACCGAGCACTGCTCCTTGCCGAGCTTCCCGCCAACGGCATACTCGGGCTCTACGGATTCGGGGGCAGCGCACATATCGTCGCCCAGCTCGCTCGTTCGGCCGGAGCCACGGTGCACGTGATGACCAGGGATCCTGTTGCTCGCGCGTTCGCCTTGTCTCTCGGACTCGACTCCGCACAGGACACATTTGCCGCGCCTCCCCAGCAACTGGATGCAGCGATCGTGTTCGCGCCGATCGGTGAGATCGTGCCGGTGGCGCTCGACGCACTCGTACCGGGCGGAACCGTCGTACTGGCCGGAATCCACATGACCGATGTCCCTGCCCTGAATTACCAGCGACACCTGTTCCACGAAAAGCGTTTGCGCAGTGTCGAAGCGAACACCAGAGAGAATGCACGGGCATTTCTCGAGATCTGCGGTCGAATCCGCCTGAAAGTCGAGGCCACGGAGTACTCGTTCGCCCACGTGCCGGATGCCCTGCGAGATCTGCGGCACGGCCGGTTCGCGGGTGCCGCGGTCATCGTGATGTGAAACCGGGCGACGCGCCCGGACACCGCGAAAGGGCCGAGTGGCCTTGATAAGAGGGCACTTGGGCCGATGGCACAGCCCTCTGGTCGTCGTACGCTCAGGACTGTCGTCCTGGCAGTCGTCGACACGAAGCAGACCCGTTCGAGGAGACGATGACATGAGCGATCTCGACACCGAATATCGGTCCGCCCGCATCGACTACGAGCGCAAACTCATGCGCAGCCCTCTGGCGGCGCAGTTGCGTGTTGTCGAGCAGCTGATGAGACTGATGATGGCCGAGCAAGGCGTGCTGCACCCTCGTGATCTCGTTGCGTCGGCGCTGCCGCCGAACATGCACCCGACGCTGAACTCTGCCTGACGTCGGCGGGGTCGTATGACCTTCGAGACGCTCGCCCTGTGTGCCGCGGTGGGTTTGTTCGGCCCACTTCTGGCGCTTCCGCGTGGGCTTCGGATACCGGTTGTCATCGGAGAACTCGTCGCTGGAATTGTCATCGGTCACACAGGCTTCGACGTCATCGATCCGAGTGAGCAGACACTGAGCTTTCTGGCGCAGGTCGGGTTTGCGCTCGTGATGTTCGTGGCGGGCAGTCAGGTACCGATTCGCGATCCTCGACTGAGGGTCGGCCTCCGGGTGGGCGCTGCGCGGGCTGTGGCCGTCGGGCTGCTGGCTACCGCACTCGGCTGGGCCGTCTCCACTGCGTTCGATCCACCGCACCCCGGTCTCTACGCGGTGTTGATGGCATCGTCCTCGGCCGCGGTCATCATGCCGATAGTCGAATCCAGCAAGACGGCCACATCCGGGCTGATGTCCTTCCTGCCACAGATCGCGATCGCCGACGCAGTCTGTATCGTCGCTCTACCCCTGGTGATCGATCCACCGCGCGCTGTTCCGGCCGCGCTCGGATCCATCACGGTCATCGCTGCCGCGGCCGCGATCTTCTTCGTACTGCGACACTTCGACCTCACCGGACTGCGCCGCCGAATCCACCATGTATCTGCCCAGCGTAAGTTCGCTCTCGAATTGCGACTCAACCTGGTTCTGCTGTTCGGCCTCACGGCCCTCGCGGTCCACACTCATGCGTCGGTGATGCTGGCCGGCTTCGGCTTCGGACTGGCCATCGCTGCGATCGGAGAACCGCGACGTCTGGCGAAACAGCTGTTCGCCATCACCGAAGGTTTCCTGGGTCCGCTGTACTTCGTCTGGCTCGGCGCGTCACTCGACCTGCGTGCACTGGGTGGCCACCCGAGCATGATCGTGCTGGGGCTCGTGTTGGGTCTGGGTGCAATCGCGGTGCACGGTGCGATGCGCGCGACAGGCCAGCCCGTCGGGCTTGGGATACTCGCGGCCGCCCAACTGGGCGTTCCGGTTTCGGCCGTGACTCTCGGGGAGCAGAGCAGCGTGCTGGCACCCGGTGAAGGCCCCGCCATCGTGCTCGGCGCACTGGTGACCATCGCGGCGGCGGCCGTCATATCTCGGTCTGCTGCTCGTCGTCCTGCCTGAGCGGTGGGCCAGAACTGCGGGGCCCAACGGCGGGTCTTCGGCGCCGCAAGGCATTTGGTTGTTTCGAGTCTCCAGGGATGGGGAATAAGCGTTGTGGAACGATCGGCACGACGCGAAACGGATCACGACGATGACGGATGACCAGGTCTGGCGCCTCAAGGGTGCGTGCATCGAAGACATGGATGCATACGACTCGCAACAACTTCCTCGGCACGGACGCAAACGCGCAGAGAAGGCATGGCGGCTGTGCGCCGACTGCCCGGTGTTGCGGAACTGCGCCGAGCAGACGGCTCGCGATATCGAGTCGGGTCGAATTCCGGTCGGCGTGGTCGTCGCCGGCGCGGCGTATCACGACAATGCCAGCAACGGTCGGCGAACGGATGCCTACCGCACCCTCGAACTTCTGATCGGGAGACCTCTGGCCAACCCGGCTGCCTGATAACGAGGCGGTTACGGAACACTACGCCACCGGTAACGGCTACGGCACGGTCTGTCGCTTTCACCGCGTGTCTTTCGGTCTTTGACCTGCATGGACGTCAGGTGCGCAACAATCAATGCATGAGCACAGCGCACGTGACGAGGATCGAGGGCCCGCTCGATCTCCAGGACGCGTTGGCGCGTCGCGCGCCGATCGAACAGGCAAAGGGAATCCTGATGGCGGTGCACCGCATCACTGCCGACGAGGCGTTCGCTTTGTTGGTCGAGAGGTCGCAACGTGCCAATCGCAAAGTGCACGACATCGCTCTGGATTTCGTGCACGAGATGTCCGAGTTGCCCTGACCGACAAGTCGACCCCGCACGCTGTGTTTTCAACGTACGGGGTCTGAGCAATGTGGCAGTCCGGACTACTTCATCACCTGTTGTGCCGTATGCCCTGCCGTGGCTGCCCGAAACATCCAGTACGCACACCGCCGACTCGACGGTTCAGAAGCGCGCGAGAATTGCACGGGCGCAACGGACTACGGTGGCGCGGTCGTACGACATCACATAGTCGAATTCACGATCCGCATCGGCTTCGCCCCGGTGTAGGTCGATGGCAGCGAGCACTCCGCAGAAATGCGGGCCGAGAACTACCACGTTCCACTCCTCGACGAGTGAGTCCGTCGGGTCGAGCGGGGCGTGCACGATGCCGCCCTCTTGCACGTAGCCCATCCCCACGCCGTAGACGCCGGCATACGAGATCTGCTCCGCCATCGACACCCACCGCGCACGGCTGGTCGGTGTGAAATGCTCGGCCCGCTGAAAGGTGCCGAGTACCAATGTTTCCGGGCCCGATGCCGATGCCTGCATCTCCAGGGACGTGCTCATGGCCACCAACAGACGCTTGGTGCTCCGCGTAGCGACCTTGCCTGCGGCGGCAATTGCGTACGGCGACTCCAGCGCGGTGGCGGGGGTGCTCCAGGTGGGGAACGGCGGCATGATCTCCGCGGCGTCGGCCGGCAACTCTTCCGTCGTCTGAGCAGCCGGGTACAGCTCGCCCACTCCGTAGGTGGCACCGAGACCGAGTGCCCGGCTGCGGTGCACGGCGGTGTCGACTCCGCTGGCCACGACCACGGCACCGGTTCGCTCCACCTGAGCCGACACCGCGTGCGCCGTACGGGCGGTGGCCAGATCGGGCCGGGTGGAGACCATGGAGGAAGACAGAATGATGACATCGGGTTCGATGAGCGGCAGCAGCGTCAGGGACTGCGGTCGGCGACCGACGTCGTCGACGGCAACCACTTTTCCGTCGCGACGTGCCTTGTCGATCGCGGCCAGTGTGCGCGCCGGGCTGTCCACGAGTGCCGCCTCGGTGACGACGACGATGTCGCGACGCAACTGTTCTTCGGTGGCTTCGTCGAGTGCTGCGAGCGAGTCGACATCCATCGAGACCAGCATCGGCAGCCGAACGGCGCTTTCCAGCCGGGCCACTCCCCACGCGAGAACATCGAGTTCACGCTTGGCGTCCATGGCGCGAGCAGCGCGCTTCAGTGCATCGGCGGAGGCGAGTGGCCCATCCTTCGGGCCGCGCAGTTGTACTTCGATTGCCGCCAGCGCACCGTTGTCCAGTCGACAGACCGGGGCGAAATGCGGCTGCACCGTCAACTCTCCCGTGTCCGTGTCGACTGTTGAACCAACTTCGGCCAGCGCGAACGTCACACCATAGTTTGACATGAAAAAGCCACCCCCGTAACGCAGGGGTTGCTATCTGTTTCAAACCTCTTCGGGTCGTCTTTTCTCGCTGACGCCAGCTTGAACGACTCAGGTGTCACCGAAGCAATACGGCGCGTCTCGTTTCGGTAACGAACCATAACGGTTCGATAACGCCACAGATGAGCGTCCGACGCGCCCACGATGCCGACTCCCCCAGGAAAAACGGGCCGAAAACCCATGAAGCGCATACCTTCCGAGGTGCCGACCGAAATCAATACCAAGACTTACAACAAACATACCGACCGGATTGTGACTTGTCACTGTCTTGCAAAAGAACATATCCGACATCCATTTCGTCGTCCTAATGTTCGTTCCGGCTGCCGGAGCACCGGAGCCACCGGATGCCCGTCTGGGAGCCGGAAGCTGCTCGGACTTGGAGGATCGATGACGCTCAACCTGCCGTCCCGTACCCGAACGTTCACCACTGTCGCTGCTGCAGTCGCCATTGCCGGGGCCACCCTCGGCGCCGGAAGTGCCGCTGCCGCCACCATCTCACCGGCGAATACCGCCTTCACCGCACCCGGCACGATCGTCGTCACCACACCGGCCTCGTTCGGGGTACCCGTCAGCTGCTCGATCACCCTGTCCGGATCCACCAGCGCGGACGGCTCGTCGGCGTCGATCACCGACGCGAAGATCAGCGGATCGAACCGCCTCTGCGGTCTGCCGCAGCTGAAGAACCTGCCCTGGACCCTCACTCCCACCAGCTCCACCACCGGTGAGGTCTCGAACGTCGGCTTCTCGCTTCTGGGCTACAACTGCGGGCCCGCAACGCTCGCAGGTTCGTTCGACAACATGACCAACACTCTGACGTCGAGCAACCAGCCGATGTCGGGCAACTGCACGGTGAACAGCCTGTCGGTGCAGCCGAACCCGGCATTCACCTTGTCCTGATCGCCAATCCCTTTCCAGCACAACAACAATATTCAGGAGAGCACGTGAAGATCCGTAACAAAGCCGTCGTCACCGCGACGGCCTTGGCGTCGAGTGTCGCTCTGGCGACCTTGGTCGCCGGCCCGGCCAACGCTGCCGACACCCTTCCCATCACGTTCCAGGCCGACACCACGACCGTGATCGCCAAGACCGGCCAGCCGGTGGTCTTCCCGACAACCGCTCTGGCCACCGACGTCGACCTCGTCGGCGGAACGGTGACCGGCACTCTTGCCTTGCCGCAGGCGTCGGCCGATCTCAAGCTCGGCCCGGCGACGCTCGCCAACTTCACCATCTCGATCGTCGACGCCACTCCGGTCTCCGGCACCATTGCAGCCGGCGGTCCCGCCGAGGCACCGCAGCTGGAGCTGAATGTCGCGCAGAGCTTCAAGATTCGCATCGACTCCGTCAAGCCCCTCGGCATCGGCGGCACCGGATCGTCCGGGTCGGCGGCACTCGACCTGATTCCCCCGGGTAGCAACTGCGTCACCAGCGAGACCACCGCCAATCTGACCGGTGCCCTCGACGCGATCGATCTGATTCAGAACAACGAGGCCGACACCCATGTGAAGGGCACGTACACGATTCCGCAGTTCCAGAACTGCGGCACGTACACCTCGTTGCTCAACGGTCTCATCGCCGGCCCCAACAACACCCTCGACGTGCACCTGACCAACCCGGTCTTCGACGTCGGAACGCAGCAGGCCATCGCGGCCAAGGTTGCTCTGTAGCACCATATTTCGACTTCGTTGACGGCGTCGACCGGTTCCAGTAGCGGGATCGGTCGACGCCGTCGCTCGTCAGTGCGGCTCGCCGGCCGGCCGCGGCGATCGAGGCTCGCCCTCCGACAGGGCGACGCGGTCGCCGCCGAGCCCCTTGGCCCGGTACATCGCCCGGTCCGCGCGACCCAGCAACTCTTCCACTGCGGTACCGATCTCTCGCGCGTCGACAATCGCATGCGCGACGCCTATCGAGGCGGTCAGTGGGGAGCGATCGGTGGCGTTGCACAGTCGAATTCGTAGTACCTCAGCGCTGGCGACAACCGAGTCACGGTCATCGAGGGCAATGATGGCGAACTCTTCGCCGCCGAGTCGAACGGTGATGGCGGGTGCCGGAAACACGTCGAGGATGCGGGACGCCGCCAGCCGGATCACGGCGTCTCCCTGCAGATGGCCGTATCGGTCGTTGACGGCCTTGAAGTTGTCGATGTCCATCACCACGGCCGTCATCCCGGTTGCCGATCCCGGCCGAAGTCGCAGGTTCCCGATCGCCGCGTCGAATCCCCTCCTGTTCTGCAATCCGGTGAGGGGGTCGTAGAACGCGCCGGTGGCATCGCGTCGCAACATCATCATGAACGTGTGCACGATCAGCGGTGCCGAGAACATCACCAGTATCAAGATCACCAGGTAGACCGTGGCCAGTAACCGTAGTTCGGGTTCGGACACCAACGCCGAGCCGTACAGCACCGCGGTCGTGACCAAGGCGAAACCGTAGTGGGCAGTGAGCAGCTTGGGACCGTGGAACCCGACGACGTAACTGCCGATGACGGTGAACAGAGCGGCTGTCGGCAGAACCGTCGTGGGAACACCGATGGTGAGCACCACGGCAGCGAGGACGACGTCGGCGTAGAAGACGAAGGCGATCGACATCTGCCAGCTCGGCCAGCCACCGACCCACCAGGCGACCCCGACCGGGACTGTCGTGGCGACGGTGAACCACAGTGCAGCCGTACCCAGGCTGCCTTCGGCGAGGCCCGGCACCACCAACCCGATGGCCGCCGCCGCGCCGAACAGCCAGCACCAGAGGCCGATGAGGATCTTCGTGATCTCGAGCGCCTGCTGCGAGCGCGCGAAGGCAACGTTCCATCCGTAGTCGACTGGAAGTGCCCACCATTCGCGCAGACTGTTCACGTATCTCGAGCGGCTTTCCTCGTGTCCCGACTTGGATCAACCAGTGAACCACAGAAGATACCGCCTGGTACGCGAACGGCAGATGTCTTCGGCAGGCGTCAGCCGCGCATGCCGTCCGCCAATTCGAGCACTCGGCCGGCATAGGTGCCGACGAACGCGTCGAGTGCCTGCTGCGACAACTCGGGGCAACCCGCTCGGCGGAAGTAATGTTCGAGATCGACCAGCCGGTCACCCATCCCGACGCGTTGGCGGTCGAGGGCCTCGAGCTCGGCGACCAGTGCTTTGAGCTCCGCTACCTTGCGCAACACGTCGTCCATCGCCGTCACCGTCCACTCGCTCGGGTGTCATATGTAGGAGCGGTGGAGCAAGGCTTCCCTCCTCGCTCCACCGACTCGAACTCTACTCCCGATCGAACAGGTGTGCGAATCATATCGGCACATTGGTCGGTTTGTACCATCCAACTTGTGCACAAACCCGAAAAGTGACCTACAGTCTGTGCCATGCTCCAGAAAAGGGGTCCGAACGGCGTTCGGCCACCAGGCTCGACCAGCCCAATCCAGTTGGCACTCTTAGCAATACTCATTATCGCGGCGATCGCTCTTGTCGTACTCGCCATCGCCGAGGGCCGCTTCTAGCTGTTCGCCATCGAGCGTGTGCGGCGATGCCCCGCGTTCACTCCTACCGCTTCGCCACTGACGCTCTGCGGGCTGCGCCGGCATTCTCGCCGACGCAGCCCCTTCGGGTCAGGATCCGAGGATTGCGCTCACTGCGGTGCTGCCGCTCTCGGCACTTCCGCTGCCGATGAGCCCGAGGATGACGTCGACGATGATCTTGGCGATGAATGCGTCCATAACTACTCCTGATGTGAAGTACCCCCGACGGGATACAGACGAACCTGCGAGTGCCGTGACCATTCGTGACCGATCACAACGAGTCGGAAGGTAGCAGGCCGATTCGTCCAAACGGTGACACTGTGACTGCCGCAACAATCCATCCACTGATGTACAAATATCTTTATTTGTACACACGGGATACAAATTGCGCGTATTGTCCACAGCACAGTGATCCGCCCTACACGAGGAGTGACGATGACGGCATCGAATGTCGACGATCAGGCACAGGCGCCCGTCGACGAGTGGCACGACCGCAAGCGATACCTCTGGCTCATGGGCCTGATCCCGCCGACGGCGGTGTTTCTGGCAACCGGCCTGGTGTGGGCTTTCAACCAACTCGGCTGGAACGCCGTGGCGCCGGTCTGGTGGTGGATCGGCGCGCTGCTCGTCTACGGGTTGCTCCCGATCCTCGACAGGTTCTTCGGACCGGACGGCGACAACCCGCCCGACGAGGTGATGAAGGCGCTCGAGGAAGACAAGTACTACCGCTACTGCACGTACGCCTACATTCCGTTCCAGCTCGCCAGCCTGGTGTTCGCCTGCTACCTCTGGTCCGCCGACAACCTCTCGTGGCTCGGCATCGACGGCGGTCTGGGGCTGCTCTCGAAGATCGGCCTGGCCATCAGCATCGGTGTCATGGGCGGCGTGGGCATCAACACCGCGCACGAGCTCGGTCACAAGAAGGACGACCTCGAACGCTGGCTGTCGAAAATCACACTGGCACAGACGTTCTACGGCCACTTCTACATCGAACACAACCGCGGTCACCACGTGCGCGTCGCGACTCCCGAGGATCCGGCGAGCTCCAAGTTCGGTGAGAGCTTCTGGGCCTTCCTCCCCCGCAGCGTGTGGGGAAGCCTGCGGTCGTCCTGGGAACTCGAGAAGACTCGCATGGAGCGACTGGGCAAGAGCACGTGGAGTATTCACAACGACGTACTCAACGCGTGGCTGATGTCCGTCGTCCTCTACACGGTCCTTGCCGTTGCGTTCGGCCCGATCGTGTTGCCGTTCTTGGTCGTTCAGGCAATCTACGGCTTTTCGCTGCTCGAAACGGTCAACTACCTCGAGCACTACGGCCTGCAGCGCCAGAAGAAGGACAACGGCCGTTACGAGCGATGCACCCCCGAGCACAGCTGGAACTCCGATCACATCGTGACCAACATCTTCCTGTATCACCTTCAGCGACACAGTGATCACCATGCCAACCCCACCCGGCGCTACCAGACTCTGCGCAGCATGGACGGAGCACCCAACCTGCCGAGCGGTTACGCAAGCATGATCTCGCTGGCCTACTTCCCGCCCGTGTGGCGCAAGGTGATGGATCACCGCGTTCTCGATCACTACGCCGGCGACATCACTCGCGTCAACATCCAGCCGTCCAAGCGGGAGAAGATCCTCGCTGCCTACGGAGCGAAGTGATGGCTGTCTACGAATGCCCGGTGTGCGAGTTCGTCTACGACGAGACCGCGGGCGCACCACGCGAGGGCTTCCCGGCCGGAACTCCGTGGTCCGAGGTACCCGACGAGTGGCCGTGCCCCGACTGCGGCGTCCGAGAGAAAATCGACTTCAGGAGCAAGCAATGAAGCTTTATCGCTGTGTGCAATGCGGATTCGAGTACGACGAAGAGCTCGGCTGGCCCGAGGACGGCATCGAACCCGGCACGCGTTGGGACGACATTCCCGACGACTGGTCGTGCCCCGACTGCGGTGCGGCCAAGGCCGATTTCGAGATGGTCGAGGTCGAGCGCGGGTGACCGCTCGCCAACCCGGCAACGTCGTGATCGTCGGCACCGGGGCCGCCGGATACACCGCCGCCAAAGTGCTTCGCGCCGAGGGTTTCACCGGATCCATCACGATCGTCGGTAGCGAACCGGAGACCACGTACCGTCGACCGACTGTCTCCAAGGAACTGCTGCTGGGTACGAAATCGGTCGATCAGGTTCAGCTCGGTGCAGCCATCGACGGGGTCGATGTACGCACAGGCGTCACGGCTACCGCCGTCACCGATTCCGAGGTGCACCTGGACGAGGGAGCTCCGGTCCCGTACGACGCCCTGCTGCTGGCAACGGGTTCTCGTGCACGGCAACTCGACCTACCGGGTGCCGAGCATGTGTTCACCCTTCGCACCGCAGCCGATGTCGCCCCGCTGCAGGCCGATATCGTCCGCACGAGATCACTGCTGGTGATCGGCGGCGGCCTGATCGGGTGCGAGGCGGCGGCAGCGGCACGATCGCTCGGTGCCGAGGTCACGGTGTTGGAGGCGGCATCGGCTCCGCTGAACCGGATCGCACCGGCCGCGATCTCGCAGATGTACCGAGACCTGCATGCCGACAACGGCGTCACGATGCACACCGACGTCGCCGTGACCGCCCTGGAGAAGCTGGCCGACGGCACCGTTCTCGCAACCTCCGCGGACGGTCGTTCATGGTCTGCCGGCACCGTGCTGGTGTCCGTCGGCTCGGTCGCGAACATCGAGCTCGGGGCGGACATGGGCCTCGAGACCGCGTCGGGAATCCTGGTCGACGCCGGCATGCGCACGTCGAGACCGAACATCTACGCCGCGGGCGACGTCGCCGAAGTTCCCAACTCGGTACTCGGCGGGACGTATCGGAGTGAGCACTGGAACGGAGCCGTCGATCAAGCCACCCGGGCGGCGCGATCCATCCTCGGTCTCGACGTCGGTGCTCTCGATGTCCCGTGGGGATGGTCCATGCAGCACGGCGTCAACCTGCAATTCGCGGGGTGGACCGATGCACACGACGAGTATTTCGTGGTGCGCGGCTCCATCGAAAGCCGTCGGTTCACGGCCTGCGCGGTGCGCGACGCCAGGCTCGTCGGGGCAATCGGGGTAGGTCATCCCAAGGACATCCGGCAGGTTCGCACCCTCATCGCGAGCGAGGGCCCCGTCGATCGGAACAGTCTCGAAGAAGGTTGGCTGGACAGGCCACATGCGGTCGTTCGATAGAGTCGTGTTCATGCCCGCCGCCGAACAGACGTCGACTCCCGGTCGATACCGTGAAGCCGCGTCCACTCTGGCGCGCGATGTGGCGCTCGATGCGCTGCGCGAGTTGTTGCACGAGCGCAACTGGCGCAACGTCACGATGAGCCACATCGCCAAGGCCGCGGGGTTGAGCAGGCAGAGTCTGTACAACGAGTTCGGTTCGCGACGCGGCGTCGCACAGGGGTACGCCATCAGATTGACGGACGCGTTCGTCGCGATGTGCGAGACCGCGCTGTACCAACACGAGAACGATGCGTCCGCCGCTCTGAGACAGGGCTTTTCGTCGTTCTTCGAGCTGAGCGGTCTGGATCCACTCGTCCGATCTCTGCACAGCGGCGACGCGCCGGAGGATCTTCTGCGCCTGATCACCACCGACAGTGAGGTGCTGATCGACCGTGCGGGCGAGCGTCTGGCGGAGACATTTCAGCGTGGATGGGTGGGCGCAAGTGCACGACAAGCCGACGTCATCAGCAAGTCCATCGTGCGCCTGGCCCTGAGCTACATTCCCGAGCCGCCCGACGATGTCGCCTCTGCCGCAGACGATCTCGCCCTGCTGCTGACGCCGTTCATCGACTCCATCGCCGACGGCAACTGACCTCAGCGCCCATAGTTCGTACCCACCCCCAGTTCTCGCACCCACCCCCGCAGATCTCGCACCACCCCGCAGATCTCGCACCCACCCCCGCTGATCTCGCAAACGCGCGCGCGTTTGCCAGGTGCGAGCGAAATAGGCCCCGAATCGGTAGCAAACTCGGCCGCGTCTGACGAATGCGCGCGCGTTTGCTGCAGCACAGCCACATCAGTCGACGTTCACACGACTGCGCGGAGGGCCCGTCGGCGCGCTTCTCCCTCCCTCCCGTAGGGCGACCACGGTCCATCCCGCGCCGACCAATGACAAGGCCAATACAGCTCCAATTGCGATCATGCGACAACAATGGACTGGTTTTACCGTGAATAGTTCAGTCCAGTGTGCGACAGTGGACTGCATGGACTCGTTCGACGCCACCGCGATCTCGGCCCCAGAGTTGGCCGCACGTATCGGCCCGTCGACGCTGCGCAACAGATCCGGTGGTCCGCTCTACCTCGAGATCGCCGACGAGTTGCGGCGGTTGATCGAGAACGGCGAGGTGTCGGCTCAGACGCGGCTACCCGCCGAGCGGGCGCTCTCGATCAGTCTGGACGTCAGTCGGGTCACGGTGGCGTCGGCCTATCGCCACCTCCGTGAAGGTGGCTGGATCAGCGCCCAACGGGGCTCGGGCACATACGTTTCCCCGACGGGGTCGATGCCGGCGTGGAGTTCCCTCGCGGGCGATCGTGACAGCGCGACAGTGGAATTGGTCAACGCGTCACCGTCGGCTTCTCCCCTGCTGGCCGATGCGTACAGAACCGCGGCCGAAAGGATTCAGGGCCGATTCGCGTCCGGCGGCTATGCCCCACTCGGGCTGTTCGAGCTCCGCGAATCGATCGCCACCTACTACCGCGGGCGTGGGGTCCCGACCACTGCCGACAACATTCTCGTCACTTCCGGTGCCACCGACGCCATCCATGCGGTGTTGGCGACATTCACCGAGCCGGGCGCCCGCGTGTTGGTCGAGCACCCGACGTATCCGGGTGTCGTCGAACTCGTCCACTCACTCGGCGGCCGATGCATCCCGGTGCCCATCGACCCGGACGAGACCGAGGCGTTCGTGTCGGCCGCAGACCGGGCCGCACGTCAAAGCGCACCGACCCTGGCCTATTTCATGCCCGATTTCTCCAATCCATCTGGAGCTCGACTCCCCCTCGGCACCCGCCGACAGCTGTCCGCAACAATGCACCGCCACGCAGTACTGACCATCGTCGACGAGGTAGCGGCGGACCTGTCCCTCGACGGGTCGCGCGACATCGAACCCTTCGGGGCGGCAACGCCGGATAGTGCGACGGTGACGATCGGGTCGACGAGCAAGACGGTGTGGGGTGGGCTGCGAGTCGGGTGGGTTCGCGCCGAGGCAGGGCTACTGGCGAGGATCGCCGCCACCTATGCGCGACGCCAACTTTCGACGTCCATTCTCGATCAACTCGCTGCGGTCGAGTTGATGGGCAAATACGACGAGGTACGCCGAGTGCGCGCCGACATATCGAGAGTCGCACGTGATCACACCGTTGCTCTGATACGAGATCGATTGCCCGATTGGCACTTCCGCGTTCCGGACGGCGGGCTCGCATTATGGTGTTCCCTGCCCGACGGTCTTCGATCCAGTGCCCTTGTCGCCGAAGCTCAGTCGCACGGAGTGCTGCTGGCACCCGGACTACGATTCGGGACGGGATATGCCTTCGACGACCGTCAACGCATCCCCTTCACTCGTTCACTTCCCGACATCACCTCGGCTGTAGATATTCTCGCGCGCCTGTCTGCGACGGACAGGCCGACGGAGGTCATCGCATCGAACAGGCCCGCGACAGTGGTCTGATCGACGCTGACACCCGCGCCCCAATGCCGGGTGGTACGTCAGGGCCGAAGAGCCTCGACGATCGACGCGATGCGTCGGTCGCGGGTGTCGGCGCGCTTGGCGTCGGCGACCGATCGTGCGTGTTCTTTTCTCTTCGACGGAGACAGTGCGTCGAATGCTGCGCGCACCGCAGGTTCGGCGTCGAGTGCAGTGGCGAGCTCGGCCGGTAGCTCGACGGTGCGCGGTTCGTCGTCGAGTTCGATGGTCACGTCGACGGTGTCGCCGGCCTCGACTCCGAGCGTGGTGCGCACACTTTTGTTCAGGCCCAGCAGGTTCTCCCCGCCCATGCGCCCGATGCGTCCTGCCACCGTCTGCCCACCGATCGTGAACCGCACTGGCGGCGTCTTGGTGCTGCCGAGTGACGCGACCTGGGCGTCGGTCAGCACGATCGCAGCCGCTGGGCCGCGAGGCTCGAGGACCGTGGTCAGTTGAAGAACCGTGGACGTCATCGGCACAGAATAGGCGCGACTACAGGGCTGAGTGTCCACAATTCGCGTCGACAGGCGGATTCTCCCGCACGCCGACGCACAAAGTGGACAGCCAGCGCACCTGCCTGTCAGGACTCCGATTCGATGATGCGCTTGATTGCCGCCAGGGTGCGCGGAATGCCGTCGAGCGCGGCCTTGCTGCGGGTGTCGATCTGCTCCTGCGCGGAGTCTCCGAATTTGCGGTGGAAGAGAGAGATGCCGTCGGGCAGGAAGTTCCAGTTCTCGGTCAGTCGGGTGCCGCCGTCCACCGGTTCGAGTGTGTATCCCCAGCGCACGAAGTTGTCGCCGACGACCCACGCGAATTCGCGTCCGGGCTCGGCCGCTGCGACGGTCGAGACCGTTTCCCAGGTGCGGTCGGGAGTGACGTTGCGTCCGGTGAACGTCGATCCCACACCGCCGCCGTCGGGTTCGTTCCACCAGCATTCCTGGCAGATCGGGCTCCATTCACCTGTTCGGGTGACGTCGGATACGACGGCATAGACATCCTCGGGCGATGCGGCGACGACGACGGAATCGGAGAATTCGAGTGTGGTCATGCCTCCATTGTCCCTCGAGCGTCGCGCAGCTCTGAGCAGCGTCGCTGCCGACAGCAGAATCGTTGGCACACAGCGCTATTGGAGTTCACACTCGAACTATGAGCGAGACACCCCGAATGTTCCCACCCGAACTGCGCGACCGACTCCTACGTCATCGAATCCTCGTGCTCGACGGCCCACTCGACGACGACAACGGCACCGTCCTCACCACCCATCTGTTGACGATGGCGGCCGAGAATCCGTCGGCCGATATCGCCCTGTGGATTCACTCCCCTGGCGGATCGGTGCCTGCCATGCTCGCGATCCGCGACGTGATGCACCTGATTCCCTGCGACGTCTCGACGTTGGCACTCGGATTGGCCTGCAGCGCTGGTCAATTCCTGCTGTCGTCGGGCACACCCGGAAAGCGCTACGCGCTACCGCATTCGCGGATTCTGATGCACCAGGGCTCGTCCGGCATCGGCGGTTCTGCTGTCGAAGTGGAGGTGCAGGCCAACGATCTTCGTCATACCCGCGATACGGTGCTCGGCCTCATCGCCGACGACACCGGGCAGACACGAGAACAAATATTCGACGACTCCTTGCACGATCGTTGGTTCACCGCGGACGCCGCGCGTGACTACGGGTTCGTCGACGCCATCGTCAGTTCGTTCGATCAGGTCATGCCTGCGCGTCGGGTGTCGTTCGGGATGGAGATGGCCCGATGAGTACGTACACCATTCCCAATGTCGTCACCCGTGATTCGCGCGGCGAACGCGTCGTCGACGTCTATTCGCATCTGCTCAGCGAACGCATCGTGTACCTCGGTACCGCACTGGATGCCGGTGTTGCGAATGCGATGATCGCGCAGCTGTTGCATCTCGAGGCCGACTCGCCCGATCAGGAGATCTCCATGTACATCAACTGCGAGGGCGGCGATACTGCGGCCATGTTGGCGATCTACGACACGATGCAGTTCATCGGATCCCCTGTCGCCACAACATGTGTGGGGCAGGCAGTGGCGGCCGGCGCGGTGCTGCTCGCCGCAGGTGCGCCGGGTCGACGTTCGGCGTTGACGCACAGCCGGGTGGTGTTGCATCAGCCTGCCGGGCAAGGGCGAGGCACCATTCCCGATCTCATTCTCGCCGCCGACGAGATCGTCAGGGTACGCGCCGAGATGGAGATGATCCTGGCGAAACACACCGGACGCGATGCCGCGAAGATTCGGCACGACACAGACCGTGACCTGGTGTTGACGGCTCCGTCGGCGCTGCAGTACGGCCTGGTCGACCAAGTCCTCGAGGGACGACGTCAGGCAGCCATCAACGTCGCATTGCCGCGGGACAGGTCGTGATGCGCCAGGCCTGAAATTTCGGCCATCGACGTGCCGAGTGCCCCGACGACGGCCGCAAGAATCTCACTCGACGGGTCCTTGCGGCCGCGTTCGAGCTCCGAAAGATACTGCGGTGCAATCCCTGCGCGCGCCGCCGTGTCGGCGAGCGTGTCGCCGCGGGAGTGTCTGCGCTCGCGCAGCCGGCGACCGACCACCTCACGCCACAGCGGTTCCACTGCGCGTGCTGCTCGGCGCTCATCGATTCGTATGACCTCGCCCATGATCGGAGCCTAAGCCTCGATTCCATGGAGGGTCGGCGATTCTGCTCAAAGCAGAGAACCTTCGATCACCCGGGCTGTGTCCATTCGATGGTGTGCCTGAATCCGACGCGATGTCGCATCGTTGCCCCGGGCAGTATCGCGTCGACCGACCGCTTCACTTCGTCGAAACTGAGCACCGGGTCCTTGACCGGGAAAGGTGCCGGCTGCTTTCCCGCTGGGCTCGGCCAGGGATGGCCGACGAAGCCGATCAGCGGGTTGGTCACGATGGATACGGCGTCCCACAGCAGATCCCGGGGACTTCGTGGCGCAGCCATACCCACGACGAGCAGCCGGCCGTTCGGCGCGAGAACACGCTCGACGTGGCGAAGCGTGTCGTCGATGTCGAGGTGGTGGAGAACGGCGATCATCGTGATCAGATCGACGGATTCGTCCGCCCACGAGTCGAGTTGGCGTTCGGAGACAGTCACATTGGTGACATCGGAGCACGCAAGACCTGTGCGGCGGCGCATGTCGGAGTCGATGTCGACTCCGGTGACGTGATCGAAATACGGTGCGAGAGAGTGCACGAGACCGCCACGGCCACAACCCACGTCGAGTGCCTCGCGTCGTCGGCTCGGCAGGTTGGCGAGAATCCAACTGTGGAAGTAGTCGTTGTGACTCCACGGATGCCGCGCGTTCAGCGCTTGTACCCATTGAGCCCCCTTGCCTCCGATCAACGAGGTTCCCATTCGTCTGAGCATGCGTCGAGTATCCAGGTCAGTGCCCGGCCGTTGCGCTTGAACATGTTCAAAAATGGGTCTACCGTTCTTTTTGAACACGTTCAGAAAACGAGGTGACCGCATGGCCCGCACATCCGAGACGCGCGACAAGCTGGTCGAAGTGGCTCTTCGGCTGTTTCGCGAAGAGGGGTTCCAGGCCACCACCATGCGCCGGATAGCCGACGAGGCCGGCGTGTCGCTCGGCAATGCGTACTACTACTTCGCGGGCAAGGACGAACTGGTCAACGAGTTGTACGTGGTGATCCAGCGCGATCACCGCGAACGTGCGGAGCAGGTCATCACCCAGGGCGGGTCGCTGTCGGAGAACCTGGCCGCGGTTCTGCATTCCGGCTTGGACGTCCTGACGCCGTATCACGCGTTCGGCGGCGCGTTCCTCCAGCTGGCGCTACCGACGAGGTCCAGCTCCAGTCCGTTCTCCGAGGAATCCTCCGACGCCAGAGCCATGGCCATCGATCTGATGCGCACGACGTTGGATGCATCGAAGCAGAAGGTACCCGCTTCGCTGAACGATGCACTGCCGCTGCTGCTCTGGATGATCTACATGGGCGTCACGCTGCACTGGGTCACCGATTCGTCCGACAACCAGACTCGCACCCGCACTCTGGTCGACGGGCTCGTGCCCGTCGTATCCAAGGCGGTTCGTCTCGCCCGACTCCCGGTAGCGCGCGGCCTGGTAGCCGATGTCGCCGCTCTCCTGAAACGAATGACCTCTCCAGAAGGGTTGAGTCGATGACCGATTCACCATCGACCGTCGTCCTGTGCGGTGCCTCCGGCTACATCGGCGGGTATCTGCACAGCTACTACGAAAACCGCGGCATCGGCGTCAGGACGGTCGGACGCGGATCGTCCAGCGATGCACCATGGTCCGACCATCGCGGCCTCGTCGAGGTCCTGAACGGGTCCGATCTGGTGGTCAACCTCGCCGGCCGCTCGGTGAGCTGTCGCTACAACAAGACCAACGCCGATGCGATCATGTCGTCGCGGATTCAGACCACAGCCCAGCTCGGGCGTGCCTTGGCACAAGCACACAATCCGCCCGCGCTGTGGGTCAACGCGAGCACCGGAACCATCTATCGCGATGCCCGCGACAGGTCGATGAGCGAACGGGACGGCGAACTGGGATCGGGCTTCTCGGTCGAGGTGGCCAGATCGTGGGAACGCGAACTGTTCGACGCCGATGTGTCGATTCGCCGAGTGGCACTGCGGTTGTCGATCGTGTTGGGCGCAGGCGGTGGGGCGATCAACCCCATCATCGATCTGGCGCGAGTGGGTTTGGGTGGCCGCATGGGTGATGGCGGCCAGATGTTCAGCTGGGTGCACGTCGATGATGTCGCTCGGACTCTCGACCATCTGTACGCCACCTCGGACATCGCCGGACCTGTCAACGTGGCGACACCGTTCCCGGTGACCAACGAGGTTCTCATGCACCAGGTTCGATCTGCTCTCGGTCGCGATCACGGACTGGCGACGCCGGCATGGCTGCTGAAGCTGGGCGCACGGGTGATCCGAACCGAACCCGAGCTGGTCCTCAAGAGTCGGTGGGTCGAGCCGCAGGTGTTGACCGACACCGGGTTCGACTTCCGATACCCGACGTTGGAGGGTGCGTTGGCCGACATCGCATCTCGGACGCGACCCGGCCTGCTCCCCGTCGCACTCGGCTGACGGGGAGCACCGAGCGCTACACCAGGGACGCCGAGAGGCCGCCGTCCAAAATGTAGTGACTGCCCGTGATCCATGTTGCGCGGTCCGAGGCCAGGAACAGCGTCACTTCTGCGATGTCCTCAGGTGTTCCCAGCCGTCCCTGCTTGGCGGCGACCAGATCACCGAACGGGACCTGAGTTGCCGCTTCGAAGTCCGGAACGAGGCGTTCGACCATGGCGGTATCGGCGAAGCCGGGGCACACGGCGTTCACGCGTACGCCTGCGGCACGCATCTCGATGGCCGCGACGCGTGTCAGCTGAATGACGGCTGCCTTTGTGGCGCAGTACGACCCGAGCAGCGCCGTGCCGCCGACACCGGCCAGCGATGCGATGTTGACGATGTTGCCCTTCGACTCGACGAGCGCACCGATCGCCGCTTTCATCACCAGGAATGTGCCCCGCACATTGACGGCGTAGATCTTGTCGAAACTCTCCGTGGACTGCTGCAGCAACGGGGACGAGACCTCGATGCCCGCGTTGTTGACGACGATGTCCAGTCCGCCCAGAATCGCGACCGCGCCGGCGACGGCTCGCTGTACCTGGCTCTCGTCGGAGACATCGCAGTTGGCGGTGCCCTCGGCACCGATTTCCTGGGCCGTCGTCGCTGCGACATCTTCGTCGATGTCACTGACCACGACGCGCGCGCCCCGCTCGATGAACATCCGGGAGATGGCCTTTCCGATTCCGGCACCGGACCCGGTGACGAAGACTCGTTTGCCCTCGAACTCGCTCATACTGTGCTTCCCTTCGCTGGTGACGGTGCAGACATCGTGCTGCGTACTTCGGTCTTGAGGATCTTTCCCACCTTCGAGCGGGGCAGATCGGTCCATATCTGAATCTCTTTGGGAGCCTTGACACTCCCGACCCGTGCCTTGACGTGTGCGATCAGATCCTCGGGGGACGCGTCGCGACCGGGGCGCAGAAGCACTGCAGCCGTGACTCGCTCACCCCACTTGTCGTCGGGAAGGCCGACGACTGCGCATTCCTTCACCGAGGAATGCGACAGCAGGGCCTGTTCCACCTCGGCCGAGTACACGTTGAATCCTCCGGTGATGATCATGTCCTTGGCACGATCGACGACGTAGAGGTAACCGGCTTGATCGAGGTACCCGATGTCTCCGGTGTGGTGCCAGCCATGAGCGCCGACTTCGGCTGTGGCATCGGGATTCTGGTGATAGCCCTGCATCACGAGAGGCCCTCGGACCACGATCTCGCCGCGATCCCCTCGATCGAGCAGGCCGCCGTCCTCGTTCATGATCGCCACCGTCGTCAGTGGCGTCGGCTTGCCCGCCGAGGTCAACCGTTCGACCGCGATGGAACCGTCACTACGGAAGTGATCGGCCGGTGCGAGCGTTGCGATCATGTTCGGTGCCTCGGTCTGCCCGAAGAGCTGCCCCAGCACCGGCCCGATTCGGGTCAGCGCCTCCTCCAAACGGGTTGGCGACATCGGCGCAGCCCCGTACCAGAGGCATCGGAGCGACAACAGATCCCGCGTGTCGAGGTCGGGATGGTCGAGTACCCCGTAGATGACCGTCGGCGGCAAGAATGCGTGTGTGATCCGGTGCTGCTCGATGAGTGAGAGAAACTCTCCGACGTCCGGAGCCGGCATCACGACGACGTGGCCACCCAGGCTCAGGATGGGGAATGTCAGTACCCCCGCCGAATGGGTCAACGGTGCCAGTGCGAGGTATCGGGGCCGGTCCCCGAACGGATAGCTCATCAGTGCCGTCGCCGTCGAGGTCATCATGTTCTCTTCGGTGAGTCTGACGCCCTTCGGTTTTCCCGTCGTTCCGCCGGTTCCGGCGATCATGGCGAGCCCGTCGGCCGGTCGCCTGTCGACGACCGAGTCCGAGCGGTGTTCGACGAGCCATCGGTCGTACGACAGTGCTCCCGGCACGTCGCCGTCCAGGCAGACCAGCCACTCCAGTTGCGGCAGGTGGTCTCTGATGCGGCCGACCAGATCCGCGAATGCTTTCTGGAAGAACAGGAATCGGCACCCGAACAGATCGAACAGTTGTCGATTCTCGTCGGCCTCGTTTCGCGGATTGATCGGACACCACACTGCGCCTGCGCGGGAGATTGCGAAAACGCAGGTCAGGGCGAGTGGATCGTTACCGGAGAGCACCGCAATACGATCCCCGGTCTCGATACCGTTGTGTTGCAACGCTCCGGCGATGGAGACCGTGTCGTCGTACACCTCGCCGTAGCTCTTCGTGGTGTCACCCATGGTGAGGCAGGGGGCGTCTCGGCCGAGGGACAGGCCCTTGTCGAGGTAGTCGGAAAGCCGCATCGGCCGGGTCCTCAGCTGTGTGCTGTGACGACGGGGTCGAGGACCAGACCGAAGGCGCGGAGCACGCCGAGCAGTTCGCGGTGTCCGAATGCCTGGCAGCTCGAGGCGAATCCGACCTTCTTGGGCGGCCCCTGCAACACGTGTGCCGCCGCGAATGCGTTGAGCAGAGCGGTCTGCTTGTAGTTGCAGTTGCCGTGAATCACCGTGTGCACGCGGCCGAGTGGGCCCGATGCGTAGACCGAGTCGAGGGAGGTGTTGATACGGGGATTCTCCCGCGGCGGTGTCTCACTGCGCACCGACGCCGACACCGTGTCGATGATGTCGTACTTCTCGGCGTCGGTCTTGCCTTCCATCTGCGCCATTGCGCCGGCGATGATCTGAGGCACGGCGAGCATGAGGGGCTTGTTCATCACCCCGCCGTAGGCGCGTGCGTTCGCGACTCGGGGATCGTTCTTGAACCACACCGGGTGCGACGTACCGCCCCACGGCAGCGCCAAGCCCAGATCGTGCTGGCCCGGCACGACCACCTGGAACACCCCGTCGTCGGGCCATTCCACGTACTCGTTCTGTTCGAGGTAGTACGCCTTGGAGAAGGCGGCATTGGTCAGGATGGTGTTGGTCGACGCGACCGTCGGATGCCCCTTCCAGAAGACCTCGATGTCGAGGGTGTCGAGGCCCGGGGTCTCGAGGCAGATATTGGCCGCGATCTCGCCGATGCTGTACATCTGCGCCAAACCCGGTGTCAGAACGATGTTTCGGGCGGCAAATTCCGCACCGTACTTCTTCTCGGCATCGATGATCCAGTCCTGCTCACCGGTGGTGTCGGTGTAATGCGCACCGATCTCGATGCATGCCTGCGCCACCTCGTGTCCGAACCGCGAGAACGGACCGACCGTGTTGAGCACGATCTCGACTCCTCGAAACGCTTCTGCCAGTGCGGAAGCCGTGTGCTCGACCTCGACGACATCGTATTCGACCGTCTCGACGCCGGGGACGGCGTCGACGATGCCCTTGACTCGGCTTTCGTCGCGGCCGGCGGCCAGGAAGGGAATGTTGTACTCGCGCAGGTATTCGCAGATCAGTCGCCCGGTGTATCCCGATGCCCCGTAGACGACGACGCGCTTGTCGGTTGGCATGAAGAGTCCTCTCGTGATCGGCCGTCGTCGGACGGGCCGAGGTTGATCGAGCCGTGAAGCACCGGAGGCAGGTGTGCATCCACCCCTCTGACGTGTGCTGCAGATCACACTAAGTTAGAATTTGTACACCCGTCGAGGTTTTTCTTGACGACTGCCCAGAATCCGGTTTTCGACGGCCGGGCATACACTGATCGACAAAACGCCGCGCGGAAAGGACACCGAACATGACCCAGACGGTCGATCCGCGCGCGCGCATCGAAGAACGCGCCCGCAACAAGTTCGAGTCCAAGCGAACCGAGCTGGCCGAGGCGACGCTCCACACGCTGGCCGAGCTAGGGTACGCCCGCACCTCGTTGCGGGAGATCGCGCAGAACTCCGAGTACTCGCACGGCGTTCTGCACTACTACTTCACCGACAAGCTCGACCTCATCACCCACGCAGTTCGCCAGTACGAGGCCATCTGCGTCACCCGGTACGACGAGGTGGTGGCCAACGCCGTCGACGCCCCCGGCCTGTACGCGGACTTCGAGACGAAGTACTTCGCCACCCTGGTGGCGGACGCCGGAATTCATCGACTCTGGTACGACCTCCGCAACCAAGCCCTGTTCGACGGTTCCTTTCGAGGCGACGTCCTGGACATCGAGGAACGTCGCGAAGACATGATCTGGCGTGTGGTGACGAAGTACTGCGAGCTGCGCGGCTCCGAATCGGCCCTCGACCGCCCCTCCGCCTACATCCTGCTCGACGGGATCTTCCAACGCGCCTTGCTGCACCATCTGGCGGGCAACACATCCGAAGTCGACGCAGCCCGAGCGCAATTGACGGCCGCGTTCGCGTTGTTGGACCATCCCAACGTCACGACTTCGTGATCTTCTCCAACGGGTAACCGCCGACCACCACGACGACGAAGACGTAAGCAGCCAGACCGGCCAGCTCCCAAGTCGTTCTTTCACGGTGAAAGTCGGAGCCGATCCATACGATTGGCACCACAGCCATCACGGAACTGACCGTGCACCAGATTCCGACCGATCGATTGGCTCGTGCACGAAGTCGGGGTGTCGATTTCACCGTGTCCGACACTCGTGCACCGTAGTAGTCGGGATTCGTTGCCCTGCCGCGAAATCCGACGGATGCCGCGTACGCGAACACGACGAACCACAGCATGAGCATCAGTATCAGCACGGTGTTCATGGGTTATGTTGCGGACGCTCGACGTCGACTCTTCAGTGCGCGATGGTTACGAATCGTGTTGGAGCAAGCCCACGCCGCAATGAGCGGCGCCAGGAATCCGGCTGATGCGGTAGCGGTCACGAACACCAGAACAACGACGGCGTAGGCAATCAGTGTCACCACCACCGCGTCGACTTTCCGCCCGATCGACGACCCCGGTGTGACGACAATTCCTGGGAACCTCGGAGACTCGGCCAGTGCGCGAACTGCCGCAACACATGCAGCGAGACCGCCCACAATCATGAACGAGAACAGCAACACTTCACCGAAGCCCTTGTCGGCCCAGTCTATTCGTGGGTCGAAGATCCCGTGGATCAGCGATGAGAGGGTCGGCACCGACGCGAAGTACCCCAGATACAGCAGCACAATGGGTCCCGCGAGCCCTGCTACTGCTCCCCGATCGGCCATACCGAACGGTATCAAAATTGGGGCGACGTCAGCGGGAAGTTATGTTTTTCGTTTCGATCACCGTCGCGAACTCGCCGTGCAGGTTGGTTGCCGTGATGGCAGACAGTGTTGCGGCAAGTACGACTGTCCCGTCGGGCGCGACGCGATCGAAGGTATGCGTCGCGTCTATGACGAAGTAGGTGTCGTAGCCGAGATTCCCGGCCATCCTCGCGGTTGTCTCGCAACAGTGATTGGTGGTGATTCCGCAGATGACCACCTGGTCGATGTCCTCGCCGCGTAGCCAGGCGTCCAGATCGGGAGTTCCGTAGAAGCTCGAATTGACGCGTTTACGAACGAGCAGATCCGGAGTCCCGTCGAGCATGTCCTTGAAGCGATGCCCGTCCTGCGTCGGCGACAACGGCGACTGTGGATTGTCGGAATCGTGCTGAACGAATACCACGGGCCAAGCCCTGGATTGCCAGAACTGAACGAGCTGAGCAATATTGTCCTCGCACGACGGGTTGTCCCGTGGACCCCAGAATTCCGAATCGTCGAAACCGGCCTGCACATCGACGACGATCAGTGCAGGTCGGCTGAGGGACATCGATAGAGCCGTCATTCTGACCAGACTAGTCGCGAACACAGGCGCAAACCATCATGCCGGGTGGCCCCTTACCCACCCTCGTTTCCGTTCGATCAGCACACGGTAGTGCAAGGTATGCTGTGCACCGTTCTGCGTGAATTGTACTGAGCTGCACTGTGACCGAGTGAATGCCCGGAACGCTGCTCACCACGCAGGAGAAGGGCCGGAAGACCGCCGACCCGCGGTACGTGCTCGCCTCGACCGAAAACTACCTACTACCCGGCATGTGGCATGCTAGTCGACTAGGTCGAACTCCCAATTGACGCGTTGGATCTCCAAATCCACCAACCGAATCTGCTTGGCAACATCATCTGCGGCAGAACGTAATTCGGCAACCGGAAGAGCTGCGACGTAG
The DNA here is from genome assembly GCF_000963615.1 of Rhodococcus sp. PML026. Lineage (NCBI taxonomy): Bacteria > Bacillati > Actinomycetota > Actinomycetes > Mycobacteriales > Nocardiaceae > Rhodococcus > Rhodococcus sp. PML026. The sequence goes on along the minus strand of NZ_KQ031370.1, from coordinate 465,585 downwards.
ACCAATTCCGACCTCAGCTGACGTGGGCCGTATCTGTGCTCCTGGTTGCGTCCCGATGCTGCGTCCGCGGCCGCAGAGATCGCCTTGTGTCGCATACGCAGCACGTCGCGGGACGCGAGCGCATCGGTGATGGTTCCATCCCGCACCGCGGCAGCACTGTTGGTTCGGTTGATCCTACGGATGAGAACTTCGAGACGATCGAGCGCGGAGTTGTACTCGGACAACAAGATCGCTGCATCCTCAGCCGGTGATTCACCGTCTTGATGGCGAGCGTTCGCCAGAATCCGAACCTTCAGATGTTCGGTGCGCTTGATCAGTTCCCCTCGTTCAGCGAGGGCCTCGGCAAGCTTCATGATCTGCACCTCGGTGTAGTGGAACCGGAGGTGGGATAGCTACGGGCGCTCATGCGCCTTTCGACGTGTCGAATGTGTTCATGACTCAAGAAGTACCACAGTTCTGTGGCCGGCGATAGGCCTGCTTTCAAGATCCGGTTGGGAAATCGGAACGCCCCGGGTCGATGCTCGTCGAGCATCCACCCGGGACTTCAGTCGAATTATCGCGTCGCGAGTTCGTAGATCAGTAGTCCGGAGAGCGAGAGGATGGAGAGGAAGCCGAGACCTCCAATGATGTTCTTCCACCAGGTGTTGCGGAGTTCGCCCATCAGTTCTCGGTTGTTGCTCATGACGTAGAGCAGGAAGCCGAGGAACGGCGCGATCAGCACGGTCAACGCTTGCGCGAAGATTATGAGCTGCACAGGCGATTTGGTGAAGATCAGCGTGATGGCCAGTCCCCAGGCAAGGATGGCCGCGCTGGTGCGTTTGGCGGTCATTGTGCTGGGTGACGGGCCCTTGCCGAGTGCGTCCGAGAGCATCGTGCCGCCGGCGGTTGCGTTGGCGACCATGGCCGAGAAGGCAGCACCGGACAGGCCGAGGGCAAAAATGGTCGATCCGACGGGTCCGGCGATGGGCTCGAAAATCTTGGCGAGGCCGACGAGTGTCTGCGCTTCTGCATTCTGTCGACCGAGCACGGCCGCGGCGACGATGATTACCAGAGACGTCATGATTCCGGGAGCGATGATGCCGGGGATGGTGTCTGCGATGGTCGTCTGCTTGTACTGCGCGCGGGTGCGGCCGCGTTCGTGGGTGCCGTACGAGGTGAAGAAGGCGGCGTTGAGCGAGAAGTTGGTGCCCACCAAGGCCACGACGAGGAGCGCTCCTCCCGGGGGGATGCTGGGGACGACACCGCTGACCGCTTCGTACCAATCGGGCTTGGAGATGACGGCACTGATGATGAACGTGGCACCGAGGAGTCCGACGATGACCAACAGGACGCGCTCGACGGTGCGATAGACGTTGCGGAACAACAGGATCAGGCCGACGAATGCGGTACACACTGCCGACCAGATCAGCGGTGATCCGCCGAACACCATCGAAAGCCCGAGGCCGGAGCCGACGGCGTTACCCACCGAGAAGCACAGCGTGATGATGAAGACGCCGAATCCCGCAGCGACGCCAACCTTCTGGCCGAGGACGTCTTTGACGGAGCTGATAATCGATTTCGGGGTGCGAATGCCGAGCCGGACACTCATGTCCGCGTACACCAGCATGAACACCGTCGAGAGCACGATGACCCAGATCAGGCTGTAGCTGTACTTGCTGCCGGCTTCGACGGCGCTGGCGAGGTTGCCGGGGCCGAATTGCCATGCACCGGCGATGAATGCGGGGCCGGCCATCGCGATGGTGCTCAGGAAGGCTTTCCATTTGCCGGAGCGGGGTGCGGGAGTTTGCGAAGTTCGCACGGCTGCGGACGGTACCACCGGTGTTGCGTGGTGCTGACTCATTGCGAGCCCTTTCTCGAAGCACTTTTCGAGCCGGCGACGTGGCGCACGTCTGCTGTCGGCCTGATGTGGCAAGGGGCGAATACGTGGGGTGGATCTGATGCAGAGCTCGGCAGTCCAACCGAACGGACTCGACCCGGTCCGCGTGCGCGGTGATGCATGCCGAAAGAAGTGGTGCTCGGTGCCCTTCCGGGCCGTAGCGGCTACTACGGAAGGGCACCGAGGGTAGGGAGTGACCGTCGACCGGGTCAGACCAGCGCAGGTACTACCGAGCCGAGGTTCGCGGAATCGAGTGCCGCTGCGATCTCCTCGTGGGCACCGGCAGCGAGCGGAAGCAGTGGTGAACGCACGGTGGCGTGTTCGAGGATGCCGCGGTGCACGAGGCCTTCCTTGAGGGCGACGGTGCCTTCCATGTGGGATCCGCGGTGGTAGACGTTCGCGGTGACGGGCAGCAGACGGTCGTGAATGGCGCGCGCGGCCGGGTAGTCCTTGGCCTTGCCCGCCGCGATGAGCTCGACGAGCGGCTCGGGCGCGAGGCCGCCGTACCCCACCAGCAGGCCGTCGACGTCGAACATGGTGTGCAGCAGGTACTCGTCGTGGCAGCTGAGGATCTGCAGTTCGGGGTTCTCCTTGCGCAGCACCGGAATCTCGCGATCCCAACGACGCATGTTGCGGACACCGTTCTTGGTGGCGAAAACGCCCTCCTGAGCGGCAATTTCGAGCTGTGTGTCGAGGTTGTACGTCGCCTTGGTGACGTCGGGGTACTGGAACAGGATGAGCGGCAGGCCCGAGCCTTCGTACAGTGCCTTGTACCGGTCCTGCGGCGCACCGTCCTGGTATCCGAATCGCAGCCATCCGTGCGAGGGGTAGACCAGGCCGGCGGATGCGCCGGCGTCGACTGCACGCTTGGCTTCTTCGACGGATACCGCAGTGCCCTCACCGGTGATGCCGGCGACGATCGGGAGCTTGCCGTCCACCGAATCGCGGAACGCACCGATGACCTTGGCCTGCTCGGCCTGCGTGAGGAACGTGCCCTCGCCTGCATGGCCGAGGACGACCAGGCTCTTGACCCCGTCGACACTGCCGAGCCACGACCCGAGTCGCTGTATCGCGTCGTAGTCGACCTCGCCGTCGCGGGTGAAGGGCGTGATCGGTGCCGGGCTGAGTCCGCGGAGATCGAGTGAATTCATGGTGACGTCCTTTTCGAGAGGCGGTTGGGAACGTTCTCGGGAACGTTTGCATGACGCTAAACCCGCGACCCCGAATGTGTCAACCATCACCTCGCCGGCTGAGAGGTGACAGGGCTCGCACCCGGCGCCGACCCACATGCAACACTTCGTGCAAACGTTCCTGGGACGTTTGCATGTGCGATCAGCTGGGGATCGGTAAGTTCGGTCCTGTCGTGCGATCGGGCCGATCGATCAAGGAGGTGTGGATGCGTCCCACTCGAACCGGGCTCTCGGCGGAACGGACGGACGTCGTCACGCTCCGCGACGTCGCCAAGGCGGCGGGCGTCAGTGTGTCGACGGTCAGCCGCGTGCTCGACGACCGCGTCGCCCCCTCCCGTACCGCGACGGCCGTCCGGGTGCGAGAGATCGCCGAGCAGCTGGGCTATCGGCGCAACACGTTCGCGTCCAACCTCAGGCGCGGTGCAACGGCGACCATCGGAGTGCTGGTTCCGCGGCTGTCCGACACCGTCATGGCCCTGATGTTCGAGGCGGTCGATCGGGCCGCGGGCAAAGACGGCTATCACGCCATCGTCGCGACCAGTGGCGACGACCCCACCGACGAGTGGAACGCCGCGCAGTCCCTGCTCGAACGCAATGTGGACGGCGTCGTTCTCGCCACCAGCCGAACCGACGATCCTCTCCCCAGCCACCTGCGCGACAACGGCATTCCGCACGTTCTCGTCCTACGAACCGACGGCAAGAGTCCGTCGTCCATCGGCGACGACGAGACAGGCGGGTACCTGGCAGTTCGACACCTCATCGATCTGGGCCACACCGACATCGCGGTTCTGACCGGTCCGCTGTTCACCTCCAGCGCCGTCGGACGGCTCGCGGGTGCCCGACGGGCTCTCGACGAGGCCGGCGTGTCACCGAGGTCGGAGTGGACTGTCGAAACCGGTTACGGAATCGAAGCGGGCGCGCGCGCAGGACACGAATTGTTCGACGCCACAGAACGTCCCACCGCGGTCTTCGCGGCCAACGACAATCTGGCCCTCGGCGTGTTATCCGCAGCTCACCGCCACAATCTGGCCGTCGGCGTGGACCTGTCACTCGTCGGATACAACGACATTCCCCTCGCCCAGTTGCTGCCGGTGCCGTTGACGTCGGTGCGTACCGCGTTCGATCAGATCGCCGGCACCGCGATGGATCTGTTGATCAACGGAACCGATGACTCGGCGGCCGTACACAAAGCGCTCCCCACCCTGATACCCAGGCAATCGTCGAGCCGAGCAATCCGCTGACAAAACGTACCGGTCTGTCCGTGTCGAGTTCCTTGTATCAGGTACAACGATCTATCGTGTAGGCCATGACGACGTCCAGTTTTCGGCCGCTCTACGCGCGGTCAGACTCGGACGTGCGCGTAGAGAACGACCAGAAGACGGCCATCCGGGAGACGCAACCGGAAGTGCATGCGACGCGCGTCGGCCGGCTCGGTTGGCGCTGGTTCGTCGCGTCGGCCATCGCCGCGTGCGTCGCGGTCGTTGCGCACGCCTACTTCTTGGGATGGACAACCCCCTTCGGTCTGTTCGGCAACGGAATCGACACCATCGTCTATCGACACGGTGCGTACGTCGTTCAGCATGGGGAGCCGCTGTACGAGTTCGCATTGTTCGACATCGGCCTCCCGTTCACCTACCCGCCCTTCGCGGCGTTGGCCTTCGCCCCGCTCGCCCTCCTCTCGGTCACGAGCGCTGTGGCGGTGGTGCAGGCGATCAATCTGTTGCTGATCTACGTGGCCGTGGTCGCGAGCTGGCGCGCGCTCGGATATCGAAGCGCAACAATGTATCTCGTCAGTGTCGGATTGGCAGTGGCGCTGACGTGGCTCGAGCCCGTCCGGATGACCATCTGGCTCGGCCAGATCAATGTGCTTCTACTGGTTCTCGTTCTGCTCGATCTCACCCGCGGCGAGGGCAGTCGACTCCGCGGTGTGGGGGTCGGCATCGCTGCAGGACTGAAACTGACGCCCGCATTCTTCGTGCTTCATCTACTGGCACAGAGACAGTGGCGAGCAGCCGTCACGGCGATCGCAGCGTTCACAGTGACCGTGCTTGCAGGACTGATCGTCATTCCCGCCGATTCGTGGAGATTCTGGACGTCGACGATGATCGACTCGGAACGAATCGGCGCACTGGCCTCGCCCGCCAACCAGTCGATACATGGCGCGTTGGCTCGACTGTGGCCGGGCAATACACCTCCATTTGCCGTGTGGCTGGTGCTCGCCATCGTTGTCGCCGCCCTGGCGCTGTGGGTGGCGGCACGCGCACAGGCAGCCGGAAAGACGTTGCTGGCCCTGACGATATGTGGAATGGCGACGCCGATGGTCTCGCCTTTCGCGTGGGGCCATCACTGGGTGTGGTGCATTCCGCTGACCGTCCTCGCTCTCGACTACGCCAACCGACACCGAACCTGGTGGAGTTGGCTGGCCCCGATCGCCGTGACCACGCCGATGATCGCCTGGTACTTCACCGACTACCGCGGCATCAAGGCCATCGGAATCTTCATGTTCGAGGGCTCCCCCGCCTTCGAGTTCGCCGTCCAATTCACCTATCCCGCGGTGTTTCTGACGACCCTTGTCGTTGTTCTCGTCGGCCTGAGGATCAGGCCCACTGCGGGCCATGACGATGCTCGCCAATAGGCGCACACGCGTCCCACAGATCCGGTGACCGTCCTGCTCACCAGGGATGGGCAGCGATCATCTCTGTACATCTACTGCCCAGGACATTGACGCGACATCCGGCCGTGTCCGCGCCCCCACCCCAGGTTTCCAAACCGACTCGTCTGTCGAAATCGCGAGGACAGCGCTACGATCTTCGATACAACGGACCGAGCGGTCTTGGACATGGAGGGACACAATGCCGTATTTCGGTTTGCTGGTCATGCTGCTGTGGGTGTTCTGTCTGATCGACGCGATCACCGCAGACGAGGGTGGCATCCGCTATCTACCCAAGATCGTCTGGATTCTGCTCATCGTCTTCCTCCCGTTCGCTGGGTCGTTGGCCTGGCTCGTTGCGGGCCGACCCGTCGGTGCCGGGATTTGGGGAGGTGCCGGCGGGTCCGGTTACGGTCGCGCAAGCAACTCCGCGTACCCCGAATACGAGACGCGGCCGGGACGTCAGGCCGCCCAGAATCCGGATGCGGACGCCGAATTCCTCCGGCAATGCCGCGAACGCGCCGAGGAACAGCGACGCATCGAACGCGAGCGTCGTAAGCGCGATCTCGGGTTCTAAGACGCTGCTACTCGACGGGATCATGGGAATGCGCTCGATGGTTCTGATTCTCACCACCCTCGGCTTCGTGGTGGGGCTGCTTCCCATGGGCGCTCACCTCGTCGAGCTGGCGTTGGCCCCTGACATCGCATCACCCGAGATCTATTACGGCACGTACACGCCGCTGTCCGGAGTCACGATGAATTCGGACTACGTGAATGCGCTGGACCTGTCCTTCGAGGTGCGTTCACGCACTTGGCTGTGGCTGTGGCTCGCTCCGTTCGCGGGATCGGCGATAGGAGCGGTCCTCGCCGTTGTTCTGTACTGCAATGGTTTTCGTATCACACGCAGGCGCGACGCCGACTAGCGATCAGCGCTGTATCGCAGGCGAGTCGATGACACCCCATCTCGACGGTGGCAGCACGATGAATCTGGCCTTGCCGATCACATTCTCGATGGGGACCGTTCCGCCCAGTTCGTCACGGGAGTGTGCCCTCGAATCTGCTGAGCCGCTTCGATTGTCGCCCATCATCCACAGATTGCTGGACGGTACGGTCACCGGCCCGAAACAGCGACCGGACTGCGGAACTGTTGCGCAGTTGAGTGTGTCCGCGTCGTAGGGGAAGTCGAACGCGATGTAGGGCTCGTCGAGCGGCTGCCCGTCGACCTCGACTCTTCCTTGCACATCGCAACACTGGACGGTTTGCCCGCCTGTTGCGATCACCCGTTTCACCAGGTCGTTCTCGTCGGGCGCGACGAGTCCGACCCACGATCCCGCGTCCTGCAACGCCTTCACTCCTGCGTTGCTCGATCGGCTCGACGTGTATCCCCTGTTCCACGACTCCGTCGGAGCCTTGAACACCACCACATCACCCGGCTGCGGATCTCCGAATCGAAACGTCATCTTGTCCACCACGATTCGATCGCCGGTACAACCGGGACAGCCGTGCAGCGTGCGTTCCATGGACTGCGACGGGATGAGATAGACACGGCCGACAAAAGTTTGCAGCAGCACACTCAGTAACAATGCGACCACGACCAGAACCGCCAACTCTCGTAACCAGGACGGCACCCGACGACGGGTCGCATCGGAATTCGCAGCGGCAGTCATACCAGCAGCCTAGGGCCACAAGTTTGCGTATCGTACTGAGCATGTTGTTTCTCGGCCTCGTGATCGCCGCCATCAGCGCGGCCATGATAACTGTCGCTACGCTGCAGCTGTCACAGGTGAACGAGGGCCACTATCTGCCGATGACCATCGGCAAATTCGCAGTTCGTTCACCGTGGACAGTGACGGCCCTCCGACTGGGTGCGCAGGCCATCGCGGCCGTGGGTGCATGGATAGTGGCTGTAGCAATCCACAACCTGACGACTGCTCCTGCTGCCCTCGTGCTTCCAGCGGCGGCCCTGATCCTGCCGATCGCCATACCGGTACTGGTGATCACTGCCCAACACAACCGGCGCCTGACGACGTCGGGTATCTGAACCCGATTCACCTACCCACCATGCTGTTTCGGTTCATACTGGGCCGGTGAAACTTGTTGGAGTGAGCGCGGTCGCTGTGGTGTTGCTCGCCTGCGCCTGCTCCCCCGCCGAGGTGGACGAGCCGGAGTCGCCGGTCGCATCGATCAGCCCGACGCAATTCGCCTCTCCGCCACCGCCCATCACCGACGATGTGCCGACCGCAGCCCAGTTGACGGCTCTGTTCGCAGCGAGCGTGGACTACTCGATTCGCGAAGAAGATCGAGCTCGATTGTTCGACGGGCCGGCCGAGAACAACGTGCGGCTCGCACGTGCCTGGGGCGCTCAGCCGGATCCGCAACACATCGAGTTCACAACCGTCGCCGCGACCGGTCCCGATTCGGTGGAGGCCATGGGTGTCGGAACTTTCCGAAGCATGGACAGTTATCCCGTCGGACCGATGTCATTCGTGCGATACGACAATCAGTGGAGAGTTCCGCGTGATATCGCCTGCCTCTTGGTGGGCGCGTTCGACGGCCCTGACGCCTGTCGGTGAGCGTGTCCTCGGCGCGTTCACCGGTTCGGACTGAACCGCTCCAGCCGGAGTCAGTTGACCTCGGGCGCAAGGAAGTACGCGAACACGTAACTGATTGCAGTCAACGCAATTGTCACCATCAGCTGTATCGGCGGCTCCGCGCTGTCCGAAGCGACCATCCCCGAGGCAGCGCTGGCCCATGCAGAGAGCCCGGCAACGAACAGTGTCACCAATGCCGCAGTGCACAGGGCGAATCGGTGTCGCCATTGTTTTCGACCGCTAGGCGGCCACGGCACCGCAGTCTTCAGTGCGTACTTTCCGCCGACCACCGCCGCGAATCCCACCAGCAGTCCACCAATTGCACCGAGTACGGCTGGGAGAGTCAGATCCAACCACTTGCCATCGATGACCGGTGCGATGAGTACCGCCGACGTGACTACCCCACTCCCGGCGGCCACGCTCAGCTCCCTGCCGACCCAGTCCATGGGACTCACCCAAACACATGGCCTCACCACCCTCGAATCGGGTGCAGCTGAGCGCGGCTATCTGCACCCGATTCAGGTGGATTGGGAGGCAACGGGTGCCCACGCCGAACTGCTCCGGCCGAGTCACGAAACGGGACTGAACCCCGCCGCAAACGCGCGCGCTTTTGTCGAATGGCCCTCTCTGGCGGTCGAAATTGGCGACGAATCCGCGCGCACCTGACGAATGCGCTCGCGTTTGCGCCGCCACGCCGACCCGACGCCGACCCCCGAGCATCGATCTAAGACCGCATCCGTCCGTCTATTCGCCGGATGGCCTTCCATCCCGCAGGAGTAGCGACGGTGCAGATGATCGCGCCGAACATGATTCCCTGACTCAGGGCCGACCAGTGGCCGGGGCTGTCTCCGAACACCGGCCACTTGTAGATGATCGCGAGTACAGCGAGGAAGACAACAGCGCGCACAACTCGAACCCTACCTAAACCAACTCTCCGGTATCGTGGCTGAACGGGACAAATCAGACCCATACGAGGAGCCTGAGATGCAGAAGCCATTTCGCGAGTGGGTCATGACCGGCGCGTTGAGCAAGAAGTGCGGCGCAACTCGCGCCGATTACATCAACGCCCTGGCACTCGTCCCGGCCGTTGCAATAGGGTTCCTCCTGCTCCACTTGACGATCAACTCGGGATCCACCGCCCTCGATATCGCAGCAGGATGTCTCGGCGGCACCGTTACCGGCTTCCTGTATCTCTATCTGGCGTATCGGGTCGATTCGCGCAAGAAGCGTGGGCCTATCCCCGCGCCGCCGCTAGGTGCTCGGCCGACACGGCTTTGAGGTGCGTCAGGTCGGATGCAACGGTGGCCAACGTGTAGCCCTGGGCAAGTCGTTGCGCAGCAATGCTTCCCGATGCGGTATGAATTCCGGCGGTGATGCCCGCTGCCGCGGCGGCCTTCTGGACTCGGACGAGAGCGGCATCGAATTCTTCGTCCACTGATGGGTCGCTCGGCGAGGACCCTCCGACGGCCAGGCGTAGGTCCGATGGCCCTACGTAGACGCCGTCCAGACCGGGGACCGCACAGATCTCTTCGACGTTGGCCAGGCCCTGAGGTGTCTCGATCATCGCGAGGACGACGGTATCGCGGTTGGCATCGGCGGGGTTGGGTCCGATGCGTAGTTGGGAGCGCATCGGACCGTAGGACCTTATGCCTTCGGGCGGGTAGGTAGCTGCCGCTACCGCGGCGGCAGCGTCTTCGGCAGTGTCGATGAGGGGCACGATGACTCCCGCTGCACCGGCATCGAGGGCCCGGCCGATCACCGTGGCGTTGTTGGCTTCGACGCGCACCAGAGCGGCCGGTCCCTGTGCGGCGTCGATAGCGGTGATTCCTGCCAGCATGCCCGAGTATCCGATCAGGCCGTGCTGCAGATCGAGTGCGATGTAGTCCCACCCCACATGGGCGAGCCATTCGGTGGAGACGGGGCTGTCGATGACCGACCAATACCCGAGTATCTGTTCGCGGTTGCGTACGCGGGCGGCGAATTCCTGTGCAGTCATTGAAAGCCTCTCAGCGGTTGTAGTTCGGCATCGGTCCGCGCAGAGCCGCGCCGACCTCGTCGCACGCTGCGACCACGTCGTCGGGGAGCGGCCCGCGGCCGAGGGCGGAGATGTTCGATTCGAGATGCTCCACTTTGGAGCCGCCGAGCAACACCGGTCCGGTCGCGGGCTTGGACACCAGCCATCGTAGAGCCAGCTCGGTCAGCGGCATTCCGGCATCGTCTGCCACGGTACCGAGCTGGGCGATGGCGTCGAATATTGCGGTGTTCCAGTACCGTTCGCGGTACATCGTGGCCAGGCGCGAATCTCCGAACCGGCCGTCCGTCGGTTGCACTCCCGCAGCGTGCTTGCCGGTGAGGAGCCCGCCGCCGAGCGGGTTGTAGACCATCGTGATCAGGCCTGTGAAGGCCGCGAACTCCACGTACTCTTCTTCGATCCGACGGGCGAGCAGGTTGTACAACTGCTGCGCCACAACGGGTCGGGGCGCACCCACGTCGTCCGCTACCCGATTGACTTCACCGATCTGCCAGGCAGCGAAGTTCGAGACACCGAGGGCTCTGATCTTTCCTTCGGACACCAGCTCGGCGACCGTAACAAGAGTGTCGGACAAGGGAGTCGCACGGTCTGGCTGGTGCAGATAGAACAGGTCCACGTAGTCGGTGCCCAGCCGCGACAGGCTGGCATCGATGCTGAGTCGCAACCCTTTCGGAGACAGCGGGCTGTTGCCGTCGGCGTCCGGGTGCGGCATTCCGGCCTTGGTGGCAAGCGTGACGCGATCACGGCGAGTGGCGAGAAGGTCAGCGAGAATCCGCTCCGATTCACCGCCCGCGTAGCCGTTCGCGGTATCGATATGGGTGATGCCGGCGTCCAGGGCCGCGTCCACCATCTTGGCCGCCCCGGATGCGTCGACGGTATCGCCGAACGTCATCGTTCCCAGGACGAGGGGTGAGATATTGAGCGCGGTCATGCGGTTACTCCAGTCTTGGCGAGCCGCGAAACGATATGTCGCGGTTTGGTTCCTGTCATCGTCGAGGGGTCGAGAGCTGCCGCTCGCAGCGCGCGGGTGTACGGCTGCTTCGGTCGCGCGAGTACTTCCTCGGTGTCACCTCGTTCGACGATGCGTCCCTTGGACATGACGACGACCGTCTCACTGATTTCGCGCACGACGCCGAGGTTGTGCGAGATGAACACGTAGGTCAATCCCGTCTGCTGCTGGATCTCGCGCAGCAATTCCAGCACCTGGGCCTGAACGGAAACGTCCAACGCGCTGGTGGCCTCGTCGCACACGAGGATCTCCGGTCCCGACGCCAGTGCGCGGGCGATACCGATTCGTTGACGCTGTCCGCCCGAGAACTCCGCTGGTCGACGAGTCAGGGCAGTGCTCGGCAATCCGACGCGGTCGATCAGTTCTGCTGCTCTGGTCGCGCGTTCGGACTTACTCCGAATACCTTTGAGCCGAAGCGGTTCTCCGACGATGTCGACTGCGGTGAGGTGCGGATCCAGTGAACCGTAGGGATCCTGGAAGACCATCTGGACGCGAGAGCGGAAGGGTCGCAGTGCTTTTTCGGACATCTGCGCGATGTCCGTGCCGTCGACCATGATCGATCCCGACGTAGGGGTCAACAACCGCACGATCGACTTGGCGATCGTCGATTTCCCGCAGCCCGATTCACCGACTACAGCAACGGTTTTGCCCCTCTCCACCGAGAAACTCACCGAGTCGACGGCTCTGAACACGCCGTTACCGACCGGGTATTCGACGACGAGGTTCTCCACCGACAACAATGGTGCGCTCATACCGAGGCCTCCACCTTCTCGTTCCAGGGCCCCAACTGCGGGATCGCGTCGAGCAGTTTCTTCGTGTACGGGCTCTTGGGAGCGTTGACGAGCTCCTCGGCTCCACCGTTCTCCACGAACACACCGCTTTTCATGACGTAGATACGATCGGACATCAGTCGAGCCACGCCCAGGTCGTGGGTGATGACCAGCATGCCGATGCCGGTGCGCTCCTGTAGTTCGAGCAGCAGATCGAGGATGCTTGCCTGCACGGTGACGTCGAGCGCACTGGTCGGCTCGTCCGCGACGATGAGCTCCGGCCCGGAGGCCAATGCGCCGGCGATCAGTACTCGTTGCAGCATGCCGCCGGACAACTGGTGTGGGTATTTGTCCAATTGTGTTGCAGGGTCGGGTATGCGGACCTGTTCGAGCAGTTCGATACAGCGCTTGGTCTGTTCGGATCGACCCGATACCCCACTGTGTCGAACGGCTTCGCGCAGCTGACTGCCGATGGTGTGCACCGGACTCAGAGCCGTCATCGGATCCTGCGGGATCAGCGCGATGTGCTTGCCTCGGATTCCGCAGAGCTCCTTGTCTTTTCCGAGTATCTCGGTGTCCTTGAACGTCACCGATCCGGACAGCACCGCCAGATCGGACGGCAGCAACCCGAGGATGCCCATTGCAGTCGTGGACTTGCCGGAGCCCGATTCACCGATGATGGTCACCGTCTCTCCTGCTTCGATGCAGAACGAGACACCGTCGACGGCTCTGATGAGGCCCTTGTCGGTGACCAACTCGATCTGCAGTTCGTCGACCTTCAGTAGATTGCCCATGTCTCAGGCACGCCCTTTCTTGTTCGTGCGGGAGAACATTCGCAGCAGGCCCGATCCGGCGGGACGGTCTCGAAGTCCGTCGCCGAGCAGGTTGACTCCGACGACGAGGAGCACGATGACCAGGCCGGGCAAGGTGACGAGCCACCACGAGGTGGTGATGTAGTCCTGGCCGTCGGAGATGATGCGACCCCAGGTGGCGAACGGACGTTGCGGCCCGGCACCGAGGTAGCTCAACGCGCTTTCGAGCAGCACGGCCTGCGCCAGCAACAGCAGAACCACGAGCGACGCCTGCTTGATGATGTTGGGAACGACGTGGCGAAGCAGGATGGCGATGCGGCCGAGGCCGAGCACCCGAGCCGCGGCGATGTAGGGCTTCTCCCGCTCCACAAGCACCAGTGATCGCGTGAGACGGGCGATTTCGGGCCACTGCGCGATGGCGATGACGAAGGTGATGACCGGAATCGACGGACCGAACAGGGCGACGACGAGCAGCAGCATCATCAGAAGTGGCAGTGACAGCTGAGCTTCGAGCAGGCGGGAGACCGTCGCGTCCACCCAGCCGCCGAGAAAGCCTGCCAGTGATCCCAGGGTCAGTCCGATGAGACCGGAGACGATGACGGCCAGAATTCCCACGGTGAGCGAGACCTGTCCGCCGTAGAGGACGCGCGCCAGCAAATCTCGGCCGAGTTGATCGGTGCCGAACAGATGTCCGTCGGTCAGCGGCGCGAGCCGGCGTTGACCGAGGTCGGTGGCATCGGGCGAGTCGAGGGGCAGGACCCGCGCGAAGGCGACCGGGAGAATGACCACGAGTGCACACGCGGTGCCGATCCAGATCTTGACGCGGCTGTCGCGTCGGCGACGGGTGGCACCCGCCGATGCGAAGTCCTTCGCGGTGACGGCGCTGGGACGTGGAGTGTCCGTTGGCTTGTCGACGACTGTCATCAGTTTGCTGCCTTCCCGAGGCGAACGCGTGGATCGAGGAGCGGATAGCAGAGGTCGACGGCCAGTTGCACCAGAACAGCGAGCACTGCGGTGACCAGAACGGTGGCTTGGATCAGCGGGTAGTCCCTGGTTTCGAGGGCGCGAACCACGAGTGAACCGACGCCCGGCCATGCGAAGACCACCTCGACCACGACGACGCCGTTGAGCATCGAGGCGAATCTGGTGCCCAATGCTGTGACGACGGGGATCGACGAGTTCCGCAGGGCATAGCGCCAGGTGATCTCGCGTTCGGTGACGCCTCTCGATCGGGCGACGGTGACGTACGGGGAGGCATAGGCGTTGACCATCTCGCGCCGGACCATGCGGGAGATCAGGGCGATCTGCAGGATGGCCACGGTGACGGCGGGCAGGATCAGCGAGGACCAGCTGGTGAATCCGGCTGCGGGGAGCACGGGAACCAATACGGCGAAGAACGTCAGCAGCATCAGGCCGGTCCAGAAGTCCGGCATCGACTGACCGGCGATCGTCACGACGTTCGCGCCGAGTTCGCGTCGGGTATCGGCGCGGCGAGCCATCCAGATGCCCAGGGGAATCGACACCACGGTGGTCAGCAGGATGGCGGCGAAGGCCAGGGTGATCGTGTACGGAATGCGCTGCAGAACCACGTCGAGTGCCGGTGCCTGGAAGGAGTACGAGGTACCGAGGTCGAGTGTGAACAGGCCCTTCAGGTACAGCGCGTACTGAGTGAAGATCGACTGGTCCAGACCCAGATTGGTACGAATCTGCGCGAGGTCCTCCGTGCTGGCGAGCGGGCCGGCCATCGAGTAGGCCGGGTCGCCGGGAGCCATGCGAATGAGCACGAACACCGTGGTGAGCGTCAGGAAGATGGTGAGCAGGCTCTGCCCGAGGCGCCGCACCACGTAGCGCGCCATGGGCGCAGCGAGAAATGCGGGCAGCACGGAATCGGCCCTGGCCTTCGGCACACTCGGCGGGCTGGCGGTGAGCTGGGTCATCGACCCACCTGCGATTGTGGTCTTACCTGGGTCATCGTCGACCTTTCGATAACACTGCCTTGTTGTAACTCAGCTCACAATTGCACTCATGCGCGTTTTGCGCAACTGGCAATATTTTTCTGCGCATTTCAAGCATTTCGTAGTACAGTCCGGTTGTGTCCACGATCACTTTCGTCGACGCGGGTCTACGAGACCCGAACCGACATCCACATTTCGATGTGACAGTCCCGAGAGGTCAACGATGACCGAAAGCTTTGCCAACCAGCGCTTTTCACGACGGTCACTGTTCCGCACGAGTCTGATACTCGGAGCCGGGCTTTCGCTCGGCGGCGTGAGCGCCTGCGCAACTCCTACCGGTCGTCCCGGCCCCGACACCGTCAGCCTCGCGATGAACCGATCCATGGTGAGCCTGGACAACAAGCTTCTGCAGTTCGACGCCGCACTGACTGTTCAGCGCTCGATCCGCCAGGCCCTGACCACCATCGATTCTGCTCTGGCAGTCCAGCTCGTCCTGGCCGACAGCTTCGAGCTGGTCGCACCGACGCGATGGCTGGTGCATCTGCGACCGGGTATCGCCTATTCCGACGGTCGGCCGGTTCGGGTGGAGGATGTCGACACGGCACTGCGCATGTACAGCCAGGTCACCGGTGGGTTCGTGGGCACCTTCTTCCCCGAGTGGCCCACCGTCGGCAAGATCGACGACTCTACGTTCACGCTCGACACGCAGCGCCCCATCCCGGTCCTGGACTACCTGATGTCGAACATTCTGATCACTCCCGCTGAGGACAACGTCCCCGAGGATCTGCAGGGTGGCGTCGGTACCGGGCCGTTCGTGGTCACCGACGCAGACCGCGGTACCGGCAACTACTCGCTGGCGCGTAACGAGAAGTACTGGGGCACGCCGGCTTCGGTCGATTCGGTCAACGTACGTTTCGTTCCCGACGAGTCCAATCGCGTCGTCTCTCTGCGCAGCGGCGAAGTCGATGTCATCGACGCCATCACCCCGGATGCCGCCGATCAGCTCTCGGGCCTGGCCGGCGTCACGGTAGAACGCACCGACGGGGTGCGCCTCAACCAGCTCTTCTACAACTTCCGCAAACCGGCCGGGCACCCACTGGCCGATCCGCGCGTCCGTAGAGCACTGAGCTACGCGATCAACGGGAATGCGTTGGTCGACCAGGTGATGCAGGGCGCGGCAACTCCGTCCCGCGGCGTGGTCCCCGGCATTCTGACCGGCGCGATCGAGACCGGTGAGTACGTCTACGATCCACAGCGCGCACGCCAGGAGCTCGACGCGCTCGGAGTGCAAGACCTGGAAGTGAAGATCATCTGGGAGACAGGTGAATTCGCCGCCGACACCGACATCATGGAGTCGGTTCTGCAGATGCTGTCCGCAGTCGGCGTCCGTGCGACCCTGCAGCAGTTCGAGCCGGGCGGCGACATCTCGACGTGGCGTCAGGGCAAGGCGGGCGACTGGGACATTCTCGGCAACGGTTTCCCCAGCCCCACCGGACTCGCGGTCACCATCATGCAGGGTATGTACGCGGGCACTGCTGCGAAGGAAGAGACCCGAGATACGTATCACGGCTACATCTTTCCCGAGATCACCGCACTGATCGCCAAGGCTTCCGAGGATGCCGACAGCGTCACCCGCAACGAGACACTCGCGCAGGCGCAGCGTCAGATCTGGGAGACGTGGCCGTGCCTGTGGTCGTTCGTACCCAAGACGGTCATCGCCCGACGCAATCGCATCGACGGAATCGATCTGCGGCCCACAAACTCCTACGACATGGCTTCGGTCACTCTCACTTCCTGAGAGAGAAGAGGTAGAACATGAGCAACACGAGCTTCCTCACCCCCGGCGACCTCCTCGCCGACGGCACCCTGCGTGCGACGTCCGAGCCCGGTCGATCCGACGCGTTCCTCCCTGCCCCGCAGGTGCAGAATCATGCGGCGAACCTGGCGATCCTGCCCGACGGCGCCCTGGCATGTGTGTGGTTCGCCGGCACGCAGGAGGGTGTTCCCGACATCAGTGTCTGGTTCTCGCGCCTCGATGCCGAACAACAGCAGTGGAGCACCCCGATCCAGCTGTCCGACGACGGCACCCGTTCCGAGCAGAACCCCGTTCTGTTCGTTCGTGATTCGGGCGAGGTCTGGTTGCTGTGGACTTCTCAGCACGCCGGCAATCAGGACACCGCACGGGTACTGCGTCGCATTTCGTCCGACGGCGGGTCGACGTGGGGCGAGACGCACGTGTTGGTTCCCGAGACCGACGCGGGTGGCGTGTTCGTCCGGCAGCCCGTCGTACAGCTGGCATCGGGACGCCTGTTGCTGCCGGTCTTTCACTGCGTCAAGATCGACGGACGGAAGTGGGTGGGCGATCGCGACTACAGCGGGGTCCTGATCTCCGACGACGACGGTGCGACGTGGCGTGAGGTCGTCGTGCCGGGCAGCCTCGGATGCGTCCACATGAACATCGTTGTGCAACAAAACGGTTCGCTGGTGTCGTTGTACCGCAGCCGCTGGGCCGATCACATCTACCGAAGCGTCTCGACCGACGACGCCGAGACGTGGAGCGCCCCCGTCGCCACCGAGCTACCGAACAACAACTCCTCCATTCAGGTCGTCGGGCACGGGGACGGAACCCTCGCGCTCGTGTACAACCACTCCTCCGCGCTCGACGCCACCGCCCGCCGAGTATCTCTCTACGACGAGATCGACGACGACGGACTGGCCGAGGGCACCGACGCCTCCGAGAGTCCTCTCGACGACGGTGACGACCGCGCCGCATTCTGGGGCGCACCGCGTGCCCCGATGACGCTGGCACTCTCGTCCGACGGTGGCGTGACCTGGCCGATTCGACGCAACCTCGACGAGGGCGATGGTTACTGCTTGACCAACAACTCCAGGGATGGGTCGAACCGCGAGTTCTCCTACCCGTCGATCGTCTACGGCCCCGACGGCCGAATTCACGTTGCGTACACGTACTTTCGTCAGGCCATCAAGTACGTTCGGCTCGAGCCGACCTGGATCGGTGACGGCCGGTGACATCCCCATTGCATGCCGTCGTGACCGGAGTGAGCAGCGGCATCGGTGCATCGATCGCTCGGACGCTGTCCGCCCGCGGTTGGCAGGTGACCGGCCTGAGCCGCTCTCGGCCTGCGACCGGCTTCGAGGACGACGGCCCACATCGGTGGATCGGCGTGGATCTGGCCGACAGTGCGGCGGTGTCTGCCGTCGTCGACCGACTGCCCGACCCCCATTCGATCGTCCATGCCGCGGGAGTCCAGCGTTCGGGGCGGCTCGGCGCGCTCGATCCCGCGCACAGCGAGCAGATGTGGCGGGTGCACGTGGCAGCGGCCGAGATTCTGGTGAACGGGCTGGCGCCTCGGATGGTCGACGGCGGTCGAGTGGTCATGATCGGCAGCAGGACGATGACCGGGGTGGCAGGCAAGAGCCAGTACGTCGCCACCAAGTCCGCGTTGACAGGAATGGCTCGCTCGTGGGCCATGGAGTTGGTCTCGCGCGGAATCACCGTCAACGTTGTCGCGCCGGGCCCGACGGACACACCGATGCTCAACGATCCCGGACGCGTCTCCACCCCTCCGATCACGCCGCCGTTGGGTCATTTCATCGCTCCGGAGGAAGTCGCCGAGACTGTCGCGTTCCTGCTGTCCCCGCACGGACGCAGCATCACCGGGCAGACGATCGTCCAGTGCGCAGGGACATCACTATGAAGCTGCGTGAAACACGCAATAGTGTTACCTTGAAGTGCGCACTCAGCGCAGAATCGAAGGGGTGAGCGCACGATGACCATCGCGCAGCGCCCCGCCATCGCCATTCTCGCCGACGACCTGTCGGGTGCAGCAGAATCGGCCGCACTGTTCCTCGATCGTGACGTGTCACTGCGAATCGACATCGGCAGCATCGACGACGGGACCGACACCGACGTCTGCGTCGTCGATCTCGGCACCCGGGTCATGTCCCCCGACGAGGCCGCGGCCCGCGTACGTGAGTCCATCGCACTACTGCCGTCGCACGTCACGGTCGTGAAGAAGATCGATTCGATGCTGCGCGGACACATTGCCGCCGAGGTCGAATCGCTGCTCGCCACCGGCCCCGTCGTGTTCGCGGCCGGGCTTCCCGCTCTCGGCCGCACCGTCGAGAACGGCGTCCCTCACATCGACGGCGTTCCGCTGCACCTCAGCGGCCGGTGGGCCATGGAGCCCACCGAGGCCCCGTCCTCGATCACCGAACTCTTCGGACGAGTCCCCACCGTCGCCGTCGCATCCGACGCCGGCCCCGAATCACTCCGTGCTGCAGTCGATTCCGGCGCAGTGGCAGTGTTCGACGTCAGGTCCGATGCAGACCTCGACGCCATCGTGGCGGTGTCGGCGAACATTCCGGGTGTCCGACTCGTCGGCACCTCGGCGCTGGCGGCGGCCGTGGCGCGTACCCTCGATCCTCGATATCGCGGCGCTGCGGCAGTGAACCAGGATTCGGTTCTCGTCGTCGTCGGAACCGCCGAATCGGTTGCGATGCAGCAAGTATCGGAGTTGGTCGACGCCGGTGCAACGCACGTCGCCGTCCACGTCGACGAGTTGCCGCAAACCCACGCCTACGCAGACAAGGTGCGCAGCGCCCTGTCCGACGGAACGGTGGTGCTGTCCCTGGCGGGGCCGGTGGACGCGTCGCGTTCGGCCGACATATCCCAAGCGCTCGCCGGCACGGTGGCCGAGGCCGTTCGCGGGCTCTCGGTGAGTCTCGTACTCACCGGCGGGGAAACCGCCCGCCGGGTGCTCGACGGCCTGGGTGTCACCGCCCTTCGTCCGGTTGCCGAAATCCATCACGGGGCGGTCGTATCCCGCACACCCGCAGGCGAATACGTCGCCACCCGCCCCGGGAGCTTCGGCGGCCCGGACAGTCTCGTCGCAATGGCCGCGTACCTACACGGCACTGCTCGTACGCTTTCTTCTTCTCACAGTGAGGCTTTGACATGACCACAGCACTTCGGCCGTACATCGCGGTAACCATGGGCGACGGCGCGGGCATCGGCCCCGAAGTCATCGTGCCGGCCATGATCGATCCGGCAACGCTCGAACGGTGCAAGCCTGTCGTCATCGGCGATGCTCCGCGGCTGCGCCTGGCCGCTCAGGTTCTCGGCGTGGACGTCGACATCGTCACGATCGACACCGTCGATGCCGCACAGTTCAGCCCGCGGCGCATCAACGTGATCGATCTCGGCCTGCTTCCCGACGACCTCCAGTGGGGGCAGTTGTCGGCCGTGGCAGGCGACGCCGCGTTCCACTACATCCGCGTTGCGAGCGAACTCGCCGTGAGAGGTGAAGTCCAGGCCATCTGCACCGCCCCGCTCAACAAGGAGGCCTTGCACGCCGCCGGGCACATCTTCCCGGGCCACACCGAGCTGCTGGCACACCTGACCGGCACCGAGGAGGTGTCGATGATGCTGTCCACCCCCAAGCTCAAGGTCATTCACGTCACCACGCACATCGGTCTGCTCGACGCCGTTGCGAAGATCGAGCCGGGACTCGTCGAGCGAACCATTCGACGCGGACATGAGGCCCTCGTCCGCTCGGGCACTCCGAACCCGAAAATCGGTGTGTGTGGCATCAATCCGCATGCCGGCGAGAACGGCTTGTTCGGTTACGGCGAGGAGGACCTCAAGATCGTGCCTGCCGTCGAGAAGTTGAAGGCCGACGGCATCGATGCGGTGGGCCCGCTGCCCGCCGACACCGCGTTCTTCCTGGCCGGCCGAGGCGATTATGACTTGATCGTCGCGATGTACCACGATCAGGGTCACGGCCCGGTCAAGGTGCTCGGAATCGAGGCAGGCGTCAACATCACCGTCGGACTGCCGGTCATCCGTACCTCCGTCGATCACGGCACTGCGTTCGATATTGCAGGTAAGGGCATCGCCGAAGCCGGTAGCATGGTCGAAGCCCTGCGGCAGGCCGCCGAATTGGCAACGAGCCCAGCATTACTGGGCTGACGAGGGGGTAGTAGGTGCGAGCATCGGAAGCGCGGCGCGGCGAGATCGTCCGGCTGGCCAAGTCCGGTGGCCTCACCAGCGTCGACGAGCTCTCGTCACTGTTCCAAGTGACGGCCTCGACCATCAGGCGCGATCTCGATCACCTCACCAAGCAGGGGCATCTGGCCCGCACCTACGGCGGGGCGATTGCCATCGGCAGCCGTCACGAGGCGTCGGTGAAGCAACGCTCCCTCGAGGGATACGAGGCCAAGCGGCTCATCGCAGCCAAGGCCGCGGAGTACGTGCAGCCGGGGGAAACCGTCCTGCTCGACGCGGGTACGACGGTCGGTGCCATGGCGGAGTATCTGCGCCATGCCGTCGACCTCACCGTCATCGCGGCTGGATTGACGGCACTCGAGGCGTTGGCCGACGCCGACGAGGTGCACGTCGAGTGCATCGGCGGCACACTGCGGCACCTGAGCCAGGGTTTCGTCGGTCCTCTCGCCGAGGCGTCGCTGCGACGAGTGTCCTTCGATCGGGCGTTCCTCGGTGCCGACGCCGTCGCCGCCGATTTCGGGATCTGCGAAGCGGGTTACGAGCAGACTCAACTCAAGGAGTTGATGATGGAACGTGCCACGACGACGTACATCCTGGCGCATTCGACCAAGCTCGGCCAGAAGCCCTTTCACGCCTGGGCCCCGATTCCGCCGGGCACCACGCTCATCACCGATTCCGATGCCGCGCCGGAGCAGATCGAGGCCTTCCGTGACAGTGGCGTCGAAGTGGTGCTCGCGTAGTCCGCACCCTTCGGGCCGGTCGCCCGCCGTGCAGACGACGCAGACGCGAACAATCCGGTCCGCACCTCCCCGCCGCCCCGCTCACCCCCCCCTACCGGCGGATCAATGCGACTTTGTTGCACTCCAAGCGACTGCAAGCCACATTGATCCGCAATGGGGAAGCCGCGCGAGGGGTCAGCCGCACGTCGGGGAGCCGCACGAGGGGTCAGCGTCGTTTCGACGAGTACATGCGTTCGTCCGCGATGTGCAGTAACTTCTCCGGGCTGACGGGCTTGTCCCAGCTCCATCCGACGCTGACCGATGCGGGTACCGGAACACCGTCGATGAGGTACGGGCCGGCCAGTAGCACCCGCACTCGTGCGGCGAGGCGTTCGACGCTGTCGGCCGATCGGGAGCTACGCAGCAGAGCGACGAATTCGTCGCCTCCGGTGCGGCAGGCGATGTCTCCGGCGCGGAGGTTGGCGCGGATGCGGGCTCCGATGGCGGCGAGCAGTCGGTCGCCTACTGCGTGGCCATATCGATCGTTGACGGACTTGAAGGAGTCGACGTCGACGAACAGGATTCCGACCGGGTTCTCGTCGGCGGCTTCCTTGAGGGCCTGAAGTTCTGCCATCAACCGTCGGCGATTGGCCAGGCCGGTCAGGTCGTCGATCAACAGTTGGCGCTCGAGTGCCGCCTCGGCTCCCTTCCGGGCGGTGATGTCCTGGATCTGGGCGATGATGATGTCGTCGCCGTCGTTGTCTCGCACCACGGTGGCGTTCCGCTGGACCCAGATCGTGGCTCCGTCCTTGCGGATGTATCGCTTTTCCGATGCCACGCTGGTGAGGGTCCCATCGGCCAATCCGGCGAGGTGTTCGTCTGCCATCGCGATGTCGTCGGGATGCGTAAGGTCTCGAAAGGTTTTCTGCAGCAGTTCTTCCGAGGTGTACCCGAGGAGATCGCACAGTGCTTTGTTCACTTGCAGCCAGCGGCCGTCGATCGTCAGTAGCGCTTTGCCGATGGGTGCGTACTCCATGGCGATCTGGAAGAGGCGGACGGCACGGTCGCGTTCGCGTTCTGCCTCGGCACGGGCGCTGACGTCGACGACCATTGCCGTGAAACCGACGACGCCGCCGTCGACGACATCGGGGACGTAGGTGGCCTGGGTGACGCGTACGACGCCGTTGACGTCGATGAGTGTGCGGTCGAACTGTTGCTGCTCGCCCGCGAGCGCTCCCGAGATGTAGGGCTTGTTCAGTTCGTACAGTCCCTCACCGAGGAGCTCGCTGATGTGCATACCGACCAGGCGCGCCGGCTCGATGCCGAAGTAGTCGACATAGACCTTGTTGGCGAAGACGTTGCGCTGCGCGCTGTCCCAGTAGCCGATCATCGACGGCAGCTGATCGATGGCGCGTGCCAGTTGCCCCACTGGATACGTGCGCTGATCGGCCATTGACCACCCCTGGATATTCGTTGAGCCGACAACCGACAACGCTACAGAAAATAGCCCCTTCGTGGGGCGTTCGTCGGTGCATCTTCAATAAAACATATGAGTGCGCAAGTGCGCACGCATATGTACAGTGAACGCATGCTTCGGCACAATCACACTTTCCGACGCCTGTTCACCGCACAGGTGGTCGCGCTCGTGGGCACCGGGTTGCTGACGGTGGCGCTCGGGCTCCTGGCCTACGACATCGCCGGCAGCGCCGCCGGAGCCGTCCTCGGCACCGCATTGGCGATCAAGATGATCTCGTATGTGGTTGTTGCGCCGATTGTTTCGTCACTGACCGGCACAGTGCCGCGCAAGCTCGTCCTCGTCGCCGCGGACCTCGTCCGAGCGCTCACCGCGCTGGCGCTCCCCTTCGTCGATCAGGTGTGGCAGGTCTACGTCCTGATATTCGTGCTGCAGGCGGCGTCGGCCACGTTCACACCCACCTTTCAGGCCATCATCCCGTCCGTCGTGCCGGACGCGCAGCAGTACACCCGCGCGCTCACGCTCTCCCGCCTGGCCTACGACCTCGAGTCCCTGGTGAGCCCGCTGGTCGCCGCCGCACTGCTGACGGTCGTCACCTTCCACACCCTGTTCGTCGGGACGGCGGTGGGGTTCGTCGCCTCCGCAGCAATGGTGGTCGGCACAGCCCTTCCCAGATACGTTGCACCACAACACAAGAAACCGCTCGACGGCATAGCGACGTTCGTCCGTCAGCGGGAACTCCAGGGTCTGCTGGCGCTGAACGTCGTGGTCGCCGCAGCCACGGCTCTCGTACTCGTCAATACTGTTGTCTACGTGCGTGATCTGTTCGGCGGTTCGAGCACGCAATTGGCCGTCGCCCTCGGCTGTTTCGGTGCGGGGTCGATGGCGGCGGCGCTGCTCGTTCCGAGAGCCCTCGAGCGGATCTCCGACCATCGCCTCATGCTCGCCGGTGCCGCCGTCGCGGTCGTCGGCACGGCAGCCGCAGCACTCGTCGCCACCCTCGGCGGCGGGCCGACCGCGTGGACCGCTCTGGCGATCACGTGGTCGATCCTGGGTATCGGCACCTCGCTGATCAACACGCCGTCGGCGAGGATCTTGCGCCGAGAGTCGGACGAACACAGCCGAACCTCGATCTTCGCCGCTCAGTTCTCCCTGTCCCACGCGGCGTTTCTGCTCACGTATCCGTTGGCCGGTTGGGTCGGGGCGCAATTCGGACTGCTCGCCGCGGCGACGGTGCTCACGGCCTTGGCTACACTTGCGGCACTGTCCGCAGCACGCCTGTGGAGTCGCTCCCGAATCCCGGTCGCCGCCTCCGCATGAGGAGACGCCGTCCACAAAGGAGACACCTCGATGCCACCGAAGAAGGAACAGCGCATCAGTCTCCATCACGAGGCACAACCCGACTCCGCGCGACTGGCGACGGCAACCGACACGTTCCGGATGCTGTCCGATCCCACTCGGCTGCACATACTCTGGCTACTCGATCGCGGCCCCGCCGACGTCAGCGAGCTCACCGCGGCCACCGGCACGTCCCGCACTGCCGTCAGCCAACATCTGGCCAAGCTCCGGTTCACCGGTCTGGTCGAGACTCGCCGCGACGGACGCAACGTCATCTACAACCTCGCCGACGGGCACCTCGCTCGGCTGGTGCGTGAGGGCCTCAATTTTGCCGACCACAAGGTCACCGGTGAACCCCCGCACGAGTGACCTCCGAACCCCAACGCGCCCACAGCAGCCCGTGGAACATGAGACCATGCAGCATGAGTGACGGTGGCGCACGCCCGAAGGCCGATGGCCGCAAGCGGCGGTGGGAACAGCACAACACCGATCGTCGACGCCACATCATCGAGGCCGCGATGACGGTACTGGCCCGTGACATCGCTCCCGGGGAGCGTCTGACCACTGCACAGATCTCGGCCGAGGCGGGCGTTCATCGCACCGGCCTCTACCGGTATTTCAACGATCGCACCGATCTCGACACCGCGATTCAGCGTGCCATCTGCAAGCAGCTGAGCGCTGCGCTGGTCGCCTCGTTCGCGTTGACCGGCACTCCACGCGATGTGGTGCATCGTGTCGTGAGTACCTACGTCCGCTGGGTCGCCGAGCATCCCGCGTGGACGCGCTTCGTCGAGCAGGATGTCAGTGCCGAGTCGCCCAGTCCGCTCGAGGAGACCAATGCCCTGCTCGCCGAGCAGCTGGAGGTCAGCGTCGCGGCGTTCCTCGCGTTGGTGAATGCCGATCTGTCGCCGGAGGATTGGTCGCTGGTGCGCCCGTGGGTCGCGGGCCTGGTCTCCGGATGCATGGGCGCGGTGCGCAGCTGGAGCGCGCAAACCGAATCACGCACCGGGCTGGATCATTTCGCGACGTTCCTGGCCGACACCATCTGGCTGCAGGTCAAAGGACTTGGGGCATCCCGCGGAATCGCGATACCCCAAGTCCCTCTCGAATCTGTCACCGGCCCCCAGACAGCTCAGCCGAACGAGGGCTCACTGCGGTAGCGCGACGGTCGTCCGTCGATACCGAGGGCGCGCCACACGCGCTTGGAGACGCGGTTCATCAGTCCCAGTTCACCGGCGAGCATGCGGACGTCACCGAAGGTGTCGCGCAATGCCTTTCGTGACGATTCGCTGTTCCACCACACGGCATCCACTACCTCGTCGGGGATGTCGAGTTCGCGTCGCATCTGCTTGCTCGGCTTCATGATGACGTCGCACAGCAGCCGCATGATGACGGGCGTGAGAATCGAGATCGACGCCTTCTCGAAGGGACCGAGACGAGGTGCCTTGTACCGCAGGTACTGATGCGCGAAGCCGATGTGGCGCGCTTCCTCGGCGATGTGGATCTGCATGACGCGCTGGACCAACGGGTGGCCGACTGAGCCTCCGCGCAGAACGCCCTTCTGCATGTGGTCGATCGGCTCTTCGCCCGCGAGGACGCCGACGAAGAATCCGAACGGTGCCGAGCGGCTGGCGAACACCGTGAGCATCGGCACGATCTTGCGGAACCATCCGGGTCCACCCGGCACGTCGATGCCGATGCGGTTCACCAGCTCCTGGAACATCTGCGTGTGGTGGCACTCTTCGGTGGCCTCGTGCGTCGAGTACCGGAATTCCGGTGAGTCGTTGGGCAGCGTCAGGGCGTACTGCATGAGGCCGCTGATGAGGATCTGCTCGAACTGCAGGCCCACCTTGACCATGCTGGCCTGGCGATACATGCCGATGTGGATCTGCCGATCCAGGGGAAGCGACTTGTACCAATCGGTGTGACCGAGAGGATCCTCGTCCGGGAGTACCCACCGGGGATCGTTGGGAACGATCGCGTATTCGGGCTCGTCCCAGGGAATGTCGAGGAAAGCGTCGAAGTGCTGATGCACCGATGCCGTCGACAAGGAGTGCAAGGTTTCTCGGTAGTGCGTTCGTGCGTCGTCGACTGCAGTCATGGTGGTCCTTCCGCCTGCGTCCCGAACGATCTTTACGCTACAGAGCGTCACATATAAATCCCGTTAGTGCAACGGACCGTCGCAGATACTTACCGAAATGTTGCCGAAGACGACGAAAGCCGGCCGACGCGTCGTCGACCGGCTCTCGCCACGAACCCTCACCTCACCAGTGCGGCAGCACCATCAACAGGAAGCCGAGACCGATGAGAACGCCGACCGCTCCGGTGCCGATGGCGAGCGCGGTATCGCTGCGTTCGGCGCGCGGCCCGGAGAGATCCGGGCTTCGATCCGCCCACAGCGCGGACACGATGGCGATCAGGCCGGCTGCGATGCCGAGGCCGGCGGCCCAGAACGACACGATCGACAGAGCGCCGAACATCACGGCAATCTCGGTCACCTGCGTTCGGGTGCGAATATGTCGATTCCACCACCGCGGCGGCACGTCATCCGTGTCGTGAGCGTCGAAATCGGGGGATGTCACTGTCACTGTTCTCTCCTTCCTCAGGCTCGCTGAGCTGGGGTTTGTTGCACGAAAGTATGCCTCTCCATTTTGGCACCCGACGCCCGAGAGTGCTAATCCCAAATTAGTTGTATACGCGCTATAACGGCGTAGGCTCACAACGAACACGACGAGGAGGATCCATGCACATCGATCTCGACGGACGTACTGCCCTGGTGTCCGGCTCCACGCAGGGAATCGGCTTGGCGATCGCTACAGCGCTTGCACAGTCGGGTGCCCGCGTGGTGATCAACGGGCGTTCACAGGCCACCGTGGACAAAGCCGAGCAGCAGATACTCGACACCGTTCCGGGCGCGCGTGTCATCGGCGTCGCCGCCGACCTCGCCACCGCCGAGGGCGTCGAGCAACTCACCGCGCGCGTCCCCGCGGTCGACATCCTCGTCAACAACCTCGGCATCTTCGGATCCAAGCCCGCCCTCGAGATCGACGACGACGAATGGCGTCGCTACTTCGAGGTCAACGTGCTCTCGGCCGTCCGCCTGATCCGCACCTACCTGCCCGGGATGATGGAATTCGGCTGGGGTCGAGTGCAGAACATCTGTAGCGACTCCGCCGTGGTCATTCCCGAGGAGATGATCCACTACGGCATGACGAAGACCGCGTTGCTGGCCGTAAGTCGCGGATTCGCCAAAGCTGCTGCCGGGACCGGAGTTACGGTCAATTCCGTCATCGTCGGCCCCACCCATACCGGCGGGGTGGAGGATTTCGTGGCCGAGCTCGTCGGCGACGACCTCCCGTGGGATGAGGCTCAGGCGACGTTCATGAAGAACCATCGCCCGAACTCGTTGATAGGCAGACTGATCGAGCCCGAGGAAGTCGGCAACATGATCGTCTACTTGAGCTCGGATCAGGCGTCGGCCACCACCGGCGGCGCTCTGCGGGTCGACGGCGGTTACGTCGATTCCATCCTGCCCTGACCGAGCACTGTCAGCGCCTGCGGCGCAGCATCTTTCGGCGGTACATGTCGGCGTCGGCAACCTGGGTCAGCGCCTCGAGTACGTCGGGTCCGGGGGAACCGACGGCGATGCCGTACGTGACCGAGACGACATGCCCGTCGACGAGTTCCTGCGCGAGAGCGTCGATCTGCAGCGCGTCGAGGCCGGCGACGAGGACGATGAACTCGTCGCCGCCGAGCCGGGCGATCACACTTCCGGCCGGTGCTTTCTCGGTCAGCGTGTCGGCGAGCCCGATGAGAATGCGGTCGCCCGCAGCGTGGCCGTCCCTGTCGTTGACGGCTTTGAAGTGGTCGACATCGAACACGATCGCGGCGATGTTCTCGGATCGACGAGCCGCTCGGGCAGCGAGATTCGTCGCCGCGTCGACGGCACCGGCGCGGTTGAACACCCCGGTGAGCGGGTCACGGAGAGCGCCTGCGATCAGGGCGGCACCGAGAGCGCCGAACACCTCTGCGGCAGCGAGAATGCACACGACGTAGAGCGCGCCCCACAGCATCGGTGCCGGGGCAGGCGCGAGCAGCAGCGCCGTGGCCGACAGCAAGGCCAGCGCCACACACAGGACCCGTGCTACGACGACGGGGTACGTCGCGCGCAGGTAGAGCGCCAGAAACATCGCGGGAATCAACGCCCACACCTGGGCAGCGAGATTCTGATGGGTCAGCATCGTCAGCGCTGGAGCCAGTGCCGCACAGGCAATCGCGATCCCCTGCCGCACCGGGCCTGGTCGACGAGACAGGATCGCGACGAATCCCACCGCAGCGACCACTGCGGCCCACATCTCACCCATAGCCCCGGCACCGTTCGTGTCGGCCCAGGATGCGAAAAACGCAGCCGAATAGAGCACCAGCAGTACGGCGAGAATGGACGACAGAACGCGGCGACGCGAGTCGATCACCACCGACCCCGCGCTCGCCGGCTGCCTGTTTCGCCGTGGGGACACAGCTCATCATCGCCGCCTACCCGCTGGCGTTACCGGACCGCCCCGTACTTTTCCTGCACCAGCAACACGATCAGCCCAAAAAGCGGGCACGCTGTGGCGGCATTCACCGCCGCCGATGAGCTCGTTCGATGCGAAAGTCGTCGCAGGCAACGGAACGGCGGGGTCGTGGTCGAGACAGCCGCCGTGCGCCCTGGCAGGGTATTGGCCATGCCCTCGTTCCCGCACGTTCCGCATCCGAGTTCGGTGCACGGTACGGCGGGTCTACGGACGCGGCTGTTGATGTACTTTCTGCTGGCCACAACCGGTCTCTATGCAGTGGGGGTGATCTTGACGTTGCTGCCTCACGGGGACCGGGTGACGTCCGATGTCACCGGTGGTGTCGTGGCTGTCGGTCTGGGAGCGGCCGGCGTGGTGATGCTGTGGGTTCGGCCCGGTACCGCGGTGGCGCTTCGGCTTGCCCTGGCCGCGGCGATGGTGGCGACACCCGCGGTGATGGCGTTCCATCGGCTCGCGGCGGCGCAGAGCCAGTGTCTGATCGCGGCGATGTTTCTGGCGATGTACATCCGTGCGTTCCATCGGGACGGACCCGGCAGAGTGCTGGTCGGCGTGCTCGTGGTGAGTGTGCTGTCTGCGGTGTGGGTTTCTCCTGCTCCGATGTATCCAATTTCGTACCTGATCTTCGGCGTCGCGGTGATTGCCGCAGGCGAGGCGTTCGGTGTGGTGACCAAGGCTCTCATCGTGGCGTCGTGCACCGATCCTCTGACCGGAGTGTTCAACCGGGCGGGATGGGAGATGGCCGCGGCGGAGGTGGCAGGCAACAGGACTGCGGAGCTCCCGGTCGCGGTGGTGATCGTCGACGTGGACAATTTCAAGGCCGTCAACGATTCGGGCGGACATCGTGCGGGTGACGAACTGCTGATCGATCTGGCGCAGTCCTGGACCCGCGCAGCTCCCTCCGACGCCGTGATCGCACGTCTGGGCGGTGACGAGTTCGCGGCGCTCCTGACAGGGCACAGCCGTGACGTGGTCGACGAGTTCGCCCGGATCACCGCCGAGTCGTTGCCCTACGCCAGCGTCGGAACAGCTCAGTCCACGGATCCGCAGGAGTCTGTCTCGGACGTTCTCGCCCGCGCGGACGAAAATCTGTACGGCGTCAAACATGTTCGCCGAGAACGCCCTTGAGGAGTCGGTGTCATGGGGGAATCCCCACGTCGCCAAAGCAAATCCCTACCCGCATCGCTGCCGCGTCAGTTCCCGGCTACCTCGGTAGCCCGAGCGAGTCCGTCGACGAGGGTCGGCAGGAAGTACGGAATCGACAGTGCCGTAGGGCCTACTGCGGCACCGGCTTCCTGGCCGACGAATCCTGCCACGGCTCCCCCGGCGACGGCCGGGATCTGCCGCGTCACCGGTGATCCCGTGAATTCGGCCAGTGCAGCGTCGGTGTCGACCTGAGTGAACACCACGTCGGCGTCGATTTTCGAGATGTTCTCCGCCGAGACGGTGGTCGAGAACGTCGAGTCGCCGCTCGCCAGGGCCGTCACCGACGGGTCCGAGGTGAAGCCAAGATTCTCGAGCAGCTCCACCCGTGGGTCGGACGGCAGCAGCAGGTAGTAGACATCTGCGGCCTCGGACACGTAAGCGATTGTGCGGCCATCGAACTCGGGGTGTTGCGAACCTGCGTCGGTGACATGCTTGTCGAGATCGGCCACGAGATCTCGAGCCCGATCCGGCACGCCCAGCACGTCGCCCGTGGTGGTGATGACGTCGCGCCACGGCGTCGACCACAGCTCTTCCGGCGGTGCGATGACGGGGATCCCGGCGGCGGTCACCGCGTCGTACTCTGCCTGGGTCAGACCCGAATGCGGGGCGAGCAGAACGTCGGGGTCGGCGGCGAGCACCTTCTCGACCGTCAATGCGTCGGTCACGTTGTCCAGCAACGTCGGAGCGGGCCCACCGCTGGCGTCGATGGCGTCGGAGATCCACGGATAGATCAGGTCGTCGCCGCCGCCGTATTCAGCCGACGGCATGGCCACCGGCACCACACCCAGTGCGAGCACGGCGTCGGTGGTGCCGAAGCCCCACGTGGCAATCCGCTCGGGCACGGCGTCGAGGGTGGTCTCTCCGTACATGTGCTGCACGGTCAACGGAAACGAGTCGGTGGACGACGCGGCGGGGGCGGAAGCGTCGTCGGCATCGGACGAGCTGCAGCTCACCAGAAAGAGCGAGGTGAGCACAGCGGCAGCGAGGCTGGTCAGTACACGATGGGTCATCAAAAGTCCTGTATGTCGGGGTAGTGACTAGAGGTTAGCCTTAGCTTGCCCTAACCGCGAATCGGGCTCCCAGGAACCTCCCAGCCGGAGCCCAGGGTTCTCCCCGGATCTCCGCAGAGTATTGGCACTACCGAAACATCCAGTGCCACATCGAAGGAGACAGAGCGCGATGCCTCGCATTCCCGAACCCACGAACACCCCCGACGGACCCGCGTACGAAGGTCGACTGCTCGACCGTCCCGACGAGGAGGTGGTCGATCAGGGTGCCGCTTTCGACATCACCACCCTTCTGACCCGCCGCCGTGTTCTGAGCATCGTCGGAGCCGGTGCCGGAGCACTCGCCCTTGCGGCGTGCTCGAGTACGTCGAACGCCGGAAGTACCACCACCACAGCTGCATCGACGACGGCGACCACCGCCTCGGCCACGCGCGAGATTCCGCAGGAGACCAACGGCCCGTATCCCGCCGACGGCACCAACGGCGTCAACGTTCTCGAAGAATCGGGAATCGTTCGCCGCGACGTGACGTCGAGCCTCGACGGTGGCACCACCGTCAGCGGTGTCCCACTGTCGTTCACGTTCACCGTCACCGATATGGCGAACGACAACCGCCCCTTCGAGGGGGCAGCGGTGTACCTGTGGCAGTGCGACGCGAACGGCAAGTACTCGATGTACTCCGAGGGTGCCGAGGACGAGACGTACCTGCGCGGTGTACAGACGGCCGATGCGAGCGGGAGTGCCACCTTCGACACGATCGTGCCCGGCTGCTACTCCGGCCGCTGGACGCACATGCACTTCGAGGTCTACCCCGACGCAGCGTCGGCAACCAACGCGGAGAACGCAATTGCCACGTCGCAGGTCGCCTTTCCGCAGGAGATCCTGAACGACATCTACCAGCTCGACACCTATCCGGGCTCCGCGAGCAACCTGGCCCAGCTCGGCAGTCTCGACAACGACAACGTGTTCGGTGACGGCTACGACCTGGAGATGGGCACCTTCACCGGCGACCCCACGAGCGGTTACGTCGGCTCGCTGGCAGTCGCGATCGACACCACCACCGAGCCCGCCATGAGCGCAGCGCCTTCCGGCGGCGGTGCGGGTGGCGGACAACCGCCGATGGGCGGCACACCCCCTGCCGGCGGACCTGCCGGAACCGCTCCCACCAACTGACCCTCCCCGACCTTACCCACCGAAGGAAACATCATGTTGCACAACCTCACTGGATGGCACGCCCTCGTCGTTCTCGCCATCGTTCTGCTCGTGTTCGGTTCGACCAAACTCCCCTCGCTCGCCAAGGGTGTCGGTCAGTCGATGCGCATCCTCAAAGACGAAGTGCGTGAGGACAAAGCGAAGACATCGGCGACGCCCGACGACGTCTCGGTCCCGGTTCCGTACCGACACGCCTCATGACCGCAGCCACCGCCGTGCGGGGTGCGATGCCCCTTGCCGGGCACATGCGCGAGGCACGTCGCCGTGCGATCCGTGCGGCGGTGTCGCTGCTCGTCGGCGTCGTGATCGGCTTCGCAACCTCCGATCGGATTCTCGACATCCTCCGCGGCCCCGTCGAGGAACTGGCGCTGTCCCGCCAGGCCAGCCTCAACTTCGAGACCGTCACGGGCGCATTCGACCTCCAGCTGCGGATCGCACTGTTCACCGGCGTCATCGTGTCGAGTCCGGTGTGGCTACGGGAGATCTTCGCTTATCTCACTCCAGGATTGACCCGTCGCGAGAAGAAGTACGTTCTCAGTTTCTCTGTGGCCGCCACCCCACTGTTCGTCGCCGGGTGCGCGTTCGGGTTCACCATTTTCCCTCGCATGGTGAGCGTGCTCGCGGGCTTCTCCTCCGACGAGGACAGCACCATCCTCAACGCGTCGTACTACGTGGATTTCGTCATGAAGATCGTGTTGGCAACCGGTATCGCCTTCGTCCTGCCGGCAGTGTTGGTGATGCTGAACTGCCTCGGCATCGTCTCCGCGCACAGGCTACGCAGCAGTTGGCGTGTCAGCGTGGTGGCGATCGCCCTGTTCAGCGCGCTGGTCACCCCCGCGGCAGACGTGCTGTCCATGTTCCTCGTCGCGCTGCCGATGGTCACCCTGTTCGGCGCGGCTCTCGCGATCACCGAGATACACGACAGACGATCGTCCAGACGTGCTACTGCACAGGAGAATTCATCATGTTCGGCCTGACATTCGAGAAGTTGTTCCTCGTCGCGATCATTGCGGGGTTCATCCTCGGCCCGCAACGACTGCCCGGCTACGCCCACCGACTCGGACGGGCGGTGCGCACGCTGCGGCACTTCGTCGACAGCACCCGCAGCACAGCGGAGGCCGAGATGGGCGTCCCGCTGCGCCGCAGCGAGTGGGAGTCGTTGGACCTCAAGCAGTACGACCCACGCCGCATTGTCGCCGACGCACTGCGAGAGAACGACGCTCTGCGAGAGAACGACACGGGGACACCGGCTGATCCAGATCTGGTCGCAGAGGCCGCCCGAGTGCGACCCGGTCAGAAGTATCTGATCACCGGACCGTCATCGCATCCGCGTCGCGTGCTCATCGAGTCACTGCCCGAGAACGATCCACGCCGGATCGCGGCCGAGGCATCGACGCGCGAAAGTGCGTGCTGAGGCGGTAAATTGTCGGCTCAGCAGCCAGGACTCCAGGAGAGTGAACGCCGATGTCCGATCACCGTGCACACGAGTTCGAGATCCCCACGATCGACATCGGTCCCTTCGCCTCGGGCAGTACGGCCGACGCGGTAGCCCGAGGTCGTGTGGTGGCCCAGATCGACGATGCCTGCACCCGTTCCGGATTCATGCAGATCGTCGGGCACGGCATCGGAGACGATGTACTCGACGGTCTGGCGCGGTCCATCGACTCGTTCTTCGCGCTGCCGCTTGCGACCAAGAACGAGTACCGGATACCCGACGCGAATCGTGGATACAGCCCGCCCAAGAGCGAATCATTGAGCCTCAGTGTGGGAGTCGAGTCGGCATCGCGGATGAACGACTTCTTCGAGGCGTTCAATGTGGGGGTCGAAGCGCGGTCCTTCGACTCCCTCGATCTGGACGAGTCGGATTACGGGATCAACGTGTGGCCCGACGAGCTGCCTGATTTCCAACGCGACGTCGAACGGTATTTCGCCGAGGCGTCTCGGGTCGCCCGCACTCTCACCGGAATCTTCGCTGCGGCACTCGAGCTACCGGTCGACTTCTTCGACACTCTCACTGACCACTCGATCGACGTGCTGCGGATGAACAACTACGCCCTGCCCGAGGGCATGGTCACCCTCGACGGTGACCTCACCGGGATGGGCGAGCACACCGATTTCGGGATCGTGACGGTGTTGTGGGCCGACCAGGTGGCCGGTCTTCAGGTGCTGGGTACCGACCGCGTGTGGCACGACGTCGCTCCTCGTGACGGAGCGCTGTTGGTGAACCTGGGAGACCTCACTGCGCGATTGACCAACGACCGGTGGCTGTCCACTCTGCATCGCGTCAAGCCACCCGTCGTCGACGGCACGATCGTGCGTCGGCGGTCGGCAGCGTTCTTCCACGACGGCAATGTCGACGCGGTGATCTCCACGTTGCCGTCCCACCTGGACGCGGATTCCGGCCTGGCCTACGAGCCGGTGTCGGTACGCGATCACATCGCCGCCAAGCTCGCCGGATCGCGGCAGGGCAAGGCGAATGTCGGCGCGGTCCGCGAGGCCGCACGCGTACGCGCGGCGGAAGGCCGATGACGGACGCGTCGGTCAGTCTTCCGACCTCTTGAGCACGGCGATGCACGTCAGAAAGACGATCTTGATATCGAGCCGGAGGGACCAGTTCTCGATGTAGTAGTTGTCCCATTCCGCCCGATCCGCGATGGGGGTCTGACCGCGTAGTCCGTTCACCTGAGCCCATCCGGTGAGACCCGCTTTGACGCGATGTCGCTCGCCGTAGCGTCTGATCTGCGCTGCGAACAGGTCGACGTACTCCGGCCGCTCGGGACGGGGGCCGACCAGGCTCATGTCGCCGCGCAGCACGTTGATGAGCTGCGGCAGCTCGTCGAGCGAGGTCTGCCGCATGATCTTGCCGATCCGGGTGCGTCGATCCACGCCTTCCACACCGCCGGGTGCCGCTCCCTCGGTCCGGACGAAGTCCGCATCGGAGTCACGTGGTGGCCGCATGGATCGGAACTTCAAGCAGTCGAACGGAACTCCGTCTCGGCCGATTCGTTCTTGCGCGAAAAAGATGGGCCCGGGGGAACTCGCCCGTACCAGTACGGTGAGCACGAGGAACACCGGCGACAGCAGCAGCAGAGCCAGTCCCGCAGCGACCCGGTCCAGCGCGCCCTTGAGGACGAACTGCCACCCCCTCGGATCGACATGCCGCAACACCATCAGGGGCAGCCCGCCCAGATGCTCTATGCGCGCGTGCATTCCGACGGTATCGAACATGCGGGGTACGAGCCAGACGCGGGCACCGGCATGCTGTGCTGCACGGATCGCGTCGACTATTTGTTCGTGCGGAGCCGACGCGAACGCGATCACCACCTCTTCCACCCGATGCGCTCGGAGTATTCGAGTCAGGTCGGTGAGCGGTCCCAGATACGAAAGCCCGTGTTGCACAGAGGGGTCGACGTCGGGCGAGGAGTCGACTGTCCCGACGAGATCCATCCCGTATTCGGAGGACTGCTTCATTCTGCGCGCCAGTTGCTCTGTGACGGGACCACTACCGACGATGACAGTCGGTGCACTCGCATGGTGTTTCGCGCGAAACCAGCGCTGCCCCCACGCCCGTGCCAGGCACGCGATCGCGAGCGCAACCGCTGCGCACAGCCACACACGGACCATGACTGCACCTGGGCGATAGGGAGTCTCGATGGCCAGTATGAAAGCGAGCGTGATCAGGGTCGCGAAAGCGACGGCGGATTGAACCGGGCCGATTTCATCGATGAAGTTTCGTCGAAGCCCACGCCGGTAGAGCTTTCTCGACGCGAGCAGCACAATGACCGTGGGCACGAACAACCATGGGTACCAACCCAACGCAGCGACGCTGCCGGAGCTCCAGTGGACACCTTCGGCTACGCCGATGGCGGTGGCGAGCACGTCGAAGAGAACGGTGAGGATCGTACGAACAGGGTTGCTCCGTATTCGATCCGATACGTTCCTCCCGAAGCGGGCTTTCACTGACTGCGGTGTCGATATCGTCATCGTCGATCCGCGCGAGTTCGACTCGATATCCGGTCCTTCCAAATTTCATGTCCTCAGAGCGGTGTTGCCGTTCGGCAGTCGACATTTCGTACACCGAAGACATATCACCCTTCACGTTCTTCCGGCGTGCAACGCAAGCATCGTCACTGTCGAAACAGCGCTGCTGTCAACGAATTCGCTGTTGAATGAGCCAGGCGATGTCTTCGAGGGTCTTCACGTGGCCGGACGTCCATTTACGTGGCCGGTAGTCCCACACATCCAGCATTCCGACGGTGAAACCCGAGTCGGACTTGATCGGCGCTGCCATATAGGCCATCAGATCCGCAGTCGCGTGATCCCCCAGTAGCGCATGCTCTCGAATGTCCTGTGCCACCAGCGTTTCGCCGGTTTCCACCACGACACGGCACGCCGACCGCTCCACCGCTACGGTCTGTGGCTGCGCTGCCGTTCCCGATGTTCCGACGCTGGCCTTGATGAATTGCGTGTGATCGTCGACGAACGAGATCGACGCACCCTGTGCTCCCATGGCTCGCAAGGTCATCCGGGCCAGTTTGTCGAACTGCTCGTCACGAGAACTGCCGATCATGCCCGTAGCTCGTACGGCGGCGAGACGGTCGACGTCGCCGATCTGCAGGTACGTCTGCGGAAGTGACGTCGAATCGGGATCGGACAACTCGATGTTCTCGTATTCGAAACTACGGGCGTCCGCGAGCACGGCGGCCACTTCCGGTGAGGACTCTCGTTCGAGTTCGGTGACGAGCCGAGTGATGATTGCCCGACGTGCGTAGGTGTTGAGGGACTCGCCGGCCTTGTCGGCATGGTGCGTCAACAGCCTGTTGATTCGATCTCCGAATCCGGTTTTTCCCAAGTCCACCTATCGGACGGTGATTCACTCCGCTCTGTTACGCGCAGCGATCGGCGGCCACCCCGGCTCACACTGGGCGGAAACCGGCTCCCGGCTCTCCCGATTGATTCAGCAGCCGAACGGATTCCGCTGCCGACGCGTACGCGGTGGGACTGATCAGCGGCACCCCGGATGCGTGGCTGGTGATCCCGACGAGGGTGGTGCCGACGACCAGTGGCCCACCGGAGTCGGCCCAGACGGTGAGGGCGTCGGACATCAGGTCGCTGCCGCGGGCGTCGACGATGCTGCCGCAGGTCACTCCGCTGCCGAGCCCGGTCTTGCAGACGGGCTGCCCCACCGATGCGGTACCGATGTCGGTGACGGTGATTCCACCCAGACTGTTGACGGGTGTCACCTTGGTGGGGTCGAGAACGATGACGCCGTAATCCGGCCCCCAATGTCCGACGGCGGTAGTGCCGACCGGGGCCGCGGGCGATCCGACGAGCGTGACGGGGAGTCCCGACCGAAGGATGCAGTGGCCTGCGGTGAGTGCGACGAGTCGGCCCGCGTCGTCGTAGCCGACGGCCGCGATGGAACAGACGGTGAGATCGTCGAGGCCTCCGGTGGTGACGAACCCACTACCGGGGCCGACGACCGGAAGTGGCGCCGCGGTTGCGGTGCCAGCGGACGTCGCGGTGAACGCGAGAACCAGGGCGGTGAACAGTCCACTGACAACACCGAATCGAGCAGTCTTCATGGTGGGCATTCCTCGTCGATGAACGTCGGTTCGGGGCGAGCGACAATTGTCGCGTTTCACGCCCATCCAACCAGCGCCCGGCTACGAATGCGACTTGTGTGGTGGATTGTCGGCATCGTCGCCGTGTGGTTGCTGATCGGCGCGCTCGTTGCCGTGTGGATCGGTCGTGGCATCCGTCGAGCCGACGTCGAAGAGTCGGCAACCGAGTCCACGATCAGATCGACACAGGAACCACCACCTGAAAAGGACGCCGCGTAGTCAAGCGATGTCACTGCGAGCCGGCGTCAGGAACGCATTACGAACGAACCGTGCGACTTCGAATCAACACGGCAACTCCCATCCCGATGAGGGCCAGGATCGGCGGAGCCGCTATTGCCATGTTCGCACCGATGGCAGTGAACAGGACCACCGCCGCCAGAGCCGCGAGAAAGTACACAACCGCAAAACGTGGTGCCCAGAACACTGTGTGCACGGATTCCTCCTACATCGGAAGCAGTCTCACTCGGACCACAAGACAAGAACGATTACGACCAAGACGACGAACAGCACCAGGCCACCGCCGGACAGAGCAAGTGTTCGTGCGTTGGTCACGGTGAAAATCCCGTCGCCTGCTGGGGTGGCGTTAGTTTCGGTGATCGAGAACGTGACCGCGAGCAAGAGCAAGAACTCGACAACCCATGCCCACCAGGGCAAGTCGAGTCGTGCCATCGTCAACGCGGATCCAAGCGTGACGGCCAGCGACACTACTGCCGCGTAGACCACTGACGGCAGGGTCACACCCCACGGAGTCCGGATGCTCTTCATGTCTCCACCCCGGCCCAACCGCTGCCCCGCATTTTACGAACATGGCCACTGTCGTTAGCCAGAGTACCTAGTTGACCTCCCCAGTCAAGGACTGGTCGCACCATCACTCCGCAGGCGTGTCCCCGGCTTCGAGGGTGAACTGCACAACGTTGATGCGTGAGTTCTTGAATCGCTCCGACGACCCGGTGAGGTACTGCACGTATTTGTCGTAGGTCGCTTCCGACGACAGTGCGATGGCCTCGTCCTTGGACGCGATCAGCTTCTCTGCCCACGTGTCGAGTGTCCGCGCATAGTGTGGTCCCAGCGCGTGCTCGCGGAGCAACTCGAATCCCGCCTCGGCCGCTTTCGCCTTCACCACCTTGACCAACGTCAACTGCCCACCGGGAAAGATGTCGCGCAGAATGAAGCGAGAGAAGTGCGCATCCTCACGCGTCAGTCCGCCTGCACCCGACGCCGGATCGGGCGGCGTGATGACGATGGTGTGCAACAACATTCGACCGCCCGGCTGCAACACCGAGCGGCACTTGGCGAAGAACGCCGAATACCGCTGACGTCGAAAGTGCTCGAACGCGCCGATACTGACGATCCGATCGACGGGTTCGTCGAATTCTTCCCAGCCCTGCAACCGGATGTCGACGTTGCGTTCGGTCGGGAGATCCGCGACGAGCGCGCGACCACGGTCGTACTGGTTTCGACTCAACGTCAGACCGATGACATTGACGTCGTATTTCTCCACCGCGCGTTTGACGAGAGCTCCCCAGCCGCAACCGATATCGAGCAGTGTCATGCCCGGCTTCAGATCGAGCTTGCCCAGCGCAAGGTCGATCTTGGCCGTCTGCGCTTCCTCCAACGTCATGTCGTCACGCTCGAAGTAGGCGCAGCTGTACGTCATGCTCGGATCGAGGAACAGCGCGAAGAAATCGTCCGACAGGTCGTAATGCGCCCGCACATCGTCGACGAACGGCTCCAGTTGTTGGTTCATCACGCCACACCCTTCCCCACAGCATCGGCGCCGATCACTCGGCCTAGTGCACGGGCACCCTGCTCGCCCAGCATGTCTTCGTGTTCCACATCGACCTGTGTCACCGAGATCCGCCCGTCGACGAGGCCCGTCCAGTGCTTCGCGCCGTCCGAGCCGCGGGCGGCGAAGTAGTGGACATCGCCCGCGTACACCGCCGGCTCGTACGG
This sequence comes from Rhodococcus sp. PML026, assembly GCF_000963615.1. Classification (NCBI taxonomy): domain Bacteria; kingdom Bacillati; phylum Actinomycetota; class Actinomycetes; order Mycobacteriales; family Nocardiaceae; genus Rhodococcus; species Rhodococcus sp. PML026. The sequence continues at coordinate 425,570 of NZ_KQ031370.1, read as the reverse complement.
CGCGACCCAGCTGGGCGCGGAGGCAACCGGCCGATACATGGCACGTAAATCGTCCTCGGTGAGGAAAGTCAGTTCGGTTCGCGTACTCCGCAATTCGGCAACGATGTCCTCGAAGGAGGTCGCCTCGACCCCGAGCTGACGAGCCAGATCGTCGACGCCGAATTCCTCGGCGTCGTCGGGGGCGGAAAGTTGCGCATCGACGAGGGCCAGCAACGCGACGTCCTCGCCTTCCGACTGCAACTGCACGGCCACCGCGTGGGCGATCACACCGCCGAGCGACCACCCCAGCAGGTGATAAGGCCCGTGCGCCTGAACCTTTCGGATTTCACGCACGTATACGAAAGCGAACTCCTCGATCGACGACGGCGCAGCGTCGCGGTTCGAGATGCCCGGATCCTGCAGGCCGTACACCGGTCGGTCCGTCTCCCCGAGCAAAGACAGGTAGCTCCAAGCAATTCCGATGGCCGGGTGCACACAGAACAGAGGTGCGCCCACGCCGTCGGTCCGCAGGGACAGCAGCACATCGAACGCGCCACTCGGTTCGATGTCCCCATCGTCCATGTCGAGGCGCGAGGCCAGTGCCGTGATCGTCGGGTGCTCGAGCAATGCACTGATCGGAATTCGACGGCTCAGTTTGTCGCCGAGGGCGTCCATCACCTGCACCGCCGAGAGGGAATGCCCACCGAGGTCGAAGAAGTTGTCGTCGATGCCGATGTCGTCGGCGGCGATGTGCAGTACGTCGGAGAACACGGTGTGTACGAGTACTTCGGTGGACGAGACCGGCGCGCGTCGTTCGGTCGACATCACTGTGGGTTCGGGCAGCCCGCTCGTATCGACCTTGCCCGACAACGTCATCGGCAGTGCATCCACGACGGTCACCGTGCTGGGCACCATGTAGGCGGGCACCGTTCGCGCGAGGAAGTCGCGAGTCTCTCGCGGTTCGACCGCACCCACCACGTAAGCAGCCAACGAGTTCGCATGCCCGATCACGCTGGCTTGACGCACAGTCGGGTGACGCAGCAATGCCGCCTCGACCTCGGCGAGTTCGACGCGATGGCCGCGGATCTTCACCTGTGAATCGACTCGGCCCAGGTATTCGAGTTCGCGTCCGGTCTCGCGCGCCACCCACCGCACCAGATCGCCGGTGCGATAGAGCCTGCCGTCACCGAACGGATTGGCGACGAAGCTGCTCGACGTCAACGCAGCGTCGCCCACGTACCCTTCGGCCAGGCCGGCCCCGCCCAGGTACAGCTCCCCCACGACGTCGGTGCCCACCGGTCGCAGACGGGCGTCGAGAACCACCGTGTCGAATCCGAGAGTGGGTTCCCCAATGGTCACCGCAGCCGATGCCCAGTCGCGCTGATGTGTGGTGCAGGTGCTCATGACGGTGCCCTCGGTGGGCCCGTACGCGTTGAACACCGAACGATCCTGCGACCACCGCTGCAGCAGTGCAGAATTGGCGGCCTCGCCGGCCATGACGACCACACGAAGAGAAGGCAGAGCCGCAGAGTCGGTCACCTGCAGCACGGTCGGCGTGAGGCAAGCATGGGTCACCTGGTACCGGTCGATGAGCGCTTCGAGCTCACGCCCTCCATGCACCTCGGGCGGCACGATCACCAGGCTCGCTCCGGCCCCGACGGCCATCAGTGTCTCGAAGATCGACGCGTCGAAACTCGGTGACGCGAACTGCAACACGCGGGATGTCGGCTCGACGTCGAACAGGTCTCGTTGGCTCTGAACAAGATTCGCGATGCCGCGGTGCGTTACCCGCACGCCCTTCGGCACCCCGGTGGATCCCGAGGTGTAGACGACGTACGCCGTGCTGTCGACGGGGACTGCGCGTACCTGGAAGTGGTCGAGCTCGTCATCGTCGACCGTCAGCCAGTCGTTTCCGGCCGAGAAAAAGTCCACGGATGCGATTCCCGCGACGGGGGCTGCGCGATCGAGAATCTCCCGTACTCGTGCAGCGGGCTGCGATGGATCGATCGGCAAGAAGCCGGCACCGGTCTTGGCCACGGCCCAGATCGCGGTGAGGTACTCGACGGACCGTGGCAGGGCGATCGCCACCAGAGATCCCAGCTCAGCGCCGGCCCGGACGAGCTTGTCGGCCAGTGCATTCGATTCTCTGTCCAGCTCGCGGTAGGTCACCGATCGTGCATCGTCGATGACCGCGATGTTGTCGGGCCAGCTACTCGCCGCCCGCACGAATACTTGCGTCAGTGTGGACTGGTCGGCCGTGCCGTCTCGACGGGACACGACAGCCGATCCGCCCTGACCGAATTCTGCGCTGCCGAGCCGAAGGTCCGGTGCCGCGGCGACCGTGTTCAACACCGTGGTCAGACGTTCCGCGAGTCCGGTGACGACGGCCCGGGAGAACCGGTCGGCGGAGTACGCCAGAGTGCCCAGCAGCCCGGCATCGGATTCTTCCACCACGAATTCCAGATCGAATTGCGTCGCCGTGATGTCCACCCGGCGCGGGCTGACGGCGCTCTGGCCCAATTCGATTGTGGGCGTGTTGACGTCGCCGAAGGCCAGGAGCACCTGGAACAGCGGGTGGGTATCGACGGCGCGGGTGGGTTGCACCGCGTCCACTACCCACTCGAACGGGACGTCCGAGTTCGCGAAAGCATCGAGGTCGCGGTTGCGCACCTCGGTCATGAAGTCCTCGAACGTCGTCGCCGGATCCACGTCGGTCCGCAGGACGACGGTGCCGACGAACATGCCGACGAGGTGGTCGAGCGCTGGGTCTGCTCGGCCCGACACCGGAGTTCCGATGGCGATGTCCCGCGTGCCGCTGGCCTCGGCAAGTACGGCCGCCAGCGCCGCATGGACGACGACGAAGACCGTCGCGCCCAGTCGATGCGCGAGCGACCGCAGACTCGCGAGAGTGTCTGCGTCGATGGCGAACTGGACTCCCGACGCCTCCTGCTCGGCGTCAGGAGTGCCGGTGGGCAGGTCGAGGAATTCCGGCAGGCCGGCCAGGGTGCGCCGCCAGAAGTCGAGTTGGTCGAAGGCCACCGCGTCCAGGACGTCGCGTTGCCACACGCGGTAGTCCGCATAGTCGACGGCGAGTGGAGTGAACTGGGGTGCAGCTCCGGCCGTTCGAGACAGCAGAGCCGTCTCGATGTCGCGGCTCAATGGGCGTAGCGACAGGCCGTCGACCGCGATGTGGTGGGCGACGACGGTCAGCACGCGCTCACCGCGACGTTCGGCGAGCATGAGTCGTAGCGGTGCCTCGACGGTCAGGTCGAAGCCCTGCTGTGCCACCCCGCCGATGCCGGCATGGGCGTCGTCCAGTGTCGAGAGTACGATCTGCGGATCGAGGACGACGGTCACGGGCCCATCGCCCGTCGACGGGTATACCGTGCGGAGCGGCGTATGCCGTTCCAGCACATCGGCAATCGCCGAACGCAGTACCTCGAGGTCGAGGCCTTCCGGAAGCGTCACCTCGAAGGCGATGTTGTAGGCCGCCGATGTCGGGTCGTATCGATTCTGCAGCCAGATGCGTCGCTCGGCCGGCGCGAGGCCGGAGTAGGAGCGCGCATCGGCGCGGTGCACCAGCGCAGGGAGCGCGGTGTAGTTGTCGGACAGCAACTCGATCGCCGACGCGAGCTGCGCCGCGGTGGGGGCCTCGAATACCGTCCGCACCGGAACCCGAACGCCGAGAACCGCACTGATGCGGGTGGATACGCGGGTGGCCGCGAGGGAGTCTCCGCCGAGGACGAAGAAATTGCTGTCGACGGCCGGCACGTCGACCCCCAACGTGTCGGCGAAGATTCCGAGAATGACGTCCTGCGTCAACGTACGTCCGGCCCCCGATTCGGAGTCCGACGGCACCGCCGGAAGCAAGGCAGCCTTGTCCACCTTTCCGTTGCCGGTCAACGGAATACGATCGATCGATGTGATGACGGCCGGCTGCATCGACAACGGCAGCTGGTCCAGGAGCCACTGGGCCGCGTCGAACTCGCTGATTCCCACCACCCAGGCATGAATTCTGTTGTCGACCACCAGTGCTGTTGCTGCGCTGACGTCGGGATGTGCCTTGAGTGCGCTCTCGATGTCTCCCAGTTCGATGCGCACACCGTTGATCTGCACCTGGTCGTCGCGCCGGCCGCGGTAGTCGAGCAGTCCCGACAGCTCACGTCGGACGAGATCACCGGTCCGGTACATCCGGGCACCGCCGTCGGTTGCGACGAAGCGCGCGGCGGTCGACGCCGGGTCGGAGCGGTAGCCGCGAGCCACGCCGGACCCCGCGAGATACAGCTCTCCGACGCCGCCGAGTGGCACCGGCTGCAACCGGTCGTCGAGCACGAATGCTCCGACGTGGTCTAACGGGCGGCCGATCGTGACGGGCTCTCCGGTGCGCAGCGAATCGGCCAGGGTGGCCACCACCGTGGCTTCGCTGGGTCCATAGGCGTTGAGCATCGACCGTCCGGGCGACCACTCGTCGACGACCCCGGCACCGAGCACATCTCCGCCGACGGCGACGGTCTCGACGCCGTCCACCGGCGGCACCGTCGCGAGCACCGCGGGTGTGGACAGGTAGTGGGTCACCCGATGCTCGGCGAGGAAGGCCGCCATCTCCTCGCCGCCGAGGAGGTCACGTGGCGCGATCACCATGGTCGCTCCGGCCCCGAATGCAAGCACGAGCTCGAGCACCGCGGCATCGAAGTTCACCGAGTATCCGTGCAGCACCCTGGCAGTCGCTTCGACTCCGTAGCGCGTAACAACTTGCTGCGCCAGTGAATACACACCCTGATGCGTCACGACGACGGGCTTGGGCGTACCGGTGGAACCCGACGTGTGGATCACGTACGCCGGGTGCGCGGGTTCGAGCGTGGCCAGGCGGTCGGCGTCGGTCACTGGCGCTTCGCTGAACGTCTGCGCGTGGCTCTCCTCGACCCACAGCACTCCCGGTTCCGTTCCGCCGAAACCGATCTCGATGGGCCCCAGCATCTGCTCCCGTCGGGCCGCCGGGTAGCGGGGATCCACCGGTACGAATGCTCCGCCGGCCTTCACCACGGACCACAGCGCCACGATGTACTCGGCCGAGCGCTCGAGCGACAACGCGACGAGGGTTTCCGGTCCCACGCCGTGGGCGATCAGCAGGCGTGCGATTCGGTTGGACCGACGATCGAGTTCCGAGTACGCCAGCGATTCCAGGCCATCGATCGCCACCGAATCTGCTGTGCCACGGACCAACACGTCGAGGAGCGTGCCGGTGTCGGATTCGGCGGGTTGTGTCGGTGCATCGGCAAGAGCGAGGTCGCCGACGACGAACGCGGGGTCCGACACCGCCGCATGCAGGAGTGCCGTCATCGCGGACGCGAACTGTTCGACGGTGGCCCGCTGATACAGGTCCAGCGCATATTCGATCTGTCCGACGAGACCGGCCGATTCGGCATGTCCGGCGGAGGATTCCTCCAGCACGAGATTGAGGTCGAACTCCGAGGTGCGAGTGGGTATCTCCAGCACCGAGAACGGCAGGTCGTCGACCGATCGGTGCGGTGCGTTGTCGAATGCCAGCATCACCTGGAACAGCGGGTGCCGGTCCAGAGATCGGTCGGTAGTCACGGCGTCGACGATGCGCTCGAACGGCACGTCCGAGTGCGAGAAGGCGTCGAGGTCTGCGGAACGGACGGCACCCAGCAGGTCGGCGAAACTGCCGGCCGGGTCCACTGTGACTGCGAGAGGGAGTGTTCCGACGAACATTCCGACCATCTCGTCGAGCGCCTCGTGGCCTCGCCCGGCCGTCGGAGATCCGACCACCACGCGGTTCGACGTTCCGAATCGACTCAGGGCCGCAGCCACGGCGGCGTGGACCACCATGAACGTGGTCGCGTTGTTCGACCGCGCCAGCTCACGGATACCCGCATGTAGGTCCGGCCCTATCTCGAACGGAACCGCGTCGGTGGTCATCGATTGCACTGCTGGCCTGGGGAAGTCCGACGGCAATTCCGCCAACGCGGTGTCGCGCTCCCCCAGCACCGACGTCCAGAACGAGAGCTGTTCGCCGGCAACCGCATCCACTGATGCCCGGTTCCACACCGAGTACTGGCCGTACTGCGCCCGCAAACGTTGCCAGGTCGGTGCGTGCCCGGCCGCTCGTGATGCGTGGGCGAACGCGAAGTCGCGCACGAGTGGGTCGAGAGACCATCCGTCCATCGAGATGTGGTGCACTGCCACGACGACCACGGTGTCGCGGGACTCCTCCACGCTCAGCAGCGCTGCCCGGATGGGCACGTCGGCAGCGACGTCGAACCCCTGCCCGGCAATAGCCGCGACGGCGTCGTCGAGATGATGCCCGGGCACAGTGCGGGCCGGAACGTCGACCAGGACGGTGTCGGTGGGCCGCACCACCTGCCGCGGACCGTCGCCGTCGTCCGGGTAGTAGGTACGCAGCGCTTCGTGTCGTTCGGCGACATCGCGCAGTGCTGTCAGGACCAACGAAGCATCGCCGCCCGCTGCGACCCGGATGGCGATGGGCATGTTGTAGGCGGGGGATGTGGGGTCGAACTGGTTGAGGAACCATAGCCGCTGCTGCGCATACGACAGCGGAACATGCTCCGGCAGAACGGTATCGAGCAAGTCGAGCGACACTGCACGCTCGGCCGACGAAACGATGGCGGCCGCGACGGCGCGGACGGTGGGGTCGGCGAACAACGCGGTGAGCGAGACTCCCGAGCCGAGACGAGCGAGCACTCGGGTGGCGCTGAGCGAGTCACCACCGAGCTCGAAGAAGGAGTGCTCGCGACCCACCTCCTCGACGCCGAGGACGTCGGCGAAGGCTGCGGCGACAGCACGTTCGGCGGCGGTCTGCGGCGCTACGTACTCGGTGTCCGTCGGCGCGGTGGGGGCCGGTAGTGCGCGGCGGTCGACCTTGCCGCCTGCCGTCATCGGCAGTGCGTCCAGAACCACGATGTGACGGGGAATCATCCATGCCGGCAACCGGTTCCGCAGGTGACCGTCCAGCCCGTCGCAGGCACCGGTGACGTACAGGGCCAGTCGGTCGTCGCGAACGACGGCTGCGGCCGCGGTCACTCCAACGAAAGAGGTTGCTGCGGCTTCGATCTCACCGAGTTCGAGTCGGCGCCCGTGCAGTTGGACCTGGTGGTCAGAGCGTCCCAGGTATTCGAGCGAGGACCCGTCGAACGACCATCGGACGATGTCGCCCGTGCGGTAGAGCCGCGCTCCGGCCACGCCCGGGTCTGCAACGAACCGCGTCGCCGTCGAACCGGGTTGGCCGTCGTATCCGCGGGCGAGTCCGTCGCCGCCGAGATACAGCTCGCCGACGCCGCCGTGGGGTGTGGACCGCAGGTGCGAATCCAGTACCAGGGCACGAACACCCGGCAGTGGCGCACCGATCGTGACGCGCTCACCGGCGACCATCGGGGCAGACAGTGTCGCCAATACCGTTGTCTCGGTGGGGCCGTAGGCGTCGAGCATCGTTCGTTCGGGAGAGGCGAACCGGTCTCGCAACGTGGGTGGGCACTCTTCGCCGCCGACGTCGAAGACCTCGATGGAGTGCAGATCCGCCGGGTAGAGTGTCGCCAGCACCGTCGGCGAGGTGATCAGATGCGTGATCTTCTCGCTGGCCAGGAACGCGGCAAGGGCAGGCCCGGCGTAGACATCGGCCGGCGCGATCACCAGGGTGGCACCCGCCGCGAATGCGGCAAGAACCTCCTGGATGGACGCGTCGAACACCGGCGAGGCCAGGTGCAGCACTCGTGAGTCGGCGGTGACGGCATACCGATCGACGACGTTGTCGGCCAGTTGCGCCAGGCCGCGATGAGTGACGCTGACGGCCTTGGGTTTTCCGGTCGAGCCCGAGGTGTGGATGACGTATGCCTCGTTGTCGACGTGCAGCGCCTGCGGCACGAGGTCACGCTCGTTCGCGTCGAGCAGATCCTCGATGTCGAACCATTCGATCGTGTTCGGAAGTTGTTCCAGCACATCCTTGGTGGTGATACCGAATTCGATGTCTGCGCCGGTCAGCACAGTCGCCAGCCGCTCCGTGGGCTCGGTGGGGTCGATCGGAACGAACGAGGCCCCAGCCGTGGAGATCGACCACGAGGCAAGCAGGGATTCGTAGGAGCGTTCCATCGCCACGGCGATGCGCTTCTCGACGCCTGCGCCCAGCGAGATCAGTTGCGCAGCAATGTGTTCTGCGACCCTGGTGAAGTCCTCACTGGACTGATCGACACCCGCGGCACGCACCACCGTCCCGCGTCGCAGCAGCGCCGGCAACGGCCTAGGCGACACCGTGTCCGCTGGACGCGCTGTCAGGAACGCGGATTCGTCCGCGGCGTCGAGCACATCCAGTTCCGATACGGCAAGGCCCTCAGGGGCATTGACCACCGCACGCAGCAGAGCCAGGAACCGGCGGTGATGGGCTGCGAGTTCGTCGGTGGAGTAGAGAGCCGGGTTGCCGAGGAAGTCGACGCGGGTGCTGGTGCCGGCAACTCCGGGGTAGACGTTGACCATCATGTCGTCGATGGGGCCGCTGGAGAGCACGCGGTATTCGCCGATGACATCGCCGAGCCGAATTGTGCTGTTGTACATCATGATGTTGACCGTGGGGCCGAACACTCCGCGTCCCGCGGCGGCGCTGTCGGTGCCGTCGCCGGTCTCGCGCTGCATGTCCTCGACGCGGAATCGCTGGTGGCGCAGCGCGCCGGTGAGTTCCACCTGAATGCGTCGGAGGAGTTCTTCGACGGTCACGCCCTGTTCGACGCCGATGCGCAGGGGCACGACGTTGGACATCATGCCGGACGATTCCCGCAGTTTGGTGGTGGCTCGGCCCGATACCGGGAGGCTGAGCATGACGTCGTCGGTGTCGGTCATGCGCGCGAGATACAGCGCGAATGTGGCGAGCACGACGGGAACGTCGGAGCTGTTGTACCGATGTGCCACGGCCGCCACGGCTTCGGTGAGGTCTGCGTCCAGCACGGCACCCACACTCACCGTCACGCCGCTCGGTGCCGCGCGCGTGTACGTGTTGCCGGCCAGTCGGGGTGCGTCGAGGTGGCCGTCGAGTCGGCCGAGCCAGTACTGGCGGTCGGTGTCGTAGCGGGAGGAGTTGGGGTACGCGGCCTCGTAGTCGTAGATCTCGCGGACGCCGATGGCGCGCGTCTTGGGAATCTCGGTGCCCTCGGTCAACGCGGTGTACACCGCCGCGGTGCGTTCCTGGACGGAGATCGCGCCGAGTCCGTCCATGACGATGTGGTGGGCGCGGCTGTACCAGTAGTAGTGCCCATCGTTCACCTGAATGATCTCGGAGGCGATCAACTGATCGCGAACCAGATCGACGGGGCGACGGTACTGCTCGTCCATGTAGCGCTGAGCATCCTCGACGGGATTCTCGCGGTCTCGGAAATCGCGATAGATCATCGCGTACGGCACCCGGAGGTCTCGCCACTGGTACGGATGACCGTCGTGCAGTCCGATCCGCACTGCGGGCGATTCGAGTTGCCTGCATGCGATGTCCGTGGCTCGGATCAGTACGGCCGGATCGATAGCGCCGCGAATTTCGACGTATTGGGCGATGGTGAACGGCACGTCCGGTGCCAGCTGCTGGGCGAGATAGATATTCATCTGAGCAGCCGACAAAGGGAAGCGGCCATCCTCGAACAGCTCACCAACCTCTGGCGACACTCGATGACCTCCTCAACGCATATGCTTCGACGGCGTGAATTTTCGGCTGACGTGCCGCCCAGCAACGTCGATCTACATCGCCCGTAACAAACCTAGTCGACCCACTGTGAATGCTCTACCCGGATCGGACGACAGGTACGCCGGAACCGCCGCTCCCCTTTAGGCTATGCACTCGACCGACTTCCTATGACCGAGAGGCCACCGACAATGGCGACCAGTTCCACCGATGTTCGTGGTTCTCGATCCGGTAAGAAGCGGCCGATTCTCCTCACGGTAGGGGTGTTGCTGGTCGTCCTCGTCGCATTTCTGGTGTGGCTGGGGTACGAGGCCTACACCGCGCAGTCCAGCCTGAACGCCACGCGCGACTCCGCCACGCAGGCGAAAGATGCTCTGCTCGACGGTGATGCGGCCGGTGCCGAGGCCGCAGCGGCGAGGGCCTCGGAATCGGCGGACGACGCGGTGTCGGCAACGACGTCCATCCCGTTTTCGATAGCGAAAGCCGTTCCTTACCTTGGTAGTCCGCTGAAATCGGTAGCTCAGATCACCGATGTGGTGCACGGACTGGCCGTGGACGTCCTCACCCCGGCATCGACGGCCGGCGAAAGCCTGAATCCCAGCAGCCTCGTCGAAGGCGGCGGCAAGGTCGATACCGCGGCTCTCCGGGACGCACAGCCTGTACTGGAGCAGACCGCTGCCGCAGCCGAGGAATTGAGCCTCCAGGCGCAGCAAGTGGACGAGCCCGCATTCCTCGGCGTCGTGAGCGATGCTCGTACGTCGTTGATCGATCAAACACACGATCTCGCAGGCCTGCTCACCAACACCCGCATCGCCAGTCAGCTGTTGCCGTCGATGCTCGGCGACAACGGTCCGCGCAGTTACTTTCTCGCGTTCCAGACCAATGCGGAGGCCCGCGGTACCGGCGGTCTGCTCGGTGGTTACGGCATCATTCGCGCCGAGAACGGCACCGCCCGTGTCGACACTCTCGGTGCCAACAACGAACTCGAATTCGCGAAGCAGCCCATCGACCTGGGGCCCGAGTACAACGCACTGTGGGCACCGCGTAACACCACGACCGACTTCCGTAACTCGAATGCGAGCCCACACTTTCCGTATGCCGGCCAGATCTGGTCGTCGATGTGGACGGAGCAGACCGGTGAGGTGCTCAACGGTGCCATCGCCACCGATCCGATTGCGTTGAGCTACATCCTCGGAGCCACCGGCCCGGTCACGTTGGCCGACGGCGAGCAGATCACGGCAGACAACGTCGTCGAAATCACCCTCAGCACAGCCTATTCGAGGTTCGGCGACGATCAGTTGGCACGCAAGGAGTATCTGCAGCAGATTGCGTCTGCGGTGGTGCAGAAGATGACGACGGGCGCTGCCCCCACCAGATCTTTGCTCGACGCGGTGGGCCGCGCCGGCAGCGAAGGCCGTATTTCGGTGTGGAGCGCAGATCCGGCCGAGGAGGCAATTCTGGCCGGCACAAAGGTGGGTCACGTGTTGCCGGACAACCCGGCTCCCTACGCCAATGTGGTGGTCAACAATGCCGGTGGCAACAAGCTCGATTACTACCTGGCCCGCGATATCAAATATTCGGCCGAATCCTGCACAGCCGGGACCCGTAAGTCGACGGTGACGGCGACACTGACCAACAACGTGGATCCGAACGGCCTGACGTCGTACGTGGCGAGCACATTCCAGCCCAACGTCCCGTACGGCACCAACGAATCGATCGTCTATCTGTACGGCACTCAGGGCGCGAAAATCACGTCCATGAAGGTGAACGGCGTTTCCGGATTCTCCATCCAGGCCGGCACCGAATTGGGTCGCCCCGTACAGGCCGCGTATCTCACCATCCCGCCGGGAAAGTCGCAGACGGTCACCTGGGAGCTCGAGGAGCCCTCGGCTCCGGGTGAGGCGACGGTGCCTGTGCAGCCTTTGGTCGATCAGCCGACGGTCAGCATCGACGTCCCGCAATGCTGACTCCCCAGCGCTGACAGCCCGATAACCCCAGCCCCGCGCGTCTTCGTCACACTAGGCGCGACGGGGCTGCGGTTGTTCTTCGACTGATTTACAGTTCGGTCCGTGTTCGGAAAACGACGTAGGGACCGAGTCAGGCCGCCAGAAAATGCGCATCCATTTGTTTGGATCGTATTGGTAGTCCTGACGCTTGCACTGATCGTGCTGTTCGTGGTCGCGGAATTCGAGGGTCGCGTCTAGCTTCCAACAATCGACAATGCCCCGCCACTGTGAATGTGGCGGGGCATTGTCGGTTGCGGCCGTGATACATCACGATGCGAACTGCTCTTGTGTTGGCGGAACCGACTATTTACGGAAACGGGGGTTGTCGGTGCCGTTCGTCGACGGGTCGGTGTGCACCTCAGGACGGCGTGCTCGTCCGTATGGAGCCGCACTGACGGCCGTGCGTGCAGTTTCGGTCGGTGCCGACGGCGCAGGCTGCGCCGATCCGGGGTACGTCGAGGCAGCCTGTGGCGGAGTGGGTGCAGCTGCCGGCGTCGGATGCTGTACCGGACCTTGGGGTGCCGGCGCGGGAACCGGGGGTACAACCTGACGCGGCAGGTTGGTGTCGGCCGTGTAGTTGTACGAGTAGCTGTACATATCCCCCTTCTTCGACGGGGTCAACGCCAGCACCACGCCGAGAACATGTGCGCCGATGGTCTCGAGGTTGCTGATGGCCCGCGCGAGTTCGTTGGACTTCGTGTGTCCGTAACGCGTGACGAGCAGGGCACCGTCAGCATGGGTGGTGAGGACGGCCGAGTCGGTCACGGGGAGCAACGGCGCACCGTCCACGATCACATAGTCGAATCTCGAACGCAGTTCGACCAACAGAGCACGCGAGGCTTCGGAGCCCAACAACTCGGACGGGTTGGGCGGAATGGGACCGGACGCCATGGCCTGCAGGCCCTCGTACTTGGTCGGCTGCAGCACCTCCTCGACCGTTGCTTGGCCGGCGAGAACGGTACTCAGTCCGACCGAACCGATGAGACCCATGTATTTCGAGACCCGCGGACGACGCAGATCGCCTTCCACGAGAGCCACATGGTGACCTGCTTCGGCAAGGGCCACAGCGAGATTCACTGCGGTGGTCGTCTTACCTTCACTGGGAATTGCACTGGTGACGACGATGACACGTGGTGGATGGTCGACCTCGAGGAACTGCAAGTTGGTGCGCAGCTCGCGGAACGCCTCGGCACTAGCCGATTGAGTGAGGTCCTGAAAGTCGACGGCCGGATGCGCCTTACGTTCTTTGTCGAACGGAATCGTGCCGACGAGCGCCTTGCCGGAGATTGCTTCGATCTCGCGACGACCCTTGATCGTGTTGTCGAGGCGGTCGCGCAGGACCGCGAGAGCAATTCCGAGCAGAAGGCCGACAGCCGCACCCAGGGCGAGATTGCGCTTGGTCTTAGGGCTGACAGGCGTTGACGACGCCTCAGCCTGTTGGAACGTCTTGACGCCAGCTGCGGGGTCACCGCCATTGGCGGGCGTCTCCAGTTCTCGGACTTGCTCGGTCAGCTCGGTCGCCATCGCATTGGCGATATCGCGAGCCCGTTCAGGCGATGGATCGGTGACCGTCAGATTGAACAGAACTGTATCGGGTGTCGACGACGCCTTGACCTTCGACGCCAGCTGTGAGGCGCTCATCCCTCCGAGCGGAAGGACATTGAGAACCCGAGCCGCCAGCGCCTCGCTGGTCGCCAACTCCGAGTACGAAGCCACGAGCTGCTGCGAGGTCAGGTTGCCCTGATAGGTCTCACTCACCGACGCACCACCAGAGGTGGAGACGAACATCCTGGCGCTGGCTTCGTAGAGCGGAGTCGTCAGCAAGGACGCACCCAGGGCACCAAGGATCGCTACGACCACGGTTACGGCAATGATGATCCATCTCGCCTTCAGGATTTTCAGATAATCCTGTATCTCCATGCTTCGAGCTCCTCGTCCGTTCGTACAACCCCGCAACGGGCTACTGTGTGGCTCAATCGTTACATAAGTATTCGATCGCCGTGCACCGGATCAGTATTGCCTCTGGAGCCAGTCACTCATTCGTTCGATTCACGAAGACCTACTCGGCGAATTCCCTGTTGTGACGTGTCACGACAATCCGTGTCCCCAATTTCGTTTTCAAAATTTACGAACGGGCGTGGAGTGCCGGTAGCGTTCGACCAGCTAGAGCAGGAACCATAAAATGCTTCGCAAACCCGGCCCAAGTCAGGGTGATTCTCGACACTGGAGTCCTCGCATCCTCTCGTTCGAGCTGCGAGACAGCCCGGACCCCGGCGAGCCGCACCTGACTGCTCTCTGAAGCCTCTCGATCTGCCATCGCCACGGCGGCCGCCTCCGCAACCGCCAGAGCGATGACGCCAGGCCCCGTAGACCACGGCGCTACTGCGCGAACAGCTAGGGCGGACGTCCTTCACCTTCGAGGAACCCCGGCACGCTGGAACAAACCGCGGGTCCCTCGAAAGAACCACAAAGAAACTTCCGGGCTCGCCAAATTGCCCACTAGACAGAATCGATTCTGTTAAGAGCATCTTTCAAAACCGACACCAAGTTCGCGAAATCGGTTTGTGCACGCAATGTTTCGTTTTCACGCGTTGGACGGACAAAAGCGTTGCCGCGTGTATAACATCCCTTTCAAATTGCTATGTCGAATGTCAGGGAATCGACGAGCGCACTGGTATGTCGACGCTCAGTGGGAGCACTATGACTCGTACGGTCGCCATCATCGGCACACGGGGATACCCGAGTTTCTACGGCGGTTTCGAAACCTTGGTCCGACATCTGGCCCCCTACCTGGCCGATCACGGCTGGAACGTGGTTGTGTACGGCCGAGGAAAGGCGTTGAGCACCAACCCGATCGACATGGATCCCCGTGTGCGTTCCGTGGTGACCCCTGGCATCGACAGCAAGTCGGCCAGCACCATCACGTACGGGGCCACGTCGTCGATCCATGCGGTGGCGACGAAACCCGATGCGGCCCTGGTAATGAACGTGGCAAACGGCTTCTGGTTGCCGTTGCTTCGGCTTCGCAAAATCCCCACGTTGGTCAATGTCGACGGAATCGAGTGGGAACGGGAGAAGTGGGGACGCATAGCCAAGGCGATCTTCGCCATCGGCGGCCGTGCGACAGCGCGGTACGCGACCACTCTCATCTACGACTCCCGAGCGCTGGGTGTTCGATGGGAGGAACTCTCCGGCCGGGTTGGTGTATTCATTCCGTACGGCGGCGATCCTCGAACCGGAGACGATCCGCCCGACGGTCTAGCGCGCCGGAAGTACATTCTGATGGTGGCTCGCTTTGTTCCCGAGAACACCATCGGACCGTTCTTGGACGCCATCGAAACACTGTGCGAGCGTTGGCAAGTGGTGATCGTCGGTTCGTCAGGGTACGGCGGTGCCCTGGAGGAGCGGGTGGCCGACATAGCCGCCCGAGAGACCAACGTGCGGTGGTACGGGCACATCAGTGACGACGACATGCTGTTCTCATTATGGGAGAACGCCGGTGCGTACTTCCACGGGCACAGCGTGGGAGGAACGAACCCTGCGTTGGTTCAAGCCATGGCCTGCGGTGCGCCGGTAGTCGCACGCGACACCGTCTACAACCGTGAGGTTCTCGGCGACGGAGCGGTGTTCGTCGACCCGGATCCGCGGTGCATCAGCGCCGGACTCGAGACCGTGCTGGACGACAGCGAACTACAACAGGAGTTGAGCACAGAATCGATCCGCCGTGCTCACGACCACTACACCTGGGAACGAGTCTGTGCCGATTACGATCGAGCGCTTCGCGACCACCTGTCGTCGGCGGACGCCGTCAGTGCTCGGAACACCGCGTTGGAGTGACGAGTGAAATCTCCGGCTGCGCGATGCAATTCGGCCGAGCGATGCAACAGAGACTGCAACAGGAAGACGACGGCCCGGAACCGTAGACCACATCCCACCACGAGCGCCCACACGATTCGCTGCAGGCGCGACTCGGCAAGGTCTGCGCAGTAGAACTCGTAAAGATTGAGCACCCAGGCGGAGTTGGTGCCTGCCTCCGGCGCACCATTGCTGCTGCCCACCAGATGTTGTGCATGCGCAAGCGGCTGGATCAACACCACGCCCCCTGCGCGGGCTACGCGCCAGCAGAATTCGATGTCCTCGGCGTACATGAACCACCGCTCGGTCAATCCGTCTACTCGCCACCACGTTTCGGAATCGACCATCAGACAGGCACCGGTCACCCAGTCGGTGGAGACCACGCCCTCCCCGACGTCCGAGGGCAGCAAATAGTGCCCCTGCAACCACGTCCGGCCCCGCGAGAGCCGGGAGATCCCGAAATAGTGACTGGCCATCGCCCAGATCGTGGGCATTCGGCCGGCTGCCATCACGCGCACGCCGCCGGTATGGATGACAGGCGCGACGATCCCGCCGTGGGTCGACGGCACCGTCCTGGCCAGAACCAGTACGTCCGCGGCGGCGATGACGGCATCGGGATTGAGCAGCATGATGTTCCGGCCGGTGGCTGCTTCCGCAGCTCTGTTGACACCCTTGGCGAATCCGAGGTTGCGCGCGCCCGCGATCACGCGCACGGCCGGCCAATTCCGCTCGATCAGTGGCACCGTCTCATCCGTCGAGGCGTTGTCGTACACGATGATTTCCATCTCGCCGTCCCGTCCGTGCCCCGCTTCGAGCGCATCGAGGCATGCAGAGATTACGTGCGCGCTGTTGTAGGTGACGATCAGAACCGAGACCTCGGGTCGAGTCATGTGACGGTGTGTTCGCGGGCCTTGATCAAACGGGCCGGCACGCCTCCTACGATCGTGTAAGGCGCAACGTCTTTGGTGACCACCGAACCGGAGCCGACGATAGCGCCTTCACCGATAGTGACCCCGCGGGTGATCACGCAGCCCGCCCCGATCCACGTGTCCGCTCCGATGACCGTCGGGCTCCGGAGGTAACCCTGCCTGTTCATGGGCTCCGACATGTCGGCGAAACCGTGATCCTCACTGAAGATCGACACATGGGGCCCGATCATGGCGTTGTCCCCGATCGTGATCCCGCCCTGACCCCAGATCACGTTGTACATCCCCACCGCGACACCCTCGCCGATCACGACGCCGACACCGGGTTCCGAGATAACACCCGATCCGTTGATCGACGACCCACGACCCACAGTGGTCCTGTCGCCGAACGTGATTCCATGTGCCGAGTGCGCGTCGATGGCCACGCCGTCGCCGAACACCACGGCGGTGCCCACGCGCAGTTTGGCTGCGTTGCGCACCTTCACGCCGCGGCCCCGAAAGTGCAGTGCCGGTCCCCTCAAATAGGGCAGGCCCAGCAGTTGCCCCCGGAGCGCCTGACCGACTCGATCGACCACGAAGGTCAACAAGGCCGTAGAAGGAATGTCGTCGGGCATTCGCCTCCGACGCAGCTTCCAGTAGATGGTGTCGATCAACGCGTGCAGCATCTTGCACTCCTTAGAACGCAATTCGGTGCGCTCACGGTAACCGTCCACGCCAGGATCGGCACCCCGTTCGGACGCTATGAGCTTGGCGAACTACTCTGTCGCACAACATGAACCAGATGGGCATCATCAGTCGACGGCAAGAAACAACCAACATGAAGGTTAGCGGGCCATTCGCCGGACCACCCTGAACGCATTCCGCCTTCTAACCGCCGTTCGGATCGTTGACGGTTTCTGTGTTCGCTTACCAAAGCTCCGAATCCGGCTAGTATTCGCTTCACCGACCGGGGTTTTCCGGAAGTCACGCACATGCCTCGAGGACTGCAGATGTCACTGCACGAAAGGAAAGCCGGCCGACCGCCGGCTGTTTCGACGCCACCGAGTATTCCCGGCAAGTCCAACGACTTCGGATTTCTGCTCGACATTCAGGGTTTGCGGATGATCGCCGTGACGTTCGCGATTTTGCATCACGTCGTTCGTTGGCCCGAAGGCGGATACGTCGGCGTGGACATGTTCTTCGTCATTTCCGGGTTCCTCATCACGAGCCTGCTACTGCGAGAGGGAATGCGCTACGGCCGGGTGTCCATAGCGAACTTCTATCGCAGACGTGCCCGCCGGATCCTGCCCCTTGCACTGCTGGTCCTGGGCGCAACTCTCACCGCGTCGTACGTACTGGTTGTCACCAGCAGGTTCGAGGCGATCGTGGTCGATACGTGGTGGTCGGCTGCGTTCATGATGAACTGGCATCTGATCTCGATCGGGACGGACTACTTTCAGACGGCGTTGCCGCACTCTCCGTTGCAGCACTACTGGTCTCTTGCCGTCGAGGAACAGTTCTACGTGGTGTGGCCTCTACTCGTGGTCGGCCTGCTCTTCATCGCTACGAGATGGCGAAAGAACCTGCCGCTGCGGCCGTTCGTCGGCGGATTCGCTGTGGTCGCGATTGCGGTGTCGTTCCTCTGGGCCATGGACGAGAGCGTCGCCAGCCCCACCGCGGCCTACTTCTCCACCTTCAGCCGGGTGTGGCAACTGGCAGCAGGGGCATTGCTGGCATCCATTGCGCCGATCTTCCACCGGCTGCCCGTGTGGCTCCGGTCCGTCATGGCGGTCACCGGCCTCGTGGGAATCTTCTATTCCGAGTTCACCTTCGAGGTCACGTACACCATCCCTGCGCCCTACGGCGTCGTCCCCGTCGTGGCCACGTGTCTGGTGATCGCAGCGGGTATCGGATCCACCGGCCTGGCGGTGACGAAACCGCTTCGGCTAAAACCCGTGGTGTACATCGGTGCCATCTCGTACTCGTTGTATCTGTGGCACTGGCCGCTCGTCGTGCTTCTCCTCACCGTCATGAATGTGGGCATCACGTACTACGTCACCGTCATCGTGTGCACCGTTCTGCTGTCCGTGGCGTCCTACCACCTGGTGGAGAAAGCCGTCCTCGACTCGGACTTCCTGGCTCCCCGATCGAGACGCCCCGGGCACCGCTCCGTTGCGAGCGACAGTCACGACGGTCAACGCGTGTTCGTAGCCGCGCTGGGGGCAGTCATGGTCTTTCTCCTGGTCGCCCTGTTCAATCAGCCGTCCGTCGTGCTACCCGCGAGCGGGCCCGCCCCGGTTCTCGCCGCAGCATCCGTCGGAGAGGACCGCGACCCGCTCGAGGCCGCCATCGTGGAGTCGCTCGGTGCCACGTCCTTTCGGGTCACAACTCCCCCGCTCGACGACGTCGAGAGCGGTAAGCCAGTCGAGATGAGCCCGGAGGCCGGGTGCTTGGATCCCCCGGAACTGAGCCTCGATGTGTGCAATTACGGACCTCCCGACGCGCCACGTTCTGCGATCGTCGTCGGCGACTCCTTCTCGGCTTCCTGGCTGCCCGCCATCGTCGGAGCGTTGATTCCCAACGGCTTTCGGGTGCACGGCATGGGACTCAACAACTGCCCGTTCGTCGCCTCCGACGTGACTATCGGCGTGGACGAGCAATCCACCGATCGATGCAACTCCAGCCGCGACGAGATGGTAGATCAGATCAACACCGCCCGGCCCAGCATGGTGGTGATGGTGGATATGGAATACGGGATCCAGGCCATGGTGGACAACAAGGGCTCGGCGCAGGCGTGGACAGCCGCGCGCACCGCGATCATCGAGCGGATCGCACCCAGCGATGCCGCCGTCGTGATCCTCACCCCGAACCCACTCGGCAAGGCCGCCACGGAATGCGCGGGCAGGCTGGCCGTTCCATCCAATTGCGTCAGCACCATTTCCGAGAACTGGCTGACCGCTCGCATCGCCGACGAGGCAGCCGCACAACAAACGGGAGCCACGTTGATCGACACTCGTTCCTGGTTCTGCTATCGCAACACGTGCCCATTGGTCGTATCCGGCATAGTAATCAGCTGGGATACCGGTCACATCACCCGACAATACGGCGAATACCTGATTCCCAGAATGCAAGAAGCGTTGCTACCGACCTGAATTGTCCCGCCACGAATATCGTTCTTGCACCCGACGAGTCACTTAATGCGTTGCTATGGTTTGCCAATGACGACGGAAGTCACCGATATCGACTTGGTGAGAGGTCTTTATCTGAACACGGTCAAACGCGCTTTGACGGGCGCTCTGGCGGAAGACAACGATTCGGTGCTGGGCGGCGTTCGGTGGCAGGGAAACCCATCGCTACCCAAACGATTGGCGAGCTCCTTCGCCCATGCGGCCGGCCGATTCGGTGTCGAGATTGCGATCAAGAAACCGTACGACGAGCGCGAGCGAGAATCCGGCCTCGACTGGCCCTCCCGGGCGGAGTCCATGATCGGTCTGCGCCGAATGACCAACATCGAGGAGTGCGTCGCAACGATCGTCTCGGACGGGGTCCCCGGCGATCTGATCGAGACCGGCGTATGGCGCGGCGGTGCATCGATTTTCATGAAGGCGAACTTGGTCGCCTGGGGTGACCGGAGGCGGACCGTATGGGTTGCGGATTCGTTCGAGGGACTCCCGCCCCCGGACGCCACCCGGTATCCCGCCGACGCGGGCGATCGCAACCATCAACTCGGCGGCCTCGCGGTGGGCCCCCGCACGGTGCAGCACAACTTCGAGCGATACGGCCTTCTGGACGAGCGCGTGCAATTTCTCGTGGGGTGGTTCAAGGACACGCTTCCGACCGCACCGATCGATGCGCTGGCGCTGATGCGACTCGACGGCGACATGTACGAGTCGACGATTCAAGCTCTGGAGTCGTTGTACCCCAAGCTCTCACCGGGCGGGTTCTGCATCGTGGACGACTATGGAAGTCATTCCTCTCAGGCCGGACAAGCTGTCCGGGACTACCGCCGGGCTCACTCGATTCAGGACGAGATCATCGACATCGACGGTTCCGGCGCATTCTGGCGACGCACCGTTCCCTGATCGCTCGGCACACAACACACCGAAGTTCGAGGGCCTGCAGTTCGAGGGAGAGATGCGAATGACAGTTCGCCGGTACGCTGCCGCGTTGCGCGCGAGGTGGCTCGTCATCGTGGCCACGACCATCGTCGGCACCCTCATTGCTGTCGTGTTCTCGCTCGTGTCCACACCGATGTATCAATCGACCACGCAATTCTTCGTCACGACGACGGCGGTGTCGCCCAGCGACGTGTACCAAAACAACTTGGCGTCGCAGCAGCGAGTCGTCTCCTACACCGAGTTGCTCACCGGCCGGGAGTTGGCTCGTCGTGTCGTCGACCAGCTTGGGCTGCCCATGAGTCCGGACGAACTGACCGACCGCATCACCGCCACGGCCAAACCCAATTCGGTTCTACTCGACGCGTCCGTTGTCGATTCGTCTCCGGCTCAGGCCCGCGACATCGCCAACGCCATCGGCGAGCTGTTCCCCACGCTGGTGGGCGAACTGGAGAAGCCTGTCGACGGGGGCACGGCCAGCGCTGCGGTGACCGTGGCCGAGACCGCGGAGGCATCGACCACGCCGGTCTCGCCCAAGAAGGTCCGCAACGTTGCCCTCGGATTCGTCCTCGGACTTCTGGTCGGCATCGCGGGCGCACTGGTTCGCGACAGGATGGACAACACCGTCAAGGAACCCGACGAACTCCAGGCGCTGACCGACAGCGTGCTCATCGGGTCCATCCCGTTGGACAAGAAGATCCGCGACACCCCTCCCATCGACTTCGGTTCGTCCACCGCGCCCATCGCCGAGGCGTTCCGTCAACTGCGGATGAACCTCAAATTCCTTTCGGTCGACAATCCACCCCGCATCCTGCTGGTCACCAGTTGCATTGCGGGCGAAGGTAAATCGACCACTGCCGTCAACCTTGCCCTCTCCCTCGCGGAATCCGGCAACCGGGTCGTCCTCGTCGATGCCGACCTGCGACGGCCACACATTGCCGACTACCTCGGCATCGTCGGCTCGGTAGGTGTCAGTTCCGTGCTCGCACACGACGCCGGCCTCGACGAGGTGGTGCAGACAACCGGCCACACCGATCTGTGGGCACTGGGCTCGGGCCCGGCCCCGCCCAATCCGAGCGAACTGCTGGGGAGCTCCACCGCCCAATCCCTCCTGCGCGATCTGGGACGGGCCTTCGACTACGTGGTGGTGGATTCGCCTCCCCTGTTGCCGGTCACCGACGCCGCCACTCTCGCCACGCAATGCGACGGCACCATCCTGGTCACGCGGTACGGATACACCCGCCGCGAGGAATTGACGCGCGCTGCGGCCAACCTCGAGAACGTGGGTGCCTCGTTGCTCGGTGTGGTCATGTCGATGGTCCCGGCAACGGGACGCGGACGAGATCAATACGGTTACGACTTCGAGCCTGGTCGAGTGCCGACACCGCCGACGCAATCGGCACCCGTGCGCACCAACCGGCACTGACCCGATGTTCCTCACCGGGCGAGTAGGCCGCAAAGCAGGCCCATCCTCTGCAGAAATAACAGGACTCGTCTGCGCTGCCTCCGTCGTCGTGTACCTGGCGCTGGCCGTTCCCACGATCGCCTCGATCGCGCTGGCTGCGGTGATTGCTGTTGTTCTCGCTGTCGGATCCTTGAGAAGCATGGAATGGGCATGGTGCGTCTTCTTCTTCGCGTTGTGCTCCAACGGTGTTCAGGTGACGGTCGCAGGGCTGAGCATTCGTCCGGAATACTTCGCAACACCGTTGTTCCTGCTCGCCCTGCACGCCCATGTACGGCGGAACCCGTCCGCGAACGTCGGCAACTCACTCGGTCCGGGTCTCGTCCTCGGCGGGGTCGGGCTCATCGCAGTCGGACTCGCGTCGAGCATGGTCTTCGCTCTCGACCCCGGAGCGAGCCTGCGCATGGCCATCCAGCTGCTCGTCGCGCTCGTCGCGGTGGTTCCACTGGTCACCTCGGCCCTCGACCTGAGGTTCATCGTCCGTTCCGGCACAACCATTCTCGGGTTCATCTGCGTCATGAGCATCGCTGCCTTCGTACTCGATCCAAGTACCCGCATCGACGGCCTGGCCTTCGAGTACAACATCATGGGCTGCTTGTGCTTCGGATGGCTGGGCATCGTCTACTACTTCGCCGGTACATCGGCCGTGACGAAAAGCATTCTGGTGATGACTATTCCGATCACCATCGCACTGATACTGACGTCCACCAGATCGGCCTGGATTGCCCTAGCGCTCCTCGCCGTCTGCGTCTTGTTCCGTTGCGTCAAGCGTTATCCCACAGCCGTAGTCTCGGCGGTGGCCGCGTTCACCCTCGTCGCCTTCTACCTGCAGGACGTGTACTACCGCGTGGGTGACGAGGACACGTTTCTGTGGCGCGTGGTCCACGTGATCGACACACAGAGCGGGACCGGTGCCTACCGCGTCCAACTGTGGAACAACGCGATCGATCAAATTGCCGCACGCGGCTGGGGCGCGTCGTCGTTCGGAACCGGACTGAACACGTTCTCGCAGTTCAACCCCGTCGACCCGACCAATACCGGCCCCGCGTATCTCAGCTCGATGTGGCTGTCACTTCTGTACGACGTGGGCTTCGTGGGCTCGGCTTTCTTCGCCGTCTTCGCCGTCGCACTGTTCCTGGCCGCCCGAGACAAAGCGCACGCCCTTCCCCTGTTTCTGGGATTGGCGATCTGCACATCCGTGACCAGCGTGATTTGGTTTGCATTCCCCTGGGTCTTCCTCGCACTGACGGCGACCACACCGATTCGGAACGCAGAGACGCATGCCCGGACGCCGGCGTCCCACGGATCGCCCCGACGGCGCAGACGGCACCGCCTCGCGGGGACGCGATGACCTTCACGGCGTCCGATGGTCGACCGCGTGCAATCGTGTTGTCCTCGTTCACGGTTCACCCGGACATGCCCAGCGAACCGGGGATCGGCTGGCAGTTCTTGATCGCCACCCTCGAGCACGCCCGAACCGTTGATGCAACGGTGGTCCTGGTGACGATGCGCCGTTCTGCCCAAGCCTGCGCCGGGCGGGTTCCGGCCGAGCTCGAGCAGCACCTCGAGATCGTCACCGTCGAGATTCCGCTGGCACCGCCGTTCTTTCGATGGCACTATCCTCGGTTCACCCGGCTCGAGCACGAACTATGGGTTCGACTGGCTGTCAGACACATTCGAGAGATCGAGCGGAGACACTCGGTGGTCTACGCGCATCACGTGACGTTCGCATCGGAGATACTGTCGACACCGATCACGAGGATGTCACCGAACACCTACAAAGTCTGGGGGCCGGTCGGGGCGGGCGGCGTCGCCGCGGTGTTCGCCATTTCGCCCACCTCGCCCGCATCACGTCGACAGAGGATTCTGCAGACGGTTCGGGACCGTGTGGCATCAATTCCGGCGACGCGCATCGCGCGGCAATGCGATCTCGTACTCGCGCAGAACGGAGCGATGGAAGCGACTGTCGGACAAATTGATACCGAGTTCCGGCGGTTTCCCAACGTCGTGGTTGATCTTCCCACCGCACGGCCGTCTCGGGCCGACCACGACGGAATCGAGATCCTCGTCGTCGGGCACCTCATCACGCGCAAGCGGCAGGAACTGGCGATCGAGGCGTTGGCGTCGACCATGCTGCAGAACGCCCACCTGCACATCGTGGGCTTCGACAGTACGAGCCACGGCGCGTACCTGCGCAGAAGGGCAGAGATTCTGGGCGTGAACGATCGAGTGACCTTCCACGGATCCCTCGACCGCGCAGCGGTATTGGACATGATGGTCCATTCGGATGTGCTGATGCATCCCTCGGGTCGGGAAGGTGCGAGCGGCGTGGTGGGCGAGGCGGCCTCGTGCGGGCTCCCGGTGGTGTGCTTCGAGCGAACCGGCGCCAGCTCGGTGCTCGAGGATTCGGGAACGTCCGGGGTCGTGCTCGCTGCCGACCCGACGACCACCCGGGACATGTTGGCGGCGGCCGTCGTTCGGGCATCCACCATGCCGCGCATCAGCACGACGCAGTGGACCAAGCAGCGGTTCATCGACCTCGCCGCGCAGCTCTACGCCGAGGGCCTGGCGTTCAGCACAGCGATGCCCGGCCGGGTAGGTCGGCCACGATGACCGCGAGCCCCTCGGTGGAGAACTCGTCCGTCACCCGAGCCGGGATCCTGGTCCGCACTCTCGACCAAGGCTTGTGGTCCCTCGGCTTCTTCGTCTTCAACGTCACGGCCGGTGTGTCGCTGACGGTAGGCGAATTCGCTTCGCTGTCGGTCGGTGCCGCACTGGGTTTCATCGCCGTCGGGACCTCACGAGCGTGGGGGATCTACGCCCCCATCGTCGACGCAGCACGAATAGGTATCCGCCCCGAGGATTCCATCGACCGGTGGTCGAGTTGGCGCGGAACCCTTGTCTTCTCGACGGTCGTCGGTGTTGCTTCGTTCGCGTGGATAAGCCACGGCGGCGATTGGGGCTATGCCGCCGTGGTGGGGGCCTTGGCAGCGACGATGGCTATCTCCGATCTGCCGCGTCAGGTCCTCATCATCCGTGGCAGCTATTCCCGTGCGGCACTGTTGGCGGGGCTCTATGCCGTCGGCGCGCTCCTGGCCGCGGGTATGATCGCACTCGGTGTCGACAACACAGCGCTGCTGCCGATCTGGTTCTGCACCTTGCTGATCGTGCTCGCGGCCGGGCTCGTCTCCTGCGGCACAGCCACCTCCACCAGTAAGTCCGATTCGCACTTCTCCATCGCGTGGCGGATCACCGCAGAGGCCGTCTACCTGGGATTCGGAAGCCAGATCGCCACACTGCTGCTATATCTGATTCAGGACGACACTGCCACTGCCGGGATCCGGTTCGCCTACTCATTGGTGTTCGCGCCGGCGTTCGTGATCATCCAGAGCATCCAGCCGTTGATATTCAAACAGTTCGCCACACTCAGTGCTCAGGGCACCTGTGCAGTACTCGCGGTCTCGGTGCGTTGGAACATCGCGGTGGCCCTCGGCCTCGGCGCCTGTGGGGTGGTGGGTTACACGGCGCTTTCGACGGTGTTCTCCGACGTCGGTCCCGCCGCCGCGCTGCCGTACGTTGTTCCGGTGGGAATGGCGATCCTGTCTGCGCAGACCTTCGAGGTGGCGCTGATGGCCACCCGATTCTTCGTCGGCCCTGTGTTCACACATCGAGCCCGACTGGCCTCAGTGCTCGTCGACGTAGGTAGCCAAACGATCGGTGTATTGGTCGGCGGTGCAGCAGGTTTGGTGTGGACGTTGATAGTCCTGAGTGCGCTACGCATCGCTGTGTCGGTGGCGATGCTCGTCGTACTGCCCCGACGCGACAGAACGGAGACGACATGAGGGTCCTGTTCGACGGGTACTACTGGTTCGACGGTCCGCCCGCCGGCATAGTCATCACACACGAGAAGATCGCGGCGTGGCGACGCGAGTTTCCTGGCGATGTGCTGACCGTCGCGCTGCGGCGCAGTCCCACACCGGCGGAGGCGGCAGACTTGGAACGGCAAGGTGTGCGATGGATCCGCACATACCTGCCGACGCAGCCGCTGAAGAACATGGTGGAGCTGTCGCTTCGAGTTCGCCTCGGCCCATACGACATGGCGTGGGGATCGAATTATTCTCCACTGCTGGGTAAATCGGCCGTCTTCGTGCACGATGCGCTGTTCCAATCCAACCCGGAGTGGTTCACCCGCATTGAGCGGATCTACCTCTCGCCGATCATGATCGCCGCCCGTTTCGCGACCGTGCTATTCGTCAGTAGCAACACCGAGGCTGCGCGCATCGTTCAGCACAACCCTCGGCTGGCGCCCACGGCGGTCACCGGCTTCGGCATCTCGCAATCCTTGCTCGACGCCGATCCGCAACCACCTCCCGCACTCGACCTCCGTCCCGGCTCCTTCATGTTGTCCGTCGGTCGGTTGAATACGCGGAAGAATCTGGCAACGACACTCTCCGCAGCCGTACGTTCGGGTGCAATCTCACCCAACCGCCCGTTCGTGGTCGTGGGTCCGGCCAACGGAAAGGCCGACCAGCTCGAGCAGGAGGTACTCGCTGCAATCGACGACGGCTCCATTCGCTACACCGGTTTCGTACAGACCGAGCAGCTCTCATGGCTGTATCGCAACGCCGCACTGTTCGTATACCTCTCGCTGAACGAGGGCTATGGTCTGCCTCCACTCGAGGCGCTACGCCTCGGGGCACCGGTGCTGGTGAGCGACCGCCCCATCTTTCGAGAATTGCTCGGTGAGTCGGTACGGTACTGCGATCCCACCGACATGGACGCGGTAGCGCAGGCCATGACAATGAGCCTGTCCAGCGGTCCGCGCCCACTGCCGTCCGGTTTCGGATTTCCGTCGTGGGAGCACATGGTCCACACGATGCGAGTCGCTATGACCCATCCGAAAGGCGTGTCCTGCCGGCGGTCGATCTCGTGACGCGGTGGCAAGTGGGGGCATCATGACGGCGCGCAGAACGGTGCTCATCTCGATCGCTGTCTCGGTGTTGGTCGTGGCGTTCAGCGGAATCGTGGGATGGCAGATCGGGTCACGGTCCGAGGCTCCCCAGGCAGCAACACCCCCACCTGTGTCCATTCCGGATTCCGTGCCCGTGGTCGCATTCCTGGGTGACTCGTACAGCAAGGGCATCGGTGCGTCCTCGAATGGACAGCGCTGGACGACGCTCGTGTCGGCGGCGATGGGGTGGTCGGAGCTGAACCTCGCTGAGGGCGGCTCCGGGTACACCACGAGCTATCTCGGGCAGAAGACCGACTACGGAATCAAGCTGGATGTGGTTGCCGCGGCCCAGCCCGATGTCGTCGTCGTGTCCGGTGGCCGCAACGATTACGAGGCCGGTACCGCGAGCGTCACCGGAGCCGTTGCATCATCGCTATTCGCGGCCATCAAGGCTGCGGCACCGAACACGGAGGTGATAGTCACCAGCCCGATCTGGGATTCAACCGAACCTCCGGCAGAGTTCGCGACCCTGATCGACGGGGTGAAGGCCGCAACCGCAAGCGCAGAGGCCAGGTATGTCGATATCGGTGAGCCACTGGCCGGTCATCTGGACATGATCGACCCCGACGGCCTACATCCGAACAACGCGGGTCACCGGACCATCGCGAACGCGGTAGTCACTGCGTTGGTGTGAGACTTGCCCGACTCAGTCGTTCTAGTTGGACGCGCAAGTTCCTATCTCAGGAACGAGAATTTACTCGATGGCAATTCGTCAATTCAAGAATGGCCGAATTAGCCAACAACAGTAGCTGCTGCCAGAGCCAACAGCGAGTCACGCAACCAGTTTCGTGTTGGCGATATAGCGAGTTTCCGACTGTTCGAACGGCTGCGGGTGCAACGGGTGAGTGAATCAAGACGGGATCATCGATACAATCGTAGGTATGGCGAACTAGACGTCGACTCCGGTGCGAACTCTGCCCGAGTCCGACAGGGCCGTCGCTCAAAGCGGCACCACGGCCTGAAGAGCGAACACCAACAGTCGACCCGTGTCCGTGGCGAGAGGGAGAACCGCAACGCTCAACGAGATCGTCGTAGAAAAGACTTGTAGATGCTGATGGTCGAGGGTTCGGCGCCGCCGCGAAATCTGTAGAAACGTCACCGCAGCGAGAAGCCACCCCGCTCCTAGAACGAATGCCAGATTGACCACAAGCCAACCTGAGCATTCTGCGAGTATGACTAAGCCTGGGGCTGAGGAAACCACCACCCCGCACTAGACCAACCCTGCAAGCCCGAGATCGCCCGAGGGCAACACACTCCGCTCTATGGCCGAACAGTGCCCATCGTCACCCTAGGCTGGTGGGACTAGAACTACTAGACAGAGCCTGCGAAGTACACGTACCGCCGGCCGGCACTACGTAGGAACAACAGACCTCACGCCGGATAGTCATTCCGTCTCAAGCCCTGCGGCTGTAACACTCAACATGACGGGAGATCTGCGGTGGCGGTCCAGGTGAAGACCGCCAAGCAGCCGAAAACTAGACCACCATTGGACACCCAGACCGGAAATATGGTCTGCGCATCTACCACCAGTCAGCCATAATGGGGCGTGGAAAAAATCCTGTGGGTGATGATCAGCATCCTCGTAGCCCTGCTGAGTATGGGCTATCTCGCGGACCGGAGGGCTCGGCTACTGGAGCGACCGATTCACGTGAATCACCTGCTAGCATCACTGCTGATATTCTCAGCTTGGGCGTACGGAGTCGTTCCAAATTACCTGAACATCGTCTCATCAGGTCGAGGAGAAGTCCTGACAACAAACGTACGGGTCATTTCAGGAACAGCCCAAGTCATGGGACAACTGTTTCTGCTACTCACGGCAGCGTGCGCAGTAGCCCTGCTAATCAACACGATGAGTCGACCCTCGACCCTCCACTACCCCGCAATTATGCTTCTGCTACTCCCTTTTATACTCCTTTCTATCTCATCAATAACAAACGCAGGCGGGTACAGTATCTACTCGCTCGTTTACCCACTGGTTGTAATCGCGCTTTGGCGAGCCCAAGTCGGCCTCTCCGTTCTGGCAACGGTTGGATGGCTGACCGTATTTTTGGCCATTGCCAGCCTTGCACTCGGGCTGATAAATAAAGAAATCGGCACCACACCTGCACCAATTGAGGGCGGCAAAGTCATCTGGGACTCCTTACTAGCGGGCCCCCACTCGCACCCGAATGTTCTCGGATTAGCACTATCACTGGGGCTGCCATTCGTACCACTCATAAAGCAACTTCCGGTGAAGGTCGTAGGTACGGCCCTGATAGCAGTCGCGCTAGTTTGGTCGGGTAATAGAAACTCGATCTTCGCGGGCGGGGCAGTATTGCTCATCTGGTTACTCATATCATGCACGCGGCGGAAAAAGTGGGTAATCTTGCCGATCATAATCGGAACAGCAATGACGATCATGACTCCGATACTTTCTAATAACGCCGCAGACTTTAGCTTCAGAGGTCGAATTTGGAACGCAAGTTTGCTGCGCGCTCATGAAAGCCCTCTGTTCGGACTCGGTCCACGGTTTTACCAGCTAATCGCCCGATTCCGAAACGAACTCGGTCAAACGGCGTTTTCTGGACACAACGCTTATGTCCATACAGTCACAACTGGCGGGATCGCAACCACTTTAGCCGTCGTTCTGTTGCTCACACTGATCGCAAAGAGATCGATTGAAAGCACTTCTCGTGATTTTGTCCCGGCTCTATTCATAACAGGCCTAATTTTCAACTCTTGGCTTCAAAACCCCGGCACTTATAGCGGGTTGGACGTGATGTCATACGCGTTCTTTATACCAATGGCAATCTTGCTATTCCAGCCCCAAACAAATTCACGATTAACAGCCGACGGCGGCAAAGAAACACCCGAGGGTCTGTCGTCACGTGCCCGCCCAAGACATACATTCGACTACTCGCGCACATAAGACTGCTGAACAAACGGGGGCAAAGGAATACTTTTGAGAAACTTCGACGACTTAACCGTAGTCATTCCGGCTTACAATGCGGAGAAGACTCTCAGCGACTCAATCCGGAGCGTATCCGATCGGCTACGATGTAGGATAATCGTGGTAGACGACGGCAGCACCGATCACACATCTGAAGTAGCAAATCAGATGGGGGCTGAAATTAAATACCAACCAAACGCGGGCGCATCAGCCGCCCGATATGCCGGTATTCGCTTAGTGAATACCCAATACGTCATTCTCTTGGACAGCGACGACCGACTTGCAGACGGCATGATGGCAGCCATCGACGTTATTCGAAGGAATTCCGACGTCGTTGCTGTCGGAGGCCGAGTCGCGATCCTGGGACCGTCGGGCAAGACTCAGCGAGTCACCCGCCCTATTCCATCAACCTGGACAACGCAGACAATACTCGGAGAGCCGAACAGCCCTTGGCCTCCAGCAGCAGCCGTCTGGCGTACCGACGCGATCCGCGCCTCCCTCAGAATCGATCCGGATAGACTCCGCACAAAATTTGCGGAGGACTTCGAACTGCTTATTAGGGTCTCTACATTGGGAAAGGTGGCCGCCGTATCCGACACTACCTGCAACTACCGTGCGGACGGCGGCAAGTCAGCCCGCAGCTCTCAAGCTGCGGTCCTAGACAGCGAAAAGATTCGTGCCTATTACTCTCGTGCTTTTAAGGTTGATATTGACCTAATGTCGACACAGGCAGTGTCTGATCAAGCAAAATGGCGCCACTTTCGAGCTTGTCAAGCAGCGTCAGGCCTCCGATCAGCTGCATTTACACTCTTACTAGAACCATCATCGTTA
Source organism: Rhodococcus sp. PML026 (assembly GCF_000963615.1). Taxonomy (NCBI): domain Bacteria; kingdom Bacillati; phylum Actinomycetota; class Actinomycetes; order Mycobacteriales; family Nocardiaceae; genus Rhodococcus; species Rhodococcus sp. PML026. Next base: position 394,786 of record NZ_KQ031370.1, on the reverse strand, counting down.
TCAGCAGTGATACGACACCACGCACGGAATACTCGACGCCGAATGAAACGTAATTTTAGGTCGGAATGACGTATCATCCATCGAAACACTGCGAGCGAGGAAATGAAATATGAGATCTGCAATACATTTGGCCAAGACCCGACTCAAATCAGCTCTCATTAACCGTCACGGGCTCGAACTTGGACGACGGGTATCGTTCAATGGGCTACCCAGGGTGAACCGATCCGAGGGGTCGGTGATCAAACTCGGAGACCGGGTGGTCCTGAACTCGAAGTGGAACTCCAATGACATCTCATGCGAGAACCCCGTAACACTTATCACATTGGAGAAAAACGCACGTATTTCAATCGGAGTAGACACAGGCGTGTCATCGACCGTAATCTCAGCGCGCATGTCTGTGTCCATTGGCGACCGCGTCTTAATCGGGGCGGGTTGTTTGATCACGGACTCGGACCACCACCCAACCGAGATCGATCCGGTAACGGCGAGACGGTACGGGTCCGTGAGGCCGGCGGACTCGAGGCCTATTCTGATTGAGGACGACGTCTTTATCGGCACGCGCACTACTATTTTGAAGGGCGTTACAATCGGAAAGGGTGCCATAATTGGAGCAGGCTCAGTCGTTACCAAGGATCAACCTCCAATGACGATCTGCGCCGGCAATCCATGCGTGCCGTTACGTGCCGTCCGAAACGAAGCCACGTGATGAAGATCGCCATTGCAATGGCCTGCAGAAACCGAGCCGCGCAGTCTGAAGCCATAGCTCGGTCGCTTCTTGAACAACAAGACGATTCCACAAGCATCAAGATATTTGCGGTGGACGACGGTTCTTCCGATGACACATCTCATCGTTTAGGGCAAGCAGGCGCAACTGTCATCCGCGGAAACGGAGAACTATACTGGGCAGGCGGCATGCGAGTCGCCCACAATCGAGCGATGCGAGAAAGCCCAGATATAATCGTGTGGGTCAATGACGACGTAAAGCTGAATTCAGATGCTATATCTACACTTGTACAAGGCATAGGTGAGTGCGCGGGTTCTGGCACAATTCTTGTCGGGGCTGTAGTTGGGCCAGAAGGCGAAATCACCTACGGTGGCCGACTGCAGGCGCGATCGAATCCGTTGTCGTTTAGACTAGCAAGTTCCGACCTGCTTGGCCGCGCGGTGGATACCTTCAATGCCAACTTTGTCGCAATCCCTCGACCTGTTTTTCAACAAATTGAGTTTCCATCAAAGTACCGACATGGATATGCAGACCTGGTCTACGGTCTACTAGCAAGGCGAGCCGGATTCAACGTCCGAATGTTAAGCCGGCCAATTGGCCAGGACTCACGGAACCCAGCGACGGGATCTATGTTCAACAGGAGCGTCCCACTTAGAGCGCGGATAAATTTTGCGCTCTCGCCTTTTGGCATTCCGCTGCGAGACCATTGGCGTTTCTCTCGAGTTTGTGCAAACTACGCGGCACCCGTCTGGTTTGTTTACTCGTACGTTCGAGTACTTTTACCGAAATCAAACAATGAGACATAGACGTCATCCGACACGCGACGTACAGAGCCGGGAGATATTGTCGAAAGCACGAGCAAAACTGACAACCGGCGTCGCCGGTGCCGGAATGGCCAGGATGCTTGTCCTGCTCAGCTCGCTGTTCTTTACCGCAATCTCTTCTCGCCTAATATTTCAGCATTATGGTCCGGCCACATTTGCCGTTGTATCGATCTTCGCAACGCTGCAGCTAATGATACCTTTCGCCGATCTGGGCCTGGGTGCAGTCGTTATGAATAGGGTCGCTCGCTTAGTTGACGAGCCCGGACGTTCCGGGTTGCGAATACTGGTGCAAAGAGTTCTGAAAGCACAACTGGCGGTGGTACTAATCGGAACTTTATGCGTAGCAATCGTTACGCTGTCTGGTCTAACGGGCGTAGCCCTTCATAGCAATGGTGAAATTCTACCCGCTGCGATGGGTGCCCTCGCGATTCTCTTAATATTTATAAATGTTCCAGTTTCCATTGGAAATCGTCTTTTAATCGGCGCGGGTAAGACTCATCGGTCAGTTCTCTGTTCGGTATTTGGGCCGCCCCTGGTCTTCCTTATGACGACATGCGCCACCAATTTGCATGTTGACGGAAGTGTTTTATACGCGGCGTGGCCGTTGTCTTCATTGCTGGTACAGACATACGTTTTCAGGGCCGGCTTTCGAGTGGTGAAGTTGCCTATAGGCCACACGCTTGCGGGGATATACCGTGTGAAAGTCAGAGACAAGTTAGATCCAATCTTCTCTACATCCGCGTCAATGCTTGCGATCTCTGTTGCCTCACCCATTTCGTACAACTCCGCACGAGTAGTTCTCGGCATCTTTGCGCCTGCAACTTCTCTTGCCACATATTCTGTCGGCGCTCAAGCCTTCAGTCCTCTGCTAAGCCTGATAAACACGGCCGCAACCCCTCTTTGGCCAGTCTTTTCCCGCCAGCCATCCAACTCAAAGCTTATAATCTCTTACACCAAGAAGTTTGCCGCTTTGGGTTTGATCGCCGCCCTTATTGTCTTAACGCTTGGTCCAGTTTACGGATGGTTCATAACCGGTGACGTCAAGTACGTACCGTGGTCTGTATGGATCGCATTTGGCGTTTTGCTTTTTGTTAATTCAGCTGCCGTACCGTCTATGATGAGATTGAACGATGGGCCTGATATAAGATTTCAAGCCTATACGGCCATGCTGTCTTGTATTGCGAACATACCGCTTGCGATCTTGCTTTCCATCCACTACGGAGCGATCGGGCCAATTGCCGGCAGCATCGTATGTTTATCGTTACTTCAGGTGCTACCGATGTTTGTCTGGCAGTACCGAAATCGCAGCTCGGAAAAGAACTAAATCAAACATAAATACTAGCAATTCTTGTACACTGACTCTAGCCTCTTAACCACTGCGGCAATATCGAACTCTTTACAAATCATGTCAACGGCGTTGCGTGACATTGATGCCCTCAGCACCTTGTCTTCTATCAATCTCTTAACAGCAGCAATAAGCTCCTCTACGGACTCGTCGGTGACAATTCCTGAGTTATGCCTGCCCACTAATTCAGCTAGACCGCAACTTTTGGTAATTACTGCCGGTATTCCTAAGGATTGCGCTTCGATGACTGACATAGGGTACGGCTCGTCGACTGATGGCAACACGTATATAGAGCTCTTTGACATCCGCTGTAAAACCATTTCCGGCTCAATAGGTCCCTCGATTTGTATATGCGCTGCCATTTGTGACGATTCGATTCGTCTATGAATCTGACTTAGCTCTCCTTCATCGGGCCCAACGATAGAGAATCTCACATTGCCATGATTGGCAAGGATAGCAATTGCCATATCTACAAATTGAGTCGGCCGCTTTCTCGCATGGAGCCTTCCTAGAAAGAGCACATCTATCGGTTCACGTTCCGGACGATCAAGTCCATGCCTTATTTGGATTCCATTTGTCAATTTTGTTTGTTTAACGTCATCGCCAGCAACTTTCCGAATGTCCGCTCTCTCTGTCTCTGTGAGATAAAGAGTCATTGATGCTTTGTTCAGGACCTTACGTGTCAGGAGCGCGTCAAGCGGTTTCGCAGTTCTTTTATCTGACTTTGTAACCATCCCGTGAGATTGAACCACCACCGGGACGCCCCTTAAACACGCAAGGGCCGCGGCCGGAAGCACTACTAGATCGCGAGCTAGGTGTACGTGAATCACATCGTAGTTCTTTGCGTGCAAGAAGACCCATGCCCACAACCCGGGACCTGCTAAAGCTGCGAACCCAGCGGTCGGCATTACGGAATGCACCCGGAATAGCTTCAGTGGTACATTTTCCTTATGTTTGGGCGTTTCTGTGTATCCACGAGTCCCCGCCGCAATGTCGACAGTGTGACCTCGTCGTATTAGCTCCGCCGATTGGTTGAGCGCAACCCGCACTGGCCCACCGTATTCACCGCCGGGCGATATTAGCGTGACGATGTGCAAAATTCTCATTCGGTAATGACACTTTCCCGAATGCTGGGGTGCGGTCGGACCCGATAAGAATTCGGTACGTCCCTTGTTACCAGCGAATTGCATCCCACAAGCGCATCGTTGCCAATCGTCACACCTCTTAAGACAGTCGAACGAGCAGCAATCCAGGTTCTGTCACCAATTTTGATCGGAGCGTTGTCGAACTCGAATGTTTCGGATTTATAATCGTGACTGCCGGTGCATATCAGTACATCCTGCGATATGCATGTATCGTGCCCAATCGATACTGATTCCAAGTTTAGGATCCACGCCTTCTCCCCAATCCAACTGTTGTCACCGACTTCCAGCTTCCACGGCCAGTGGATCTTTACCTGGGGCTTGATAACGACGCCACCGCCGATTTGTGCACCAAACAGACGCAGAATTGCGGAACGAGCCGAGTTCGGACACCACCACCGCATGAAGACGGCTCCTGATATAAACAGCCAAGTAATTTGCCAGATAACGCCGCGTCCCTTGTCGTAGTTCGACCCGGTAAATTTCGCAAGATTGCGCATATCTCACCCTTTCATCGAGTTACTGCTTAGTCTTCTTAAACCAGGAGCGCGAAGTCCGCCTTTTTTCAGGACCCTGTCTCACCAATTGGTCGACCCATAGCTCAAATTCATCGATTGCCGTTGACTGTCCAAGGCATGCCTCGGTATGTCTAAGACCCGCCTGTCCAAGCGTCTCGCAAAGTGCCGGGTCGTTCGTTAGGTTAATTACCGCGTTGACAAGCACATGCGGATTGCCCGCGTCAACAGTCACACCCGCGCGGGCTTCTCGTACGACCGAAGTCGTCACACTGTCCGGATCGCTCACCGAGAGTATCGGTTTCCCAGTCGCGAAGTACGTCGTCAATTTGCTTGGAACTGCCATCTCCGAAATGCCCGGCTTTTCGTGAACGAGAAGTATGTCCGCGGCAGCGAGCACTTCCATGAACTGGTCGCCGGGAAGGGATCGGATGAACTGAACCGTGGTGATCCCTCTGGCATCGGCCAGCAAGAGTTCCTTCTGATTTCCGTCGCCCACTAGACAAAATCGTACTTTCAGGCCATCGCGTTCTGCGATGCGCGCGGCAGCGATTACATTGTCCAAACCTTGCTTTACACCCATGTTTCCAGCGTGCACGACAATGGTCTCATCAGGCCGCCAACCCATCGATTCTCTAACCGTCACCCTGTCCGACTGTTTGGCCCTCATCACATGTGACCAATTTGGTAGCACTTTGATACCCTCGCCTGCGATATCGAGCTTTTTTACTAGGTGGCTCTTAAATCGTTCGTGGATCACTGCAGTTGCGTCAGCGCGCGCAAGGACTCCAGATTCAAGTCTACGGACTAGCTTCGTAGCTCTGGTGCCCATGAGCCCTGTTTCTTCAACACCAAGGCTGTAGATATCCTGTACCCAAACAGCGGTGACCGGCCTGCGGAGAAACAGTCGCGGTCTGAGGAGTGCCATTCCAGTCGACACCAGAGCGGGTGACACCGCGAGAACCACGTCCGGCTTGCCCCAGCCGACTGCAGACGAGAAAGCGCCAAAAGCAATTTCAAGAATCAATCGCGATTTGGCACCGTTATTTCCAATTAAGATTGGCCGAACCCGCGTAATTTTGACGCCATTTAGCACCTCTCTTGAGAAGCACTTACTCCTGTACTCAGACGCTATTTTCCACTCAGGGTAGTGCGGCATTGCCGTCACTACCCTAACTTTGTGTCCGCGGGCCGAGAGCTCCTCCGCCAGATTTGTAACGTATGGCGCTATGCCTGTCTTTTCTGGGAAGTAGTTTATTGCGAGCAGTGTGATTCGGCGAGGCACGTTCATTTCATTCTTCTTCATGTAGTAGCTACCGCAGCTAGCCTTCCGACCGAAAGACCCTGACAACATCACAACTTCGTCTACGCCTGCGCCACCTGCCAAACTCTTCTAAGTTTCAGCTTAGTTGCAAGCAGCCTCTTACCGCGACAGCAGCAACTAGTGTCAAGTCCTTACCGAGTCGACGTGCTTTCGATACCACTCGACCGTCGACTCGATCCCTGCCGCCAGGTCGATCTGCGGCTTCCATCCGGCGTTGCGAAGCTTATTGACGTCCAGCAGTTTCTGCGGTGTTCCGTCCGGCTTTGAGGTGTCCCACTCGGTCTCACCTTTGAAGTCGACGGCGGCCGCAACGATACCTGCAATTTCCTTGATCGTGGCATCTTCACCAGTGCCGACGTTGACCTGTTCAGGGCCGTCAAAGTTCTCGAGCAAGTGAAGGCACGCAGCTGCCATATCGTCGACATGCAAAAACTCGCGACGAGGAGAGCCACTACCCCAGTTGGTCACTGTGTCGACACCATCTCGGCGGGCCTCGTCGTAACGACGAATGAGCGCGGGCAAGACGTGCGAGCCCTTAGGAGAGAAGTTGTCGCCCGGGCCGTACAGATTGGTCGGCATCGCCGAGATCCACGGCAAGCCGTACTGCTTACGTACCGATTGGATCTGCAGGATGCCGGCGATCTTCGCGATGGCATAAGCATCGTTGGTCGGCTCGAGATGACCGGTGAGGAGGTACTCCTCCTTGATCGGCTGCGGAGCCAGCTTTGGGTAGATACAAGAGGATCCGAGGAACAACACACGCTGCACGTTCTGCGCCAATGCTGCATCGAGCACGTTTACCTGTATTCGGAGATTGTCCGAAAGGAAATCGACCGGGTACGTGCTGTTGGCCAGAATTCCGCCTACCTTGGCGGCCGCCAACACAACTGTCTTCGGCTTCGTCTGCTCGAAGAACCCGAAGACCGCGTCGCGATCCTTTAGATCGAGCTCCGTCGATGAGCGTCCGATCAGATTCGTGAATCCGCGGCCCTCGAGCTGACGCCAGATCGCCGAGCCAACGAGCCCCCGGTGTCCGGCAACGTAGAACGACGCATCCCGGTCGAGCGGACCGGGCGTGTAGTCGGATGCCCTCGACACATCCGTCTCGGCGGCGCTCATGCCCAGTCCGGCAATGCAGGGCGGTCGATCCACGGGCGACCCTCGTGCTCTAGCGCCGCGATATCCGCGTCGACCATGATTTTTGCGAGCTCTGGCGTGTGGACAGTCGCCTTCCAACCGAGCTTTGCTTCGGCCTTGCTGGCGTCTCCGATGAGAGCGTCCACCTCGGTGGGACGCAAATAACGCTCGTCGAATTTGACGTGCTTCTCCCAGTCCAAGCCTGCTCGCTCGAAGGCTACGACGAGGAAGTCTTTCACCGAGAAGTTGCCGCCGGTAGCCAGCACAAAGTCGTCCGGCTCATCGACCTGCAGCATCCGCCACATACCTTCCACATACTCGGGCGCATAACCCCAGTCGCGAATGGCGTCGAGGTTGCCCATGTACACGTTCTCTTCGATGCCGGCCTTGATGCGGGCAACTGCCCGGGTGATCTTGCGGGTTACGAATGTTTCGCCACGACGGGGAGATTCATGGTTGAAGAGAATACCGTTCACTGCGAAGATCCCGTACGCCTCGCGGTAGTTCTTGGTAACCCAGTAGGCGTAGACCTTGGCTGCGCCGTACGGCGAGCGGGGGTAAAACGGGGTTTCCTCGTTCTGCGGAGGCGGGGTCGCACCGAACATTTCGGAGCTCGACGCCTGATAGAAGCGACACTGCAAGCCAGCTAGACGAACGGCCTCGAGCAACCGGATCGAACCAACACCGGTCGTGTTGCCGGTGTGCTCGGGCTCGTCGAAGCTCACGCGGACGTGTGATTGCGCACCGAGGTTGTAGACCTCGTCCGGTTGGATTTCGGTGAGCAAGGTGACCAGGCGGGCACCATCACTGAGGTCGCCATAGTGCAAGAACAGCTTGGCGTCCTTGTCATGGGGATCCTGGTACAGGTGATCGATGCGTGAGGTGTTGAAGGTGGACGACCGTCGAATGAGGCCATGCACCTCGTACCCTTTGCTCAGCAACAGTTCCGCCAGGTACGACCCATCCTGGCCAGTAATACCCGTAATTAGCGCGCGCTTCATATATTCATTCCCCTCGAGCCCAGCATTCGGTCCAGTTGCATTGCGCCATAGCTCTAGTAAGCCCCATCGCTACCAGCCACAGCTTTCATAGTTTTCGCGATAATTAGTAGATCCCCCACCATCGACCAGTTCTCGACATACGAAAGATCAAGCCGAACAGTCTCTTCCCATGACAAGTCTGATCTTCCGCTGACCTGCCACAGCCCGGTGACACCCGGCTTGACCAGCAGCCGCCTACGAACCTCGCCGTTGTAGGTCTCTACCTCACGCCGCAGCGGAGGCCTGGGGCCTACGACACTCATCTCACGCTTGAGAACGTTGATGAACTGCGGGAGCTCGTCGAGACTGAAGCGACGCAAAATTTTGCCGACAGGTGTAACCCGCGGATCGTCACGCATCTTGAACAACACCCCGCCGGCACCTTCGTTCCGGTCGAGAAGATGCGCAACCTGCTGGTCCGCATCCACGGTCATGCTGCGGAACTTGATCATCGAGAACGGCTTGCCGTCGATACCCATCCGCTCCGACTTGTAGAACACCGGTCCGCGACTCGTCATCTTCACAGCGACAGCAACTGCCAGCAGTACCGGCGAAATCATCAAGAGAACGAGCGCCGCGAATGTCAGATCGAACGCGGTTTTACTGAATCGGGTCGCGCCGTTGTACTGGGGCTTCTCGACGTGAATCAGAGGGAACCCTGCAACGGGCCGCATCACCAAGCGAGGGCCGGCAACATCGACGACGCCGGGCGCGACCACGAGGTCGACATCCTTCTTCTCCAGATCCCAGATCATCTTGCGAATGCCCTTGTGGCCTAGGTGTTCGGTGGCCGTCACTGCGACGGTGTCGGCACCACATTCGTCGATTGCAGCGAGGACGTCTCGCTCACTACCGAGTACCGGTATGTCGGCACCTTCGACGTGAACGATTCCGTCACTCGGCACCTCGTAACCGGGCATGCACATTCCCACCACCGCGTAGCCCGAGGACGGCGAACGCTCGAACGACTCTGCCATCGAGACTGCGGCCGAGCGGCTTCCAACGATCAGCACCGATGTCTTGTACTTGTCCTCGCTGCGGAGTCGAGTGACCACTTTTCGCCACAGCCAGCGGCTGACAAGTAACGCCACCAACCCAACTGGCAGGGCGATGGCGAGGTAGAGGCGTGCAAAGTCGATACGGAACAGCAAAGAGATGATCGCGATAACACCGAAGAGCCGGAAGGTGGCTGAGACGATGCGGCGGTACTCCTCGGCACCGTTGCCGATCACCCGCGTCGACCGGGTTCTGAAGATCGCGAGAAACGCGATCCAGACGCTCGCCACTGAGACGGAGACACCGGTATAGATCACCGAGTTGGTCAGTCCTGTGGTCTCGATTCCCCCGAACCGAACGATCTGGGCCAGAGCGACGGAGAGGACCACAGCCAGTACGTCGGTCACCCGAAGACGGGCGATGTACTGACGTTCCCACACGTGCCGCGACGTGAGCTTGCGAGTCTTCAACTCCCCGGACCGCGAAGATCCCCAGAGTGAGCGTGGTGCCGCCCCGACAGATGCCACCTGCTCCCCTCCTTCTGCGCTTCTGCGACCACCTCCGGTGGCCGCTGGTCTGACTCCGAACCAATCCGGAATGCGACTGGTATCGAATTGGAATAGTCCCACGCTGCTATGCAAAGCACCACGCGAGCGGCGCAGATCACAGATGAATAACAGCGTCCGTTCGGTTTACCACACATACGCTGACTAGGCGAAACGGGTAACTGGGACTTCCAAGGTGTAACCGCCGCGAGGTCCAAAAACGTTACACACGAGCACGATCGACGCACTTTGGTGACCACTCACAGTGTTCAGCGCTGTTTATCGGGTGATTTACCCGTCAACCGCGGTGTCGACCGCTTTTAACAAACATCAGCACTTGTCGTCGAGTGCAAAGCAAGACGTTTGCCTTTTAAAACAATGTGCGTGAATGCGAATTACAGATACCTGCATCCACAACGGGCCGATAATTCATTCCATCGAATGAATCTGTGCGGTCGATGTGTCGGGCCGAGCTCAGGGACGACCCAGGCCTCGGTAGTTCCACCCAGCCGCCCGCCACTGCTCCGGGTCCAAGCAGTTACGGCCATCGATCAGCTTCTTGCTGCGCACCACGCCGTCCAGGTCGCTGGGAACGAGAGCCTTGAACTCTTTCCACTCCGTCAGCACCAGCACCACGTCAGCACCCTCGCAGGCTTGCAGAGCGGTGTCGTTGTAGGTCAGCGTGGGGAACAGCGCCCGGGAGTTCTCCATGGCCTTGGGGTCGTACACGTTGACCGTGGCACCCTGTAACTGGATCTGACCGGCCACGTTCAGAGCCGGTGAATCACGGACGTCGTCGGAGTCGGGCTTGAATGCCGCGCCCAGCACAGCCACCCGCGCACCGAGCAGCGAGCCGCACGCCTCCCGCGCCAACTCGACCATGCGGGTGCGGCGTCGCATGTTGATGTTGTCGACCTCGCGGAGGAACGTCAGCGCCTGATCGGCACCGAGCTCACCGGCTCGGGCCATGAACGCCCGGATGTCCTTGGGCAGACAGCCACCACCGAAGCCGATGCCGGCGTTGAGGAACTTACGGCCGATGCGCTCGTCGTGCCCGATGGCGTCGGCGAGGACGGTCACGTCGGCCCCGGCCGCCTCGCAGACTTCAGAGATGGCATTGATGAACGAAATCTTGGTGGCCAGGAACGCATTGGCCGAGGCTTTGACCAGCTCGGCCGTGGCCAAGTCGGTTACCAGGAACGGGATCTGCTCGTCGAGCAGCTGGGCGTAGACCTTGCGGGCCAACGCCTCCGCGCGACCCGGCCGCTGGCGATCGACACCCAGTACCAGGCGATCCGGGTGCAGAGTGTCTTTGACGGCATAGCCCTCGCGCAGGAACTCGGGGTTCCACGCCACCTCCACGCCGTCACCGGCCGGGGCAAGTTCGCGGGCCATGCGGCCGAGCCGCTCGGCGGTGCCGACGGGGACGGTCGACTTACCGAAGATCACGGCAGGCTTGGTGAGCAACGGCGCGAGCGTCTCGATGACCGAGTCGACATACTTCATGTCGGCTGCGAACTCACCCTTTTTCTGGGGAGTACCGACACCGAGAAAGTGAACCTCCGCGAAGTCCGCGGCTTCCTGGTACGACGCGGTGAAGCGCAAGCGACCGGCCGCGATGTTGCGTTGCAGCACCTCTTCGAGACCCGGCTCCCAGAACGGAACCTGGCCGGCCTCGAGCTTCGCGAGCTTGGCCGGGTCCACATCGACGCCCAGAACCTCGTGACCGAGTTCGGCCATGCAGGCGGCGTGCGTGGCACCGAGGTAGCCGGTACCGAAGACTGTGATTCGCATTCTGCTCGTTCCCCATCGATTGTGCTGAGCGTTGCATTCGGTCGAGATTCAGTCTCGAAGATGTGGGGCCGCCGATCAGGTCACACCCGCACCTGCGAATAGTAAACACACCTCGTGTCGCATAGATACTCGAGCGCCCGCTCTGAACGGGCGGTTATGCATAGGAGAACAACAACGGCGGATCGGCGTCGAACGGGCTTCAGTACGCGCCTTCACTCTTGGCGACCGCAACAGCGGTCTTCGCGATGATGAGCAAATCGCCTGTCATGGACCAGTTCTCGACGTACGAGAGATCCAGACGCACGCTTTCTTCCCACGACAGATCAGATCGACCACTCACCTGCCACAGTCCGGTGATGCCCGGCTTGACGAGCAATCGTCGTCGCACTTCGCCGTCGTAGGTTTCGACTTCACTGCGCAGTGGCGGGCGCGGACCCACCACACTCATCTCGCGGGTGAGGACGTTGACGAACTGCGGAAGCTCGTCGAGGCTGTATTTGCGCATCACCTTGCCGACGGATGTGACGCGGGGGTCGTCGCGCATCTTGAACAGCACGCCCGCACCCTCGTTGAGGGCAGCGAGATCCTGCACCCGCTTGTCTGCATCCTGCACCATGCTGCGGAACTTGATCATCTGGAACGGCTTGCCGTCCATACCCATTCGCTCGGACTTGTAGAAGATCGAGCCCTTGCTGGTGAGCTTGATGATCACGGCAAGGGTGAGCAGAATCGGCGAGATCACCAGCAACACCGACGCGGCGAAGACGAGGTCGAAGGCCGTCTTCCCGAATTTCTTTGCCCCGTTGTACTGCGGCTTCTCAACGTGGATGAGCGGGAAGTCCGAGACCGGCCGCATCACCAGTCGCGGGCCGGCGACGTCCATGACGCCGGGAGAGACGACAAGATCGACTTTCTTCTTCTCGAGGTCCCACACCATCTTTCGCAGGCCGTGATGGCCGATGTGCTCGGTTGCCGTCACCGCGACGGTGTCTGCGCCGGAGACCTCGATGGCCTCGACGACGCTGTGCTCGTCCCCCAGCACCGGAATGTCGATGCCGTCGATCGTGAAGGACGCGGCGCTGCTGGGCTCGTAGTTGGGCAAGCAGATGCCGACCACGCTGTAACCCGCTCCGGGCGAACGCTCGAACGACCGCGCCATCGACAACGCCGAACTCTTACTTCCGACGATGAGCACCGCCGTCTGATACTCACCACGCGCGCGCTTGCGCGCGACCACCTTGCGCCATCCCCATCGACTCAGCAGCAACCCGATCAGGCCTACGGGAAATGCGATGGCGAGATACAGACGCGCGATGTCGAAGCGAAACAGCAGAGACAGAATTGCCACCGTGCCGAAAAGCCGGAACGTGGCCGAAATGATGCGTCGATACTCTTCTGAGCCATTGCCGATGACCCGAGGGGAACGAGTGCGGAAGATGGCGAGGAACGTCGGCCACACTAAAGCGAGGGCACCCGATACGCCGATGTAGCCGGCAATCGACCATGGATTGCGAAAGTCGATCTCACCGAAACGGATGATCTGCGCAACCGTCACGGCGAGGAGGACCACCAGCGTGTCGGTGATGCGCAGTCCATCGATGTAGTGCGACTCCCACTCACGACGCGAGGTCACCTTGCGCAACCGCCGAGCGTCGCGTCGAGACACGACCGATCCCAGCGCGCCCGAGCCGCTGATCGCCAACTGATTCCCCTATGCATCCGCTGTATCGCGCCCTGCGCGATCGACACGATTGCGTGTCACCCCACGGAGCAGACTAGCTGGTCCTACTTGCTTTGTCCTGATGAAGATCGGCAGGTAGACGCAGGTCGTTACATGTTTTTGCGGGATTTCCTCGACGTGTCCGCTACGTTGCACACGGCTCTCAGAACTCCCACTCGGGAGGTTCCCGCCCATTCATTAGCTCCGAATCGTCAGATCGAAGTCAAGGGTTGTCGGTCGAACGTCGGACCGATACCGAGGTGCTAGCGTGTGGCGACTTCGGGGGGAGCGTTGTGAGCCTGAAAATGCGTCTACTGCGCATCGCGGCGTTACTGGGACTGTTCTTGGCGGTCGGCTACCTGCTGCCCAAGCTCGGCCCACAAGCACCGAACTCGTACCAGGGCGTCACAACGTCGACGTCGGCGGCAGCCACAACGCTGCCGCCGACGGGAACCACGACTGCCTCGAAGTCTCCGCCAGGATTTCCGTCCATGGAACTTGCTCCCCCGGAGAACGACGTTCCCGACGGCGACCCGATCCCCATCGACACCAAATACGGCATCCGCTACACAGTGCCGGGAGACTGGCAATTTCAGCGGGGTGGGGTTATGGGGTGGGAGAACGACGAGGAGTCACTGCGCTTCGGCGATTTCGCGGAGTTCGAGTACGACTACTGCCCCGAGTTTCGGGACGGAGTCTCGAAGGCAAGCACCGGAATCACCGGCCGTAGCGGAGTGGACGTGCAGACTGCGGCGTTGGAAGTGAGTCGTCGAACTGACATCATTTTTCGGCGGGCCCCCGACGACGACGCCGTTATTCAGTACTCGGAGCCCATCAACCTGCAGATCAATGACGCACCGGCGGTTCGGTACACCGTCACTGCATCGAACCTCCTGCAAGAGTACGACTGCGATCCACCAGCGGCATCCATCGACATTGTTGCAATGCAAGGCTTTTCGAATGCGACCATCGCCGTGTTCATGGTCTTGGCCGAACAACAGACAGACCGGTCGATCTCGCGCGACACGATCGACGACATCATTGCCAGCCTTAGTCGAACGCCAGGGGATTGAGGATTCGCATGGACGCCGGTGATGTTCCTGCGGCAGATGTACGCCGCCGGGGCAGCCGGATTCATGGGGAGCCTGAACGAGGCGTCGACCCTGCCCTACATCGGGCCGGTCTTCGTGCATTCGTTACGTGACTCTGGAACCGACCCCGCCGATGCCGAGCAGAACTTTGGACTGCTGCGGGCGGACTTCACCCACAAGCCGGCATTCGACGTGGTGCGGGGTCGTAGCCTCGAGATCAGTCCTCCGCAACCGCGCTATGGCAACCGGCGCGAATGTGCGCCCGCATGATGGCTTCGACCCACTCCTCGTCTTCGTACTGCAACGCGTCGACGATCTCGAGGTGATGCGCGGCGCTTCGCGAGATCTCGGTCGCCGAGTACTTACGAAAAGTTCGTGCTGCGACTAGCGGCTTGAGCAGTGCAATGGCCATCTCGGACATTCGAGCATTCGGACACTTCAGCAGGATTGCCGTGTGGAAGGTGTTGTTCAGACTGGCAACCTCCGAAAGGTCAGTGCCCTCGACCACGATGTCCTGCATCCGCTGCGCCGTGCGACGCAGTGCCGCGAGTTCCTCGACCGAGAAGCACCCTGTCGCAAGTTTGGCCGCATGCGGTTCCAGCAGCGAACGGGATGAGTAGATCGCTTCGATGGTTTCACGGGTGAACTCGGTAACCCTGGCACCCTTGTTCTTCTCCACCGTGACCACGCCCGTGGTGGAAAGAGTGACTAGTGCTTCGCGCACCGGAGTGCGGCTGACACCCAACCGTCGGGCGAGCTCCGCCTCGTTCAGCTTCTCGCCTGGGCTGTAGAGACCGGAAATGAGCAGGTCCAGAATCTTGTCGCTCAGCTCGGACACTGCATGTGCCTGGCTGTCGGAGGTGTTCTCACACGGGCCATTGTGCATCAGCGAGCTGCTGCCGGGTGCCACCTCGGGACACGAACGAGTACGACGGCGTCCCGGTGTAACCCTCACTGGTCCTCACCATCGCCAGGTAGGACTCGAGATCGACCCCCGTCTCGATTCCCAGCGAATCCAACAAGGCCACCACGTCCTCCATCGGGGCGTTACCGAGAACGGACGGGTCGCCGGGGAACCACATGTCTCCGCCGAGGCCGCCGAAGGATGCCTCGATCCAATCCGCCCCCGCAATCAGGCTCGCCACCGCGTTGACGGTGCCGAACCCGTTGCGGTTGTGCAGATGCACCCCCACCGGAACGGCTGGGTAACGGCTCTTGACTCGTCGAACGCCGTCGTAGAATTCGTTCGGTGTTTCGACGCCGCTGGTTCCCGCCAGATACAACGAGTCGGCTCCGGCGTCGACCACTCGATCGACCACCGCGTCGAGTTGGGCTGAGTCGATCGCACCGTGGCACGGAGCGAAGAACGCGGTGGCAACTGCGGCGCTGACCTTCTTCCCGGACACGTGCCCCTGGTCGACGATAGCTGCGAAGTCGTGGAGCAACTGCTCGGGCGTCGAATTCTGGTTCTTCGCCGCCATGTCCCGGTCGATCGGGATGATTGCGACGATCTCCTCGATCTGCGTCTCACAGGCCCGTTGTGCGCCGCGAACATTGGGCACCAGGGCCTTGTAGTGGACGCCGTCTCTGCGCGGCGCTTCGGCGATGATGCGTTCGGCATCGCTGAACTGCGGCAACACCTTCGGATGCGCGAAGGACGTGATCTCGACGGTGGTCACTCCAGAATCGAGAATGCCGTGCAGCAGTTCGAGTTTGTGGTCGGTGCTGACGAACTGCGATACCGCCTGCAGACCGTCTCGCAGGCCAACCTCGACCAACTTCGCGCTCGTCGGCAATCTGTCGAACACCATCAGATGGTCCCGTCGGCGCGGAAGGCGGCGATGGCGTCGTGCGTGAATTCGCCGACGGTGGTGAGTATTTCGTCGGTATGTTCGCTGAGCTTCGGGCCGGGCCAGCGCACCGATCCGTCGGTACGACTGAGGCGGGGGAAGGTGTTCTGCATCGGTACCTCGCCCAACGTGGGATGCGGAGTGGTGATGATGGACTTGCGGGCGATGAAGTGCTCGTCGCCCAGCATGTCCTCGGGTCGGTAAATCTTGCCGACCGGAACCGAATGCGCGAGCAACAATTCTTCGAGTGCGCGCGCATCGTGCTGAAGGGTGAACTTTCCGACCATGGCGTCGAGCTCTTCCTGACGTTCCCCGCGTGCACCGTGCGTGCTGTACCGCGGGTCGGTGGCCAACTCGGACATACCCATAGCCTCGGCGAGACGCGCGAACACCGTGTTCTGATTGGCTGCGATCAACACCCAGCCGCCGTCCGCGGTCAGATACACGTTACTGGGCGCGACATTCGGCAGAATCGCACCGCTGCGTTCACGCTGATAGCCCGAGATGACCCACTCCGGCACGATCGATTCCATGATCCCGAGAACCGCCTCGTAGATCGCCGAGTCCACCACTTGTCCACGGCCACTGCGGGTTCGCTCGTACACCGCGCCCAGGGTTCCGATGGCAGCGAACACTGCGGCCAGGGTGTCACCGATCGAGATCCCGACGCGCGAGGGCGGCGTCGAGGGGTCGCCGACGACGTAGCGCAGTCCGCCCATCGCCTCACCGATGGAGCCGTAACCGGCACGCGAGGAATACGGCCCGGTCTGGCCGAATCCCGATACTCGGGCAAGAATCAGACCCGGGTTCTCGGCGGAGAGCTGCTCGTATCCCAACCCCCAACGCTCCAGCGTTCCTGGGCGAAAGTTCTCGACGACGATGTCGGACCGGGAGATCAGAGTCCGGGCGATGCCCTGCCCCTCGGGGGTACGCAAGTTCACCGTCACCGACTTCTTGTTTCGACCGACAACCGACCACCACAGCGATTCGCCCTGTGGACGCGTCCGGCCCCATTCACGCAGTGGGTCCCCGATTCCGGGCTGCTCGAGTTTGATCACCTCGGCACCGAGATCTCCAAGGATCTGCCCGCAGAACGGCCCGGCGATCAATTGACCCATCTCGATCACGCGCAGGCCCTGGAGGGGGCCAGCGGACGCCGGACGAGGCGTACTCGGGTCGGCCGTAGCTCGGTCGTCGACGGTCACAAATTCTCCTCTATTGCATGCAATTGGGCTGTCCTGATGCGGTTATTACCCAGTTCTACCAGGCTCGTGCGCTGTATTGCATACAATCATGTTGACGTAGTGATCCGCAACACATAACGTAGCGCTAGCTCGATCCCCATTGCCGAGCACCGAAATCTCAGGAGAATCCGTTGACGTCAGCCAGACCGACCGAATCCGAAGTCGTCACCGAGGACGGCGAACGCCCGTCGGACATGAACTCGACTCTCGGCTTGCCGATGCGCTGGTTCGTGCCGATGGCTTTGGTCATCGTGGTGCTGGCGTACCTGTTCACCCCAGCGGAAGGGATGACGGCGGGCTTCGCCACCACGATGGCCCTCGGCGGCCTGCTGATGGTGATCGGTAACGCGATCCCCGGGTTCAATCGCATCGGCGGCGGCGTCATCCTTGCCATCTTGGTTCCGGCCGTACTGTTCAGCTACAACCTGATGCCCGAGCGCACTGCAACGGCGATCGACGACTTCTACACCCTGTCCGCGTTCGGCGAATTCGTCGTCGCAGCACTGATCGTCGGCAGCATCCTCGGCATGGATCGCACCCTGCTCATCAAGGCGGGCTCACGCATCATCGTGCCGATCGTCGCCACCATCGCGGTGTGTTTCGCACTGTTCGGCCTCATCGGGCATCTCACCGGATACGGCCTCGGCAAAATGCTGTTCTACGTCGTCGGGCCCGTCCTAGGCGGAGGTGTTGCAGCAGGGGTCATTCCGATCTCGGAGGTCATCGCGCAGAACAGCGGCGGGAACGCGACCGATTACCTGTCCATGCTCGTTCCCGCCGTCGTCGTGGCCAATACCGTCTGCATCATCGCGGCCGGCGGACTCGCGTGGCTCGGCCGTCGCAAGCCGAATCTGTTCCCCCGCTTCAACGGGAACGGCGAATTGGCCGTCAAGAAGTCGACGATGACCGTTCCTGTGGGCAAAGCCATTTCCTCGGCCGACGCCGTACGGAGCTCGATCATCGGATTATTCACAGCTGGAATGCTTTTCATGATCGCAGACGCCATGTCCTTCTACGTCCCATCGATCCACAGCTACGTCTTCCTGATCGTGTTGTGCGCTATCGCAAAGATTTTCCTACCCATCCCCGACTTCTTGGTTCAGGGTGCCGACATCTGGTACAAACTTGTCGCCAACGCCTTCATCCCGGCAATCTTGGTCGCCGTGAGCATTGTAGCGATCGACTTCAAGCAGGTGCTCAGTCTGCTCAACGATCCCGTGTACATGTTCTCCACCATCGCAGTCGTTTTCGTCGCTCTGTTCGCCGCCGGATTCGTGGGTTGGCTGGTACATCTGCACTTCATCGAGTCGGCAATCTCGGGCGGACTCGGCCTGGCCGACTTCGGCTCGAGCGGCGACTTGGCAGTGCTGGGTGCCGCCGACCGATTGGAACTACTCCCCTTCCTGTCCATCTCCTCACGCATCGGCGGCGGTCTGGTTGTGCTGACCTTGTCGCTCCTAGGGCCAATCGTGTTGTAACGCGTTACGCCGAAAGCTATCCGCAGACTCAGACCACACCTCGAACTGCTGTGGGCGGACTTCACCCACAAACCGGCATCCGACGTGGTGCGGGGGTCGTAGCACTGCAACTCTCGCTCCACTCTGGGGCCCGGGTCGCGGGATCCCGCAGGCCGAGGCATCGAGTGGAGCATGCCGTGCAATCGCAGGGGTGACAGCGCGCCGGATAAAATCACTCCACACGTTCCTGACAGCAATTAGGCTGTGCCCGCATGTTCCTCGGCGCTCTCGTGTCGTCGGTCTTCATTGCCCGCATGAACCGACCTCCAGGCTCGGGCCGCTGAACGAAGGGAGCGCTACCTATGGAGTCCGTGTGGGACTACACGCGCGCCGACAGTCTCGTCTGGCAACTCCCGATGTACTCGAGCACTGTTGTACCGCAGAACAATCCGGGTTTCGATCCGCCCGCAGCATGGGTACGTGCGCTCGACGCCGTGGCGCGCGACTTGGAGTGCCTGCGGGTCGGCCGCCAAGTGAGCATGCACAGCCTCGTGTGGGAATTCGAGATCAACCCGGATTACTGCGTGATCATCGGATGGAGCGGCGGCGGCTTTTACGGATTCGGGCGAGGCGACGGCATGTCGATGGACGCGGACTATCCCGACGCTGTCGAATGGGTAGCGGAGACCGTGCAAACGGAGTTGGCGGGGTACGAATTCGTTCAGTGGCCGAGCCGAGGTAAGCACCTACTGCATCCGCACGGTGCACAATGGGTCGATCCGCAGGACAACGCTGTCGTCGCCGATATCGGATCCCTCTGCAGCACTTGACTTTACGGTGAGATGCCCGCCTGGAGAAACTCGCTTTTTCGCACGGAGACGCCCGCCAGCCCACTCTCGAGCCCTCGCTGGCGACGCATGCACTGGCAATGCCCTGACCTTTCGGGACGTGCTTGCACTGAGTCTCTGGATCGAGAACGCTACCGCCACCGGCATATAGACCTGGAACACCGTTCCAGTTGTGGCAGGATTTGCACATGCCCGAGAAGAAGCCGACACCCGCGCGACGTTCCGACGCCCTCTCCAAGGGCCGCATCGTGCAGGCAGCGATCGAGATGCTCGACGAGGGCGGCACCGATGCTCTGACGTTTCGCACCCTCGCCGCACACCTGTCCACGGGCGCCGGAGCGCTCTATCACCACGTCGGCAACAGAGAAGATCTGCTCGCGGCAGCGGCCAAAGCCGTCATGGCGTCGGTGTTAAAATCCTTGCCCGAGAACGAGGCGACAGAGCAGGGCGTTCGCGGCGTGATGATGAGGGTGTTCGACATGATCACCACGCGGCCATGGGTGGCAACGCAACTCGCTGGGGCACCGTGGCAGCCGGCCGTCATGCATCTGTTCGACCGCATCGGAACCGAACTGGACGTCCGCGGAATTCCGGAGAATGAGCAGTTCGACGCCGCGTCCGTGCTCATGTACCACGCTCTCGGGGCTGCGAGCCAGCGCCATGCCGGGAGGCAACTAGCCGCCACGGTGACGGACCGCGCGACATTTCTCGACTCCACACGCTCGGCGGTGACGGATACCGGCGACTATCCGTTCCTGACCCGAATCGCGTCACAATTCGCCGAACATGATGATAGAGAACAGTTTCAGGCCGGTGTCGACATCATCCTGGCCGGTATCGACCGAACTAGCGCAAGACGATGAAGACAGCGCACAGGAGAAATACTCCGGCGGTGGTTCGGTCCACTATGCGTTGACCGCCGCGGTCGAAGAAGCGCCGAAGGCGCAATCCAGCGAGACCGTAGACCCCGATGATCACCGCCATGACCGTGGTGAGGGTGAGTCCGAGCAACAGATAGTCGTCGAGGTGCACTTGTGTGAGGTCGATGACGCTGGGAAGTAGCGCAACGTAGAAGCCGATGGCCACGGGATTGGACATGGTGAGCACTATTCCGAAGCCGACACTGTGAGCTCGGCGGGGCGTGTCGCGTGTGGGCACTGATAGCGCCGGCGCTCCGGCTGTCCTCCACTTCTTCGCGGCGAGGTAACAGAGATACCCAGCGCCGGCCCAGGTGAGGACGCGAAGGATCGGCTCGTAGGCCGCCGTCGCCGCGGCGAGTCCTGCCATGGCCATGCCGAGGAGAGTCAACTTTCCGACGACGATGCCGGCCGCCAGTCCAGGAACGCCCCGGAACCCGGAGTCGAGGGATCGAGCCATCACCGCAACAACTTCGGGGCCGGGGGTGGCAGCCGATGCCGCGAACACTCCGGCGAACAGCGCGAGATCGGCGATGCCGATCACTGCCCGCCGCCGTCGACAGTGCGCGATGCGATCCGCGTCGGTGCCGTCTGCCGGGGGTGTTGATCGAGCCAGTCGAGGACGGCCTGCGCGTGTCGGTCCGGTGGGAACACAGGGTAGAACACGTGCTCGATGCTTCCCCCGGTGATGACGAGAGCAAGTCGTCGGTAGACCGTGAGATCCTCTGTGCTGAACGTCGGTAGTCCAATCACGTCGTGCAGAATCAGTTCACTGTCGGTGAGCAGCGGATAGGGAAGTCGCAGTGCGCCAACCAGTTCCGATTGATACTCGACGGGTTGGCTCGAGAGTCCATAGACCGCGCTGATCCCGGCCTGCACCAGCTCTGCATAGTGGTTACGCATGTCGCAGTTGTGCGGGCTGCATCCGCGGGCACCGGGAATGGCGTCCCAACCGTCGGGCATGTCGTGCCCTGGTGCACCGGTCATCGGAAATACATAGACCAGGACACGGCCCGTTCCGAGAACGGCGAGGTCGACGTGGCCACCGTCGGTGGATGGCAACCGGGTGGTCGGCATTGCCACTCCGTACAGATGATCGGTCGCTCCGTCGTCGTGTGGAACGTCCAGGTCTGCCGGCAGCGGGGCGAGATTGGGATTGTGCGCATCGGCGGTGGCCCACTCGTCGGCCATCCGTGCGCTTGCCTCGGCGAGGTTGGCGACCAGCGCGACGCGTTGTCGGTCGAGGTCGTCGATGGCCTGTTCGACCCGCTGGATCGCCCGGCGATACCCCGACAGCGAGGCGGGGCAGGTGTCCGCGTGCAGACTTCCGGCGTTCAGGCAGTCGACGAACGGGTGCATGTCCGCGAGCGGAATTCCGAGTGCATTCAGGCGGTGGATCTGCGCGACGACTCGAACCTGGTGGCGGTCGTACATGCGGTAACCGTTGGTCGCCCGTTCGGGGACAACGAGATTCAATGCCTCGTAGCCACGCAACGCCTTCGACGAGGCACCGGTCTCGCGGGTCACATCTCCAACACTCAGCAGGTCGTCCATCTCCGTACCGTAAACCCGGCCCCCAGGGAACAGGTCAAACGCGAAAGGCGACCGAGGGCTTCCGCCTACTTGACAGCGTTGGAACAGTGTTCCATTCTTATTGGAACAGTGTTCCAACAACGAGCGGAGACATCCATGAAGACATCCATCTCGATCATCGGTGCAGGACTCGGCGGCCTGGTGCTGGCACGAGTACTGCACGTTCACGGAATCGCCGCCACGGTGTACGAGGCCGACGCCACGGCTGACGTGCGCACTCAAGGCGGGCAGCTCGACATTCACGAGGAGGACGGGCAGGTCGCCCTCGCCGCAGCCGGGCTCACAGAACAGTTCCGCGCCATCATTCACGAGGGAGGCGAAGCGACTCGCGTCCTGCGTCCGAACGGCGAGGCTCTGCTCGACGAACCAGACGACGGCACCGGAGGTCGACCAGAGGTGTTGCGCGGCGACCTGCGACGCATTCTGCTCGACTCGCTGCCGGCCGACACCGTTCAGTGGGGCCACAAGCTCACCTCCGTCCGCCCATTGGGCGACGGTCGACACGCACTCGAGTTCGCGAACGGAACCACGACGGTCAGCGATCTGCTCGTCGGGGCCGACGGCGCCTGGTCACGAGTGCGGTCTCTGCTCTCGGATGCCGTACCCAGCTACGTGGGCACCGTCTTCGTCGAGACCTACCTCCACGATGTCGACGCACGTCACCCCGCAACGGCCCGCGCAGTCGGCGGTGGCGCGATGTTCGCCCTCACACCGGGCAGGGGAATTTCCGTACATCGCGAGGCCGGCGACATCCTGCACACGTACGTTCAGCTCACCCGTAGCTCCGACTGGATCGACGCGATCGACTTCACCGACACCGACTCCGCCAAAGCCGCGATCGCAGCCGAATTCGACGGTTGGGCACCGGAATTGACAGCGCTGATCACCGACGGCGAGACCGCGCTGGTTCCCCGCAGGATCTTCACGCTCCCCAACGACCACCGCTGGGATCACACGCCGGGAGTAACCCTCGTGGGCGATGCCGCACACCTGATGCCTCCCTCCGGAGACGGCGCGAATCTCTCGATGTTCGACGGTGCCGAACTCGCTCTTGCCATTGCCGATCACCGCGACAACATCGACGAAGCGCTGTCCGTCTACGAGAAGTCCCTGTTCACCCGAAGTGAGGCAGTCGCCATCCAGTCACACGAGACGCTCGACCTCTGCCTCGGGGAACGCTCCCCGTTCGGGATGATCGACCTGATCACCGGAGTCACCCCCGTCATCTCGGCAAATCCCGAAGCGCGGGTGTTCTGTCGCGGTGAACGCTGAGCTCAGGATGTCGTCGTCTGTCACGCACTCCGTCATGATGTACCGGTGCCATCTATCGATCCGTTCCATGCCCTCGTTCTGATGAACGCCGTGTTCGCCTCAGCAGCATGGTGTCTGGCCAGGCCGTCGTGGCCCGCGGCGATATCGCTGGGTGTCGTCTCGGTGCTGTGGCTGTTCTTCAACGCCCCCATCGAAGGCCGAACGTTGTACGTGGTCGATGCAGAACGGGGTCTCACCGAGTCCGACTTCATGACACTCGCAGGGTTGGTGTTGGCAGCGGTGACGATTGTCAGGGTCCGGCGCGGGCGGCCCGATCACGCACCGAACAGCAGGAACAATCCACCGAATGTGTAGAGCACCATCACGACCATCATGGCGAGTTGACCGGTAGCCGCGTGTTCTTTCGGCAAAGTTCGCAGCGAGGCGTCGTGGGCGAGGGTGATGCCCACCAGGTGCCCCACCACGACCGCCAGGACGGCGATGCCGGCGACGACCGACGGGTGGTTGGACAGGACGTAGGAGACCGATGCATCCTGCAGCCCGAGTACATTCGCTCCGTTGCCCAATGGATCCGACAGCGAAATGATTGTCTGCTGGCCCTTTTCGACGAAGTACGTGAGGTAGTGAGCCGTCATGTAACCCACCACGATCGGGATCAGAGAATGGGCGAGCAGGCCAGGTAACGCGGAACGACGACTACTCGTCACTCCCCCGGTGGCACGGGCCGCAGACCAGAACGCCGCTCCGACAACGCAGATGACGGCAATCAACCCGAGGGTTCTGGCCGGCACCGATCCGAGAGCGGATTCGTCGACCAACGAACGCCACGCCGGTATCTGCCCGATGCTGTCGAAGGCGGTGGACCCGAGCAGAACGGCGAGCACTGCCACCGTGCCCCGCTGCAGCGGCAGGCTCACGGCACCGTCGAGCGGTGATCGCAGCGCCAGTAGGCCGGACGCGGCATCTCGGGTGAGTGGAGACAACCGAGATACCGTGTCGCTGTACACCTCGAAAGGATCTGCACGAGAGAACCATTCGTCGCCGAAGATCGCCGCACCCACCGCCATCACCAGGACGTACACCGCGCACCACAGACGAACAGCCGACACCGAACCCGAGTCGGGCGAGGCCAGTTCGAGCCAGACGAACGCGAAGAGACCGACAACTGCTGGTACGCAGCCCCATTCGCGACGGTAGGCGACTATCGCCGACGACGTCGGACGACGCAACAGGCCGCACACGACCCGGTGTAGTGCCCGCATCGGAGACACGATCCGCCAGAACGGCCCGAACACCAGCGACGCCGGAACGATGCCCACCCACACCAAAACGTAGAGGGTGCCGAGCAACGCGTTGCTGGAATCCTGTGGCCCCCACACCGATGCTGCGGCGACAGTGCCCGCCAGCAGCACCGACAAGGTCCCGACGAGACCCCGGACGATCGCCGAATCGGCCACCACCGTCGTCCGCGGCAACGCCACGACGACACGCGTGGGGTCGAGCCTGGGGCGACGCCACGCGAACAGCAGCAGCACGAACGACGCCGCCAACGCCCACGCCCCTCCGATCAGGGCGTAGGTTACCGGGATCGGCAGATCGGTCGACCCGCCGAGGCCGTGGGCGAGAATCACGGACGAACGACGAGCGTGGCGACAGTGCGATCGCTGTGGTGCAGTTCGATATCCACCTGTCCGGGCACATCGACGGTGAACGTGAACAGCTGATCTTTACCCGGCTCGATCTCGAAGGTGTGCTCGGGAACCGAATGCACGTGCAGTTCGTCGGCGACATCACTGGTGATCGACATCGAAATCGATTGCCCCACAGAGGCGTCGAGGCGTTGATTGGTCGGTTCGACCGTCCCGCCGTCGATCGACAGATTCATCTGCAGGGTATCGGGCTGCGCGGACACCGACGCGGCGGAGTCGGTGCTGGGCACCGGTTCTGCTGTACTGGGCGAGGTACCGCCGGACGACGATCCGCAGCCGGCCACCAGCGCCACCGCTGCACATCCGATGATCGCTGCCCGCACTGGCGACGGTCCCATGTCAGTGCTCTCCTTCTTGTTCGAGTTTCTCTGCGCGCTCCGCCCGGCGGTCCTTCCTGACGACGTACAGCACCGCGGCCACGATGATCAACGCGGGCGCGACTGCCGGAATGGCCAGAACCACAGAGTGATCGGCGAGATAGACGACGTCTGATGCTGCCGTCATACGGAGCTCGAATCCAGCGTCCTGCGTGACACCGATGCTCCCGGGGTCTCGGTACTGATGCGCACTGCGCCCCACGACAGAGCCCAGATCAATGCCAGAGTGCAGACGAGCACAACCAGTGATGCGGCACCGAACAGCCACGCCGGGTGATCGAAGCTCCGCTCACGCTGCAGCAGCGCGGTCTCGCTCTGCAGCTGCCGTGTGAACTGGGCGTCGGCCGAGACCTCGGATGCGCCGATGCCGGGATCGGCCGCCATGAAGATCGGCGTTCCGGTCAACGTTCGACCGTCCTGGATACGCAGGAACGTCTTCCACGTTCCGTGCGCCGGAACCGGACGGGTCGACTGATACATCCCGGGCCCGGTTCGTTCGAGACGATCGACGACCAGACCACGCAGAGTGTCACCGGCTCCCTGCCATGCCAGGATCGCCACCCATTCGGGGTCGTCGGACACCAGATCGGCTGGATCGAGACGGACCGTCGCCGTCACCATGCGGCCACCGTCCTGCGGCGCGGCATCGGCGAGAGTGACCGTCGCCGTTGCGTTTTCCGGTACATCGATCATCAAACCGTTGGCTGTCGCGCCGCCGAGTACGAGTACCAACGCGACGACGATCGTGCGCCGGACAGCAGGTGCCGGCAGCCCGTCACCGCTGAGCAGTTGCGCGAACAGTCCCGCCGTCAGCCCGCACATGACGCCGACGGGTATTGCCATCGCAAGCGCCTCGACCCACATCGACGTCGGCCACGGGTAGACGAATACCGCGTCGATCCACAATGATTCGAGCCACAGGCCCACGGTTGCGGCAGCGAATCCTGCGAGCATTCCGAATCGAAGTCTGTGCACCACGAGCGGAGTGAGACCGACGAGTTCGACCACCACCGCGATCCCGAGGAACAGCGCGAAGACGTTGTGCGGTTCACCCAGAACTGAACCGACGACGAATGCCGTCAGCTCGCGAATGACCGCGGCAAATGCGACGACGAACAGAGTCGCGCCCCGTCCCACGACAAGTCGTGCGGCGACGAGTGCGAACGCGCCGGCACCGACGATGAGCATCGGTTGGAACACCAACCGGAACTGCTCGACTCCGAAGTCGAATTCGATCTGGAACACCGACAGTCCGATGAGGAGGCCACCGAAGGCGCTGGCCTTGAGAATCCAGGACAACACCGAGCGCCTGGGGCCCTGCGCAGTTTCGTCCACCTCGTCGGGGGAGGTCTGCCGTGCTGCGGCGAGCGCCAGTCTGCCTTCGTGCTCGAGCAGCAGGACGCCAATGAGAGACAGTCCGGCACCGCCGATCAGCATCAGGTGCGTCGGGCCCCACAGCGTGACGTCCTGGCCGAAGATGCGGTGCCAGATGTCGTCCAACGGAAAACCGATGAGCGCATACAGTCCACTGCCCGCGATCAGCAGACCGCCCGTGGGCGCGTACCAGGTGCGGGTGATCTTGACGGCCGCGCGACCGGGCTTCTCGTCGAGCGGCAGAATGATCGCCAGCGCGCCCGCGATGAACAGGAAGAACAAGCCGACCAGGATGAAGTAGTGGGCCGGGTTGGCCAGTGGTCCCTCGTCGCGCCCTCGTCCGATGTGCAGGCTGACGTCCCAGATGAACCCGAAGAATGCCGTCAGGATCGTCGAGACGAACAGGACCAGAGGCAACGCAGCCCAGCCGGGCAGGTTCAGCTTCGATCCCGCGTAGTCCGCCAGCCTCGCCAACCACGTGATGCGGCGAGTGCGGTGCATGAATGCCAGGTACAGCAGAAACAACGACACGACGGCCGCGGCTGCCGTCATACCGAAGACCTGGTCCAGCGCCGCGCCTCCGCTTTCCGACTGAGCAATGACGTTACCCGTCGTCACACTTACATTGACCATAGCGAAAGTATGAACCACGGGCCGTCGTTTCGGTGAAGTTCGGGACAATCGGTGCCTGCTGATTGCGATCTAGTCCTACAGAGGGATGTGCACCCGAGCTCTCGGTGATTGACTCTCGTGCGGAAAGGAGCCGTCCGATGAGTAAGTCCATCCCACGCGACCGCTGGTCGATCGTTCTGTTGGCGTGTGCAGGGGCATTATTGGTGGCCGCGTTCGTTCTCGGACCGGCCGCTCTGCTGCGCGGAAGTTATCCCCAGTTCCAGGATCAGTCCACCATGGGCGAGCTGCTCGGCCGTGAATTGGTCGAGTACTGGGGCAGCGGTGTTCGCACCTTTCCTCCCGGGTTGGCGGAGATGGTGGACTACTGGTTCGCGTGGCACGCCATCAAGATCGTCATCTCGGTACTGCTGACCGCTGTTCTGGGCCTGCTGGCGGCGACGCTGTGGAGGCGATCCCTGACTGCCGGCATGGGCTACGTGATCGCTGCGGGTACTTCGACCGTGCTGTCACTGTTTTCGGTGTTCGTGGCCGTGATCAACATCCAGTCGACGGTAGCTCCCGTCGTCGCCCTGCTTCCGATGCTCTCCGACGACAACGCGGACGGGACGACGGCGCAGTTACTGATCGAAAGCGGTGTGCGGAGCGGAGATACGAGGCCGCCTCTGCTCGAGCTGCTCACGCAGGTCAAGCATTACAACTGGGCGGTGATCATCGCGACGGGTGTGGTGATCGCCGTTGTCGGTACCGGAACCGTGATCGCGCTCCGGCGCTACAGATCGGCGGACACGACAGACGCCGCTCACCGTCGGAGGTTCGTCACCCTCGGTTCACTCGGCGCGCTGATGACGATCGGGATGGCGCTGCTTTTCGTCGCTGCCGTCGTGGCGGTCGTCGATCCGGGAGAAGCACTCCTCGGATCAATCGGCTTGTAACTACTGCCGGCTGCGGTCGCGGGCACGCGCGCGGAATTGGCCGATCGCGAGGATGGTCAACGCGACCCCCAACAGGGTGAGGGGGATTTGGGCGCGGGGCGCGTCGATATCGAGTACGAGGATCTGCCACACCACCCACCCGATGGTCACCAACCCCACGAACACGACACACGTCGGAGCGTCGTATGCATCGACGAGCACAGCAGCAACCGAGATCAACGATCCGAGTCCGAGAAAAATCAGCACGAACAGCCCGGAGATGCGGTAGTCCCAGGTATGCCACGCAGGGAGCATGTCGACATCCAAGCCCAGTGACCGCCCGGTGGGGTCGGAGGTCAACGACATTCCATTGAACGTTCCGGCAGCACCCAACAGGATCAGCAGTGCCACCGTCGAGAGCTTGTTCACGGTGACGTCATCGTTCGTCGTCCTTCGGTCGCGGGAGCAGCGTCGACCCGAGTTGTGACGGGCCCGCACACATGACCGTTGATTCTGCCAGAATCGGGCCGATCGGTCTTGTTCTTCTACTGCAGCCCACGGCTACCGGGTCCGTTGATCGACGCAATGCCGCTGTGCACGGTTATCGCTGCGGGATTGCCGCTGGGTTTGTATCGAAGTAAATTTGCGGGAACGGCCGAGCCCGCGCCGCGTTTGGCCGTGCGATCACCATCGGTGGCGTCGGTCTACGGAAGTGAGTGGTGCGTGATGACAACCGAATCGGTAGATCGAGGTAGCAGCAGCGAGCCCGCACACTTGCGCGACGCAGCGGCCGTCTCGTCCGAGGTCGCAGGCTACGCACACGCGCTGGAGAATTTGAGATCGAAGTTGGTGGCCCGGATGGATCTGTCCGTGATCCTGCAAGCCACATGCACAGAGGTGGTTCAGGCATTGACCACCGCGGATCTGGCAGGCATCACACTCCTCGACGAGGACGGCGAGCAGCCGGAGACAGTGGCATCCACTGATCCCCGCGTCAACGACGTCGACGCCGATCAATACCGAAGCAACGAGGGACCGTGCCTGGAGTCGGCCCGCACCCAACAGATGGTCCGGCTGCTGGTCAGCGATGTCGAAGACCGCTGGCCACGATTCGCGAACAACGTGTCCGGTCTCGGCGTCGAGAGCTATCTGTCGGCCCCTCTGACGGTCGACGACCGCCACCTCGGGGCTCTGAACATCTACAGCTACGACCAGCACGGCTTCAGCGATATAGACGAGGCCCTGGTGGGGCTGTTCGTCAGCTCGATCGAAACCGCGGTGATGGTATCTCGACGGGCTCGAACTGCAGAAGAGGAAGTCGACGGGCTTCTGACCGCGATGAAGACCCGTGCACAGATCGAACAGGCCAAAGGAATCATCATGGCGATGCGCGGTATCGGCGCGGATGAAGCCTTCGCATTCCTCTCCGAACAATCCCAGAACCGCAACATCAAAGTCACCGACATCGCCGCCACATTGATCGCCTCGATCAATACCGAAACGCGCTGACTCCATTCGGCACCCCTCGACCGGCAGCCTCGCCGCAACACTCACCGAGCACCTAGAAGAAGACATGACGACTCGATCCGCTGCAATTACGACGCTGGCTGCCGGACTGCTCGCTGCCACAGGCATTCTCACGCCCATCGCCGGCGCGGCACCGGCAACGTCCATCGATGTACTTCCCCGGCTGATCGACGGTGCCGCCGCGGGCTACTCACTGTCCTACACAACCACCGACGAGCACGGCCGTCCCGCGATTGCCCACGGACAGGTCTACCTCCCCTCCGGCACACCACCACCGGGAGGATGGCCGGTCGTGTCGTGGGCCAAAGGGACCGTCGGCGTGGGTGATTCATGCGCCCTGAGCACAGCACTCGACGACGGTGCTGCCGAGGACCCCATGGCCGTCGAGCTGTCCAAGCCCCTGCTCACCCAGCTGCTACGAAGCGGCACGGCCGTTGTCTCGACGGACTACATCGGGCTCGGAACCGCCGACGCCCACCACTACCTGAACAGCATCTCGGAGGCCAACGCCGTCACTGACATCGTCAGCGCTGCCGCAGACGAACTACCCGAGCTGTCCCGCACCTGGGTTGCCGCCGGACACTCGCAGGGCGGCGCAGCCGCACTCACCACCGGGGCTCGCGCGGATGCCTACGGGGCGGACACAGACTTTCGAGGGATGATGTCGTTCGCACCGTCGTCGAACCTCGAAGCCGTCCTTCCGCTGCTCTCTCCCACCACTCCTCGCATCGCACCACTCGACAACATCACGGCCACTCTGATCTACGTCCTGTACGGGCTCAGGGACTCTCGGCCGGATCTCGACGTGAACAGCTATCTCAGCGAACTGGGGCGCGACTACCTGGCGCATGCAGAGGACAATTGCATCAGCGACCTACGACAGAAGGCCAGTGGCGTTGCACCACAACAGCTCCTCGCTCGATCGCTCTCCGACCCCGCCATGACCTCGGCTATCCGCGACTACCTATCCGTGCCGACCATTGGTTACACACGGCCGGTGACCATCGAGCAGGGGCTTGCCGATACCGTCGTGCCGCCGGCTCTGACGACCGCCCTCGCTGCGGAACTGGCGGCACAGGGCATCCGCGACGTGACCTACCTGCCCGTGCCCGGCGCCACTCATTACGACGTCATTGCCGCAACCGTCGACGACGCCCTGCCCCGCATACTCGACATGCTGCACTGATCAGCCACCGACATGCGGCGGACGCCGATCGCTACCGAGCACGTAGTCCCGCTGGGTCGCCGAGCCGGCGGCACGAAGGACTGCGTCGAGGGTGGCGGACAGAACGGAGCGATCGATCCCTGCCGCCCATCGAGACCCAGTGGCAGTGCGATATTCGAGCATCGAGACCGCATCACTGTCGTTGCCGGCTCGCACACTCGTCTGCGTCAGACCGAGGATGTCCACGTGCCTGCCATGAGCAGACAACGCGTCGACGAGTGCCTCGACGGGTCCGACTCCCGTGTGTGAAGACTCGAAGGACGTGCCGTCGATCTTCAACGTGATGCAGGTGTCGGCGGACCCGTCGTCGTCGTGAGAGTCGAAACCGATCAGGGTTACGTCGGGTTCGTCGACACCGATGTACACCTCCTGGAAGACGTCCCAGAGTTGCTCGGCCGACAGTTCGGTACCGATCGAATCCGTGCGGGCCTGCACGTGCCGGGCGAGGTCGATCTGCAGGCGACGCGGAAGTTCGATGCCGTAGTGGGTTTCGAGGAGGTACGCGATTCCTCCCTTGCCCGATTGCGAATTGACGCGAATGACCGCGTCGTACGATCGACCGATGTCGTCGGGGTCGATCGGCAAGTACGGCACCCGCCATTCGATATCGCGCTCGGAACGGCCTTCGCTCAGCGCCCGAGCGCGATGCTCGACGAAACCCTTCTTGATGGCGTCCTGGTGCGTACCGCTGAAGGCGGTGTGTACGAGGTCGCCGACATACGGATGCCGCGGGTGAACCTCGAGCTGGTTGCAGTATTCGACGGTGCGTCGAATCTGATCGATGTCGGAGAAGTCGATCATCGGATCGACACCCTGAGCGTGCAAATTCAATGCGAGAGTGGCGATGTCGACGTTTCCGGTGCGCTCGCCGTTGCCGAACACGCAACCCTCCACCCGCTGCGCTCCGGCCAGGACGGCCAGCTCGGCGCAGGCAATGCCGGTCCCGCGGTCGTTGTGTGGATGCACCGACAGGATTACGCTGTCTCGTCGCGCAAGGTTGTCGTTCATGTACTCGATCTGGTCCGCATAGACATTCGGCGTCGCGACCTCCACTGTGGCAGGCAAATTCAGGATGACCGGCCGCTGCTGCGTCGCGTCCCACAGAGTCGTCACTGCATCGCAGACATCGAGGACGTAGTCGGGTTCGGTGAGATTGAAGACCTCGGGTGAGAACTCGAATCGCACGTTGGGCAGGTCGCCGGCAAGTTCGAGAACGTCGGCTGCGCCCGAAAGTATCAGTGAGCGAAGCTCGTTGGCTTCCCGGCCGAGCACGACCTCGCGCCACGTAGGAGCCGTGGCGGTGTACATGTGGATCACGACGTCGTTGGTGATTCCGCGGATCGACTCCACGGTTCGCTCGATCAGGTCGCGTCGCGCCGGGGTGAAGACGACCACGGTGACGTCGTCGGGTGCCAGATCGGTGTGTGCCAGCAGCCGCACGAAATCGAAATCGGTCTGCGATGCCGAGGGATACCCGACTTCGATTTCCTTGTAGCCCATCGCAACCATCAACTCGAAGAACTGCTTCTTGCGGGCAGGATCCATCGGCTCCGGCAACGCTTGGTTGCCGTCGCGCAGATCGACCGGCACCCACAGCGGTGCCTCGGTCAACCGTCGCTCCGGCCAGCGACGCTGGGTCAGCGGAATGTCGACCTTGGCGTAGACGTCACGGTAACGATGCGACGGCATCTGGGAGTGCCGCTGCCGATTCCAGGTGGGCGCGCCGGCGGGAACGGGTCCGGCGGGAGTGGACAGAGTGGGGAAATCTGTACGCATACGAGCAATGTAGCACCACTCCTCAGACAAGCTGAGGAGTATTCTTCGACTGTGACCGCGATACGCCGAACCTCGTTGGCCGATCAGGCCGCCGAACTGTTGCATGCCAAAATTCAGTCCGGTGAGTGGCCGGTCGGCACCAAACTGCCAGGTGAAACGACCCTTGCCCCCATGTTCGACGTCGGCCGATCGACGATGCGCGAGGCCATCAGACAACTGGCGGGGCGCGGAATCCTCGTCACCCGGCAGGGATCAGGAGTCTTCGTCGAATCGATCGACGAGGCGCGGACGGACTGGGACAAAGTTCTCCAGCGCGCACACATCACCGCGGTCCTCGAAGCCCGCCTCGCCATCGAAGGTGAGGCAGCAGCTCTCGCCGCAGCCCGACGCACTCCCGCCGACCTCGACGCGATCCGTCGCTCACTCGAGCTACGCAACACCGCCCGCGCCGACGCGGTCGATCTGGTGGAGGCGGACATGGCTTTTCACCGCTCCATCGTGGTCGCGTCGCACAACGACATCCTGCTCGAACTCTTCGACTCCATGGCTCCACGGCTACGGACCGCCATGATCGACATGCTGAAGATCAAGGGCGCGTTCGGAGAGCACGCAGACCACGACGCCCACACGCACGTCGTCGAGGCTATCGCCGCACGCGACGAGCACCGCGCACACACGCTCACCCGCACACATCTGCGGGAGTTGTCGACGACCATCGCTCCTCCGACGTGAGCACCGGCCGGTCAAGGCTTTTCGGCTACTGGAACAGTCCGAGTACAGAATCGGGCTAGACTTCCGACGCCTCGACCACCACCTTTGGAGTCTCCACATGCCCCAGCTGAAGACCGTCAGCGAATTCACCGGCAAATGGTTTGCCCTGATCGTCGTCGCGGCGGGGGCTCTGGCCTTGATCACTCCCGACACGTTCAGCGGCGGGACACCCGCGGTTCCGTGGTTGTTGTCGATCATCATGCTCGGCATGGGAATGACGTTGCGGCTCTCCGACTTCGCCGTGGTGGCGCGTCGCCCGTGGGCACTGCTGCTCGGTGTCGCAGCACAGTTCATCGCAATGCCGCTTCTCGGTCTCGGAATTGCGAATGTCCTGGGTCTGTCCGCTGCGCTCACTGCCGGGATGGTGCTCGTCGGATCCGCACCGGGCGGCACCGCGTCCAATGTGATGGTCTACCTCGCCAAGGGTGACACCGCACTGTCGGTGGCGATGACGTCGGTGTCCACACTCCTCGCGCCCATACTCACACCACTGCTGGTGCTATGGCTCGCCGGCGAATACCTGCCGGTCGATGCAGGCGGATTGTTCGTCTCGATCCTGCAGATCGTGCTGGTACCCGTCGTACTGGGAGTTGTACTGCGACTTCTGTTCCCGAGGGTCATCGATCGCATGCTGGACGCCTTGCCGCTCGTCTCGGTTGCCGGAATCACCGCTGTGGTTGTCCTCGTGGTGTCCGCCAGCGCGCCGACCCTGCTGTCGATCGGTGCCCTCATCGTCGTTGCCGTCGTGCTGCACAACTCGCTGGGCCTCGCGGTGGGCTACGGAATCGGTAGGGCATGCGGACTCGATGTCGCCAGCCGTCGTGCGATCAGCATCGAAGTCGGTATGCAGAATTCCGGCTTGGCAGCGGCACTGGCCTCGGTTCACTTCTCGCCCGCTGCAGCACTCCCCGCTGCGATTTTCTCGGTGTGGCACAACGTATCCGGATCGCTGCTGGCCAGCTACTGGTCCAGACGGTCGACGGGTGCCGATCACCGCCAGGACAGTACGGTCACACAGGACTGAGTCTTGGACGCAGCAAACAGAATTCATTGCCTTCCGGATCCGCCAGCACGTGCCACGACTCCTGGCCGGTCTGGCCGATATCCACTCGTCGGGCACCGAGGGTGAGCAGTCGTTCGAGCTCGGCGTCCTGATCTCGATCGGTTGCATTGACGTCGATGTGCAGTCGATGTTTCGCCGGCTCGGGATTCTCGCTGGGGATGAAGATGATGGTCGGCTGCGAGCCGCCGAAACCGTCGCGCGCACCGATTTCGACGGAACCGTCACCCTCCCTGTCCAATACGACGAAGTCCAACACTTCACACCAGAACGATGCCAAGGCCTCGGGATCGCGACCTTCGAGTACGAGTTCACTGATTCGACATGCCATGGGCGGGAATTTACACCTGCCCCGGCGTCGAACATGTCGTGTTCACGGCCTTTTCGCGCGAGAAATGAATCCTCGACGACCGAATGCTCGCAGGCGGTCCTTCGCGGTACGCGCGCGCAGGGACGTGGTGGACGCACCCGCGTTGTCGCGCATACCCCGAATGACCTCTCGGGCCACGTCCGGACCATCGATTCGCGGAGTCCAGTCCAGGTCCCGTCGAGCGCGGTCGGTGTTCAACATCGGGGTGGCGAACGCGAGATCGACCCAACCGTGATGGACTGCGGACACGTGGGTCTCGAAGCCGAGGCGCGCAGCAGCGGACAACACCCGAGAGGGCACAGGCACGATGCGGGCACCGAACGCGTCGGCCACGTCGTGGGCTCGCACGGGCGTCGGGCCGCCGAGGTTGTAGGGCCCGGTTGCACGCCTATCCAGCACTCGCACGGTGGCATCGGCGACATCGTCGCTGTGGGCAGCCGGAACGGCGAACGACCTGTCGATGGGCAGGATCGGAAGATGATCGACGATTGCCGACGGCACGAGATCGGGTAGGGCGTAACGCAACAGCGCGCTTCCGAACTCGTACTGCCCGATCAGGCCCGGCCTGATTCGAGCGACCGCGACATCGGGATGCGCTGCCTCGAACTCGTCGAGCACATCCTCGGCGGCGGCCTTGTCCATGCTGTACGTCGACGAAGACACCCCCGTTCTCGGCCACGACTCGTCGACATTCTCGCCGTACGACCCCGGTGCGTACACCCCGCCGGAAGACATGTGCACCAGACGAGGAACTCCGGCGTCCGCACAGGCCGTTGCCACCGTGCGCACTGCGTCGACATTGACTGCCCGCAGATAATCGCGATCACGCATCGGCTGGAAGGCGATGGCCAGATGAACCACTGCGTCTGCGCCGCGGCACAACGCGCGTAGCTCGTACGGTGCGTGTTCGCCGGTGAGATCCAGCGGAACCCAGTCGACCTGCTCGGCAAAAGGATTGAGGCTCGGCGGACGCCGCGCTACGGCGACAATGGAGTTGCCCGGATGCTCGTCGGTGAGCCTTCGCAGCAGGGCGGTGCCGACATTGCCGGTCGCGCCGATCACTACTGTTCGCATCTCTACCTCCGAAAATCGACCACAGTCGAAGTGCCCTCGTGTGCGTCGATCGAAACCGACGTGATTCACGAGTTTGAGCCGCCATCCTCCCGGGCATCGAATCACCATGACTGAAAACAACGAACCGACCCTCGACGACGTCATGATCCCCACCGAGGAAGCTCACCCCGACCACAAAGAGCACGCCAAGACGCCGAAGCATCTCGACGACAACGACCTCGAGTCGCGTACCGAGCACGAGCGCAACGAAGTGAACTGACGGCCGAATCGAACGACCGTCATGGCGGTCGCATTTCCCGGTTTCCACCGAAAAACCCCGGGTATGCGATCGCCATGGCCGATTCAGCAGCATCACCCGCACCCACCGAGGCAGATCCGGACGATCCGCGCAAAGCGGATTCACCCGCCGATCTGACCAAGCCGTCGTGGATCTATGTTCTGAAGAAGACTGCCCGTGAGTTCTCCCGGGATCAGTGCACCGACCTTGCAGCCGCGTTGACCTACTACGCCGTGCTCTCGCTCTTCCCCGCCATCCTGGCCATCGTGTCGTTGCTGGGTGTGTTCGGCCAGGGACAGGCCACGGTCGACGGCGTGCTGCAGATCGTCGGCGATCTCGGCCCGCAATCCGCTGTCGACACGTTGCGTCCAACCATCGAACAGCTCGTCCAAGCGCCCACTGCCGGATTCGCGTTGATCATCGGTATCGCAGGCGCACTGTGGTCTGCATCCGGCTACGTCGGCGCATTCGGCCGCGCGATGAACCGCATGTACGAGGTGGACGAGGGACGGCCCATCTGGAAGCTGCGCCCCGTGATGCTTCTGGTCACGCTCATCGCCCTGGTCCTCATCGCGCTCGCCGCCGTCATGCTGGCAATCAGTGGCCCCGTGGCCAAAGCTGTGGGCGACGCCGTCGGACTGGGCGACACCGCACTGACGATCTGGAACATCGCACGCTGGCCGCTGGTCCTGATCGTGGTGGTACTCGCGGTCGCGATTCTGTACTACGCAACACCGAATGTGCAGCAGCCCAAGTTCAAATGGATCAGTTCCGGTGCCGCGGTCGGCATCGTCGTATGGATTCTCGCCACCGTCGCGTTCGGCTTCTACGTCGCCAACTTCTCCAGCTACAACAAGACCTACGGCTCCCTTGCCGGAGCCATCGTGTTCCTGCTGTGGCTGTGGATCACAAACTTGGCCTTGCTGTTCGGTGCCGAACTGGACTCCGAACTCGAACGCGGCCGCCAACTCCAGGCCGGAATCGTCGCCGAAGAACGTCTGCAACTGCCGCCCCGCGACACCCGGGTATCGGACAAGAACGATGAAAAGGATGCGCAGGCTGTCGAAGAGGGTCGCAAATTGCGGGAGGAACACAACCGGACTCCGTGAACATCCCGGACGCCACCGACCGATCGATGAAACAGATCCGCGTGGTGCGCTGATCCGGTGTGGCGGTGCGAATGACGCAGAAAGGCAGGGCAACGTGGCTGAGGAAGAAAATACGGAAGAGTCCCGACGCGCCCACGCCCCGGACTCGGGTAGCTTCGGCGCGTCGATGTACGGACACCACTTGGAGGGGGTTGTACGAGTCAGCAAGAGGTGTGTGACCGACGCCGGCGTGGACGGAGCCGCGGTCGCCATCCTCACCGACGATGCAGATGCTCGGGATCTGCTGTACGCCACGAACTCCGAAGCAGCCCGCCTCGACGAGCTCCAATTCACCACCGGCGAGGGCCCCTGTATCGATGCCTTCGTCACCGGGGAGCCGCAACTACACCCGGACATCGGTAATCGGCCCGATACCACGGGATGGCCGTCGTTCGCGTCGGAAGTTCTTCAGGAGCTCGGCGTGCATGGGGTGTACGCGTTCCCTTTGTTCAGTGGTGGTGCTCGACTCGGGGTCCTCGAGCTCTACACCCAAAAGTCGGGAACGATGACGACACAACAGATCGCCGCTGCCCAGGCTGCGGCGTCGACCCTCGGTGACATCGTCGTCGGAGAAGTGGCAGCCCGACCGAATTATTTCGACGAGTCGACACTTCGACCACCCGAGGGCGCATTTCGCTTCGCTCGGTCCGACATCAACATTGCGGTCGGTGTGTTGGCCGAACGTCTGCATGTGTCGCTCGACGAGGCAACCGCGCGGCTGCGTGCCCGTGCCTACGCCGATGCCCGCTCGATCTCCTCCCTCGCGTTCGACATCGTCCGCGGAGACGGCTTGTTCTACGACGACCCGGGGAGCACGTGACATCGAAGCCCACCGTCCATCGACCACGAACGTCCGAGTTGACAGCTCCAACAACGAAAGAAGGCCGAACATGCCACCCATCCCTCGCCCGGATCAATCGTCGCCGGCACCCAACGGCCCGACCGGAGCTCGCGATACGAGAGCCCAGACCGGTGATTTCCTGACCACAGCGCAAGGCGTACGTCTCCCCGACACCGATCATTCGCTCAAGGCGGGCGATCGCGGCCCGACGTTGCTCGAGGACTTCCACCTCCGCGAGAAGATCACCCACTTCGATCACGAGCGAATTCCGGAGCGCGTCGTGCACGCACGCGGTGCCGCCGCACATGGAACGTTCGAGTCCTACGGGTCGGCGAAGACCGTGACCAAGGCAGGATTCCTCGCCCAGAAGGGCAAGCGGACACCGGTTTTCGTCCGCTTCTCGACCGTTCTCGGATCGCGTGGTTCCGCCGACACCGTCCGCGACACCCGCGGTTTCGCGGTCAAGTTCTACACCGACGAAGGAACCTTCGACCTGGTCGGAAACAACATGCCCGTCTTCTTCATCCAGGACGGCATCAAGTTCCCGGACATCATTCACGCCGGCAAACCGCAGCCCGATATCGAACTGCCGCAGGCTCAGTCGGCACACGACTCGTTCTGGGACTTCGTCTCGCTGCACACCGAGGCAACTCACCACGTCATGTGGAACATGAGCGATCGAGGTATCCCGCGCTCGTATCGCACTATGGAAGGCTTCGGCGTCCACACGTTCCGCCTCGTGGCCGAGAACGGCGAGACCAGGCTCGTGAAATTTCATTGGAAGCCGCTCGCCGGAGTGCATTCACTGGTGTGGGAGGAAGCCCAGATCGCAGCGGGCGTCGATCCGGACTTCCATCGACGCGACATGTCCGACGGCATCAAGGCCGGTGCCCCACTGGAATACGAATTCGGAATCCAGGTCATGCCCGACGACGGCACCGAGACCTACGAGGGTATCGATCTGCTCGATCCCACGAAAATCGTTCCCGAAGAACTGGTTCCGGTGCAACCCATCGGCAAGCTCACCCTCGACGCGAACCCCACGAACTACTTCGCCGAAACCGAGCAGGTCGCGTTCCACACGGGCCACCTGGTGCCGGGCATCGAAGTCACCAACGACCCGCTGATGCAGGCGCGTCTGTTCTCTTACCTGGACACCCAGATCACGCGTCTCGGCGGCCCCAATTTCTCGCAACTGCCGATCAACCGACCGCATGCACCTGTCAACGACATGCTGCGAGACGGCATGCACCAGACCGCCGTTCACACCGGCCTTGCCCCGTACCTCAGCAACTCCATCGACGACGGAGAACCAGCGGTAGCAGGTGAGAAGGACCACGGTTACGTGCAGACCGAACGCCTCATCGAGGGCCGCGCTGTACGAGCGAACCCCGCATCCTTCGACGATCACTTCACTCAGCCCACCATGTTCTATCGCAGCCTCAGTGCCGTCGAGCAGGATCACCTCGTCGAGGCATTCACGTTCGAGCTGGGCAAAGTGTTCGAGCAGTCGATCAAGGAACGTGAGCTCGAGGTTCTGTCGAACGTCGACGCCGATCTGTGCGAGCGCGTCGCCGCCGGCCTCGGCCTGCCTGCACCTGTCGGCACACCCGCTGAGGACGTATTGCTCTCCCCCGCACTGTCTCAGATCGTCGAGGCTCCGGGACCGATTGCCGGACGCAAGATCGGCGTCATCGCCGACGCCGGATCGGACCTGTCCGGAATCGGCAAGCTACGGACGGCAGCCGCGCGCCGCGGTGCCACAGTGCACGTCATCGCTGCGGCCGGCGGCATCCTCGGCAAAGGCATGCGCACTCAGGTGGTCGAGCGAACATTCCTGACAGTTCGTTCGATCGAGTTCGACGCCTTCGTCGTCGCGGGCGGAACAACGCCGACGAACGACATCAAGCTGATCTTGTTGCTGCAGGAAGCATTCCGTCATTGCAAAGCGATGGGTGCCTGGGGCGACGGAGCGGCACTGCTCGAGCAGGCCGGAATCGGTGCCGACGACGCAGGCGTCGTCATCGGCGAGACAGCGGTGAAAGCGTTCAACGACGCATTGTTCGCTGCGGTCGGACTGCATCGAGCCTGGGATCGTGCCCCCGCGGTGATGGCGTCGAACATCCCGCCTGCAGTCCCCGACAAGCCTGCTCGTAAGCGGGCAGCCAAGGCCAAGGCCAGGAAGTAGGGCTACCCCGACTGGGGCTCGGTCAGCATCGCTGCCATGTCGTCCAACTCGAAGTACTGGGCGATTGCGTGCGCCGATCGAGCTCCGGCTGCGGGGTCCGCGCCTGCCTCCAGCAACATCCTCACAATGGGCGTCGACCGACGAAACACCGCGGCCGCCAACGCTGTCTGGCCGTTGTCGTTCACGCAATCCACCGCTGCCCCCAGCGTGAGCAGCGTGCTCACCGCACCCGGTTGTACGTGATACGCCGCGAGAATCAACAGTGTGTCGCCCTTGTCGTTGGTCAAGTCGACGGAGCCCCCGGCCTCGAAGAACGACTGCAACCACGAGGCGTCACCGCTGCGCGCGCAGTCGAATGCATGCCGAAACACCGCCAGAACATCGTCGTCGTCCACCAACACATGATTCCCCGAGCAGTGAGGTTCCAACCAAGCACCGTCGATCTGGATCGAGCGCTGATCCGGTCTATCCACCGCATGCTCCGTGTAGTGACCGTGCGAGTGTTCCCGCACGGAGCGAGACCTCGCGTACGGACCCACCGACGTGGGAGAATCGTGCGGTCCACGGACATGCGGCGTCTGTCGTGTCCGACAAGGTGGGGGGAGCGTCATGACCGGTCCGGTTGCCCAAGGTAGCGCTATGAAGCGGCGAAATCCCGTTGTGGTCTGGATTCTGTTGCCGCTCATCACTCTCGGCATCTACCACTTCGTCTGGTACTACCTCATCCACCGTGAGATGGCGGACTTCGACCGACGCAAGGTCGACCCGCCGGTCGTCGGCCCACTGCTGGTTCTGCTCCTCCTCGGCTGGACCATCATTGCGCCGTTGATCAGCTACTACAACACCGGAAACCGCATCGCCGACGCTCAACGCGCGGCCGGCCTGCAGCCGACGTGCAGCTCGGTCGTCGGACTTCTGCTCACGTTCGTCTTCGGCCTGCAGTCCCTGTATTACCAGTTGGAACTGAACAAGATCACGGCCCGATAC
Source organism: Rhodococcus sp. PML026 (assembly GCF_000963615.1). Classification (NCBI taxonomy): domain Bacteria; kingdom Bacillati; phylum Actinomycetota; class Actinomycetes; order Mycobacteriales; family Nocardiaceae; genus Rhodococcus; species Rhodococcus sp. PML026. The sequence continues at coordinate 353,160 of NZ_KQ031370.1, read as the reverse complement.
AACGACGTACCGCCGGGAACCGTTGTGCCGCTCGCGGTGTGAATCCCGAAACCGAAACGACGAAACGGACCCGATGACCACCCTCCATCACGCACCGCTCTCGCGCGTCGACCCGAGCACCCTGTATCGCATCATGGCGCTGCGGGTCGCGGTATTCGTGCACGAACAGAAGATCGTCGACGAGGCCGAACTCGATGGCGCGGACCTATTTCCGACGACCGAACTGTTCTGGATCCAGGACGAAAACGACGAGGTGTTGGCCACACTCCGAGTGCTCGTCGACGATTCGGTCCACATCGGCCGCGTCGCGACTGCGGCTGCGGGGCGTGGGCGCGGTTATGCCGGACAGCTCGTCGAGGCCGCGCTGAAGGCGTACCCCGGGGTGGTCGAGATGTCCGCGCAAGCACACCTCGAAAAGTGGTACGGCCGCTTCGGATTCGTTCGGATGGGCGAGCAATACCTGGAAGCGGGAATCCCGCACGTGAAGATGTCCACCCATCCCAGCTGAATCAGCCCAGTGTCGGTGCGTGTGCAACTTGTGCTCCACTCTGGGCCCCGAGTCGGAGAATCCTCGCGACCGAGGCCCCGACTGGAGCAGACCTTCCGTCAGCGAAGCGAGATCACTTCTTCTTCGGGTCGTGGCCCCAGTTCATCAATGAGTAGCGCCATTTGGTGTCGGTGATGTCCCCGTCGGGCCGCTGCGCAAGGTGTCGTTTGCAGTAGCCGACGACCTTTCGCATGTGCTCGTAGTCGTCGTCGGACAGGTCCGCCTTCTTCGTCTTCAGGATTTCGACGATGCGGCGGCCGCTCTCGTGGCCCGTCGACTCACCGCCCTCCTTCTTTTGCCCAACGTCCTTCGAGTCGTCGGTGCCGAGAAACTCGTCGAGTTCCTTCGCCGTCATGTTGACGAGGTCATCGAACTCCGTCTTGATGTCACTGTCGTCATCGGCCATCAGTCCGTCTCCTTCGATTCACCCTCGGTGGTGGTGCCGCGTGTCTCCCGTTCGACCGCATCGGCCTTCGGAACTCGTCTCGTTCCTAATCCGCCGCATACCCACAGTTGGGCGGTACTCAACCTGCTGGTCAGATCGGATCACACCGTCGCAGGACGGCCCACTCGGAAGCCCTGCAGCAGGTCGGCCCCGATCGACGTGGCCGCTTCGAGGTCGTCGTCGGTCTCGATGCCCTCGAACACGCACCTGGCCTCCGTTTTTCGCGCGAACTCGAGCACCAGTTCGGCCAAGGCCGACTTCACGCGATTGCCTTTCATGCCGTGAACGACGAACGCGTCGAGTTTGATGATCTGCGGCTCGAGCACGACGAGCTGCCGCATACCTGCGTATCCGGATCCCACATCGTCCACTGCAACGGCGACGCCGCCGCGTCGAAGTTCGGCCAACACTGCGATCACCGCATCCTCGTCGTCCTGGGCGGCATGTTCGGTGAGCTCGATTACCAGTGACCGTCGTCGGCCGAAGTCGAGCAGCACATCCACGAGGGCGGCATCGACCAGTAGCGTTGCAGCACTGAGGTTCACCGCAACGAAGCAACCATCCGGCAGACGCGCTGATTCGCCCAATGCCTTGACGGCCGCAGATCTGTCTAGAGCAGGACCGAGGCCGCACTGCGCTGCATCCGCGAACCACGCCTCGGTGTCACCGCCGCCCGCCGGGAAACGCGACAGGGCCTCGTATCCCTCGATCACCCCATCGCGTGCACGGACGATCGGCTGAAAGACGATGTCCGGGCCACCGCCTGCAATCACAGCCTCCACTCGACGCTGCGACCGCAACAGGGTCGAGCGCAGCGGTGTCGACGCTGCCCTAGTCGACGGCACGATTCCACACCCGCACCACCGGGTGGAGCTGAACCGGAGCTGCAATCGGGCGCATCGCGGCAAGGACGGCATCGGGATCCCGATCGCCGAAACTGGTCAGCAGTGCCCTGGCACGCTGTCCATCCGGCGGCCAGCACAGCCCGAACGCGTCTGCTATCGCCACATAGTCATGGGCACGCTGCTCGACGGTCGAGGCTGCGGGACAACGATTGCGCAGTACGAATTCTCGCACCGGCCGCCAGCGCCTGCGGCCGCCGATCAGTCGATGGAGCATGGTGCCATGGGGACGTCGGCGAACCGATCCATCAGGAACTTTGCAGCGGCGCCGCCGTACCCGTCGATCAGCTGCGGCCCGAAGTGGTTGGGCAACACCGCACCCTGCAGGATCGGCGGCAACGGGTTGGTTCGGAACTCCACCGTGGCCCCTCGCCCACACCAATCCTGAGCCAACTGCCGGGCCTGACCGTACGGCACGGTGTCGTCGTTGAGTCCGCTGGTGATCATCACCGGTGCGTTCGGAGTACTACGACCGATCCGCTGAGCCTCGAGGATGCGACCCGCCTGCGGAATGGTGCCCAGATTCTCGAGCATCGACTTACCGTCCGCGGTCAACGATTCGGTTCGCAGGAACGGGTACTTCAGAATGGTGTCGCCGATGCACTGCGTCGACAGATCGTTCAGCACTGCCTTGCCGTGATCGGTGAGTCGCTCTTCGACGAGCGGCAGCAAGCTCGGATCCCGCTCTACGAACCCGTTGAGGGCATAGCCGATCACCCCTCCGATCAGCGTCCCGTCGACGGTCTTCAACACCTCGAGCAAGTCCGCTGTGGGAGCTCCGGCCCAGGTGCCCTTCACATTCAGCCCCGGTGCGTACTCCGAGGCCAGTTCGGCCGCCGCGGCTGCCGCCCCACCGCCCTGGGAGTACCCCCAAATACCAACGGGTGCATCGGTATCACCGAGGAGCTCGTTCGCGGCACGAGCACCGTCGAGCACCGCATGAGCCTGCTCGACACGATTGACATAGGTGTGCACACCGGGCGTTCCCAACCCGATGTAGTCGGTCACGAATACGTTGGCACCCATCGATCCCCACAGAGTGGAAGACAACAACTCCTGATTGAACGAGATCGACAATGGCTGTGCCACAGCGTTGACAGTCGTCGGAAACGCACGAGAAGGAGCGCACTGATCGGCCTGACCCACCGTGCCGGGCGCGACGACGATGGTCGGCCGCGGGCCTGCACCACGCCAGGGCACCTCGGTCTCGATGAACGTGCCCGACACACCCACCGGCGTATCGTCCTGCGTCCGTGACGTGTACAGCACCCGCTGCGCCTGAACGGGGTAGGCACCGTCCGCACCGGGCAGAGCCGCGAACAGTGACATCGGCTGCGTCCGCAACACGGCCCCCGGGTCGTCGACGACCTGAGCCGGAGGGACGTAGAAGTCGTCGACGGGGTCGGCATTCGCTGCCGAGCCGCCGAGCACGGTCAGGGAAGACGCGAGCACGGCGGTGACTGCGACGCCGATCATGGTGCGGTACAGATGCATCGGTCTCTTTCTGGTGGGGGTCAGATAACGGAGCCGATATCGTCGACAACGATGTTGTCCAACGCACGTTCGGCCAGTGCGGCGATGGTCATGGATGGGTTGCACGCTGCGGTGGTGCCGGGCATAAGCGCCCCGTCGAGGACATACAGTCCTCGCTGGCCGTGGACACGACCGTCGAGATCACATACCGCGCCCATGTTGGCCCCACCCAACGGATGCCAAGTGGACGGGAACAGTGCATTGGTATCGGTGAGAACACTGCCTGATCCGGCGATACGACGCACCGTCGGATCGATCGAACCGTCCTGAATCAGGCTGTCGCCGTCGGCCGGCCAATGTAGTCGAACCTGGTCCATGGAGGAGTCGTAGCCGAAATGGCCGCGGCCGCTGCTGACTCCGTATCCGACGAGCATCGTGCTGTGGGCATCGAACGACAACGGCGGTATCGAGGCCTGGATGACGGTGTGCGCGGTGTTCGGGTCGTCCCAGTTCAGACTGCCGAACACCACCGGTCCGCCTTGGGGTGCACCGAATTGCTGCTCGATGCTCGACCACACGTAGATGCGATCGGCATTGGTGCCCCAACCCTGTCCGAGCTGGTCCGGCAAGTCCGAGATAGCTCCGGTGGCACCGGCACGCACGAGCAGCTTCGTGGTGTTCAGGCTGCCCGCCGCCATGATCAATGCGCCGGCGGTGAGTACCTTGTTTTCCAATACCGTTCCGTCGGAGTCGATCCGATCGACATACACCGTCCAACGGCCGTCGTCACGCCGCTCGACACTGGTGACGTGGTGATGTGTCGCAACCGTAGCCAGTCCCGTCGCCTCGGCGGCCGCGATGTAGGTGACGTCCACGGAGTGCTTGCCGCCGTTGTTGACTCCGAATGCACCGGACCCATCGGTGTACGACGGTGCCATCACCCCGCGCGTCTCGTCGAGGGCGAAGTTCCAGTCGATTGGCATCGGGATCTTGGACACCGGCAGCCCCGCTCGACGAGCATTGGCCGCAAACACCCGCGCTGCTTGATAATTGGGCGTACCGATCAACTCGTCGGGAGCCTGCTGGAGCTGCAACATCCGCGCCACGCGTGGGTAGTGCACCCGATTCAGAGTCGGCCAATCCAGACCGGCCGGAAAGTGTTCCTCGAACACCGGCGGCGATGGCTGCAGTGTCATTCCCTGGTAGATCAGGGATCCGCCTCCGACACCGGCCGCGCACAGCGCAGTCATGTTGTCTCCGGGCACCGCCTCGAGGAGGCCGACGTACGGATCGAACGGAACTGGCCTACCGAACAGGTTGGGACTCGAACCGTGCCACAGCATCCGCTTGTCCGGTGACGTGGCATCGGGAAACGTGTCCGCATTCGGGCCTGTGTTCCAACGCCTTCCGCGCTCGAGCACCAGAACCGGCACCCCGGCTTCGGCCAGGCGCAATGCGGCGACGCCACCGCCGAACCCCGATCCGATGATCACCACACGATGATCCTCGCGGGTCAGCGGGATCTGGACGCGTCGCCCGCCCGCTGCTCGCGCCACCCCCGCGCCCGACAGTGCGGCCAATCCCGCAATTCCAGTCGCGCCGAGAAACGAACGGCGATTCAAATTCGACACGTACCCCCCAATGGTGTGCAGCAGCGCGCACCGAGACCTGTGTCACGTGCACGTGCGAAGCAAAACTAGACAGATGCGGCTTATGGTGTCAAGTTTTTGGGGTCCTTTTAGAACAAGAGCGGAATCAGCCAGCGCCGCAGGTATGACCGCAAACCGTCGTCGTCGTGGATCTGCGCGTCGTCGAACAGGATGACGGACAGCGCCACTCGAACCAGCACTCGCTCGATACCTTCGAACCGAGTCGAATCGAATTGTGGGTTCCGTTCGATGTAACCATCGAGGAATTGACGCGCCACTGGCTCGGCCCGATCCACGACGTCCGGATCGAACAACGGGTTGGCGTTGCCAGAACGTAGCAGCGAGTTGAGCACAGGCTCGCTGCGAACGAGGTTGCGTGCGGACACGATCATCTCGACGATGAACTCCGATGGCGTTTCGGCTCGATCGGCCTCCTCTCGGATGCCACCGATGATGCCGACGACAAGGCCGACCATGGCCTCGGAGATCATGTCCTCACGGGTGGTGAAAATCGAATACACCGTCTGACGCGTCACGCCCGCAGCCCGCGCAGCCGCGGCAATGGTGACATCCTCGAACCCACCCTGGACGATGAGCCCGAGGGTGGCGTCGAGAATCTTCTGCTTCGAGCGCATGGTCCGAGTATGACTGCATCGCCGGCTCGGCGAGTCATCCGATGAGAGGCCGCCGATTCTTCGTCAATTTTTCGAGCTCGGCCTGCATCGCCCCGTGCACCCGCCCCGCGAACTCCTCCGCCGACTCGTCGGCGTCGGGATGCATGGGCGCGAGCACCGACGTCTCGAGTTTGGTGGGGAGCGGCAGGTACGGAAGAAGCCCGACCAGACCGAGATTGACGCCCCACGGAATGGACACCGACAACGGAAACGTTTTGAGCCGCAGTACCTTGTCCAACCTCAGCGCCTTCGCCAACTGCTTACCACTGCTGAGTACCAGCAGGGACTCCCCCGCTCCCGCTGTGACGACGGGGACGACCGGCACCCCCGCCTCGATTGCCAAACGGGCGAACCCGGTCCGACCCGAGAACACTATGTCGTTGCGGTGCCGCCACGATTTCAAAGCATCGACGTCACCGCCCGGGAAGACCAGGACATTGCTGCCCTCCGCAAAAGCGTCCAGGGCCGTTTGTCGTCCGGCGGGCCTGGCACCGAACGGTTCGATCAGCTTCTCGGCATGCAGAGTCCACGCGATCTGGTGGGTCAACGTGATCAGCTCGCGGTCGATACCGAGCTCGTCGTATGCGGCCGCGAATGCGAACACATTGAGATCGATGACTCCGCCGAACCCGTGGTTGGCGACGAACAGCACCGGGGTATCCGGAACCGGTTGCGCTACGGTCACTTCCAATCGGTTGTAGAGGCGAACAGCACTGATGCTCGCCGCGCGAACGACTCGAGCGATGTTGTCCACCGCCGGCTACCGGTCCAGTTGCAGGTCTGCCAGCGCGCCGGCGATCACGAAACCTCCGGCGATTGCACAGCCGGCTGTTCTCGTTCGTGGCGGCAGGTGAGCGGTGAGCGCGAACGCCGCCGTGTCCCAGACGTCGACGGCCACACCTGCTCGCAGCAGGGTGCGCACGGCCTTCGGCGCGAGCCGAGTTGCCGCATACAGGCCGCCGCCGATGTAGATTTCCCGAATTCCGAAGGTGCGAGCCGCAGCTCGCGTCGTCGCCACCGCAGCATCGGGCCCGGCGAGGAGTTCGTTGGCGCGAGTGGGCGCCACCATGTGGGCGATGCCGATCGCGGCCCGAGCAAGCCCGACCGCCTCGGGAAGACGACGAACCAGACCGGACGCAGAGCCGAAAGCCATGAAATTCCTTACGTAGTGGGAACAGCGGAGTCGCGAGCAAGCCGTCGGAGCAGGCCGACGGCCTTCTTCATGCCGTAGGCAACGATGGTCGTGCGGCCGTCCTCGTGGTTCCACTGCAGCAGCGCCGATCCGTCGTCGACGGAACCCTCTAGCACGGTCGGATTACCCAGTAGCGGAAGAGGACCGACGACCTTGATGGACAGTCCCAGAATCTCGGTCCAGAAGTAGTTGTCGGTGGGCGCACACGTGGGTTCGAGGCCGAGTGCGGAGGCCGCTGCGACCTTGCCCTGCGCGACGGCATTCGACCAGAACGGCGCTCGACCGGAACCGGCACGTGAATACGCGACGTCGCCTGCGGCGAACACGTCGGGAACTGCTGTGGCGCAGCGCTCGTCGATGGCAACACCTCGATCGTCGGCAATTCCGGTGCCGTTCAACCACTCCGTCTCGGGCACATCACCGGCGCAGGTGACCACCACATTGGCGTCGAGGATGCGGCCCGCGAACTCGATCCCGGTAACGGGGTTGCCCGTCAACGTAACCGGGCTGTCCGCGCGGAGAAACTCGACCGACGCGGCCTCGGCACGCGCGGTAATCGCGTCGGACAGATAGGTACCCAGTAGCCGTGTCAACGGAGGGTCGACGTCCACGACGGTGACTGCGATTCCGCGAGAAACGCACGCACTGGCGACCTCCATGCCGAGGAATCCGGCACCGACGACGATCGCCGTCTGCGCCGCATCGAGTTTCGGACGTAGTGCCCGAACATCGTCGAAGGTCCGCAGCACCGTCTCGCCCCTTTGCCCGGGAGCCGCAATGCGACGTGCAGCCGCTCCGGTGGCGACGATCAACCGATCGTACGGAACATCGGTACCGGCGGCGGTCGTGACTGTGTGGGCCTCGGGATTCACCGACACGGCCCGATCACCGATCGCCTCGATCCCGAGGTCCGACAGATCCCACGTTTCCGCCTCGGCTGCTTCGCCTTTGAGCACGTGCTTGGACAACGGCGGCCGCGCGTAGCAACCGTCGGCATCGGCCCCGATCATCGTCAGTGGACCTTCGTGTCCGCGGGCCCTCAGTTCGCGGACAGCGGTGCACGCGGCTATGGAGTCTCCGACGACGACGATCCTGCTCTCGAGAGAGCTCACGCCTGTTCTCGCAGTGCCGCCACCGGACACACGCCGACCGCAGACCGGGCCGAGGCCGCGAGGTCGTCGGGAATGTCGTTGCCATCGAAGGCGTAGTGCAGTTCGCCCTCGTCATCGAGGCTGAACACCTTGGGTGCCTGTTCGGCACAGATGCCGTGGCCCTCGCAGCGATCCCAATCGACGTCGATCCTCATGGCTGTGTCCCTTCTGCTGCCACCAATTTCAGCGGCAACCGTTCGTATCGATGAATGACGTTGTTGACAGCGCGTACGGGTGTTCCTGCGGGAACGAACTTCTCTACCCGCTGCGCCAGCACTCGGAGCATGGTCTGGGCTTCCAGACGAGCAAGCCCCTGGCCGGCGCACCCGTGCACGCCCGAACCGAAGCCGAGTTGACGCGCCGCGTCACGGGTGATGTCGAAGGCATCGGGGTTGTCCCATTCACGCTCGTCGCGGTTCGCCGACGCGTAGACCACCAGTACACGAGCACCTTTCGGGATTCGTGATCCGTCGATCTCGACGTCACGGACCGCGCGACGCGAGAATGCTCTGATCGGCGACTCGTATCGAACGACCTCGTTGATCGCTTTGGGGATCAGGTCCGGGTCCTGTCTGATCGCCTGCCACTGCTCGGGGTGCCGCGCGAACAGGTCGAGGGCCCCGGAAATCGCTCCGATGGTGGTATCGAGCGAGGGACCGAGGTAGTCGACCATCAACGCGGGACATGCCGACTTCTGAATCTTGTTGTCGTCGGCCGCCTTCAGAACATCGTCGCCCATACTTCCCGGAATCACCGATCGATCTCGCACCACGCGCCGCGAGTAGGCAAGCATCTCTGCGGCACCCTTGACAGCGGTGATCGAGTGTCGATTCACGGGACCGAGGGAGTCGAATGTCGCACCAGCCCAGCGGAGTAGATCCTCGCGTCCGTCCTCTGGCCACCCGACGAGATCGGGCACGATCGACATCGGCAGCGCTGTCGCGAGATCGTCCACGCCGTCGACAAATTGTTTCTTCAGTGCCGCGTCGACGATGGTCTCGGCCTTCTCCTCCACAGCCGCCTTCATCTTTCGGACGGCCTTCGGAGTGAGCCGATGCGCGAGCACCGATCGCTTGGTCGCATGCTCGTCGCCGTCACTGTTCAGTGTCGTTCCGCGGCCGAGCCGATTGGCGACGGGATTGAGCGCCACACCGTCACCCGAGATGAAGGTCACGTCGTCGAGCAGCACCGCCTTGCAATCCGCGTAGCGCGAGACGGCGAACACCTGCTGGCGGGGCAGCCACACCACCGGACCCAGCGCGCGCAGCCGGGCATAGTGCGGGTACGGATCGAGAATCGCGTCGGTGGAGTACAGGTCGGTGCGGTACTGCGGAATCGTCGCGTTCGTTGTCATGGGATCCTTCGGTGCTGCCGGAAGTCGAGGCCCCTGCCTTCACAGGGTGTTGACGATATCGTCACTCATGGCACGGTCGTACGTCAAGGCTTTTTGACGAATTCGTCATACTTGATTCGCGATAGGCTGCGCTCACTGACCCAAAGAGCAGGAGCAGATCGTGACCGAAGGCAACCGCGTCGAGCGCCGCAAGGCACGCACCAGAGCCGCGCTGATCCAGGCCGCCCAAGGGTTACTCGCCAACGGGAACACCAACGCACCCGTGCTCGAAATAACGCAGGCCGCCGACGTCAGCAACGGCTCGTTCTACAACTACTTCGAGAGCAAAGAAGAACTGTGGCAGGCCGCCATCGACGCCGCTCTCGAGTCCGTCGGCGACTACCTCGATTCGCTCACCGTCGGTTTCGAGGACCCGGTCGAGAAATTCACCCAATCGTTCAGACTGTCCGGGCGCCTGTTCCGCCTCGAACCGCAACTGAGCCGCGTCCTGCTCAACTCCGAGGCCGCCGCATTCGCCGCGGCCGGTGGCCTGGCACCACGGTCGCGTCGCGATATCGAATCGGCCGCAGCGCAAGGGAGATTCGACGTCGACGACCCGGATCTCGCCCTCGCGATCGTCGCCGGTTCGCTGCTCTCCATGGGCCGTCTGCTCCTCGCACAGCCCGACCGCGACGAAGCGGCGACGGTCGACGGCACCACCGAGCGAGTGCTCCGCGCACTCGGAATTTCGACCGACGAGGCACGCACACTGTGCAGTAGTCCCTTGCCTGCGTCCTACAGCGGCGACGTCCACGCGGCCGTCGTCCCCACTGCGTCGCACTGAGCCCCCTGGGTTTGCCGTCAGGCTCTCTGGTGCCGGGGTGGGCCGTGCATGGCCGCCGGGGCCGGTGCCGGCCGAGCAATGGGCTCGTTCTTCCGACTCCCCCCGCCGGTATCCATGTCGAGAAAGTGCTGAAGTTCGTCGTGAATCGGAGTGTCCGTCATGGGCCTTGACCTTCTCGACCTTCGGTGATGTCAATCGTTCGGCTTCGCTGAACCATTGATGATGCTCGGTGGACCGCGCTACCCCGACACTACGGCCATTCGGCATCCTGCCGTCCGACGACCGAATCGACCATCCGTGCCGCCAACACTGCAACTCGCGTGTTCTCTCGCTGCGATTGCTGAACCAACGCGGCGAACGCGGCCCCAGGAGTCATAGATTGCGTTGCCATCAGGATGCCCTTGGCCTGCTCGATGGTGGCCCTGGTCGCCATCGCCGCACGAAGACCGACGACTTCCTGCTTCGCCTCAGCCGTGTGCCGGGAATTCCATACTGCCGCTTCGACCGACGTGACGAACATCTTCACCACCACTTCGTCGATATCGCTGAAGCCACCGGCATCGAAGCCGTAGATGTTGAGCGAGCCTGCATGCTCGGAATCGACTGCCAGCGGTGCCGACAGGTAACTCTGCACTCCGATGTCTGCTGCTGCGGCTGCGAATGCGGGCCAGCGAGTAGTGATTTCGTCGACTCGGACGCACACCATCCGATCGTGGCGCGCCGCTTCGAGGCACGGACCCTCGTCCGCTCGGTACTGGTCGGCATCGATATCCACCACCCGCGCGTCCGAGCATGCTGCGGTGGCAGGATTCTCCGAATCATGCTGCAGCAGGGTCACTCCCGCCATATCAGCGCCGGGAATTGCCACCACGGCCTGCTCGCACAGGCCCTGCAGCACAGTCTCGAATCGGCTGTGCTCGAGCAATATTCCGCGGAACACGTCGAGCGCCTCGAAGGTGTCTTCCGCGAAATACGTCGACACACCCGGCATGTGAGATCGCCTCGGGAGTGCCGCCGCGATCTGTTCGTCGAACGCGGCTGCGGCCGCTCCTTCGGCACCCGAATCCTCCGGCGGTCCCTCGGACGTTCCACCGGTCACGTGATCCCGACCCCCATACGGTGCGGCCATCACACCCTTCGCCGTGAACGATCACCCTGCGGCGTTGGCCCTCGCCGAATGTTACAACCGTACGCCCGCTGTCAACCCGAACTGGATGAATCGGACATCACATTGATCTATTGACTTTCGATAGATTCCTGTTGATACTCGCTACATGCTGAGTGGTTATCGAGCGGTAGTCCTGTTGCTTCGCCTGTTTCTCGCCGCGTTGTTCGCGGTGCTGGTGCTGATGCAAGTCATGTCGTTGCCCGGCCAGTTCGCCCACATGGCCCAGGAATCTCCCGAATCCGCGTACCTGCGATGGCCGCTGACCATCGTGTCGATCTTCTGGGTGCTGTGTATTCAGGTGGTCGTGGTCGCGACATGGAAGCTGCTGACGATGGTGAACCGCAATGCCATCTTCACCCGCGCCTCGTTGGTGTGGGTCGACACGATCACGTGGTCGATCGTCGCGGCCTGGGTGGTGCTGGTCGCGGTGTTCCTCTACGTCGGATTCGGGGCCGACGACCCAGGCCTGCCGCTACTGCTCTTCCTACTCGTCGTCATCGTCGCCGTCGCCGCACTGTTGATGGTCGTCATGAGGACACTGCTCAGGCAGGCCACGGAACTGCGCAGCGACATGGACGCGGTCATCTGATGGCCATCGTGGTGCGCATCGATGTTCAGTTGGCCAAGCAGAAGATGAGCGTCGGCGAGTTCGCCGAACGCGTAGGGCTGACGCCCGCCAACATCGCAGTCCTCAAGAACGGACGGGCCAAAGCCGTACGCCTGAGCACCCTCGACGCCATGTGCCGGGTGCTGCACTGCCAACCCGGAGACCTCTTGGAATGGGTGGAGGAATGAGCACCCGCGGCACTACTGGCCGGTGACATCCAGAGCGGCACCGACGATCGAATCGGTGTCGATGTGATGATGCTTGTACACCTCGTCTAGAGAGCCCACCTGACCGAAGTTGCTGACGCCCAACGACGTCGACGCCACACGGTTCACCGTGGCCAGGAACGCCAGCGTGTGCGGATGGCCGTCGAGGACGGTCACCATCGGTGTCGCCCGATCGGCCGGCAACAGCTGATCGAGAATCCACGACTCCGCGTCGCCGTGCCCCTGCCGCGCCTGGACGGCTCGGTAGAGCTGGCCCGGGCTCGTGATGCACAGGACGTCCGCGAGAATGCCGATGCGCTCCAAACGTGCTGCGGCGTCCAGAGCTTCGGGCATGAGCGCACCCATCGCCGCGATCGTGACGGTGGCTCCGTCTCGTCGGACGAGCGGGTAGCCGCCGGCCACCACCTGCTTGCGCCTGCGTTCGCGGGCCGCCGGATCGCTGGGCACGTCGGCCAACGTCTGATCGACCGGACGGGTCGACAGGCGCAGGTACGCCGAGGTGCCGTCGGGGCGACCCAACTTGGCGATACTGGCGAGCAACGTCCACTCGACGTCGATGGCGAACGCCGGCTCGTACGAGATGCACCCGGGCTGCTCCAGACCGATCGACGGAGTCTTGATCGACTGGTGCGCACCACCTTCCGCGGCCAACGTGACACCCGACGGCGTACCGACCAGAATCGACTGACCACCCGCGTAGATGCCGTACGACCACGGTTCGAGGGCGCGTTCGACGAACGGGTCGTACATCACCCCGATGGGGAACAACGGCTCTCCCCACCGACTCCACGTTGCACCCAGCTCGCCCATCAATCCGACCAGATTGGTCTCTGCGATACCGAGTTCCATGTGTTGACCGGTGGGACCCTCACGCCAGTGCATGATGGTTTCGGCATCGTCGCCGAACCAATCGTGCCGCTCCGACGACGACCAGACACCGACCTTGTTGACCCAACCGCCGAGATTGGTGGTCGAGCTGACATCGGGACTGACCGTGACCACGCGCCGCGCCGCATCCGGGGCCTCACGCGTCAGGTCGATCAGGGTGCGGCCGAGCGCGGCCTGCGTCGTGGCCGTGCCCTTGGGAGTACGGCCGATGTCGGTGGGAACTGCAGGCGGTGCCGAGACGGGCACCGGCTCGCGGCGCAGCCGTTCGGCGACATCGGCGCACAACTGCCCGGCAGCTGTGGCGTCGTCGAAGCGGCCCCATGGCGAACCGACGTCGGTGCCGAGAGTGTCTGCCAGAGCCGCATATTCGTCGACAGTCAGCAGAGACGAGTGGTTCTGCGGATGCCCCTGAGTGGGGAGGCCGAATCCTTTGACTGTGTAGGCGATGATCACCGTGGGCCGGGTGTCGTCGATCTGCGCGTAGGCCTCGCGCAGCGCGTCGAGATCATGGCCGCCGAGATTGCGAATCGACTCGGTGAGAATCAGATCGTCGAGGTCTCCGATGAGCGCAGTGATCGCCGTGGAATCGGAACCGTTGCCGGGCAGTCGATCTCGCAATTCGGACGCCGAGCACCGCAGCAGCCGCTGATACTCGGGATTGGGCATGTCGAGGATGCGACGCCGCAGGGCGTCACCACCGGTACGCGCGAAGAGGTTCTCGAGCAACCGACCGAACCGCACGGTGATGACCTGCCAGCCTGCCGCGTCGAACATCTTCTCGAGGCGACGCGCGGCGATGTTCGGCACCACTCGGTCGAGGGACTGCCGGTTGAGGTCGACGATCCAGACGATCTCGCCCAACTCACCGATGCCCGGATCGATGACGGCTTCCCACACGGCACCCTCGTCGAGCTCGGCGTCTCCGACGAGCGAATACTGCCGGCCGCGAAACCCACTCGGGGTGTCCGCGGAAAATGCGGAGTCGACGAAACGACGCGACATCGCGCCCCAAATAGGTGCCGTCGCACCGATACCCACCGACCCCGTGGAGTAGTCGACGGTATCGGGATCCTTGGCGCGCGACGGGTAGGACTGCAGCCCACCGTACGAGCGCAGCGTCGTCAAATACTTCTCGTCCAACTCACCGAGAAGGTAGTTGATGGCGTGCAGCACCGGCGACGCGTGCGGCTTGACCGACACTCGGTCGCCCGCTTCGAGCTGCTCGAACCACAGCGAGGTCATGATGGTGACCATCGACGCGCACGACGCCTGATGACCGCCCACCTTGAGACCCGTCGGATTGGGTCGGATTCGGTTGGCGTGATGGATCATCGACGTCGACAGCCACAGCACCCGCTCGGAAATGTCGTGCAGGGTTTCGCGCCCTCCGGTGACCGAATCACCGTCGGTCGAATTGCCGGAGGTCGAGCTGAGGCTGGTCATGGCGAGCACTCCTGAAATAGGCGACGAAAGATTGCATCGAGTGGACGTGGCGGGACCGGATGGGTCCCGTCACTCCATGAGGCAAGCGTTCGGATTGCGAAGCGCCGAGTCAGTCGCGTCTGTGATGCAACCGGCGTCAGTCGACCAGAACCCGGCGGGCTGCGCAATAGAAGTCATCGACATTGAGCAATCTGCGCAATTTTCGGAATCGGCCTTTGCGGTTTCTGGTCGACCTGATCACCGCGGCCCGGCACCTCGGCGAGTCGCGGAATCGATGACAGCTTCGAATGCGTCGACGATCAGCGCGACCGACTCGTCCAGATCGAGATCCGCCGACTCGAAGAAGGCGTCGGCGGTTCGATCGAGAAAGCCTGTCCACCCCGAAATAGCAACAGCGACCAGCGGCGGCAACGGATCCGGGAGTTCGGCCAGGGCTGCGACCTGACGCTCGCCCTCGGCCCGAGCTTGCCGGAGGGCGCTCTCGACGCCTGCCTCACCGAATTCCTCCTCGCGCACCACCCGCAGGTAGAGCGCGCGGTGATCCCGCAGAAACTCGATGTGCCGTCGGACAAATCCTTCCAGCCGAGCTCGGACGGTCCGCTCCTCGGACTGAGGCCCCTGCGCGTCGGACAACTTGCCGAGAACGTCGGCCAGTGCGGCCTGCACCAGGCCCTGCTTGTCGGTGAAGTAGTAGAAGAGCAACCCGTGCGCCACACCCGCTCTGCGCGAGATCGCCGCCGCGCTGATGTCTGCGCTGGCACCTTCGGAGATCATCTCGATCGCGGCGTCGATCAACGCCTGACGGCGATCGCGACGTGGGCGGGCGCGCCGCGACTGCTCTGCATCGTCGACGTCGTTCGAAGGCACCGTCCGAGACTAATGCAGATCGAGGCGGCTTTTGCGTCGGCCCCTTGCGTTATGTGCAGATCCTCTGCAATATATGCAACCGAGCCGGAGTTGCCGCGCTCACCATCGAGGAGGTGCGATGATCACAGTGACCAGTGCCGCAGGCGGGATCGGACGGTTGCTCGTCCGGCAGCTAACTGCGCAGAAGATGCCCGTCCGCGCTGTCGTGAAGAACGACAGCCAGGCTGCGACCACCCGTCGAGACGGGGCAACCGAGATCGTCGTGGGCGATCTGCGGTCGCCCGACACGCTCGATAGAGCCCTGGCCGGGGCCGACGCGCTCTATCACGCGGCTCCGACCCAGGTCATCGACGAAAGACCGATCATCGAGCACCTGATCGCGACGACGCCGGCAACTGGGTTGCAGCACATCGTGTTTCACTCCGTCATCCATCCAGACCTGCATCAGCTGACACACCATCACCAGAAGGACATCGCCGAGGGTCTGCTCCGCGACAGCGGAATCCCCACCACGGCGCTCAGGCCGTCGCACTACATGCAGAACTACCTGGAAGTGTGGGAGTTCCTGCAGGCAGGCGTCATGCCGTACCCGGTGTCGCCGGACAGCGTCATGGGGGTCGTCGATCTCGCCGACGTCGCCGAGGCCGCGGCGAACGTACTGATCGACCCGCCGCCGCACACCGGCCGCACCTACGACCTGTCCACGGTCGAACTCACCCGACACCAGATGGCCGAGATCTGGTCGCGCGTGCTGGGGCATCCGGTTACCGCAATCCGAATCCCGCCCTCGTCGCTGACCAACTCGCTCGATGTACTACCCGCACTCCCCACTGTCATCGGTCACGCTGTGCGATCGACGAAACTGAATGCGCTCGGGCACCTCGTTCGCGGCGCGCAGGCCGCTTCGAACCCCCGCGACATGAAGAATTGGCCGGAAGACGCACGTCAGGCGTACCGCACGATGATGACCCATTACGACGGCCATGGCCTACCCGCAGGTGACCTGACGGTTCTTCCGACCCTGCTCGGACGACCACCCACCTCGTACGAGGAGTTCGCCCGGCGCTCGGCCGCCGAGCTCGGGCGCTCGGACCGATGAGCCGCACAGCTGGTCGATACAGTCCGGGCCGCTCGCTGGTCACCGGCGCGAGTTCCGGAATAGGCGCCGAATTCGCGCGCGTGCTGGCCGCCCGCGGCTCCGATCTGGTGCTCGTCGCCCGACGGGAAGATCGTCTGACAGCGCTGGCAGACGAGCTCGAATCGACCTACGGTGTGCGCTGCCGAACAGTGCCCTGGGACTTGTCGGAGGAGGCCAGTGGTCGGCGGCTCCGCGCCATCGTTCCCGAGCGCATCGACCTCATCGTCAACAACGCAGGATTTGCGGTCCAGGGACCGTTCGTCGACGGCGACGCCGACGATTTCGAGCGGCTCGTCGCCGTCGACATCCGCGCGGTCGTGGACATCTGCTCGGCGTTCCTGCCGGACATGATCGCCCGCACAGCAGGCACCATCGTCAATGTGGCCAGCACGACGGCATTCCAACCTGTCCCGACTCTTGCCGTGTATGCGGCCGCCAAAGCCTTCGTGCTGAGCTTCAGCCAGTCGCTGTGGTACGAAGCAGCGCAACACGGAGTCAGAGTGTTCGCACTCAACCCCGGACCCACCCACACCGAATTCTTCGACGTCATAGGCGATTCGGCCACAGCCACCGGTACCTACCAGACACCGACCGACGTCGTCGCCACCGCCATGAAGGCACTAGACGCCAAACGGTCACGGCCACATGTTATTTCGGGTCGCCGCAATGCTCTGCAGGCGGCGACGGCGGGTATCGTCCCCGCACGAGTTCTACTCCCGGCCCTCGCACGAATGCTGCACTAGACTGTCACGATCATGGCCAGGGTCTCGAGATTCACACTCGCCGATCGCCGAGAGGCGGTGGCACGGGCATTCGGGGGTTCCGAAAGCCCGACAGCCGTGGCCACGGACTTGGGCATCCACACCACCACGCTGTACCGCTGGGCCGGGTCGTCGACCACTGACGAACCCGGGCCCGCACCGACACGCCTCATCGAGGCCACCCAGGAGCTGCTTCGGCACGCCGACTATGCAGACATCACGATCGAAAGTGTCGCTGCGCAATGCGGTCTGGCCCCCAGAACTGCTTTCCACCACTTCCCCAACAAACGCCAACTCTTTCAAGCCGCCGTCGACGACGCCGCCACCGTTCTGATCGAACGCATCCGTGAACGGTCTGCGGACGCCGGCTGGCCGAGCACCCCACTCGAGCAGCTGCAGACATTTCTGCGAATAGCTGCCGAGAGCATCTACGAGACACCGCGCACGCACGTGCTGTTCCGCAATCTCGGAGTCCCGAAATCCGAAGGCACAGCCGAGCGATGGCACGACAGCTTCGTCGATGCCATCACCGAACTACTCCGCGCCGCTGCCGAAGCAGGGCAGATCGACAACGCCACGGACCTCCCTGCCTCAGCCCGACTGCTCACCGGTGCCATGCGCGGCATCCACACCGCAGTGTTCGACGGTGCCGACGCCGACACGGCTCTGGCCCTCGTCGGCCGCGTTCACCTTCTGATCCCGCCTGCCTGATTCCCGGACGTCTTCTCACCTACGGCATCGCTCGACGCTCGCAATCTACTGACTGTCAGTCAAATTATTGACTGACAGTCAAACTGCACTTAATCTGGATCACACTCCGATCGCGACGAAAGGTCGATTCATGAGCGCAACGCACGATGCACCGACGATCGAGACGCAACGGGTCGCGCCCGACTACATCGCGCATTGGGTCGTCAAATCTGCGCAAACCGAGGAGATGGTGCGCTGGTACGGCACCGTGTTCGGGGCCGAGATCGCCTACCAGGACGACGAGATCACGTTCTTGACCTGGGACGACGAGTCGCATCGACTCGCAATCATCGCCGTACCCAAGCCGGTGAAGTTCCTGTTCCCCTTCGCCAAGCTGCGGCGCAAGGCCTACGGCATCGATCACATCGCCCTGACGTTCCGATCGCTGGAACGACTGCTGGAGAACTACGTGCGGCTCAAGCGCCAGGGCATCCTCCCGGTGTGGTCCATCAACCACGGACCCACGATCTCGCTGTACTACGAGGACCCCGACGGCATTCGGCTCGAGTTCCAAGTGGAGAACTTCGACCCCGACCACACCGCTGCCTTCTTCTTCACCGAGGAATTCGCGCGCAATCCCATCGGCGTCAACATCGACCCCGACTACCTCCTCAGCCGACTCCGCAACGGAGCGACCCACGAGGAACTGCGGCAGCGTGAGGCCGGAACCAGGCCCGGCCGGCCGGTGATCGCCAACAAGAAGACCATCACACCGAAAACTTTGTGACCGATTGCTAGGGGGGGATCGAAAGCTATGCCCATCAACATCATTCGGACCACGGACGGCTGGTGGCGTCTCGACGGCGACCAGGCCGTCAAGATCGACACCGCTGCGCAGACCACCCGTGAGCTACTGGCCGACCGGTCGGCTATCGACGCCGCGTCGGGGGTCGGGACGAACGTCGCCGAGCTCCGGCTCGTCTCGCCCATCACCGCACCCTGCCGAGTGGTGGCGCAGTTGCTGAACTACCGATCCCATGCGATCGACGCCGGTTCGGACCCGAAAACCCTGCAGCCGACGTTCTTTCGCAAGTCGTCCGCGTCGATCAGTGGCCCGAACGATCCCATTCGGCAGCCACCGGAGGTAGCTCTGCTCGACTACGAAATCGAGCTGGGCGTGGTGGTCGGTGCCGATATCCCCATCGGGACAACCGTCACCGACGACAACCTCGCGTCCTACGTGGCCGGATTCGTCGTGGCCAACGACGTGTCGGCTCGAGAGATCCAGTTGACGAAAGTGCAGGTGTACGAGAGCAAGTCGTATCCCACCTTCACTCCACTGGGCCCTCGGCTGGTGCTGCTCGACAACGACGAGCTGCGACGACTGCCCGAGCTACGCATGACACTGGCGGTCAACGGGGAAATCCGTCAGGACCAGACCATCGGCGACGACCTCATCACGCCGCCCGCCGAGGCCTTCACCAGACTGGCCCGTTTTCAGAACATGACCGCAGGCGACGTCATGTTGACCGGAACTCCGATCGGCACGGCAATCTCCGCGCCGCCCAAAGCGATCCAGAAGATCGGTGAACTCATCCCGCCTGCGCTGAAGTGGAAGTTCTTCTTCGCACGCCAATCCAAAAACCCGAAGTACCTCTCGGTCGACGACGTCGTCACTGCCACCATCCGCACTCCGGACGGGTCGATCGACCTGGGGACCCAGGAAACCGTCGTCCGATGAGCACTCCCGTCGTCATCATCGGTGCCGGCCCGGCGGGTACCACTGCAGCGCTTCTGCTGGCACGCAGGGGTATTCGAACGGTATTGCTGGAGCGTCGAACCAGTCCCTTGTTCCATCCGGCGGCTCACGTCATCAATGCTCGGACGCTGGAGATCTGGAACGAGTACAGCCCCGAACTGGCCAAGTCCATAGCGGCGATGTCGCCTCCGCACGAACAGGTCAATCTGATCAGCTGGTACGGCGACCTGGCCGGTGACGCCATCGGGTCGATCGATCTGCTGTCCGATCCCGAACGCAAAGCCATCGTGGAAAGCCAGAGCCCGTACATGGTGTCGCACATCGGCCAGCACATTCTGATGCCCGTGCTGTGGGACGCCGTGGACGCCGAACCGCTGATCGAATTTCGCCGCGGAGTCTCCGTCGAATCGGTCGAATCGAACTCCGGTGACGCGCGCATCGCCTTCCGCACCCTCACGGGTGACGCCGCCGAGGTACATGCGCCGTATGTCCTCGCCTGCGACGGTGCCAACAGCGCGACCCGCGACGCGGCCGGGATATCGCTGACCGGACCGGTACTCGCCAACATGGGCAGTGCGTTCTTCACGTCGACAACACTGTTTCCCGACGACGCGCGTCCGCTGTTGAGTTGGATCTACACCCCGGACCTGTGCGGAGTGCTCATCTCGCACGCCGACCACCGCTACATCCTGATGACGGCCTATCTGCACCCGGCGCAGGAGATCGCCAGGAACGGCCGCCGATTCTGGGAGAAGACGCTACCGAAGGCGTTGGGTACGAACGACTTCACGCTCGAGTCGACGGGCACGTGGGTGATGACGTCACAGACGGCCGACACCTTTCGCCACGATCGGCTGCTGTTGCTGGGCGATGCCGCTCACCGCTTCCCGCATACCGGCGGCTTCGGGCTCAATTCGGGAGTGCAGGATGCCCACAACCTCGCGTGGAAGCTCGATGCCGTGCTCTCTGGTGCGGCAGGCCCGGAGCTGCTGGACACCTACGACACCGAGCGTCGGCCCGTGGTGGAGAAATTCGCCGAACAGAGTGTGGCCAACCACTTCCGCATGGACGACATCGGCAAGCGCGTTGGGATCACCAACGCCATGCTGGCCAAGGCAACTCAGGCGGTGGGGCGGGCACCACTGAACAAGATTCCGGGCAGACTGATCGCGCCCATCGCGGCTGCAGCAACCCGCAAGCAGATGAGTCGGTCACGAAGCCTGCGCCCGGACGTCCCCGGGTCGGCGGAACTGCGTGCCGGAATTGCCGCGGCGATTCCACTGCAGTTGGAGCATTTCGTCTCCACCGGCCTGCAATTCGGCTACCTCTACGACAGTCCGCTGATCGCCCAGGACGCGTCGACGAAGCCCGTGGAAGATGTTGTCGATTACGTGCCCACCACGTACCCCGGTGCGCGATTGCCGCATGCGCTCGTCTCGGTCGACGGGCAACTCGTCTCGCCGCACGACGTGTTGGACCCGAACATGTTGACGCTGTTCACGTTCGATGGTTCTGCGTGGGAGCCGGTGGTGGAGAGTATGCATGATGCACGCCCGGGTATGTCGCTCGTCGTGCTGGACGCACCCGTCGGCGTCGATCGCAACGAACTGATATCGCTGTACGAGGTAGGTGAGACCGGAGCGGTCCTCGTCCGACCCGACGGTCACGTCGCCTGGCGTACCAACGATTCGGGGAGTTCGCTGTCCGACTTCCTCGAAACGCAGTGGCGGAGGTACTACGCCGCCTGACGGACCGTCGACCGCCGTGATCGGAGCCTGATTCCCACCGTCACGACGGCGACGATCGCTGCGGCACATACAGCCGTCCATCCGACCGTGGCGTTCGCCAGCTCGCCGCCGAGACGCCCCTGTGCCAGCCATCCCAGTCCCCACACGATGGCGAGCATCGGAGCGATCGCTCCGTTCGAGTAGCGCGCCAGAGTCACCCCGACCAGTGCTGCGACGGCCAGTACGACGACTGCCCAGACCGTCGCGCCACCGGTGACTCCGAGATCGACCAACCACGCCGAGATGTTGGCGATGGTGGCCACGCACACCCACCCGAGGTAGAGACCCATCGTGCCGTCGGTGATCACCGCGTCGGCCACGGATTCCGGGCGTTGCTGTTGCAGGAGTACGAACACGCGCACGAGAGCAACCAACAACGCGACGATGACCACCACGCTGAGCCACACCTGCCCGAACTGAATCGCGAGAATCCACGCCGGATTGAGCAACATCGACGCGATGACCGGTGCCCGCAAGGCGTCGTGACGTGCAGTTCGACCGGGTAGGAACTGCCAGACGGCATAGACAACGAGACCGGTGTAGATCACCGACCAGATCGAGAACGCGGGACTAGCGGGAGCCACCAGCGTCGACGTCGCACCGAGCGCCCCGCCGGCCGCCTCGGCAATGGGCGTCCCTACCCACGCGCCGGAGCCGAGAAACGACACCACAACCGCTACGACCGCACTGACAACGACGCCAATCCTCATGGCTGCGATAGTCCCCGAAAATCAGAAGCGACAAACCCTGAACTGCGATGCCGCTACGTTGTGCTGATGACATGGCGATGGACGGTGGGACTGATGCTCGTCGCCATCACCGCAGTCACCTGTGCGTCGCCGGCGTCGCTGAGTCCCCACCGAATCGTCGCCGTAATCGGATCTGCAGAGGCATTTCGGTGCGACCGAGGGCCCCAGATAGACGAGCCGCGGCCGAGATCCCCTCGGCCCACACCTGGGACGGTGCCTGACGATTTCGTTCCAGTAGCCGCGATCGTCTGCGACCAAATCGACGAGGGGGTCGCCCCCGACACCGTGCCGTACCGCGAGCACAGATACGAAGGCGACCTCACGGAGGTGATCCGCCTACTCAACGCGCCGTCCGAAAGCATGCTGATCCGCGGTTATTGCCCGACATACAGCGTCGTCGAGCCACCACAGATATGGCTAGTCGACAACCGAGGGCGCGCAATGGAACCGACTCTCCCTACTGGCGAATGCGGGCTGCCGAATCACAGCGCCATCGCCGAAATTCGGACACTCGATATGGTTACCGAATTCGAGCACGACGTATCGGTGATCGGCTACGACCGGCAACGAGTCTCGAGCTGCTCCCCCCACTACTCCGAGATTCTCCTCGGCAGTGAGCGCGCAGCGGGTCTGACCATCGGCTACATGTACTGCTTGTTCTCCGGCGCCGAATTCACCGGAGTCACCGGCGAGACCGGGATATCGATCGAGGACTTGCCGCCCGCCGGACCCTGCTCGATGTCCGCGACACGGACGGCGGTGACGACGTATGTTGCTGACCGGCCGTCGAACATTCGTAATTTCACCATCGAACTCGACGGATGCCGTCGCGTCATTCCCGACGGATATGCGCCGCTGCAGGCGACCGAGGAGTTGTTGGCTGCGTTCTGGTAGACACGCGACATGCCCGCATCCATTGCCCTGTCGTCTCGTCGAGTCTTCGCAGCTGCGTGCGGGCTCACGCTGTTGACGGCCGTCGGATGCAGTTCGCCGCCCGCTGTGCCCGACTCGCCCGCGCCCGCAACGACGTCCGCAGCACAGTCGGGGTACGAGCTCACGGGCACTGCGGGGACGCTGCTCGAATCGGAGGATTTCGGGTCCCGGTCGGCCACACTCACTGCGACGGGCGCGACCGTCTATCGCTTCGTGTACGAGTCGACATCCGGTGTCGATGATTCTGCGACTGCGGTCTCCGGTGTCGCCGCTGTTCCGCCCGGTACACCTCCGGCAGGTGGATGGCCGATCGTCGTCTACGGCCACGGCACCACCGGCGTACAAGCCGACTGCGGACCGTCCCTCTACCCCGACCTACTCGGATTGGACTCCACGGTCGAGGCTTTCACCGAACTCGGCTACGTCACGGTGTTGCCCGACTACCAAGGACTCGGCAGCGGAGACGGCACCCACCCGTACCTGGAGCCGCGCACTGCGGGGCACAACATGATCGACGCGGCTCGCGCCGTCCACGACGCCCTGCCCGAGACCTCTGCTCGGTGGGCGGCCGTCGGACTGTCGCAGGGCGGGCAAGCCGCCTGGGCTGCAAACGAATTGAACTCCAGCTATGGGCAAGGGCTGGAACTGATCGCCTCGGTCTCATTGTCCCCGCCCACGGATCTGACACCGCTGGCGCGTGCCACCAGGGACGGCACCCTGACCACACCGCAGAAAGGGCTGCTGCCATACCTGCTCTACGGGGCGCAACAGGTCGATCCCACCCTCGACCCTCGGGACTACAGCGGCACGGTGGCCCAGACCAACGCAGAACTGCTACTCGCGTGCCAGGGCACGAACACCGCAACCAAGGAGCGCGCGGTCAGCGAGATGGCACCGACGGAGTTCGCACCGAGATCCCCCGAGGCAGAACAGAAGCTGTTCGATCTGATCGGCCGCTACACCCTCCCGCAGGTACGAACCACCGTGCCGATGTTCGTCGCCTACGGTGCGCGCGACGACATCGTGCTACCGCAGTGGACGGCCGACGCCGTCCGCGCAGCGTGTGCGCTCGGCGATCGGGTTGTCGCTCAGGAACAAACAGAGCAGGGACACAATGTGAGCGTCGACGCGGCCGTGCAATTCCTCGTCGCCGAATTCGCCGGTGCATCGGTTCCCAGCACGTGCTGACCAACGAAAGGATTCTTCGGTGAGCGAGAGGATCGCACGCTACACCCATGACGGACTCGAGTTCGACGTCCTCGACCAGGGACCTCTGGACGGACCGATTGTGTTGCTGCTGCACGGCTTTCCCGAACGAGCCGCGTCGTGGTCCGCCGTGATGGACCAGCTGAACGAGGCGGGGTTCCGAACAATCGCGCCCGATCAGCGCGGGTACTCGCCGGGTGCCCGACCCAAACGCCGACGCGACTATCGCGTCGGTGCGCTCGTCAACGACGTCGTGGCCCTCATCGACGAAATCGGTGCCCCGGTGCATGTGGTCGGCCACGACTGGGGAGCGATGATCGCGTGGGTCACCGCAGGCCGACGCCCCGATCTGGTGTCGTCGCTGACGGCATTCTCCGTCCCGCATCCCGGGTCGTTCATGACGGCTCTGCTCACCTCACGACAAATTCTGCACTCCTGGTACTTCGCATTCTTCCAACTGCCGGTGCTCCCCGAGAAATGGATGACACAGCCTGGCCAGAGGGCCGAAAAGTGGTATGAGAAAAGCGGTATGAATGCGGACGACCTGGAGCGCACGCGCACGGACATCGTCGAATACGGCGCACTTCCCTTCGCTGTCACCTGGTATCGCGGACTGCCGTTCTCGAACCCGGGCATCGGTCGACTGCGAATCACGGTCCCGACGTCGATGGTGTGGAGTGACGGCGACACCTTCATCGGCCGCTCGGCCGTCGAACGCGCACAGCAGTACGTCGATGCCCGCTACACCCTGACCGTCCTTGCCGGAGTGACACATTGGATCCCGACTCAGGCACCGACCGAGGCCGCGCAGGCAATCATCGCCAACGCGTCGTAAGTGCCCTGCGGCCACGGGCATACTGGAGTCATGGATTCCGTCGGACTTCTCACCGAACTGGTCACCCAGCCCACTGTGTCGGGTGATCCCCGCCCTCAGCGCTCCTCGATGGACGCGATCGTGTCCGTCCTCAGGGCTCGCGTCGGTGACCTTGCCATCGACGGCGATCCGGATGGTCCCCACCCGTGGCTGTTGATCACCAATACCTCCCCACCGACGGCGACGCGGTTGATGTTCGCGTGCCACGTGGACACCGTTCCGGCGGGTGATCTGTCGAATTGGCAGTTCGATCCCTTCGCCGCGGATATCGAACACGGTGTACTCCGTGGCCGCGGCACCTCGGACATGAAGGCCGGGCTTGTTGCCGCCACCGCTGCCGTGATGGACGCCTTCGACAACGGGGTTCCTGCCGCCCTGTTGCTCACCAGCGACGAAGAGATCGGGTCACTCGGTGCGCGTGCCGCCCGCCACGCCGTCGCCGACTGCGCCGTGGGAGCGGTCGTGGTGCCCGAGGCGACAGGGAACCAAGTACACCTGGGGCATCGAGGAGCACTGTGGGTCGATGTGACCACCAAAGGCATTGCAGCACATGGCAGCACTCCACAACGGGGCGAGAGCGCCATCATGAAGCTGGTCGACGTCTTGGCCCGGGCACGCACCGAACTCCCGCTGTCTACGGATCAGTTCCTGGGCGCGGAAACGTTCAACGTGGGATTGATCGACGGCGGCTCAGCACCCAACATCGTTCCCGACACCGCACATGTCGTCGTCGACCATCGCACCGTCGGGGACGGCTCGGCACTGCTGTCCTGGTGGCGCGATCAACCCGAGGTCGATCACGCCGACGCTCGCATCGATCTGCCCGGAGTTCGCACACCGCAAGGCGACCGATGGGTGGATGGCCTTCCGCATACCGTTGCTACAGAACCGGTCACGTACTTCACCGACGCGTCCATCATCGCGGCTGCGGCTCCCGGTGCCCCTATCGTCGTGTGGGGTCCGGGGACGCCGGCCCTGATGCACGCCGCCGACGAAACCGTCACGCTCGACGAACTCGACGCGGCGATCGTCGCCTACACCGCGGCGACGCGTGCGTGGCCGACCGTCGACTGACGGACCACCAACTCCGGCTGCAACGCGATGTGCGCAGTGCCGGTGTGATCGCTGTTCATGGCCTGATCCAGCAGTCGAGTGGCCTCCGCAGCGATTCGTTCCTGCGGTTGCCGGATGGTGGTCAGCGGCGGATTGCTCAATGCAGAGAACGGAATGTCGTCGAACCCGGTGACCATCACATCGCCCGGGACCGACAATCCCAGAGCCTGGCAGCTCTGCAGCACCCCGAGGGCGATCAGGTCGTCCGCACCCACCACCGCATCGGGCCGCGTGGGAGAAGCGAGGATCGAGCGCGACGACTCACGCCCCCAGTCGATCGAATAATCACCCAACAACGTCCACTCGTCCCGCGTCCGAATCCCCACGCGCTCGGCATGGCGGAAGAAGCCCGCCCGCCGCAACTCCGTCGACGAATTGGTCAGCTCGGAACTGATGAATGCGGCACTCCGAACCCCCTGTGCAGCAAGGTGATCCATGATCAGACCCTGAGCGGCATCATCGTCGACGCCGACCCAATCGGTATGAGTATCGAGAGCGAAGCGGTCGAGCTGAACCACAGGGATCGCACGGGCCGACGCACGAACGGCCTCGGCGGAACGTTCTCCATGGCACGGGCTGATGATGATGCCGTCGACCTGACGCGAGACCAGACTACGTAGCCGTTGCGCCTCTACTTCAGGATCCGATCGCGAATCGCACAGGAACAGTTGCAGTCCACGCTGCGAGAGAACGTGTTCGACGTTGACGACGAGCGAGGTGAAGAACGGGTTGGCAATACTGGGCACCACCATCCCGACCGTGTCCGTGCGGTTGCGGCGCAGAGAGCTGGCGATGATGTTGCCCGAATAGCCGAGTTCGGCCGCCGCCTGCCGAATACTCGCGGCAACGTCGTCCGACACCGGACGTGACCCCGAGAGCGCCCGAGACACCGTGGCTGTCGAGACGCCCGCGCGCTCCGCGACGTCACGAATGGTTGCTTTGCGCATCCAACTCCTACTCTCGCGTGTGAACCGAGGCTAGCGAACCGCACGGTCGCTTGCGATGCTGTTTACACAGTAGAGGTAATCGTTTACATAAACGACTCAAGAATTCCTTGACACGCCCCGGTGTCGATCCCCTACGGTGCATACATACGAGGCAATCGATTACATCGCCTTGGTCGACGCCCACACCAGAGGAGCTCCTTACGTGAGTACGTCCCCGTCGGATCCGAACCCCTCAGCCGCGCTGGGGGTATTTCCGACCAAGCCGTCGGCGCTGGCCGAGATGTTCACCTCCGCACCCGCACTCATCGGCGCAATCCACCTGCCCGCATTACCGGGCAGCCCGCACTACAAGGGCCAGCCCGTCTCCGAGATCGCAGCCTTCGCCGTGGAGGAGGCGCACGCGTACATCGACAACGGATTCGATGGCGTCATCGTCGAAAATCATTGGGACATACCTTTCCTCAAGCCCGGAGAGCACGGATACGAAACAGCGGCCAGCATGGGTGTCGTCACCGCCTCCGTCGTCGGTGAGTTCGGCAGCAGAGTCGGAGTATCCATCCTGTCCAACGCGGGCGAATGCGGCGTGGCCGCAGCGTGGGCCGCCGGAGCAAGCTTCGTGCGGGTCAACCAGTGGGCAAACGCCTACATCGCCAACGAGGGATTCATCGAAGGCCAAGCAGCCAAGACCACCCGCTTTCGCCACCGCATCGGTGCCGACCCGGTCAAGATCTTCGCCGACGTTCACGTCAAGCACGGTGCCCACGCCATCGTTGCCGATCGCACCATCGCCGAACAGACCGAGGACGCAGAATTCTTCGACGCAGACGTCCTCATCGCCACCGGCTCGAGAACCGGTGACGCCGCCTCGGTCGACGAGGTGTCGGTCATCAAGAACAACACGGTCCTCCCCGTCATCATCGGATCGGGAATCACGGCGGCCAACGTCGCCGACCTGATGAACGGATGCGACGGTGCCATCATCGCTTCTTCGGTGAAGGAGAACGCACGCTGGTGGGGCCGTGTCTCCGGCGAGAAGGTTCGCGACGTGTCCCGCGCAGCCGGGAAGTAGACGATGATCGTATTTTTCGGCTACGCCAACAACGATGTGACGGTTCATGTTCCGCATGTTCCGGCCCTCGGAGAGAGGGTGCAGGCCACGACGGTCGAGTAGATCGACGGCGGCATGAATGCCAACGCCGCGGTGTCGGCAGCCCGCATGGGAGCCCGCGTCGCGTTCGCCGGCGCGGTGGGCCCGGACATTCGATCCTCCGAATTCCTCGCGGCCCTCGAACGCGACGGAGTCGACACCAGCTGGGCACCGCGCGACGCATTCCTTTCCACCGCAGTGGTTCTCATCGCCGACGGCGGGGACCGATCGATCATCAGCCAGGACGACGCCAACGACGCAGGCAGACTACGCACGGTCCTCGACAAGCTCTCGATCGACGGTGGACGCGTGTTCCTCGACGGCTACCGCGCATCGCTGCTCCCACCCACGCTCCCCGACAACGTCGGCCTCGCCATCGACCTCGACGGCTGCGACGACGTCGACGCCGCACTGCACGCATTCGCCCTTGCCGACCACGTCATCGTCGGACGCAGTCTGTGGCAGAACAGCTTCGGCATCCCAGCCGAACGGTGGCCGATACTGACCGCCGAGCACGACACCCACCTCGTCGTCACCGACGGCGAACGCGGGTGGACTCTGGTCACACCCTCGGGTGAGACCATCACAGAACCGGCAGTATCGGTCGACGTCATAGATGCCGTCGGAGCCGGAGACTGCTTCTGCGGCACCTACATCGCCTTCATCGACGCGGGCGAACCCCCTATCCACGCAGCCCGAATGGCGGGAATCTCGGCAGCACTCGCCTGCGCTACAGCCGGACCACGCGGATGCCCCACTCCAACCGAACTCGCCGACTTCACCTCCACCCTCGCCACTGTCGATCTCCAGGAGACCCGATGATCAAACGCGCACTCCCCCTCGTTCTCGGTGCCGCACTCGCGCTCACCCTCACCTCGTGCGATTCCGCATCCAGCAGCGACACCGCGGGCGGAACCGACGCAGCCGCGTCGAGCATCCCGGATCCGAGCCGCGTCGCCGATTCGTGCGACGGTAAGAACGGTGCCCTCAAGGTCGGTCTCGTCACCATCAACCTGCAGGCGCTGTTCTTCAATCAGATCAACAATGCTGCCCAGAAGATCGCGGACCAGACCGGCGTAGAGCTGCAGATCATCAGCGGTAACGACGACTCGGTCAGCCAGGCCAACGCTTTCGACAATCTCATCGCCTCGGGCGTCGACGCGATCATCGTCGATGCCATCGACACGGACGGCATCAAGCCGTCGATCGTCAAGGCCGATGCTGCGGGCATCCCGGTCGTCGCAGTCGACGCCACCGTCGACGATCCTGCCGTGGACACGCAGGTCGGCACCGCCAACGCCGAAGGCGGCGTTCAGATCGGCAACACTCTTACTGCGTTGGCGAACAACACCGGCACCGTGGGAATCGTCGGCGCACTCAACAGCACCATCCAGCTCGAACGTCAGAAGGGCTTCACCGATACCGTCTCGGCGGCCGGGATGACCGTCGGCACCGTGGTCGACGGCCGCAACATCCAGGAGAACGCGCAGACCGCAGCCGAGAACCTGCTCACCGGCAACCCGGACATGCAGTACGTGTACGCCACCGGGGAGCCTGCTCTGATCGGATTGGTCGCCGCAGTGAACAGCCAGAACGCGCAGGACCGAATTCAGGCCGTGGGCTGGGATCTGTCCGATCAGGCCGTCTCAGCTCTCAACGCAGGGTGGCTGAAAGGCGTCGTGCAGCAGAACACCTTCGAGTTCGGCTACGAGGCCATGAATGCCGCCATCGACCTCGGCTGCGGACGGACCGCACCCGCTGACATCCCGGTACCGACCCAGATCGTCACTCCGGAGAACGTCGGCGACTACATGTACTACCTGGAGAAGTAGCCCTATGGCACAACAAGACCTGACGGTCGCGCCACTGATCGAACTCTCGGGAATCACCAAATCGTACGGCCCGGTGAAATCGCTTCGCGGAGTCGACCTTCGACTCGCCCGCGGCGAAGTACTCGGCGTCGTCGGAGACAACGGCGCCGGCAAGTCGACGCTCATGAAAATCCTTGCCGGTGCCGTCCAACACGACGGTGGCGAGATGCGCGTCAACGGAGAACCCGTGCGCTTCTCGACACCGCTGGACGCACAACAGAAAAAAATCGGCATCGTCTACCAAGACCTCGCCCTGTGCGACACCTTGGACGTCGCAAGCAATCTGTTCCTCGGCCGCGAGCCACGCAAGGGGCCGTTCCTCGATCGCCACGGGATGCACGAACGTTCCGCCAAGATTCTGGCGGACCTACACGTGAAGGTGAAGTCGACCTACCAGGAGATCGGGCAACTCTCCGGTGGGCAACGCCAGACGGTAGCCATCGCACGCGCGGTCTCGTTTCGACCGGACGTGTTGATTCTGGACGAACCCACCGCCGCTCTTGCTGTGGCAGAGGTCGAATCGGTCCTCAAGCTCATCACCGACGTCGCAGCCCAAGGCGTCGGAGTCATCCTGGTGACGCACCGCCTACAGGACCTGTTCCGGGTCTGCGACCGCATCACCGTCATGTACGAGGGGCAGAGCGTCGACGATGTTCCGATCGGCGATCTGAACATCGAGTCGCTCGTCGGATTGATCACGCGCACGCCGGTTCCCCAGCGTTCACCCTCCTCGCCGGAAGGCCGCCCATGATCACCGTGGACAAGAAAGCCCAGCCGGACGTAGAGAAACTCGCGGCTCGCCCGACTCTGTGGCAGCAGACCAACAAACCCACCCTGGCCATGCTGGCGGTCACCGTCGCAGTGGCCCTGGTGTTCTCGGTGACGACGTCCTCGTTCTTGACCTTCACCAACATCTCGAATCTCGCGACGCAGATCGCACCGGTTCTCATCATCGCCGTCGCCATGACGTTCGTGATCACCACCGGTCAGATCGACCTGTCGGTCGGAGCAACGGTTGCCTTCGTCGCCGCGATGAGCGCCGAACTCATCCAAGCCGGCGTCGACTCCTCGGTGGTGTTCGTTGCGGCACCTCTGATGGGTGCCGCATGGGGCTTGGTCAACGGTTGGCTCGCCGCGTATCAGGGCATTCCGCCGTTCATCGTCACCCTGGCAACCCTGTCCATCATCCGCGGCATCGCGTTGTACAGGACCGAGGGCTTCTCGGTACCGATCACTCCCGGTACCGCCTTTGCGAAACTGGGTACGGCGTCGTGGCTGGGCTTTTCGGCAAGCGCATGGATTGCTCTGGCCGTAGTGATCGTCGGCGCTGTTGCGCTCAATCGCACACGATTCGGCCGCTACGTCACCGGAATCGGCTCGAACGTCGAATCCGTCCGACGCTCCGGCGTCAACACCCGTCGCGTGCTGATGATGACCCTGGTGTTCACCGGGCTCGCCGCGGGCATCGCGGGCCTATTGATCGCTGCACGACTCGGATCGGGATCGGCCAACTCCGCCAATGGTTTCGAGCTCACCGTCATCACCGCAGTGGTGTTGGGAGGCACCAACCTGTTCGGCGGCCGGGGAACGGTCATCGGCACCGTCATAGGTGCAGTGTTGACCGGCATCATCGCCAACGGCCTGACGCTACTCGGTGTGAGCCCGTTCCTGACACCGATCATCACCGGTGTTGTTCTGCTCGTCGCCATCTGGATCAACATGCGCGGGCACTCTCTGGCTTCGCTGTTCAAGCACCTGCAGAGCGCACCGGGTAAGCAATGATCGTCCAGACCGTCACCGGGCCGATCGACTCCAGCGAACTGGGACTGGTGCTACCGCACGAGCATCTGCACAACGACGCCTCGACCGCGTATTCCGAAGCTGCCGACCCGGCTCTGGCGCAGTTGCTGTCCGGTCCGGTATCGGCGGACCGCGCCTGGCTGCTGCACGACAACCCGTACCACAGCGCAGACAACTGCCGAGTGGACGACGCGGCGGCCGTACTCGACGACCTGAAAGTGTTCGCGGACAACGGCGGTACCACGGTCGTCGACCTCACGCCGCCGGGCATCGGGCGGCGACCCGAGATCCTCGAGCACTACTCACGCGAGTCCGGAGTACGCGTCGTCATGGGTTCGGGCTGGTATCTCGAACCCACGCACCCGCCCGAGGTCACCGCGCTCGGTATCGACAACCTCGCGGCCCGGCTCATCGCCGAATTCACCGGCGACGGGCCGCGGCCGGGGGTGATCGGTGAGATCGGCGTTTCGCCGTCCTTCACCGACGCCGAGGCCAAAGCGCTGAGAGCCGCCTGCATCGCCCAAAGAGAAACCTACGTCCCCTTGTTCGTCCATCTCCCGGGCTGGCAACGCAGAGGGCATCAAGTCCTCGACATCGTCGTGGACGAGATGGGTGTCGACCCGGCAGCTGTGGTGCTCTGCCACATGGACCCCTCGGGCGACGACCCCGACTATCAGTGCGCCCTCGCCGATCGCGGAGTCTTCCTCGAGTTCGACATGATCGGCATGCCCTTCGAGTTCGCAGGCGAGGGCCAGTCGCCGTCGCCCGCCGATACGGCGTTCGCGATCTGCGGCCTCGCCGGTGGCGGCTATCGATCCCAGTTGCTGCTCAGTCACGATCTGTTTCTCAAGTCGATGCTGCGCAAGTTCGGTGGCAACGGATTGGCCTACGTTCCAGTCTCTTTCGCAGCGCGGCTGGTCCGCAGCGGAATGGACGCACACCACGTCTCCTCGCTCATGCAGGACAACCCCAGGTCGCTCTTCGAGAGCGCCGGAAAAGGATAGAGAACCACCATGGGTAAGAAAGTTCTGATCGCCGGCGAAAGCTGGATGACCTCGTCCACCCACGTCAAAGGCGTCGACGAATTCACCGTCCATTCCTACGTCGAAGGGATCGGCCCCCTGCGCGACGCGCTCACCTCGCGCGGGCACGAAGTGGTTCACATGCCCGCGCACCTCGTTCCCACACAATTCCCCGGCACGGCCGAGGCCCTGTCCGAGTTCGACGTAATCGTGCTGTCCGATATCGGAGCCAATTCGATTCAGCTCGCGCCCAACGTGTTCGACCGTTTCCAGGCCGGCGACGACAGGCTTGCCGCACTGCGTGAGTGGGTGAGCAGCGGAGGAGGACTGATCATGATCGGCGGGTACCTGTCGTTCTCCGGTTTCCAAGCGCGCGCCGCGTATCGGCAGACTGTGCTCGCCGACGTATTGCCGGTAACACTGCTGGCCGAAGACGACCGAGTCGAGGCTCCCGGCGGAATGGTTCCCGATGTCGTCGACAGCACGCACGCCGCACTGGGTGCCAGCGGAACACAATGGCCCGCCTTGCTCGGTTACAACCGAGTGGTGCCGAAGGAGGGCGTTACCGTGCCCGCCACCATCAATGGAGATCCGCTCGTCGCGGTCGGCGAATACGGCTCGGGCCGATCTGCGGTCTTCACCTCCGATTGCTCGCCGCACTGGGCCCCGCCCGAGTTCTGCGAACAATGGCCCGGTTACACCGACCTGTTCGACGGCTTGATCACGTGGGTTGCCGGCGCGTGACACGCTCGCAGCAACTCGTCGAGCGTCAACAGCCCAACCTCGCTGCTGCTCAGCAAGTTCGGTTCATCGTGCAATCGACAGACGGATCACTCTCCGATGAGGACTTTCGAAGGTACCTGGTGATCGAGGAGGCGTTCGTACTCACTGCGGTCCGCATTCTGGGGCTGGTCGTCGCGGAGTCGACGTCATTGGACGACGCGTCGGATCATGTGATGTCGATGTCGAACCTCGTCGGAGAACAGCGAGCGTACTTCGCCGGTCTCCGCGAGAAGTTTCCGTTCGACGGCAATACCGAAGAGTTGGTCGCGAGTTCCTCGGCGCTGTCGGACTATGCCCTCGGACTCGCGCAGCGAGAAGGTAGAAGTGCCGCTCTGGTAGCGATGTTCGCCGCCGAGACCCTGTACCGATCGTGGTGCCGAACAGCGATGAAGTCCTCCGCCGAACGCGAACCGGCACTTCAAGAATGGATTGCCATGCACACCCGGTCGACCTTCGTCGCTCAGGTCGACGCACTGGCCCATGAAGTCGACCGCATGGACGCCGTGGACGACGAGACGCTCGACAGGTGGTTCGAGGGGATGCTGGCCGCCGAAAACGAATTTCACGACGCAGTGTGAGTGCCTGCGGCAGTGGTGCGGCTATGTGCCCTGGGCGGCGCTTTGCCGCACCACTGCGCGAAGCGCACTCAGCTCTTCTGCGGCTCGATGGTCTTCTGCGTGTTGTCGTGGGCGATCTCGATCTTGCGCGGCTTCGCCCGCTCCGCCAGCGGGATGGTGACCGTCAGGACGCCGTTGTCGTAGGAGGCCGAGATCTTCTCCGCGTCGACGCCGTCTCCCAGGGAGAGTTGCCGACGGTACGTTCCGGCGAACCGCTCCGACGAAAGCCACTGCACACCATCACTACTCGGAGCGGTGCGATGCGCCGTCAGAGTGAGGGTGCCGCGGTCGATGTCGACGTCGATGGAGCCGGGATCGACGCCGGGTAGGTCGGCGTTGAGTACGTAATGGTCGTCGAGCTTGTACAGATCCATCGGCATGAATCTGGGCGCACGGTCCGAACCACTGGTCGCGCCGAGCATGCCGGCAGCAATGGAGTCGAGGTCACGGAACGGATCGAAGCGAAGCACAGCAACCACCTCCTGTACGACGAAGCGTCCGCCCCTGTGGCGGGCCGCCCTTCACTGTGCAGAACCAAATTAGCACTCTCCACCGGAGAGTGCCAAGAGGTAGTTCAATTTTTTCTGTGTCCAATTGCGTTGCAGTGGTGCAGCTGTGGGCTCAACTGCACCACTGCGGACATCTCAGGCTGCGTCGGCCAGTCTGACGAGATCGCGCCCCTTGGTTTCCGGTGCCAGGTAGGCCGACACCAGGGTGATCGCGGAGTAGATCACGAGCATTGCCGCGATGGGCCACCAGCTACCGGTCCATGCGGTGAGGCTGGCCGCGAGCAGCGGTCCGATGGCAGTGGCGAGGATGCCGCCGATCTCCTTGGACAGCGCGAGCTGCGTGAAGCGGGTACGTGCGCCGAACAGCTCCGCCATCGTCACGCTTTCGAGCGAGAACAGTCCCAGCACACCGAGGTTCAGAGCAAGAACCATTGCGACGACGAGGGCTACGGTGTTGCCACTGGTGACCATCAGCATCAGCGGGAACGCCAGGATCATGGTGAGGGCGCTGAGCACCATGTACATCGGACGGCGGCCGAACTTGTCGCCCAGGATTCCGATGATCGGGATGGTGGCGAATCCGATGAGCGAGCCGTAGACGATCGCGCTGGTGGCGATGGAACGATCGATCAGCAGCGTCGACGCGATGTAACCGACCAGGAACGTCTGAATCAGTCCGGAGTTGCCCGCCTGACCGAAACGCAGACCCAGCGCGATGAAGAACGCGCGCCCCTTCTTCTGCTTGAGACCGGACTCGAGAACGCTGACCTTCACGTCCTCGTCGGTCTTCTCGATCTCGTCGCGCGAGAGAGCCACACCGTCGACCACATCGGCACGCTCCTCGAAGACCGGGCTCTCCTTCAGGTTCGAGCGCAACCACACCGCGAAGATCATCAGGAAGAAGCTCGCGAGGAACGGCACTCGCCAGCCCCAGCTGAGCAACTGATCCTCGGACAGGACAGCGAGCAGCAGGGCCCAGATGGCCGAGGCCGCAAGGGTTCCGGAGTTGGTTCCCAGGGAGACCAGCGATGCGATGAGAGCTCGACGCTTGTCCGGTGCGTATTCGACCAACATGACCGTCGCCCCGGCGATTTCGGCTCCGGCACCGAAGCCCTGGATCAGGCGGAGGGCAACGAGCAGGATCGGCGCCATGATGCCGATCGCGTCGTACGTCGGCAGTGCGCCGATGAGGGTGGTGGATGCGCCCATCATCGCAATGGTGATGAACAGGACCTTCTTTCGACCGATCCGATCGCCCATCCGGCCGAAGTAGATGGCACCGACCAGGCGGGCCACGTAGCCGACTCCGTAAGTGGCCATGGCGGCGATCAAGCCGATCGCCGGGCTCACGTCGGGGAAGAAGATGCGATTGAAAACGATCGCGGCGGCGAGCGAATACAGCTGGAAGTCCATGAACTCCATTGCCGTACCCAGCCAACCGGACATCGCCGCCTTGGTGAGGTCTTTAGTGCTGCGAGTCGGGACGGCGGTGTTACCGCGATCGTCCGTCGACTCGTTGGTGTCCTGTGACATCCGAAGCTCCATTGCTGGTGATGATCGATGAGTTCATGATGCGAGTTCGCCGCGGCCTCCGCGAGACCTGTGCCTCATCGAGGAGGGTTGGTGGCGCTCGCCACAGTGATATACAAGCACTGTTATACCAATACGTCAATGACCCTTCGCGAACCGAACTACGCGGTGCCGAGCGCACTCGCAGAACGGGCCAGTTCCTCTATCGCGGCCCAGTCCCCCGCCTGCACCAGTGAGCGCGGCGTGAGCCAGCTACCGCCGACGCACACCACATTCGGCAATGCCAGGTAGTCGACAGCGTTCTGCGGAGTGATCCCGCCGGTGGGGCAGAACGTCAAGTGCGGCAACGGGCCTGCCAGCGCGCCCAGTGCCGCTGCGCCACCCGAGAACTCGGCCGGGAAGAACTTCATCTCGGTCGATCCGGCCTCGGCAACGGTCATCGCCTCGGTCGCAGTCGACACGCCTGACAGAACAGGCACCGGTAGCGTGCGTACCGCGTCGAGAAGACCCTTCGACGATCCGGGTGAGACCAGGAACCTCGAGCCGGCATCCACCGATCTCATGGCATCGTCGCGGTTCAACACCGTTCCCGCGCCGATGACCACTTCCGGCACGTCCGCAGCGATCGCCGCAATGGCACCGAGCCCGGCCTCGGACCGCAACGTCATCTCGATGATGCCGATACCGCCCGCATAGAGTGCACGCGCCAGCGGCACTGCATCCTCCACCCGATCGATCACGACGACGGGAATCACCGGACTCACGGATAATACATCTCGGGCAGTGAGGTTTTCGAGCAATGTTTCGTGTTCGGAGGTCATACCAGCACTCGTTTCCACTCGCTCAGCGAGTTGGTCCGTAGGAAGTCGGTCCACGCAACGACCTGCGTGCCGAACGGTGACGTGGGCCCGAGATCGGACCCGAAGATGGACTCGACAGCGAGCAGGTCCGACGCCGACCCGGTCCGGGTCAACTGCGCCGACAACGGATCGTCCAGTGCACGTCCGGCTTCCGTCTCGGCGAGAACGAAGGCGCACCAGGCTGCGACGGCAAGGGCGAGCATGTCCGTCGAACCACCGGCGTCTGTGGCGTCCCGCACGGTTCCGAGTAGGCGCGGTCCGAGCTTCTGCGATCCGTCCATCGCCACCTGCCGGGTGGTGTGTTTCAGCGCCGGATTGCCGAATCTCGTGCGTACCTCGTTGCCGTACCCGACAGCGTCCATTCCGCCGGCCGTCGTCGGCGCAACATCTCGGAGAACCATGGCCCGGCATATCTCGTCGAGCTCCGGATCCTGGACCGCCTCCGCGATGGTGTTGTGTCCACGCAGAATTCCGAGGTAGGCCAACACCGAATGAGTGGCATTGAGGACGCGCAACTTCATGGTCTCCCACGGCTCCACGTCGTCGACGAACTGCACGCCCACTCGTTCCCACGCCGGTCGCGGACCCGCGAAATCGTCCTCGATCACCCACTGCCGGAAGGGCTCGCACACCACCAGGGCGTCGTCGCGCAGGCCGGTTCGTCGTTCGTTCTCCGCCCTGTCGTCGTCAGTGGTGGCGGGCACAATTCGATCGACCATGCTGCTGGGGAACGTGACTCGACGCGAGATCCATTCGGCCAGAGCGTCGTTCATGCCGCGTGCCTCTACGAAAACACGGACGAGTTCGGAGAGTATGTGCCCGTTGGACGGTAGGTTGTCGCAACACAACACCGTGAGGGGCGCATCGCCTGCCATGCGTCGAGCCAGGCCCGCCACCAACTGTCCGGCGACGGTGCGCGGCGGCCTGCCTGCCAGATCCGCCGCGATCTCCGGATCGTCCAGGCGCAGTCGACCCGACGCGGGGTCGAGTCGATACCCCTTCTCGGTGACCGTCAGCGTGACGATGTGCGTTGCGGGATCGGCGATGGCCTCGACCACCGCGCCGGGGTTCGTGGCTGCGTTCCGTACGTCGAGCATCGAACCGACGACGGTCGCCGTCGTCTCCTCGGTTCCCTTCTGCACCAGGGTGAACAACCCGTCCTGTGGGGCAAGCTGTTCCACCACGGTGTTACTGCGCTGAGTGAAACCGGTGATGCCCCAATTGGTCTCACCGGTCAACAGCGCCGCCTCGTAGGTGAACGCGGCCTGATGCGCCCGATGGAATGCCCCGACGCCGAGATGCACGATTCCGCTGGACGTGGGACGAACGACCTCGGCGGTCGCATCGGACAATCGTGTGGAGGCCGTCATGTCGTCACTCGTTCTCTGTGACGTCGTATTTCGGCCAGCGGTGCGATGAGGCCGGTGCCGCCCCGCCCGCCGACGCTCAGCGATGCCGCAGCAGCTGCCAGCGCTGCGGCCTCGCGAAGATCGTCGCCGAGCGCGAGACGGGCCGTCAGAGTGCCGGCGAACACATCTCCGGCACCGGTCTGGTCGATGACGTCGAGCGCGGGGATCACCGGTTGGTGCGCCGTCCCCGCAGCGGTGAAGATGCTGGATCCTTCGGACCCTTGCGTGACCACCACGGAACGTGCACCCCAGCCCATCAGGGTTGCTGCAGCAGTCTCCGGTTCGGTTGTGCCCAGGAGCAATTCGATCTCACTCGGTGCCGAGGGCACCATCACCTCGGTACAGGGAGCAACGCTCTGCAGGAATGCGCGGGCCTGGTCGGCCGTGGTCAACCTGGGGCGAAAGTTGGGGTCGTAGACGAATCTGCCCGAGCGCTGCGCCGCGTGCAGCATCGTGCGGGCGAGCGTCGGCGACAGTGCCGCAGCGATTCCGCCGCCCAGCACGGCACCCGCCTGCTCGATGACGCCCTCGGGCAGGTCCGCCACATCGAGCTGGCTGCCCACCGATCCGGCTCGGGCATAGGAGAACTGGCGATTCCCCTCCGGATCGATGTGCAGGAAGTAGACACCCTGCTGTCCGGGAACTCGCCGAATGTAGGTGTCGTCGATGCCGAGTTCACGAATACGCCGACAGACGGCATCACCGAGTTCGTCGTCCGACACCCGCGCGATCAGCGCGACCGAGGCACCCGCGGCCGCGGCCGCGGCACCTGCGTTGACGACGTCTCCCGACACCCCGAGCACAGCACCTGCACCATGCCGGAAGGCCTCGGTGGTCGAGACCTCGACGAGGGGCTCGCCGAGTAGGACTACATCGAACTGCGTTGTGGTCATGTGG
Source organism: Rhodococcus sp. PML026 (assembly GCF_000963615.1). Classification (NCBI taxonomy): domain Bacteria; kingdom Bacillati; phylum Actinomycetota; class Actinomycetes; order Mycobacteriales; family Nocardiaceae; genus Rhodococcus; species Rhodococcus sp. PML026. The sequence continues at coordinate 313,348 of NZ_KQ031370.1, read as the reverse complement.
CGCTTCACCAATCGTGCATGCTGCCGTCGAGACGGCGATTGACGGGCAGATACTTGGGGTTGTACGGATACTTCGCGGCAGCCTCTTCGTTCACCTCGACGCCGATGCCCGGCTTGTTTCCCGGATGCATGAAACCGTCGGTGAAGGTGTAGCTGGTCTGGAACACATCGCCGGTCGGGTCGACGTGCCCCATGTACTCCTGCACTCCGAAGTTGGGGATCGACAGATCGACATGCAATGCGGCTGCGAGGGAGACGGGCGAAAGATCGCCTGCCCCATGAGATCCGGACCGAACGCCGTAAAGATCCGCCAACGAGAAGATTCTGCGCAGATGGGTGATGCCACCGGCGTGTGAGACCGACGCTCGGATGTAGTCGATCCACCGGTTGGTGATCAGATCCTGGCAGTCCCAGATCGAGTTGAAGATCTCGCCGACGGCAATCGGGGTGGTCGTGTGTTGGCGAATGGTGGCGAAGGCACTCTGATCCTCGGCTGGAGTGGGATCCTCGATCCAGAACATGCGCATCTCTTCGAGGTCGCGCCCGAGTCGTCCAGCCTCGATCGGGCTCAGACGGTGGTGCACGTCGTGGAGCAGGTGAAAGTCGAACCCGTGACGTTCACGCACGGCACCGAGCATCTGCGGTGCGAACCGCATGTACGGGGCGGTATCCCACGAATCTTCCTGCGGCGCAGCGCCGGAGGCTGGTTCGTAGAAGCCGTCGACCGGAATTCCGTAGGTCTTCTTCAGGCCAGGAATGGCCGACTGAGCACGAATTGCTTTGTAGCCCTTGTCGAGATGCGCTTGGACGTCGTCGAGCATCTCTTCGATGCTACCGCCGCTGGCGTGCCCGTAGACCATGATTCCGTCTCGTGCAGCACCACCGAGGAGCTGGTAGACCGGCATATCGGCGGCCTTACCCTTGATGTCCCACAGTGCGACGTCGACGGCTGCGATGGCCGTCATGGTCACCGGGCCACGTCGCCAGTACGCGCCCTTGTACAGGTACTGCCAGATGTCTTCGATCCGATGGGGATCGCGTCCGATCAGAAGTGGCGCAATATGGTCCTTCAAGTACGACTCGACTGCGAGCTCGCGTCCGTTCAGCGTCGCATCACCCCACCCGACGATGCCCTCGTCGGTGGTGATCTTGAGCGTGACGTAGTTGCGGCCCGGAGCCGTCACGATGACGGTGGCATCGATGATTTTCATTGCGGTCCTTGCGAAGTGGTGTCGATGACGATCTTGAGCTGGGTGGGGTCGGTGAGCGCGGCCTCGAGCGCTGCGGCAGATTCGGCCAACGGGTACGTCGATGTGACGAGCGCCGCGAGGTCCACTCGAGCCGATCCGGCGAGTACGATTGCGTCGGCGAATGCCGAAGGGCCGTAACGGAAGCACCCGCGGATGTCGAGCTCCCAGCGTTGCACTGCCCCGATCGGGAATTCGGCAGACGCGCGTCCGGGCACGCCGACGAGCGCCAGAATTCCTGCCGGGCCGAGTGAGCGTGCCGCGTCGGCAATGGCTCCGGGATGTCCCGAGCAGTCGAAGGCGATGTCGAAAGCGCCTTCCGGCAGTGCGTCTTCGCCGGAACGCAACGTCGTGGTGGCACCCAGCGCTGCCGCGACCTCGAGCCGAGCGGGTGCGACGTCGGTGATGGTTGTCTCCGACGCGCCCAGGGCAATGACCGTCTGCAGAACCAACAGACCGATGGGCCCGGCACCGGTGATCGCGATGCGCTTGCCCAACACGGAGCCGACTCTGGCGGCAGCCCACGCTGCGACGGCCAGGGGCTCGATGAGCGCTGCGACATCGTCGTCGATCGAATCCGGGAGTGGGTGCGCGAATTCGGCTGCGAGAACGACGGATTGCCGCAGCAGTCCGTGGTTCGGTGGGGATCCGAAACAGACAACGCTGGGGCAGACGTTGTAGTGACCGCTCAGGCTCAGCGGTGAGGTGCCCTTCGGAATCGCGGGTTCGATGGCCACTCGCTGGCCGATCCGGTCCTGGGACACGCCCGCGCCGACCTCGGTGACGACCCCGAATCCCTCGTGGCCCAAGACGGTGGGCTGCGTCAGCGAGTTGGAGCCGTTGCGGCCGTCGGCGTAGTAGTGCAGGTCCGAGCCACACAGGCTCACGCCGTGTACCTCCACCCTCACCTGGCCGTCGCCGACCTGCATACGGTCGATCTTCTCGATCCGCAGGTCACGTGGACCGTGTAGGACGGCTGCCTCGTCGTTGCCGCTGATCACTGCCATCGCTGTAGAGCCTCCGCCGTAGTGCCTTGAATATCAGTACTACCATACTAGTGACGGGCAGCATTTCGTCAAGGCTTCGGCCCTGTGGGTCACCCACGAGGTCACGTTAGTCTTGACCGGTGAGCACACAGAGCAGCAGGAAAGTCACCGCACGGGAGCGGGCGTACCGAGAATTGCGCCTACGCATCGTGTCGCTGACGCTCCCCCCGGGTAGCCCGCTGTCGGAGAACGACCTCGCCGAGCAGATGTCCGTGAGCCGCACACCCGTCCGCGAAAGCCTGATCCTCTTGGCCGAAGAGGGTCTGGTTCAGGTCTTCCCACAACTCGGCACCTTCGTCTCGCGGGTCGACACCGACCGTGTTGCCGATGCCCAATTCGTCCGTGAGGCAATCGAAACCGCGTCTTTGAAAGATGCAGTCAACTCTCGCTCGGACGAGGACCTCGCTGCGTTGCGCGCCAATCTGGCAGCGCAGGACGAGCCGGGAATCGACATGGACCAGTTCTTCGACTTGGACGAGCAATTCCACCAGCTACTCCTCGCAGCCGGAGGACATTCCGCCGCATGGCGATCCGTCGAATCCGCGAAAGCTCATCTGGATCGGGCCCGACGACTCGGTCTGCGCGACACCCGTCCCATCCCCGACCTCATCGAACAACACACCGCAATAGTCGACGGCCTCGAAGCCCGAGACTTCGAGGCCGCCGCCCAGTCGATGCGCGAGCACCTGCGCGCCGTATTCGCCGACGTCGAATACATCAAGAGCAAGAGCCCACACCTGTTCTCCAACGGCAACGAACGCCCGACGCGCAAAGTCGTCTCCAGCTGGGAATGAGTGCGGCGCTGCCGCTCCGGCGGGTAGCTTGACCACCATGGACGATGAATCGAGCATCGAACCTCAGGACGACCCGCGGGCACAGTGGCGACAACTACCGGAGCCGGTGGAACCCACCCATTAGGGCCAGACCCTCGAGTCCGATACATCCATTTGGGACCACAAACCCAAGAACGACCCGAGCATGGACATCGTTCGCTGACTCGCGCAAGTGCCTTCTTCGGGTCACACCGCCTCGACGGCGTGGCTCAGCCGACACATCTACGCCCCTAGCAGCAATCCACACCCCCCACACGGGGCGTAAATTCCGAACAGGGGCGTAGATTGCAACCCCCACCCACACATCCGCGCCCCCACCGACACATCAGCTCCCCACATTCGGAAACCCGACGCCGATCGGAGTCAGAAATCCGAAACTGAGGAGCCGATACGCGGCATCAAGCTCAGCCGACACATCTACGCCCCTAGCAGCAATCCACACCCCCCACACGGGGCGTAAATTCCGAACAGGGGCGTAGATTGCAACCCCCACCCACACATCCACGCCCCCACCGACACATCAGCTCCCCACATTCGGAAACCCGACGCCGATCGGAGTCAGAAATCCGAAACCGAGGAGCCGATACGCGGCAACAGGCTCAGCCCAATTGCACTGTCGCAGTAGCGCGGTGGCCGAAGATTCGCTTGCCCTCGAAGGTCGCGCCGATCGAGATGACGGCCGTACGGGACTCTTCGTCCTTCGACTTGATCTTGCCGCTGAAGACGATTTCGGCCGGCTTGTGTGTGTCCACCGGGATCGGGGTGGTGAAACGAACGGTGTAGTCCTTCACCGCGCCTGGATCGCCGAGCCACTCGCTGATGAATCCGCCGCCGACACCCATGGTGAGCATGCCGTGCGCCAGGACGTTCTCGAGATCGATCATCTTGGCGAACTTCTCGTCCCAGTGAATCGGGTTCGCGTCACCGGCGACGCCGGCGTAGTTCACCAAATCTCCGCGAGTCAAACGCACAGTGCGCGAGGGCAATTCGTCTCCGACATTGACCTCGTCGAACTTCCGAGTGGGCTGGCCCCGGTACTCCTCGACGATGAGCGGCTCGTGCTCCTGGGGAGTGGACAGGGTGTCGTGCTCACTCGCCTCGGCACTGCTGGTGTCGGTCGTTGCACCGAACATCACGATGTTGCGAGCCGCCTCGGAGATGGCCGGATCGATCTCGCCGGATCGCCCGACTAGCAGCGTGGTGTACGTGGTCTGCACCAGTTCGTTCTTCTGGTTGGACACGACGTTCTTGGTGATCATCATGTCTCGACCCATGACCGTCTTGAACGCGTCGAGGGAGACATCGCAGGTCAACTGGTCACCGGCCAGAATCGGCTTCTGGAACACCAGTACCTGATCGGTCTGCAGAATCTGGCTGAGGTCGTAGCCCTCGGCGATGGACTGCAACAGCTTCTTCTGCGCCAGAGTGCCGACCAACGACATGAACGTCAGCGGGGCCACCAGAGCGCTGTGGCCCAGCGCTGCTGCGGCATCGCCGTCCCAGTGGGCGGGGTGGAAATCCTGAACGGCACGGGCGTACTCGCGAACCTTCTCGCGGCCCACCTCGTAGTAGTCCTCGGTGCGGTAGTGATACCCGACCATGCTGCGCGCGTGCTCCGCCGGGTCGAATGCTCCCGCATCGGATGCTGCTGCGCCGGACTCCGCTACCTGCTCTGCCACTGTTGCCCCACCGTCTCGTCCCTACTGTTCATCATTACCCGAGCAACCTACCCAACGACGACGCACGTTGGCCAGGAAGGGGCTCAGGCAGAACGGTGCCGCGGGGCGTCCCGGTACCCCACCATGCCCACCATCGCGGCCGGCTGAGTCAGCACCGACGCACTGCTCATCGCGCCGCGCGGACGGTGTTGGCGCGACGCGACCGCATCGATCGCCATCAGGGCAGCCCCGTGCGCAGTGAGGGACTCGGGATTGGCAGGCGCGATGACGGGCAACATCAAATCGCGTCGAAACATCCGACGCAGCGACGGCAGGTTGGCGCATCCGCCCACCATCACCAACGCGTTCACGGCGCAGGGTGCGTCGACGATGATGCTGGCCACCCAATCTTCCAGTGATCGGATACTGCGCTCGAGAACATCGTCGAACGTGTTGCGCCACAACCGGACCGGTCCGCCGACGAACGGCCCGGCGACCTCGGCCACCCGCAGGCGTGACAGCTGTTCGCGTGCCGTGCGAACGGACACCAGCAACTCCGCGCGTGCCCGTTCCGAGGCCAATTCGTCTGCCCCGTAGACGGACAGAAGGTAACGCGAGATCTGGGCGTCACACCCGATCCCGCCGAACAACGTGGTGGGGACCGAACTGTGCACCGCTCCCGTGGCGGGGTCGGCAATGGACACGGTGGTTCCCGACGCCCCGATGTCGCACACGGCCACGGTGCGCGCACCCTCGAGCATCCCCGTGCCGCGTAGATACCGAAGTTGCGCCCCGAGCTCCGACGCCACCAGCAGACGATCGGCCTCGTACGTGGAATACGCCGACGCGCGTCCGCGCGCACCGGGATCGTCCGGAACGGCGAGAACGATGTCCGGTCGATCCACCATCTGATCCCGCGACATCGAATCCAACAGATCGAGCGCGACCTGCAGATGGTCGTCGGGATCGAACGATCGCACGACGTGCGCAGAACGTACCGACTCGTCCGACGCATCCAGGGCTACACCCCGGGCAATGGCTGAACCCACCGAGACACCAAGGACAGATCTCATGTTCCCTCGACTCGCCTAGCTACTCCGACCTGGCGATCGTAGCGCCTCGAACCATCGAGGAGTCGGTAAATGCCCCGTTCTATTCAACTTTCGGTTTGTTTTGGGATTCGTTACAACCACTCGGGCGACGAGTTGGGTCAGGCGACGTGCCCGAATCCGTCTCGACGGTCGGCGAGCAACGAGCCCCACTCCTCCTGCGCCGACGACATCGCGGCACAGCCCACGCCGTTGTCGGAGTCCATTCCTCGTGCCGCAGTGACGATGGACCGAGCCGACTGCACGAGAGAAACATCGAAACGGAAACTGTGCGCTGCCAATTCGGCGAACGCCTCATCCGGACTGCAGCCGCGCAAGGCAATGAGGACACCCACCGCCCTGTCGATGGTCGTGCGCGTCACCGGTTCTACTGCGGATTTGTCGGTCATCGAGAACTCACCGTCTACTGGTCGATCACCCGATGGTAGCCAGGCTCGAGCAGAAGTTCAGGTGTCCGAGTCGAATTCACACACCTGTCACATCACGGACTCTTCGAAGTAGCGAACCCGCTCGCTCACAACGGATTATCGATGAAATCGTCACTCGGGCGGATCGGTGACAGGTGGTTCCTCCATCCGAGGCGCGGGCTCGGAATCCGTCGGCCCCGAAGGCTCCGTGGGCTCCGAAGGCTCCGTGGGCTCCGAAGGCTCCGTGGGCTCCGAAGGCTCCGTGGGCTCCGTCGGCTCCGTGGGCTCGGACGGACCCGGTTCCGTGGGATCGGGGACGTCCGTATCGGTGGGAGCTGTGGTTTCGTCGTCGGTCGGCGGAGTCTCGGTCTCGGGCTTCGAGATCTCTGTTTTCGTATCCCGACCGCCGGGGGCGGAATTGCCGCCACCCGAGTTGCCCCGTCCCGTCGACGACGAACTCGGTGCGTTCGACGTCGCACTCGGGGCCGCCGCCGGGACCGCGTCGATCCAGATGCCTCCCGACCCGGAGCCGGCGGTCGACACATCCAGAACACCCGCGCCGATCGGTGGAACCGCGGACGGCCCAGCCACAGGAACAACCGGCCCGGCGTTCGACGCCGGCCGACCGGGCGCCGATGGGGCGATGCTGGAATCTGCGGTATCGACTACTGCGTCCTGAGTCGGCGCGGGCGAGGAGAACGCCCACACGGTTGCCCCACTCAGAGCAGCCAGCACGGCCACACCCAATCCGACCATGGTCCATCGAGATCCCCGCGACGCAGCATCGTATTCTCCGGCCCGATCGTCCCAGTCGGGTTGCCCCGCAGCGATCTCGTCACCCGTCGGGCGACCCGTCCTGGACGCGGCACCGACGACGGCGGCGGCCACGTCCAACGGGTACTCATCGGGCAACCGCGGATCGTCCATCGCCAATACCTCGACGTCGACGACGCGGTGGTCGGCCAGCGCGGCCCGAACGATCTCGCCGTGCAGAAGGTTGTCGCAGACCACGGCGGCACCGTCGACGATCAGGTCTCGTTGAGCTGCCTGTACACGCATGATTCCGAGAACCGTCGCAACGGCGTCACCGATTCCGCCGGGGGCAGCGGCGATCGACACGGGTCGCGAGGTGACCGGGCCCAGACCGGGGAGATCGGTTTCGACCAAGACGGCCGAGATCTCGTCGGTTCCGACGTGAACGCCCAACGCAACGGACATACCCGTCGACCCCCCTACTCGATTCGGCCTCACAGTACACTTCGAGGGCCTGAACGGGGAAAACGACGGTTTGTGTGCGGGGTCAGAACTCCAGCTTGCTCGCCTCGTCACGAGCCAGTTCGGCTGCACGGCGCTCACGCTCGAAGAGGAGTCCGAACGTGAACCCGTTCTCGCCGGAGGTGGTTCCCGCTCGAGCCCCGAGGGTGCGCAGAATCTCCGCCGCGATGACGGCATCCTGATGCTCGCCCAGAACTTCTTGAATCTGCTTGTATCTCTTGATATTCGACTTGGACACCTTCTTGTCCACGACGGGTGCCACCAACTCGGCCGCATACCGAGCCCGCTTCGAGGCCTTCCTCGCGCGGTGCAGTTGCTCGTCGTCGGTGCCTCGCACAGCCTTCTCGGTGCGGTCTACGGCCTTCTTACCGGCCTTGCGCGCCAGCTTGATCAGCAACCGCTCGCTCACCTCGCCGTCGATCGGCAATCCCCTCGACCAGGCAGCCACGGTCGTGAGCAACTCTCGATACCGTTCGCCGTCGAGCTCCGCCATCGCAGCTTCGCGGTGGCGGATCTGCTCGGCCAGCAGGTCGTTCTCGATGCGCGACGCCACCGGGCCCAGAACCAGTTCCGACGGAAGGTCTCGCAGCGCCGCTGCAAACCGCGCCCGCTGCACCTGCCGATCTCGCACCTCGCCGAGCAGGCTTGCATACCAAGACAATTCGGCTTCGAGTGCGGCCGCGGGCTCGTCCTCGAACACGCTGCCGAAGACGCGAAGCGTACTCCGATAGCGCCTGATGGCCACCCGCGTGGAGTGAATCGGATCCAGTCCGCGGCGCAGATACACGTCGCCGGCCACGATGGCCTGCGCTTGCTCGTCGAGATAATCGACGAGCAACCGAAGCCCGTCGTGCGCCGGCTCCTCCCGAACCACCGACAGCGCACGATTCAACTTGGACGGATGTGCCGACGGCGTCGCACCCGACGCGCGAAGCACCTTGCTCGCCTTCTTCAGGAACGATTCCGAGCCGGCGGGCCCGAGCTCGACCTCCACCTCACGCCACTGCGGCCCGGTCGCGCCGCCGATCAGGACGACCGACACCGCGTCGTCGGCGAATTCGGCCACGACGGCTCCGGATGCATCGGTGACGGTACGAATCTTCCGACGCGTCGTCAGGGTGGCGACAGCCGACAACTGCTTGCCCATGACCGCCCCGCGCAGTACGTCGGCCAGCTCGTCGGGCACGACCTGCGGGTCGCCGTGGCCGAGCGGAAGCCTGATCTCGGTTCGCGCCTTCTCCGCAGGAACCTTTGCGTGCCAACCGTTGTCGGAGTCTCCGGTGCGTCGCCGAAGGGTGATTCCCCGACGCAGCAGATCGTGACCGGTGGTGTCGAAGTACTCGCTGACCAGTTCGGTGTCGGTCTCCACCGCCGCGCCGTCGGCAGGAACGAGCGAGGTGAGGGAGGGGAACTCGAAGTCTGCATCGACATCGAACTTGTCTTCGCGCTCGGTCTGTGACTCCATACCGACCATCCTGCCTCGAGGACGCTGCCCCGTGGCGGTCGAAACCGTAGATCTATCGCCGCCACGGCGAAACGAACGGCGGTGTCTACGGTCGCCGGGGCGTGGTAATGGTGGGTTTCGTCGGGGTCGAGGCGCGAGTGGTGGTGTGCGGCACCGTCGTTGTGGTCGGTGCAGTGGTTGTCGGCGCAGTGGTGGTTGTCGGCGCAGTGGTGGTCGTGGGGTGAGTCGGAGCCGTCGTGGTGGTCGGAGCCGTGGTCGTCGTCGGAACTCGAGTGCCCTCACGCGCGGGCCGAAGGACAGTGACGTCAGGAATCGTGTGGCTTGGAGGCGGTGACTCGCCACTGTTCGGCGAGGTGGGTGCAGGAGAGGACGTCGAGACTCCGGATGTCGGAGACGTCGAGGACGACGCGGCCCCGTCCGTGGCCGACACCGAGGGCGGCGTCGACACGGACGGTGAGCCGTCCACCGCCGGCATCACAGCCTGCGATCGGGCGGAGGGCGACGCGTTCTGGGAGGTCGCGATCGACGGTTCGGGGGTGTCGTCGGTGGTCCGGGCCGCTGCCGCGACCACGGTTCCGGCCACGCACACCGCAACGAGCGCGGCGAGTGCGCCCCCGACGCGCCGGGACTTCGCTGCCCTGGCCATTCGTCTCGACGGGCTGCCGCTGTGCCGTGGACGACGGGAGGGCACGGCGGTCACGGCGGTCACGGCAGGGGCCGGTGCAGGCCTGGCTCCCACGGTCCGCGCGATCCCGGCTGCCCCACGGGCGGCCAACAACTCCGGTCGTTCCGGAACGTAGACGGGCACCGACACGGCGTCGAACAGTGTCTGCCGAACGATCTGCATGTTGGCACCGCCGCCGACTGCGACGATCGCCTCCACGTGAACGCCGCTCGCTGCGACGGACTCGAGCACGTCGACGGCTGTGAAGACTGCCGCACGAACGGCGTCGCCGATGAGCTCGTCGAGGTCGTGTCGCCACAACGAGGCGCGACCGCCGACGAACGGCCCGACGACAGAGACGCTGCGCAGGATCGACAGCTGGTGTTTGCCGTCTCGCACGTCGTGCACGAGCTGTCGACGAGCTGCCACCGTCAACGCCTCCGCCGCGCCGAACGTCTCGATCAGGTGGTCGCTGAGCACACGGTCGCAGTCGTCGCCGCGGAGTTCTTCGGTGCGATGCGAGGCCAGAACGCGACCGGACTCGACGTCGACTACCGACACGCTGGTGCCGGATGCGCCGACGTCGAACAGCGCGACGCAACGCTCTCCGGCGAGCACTCCGGTTTCTCGTAACGCGCCCAGCTGCGCACCCAGTTCGGATACGAGCACGATGCCGTCGGAGAAGTCCTCGCGGAAGGCCGTGTCGGGATCGCTCTCACGAAGGGCGAGCACCGGGTAGTGGCGAGCGGACGCGTATTCGTCTGCCGTGCTGTGCACCGATGCGACAACGGCATCCCAGGGATCCGGGGCGAGACCGTTGGGCGCAGGCCCGGTGGCAACCGGTTCGAGGACGTGGAGCACCGTGTCGACACCCGAGCTGTCGCTGATCACACTGCGGACGCCACTCGACCCCAGGGAAGCGCCGAGCACGGACGGATCGGGTACCGCGGACACGAGAAACCTCATTCTGGTAGGCCCCAACCCACGTTCGAGCACCAGAATACCGCTACAACCGGGAACTCACCAGGTTTCGTCCAAGAAAACAGACCGAACGTTGGTCTATGTCACGTCCGACTGGATGAAGTTCAGATACGCCTTCGACGGAGTGGGACCACGCTGCCCCTGATACTTGGAGCCGACCGCGGCGCTGCCGTACGGATTCTCCGAGGGTGACGACAACCGGAACAGGCACAGCTGCCCGATCTTCATTCCCGGCCACAGCGTGATCGGCAGGTTGGCGACGTTGGACAACTCCAACGTGATGTGACCGCTGAATCCCGGGTCGATGAATCCTGCCGTCGAGTGGGTGAGCAGTCCCAGCCGGCCCAGAGAGCTCTTCCCCTCGAGTCGACCCGCCAGATAATCCGGCAACGTCGTCAGTTCGAGAGTGGAACCGAGGACGAATTCCCCCGGATGAAGAACGAACGGCTCACCCGCTCGTGGCTCCACCAACGTCGTCAGCTCGTCCTGCTGCTGGGACGGATCGATGTGGGTGTACCGGGTGTTGTTGAACACCCGGAACAGCTTGTCGAGTCGCACATCGACGCTCGACGGCTGCACCATCGACGGATCGAAGGGATCGATCGCCAGGTTGCCCAGGGTCACTTCGGCACGAATGTCACGGTCGGAGAGCAGCACCACTGCAGGCTACTGGTCCTCACGGGCCTCACGCGAAGCACCCGAGTGACCACTTCCACAGGTACGGGCGGACCGAACAGTCGGACAATCGATCGGTCACACCTCTCACATTCGGTGACACTCCCTCAGGAAGAGCCCCTATGTACATTCGACCCACGCGAATTCGAATCGACGTTCCTTCGTACTTCGATCATCCCTCCCAGTGCCACATTCTGGCCACGACTCCCACCCGAAGTCCCGCTTTGTGGACACAATTTCTCGACGGTGCCGAAGAAAGCTATCGACGCCACGACGTGACACCAGCGCTCGAGATATCGGCAATTCGCGACGGCGGGACCACCGCATTGTTCTTCGCCGCTCTCGACCGAACCGGAACGATCCTCGGCGGAGTTCGCGTTCAAGGGCCGTATTCTTCGGCCGATCAATCACACGCACTCGTCGAATTCGCCGCGCATCCCGAGGGCCGACATCGCGTTCGCGCGATGCTCGACAGCCGCATCGAGGACGGGGTCGTCGAGATCAAGTCGGCGTGGGTTGCCCCGGGAGCACCCCGCGGCCGCGCCGTCACCACCATGATCGCGCAGTCACCGGCGTACAGCACAGCACTGCTGGGCGCTCGTTACGCGCTGGCCACTGCCGCCTCCCACGTCCGCGCCGCGTGGCTGCGCACCGGAGCAGCGATCGCAACGCACATCGAACCGGTGCCCTACCCCGACGACCGATACCGGACCGAGGTGTTCTGGTGGGACCGAACGACTCTCGCGTTCGATGCCGAACTCGAAACGTGGCGGCGCATGAAACGCAACACGGTCTCGCTGCTCGCACAGCACGGCACGTCGAAGAACCTGCACTCGGCGGTGGCGTCGTGACGATTCCCATCACTGCCGAATACAGCTGGCAGCCTGTGATATTCGACGAGACGGTCGCCACACAGCGGGCCGCCCTGGACGAGCTACGGGGTGACACCTCGATCACCGTTCGCGACGAACGCGCCACCCAGCGAGCCGGACTGCATGCATTGTTGCCGAGCCCTGAGCAGAGCCTTCTCGACGAAAGCGACAGGTGGGTCTATTTCCCGTGGCGCAATACCGTCGTCGCCGTTCTCGGTCCGAATTCGTATCGGCACCTCCGACTGGACCGAAACAGAAACAAGATAACTCTCGAGGAACAGCAGAAATTGGGAGATCTCACGATCGGCGTCATCGGTTTGAGCGTCGGACACGCCATTGCGCACACTCTCGCACTCGAGGGAATCTGCGGAACTCTTCGCCTCGCGGATTTCGACGAGATAGAACTGTCGAACCTCAACAGGATTCCGGCGTCGATCATCGATCTGGGTGTCAACAAAGCGATCGTCGCCGCCCGGCGAATCGCCGAAATAGATCCCTACCTGACGGTGGAGGTCTTTCGGAACGGGATCGACGAGACCACGATCGACGAGTTCTTCGACGGACTCGACCTGCTCGTCGAGGAATGCGACTCCCTCGACGTCAAGGTCCGCGCACGAGAGGCGGCCAGGTCGCGTCGAATCCCCGTACTGATGGAGACCTCCGATCGAGGTCTGCTGGACGTCGAGCGATTCGACCTCGAACCACAGCGGCCGGTGTTTCACGGCGTACTCGGCGACATCGAGTCCGCCGGTCTGCACGGACTCGGAACCCGCGACAAGATTCCCATCGTGCTCGATCAGCTCGACGCCTCCCTGCTCTCGGCTCGGATGGCGGCCTCGATGGTGGAGGTGGGCGAAACGATCGAGACGTGGCCCCAGCTGGGCGGCGACGTCCAACTGGGGGGTGCCACTATCGCCGCGGCGGTCCGACGCTTCGGGACCGGAGCGCACCTACCGTCCGGCCGTATCCGCATCGATCTCGAGGTGCACCTCGACGGGCTGAACACGCCTGCCCCCACCCGCAGACAGGTCTCGGGTGATGCGGCCGGTCCGCAGAGCGTGGATTCCCGTGACTCGATACTCGAAGCAGCGCGACGAGCGCCTTCCGGTGGAAACAGTCAGCCGTGGACCTTCTCCTCGAACGGGCCGACCTTCCGGGTCGACGTCGATCGATCCCGAACGTCCACCCTCGATATCGCGTACCGCGGCAGCTTCGTCGCTGTGGGCGCAGCCGGATTCAACGCGCGCGTGGCCGCCGCCGCCCAGGGCACGCTCGCCGGCATCGAGATCACCGACGAGGCGGTCGAGCTGTCGTTGCGCGACGGTACCGCCGAGCCGATCACCGATCGACGCCTCCTCGACGCCGTGCTCACCCGATCCACGGACCGGGACCTCGGGTCACCGTCGACGCTGGACGATGCGGTCGTCGCCGATCTCGTTGCGGCCGCAGCCGCCGAAGGCGGACGTGCCGTGCTGTTGACGACGCGCGAGTCCATCACCGCGGCAGCAGACATTCTCGCGGCCGCCGACCGGATTCGGTATCTCACGCCGCATCTGCACCGAGAGATGTTCTCCGAACTGCGCTGGGCAGGCGATCCGGACCCGGATCGGGGCATCGACGTCGCCAGCCTCGGCATCGACGCCGCAGACCTGTCCACGCTGGACATCATCGGGCGGCCCGACGTCATGGCGCTCGTGGCTGCCTGGAACGCAGGCGCTGCCCTGGCCACCGACATGCGCGATCGCGTATCGGCGAGCTCTGCGCTCGCAGTGATCGTGGTGCCCGGATCGACTCCGGCGCATTACATCCGGGGTGGATTTGCAACGGAGAACGTTTGGGTGACTTCACATCTGCACGCACTGGCAGTTCAACCCGTCTCGCCACCGTTCCTCTACGCGCGCACGATGGACGAGCACCGAGAATTGTCTCCGACCCACGCAGACACGTTGCAGCAGTTGAACTTCGATCTGCGGACGTTGGCGAAGCTGGACGAGGCCGAGTCGATCGCTCTGGTGTTGCGGCTCGGTACTGCGCCACGAGGCGCGATATACAGTCGCAGAGTCGCGGTTTCGGCGTCCTTACCGGGGTAGAGTCCGGCATAGACCAGGGGGAACAGTCCTGCACTGCGTCTACAGGAGCGGTTCACGAGACCGCGTCGACGAGAGGCGGGAGTAGGGCCCTGGAGAACAGTCGGACACTCGAGGTCCTCGTCACCGGCGTCGCCACCGAACTCATGGGCGTCGACGCGGCGACGGTGCGAGAAGCATACCTGTCGGTACTGCGTCAGCTCGTGGACTACCTCGGCATCGATTTCAGCTTTCTCCGGCACCACGATTTCGATGCCCGGGCAACCAGACTCACCGCGGAATGGCCACCGCGCCTGAGCGTGCCCGATCCCGACCCCCTGGCCGTCGTCTACTTCGACGAGGCCGACTCGGTCTTCGCGATGGCCGAAACACTGTCCGAACCGGCAGTGTTTCGGCCCGACCCGGAGCAGGAGGACTATCGCCGACGCGTCGAGACCGCCTCTGGATTGAGCGCCACCTCGATGGCCGTCGTGCCGCTGCTGCACTCCGAACGCACCACCGGGATTCTGGGCTTCATCAAAGTGGGAGACCGAAGTTGGTCCGAGGCAGAACTGAACGCCCTCAAAGCAATTGCTGCTCTGCTGTCGCAGTTGCAGGCGCGAGTCAGTGCCGAGGAACAGATCAGGTTCTCGGCCTTGCACGACGGTCTCACCTCACTCCCGAACCGGACCGCACTCACGCAGCACCTCCGTGACCGACTCGATCCGTCGATGCCCGGTCCGGTGGCGGTGTTGCACATCGACCTGGACCGCACCAAGGCGCTGAACGACTTTCTCGGACACCTCGCCGGCGACCAGTATCTCCAGGCTGTCGCCGGGCGCCTGCAGGCGTTCGTCGACGAATCGGCGAGTCTCGCGGCCCGCCTGAGCGGCGACGAGTTCGTCGTGGTCCTGGCGGGCCCGTGCTCGCACCGCGTCGCCACCGACCGTGCCCGCACGATCGCCGAGTCGATACAGGCACCGGTCACTCTCGGTGTCGAGAGAATCGGTCGCAGCGCGAGCATCGGAATCGCCTTCGGCGTGCCCGGCACCCACACCGCCGACTCCCTGCTCCGACAAGCAGGGCAAGCCGCTCTGGTGGCCAAGCGTGCTGGTGGACATCACATCTCGCTGTTCACCGACGAGATGCACGCGCAATCCGAACTCCGCAACGACGTCGAGATCCATCTGCGTGACGCCATTGCAGGCGACTCGCTGACGTTGCACTTCCAACCCGAGGTCGACCTCGTCACCGGGCGCATCACTGCGGTGGAGGCACTGGTTCGGTGGCGTCACCCCACCCGCGGGCTGCTACCACCGTCGGCCTTCATTCCGGTGGCGGAGGAGACGAACCTCGCCGGCGAGCTCGGTCGGTGGGTTCTCGACCACGCGTGCCGGACCTTGGCGGCGTGGCAACGGGACATCCCCGGCCTCGACATCGTGATGCGCGTGAACATCTCGCCCGTACAGCTGGTCACCACCGGCTTTGCGGCCACCGTGGCGAGCGCCCTCGACGAATTCTCGATCGCGGGTTGCAACCTGTGCCTGGAGATCACCGAAGTGGCCGTCGTACAGGATCTTTCGCGTACTCGAGTGACGCTCCGAGAACTGCGGGACCTCGGTGTGCAGGTGGCCATCGACGACTTCGGTACCGGATACAGCTCGCTGTCACACCTCAAGGAGCTGCCCGTCGACGCGCTCAAGATCGACCGCGCGTTCGTCACCGACCTGGGATCGGGAGCGACCGACGACCTCGCGATCGTCCAGTCGATCATCGGGCTCGCGCACGCGTTCGGCCTGAGCATCATCGCCGAAGGCGTCGAAACCGAGAGTGCCAGGAGCACATTGGTGGCCTTGGGCTGCACCCGCGCTCAGGGCTACCTCTTCTCCGAACCGGTGCCGGCCGAGGACGCCCAGGCCCTGCTGCACGGTGTACGCATCGACGTCGGGCCACCCTGCTAATCTGGACGCCGCACCACACGCCGGTGTAGTTCATTGGTAGAACGCGACCTTCCCAAGGTTGAGAGGCGGGTTCGATTCCCGTCACCGGCTCCACGTTCCCCTTGTCGGCGGTAAACCCGTCTTTCGATCGATCCCTGCGTCTGCACCCTCGCCGTCACCGGTAGCTCGGTCGGCAATCGGCATGCGACACAAAAATCGCTACAGAACTATTGTTGTGACTTTTATGCGTTCATGTCCGAATTCGTAGGGACATTTCACAACTGCAGGAATACCGTGTGATCATGCGCGGACCACGCCGAAGTCTGATTCTTCTCGTCGTCGCACTCACCGCTGCACTGTCGGCCTTGTCGACCCAAGCGGCACCACTCGCACATGCCGGCCCACTCATGCCCATCGCCGCTGCACCGCCGCAACCCGACCACGCCGATGCCATTCGGTACGCGTCGACCAACCGCGACGCCGCCCCGCCCGGGGCCAACGACATGAGCTGCGTGCCCTCTGCCGAGCACCCCAATCCTGTCGTTCTCGTCCACGGCACCGACGCCACCGCCTACTCCGATTGGGCCGGCTTCTCACCCATCCTGCGCGCCGCAGGCTTCTGTGTCTTCGCGATCAATTACGGCACTTCACCGGACGGTAAGTCCAACGGCTACGGCGTCATCGAAGACAGTGCAGCACAACTGAAATCGATGACGGCGACCATCCTCGACGCGACCGGCGCCGCGGCGGTGGACGTGGTGGGCTACTCGCAGGGTGCTGCCGTCGCCCGATACTTCGTCAACCGGCTCGGCGGGGCCGATGTCGTCGACCGATGGGTGGGAATCGCGTCACCGACCTACGGCGGCACCATGTACGGAGTCGCCCCCGTCGTACAAGCCGTGCCCGGCGCGACCGGTCTGGTAGCCGACGAATTCGGCCCTGGCCTCGCCCAGTTGATGGCCGGATCGGACTTTCTCGAAAACCTCAACGCCGGCGGCGACACCGTCCCCGGCGTCGACTACACCTCGATCGCCACCAAGGTAGACGAGGTCATTCAGCCATATACCAATGCGCTGCTGCGAGATCCGGGAGCGCACAACATCGTGATCCAGGACGTGTGCCCCGACACCGAGGTCGCCCACTTCACCTTCACCTACGACCCGACTGCGCTGCGTCTGGCGCTCAACGCACTCGACCCCGCGAATGCGCGTCAGCCGTCCTGCGTTCCGGTACCGCTGGGAACGGGAATCCTCGACGTCGTGCTGGCCAGCCACTGACCCGTCAGGTCAGTAGCTGATGGGCTCGAAGCCCGACATAGAGTTCGGCGGCCTGCACGGGATCACGGAAGTCGCGACCGGTGAGTTCGGCGATACGTCGCAATCGGTACAACACCGTATTGCGGTGGTAGTGCAGCTGTTCCGCGGCGTCCTTGGTGGAGCCACCGCACGAGAACCACGCATCGAGAGTGGCGAGCAGACTCGTCCGCTCGGCGCGGGGCAACGCCAACAGATCGCCGAGGATCTGACGAGCCGCGATACGGCCGGATTTCGGGTCGCGCGCGAGCAGTAACGGCACCGGGACCGAGTCGTAGCGCACCGGCGTCGACGGCACAGAATCGGGAAAGCTGCACGACCGGGCCAGACGGGCCTGCCCCACGGCGTCACCGATTCCCGACGGCGACCGGAACACCGAACTGACACCGATCCGCCCCGGGCACAGTTCTCCGAAAGTGGCCAGTGCCGTATCGATGTCGGATTCCCGAGCGGCACAGAACAATCCGATGCTGCCGTCCACCTCGGCATCCCACACCGACTCGGTTCCCGCGGCCCGCAACCGAGCGACGACGCCTTCGATACCGAGTCCCGTCGACGAGGGTTCCTGGGATACCACCGCAAAAAAGCCGCGATCCGGAATTCGGAACGCACGCAGGGCATCCGCCGCCGCGGCCGGATTCGCGGCGTGATCGGCGAACAGCACCCGAATCAGCCGGCCGCGGGCTTCGGCGCTCTCGCGGGCTCGCATATCGGCGCTCTCTCGATACGCCTCGGCCGCCTCGTCGGAATACACGTCGACCAATGCCCACACCTGCGCCGCCATGTCCAGCAGCGCGTGGCTGGCCCGGCCGTGCGAACGCACCATCAACTCGTCCCAGACCAGCCGACCACCGAGCCGGAACGCGTGCAGCAATGCCGCCAGCGGTACACCTTGCTCGGCCTTGAGCCTGCCCGCCTGCTGCGCCGACTCGAGCCGAACCGGCGCGCGCCCGGACAGCTTGCCCAACATCGAGGCCAGATTGCTGCGAGATGCTTCGTGGAGTTGATCCGCGGTGAGCAGCGTCGCCTCCAGATACGCGTGCTCGGCTCCCAGGATGCGCCGGACCAGTTCGCTCGCCAGCTCGTCGACGTCGTCGAGCATCGCCGCCGCCAGCTCGGTCGGTGACGGATGCAGAACGGACTCGGTGGTGGTCATGACTGAACCATAGCCCGGCCGATGTAAGCCACACCACACCCAAACTGTGCGACGGCACAATCCGCTGCGCTCGATTGACAGCGGCGGCCCATAGCCTGCCGCCCCGAATGCGACCAGAATCACACTCGAAGCCGTGTATCCGAACGACGAGTGGAGACGAAAAGTTGACCAGCGAAGTCACCCCGCATCTGCAGCCTGTACCGACGAACGGACCGGACGCCTCACTGGCGGTCGATACCGCTCTTGCCGACCTCGACGCAGGCGAGCAGACCTGGGGCAGGCTCGGCCTGGCCGACCGCCGGGCACTGCTCGAGCGCATGCACGCCCTCACCACGACGCACGCGCAGGAATGGGTGACCGCCGCGGCGTCGGTCAAGGGCCTCGACCCCTCGTCCAACCTGCTCGGTGAGGAATGGCTCTCCGGCCCGTACTCGCTTCTCGGCGGTCTCGGCACACTCGCGCACACCCTCTCCGCGCTCGAGGCAGGCAGCAGCCCGCTGGCCGGGGCGAAGTTCGGAACAGCTCCGGGCGGACGAACGACCGTATCGGTGTTGCCGCTCAACAACTTCGAGAAACTACTACTCAACGGGTTCAGTGCCGAGGTGTGGCTCCGGCCGGGAATCGACCGTGCCACGGCACAGCGCACCGCAGGCCTCGCCCAACTCGACCCGACGCGCACCGCGGGCGTCGGCGTCGTCCTGGGCGCGGGCAACATCACCTCGATCGCCCCGCTCGACGCCCTGTACGAACTGATCGCCTTCAACCGCGTCGTCGCGCTCAAGCTCAACCCCATCATGGACCCACTGCTGCCGGTCTTCGAGAAGATCCTCGCCCCACTGGTGGACATCGGCGCACTGCGTCTGCTCACCGGTGGAGCCGACGTCGGCACCTACCTGGTCAACCACGATCGCGTCGACCACGTCCACATGACGGGCAGCGCAATCACCCACGACGCCATCGTCTTCGGCCCGGGACCCGACGGTGCCGCCCGTAAGGCGGCGAACCGGCCGATCCTGACCAAGGAGATCTCCAGTGAACTCGGTGGCGTCTCGCCCACCATCGTGTTGCCGGGCGAGTGGAGCCGCGCGGACATCGAGTTCCAAGCCGAACACGTAGCCACCCAGCGACTGCACAACAGCGGATACAACTGTGTCGCTTCGCAGGTCGTCGTGCTGTCCTCGGAATGGAAGCAGCGCGACGAGTTCATCGCAGCCCTGCGCGCCGCACTCGACCGGGCACCGGCCCGCGCCCCGTACTACCCGGGCAGCGACAGACGCGTGTCCGACGCCACCGCCACGTACCCGTCGGCCGAACGGCTCGGCGACGGCGGTGGCCGCGTGCTCATCACCGACCTCGATCCCGGCGAGTACGCACCGCTCCTGCAGACCGAGTACTTCGCACCCGTGATGGGCGTCATCGAGTTGCCCTACACCGGAGCAGCATTCGCCGCCAAGGCCGTCCAGACGGCCAACGAGGAGTTCACCGGCACCCTCGGCATCAACATCATCGGCACGCCGAGCACCATCAAGGAACTCGGTGAGAAGTTCGACTCCATGCTTGCAGACCTGCGGTACGGCACCATTGCCGTCAATGCCTGGACCGCCCTCGGATTCCTCACCGCATCGGCCACCTGGGGCGCGTTCCCCGGCCACACCGTCGACGATGTGCAGAGTGGAATCGGCATCGTGCACAACGCATTACTGATCGACGGTGCCGAACGGACCGTGGTGCGCGGACCCTTCCGCCCACTGTCGAGGTCGCTGATCAGCGGAGAGATGTCCATCTCCCCCAAGCCGCCGTGGTTCGTCTCCAACAAAACCGCAGCATCGACCGGGAAACTGCTCACCGCGTTCGCCGGAGCACCGTCCTGGACCAAACTTCCGGCAATATTCGCCTCCGCCCTGCGCGGCTGAGCAGCGTCCAACGACAGCTGCCGACGAACCCGAAGGACAATCATGAGCACACAGAACACAACCGCCGACTACATCGTCGTGGGCGCGGGCTCGGCCGGCGCAGTGGTGGCCAACCGGCTCAGCGCCGATCCCCGCAACAGCGTGATCCTGCTCGAGGCAGGCCCGGAAGACAAGAACAAGTTCGCCCACATCCCCGCCGCGTTCTCCAAACTCTTTCGTACCGAGGTCGATTGGGACTACCTCACCGAACCGCAGCCGGGGCTACGCGACCGCAGCATCTACTGGCCGCGCGGCAAGATGCTCGGCGGCTCCTCGTCGATGAACGCCATGATGTGGGTACGCGGATTCGCCGCCGACTACGACGAGTGGGCGGCCAACTCCGACGACTCGTGGTCGTTCCGCAACCTCGTCGGATACTTCCGCAAGATCGAGAACATCGAGGGCACAACAGAACTGGACGCCGGAACCGGCGGGCCGCTGATCGTGTCCCACCAGCGCAGCTCACGCCCGCTCACCTCGTCCTTCCTCTCCGCCGTCGAGGAAGCCGGCTACTCGGTGGAAACCCCCAACCTGCCCGAACCCACGGGCTTCAGCCGCACCATGGTCAACCAGAAACGCGGCGCCCGCTGGAGCACCGCCGACGCCTACCTTCGCCCGGCGAAGAAGCGCACCAACCTCACCGTCCTCACCGAGGCACAGGCCACCCGGGTTCTCTTCGAGGGCAGCGCCGCCGTCGGCGTCGAATACACCTCCGACGGCGTCACCCATACGGTGCGCGCACACAAGGAAGTCGTTCTGTCCGGCGGAGCCATCAACACACCGCAGCTGCTGATGCTCTCCGGCATCGGAGACAAGGAGCAGCTCGCAGCCCACGGCATCACCGTCCGGCACCACTCGCCGGACGTCGGGCAGAACCTCCTCGACCACCTGGCCGCCCTCATCGGATGGAAGACCGAGAAGGACTCCCTCTTCCATGCCGAGAAGATTCCCGAACTCATCAACTATCTCGCGCGCCGACGCGGCATGCTCACCTCCAACGTCGCGGAGGCATACGGCTTCATCCGGAGTCGCGAAGATCTGCCGCTGCCGGACCTCGAACTCATCTTCGGACCGGCCCCGTTCTTCGACGAAGGCCTGATCGCCGCCGACGCACACGCCGCGGTCATCGGCACAGTCCTGCTGCAACCCAAGAGCCGAGGCGAGATCACGCTCCGGTCCGCCGACCCCCTGGCCAAGCCCATCGTCGAGCCGCGTTACCTCAGCGACCACGACGGAATGGACCGCAAGGCCATGATCGAGGGACTGCGCGTATGCGTCGCGCTGTCGGAGACCCCGTCCCTGAAGGGCCAGCTCGGGGACGTCGTACGCCCCAGGGTGGCGTCGAACATCTCCCCGGCGGATCTGCTCACCGAGGCCCTGGAGCAGAACGCGCACACTCTGTACCACCCGGTGGGCACCGCGCGGATGGGCAACGATGCCGGCAGCGTCGTCGACGCCGCGCTGCGGGTTCGGGGCGTCGACCGACTCCGGGTCGCCGACGCATCGATCATGCCCAGCATCATCCGCGGCCACACCCATGCACCGTCGGTGATCATCGGCGAACGAGCCGCGGATCTGATCCTGGGCTGAGCCGAACGTGAACATGTCTGGTTTGACCGTTCGCGCGGTGGGGTAACAGGTCGGCACGCTTCAATGCAGGCATCGCGATGAAGACCCATCCGATCGGCAAGCAGCGCCGAATAACCCACAACGCTCGAGAGACGAGCACGGAAGGTTGACCGACATGTTCACTGTTCGTAAAGCTTTGGCCGCCACCGCAATCGGTGCACTCACCATCGTTCCGCTCGCCGCGTGCTCCAGCGACGACGCATCCAGCACCGTCGAATCGGCCACGTCCTCTGCCACCGAGGCAATGGAGAGCACCCCCGAGCCCGCAGCCGAGGTCGACGACCTCAGCAACGGCGTCGACACCGCAGTTGCCCTCGACCCCGGCTTCCTGGGCGCACTGACCACCCTCGGCCTCACGCCGGGCGTAGTCGGAACCGCAACTCTCGCAGACGGTTCCATTCGCTTCCCGATCACCGGTGGCGACGTGAAGTACTGGGAGCCCGGCACGGTCGACCCCTACGTGCAGGGCGAGATCAACCACGACGGCAGCGGATTGTCGCTGACCGCAGGCGAGACCGTGGTTGAGCTGACCAACTTCGACATCGATCCGGGCACGTCGCTGCTCACCGGTGACGTCACGGTCAACGGCGAAGAGGCTGCTGCCGACGCCGTGCTGTTCGACCTCGACGGCCGCACCCTGCAGCCGTTGGCAACCGGCCCCGAGAACACCGCCATCCTGCAGGGCACGCAGGTGAAGATCTCGGAGACCGCAGCCGGACTGCTCAACGACACGTTCAAGACCGACGCTGTCACCCCGGGACTGCTCGTCGGCGTTGCGACCATCACGGTCAAGACCGCCGCATAATCAGCTCCTGAACCCGTGCGCGGGCAGTCACCGACGACGTCGGTGCTGCTCGCGCTCTGGTGCTTTCACAGACGTTTCGTAAAACGCGACAGGGGACCGGGAATGAGAGCCTTCCGACGGATCTACGGTGGCCACCCTCTGCATGCCGTCGGCCTGCTGCTCTCTTTCGCGCTGGTCGGCTACGTCGTCCACATCGCCGGGCCGAAAACGTTGTGGAACAGCGACATCTGGTGGCATTCCATCGCCGTCTGGTTCTTCGGATCGGTACTGCTGCACGACGCGGTCCTGTTCCCGCTGTACTCGGCGGCCGATCGCCTTCTCACCGGGCTCGGACGACTGCAGCTGACCGTCTCGCCCGTCAACTACATTCGCGTCCCGGCTCTCGGCACAGCGCTGACGTTCTTGATGTTCTTCCCCGGAATACTGTCCCAGGGCGCGGAAACCTATCGTGCGGCAACAGGTTTGACCCAAGACCCCTTCTTGGAACGATGGCTGGTTCTGACAACGGTGTTGTTCGCCGCCAGCGCCGTCGTCTACTTCATTCGCCTCACCGTGGTACGGAGCCGAACATGAGCGTCACCGCAGACACCCTTTTCCACCGCGCCGCCGCTGGATTGCCTTGCTGGATCGGCGATTCCGACGGCTCGAGAGAACGTCTGCCCACGGCCCGCTGGATGGGCGGAAGCGCATCCTCGGAAGAGGATCGCCGAGCCGACCACGCCATGATCAGCCGATGTACCGGGTCCACCATCGATCTCGGATGCGGACCCGGCCGGCTGACCGAAGCTCTTGCCCGACGAGGACTCTCGGCGCTCGGCGTCGACACGTCGAAGGCTGCCGTCGACCTGACCATCGGCCGCGGCGGAAACGCCGTTCTCCGTGACCTCTTCGAGCCTCTGCCCGGCACCGGCACGTGGTCGTGTGTGCTGCTCGCCGACGGCAACATCGGCATCGGCGGGGATCCGGTGCGCCTGCTACGCCGAGCCGCCGATCTGCTGGCACCACACGGAGCCATCATCGCCGAGGTGGACGAACCGAGTGACTCCGGGATTCGGCACCGCACCGTCCGCTGGGAAACCGACACCATGGTCGGCGATTGGTTCGCCTGGTCGAGTGTCAGCGCCGATGCCACCGCCGACCTCGCCCGCGCCGCCGGCTTGCAGATGGTGGACGTGGCTCCGATCGACGGCCGCTGGTTCGCGCAGATGACTCCGGCTCCGCTCACCAATTCGTGAACAGCAGATGATTGACGGCCAAGGCCCCGATCACCTGCAGCGCCAACCAGAATCGATGTGTTCGACGCGGCAGCACCGCCGGGGCGATCAACATCCACATCGCGAACGGCAGCCAGATTCGCTCCGTCTCCGCTTTACTCAGCTGACTCAGATCGGCCATTACCACCGCCGCGAGGCCGCCGAGCACCAACAGGTTGATCGGCTGCACCCGCGCGGCGATGCGTGGGAAGGCCGCCGGCACAGCGACGCCGAGCGCGCAGAACAGTGCAGCGAAGTTCGCCCAGCCCCAGTACTCGAACGGACGATCCTTGGCGATGCCCTGGTAGTACCGCTCCTGCACCAGCTCGTACCCGTCGTACCACCAGAATCCGTACGCCGTGAAGATCCCCGCAACGAGCAAGGCTCCGATCACCGCGCCGAGGAACGGCAGAACCTTTCGGCCCGCTATCAGCACCGCGACCGCCGGCAGACCCATCAACACCAGGCCGTAGTTCAAATAGATTCCGAACCCGAGAAGCACTCCCGCACCGATGGATGCGGGCCACAGCCAGCGCTTCGTCGAGACCGCCAGCAGCGCGATACCCCACGCCGCGACCCCGGCATAGAACGCGTCGGCGGAGACGGCGATCCAGATCGCTGCCGGTGCGATCGCCACGAACGGTGCTGCGCGCCTGGCCATGTCCTCGTCGCCCAGAACACCCAGCGTGAGAACCACAGCAACTGCGGCACTGGTTCCCACCAACACGCACAGCGTTGCCGCCCAGGCCCCGCCGCTCAAACCGAGACGGTCGAGCCAGACGAACGTCAGCAGCGCACCGGGCGGATGGCCCGAGACGTGAGTGGTCCACGAATCCGCCTGGTAATCCAGAATGCGCTCGGAGAATCCGCGCAGTGTCGCGGGGATATCGGTGATGCCGGGCACCTCGTGCAGGTACTCGTCCGTCGACGCCAACCGGTCGACGAACCCACGCTTCCAACCGTCGACCATCGCCAGCGCCATCGTCCACGCCGCCGACGCACCCCAGACGACGAACAACAGCCGCGTCCAGGACAGGCGTCGAGCCACGGTCGGTCCCCACAGCACGGTCGCCACCGCGATGAGGACGGCGAACGGCGTTCCCCATCCGACATGAACCTCACGAAAACCGAACAGCGGTGCGGCGTCGGCGAAATCGCGCACCTGCTGCGGTGTTCTGTTGATGATCGGGGTGACGATCTCGTTGCCCAGATACGGAACGACGAACGCGACGGCAACGAGCACGACGGCCAGCGCACCGGCGACGGCTTCTCTCCAGTAACGGATAGTGTTTTCTCCCTGCGGACTTGAAGACGAACACGGTTTCGGACCAGCATATCGACCGACGGTGATGGAGGATGGGTAGATGAACACGCAAGCGGGGTTACAGGCCGAGATCGCGGTGATCGGCGGCAGTGGCTTCTACTCGTTCTTCGCCGACGACGCCGAAGAGATCGAGCTGGACACGCCCTACGGATCACCGAGCGCACCGATCACCGTCGGCGAGGTGGAAGGACGACGAGTTGCGTTTCTACCTCGACACGGCCGCGCTCACGAATACTCGCCGCACACCCTGCCGTATCGGGCCAACATGTGGGCGCTGCGCATGCTCGGTGTCAGTCGCGTGTTCGCCCCGTGTGCCGTGGGATCGTTGGTGGTCGAATACGGTCCGGGAACCGTCGTGATTCCGGATCAACTCGTCGATCGGACGTCCGGCCGCACCCAGACCTACTTCGACAACGGCGGCATCCACGTCGAATTCGCCGATCCCTACTGCGGGGAGCTGCGCAGCGCGGCCGTCCAGGGGTCCGCGGTCGACGGCGGTGTCATGGTGGTCGTCGAAGGCCCCCGGTTCTCCACTCGCGCCGAAAGCCAATGGTTCGCGCGCCAAGGTTGGACACTGGTGAACATGACCGGTCACCCCGAAGCCGTCCTGGCCCGCGAGCTCGAACTCTGTTACGCGCCGATAGCGTTGGTGACCGACCTCGACGCCGGAATCGAATCCGGTCAGGGAGTCAAAGCAGTGGACGTGTTCGCCGAATTCCAGAAGAACATCGAACCGCTCAAGGCGCTCGTCCGATCCGCGGTGCGCGACGCACCGACGGGCGAGTGCCCCCACTGCCGGGTGCACGCCGGAGTCACACTGCCGGTCGAGCTGCCATGACTCGCGTACTGCTCACCGGCGCAGCCGGATTCATCGGGGGCCACATCCTCGACGCAGCGCGCGACACCGATCTCGAGATGGTCGCCGTCGACGCCATGCTGGGTTCCGCCCATGGACCCGGCGCGACAGCCGAGGGCATCACCGATCTGGATGTGCGAGACAAGGATTCACTCGTCGAAGCGCTACGCGGTGTGGATGTCGTGTGCCATCAGGCTGCTGTCGTCGGCGCAGGCGTCGACGCCGCGGACGCACCGGCATACGCCAGTCACAACGACTTCGGAACTGCAGTCCTGCTCGCGGCGATGTACGAGGCAGGGTGTTCCCGCCTGGTACTGGCATCGTCGATGGTGGTCTACGGCGAAGGGCGCTACCTCAATTCCTCCGGCGAGACCGTCGTGCCGCGACCGCGTACCCGAGCCGATCTGGACGCCGGGCTGTTCGACAACCGAGACCCTGCGTCCGGCGAGCCACTCGATTGGCTACTGGTCGAGGAGGATTCACCGCTGCAACCGCGCAGCACCTACGCAGCGAGCAAACTGGCGCAGGAGAACTACGCCTCCGCGTGGGCACTGTCGACCGGTGGTTCCGTCGTCGCGCTGCGCTACCACAACGTGTACGGCCCGCACATGCCGCGCAACACCCCGTATTCCGGTGTGGCGGCAATGTTCCGGTCCTCGCTCGAACTCGGGAAGCCGCCCACGGTCTACGAGGACGGCAAGCAGGCCCGCGATTTCGTCCACGTGCACGACGTGGCAGCAGCGAACATCGCGTCCATCTCCGCCGAGCTGGACGGCTTCACCGCGCTCAACGTGTGCTCGGGTCATCCGATCACCATCGGGGAGGTGGCGTCCGTTCTCGCCGACGCGAGGGGTGGGCCAGCCCCCGAGGTCACCGGCCAGTACCGAGCCGGGGACGTACGGCACATCGTCGCCAGTCCACAGCGGGCAGAAGAGGTTCTGGGATTTCGCGCGCAGATCCTGCCGCAGGACGGTCTCACCGCGTTCGCCGACGCACCGTTGCGCGACGCCGAGGGAACGGGCCCACCCCGTGTCTGAGCCCGGATCTGTCACCGTCGTCATTCCCTGCATGAACGAAGCCGAATCGCTTCCGGCCGTGCTGGATTCGATCCCGCCGGGATATCGAACGATCGTCGTGGACAACAATTCGACCGACGCCACCGCCGCGGTAGCAGCCGCCCACGGCGCTGCAGTGATAGCGGAAACCGTGCCCGGATACGGAGCTGCCGTGCACGCGGGCGTCCTCGCCGCCGACACCGATATCGTCTGCGTGCTCGACGGAGACGGCTCGATGGACCCGCGCGACCTACCCACCCTGGTGGCTGCACTGCACAGCGCAGACCTGGCCGTCGGCCGTCGCCGGCCCGCCAAGGGAAGCTCCCCGCTGCACGCAAAAATAGGCAATGCCGTTCTGTCTCTTCGGCTTCGGACCAAGTACAAGTTGCCCGTACACGACCTCGGTGCCATCCGAGCGGTCCGCCGACAAGCACTACTCGACCTCGATGTCACCGACCGACGCTCCGGCTACCCGCTGCAGCTACTCGTGCTCGCGGCCGAGGCCGGCTGGACCGTCGTCGAACACGACGTGGACTACCGACCACGAACCGCAGGCACGTCCAAGGTCTCCGGCTCGGTCCGCGGCACCATCGTGGCCGTGCGCGACTTCTGGAAGGTGCTCTCGTGACCGTCACCGCCCTCGTCGTGGCCAAAGCGCCCGTTCCAGGACTTGCCAAGACGCGTCTCGCCGCCACGATCGGCGACGCGGCCGCCGCCGAGGTGGCAGCCGCCGCACTGCTGGACACCCTCGACGCCGTCGCGGCAGCGGACGTCGACCACCGCGTCGTGGCCCTCACCGGCCATCTTCACGACGCGGCCCGCGCCGAGGAACTCACCCGAGCCCTCGCGTCGTTCACCGTGATCCCGCAGCGCGGCGACGGACTGGGCGAACGGCTGGCGAATGCGCACGCCGACGCCGCACCCGCGGGTGCGGTACTTCAGATCGGAATGGACACCCCGCAGGTCACCGGGCGACTGCTCAGCGACGCAGCCGCGCTGCTGGCCGACACCGATCTACTCGGTGCCGCCGAGGACGGCGGTTGGTGGATCCTGGGTCTACGGAATCCTGCTCAGGCCCGGGCATTGCTGGACGTACCGATGTCGGCACCGTCGACGGGCGACGACACTCGGGTGGCACTGACCGCTGCGGGAGCCGAGGTCACCATGGTGTCGCAATTGCGAGATGTGGATTTCGAGTCCGATCTCGATGTGGTGTCGAATATGTGCACACCGAACAGTCGCTTTCGCCGAGTCGTCGAACAATTACGCAAAACTCATTGATTTTTGTTTTCGAGAAGGACACGAAACAATCCATCGGGTCTCTACATCTGTTGGGGAACAAGAAGCTTCACTTTGTCGCATTTGCCGGACCGCACGCGATGTATATCGAACAGCAACACTTCATAACCACCGTTTCACGGCGATTTCTCAGACATCAGTGCTACAAAGTGTCCATGACCGGGTTGCTGATAGGCGTAGTCGTCTGGATGGTGTGCGCTGCAATAGTCGCCACCGTCCTCGGCCGCGTCGCGCACCGAGGAGATTCCGAGGAACTCGGATCCACCATCGAGTGGAATATCGACGGTCTCGATCGCGAAGTTCAACACGAGAACTGACGGTCTCAGTCGACTCGATCGACCAATTCGATCAGGATTGCCGACGCTGCGGCCAACGTTTCCCGCTGCCGAGCCGACAACTCGTCCAACTGTTCGGCGAGAGCGATTTCGCGAGACGCCACTTCGTCGCGAGCAGTCGCAACGCCCGCCTCGGTCAACTGCAGCACCACCTGCCTGCCGTCGGTCGGGTGCGGCTCACGGACAATCAGGCCGGCCTCGACCAACTGATGCGACGACCGCGACACCGACGGCGGCTTGATTCGCTCCCGAGAAGCCAGTTCACCGGTCGTCATCGGGCCCTCACGAAGCAACGTCGTCAGAATCGACAACTGAGCCACCGGCAACCGGTCGCTCGAATGCCGCAGACGCAGTCTCCGATTCAGCCGCATCGCACTGACGGACAGATCCCGCGCCAGTTGGGAATCGGGTAGATCACTCACGGTGTCCAGATTACGACACGGAGGTGCATTCGCCCGATTCGCGAAACCGGGCTCGAGTCGATTTACCCCACCTATAACAAACCGCTGCTATGGTTCCGAGGTGTTATCGGGGAAACACCATGAAACGGGGCAATTTTGACACGCGTGGGATCCAGAGTCCTGACAGTCGCAGCACTGACGGTGACCGCATCGGTGCTGGTCACAGGACCAACGGCCCTCGCCGACCCCAACGCGATCAACCCCATCGCCGGTCTCAACGGAACATTCGGATTACCGCAACTGCACGGCCGCGCACAGGCCGTCGCCCAGGTGACCGGAATGTCGAGCCCGAACATGACCCAGAACGTCAACATGATCGGCACCGACCTCGGCATCATGTGGGACAACGGCCGAGGCGAGGTCCTGACCGCCTTCGGCGACACCGCAGGCGTCGGCGTCCCCAACCTCCTGCAAGGCAGCCTTTGGTCCTGGCGCAGCAACGCCATCGTCCGCAGCAACGACCGAAACCTCGCCGACGGCATGAACTTCGACAGCGTCGTCAAGGACGCCGTCGGACAGACCAAAGAAGTCGTCCCCAGCCCCAAGATCCCCTTCGTCGAAATCAGCCGAATCCCCACCGCCGGAGTCGCCGTGGGCGACACCCAGTACCTCAACCTCATGTCGGTCAAGAACTGGGGACCCGCAGGTACCTGGGACACCAACTTCTCCGGCCTCGCCGCCTCGACCGACAACGGAGAGAACTGGGCCGCACTACCCGAGACCCACAGGCCCAGCGCCGGCGGAGATCGAAACTTCCAGCAAAGCGCCTACCTGAAGGACAACGGATACATCTACCAGTACGGCACACCGCCGGGTCGCTCCACACTGGGCCACGTCTCTCGCGTCAGAGAAGCGGACATCACGAGGCTCGGCGAATACGAATATTGGACGGGTAAGAATTGGAAGAAGGGCGACCCTGCTGCGGCCGCACCCATCGTCGACGGCGTCGGCGAACTGTCGGTTGCATACAACGCCGCTGTGGGCCAGTACCTGATGATGACCACCGACAACGCCAATTCCATTGTGCCGCGGCGTTCCTCATCGCCCGTCGGACCGTGGAGCCCACCCGAGGTACTGGTCGACACTCGCGAGATCAGCTCGATCTACGCCCCGTACATCCACCCGTTCTCGACGGGCCGCGACCTCTACTTCTTGGCGACGGTGTTCCAGAACTACAACGTGCTGTTGCTGCGGGCCACGCTGTAGCAGTTCCCATTAGGCTTCCGGCGTGGACGCTGCCGAATGGGATCGCAAATACGAACGCCGAGAACTCGTCTACGGCGAGGCTCCGAATGCCACCTTGGTCGAAGTCGCGACGACAATCCCGCGCGGTCGAGCCCTCGATCTGGCGGCCGGTCAAGGTCGCAACGCCATCTGGCTCGCGACGCGCGGCTGGACCGTGGACGCCGTCGACTTCTCGTCGGTGGCATTGACGCGGGCGAGTCGAGTGGCCGAGTCGGCCCCGCGGTCGGTGCGCGAACGCCTGACCTGGATACACGCCGATGTGACGAAGCTGGCAACCGAGCCCAACTATGACCTGGTGCTCATGTTCTACCTCCATTTGCCTCCGGACGAGCGACGCCGAGCCGTATCGGCTGCCGTGTCGGCGTTGAAACCTGATGGAATCCTCATGATTCTCGGCCATCACTCGTCGAACATCACCGACGGCGTCGGCGGTCCACAGGAGCCCGAGATCCTGTACACGCCAGAGGATCTGGCGGCGGACGTCGGGGACCGACTCACCGTCACCACGGCCGAGAACCGGTATCGAGACGTGACCGGCGGCACAGCGATCGACGCTCTATTACTGGCGAGTAGGTCCGCCCTTGGCAGCGGAACCGATCGGGGGTAATATCCGTTAAGTTACCGACGAGTAGCTAACTTGGGCGGTACTCACGAGACCGCACCACCGACTGGAGAGCGAACGAGCAATGGGCCATTACAAGAGCAACCTCCGGGACCTCGAATTCAATCTCTTCGAGCTGTTCGGACTCGACGAGACCCTCGAGGGCGACAACTTCGGCGACATGGACGGTGAAGTAGCCCGTGACATGCTGCGCGAGGTAGTACGCCTGGCCGAGGGCCCCCTGGCGGAATCCTTCGCGGACGCCGACCGCAACCCCCCGGTCTTCGATCCCGAGACCCACAGCCTGAAGCTGCCCGAATCCTTCAAGAAGTCCTACAAGGCCCTCGCCGACGGTGAGTGGTGGCGCGTCGGCCTCGACGAAGAGGTCGGCGGCATGGCAGCGCCTCGTAACCTCCTGTGGGGCATCAACGAGATGCTCCTCGGCTCGCAGCCCGCCGCCTTCATGTACTCCGCAGGCCCCGGCTTCGCAAACATCCTGTACCACAACGGAACCGACGAGCAGAAGGAATGGGCCAAGGTCGCCGTCGAGCGCCAGTGGGGTGCCACCATGGTCCTCACCGAGCCCGACGCCGGATCCGACGTCGGCGCAGGACGCACCAAGGCGATCAAGCAGGACGACGGCTCCTGGCACATCGAGGGCGTCAAGCGCTTCATCACCTCGGCCGTCTCCGACGACCTCTTCGAGAACATCTTCCACCTCGTGCTCGCCCGCCCCGAAGGTGCCGGACCGGGCACCAAGGGCCTGAGCCTGTTCTTCGTTCCGTCCATTCTCTTCGACTTCGAGAAGGGTGAACTGGGAGAGCGCAACGGCGCCTTCGTCACCGGCGTCGAGCACAAGATGGGCCTCAAGGCCTCCGCCACCTGTGAGCTCACCTTCGGTGGCCACGGCGTCCCCGCCAAGGGCTGGCTCGTCGGCGAGGTACACAAGGGCATCGCGCAGATGTTCGACGTCATCGAGCACGCTCGAATGATGGTGGGCACCAAGGCAATCGGCACCCTCTCCACCGGCTACCTCAACGCACTCGAGTACGCCAAGGAACGCGTCCAGGGCGCAGACCTGACGCAGATGACCGACAAGACCGCACCGCGCGTCACCATCACGCACCACCCCGACGTGCGCCGCAGCCTCATGATGCAGAAGGCGTACTCCGAGGGCCTGCGCGCGGTGTACCTCTACACCGCCGCACACCAGGACCCGATCACCGCCAAGCAGGTCTCGGACGCCGACGAAGACATCGCCTACCGCGTCAACGATCTGCTGCTGCCCATCGTCAAGGGCGTCGGCTCGGAGATCGCCTACCAGGTGCTCGCCGAATCGCTGCAGACCTTCGGTGGCTCCGGCTTCCTGCAGGACTACCCCGTCGAGCAGTACATCCGCGACGCCAAGATCGACTCGCTGTACGAAGGCACCACCGCCATCCAGGCGCAGGACTTCTTCTTCCGCAAGATCGCCCGCGACCGCGGCGTAGCCCTGGCTCACGTTGCCGGACAGATCAAGTCGTTCATCGACAGCGAAGCAGGCAACGGACGCCTCAAGGCCGAGCGCGCACTGCTCGCCACCGCCCTCGAAGACGTCCAGGCCATCGTCACCTCGATGACCCAGCACCTCATGGGCGCACAGGACCAGCCCACCGAGCTGTACAAGGTCGGCCTGGCATCGGTGCGCTTCCTCATGGGCTTCGGCGACCTGCTCATCGGCTGGCTGCTGCTGCGCCAGTCCGAAATCGCCATCGCCGCACTGGACAACGGCGCAGAGGGCAAGGACAAGGCGTTCTACGAGGGCAAGATCGCAGTGGCCTCGTTCTTCGCCAAGAACATCCTGCCGCAGCTCACCTCCACGCGTGCCATCCTCACCAACATCGACAACGACATCATGGAACTGGACGAAGCAGCATTCTGATTCCCTGAAACCTTCGACGGCCGCACCTGTTCACGGGTGCGGCCGTTGTTGTTTGTGGGCCGTCGGTCTCGCCTCGGTTGCCGGCCTGCGTAGCGGCGCAAACGCGCGCGCGTTTGTCAGATGCGCGCGGATTCTGCGGAATAGTTAGGCGATTTCGCGCGCGTTCGGCAAATGCGCGCGCGTTTGCTCCCGACTCGATGTAATTCGCACGCTCCCTCGCGGTGCCGGCAGGGCAGCGGCCCGTTCTACAGCTCGGGCAACGCGCGCCACCAACTCTGCTGGATTCGCCAGGTCCGCCCAGGTCCAGCGCACCACCGGATAGCCGAGATCGCGCACCGCGTCCTCCCGTACCTTCTCCCTGAACACCACGTCGCCGGGGTTCTCATCCTGTCGCAAGTACTTGGTGTACTTGGCTTTACCGTCGAACTCGCATACGACGAGGCCATTGACCATCCAATCGATCCGTGCCACCGATCGCCCACTTGGATCCAGGATCTCCACCTGAGACTCGACGTCGAATCCAGCCTCGCGCAATATGATTCGACTCTGCGATTCCCCCGGGTTCTCGCTGCGCCCGTCCATGAGGTTCACGGCTCGTCGCGCCTGCGCCACACCTTTCCAGCCCCGAGCCCGCTGCAACTCCGCGTCGAGCTCCCTCTCGTCACAGCACTTCAACGCCACGTCACCTGCGATTACCGCAGACAGCAGCGTCTCGGTTCGAGCAAGGTCGACCACTGTCCGAGCCAGCGAGGTCACCGAGACTCCGTCGACCGTCACGCTCGATAAGGACGGTGCACAGTGCAGGGTCACAGTCGTATTCGTACGACCGCCGCCGCGGCGGTGTCGGGTGATGTGAACCTTGTCCAATCCGCCAGTGGGTAAGGGTAATCCGTGCAGTAGTGCAGCCGAACGGTGACTGACGACGTAACCACCGGACAAGATCGGCAAAATCGCATCGATCAACAGTCTGTGCCGCTCCTGTTCTGTCAGCCCGGCCAATCTCGACGACGGAACGTAGACGCCATTCACAAAACGCTCCCAGCCACCCCGCTCATACATTGCGCGCAACTCGTGATCGGCGCTCCCGTCTGCCAGCGCCTCGGAGCGTCGAATCATTCGGTCGTCCTTCATGCTCCGAGTCTCGGCCATGCGTCGACGGAGTCGAGCTCGAAAGCTGACGACTGTGCACAACTCCCGGCTTGTGGATGAATACAGGTACCGGCGTACCAGTTCGCCTAGCTGTCAGTCCCGCAAACGCGCGCGCACTTGTCAGATGCGCGCAGAATCGTCGACTATTCGGCCACTATTTCACGCGCGTTCAGCACGTGCGCGCGCGTTTGCGAGGCAGACGGAGCCGAAACAGGTGGACGAGCAAACGAGGCCGCACCGAGCGAAGCGCAGCTGCACCACCAGGAGAACCGGCTCGGCAAAGCGTCGCTGGCAGACTTCACGAGACCGATCCGACAAACGCGCGCGCACTTGTCAGATGCGCGCAGAATTGCCCACGATTGGGCCACTATTTCGCGCGCGTTCAGCAAGTGCGCGCGCGTTTGCGAAAACCGGAGGGCGAACCGAACAGGCCGAAGGTGGGCGGACAGGGCCGAACCGGTGGGCGGGCCGAACAGGCTGAAGGAGGCCGAACCAAGTCGAACAGCGGTTACTGCTGAAGTTTGCGGAACTTGCTGCCGTGGAAGACGATTGGATTGACTTCACTCTGTACTTCGAGGGAATGGATGCGTAGCAACACTATTGCGTGATCGCCCGCTGGGATTTGTTGCTCGACGGTGGTGTCGAGCCAGGCGGTGGCACCGACGATGAAGGCCGCGCCTCCGTCGGTGACGGTGAGGTCGAGACCGGCGAAGCGGTCACCGGTCTTCGCAGCCAGAGTGCGGACGGCATCGTTGTGTGCTTCCCCGAGCACGCTGACGCCGATGTTCGGCGCAACTTCCAGCTTCGGCCACGTGGTCGACGTGTTCTGGATGCACACCGCTACCAACGGCGGATCGATCGACACCGACACGAAGCTACTGGCCGCCAAGCCCACCAGGACACCGTCGATTTTCGCAGCGATTGCCACGACGCCACTGGGGAACTGCGCGTACGCCTCACGAAGTGTCTGTTGATCGAGGACGGTGCGTGTGAGCGTCATGGAGGATGCTCCCTTTCGATCGTGCGGTGCCGAGCGCACCTCTACTGTTGCAACCTCGTCGCGGCGGCATTCGTTCCGGGCATACGTCTACATCCAGCAAACACCCGATCGAGCGTCGACGCCACAGTCCGAATCCGCGTGATTCGAAGTGACACGTCGAGCACAGGACGTCACTCGTCGTCGTTCGGGCGCGGGGGGTCGTCGGGTTCGGGGGTCGGAGCCGGACGATCGGGCTGGACGCATTTGACGATCGGGATGGGGTCGTATTTCACGGTTCTGGTGTTGCGCGAGATCTCCCTGCCCGACGCGGCGTCGCTGATCACCCGGGTGTCACTGGCGGTGAATCCCGGTCCCCCGCCGGACGCGACGCAGCCGGCACCGGCCGGCAATGTCACGGTGTTCGGCGAGGTGGGCCGCGTCCGGGGCCCGGTGATCGACTCGACGTCGACGGTTTTGGTGCCCCACAGCCGGACGGTGACGCTGGACGAATCCGCGAACGACTCGATCACCACGCCGGTGTCGTTGGGGTTGGTGAACTTCAGGTCGATGGCACCTTCGAAGACCGTCGCCTCCCGGGCCTCGGGGTATCGACTGATGTAGTAGCTGTGCTCGGTGTGATCGGTGTCTTCCATGCCCGCGAAGTACGACGCGTTGTACAGCGTCGTCGCGAATTGGCTGATGCCGCCGCCGACGGCACGATCGGGTCGACCGTTGTCGATGATTCCCGATTCGACGAAGCCCTGAGCGGTCCCGCGCGGACCGGTGTACCCGTTGAGCGAGAACGTCTCCTTCGGCTTGACCAGCGCGCCGTTGACGATCTGCGCGGTGAGCCCGATGTTCACGCCCGACGCGTACTCGAAACCTCCGGTCGTGTACTCCGCGACCACCTCTCGCACGCCGAGATTCTCTGCCGCCTCGGTGGTGAGGGCAGGCGGCGCCGGTTCGTAGACGGCCTCGGTCGAGCGCGGACCGTCCGCAGCCAGCAGGGCGGGAAGCTGCTCGAGGGTCTTGTTCCACTCGACCAGCTCACCCATCACCCCGGGAACGACAGTGGGAGCTCCGCCGGAGAACGTGAACGACGCATTCTTGGGCGGAACTTCGGTGCGGACCAGTTGCGGAGCAAGAATGCCGGTGGCGATACCGGTGTCGTAGATCGGCGTGAGGCCGCCCTGCCCGTCCGGATCGAAGCGCAGCACCTCACCCACACGGTCCACCGGCAACGTTGCATCGACGTTCTGTCGGCCTTCGATGACCACCGGTGCCGACACTGCGGGGACCGCGACGTTCGACAGAGCCTGATCGACCGCATCCTGCGTCACGGTGACAGGGGTGGATTCGTAGACGACCTCGGTCGCACCCGTCGACCACTCGGTCTGCAGATTTCGACGCGTCCCGTCGGCGTCCAGAACTCGCCCGGCCAGCGGTTCGACGGCTACCGGGGTGGCACCTTCGAAGACGACGTCGCCTTCGACGGGCGCACGGTCCGTCTCCTCTCGCAGGCCGTCCACGGCGACCGAGAGTGCCTGCTCGTCGGTGGTCGAGACAACGCCGATCTCCCGGCTTCCGAACAGCGACGTCAGACGCGTGATCGGGTTGATGGGCTGAGTACCTGCGCGATCGAGCGTCGCGTTCCAATCGACTCCCAGCCCGGCCGCGGCAGGCAACACCTCGACCTGCCGGTCGTCGATGCCCACCTGAATCGGCTCCTCCGCCCGAGGTCCCAATTCGGCACGCAGTACGGCCTCGGCGTCGGAATGACTCTTGCCGCCCACCTCGATGCCGGCAACGGTCACACCGCGCGGAACCCGATCGCTGGAGGCAAT
Source organism: Rhodococcus sp. PML026 (assembly GCF_000963615.1). Lineage (NCBI taxonomy): Bacteria > Bacillati > Actinomycetota > Actinomycetes > Mycobacteriales > Nocardiaceae > Rhodococcus > Rhodococcus sp. PML026. The sequence continues at coordinate 275,934 of NZ_KQ031370.1, read as the reverse complement.
CCAGTCCGCCGCGTACAGCAGCCCGAGGACGGCAACCACCGCGCCGGTACCGATGGCAATCTTCTTCCACGGAGGCGTGGACCCGGATCCGTCGTGCTCCGCCGAACCGTTCTCAGGGGTAGTAGAGGGAGGTTCGGCCGGTGGCTGAGGTTGCCCGGCGTCAGAAGCGGACGGCAGAACAACGGGCTGCGCCACCGTCGGCGATTCGTCCGCCACCGGTGCGGGCTGCGCGTCCGCGCCGGGTGCAACAGACTCGGCCTCGTCGATCTGGTCGACGTCCGGATCACCGGCGGTATCGAGGTCGGCAACCGGCTCTGATTGCTGCTCGACCTCGGTGGTGGCATCGGGTTCGGTTCCCTCGGCCTGCGTCAGCTCGGCATGGTTCGCATCGGATTCGTTCGCGTCGGATTCCGTGGCGTCCTGGCCCTCGGAGACCGGCTGCTCTGCGTGCTTCGGCTTCTCAACGTCGTCGCGGATGGCCCCGAACACCTCGGTCGGCGTGTCGTACGGCGGTACGTCGGGGCGTGGCTCGGCACCCTTCGGCGCGTCACCCGACCTACTGTTGCCCTCGCTCACATTCGACCCTTCCAGGACCGTCGATTCATATTCCGGCCTGCTGCGCGGCGTACCCCGCGGACGAGCTTACGCAAACCGCACAGCACCGCTCGTTCTGAGACCCTCGCACGCGCCGCACGGAAAAGGCCCCGCACTGCTGCCGGGTCGGGGGTCAGGCAGCAGTACGGAGCCACACGGAATATATGCAGACTTCAACCACTCGTTACAGCGAGTTCGGAATTGCCATCGTCATTTCATTCGATTGAATGAACCGTGGGTCGTCGAACCGTCGTCCTGCTCCACGGCCCGCGCCCAATGTCCCGTCCTGACCAGCGCAAGAGTGAGCAGAAGCCGGTCGCGTGCATCGGTCAAGTCACGCCCGGTCAACTCCTCGATTCGACGCACCCTGTAGATGACGGTGTTGCGATGGCAGTAGAGCGCCTTCGCAGCGTTGGTGGGCGAACCGTCCGAAGCGAGCATGTGCGCCAACGTGTCGAGCAACGTTTCTCGGTGCGGTTCCGGATGCGTGAACAGCGCGCCGAGCGCATGGCGAACCAACAGTTCCGACGACTGATCGTCGGCGGCCATGATCACCCTCGGCAGTCGGTCCGTCGCCAACGCGACGCCACTCTCTTCGGTGATGGTCTCGGCCGTCAGTGCCGCCAGGCGATACGCCGCCGCGAACGACGCCACGCCCTCGGGCGAATGCGCGACACCGACCGGGCCGACCGCCCGCGCGGAAAGGGCGTCGATGACCGATCTCCACGATCCGGTCCCGAGTGCCACGAGCGCGAATTGGTGCCCGTCCCGAGTGTTCCAGTGGGACACTGCGCCGATCTGGTCCATCGCGTCCTCGGGCGCGGGGAGCGGAGGCGACCCCTGATCGTCGAGCGGGCCGACCACGCAAGCGATCTGCTGTGAGGCCGAAAGGCCGAGGGTCGCGCGGGCCTCGATCACGAAAGCAGGATCACCGCCTCGGCCCGACCGGAGACCGTCCAAGATCACCAGCACATTGGCGAGATCACGCTGCTGCATACGCGCGCTCTCCTGGCGGTACGCCTCGACGAGAGTTTCGTACTGACTGTCCAGCGCTCTCCACAACTGCTGGCCGGCGACGAGCAGTAGATGCTCGTCGATCACGGATCTGCATTGTTCACGCTCGAGCATCAGCTCTTCCCACAGCGTCCGACTCCCGAGCGTGTACGCCTTCAGCACCAACTCCATCGGAATGCCCTGGCGCGCACGCTCTCTCCCGGTGCGACGCCATACCTCTCGGGCGTTGTCGCCCGCGGCCGCAAGACCGGACAGTGTGCGTAGGCCCTGGCTGATATGCGCGCGAGTACTGCGACGAATTTCGCCGGCGATGTCAGGAGTGGTGCTTGCCAGGTACGCGGGTTCCTGCTCTATCAGCGCCAGCGTGATCGAGTCGGCAATCGCATCCGCCCGCGGCAACAGCGCGGCCCACGCATCGCGAATCTTCTCCTGGTCGGAGGGCTTCACTGCGCCCCGCGCAGCGGATCGCGACGTCGCGCGTCGCACCCCGGGAGAAGCCATCCGCCCATTTTTGCGCACAGAGCCCACATCACAGGGTGAATTGACCGTTACTGGTGCCCAGACACCCAAACATTCTGTGCGGAGCGCCCATACCGCGCGTTGTGCTGGACGCCCCATAGTGGACCCAACAGATTGTGAGGTGCATCACTTGAACTCTCTCGACACGATGGATCCGGTCCTCACCATGACGGACGTCGACGTGTCCTTCGGCGGCATCGTCGCGCTCTCCGGAGTGACCATCGAGGTACGACCCGGCGAAGTCCTCGGCGTCATCGGACCCAACGGGGCAGGCAAAACCACACTCTTCAACGTCGCGTGCGGTCTCGTTCGACCCCAATCGGGAACCCTCGGCCGACACGGCGAAACCTTGAGCCGCCTGCGCCCACACGACCTGCCCCGGCTCGGCATGAGCCGAACGCTGCAGGGACTGGGACTGTTCGATCGAATGACCGTGCTGGACAACGTCATGGTCGGGGCCGACCGAACGGCACGCACCGGAATCCTCAGCGGCCTCCTGGGCCTTCCCTCGAGCGCGGCCGACGACGCGGCGGTCCGCTCGACCGCGATGAACACCCTGGAACGACTGCGCATCGACGGCTACGCGCACCGGCTGCCACCGAGCCTGCCCTACGCGGTGCGCAAGCGCGTGGCCCTCGCGCGCGCGCTGGTGAGCGAACCGTCGTTGATCCTGCTCGACGAACCCGCCTCGGGCCTGTCCAACGACGAAATGAGCGAACTCGGTGACGAAATCCGCTCTCTCACATCAGCAAACAAGGATTCCCAGCCGGACCGACCGGCAACATCGGTCATGCTCGTCGAACACCACATGGACCTCGTCATGACCGTGTGCGACCGGATCTACGTCCTCGACTTCGGCAAGGTCATCGCCCAAGGCACACCGGATCAGATTCGGGAGGATCCGGCCGTACTGGCCGCATATCTCGGAAACGAGGTGGCACATGACAACTGACGCGACACACCTGAAAATCACCGACCTCACCGTGCACTACGGGCCGGTCACCGCCCTCGATTCGGTGTCGATGACCGTCACCGCGGGCACGATCACCGCCGTACTCGGAGCGAACGGTGCCGGAAAGACCACGCTGCTGCGCACTGTCTCCGGCCTCCTGAAACCGACGTCGGGACGTATCGAGCTCGCCGGCGTCGACATCGTCGGCATACCTCCGGATCGCATGTCCCGTAAAGGGCTTGCACACGTGCCCGAAGGCCGGGGCGTGATCGCCGAATTGACCGTCGACGAGAATCTTCGCCTCGGCGCGTTGGGACGCAACAGAAGTCACGACGCCGTGACCCTCGATCGAATCTACGACATGTTCCCGCCGCTGACCGGACGCCGAACCTCGTCGGCGCACACGCTGTCGGGCGGAGAACGGCAGATGCTGGTGATCGGTCGAGCACTGATGGCAACACCGTCGGTTCTCCTCCTCGACGAACCGTCGCTCGGGTTGGCACCGAAAGTCGCCGCACAGATCTTCGAAACGCTGCGCGCACTCGTCGATTCCGAATCGATGACGGTCGTGCTCGTCGAACAGAACGCACGAAGTGCACTGTCCATCGCCGAACATGCCGTCGTCCTCGATCTGGGCAAGGTCGCGGTGGAAGGCCCGGCCGACACCTTGGCCGGGGACGACGCCCTCCGACACGCCTATCTCGGGTTCTAGAGCAAGCCGAAAGGACGCCAGCCACAGTGCAACAACTGCTCACCATCCTCATCAACGGCGTGACGACAGGCATGGTCTATGCCGCGTTCGCCCTCGCTCTCGTCCTCATCTGGCGATCGACCCGCATCGTCAATTTCGCCCAGGCACCGATGGCCATGATCACCACGTACGTCGCACTGGTCGTCATCGACGCCGGTTACTCGTACTGGTTGGGCTTCGGAGTCGCGCTGCTCAGCGGACTGTTGTTGGGAGCGTTGATCGAACGACTCGTCATTCGGTTCGTCGACAGCTCCTCGCACATCAACCCGGTGATTCTGACGCTCGGGTTGTTCATCATCATCCACGCGGTTGCGGCCATCATCTTCGGGAACCAATTTCGTTCGTTCCCAGCACCGTTCGGTCTCACCGGCCAGAAGGTCGGGGAGATCAACGTGGCCCTGACCGGATACGACGTGTTCAAGATCGTCGCCGTTCTCGTGGTCCTGGGCTTGCTGATTCTGCTGTTCCGGTTCACCGATCTGGGACTGAAGATGCGCGCCAGCGCATTCGAGCAGGAGGTGGCCAAGCTGCTCGGAGTCCGGGTGAGTCGAATGCTCACGCTCGGTTGGGCTTTGGCCGCAGTCGTCGGATCGCTGGCCGGGCTGCTCATTGCGGGTGGCTCGCTGGTGCACCCCGGGTACATGGACTCGATCGTCGTCTTCGGTTTCGTCGCAGCCGTTCTCGGCGGTCTCGACAGCCCGGCAGGCGCAGTGGTCGGAGGCCTGCTGATGGGCGTCGGGCTCAGTTTCGTCAGCGGCTACCTCGGCCAGGACCTCGTGTCGAGCGCGGCGTTGATCATTCTGATCGTCGTTCTCCTCGTCCGCCCGAGCGGGTTGTTCGCCAGCGCAGCAGCCAGGAGGGTATGACGTGAACGCAACTCTCACTCGTCTCACGGCCACCCCGGTACGACGCCACTTCCTCTGCGCTGTCATCGGACTCGTCGTCATCGTGCTGGCGCTCGAATCACTGAGCACCTTCCGTCAGAGTCAGCTGACGTCGGTCGCGTACCTGGCGATCGCAGCCGGCGGATTGACCGTGCTGACCGGTCTGAGCGGGCAGCTCTCACTCGGGCACGGTGCGTTCATGGCCGTCGGTGCGTACACCGCGGCATTGATGCTGCGGGCCAACGATTCCGGATGGTCGGTGCCCCTCGTACTGCTGGCCGCCACCGTGATCTCTGCCCTGGTGGGCGTGGTCGTGGGAGTGGCCGCCGCCCGACTGCACGGCCCGTACCTGGCCGGTGCGACGCTGGCGCTCGCCGTCGCCGTACCGGGACTGGCTCTGTACTTCTCGGACTACCTCGGCGGTGAACAGGGTCTCGTCGTCCCGGCTCCGAAAGTGCCGGACCTGATCGACGACATGATGTTCTTCGTCACCGGAAACGAGCTCAGCGGAACCAAATTCGTCGCCTACGTCAGCTGGGTGCTGCTCGTCGTCGTGTTCTTCCTGTTGGCGAACGTCTCGTCGAGCCGGATCGGCCGTCGCTGGCGGGCCGTTCGGGACGACGAAGTAGCCGCCGAGCTGTCCGGGATCGATCTCGGGCGGGCACGCATCCTGGCGTTCGTCGTCAGCGCCGCATGCGCGGGTGCCGGAGGTGCCGTCCTCGCGATGTCGGCGCGGATCGCGGCCCCGAGCGGGTTCACTCTGACGCTCTCCCTGACATTGCTCTCCGCCGTCGTCATCGGCGGGCTCGGCACTCTGTCCGGGGCATTGATCGGGGCGCTGCTGCTCACCTACATCCCACCGGTGGTCACCAACCTCGGACTCGATCTGGGGCTGAGCAGTCTGCAATCCGCCGAACTCGCACCACTGGTGACCGGCATCTTCACCGTCCTGGTCATCCTGTTCGCCCCACTGGGTCTGGTGGGCACGTTTCGAAGGTTGCGTTCAACCAGAAAAGAGATGAAATGAAGAAGTTCGGATCGGTGGCGGTCAGAACGACCGCACTCGTCGCCGTCGTCTCGTTGGCCGCAGCGTGCGGTGCAGGAGGTAGAGACGAGGCAACAGAATCCTCGGAAGGCTCGACGATCGGCATCACCGACACCTCGGTGAAGATCGGAGCCCACTTCCCCCTGACCGGGGTCGCAGCACCCGGATACAGCGAAATACCCACGGGTGCAAAGGCTTACTTCGACTACGTCAATGCCGCGGGCGGCGTCAACGGCAGGCAGATCGAGTACGTCGTTCGTGACGACTCCTATGACCCGACGACCACCACCCAGGTCGTCAACGAACTCGTCCTCCAGGACGAAGTGTTCGCCGTCGTCGGTGGACTCGGCACAGCGACGCACAGCGCAGTCATCGACTTCCTGAACGAGGAGGGTGTGCCGGATCTCTTCGTCTCCTCCGGCGCCATCATGTGGGGCAACGACCCCGAGAAGTACCCGAATACCTTCGGCTGGCAGCCCGATTACCAGGTCGAGGGCAAGATCATCGGCGACTGGGTGACGAAGAACCGGCCCGACGCCAAAGTCGGGCTGTTCCTTCAGGACGACGATCTCGGCAGGGACAGCGAAGCCGCGGTACGCCAATATCTCGACGACCAGATCGTCGAGGTCGTGCGCTACACCTCCGGCAACACCGATGTCGCACCACAGATCGCCGCTCTGCAGGGTGCCGGAGCCGACCTCGTGCTCGGCTTCAACGTCCCGTCGTACACCGCACTGAGCCAACTGACCGCGATGCGGCTCAACTACGATCCCGAGTGGTTCTACAGTTCGATCGGCTCCGACGTCGACCTGGTCGGTTCTCTGCTCGGACGCTTCTCCCAGGGCGCAGTTACCAACGGTGCGCAATCCCTCGAAGGCATGATTTCGCTCGAATACATCCCCGGCGTCGACTCCCCCGAGAATCCGTGGACGCAACTGTGGCAGAAGGTCTGGGCTCAGAACGGAACAGGTGACCCACTGACCAACTACCGCATCTACGGACTCAGCCAGGCGTACGCGTTCGTGCAGGCTCTTCAGGCGGCAGGCGAGAATCCCACTCGTGAGGGCATCGTCTCCGCGATCCAGGACGGCGGAATGGACTTCGAGGGCCCGCAGCTGGCCCCGTTCCGATACTCCGACGAAAGTCACCTCGGAATCTCCGGAGCCAGTGTCTTCCAGATCCGCGGAGGTGTACCCGAGTACCTGACTCCGGTGCTGCAGACCGACATCGGAGACTCGGCAGTGGAGGAATACACCGGGGACGAATCGACTCCGCCGGAAAGCGGTATACCTGGCTGATCGGATACGAAAAGGCACGCAGAGCGAGCTCTGCGTGCCTTTTCGACGTTGTGATCAGCAGATCCGAAAACCCCTCGTTTGCCGGATCCGCCGACCCTGTGACCCCCAGATCGTGTCCCCGTAGCGGGGAGCAGCCGAAGCTGCGGTGATCAGCGCTCGATGATGGCGGTGACGCCCTGGCCACCGGCCGCGCAGATCGAGATCAGGCCGCGGCCCGAACCCTTTTCGGCCAGCATCTTCGCCAGCGACGCGACGATGCGTCCACCGGTTGCGGCGAACGGGTGGCCCGCGGCGAGCGAGGATCCGTTGACGTTGAGCTTGCTGCGGTCGATGGAACCGAGCGCACCGTCGAGTCCCAGACGCTCCTTGCAGTACGCGTCGCTCTCGAACGCCTGCAGCGTCGCGAGCACCACCGAGGCGAATGCTTCGTGGATCTCGTAGTAGTCGAAGTCCTGCAGCGTCAAGCCATTACGAGCGAGCAGACGCGGAATCGCGTACGTCGGGGCCATCAGCAGGCCGTCCTTGAACGATCCGTTGCCGTGGATGTAATCGACGGCGGCGGTCTCGGAATCGACGAGGTGCGCCAGCACCGGCAGGTTGCGCTCGGCAGCCCATTCGTCGCTCGACAGCAGCGCAGCCGACGCGCCGTCGGTCAGCGGAGTCGAGTTGCCGGCCGTCATGGTGGCGTCGCCCAGCTTGGTTCCGAAGACCGGCTTGAGAGTAGCCAGCTTCTCGACGGTCGATCCCGGACGCAGGTTGTCGTCGCGGGTCAGGCCGAGGAACGGCGTCACCAGGTCGTCGAAGAATCCGCGGTCGTATGCGGCCGCCATGTTGTGGTGGCTCGCTGCGGCCAGTTCGTCCTGGTCCTCGCGGCGGATACCGAATTCCTTCGCGGTGATGGCGGCGTGATCACCCATCGACAGGCCGGTACGCGGCTCACCGTTGCGGGGGATCTCGATGCCGAGCATGCCGGGACGGACGTTGCCGAGAAGCTTGAGGCGAGCGGTGGTGCTCTTCGCCCGGTTGAGCGAGAGCAGGAACTCGCGCAGTTCGTCGTTGACGCCGATCGGAGCGTCGGACGTCGTGTCCACGCCGCCGCCGATACCGGCGTCGATCCGGCCCGAGGCGATGGCGTCGCCGACGGCGATGATCGACTGCAGTCCGGTTCCGCAGGCCTGCTGGATGTCGAAGGCCGGGGTGTACGGGCTCAGCGCGCTGCCGAGCACGACCTCACGGGTGAGGTTGAAGTCCCGGGAGTGCTTGAGCACGGCACCGGCGGCGACGAGGCCGAGACGCTCGCCCTGCAGACCGAAACGGGCGACGAGACCGTCGATGGTGGCGGTGAGCATGTCCTGGTTGGACGCCAGCGCGTACTTCTTGTCCGAACGCGCGAACGGAATGCGGTTGCCACCGACGATTGCGACCGGTCGTAGCTGCTTGCTTGTCACTGACGTCTCCAAACATCGTCCCCAGCATGTGGGGAATGGCCCTGGTGGAGTTTCATCTTACTGGCGAGTAAGTTGGTTGTCGACACCCGGTCGTGCGCCTCGCCCTCAGAGCGAGCAGCGCTGAATGAAAGGTACGACAGTGGCAGCCTCCAAGGGAGCCCCAGATCTCTACTCAACGTTCCTCGCGTCCGCGCCGGGAGCCTTCATCGCCAAGCAGGCCGGCCTGCCGCAGCCCGAGAAGCTGCGCCGCTACAAGGCAGGCGAGCCGCCACTGGCCGGACCGGTCCTGATCGGCGGCAGCGGCCGCCTCGTCGAGCCGCTGCGTGAGCTGCTCTCGGACTACCCGCAGTCGCAGCCGCACGACGACAAGCACGGCGGGTTGGTGTTCGACGCCACCGGCATCGGTAACGTCGCCGAGCTCGAGCAGCTGTTCAAGTTCTTCCAGCCGGTCATCCGCAACCTGGCACCGTCCGCTCGCGTCGTCGTCATCGGCACCACCCCCGAAGAAACGTCGAGCGTCGACGAGCACATCGCGCAGCGCGCCCTCGAAGGCTTCACCCGCAGCGTGGGCAAAGAGGTCAAGCGCGGCGCGACGGCTCAGCTCGTCTACATCTCCCCCAACGCGTCGACCGGGCTCTCCGGCCTCGAATCCACCCTGCGCTTCCTGCTGTCGGCCAAGTCCGCCTTCGTCGACGGCCAGGTCATCGTCGTCGGCGACGCCGACTCGCAGGCACCGGCCTCGTGGGACAAGCCGCTCGCCGGCAAGGTAGCCGTCGTCACCGGCGCTGCCCGCGGCATCGGTGCCACCATCGCCGAGGTTCTCGCCCGTGACGGAGCCACCGTCATCGCCGCGGACATTCCCGCAGCGGGAGAAGCACTCTCGCAGACGGCCAACAAGGTCGGCGGTACCTCGCTGGCCCTCGACGTCACCTCGCCCGACGCCGGCCAGGTCCTCTCGAAGCACCTGCTCGAGCGCCACGGCGGTGCCGACATCATCGTGCACAACGCCGGCATCACCCGCGACAAGACCCTCGCGAACATGGACGACGCCCGCTGGAACTCCGTCATCGGCGTCAATCTTGCTGCGCCGCAACGCATCACCGACGAATTGGTGGCCTCGGGCGCCCTCAAGGAAGGCGGACGCGTCGTCGACGTCTCGTCCATCGCCGGTATCGCTGGCAACCGCGGCCAGACCAACTACGGCACCTCCAAGGCCGGCGTCATCGGCCTGGTGCACGCATCCGCACCGGTGCTCGCGAAGAAGAACATCACCATCAACGCCGTAGCCCCCGGCTTCATCGAAACCGCGATGACGGCGGCCATCCCGTTCGCCACCCGCGAGGCCGGACGGCGCATGAGCTCGCTGCTGCAGGGCGGCGAGACCGTCGACGTCGCGGAGTTGGTCTCCTACTTCGCTTCTCCCGCATCCAACGCCGTCACCGGGCAGGTCGTGCGCGTGTGCGGCCAGAGCCTCCTCGGCGCATGAGCACCGTCACGCTCACCGAGCAGCCGAAGACGTCCCAGATCTACACCTCGGCTGCACTGGGTGCCTTGCCCTTCCTCGGGTCCAAGTCGAAGACGGTGCCCAGCACCGTGTTCGAGCTCAAGGGCCTGCGAGTGGACCAGGACAACCTGGCCGGCTACTGCCGCGCGACGGGGCTGCGATTCGGCGATCAACTCCCGATCACCTACCCGTTCACGCTCGTGTTCCCGACAGTGATGAAACTGATGGTGTCCAAGGGCTTTCCGTTCGCCGCCATCGGTTCGGTACACGCCGAGAACGTCATCGAGCAGTTCCGCGGCATCTCGGCATCGGAGCCGCTGGATATTCGAGTGCACGCGGAGAATCTGCGCGAGCACCGCAAGGGCTTGCTGGTCGACCTGATCAGCGAGGTCAAGGTGGGACGCGAACTGGTCTGGAAACAGACCTCGAGCTTCCTGAGCCTGCAGAAGACCTCGCTCTCGGGTGGACCCCGTGAAACACCGCCTGCAGACGAGGTACCGCCGCCCCCGACCCGCACCCTGCGCGTCGATCAGCGGATCATCAGCCGGTACGCGGCCATCTCGGGAGACCGCAACCCGATCCACGTATCCTCGCTCGGTGCAAAGGCTTTCGGCTTCCCGAAGACCATCGCACACGGAATGTGGAGTGCTGCAGCGGTACTGCAGACGGTCGAAGGTCGTATCCCGGAGGCCGTGAAGTACAGCATCCGATTCGGCAAGCCGATCATCCTGCCCGCGACGATCAATGCCTACGCCGATGCCGTCGGTACCGGCTGGGACCTGTCACTGAAGAACCCGAAGAAGGGTTACCCGCATCTGACGGGCACCCTGCGCTGAGTTAGCTCGAACTCGAAGTTATGGACGGACTTCCCCGGCTTTCCGTCCATAACTTCGAGTTCGGCTGTGTAGGTGGCGGCCAGCTAGGTAGTGGCAGTTTTCTTGCCGGCGAGGCCGCGCCACGCCAGGTTTTCCAGGAGGTCCGCTGCGGCGTCGACCTCGATTTCGCCGCCTGCCACTCGGTCGGCCACGGCCTCACCGGCCCCGACCAACGCGACGGCCATCAGCCCGAAGTTCTGTGACTGTTCCGGGTCTCTGGTGCTCATCGCCAGCAGACCTGCGGTCAGCTCGATCAACCGGTCTCGGCTGCTCTGCACCTGCGAGGCAAAAGCCTGCTGACCGATCGCCTGGCGGTAGAGCACCATCCACGACTTCCGGTTCTCGCCGACGAAGCCGAGGAAGCCGACCAGCGCGCGGCGCAGTTGTTCGCGCGGCGTCAGGGTCGGGTCTGCCGCGGGCGTCAGGGCCTCGACGAACTTGAGGCCCTCACGATGGATGCACGCAGCGAACAGCTCGTCCTTCGAGCCGTAGTACAGATAGAGCATCGGCTTGGAGATGGCCGCCTTCTTGGCGATCGAATCCATCGAAGTCTCGTGAAACCCGTTGTCGGAGAACACATCCACTGCCGCGTCGAGCATCTGCTGCTCACGGACGGCGCGGGGCAGTCTCTTGGTGCCGCCAGCCATGGATCCTCCAATACGTACGAAGCACTAGACGTTACTCCACAGTAAGGTCGAGCGACGACCGATCAGGCTCCGCACGCCCCTTTGAACCGAGCAACCGTCGCCGCCGCCTCGTCCACCTGGGCTGCGGGAAGGCGTCCCGTCGCCACTGCGTCCTCCAGATTGTCCAACACCGCCGGCACCTGATCGGTGGTCAGCCACAACGCCACGTCGGCTCCGGCAACCAACGCCGACTCGACCGCGTCGACGATCCCGAGCCGGGCCGTGATCGCTGCCATGCCGCTGAGGTCGTCGGTGAAGATCGGGCCGTCGAAGGGCTTCGCTCCGTATCCGACGCCGTCACGCAGCAACGCCATGGCCGCAGGGCTGATGCTGGCGGGAATACCGGGGTCGGTCAGTCCTGGCACGTCGAGGTGGCCGACCATGACGCCGACTCCGGTGGTGTCGAGCGCGGCGAACGGCAGCAGATCCTTGGCTTTGAGCTCGTCGAGCGGCGGCGTGGTGACGGCCCCGGTGTGCGAGTCACCCGAACCCGAGCCGTGCCCGGGAAAGTGCTTGATGACCGGCTCGACACCCGCATCCTTCAACCCCTTCGCGTACGCACCCGCGTACTCGATGACGACCTGCGGATCGTCGGAGAACGAGCGATCACCGATGACCGAATCATCGGGCTGAGCACTGACGTCGACGACCGGCGCGAAGTCGACGGTGACGCCGAGATCCTTCAGCCCCCGGCCTCGCGTCAAGGCCTCCTGATACGCCTCGTCCACCGACATCGTCTGCGCCAGTTCCCGCGCCGACGGTGCCGCACCCAACAAATCGGCAACCCGCGACACGCGTCCGCCTTCTTCGTCGATCGTCACCATCGGTGCCACCGCGGACGCGTCGAGCACCTGCGGCACCTCACGGTTGCCGAGCATCGACTCGTCGGTCCAGCTGCCGACGAAGATCCCACCCACCTGCTCGGTGGACATGATCCGAATCGCGTCCTGCGTTCCGGTGACGCCGACGGTGAGCAACTGAGCGAGACGTTGCCTCTCGGTCAGGCCGTCGACGAAGGTGACACACGCGTCGGCCGGCGGCGGCGTCGACTGCGGGACCGTCGTCTGCGGAGCGGTCGTCGTCGAGGACGGAGCCGACTGCGTCGAGGCCACCTGCGACGATTCACTGGAACATGAGACGAGCAACCCCACCCCGACCGTCACTGCTGCAGCGGACCGAACCGAAAACCGAAGTCGCATGGAATACGACGGTAGCCGAGAAGTTGCGTGTTGCTGACCGCCCTCCGGTTGGGATCAATGCGACTTTGTTGCACTCCGAGCGACCGAAACCCACATCGATCCGGGGTGGGGGCGGGGTAATCTGGACGAAAGCGACATGAGGAGAATCACCACCATGACTGCTGACCTCATACTCATTGCCTACGACGGTTCCGACAACGCCAAACGAGCCATCGACTATGCGGGACGGTTTCTCACCACCTCTCGCGCGATCGTCGTCACGGCCTGGGAACCGATGGTGCGTCAAGCAGCGCGGATGTCGGGTCTGTCGGGTGTCATGCAGCCCGAGTGGGTGCCGGACGACGAGGCCGAGGACGTCGCTCTCACCGATGCGAAGGTGACCAACAGCGAGGGCGTCGCCCTGGCCGAGGCCGCAGGCCTGAAGGTGGAAGGCCAGTGCACCGAATGCACCACCGCCATCTGGAGCGCGATCGTGGAGAAGGCCGACGAGATGAACGTCGACATCATCGTCACCGGCACCAGAGGCACCACGGGGCTGCGGGCCCTACTGCAGAGCTCGGTGGCCGAGCACGTGCTGCGGCACAGCCATCGACCCGTGCTGATCGTTCCTCCCGGAAAGTAACGCGTCCACCGGCCGGTTCACAGGGTGCAGGTGATACCGTGATGCCCGCGTGGGGGACAACCTCGCCCACTGCTTCACTGAGCCGACTGACTGGAGAACCGAGATGAAGTTCGCTGTCCCGGGTGTCATTGCCGCCGTCGTCGGAGCCGTACTGGGTGCCGGCGTCGTATTCGGAGTCACCGCCGGTGCAGCAGACAACTCTCGGCCGGACATCGATCGCACCGGAAACGCCGACTCGTCCTTGCTGAACCAGGTTGAGTACGGCAGCCGCTGACGCTGGTCGCTCACGTGGATCGTTGATCTCGGCCGAGCCGCTCGGTCGGATTTGGCTCTTCGGAGTCTCCGCTCTCGCATTCCTGCTCACGTTTCTGCAGGTCCCGGGCTTCACCGTCGCCGATACCAAGTACGACCTGGCGCAGAACCCTCTCGGATTTCTCGAACGCGCCTCGCATCAGTGGAACAGCGCCGCACCGCTGGGCCAGGTGCAGAATCAGGCCTACGGCTACTTCTTCCCGCACGGAGCGTTCTTCGCCGGCGGTGATCTGCTGTCGATCCCACCGTGGATCACGCAGCGCATCTGGTGGGCACTGCTGCTCGTCGCCGGCTTCTGGGGAATCGTCCGGCTCGCCGAGGCACTCGGTGTCGGCAGTCGCACTTCCCGTCTGATCGCAGCGACAGCATTCGTGCTGTCCCCCAGGGTGATCACCACTCTGGCGTCGATCTCCTCGGAGACGATGCCGATGATGCTCGCGCCGTGGGTGCTCGTTCCCATCGTTCGTTGCCTGAACAGTCGGTCCGCAACAAATACGGTTCGGCGTGCGGCGGCACAATCGGCGCTGGCCGTGGCGTTGATGGGCGCGGTCAATGCCGTCGCGACGGCCGCCGCCGTTCTGGTGGCCGTCATCTGGCTGCTGTGTCACCGGCCGAACCGCCGCTGGCTGGTGTTCGCGGCCTGGTGGACCGGCTTTCTGGTGCTGGCGACACTGTGGTGGATCGTCCCACTGCTGTTGCTGGGCAAGGTCTCTCCGCCGTTTCTCGACTACATCGAATCGTCCGGCACGACGACCCAGTGGACGTCGCTGACCGAGGTGCTGCGCGGTACCGGCAGCTGGACCCCGTTCGTCTCTCCCGAGCGGGTGGCGGGCGCCGTGCTGGTGACTCAGCCTGCTGCCGTGATCGCGACCGGCTTGATCGCGGCCGCAGGCATTGCGGGTCTGGCGATGCGCTCGATGCCGGACCGCGGCCGGTTGACGATCATGTTGTTCGTCGGTCTCGTCGGCCTGGGCGCGGGGTTCGTCGGCGATCTCGACGGTCCGTTCGCGGCAACCGTGCGAGTGTTCCTCGATTCCGCGGGCGCGCCTCTGCGCAACATTCACAAACTAGAGCCGGTCATCCGAATCCCGTTGGTACTCGGCCTCGCTCATCTGCTGGCCCGGGTTCCACTGCCGGGTTCGGTTCCACGGCCGACGTGGCGAGCGGCCGTCGCGCATCCCGAGAAGCACCCGATGATGGCGGTGACCGCGCTGATCCTGGTGGCGCTGACGCTCTCGACAGCGCTGGCATGGACGGGCAAGCTGGCGCCGCGCGGTGCGTACGAGGCCGTGCCGCAGTACTGGCACGACGCCGCGGACTGGCTCACCGACCATGCCTCCGGCTCGAGTCCCGACGGTTCCGACGCGCAGCGCGCCTTGATCGTGCCCGGCGCACCGTTCGCTCTGCAGACCTGGGGCCTGACGCGCGACGAGCCGTTGCAGGCTCTCGCGACCACGCCCTGGGCCGTCCGAGATGCGGTGCCGCTCACGCCGCCCGGTGCCATTCGCGCCCTCGACTCGGTGCAACGACTCTTCGCCGACGGCAGGCCGTCGACCGGCTTGGCCGATACCCTTGTGGGACAGGGCATCAGCTACGTCGTCGTGCGCAACGACCTGGATCCGGAGGATTCGCGGTCCACCCGACCGGCGTCCGTCCACCGCGTGCTCGACGGTTCGCCGGGGCTCGAGAAGGTGGCAGAGTTCGGCGAGGACGTGGCCCCCGGTCAGGTGGACGGGGTGGTTCTGGACGGCGATCTACGGCCTCCGTATCCGGCCGTAGAGATCTACGCGGTCGATGCCGCAGCGGACGTACCTGCCTCCGGTCCGTACACGGTCGATGTGGATCGAGTGCCGGTGGTGCAGGGCGGCCCCGAGTCGATTCTGCGATCGAACGAGTTGCGCAACAACGGTGTTCGCCTGCCCGTTCCGGCCGGACCGACGCTGTTGGCGTCGGATGCAGCTGCTGCCGGCCTGCCCATCGATTCGGTGACGGTGACCGACACACCGATGAATCGCGAGACCGACTTCGGTCAGGTGGACAATCACAACTCCGCGTTGCGGGCCGCCGACGAGCCCCGTCGTTCGCTCAACGAGGTGCCCGATTATCCGGTGTACGGGGCGCAGACCGTGGACGCCGAGTGGGAAGGCGCGACGTTGACCGCGTCGAGTTCGGCGTCGGACGCGACTCAGATCGGGGGCAGTGTGCCCGGCAGCGGGGTAGCGGCCGCAGTGGACGGCGACCTGGCCACCGGTTGGATCAGCAACGGCATCGAACGCGCTGTGGGGCAATGGCTTCAACTCGATTTCGATACTCCGGTGCGCGGCGGGCTGCTGCACATGCGGACCAGCCCGGGAACGATCGGAGACCCGGTCAAGTGGGTCGAGGTCACCACTCCGAACGGCTCGACGGCGGCCCGGGTGGACAAGCCGGGAGACCCGATGACGGTGTCGCTGCCCGGTGGGGAAACTCCGTGGCTGCGCATCACCGCGAAGTCGACGGTGGACGGCACCCGGGGCAGTCAGTTCGGCATCAGCGAGGTGTCGGTGGACGACTACTCCGATCGAGACAACCCCACGCCGGTCTCCATCGTGCATCGCGCGGTACTGCCACCCACTCCTGCGGGCGCGAGCGTCGACGCGTGGGAGCTGGGCCAAGAATTTCCGGGCCGCTCCGGTTGCCTGGACACCGACGATCGAATCCGCTGCAGCAGTGGACTGTCCAAGTCGCCGGAGGAACTGGGCCGCTTCTCGCGCACGATCGGCGTCCCGATGGGCACCGCGGTGATCCCCGAGCTGACGGTACGCACGCGGCAGTCCCCCGAGCTCGAGGCCCTGCTGGCCCAGCCCGGCCGGCCGTTGGCGAGTGGGGCGTCCGACGTCGCGGACCTCGACGGTTCGGCCTTCGCCGCCACCGACGGCGACCCGCGTACGTCGTGGACGGCACCGGAGAAGTCGATCACCGATCGAGCCGGCACCGACCCCACTCTCACCATCCAATTGCCCGCTCCGACACTGGTGGACGGGCTCGAGCTGAGCCCCAGCCTCGGCGCGCTGCCTGCCCACCCGACGCGGGTAGCAGTGAATCTGGGCAACGGTCCGATGGTGCGCGATGTGGATACCGACGGTTCGACGACACTCGCGTTGGCACCGTACGTGACCGACAGGATCGTGCTGTCCATCGTGGACTGGGACGGCGTACTCGACCGAAACTCGTTGGGCTTCATCCAATCTCAACCGCCCGGATTTGCCGAGGTCACACCGTTGTCCGCCGGTGAGCCGATCGGGCCGCCGTACGACGGTGACCGGCAGATCACGGTCGACTGCTTCGACGGGCCCCTGGTGTCCATCGCGGGGCAGACGGTGCGCACCTCGGTGACGGCCACCGCAGACCAATTCCGTTCCGGCGCAGCTCTACCCGCATCGGTCTGCGACGCGGACATCCCGGTGAACGAAAACTTCGTCAATCCCGTGTCGCTCCCCGAGGGACGCCAGGACATCGTCGTCGAACCCGGAGCGTCGTTCTTCGTCGACGGGCTTCGACTGCGCACCATGCCCATTCCGGCGTTGTGGCCGGACACGTCTGCACCGCAGGCGGCGCGCACCACAGCATGGAGCCCCGATCACCGCGAAGTGACCCTCACCTCGAGCACCTCGGATCGCCTGCTCGTCATCCCCGAAAGCAACAACAGCGGCTGGCGGGCAATGACACCCGGAGGGACCGAACTGACCCCGGTGGTCGTCGACGGCTGGCAGCAGGCCTGGATCGTCCCGGCCGGGGCGTCGGGCACGGTGTCGTTGGATTTCACCACCGACCGCTGGTACCGACTCGGGATCTTCGGCGGACTACTGCTGTTGATTCCGCTGCTGATCTTCGCGCTGCGGCGGCCTCGCGGCGTCGTCGATCCAGGCCCCGCGCCCAGACCCTGGCGTAGCACCCCGGTGGCGTTCGCGGCGCTGCTCGGCGCGGCGATCGTGCTGGCAGGCGTCGTCGGAGCGATCTCGGTGCTGGTTCTCGGTGCCGGCTCGGCGCTGCTGAACCGCCGTTACGGGTCGGAGCTCACGTCTCGCGTATCGGTGTGCGCAGCAGGAGGATTCGCCCTGCTGGGAGCAGCGCTGCTCTCACTCGGGCCGTGGCGGTCGGCCGACGGATATGTGGGCGGGTCCTACGCGGTGCAGCTGGCCTCGTTGATCGGCATCGTCGCGTTGGCCGTCAGCGCGATGCGGAAGCCGTGACCGCCTTCTTCGGCGCGAACCTGCGCCGGGCCGGCTCTTCCACCAGCGCATAGCTCGCGGCAGCGACCGGAATCGAGAGCGCCAGGGTCACCGTCAGCACGAACCACATGCCGCCGGAGAAGGGGACGATGCCGAACACCGGGAACACGACGGCGAGCACGGCCAGGTGCCAGATGAAGATACCGTACGACCAGCGGCCGAGGGTCAGCATCACCGGATGCTCGAACACCCGATGCCTGCGGCCGGAATCGGCCAGCACCAACGGCGAGAGCATCGCGAACGCCAGCACGGCACCGAAGACGATCTTGAGCTCGAACTGCCACGGCTCGGGCCGCACCAATCCTTGTGGGCCCGCCAGCGGCGTCGCCGACAGAACGAATGCCGTCACCGCGATCGCGGGCATCACCCATGTGCGACGCGCCCAACGATGCACCCACATCTGCGGACCGACCGATACTTCGGCAAGCACCATGCCGGCGGCGAACCACGGGAAGTAGCCGGGCAACCAGTTGTCGTGATGGATGGCTTCCGGTGTCGCGATCGGAATGAACGCCCAGGAGAGCGTCACCGCGGACGCAGCGAGCAGAACCCACACTCGGTACCTCGCCGACGATCCTCGAAGCCGAATCATCAGCCAGGCGAACAGCGGCAGCAACAGATAGAACGCCACTTCGACCGACAACGACCACATCTGCGTCATGCCCTCGGTCAGTGTCAACGGTACGAACACCTGGGTCAGCGACAGGTTGGCCAGCCACACCCGATAGTCCCCGCCTGCGTGCGGAAGAAACAGCAGGACGAGCACCGTGACCACCCAGTAGGCGGGCAGGATGCGCACTGCGCGTGACCAGAAGTAGCGGCGAGTGGGCTGCGCCTGCGTGAGTCCGCGGGCCTGCGCGGCATGCGGGCGCCACAGCAGAAATCCCGACAGCGCGAAGAAGATCGCCACCGTGAGATCGAACCGGCCCCAGACTCGGCCCATCAGCGGGGAATTGGCGGCCCCGGTCTGGAATGCGACGTGGGTGACGACGATGCCGAGCGCTGCAACTGCCCGCATCCCCTCCAGAGCGGGCACGAAGGCACGCAACGGTACGACGGACGCCGAGTGGACTCGAGTGCTCATGGTGGCTCAAGTGTGCCGTGTCGAACCGGCATGGACGAGACCGGTGCCACTGTCGACTGTTACTGTCACCTGCGACGTGTCGTAAGAAATCGGGCAGCGCATCGGGGAATTCGTACGATCCCGCCTGCGGTGTCTTCCAGTGAAGCGGTCGACTAAGGAGATTCAGCATGGCGGAGCGCTCAGGGCCGAGCCGGATATTGGCCCTTTTCCTCATCGGCTTGGGCGCATTTCTGGTGGTTGCCGCCATCCTCATCCCCACCTACACCGTCTCGGCGCTCGAGAAGACTCCACTCGACCTCGAGGTCACCACAGTCTCCACCGGCACCGGAAGCGTCCTCGACGCGCGGTCGCTGGCAGCCGGTCGCGCCGTGGTCGATCAGAACGTTCCGCTGACCTCACAGCGATTCGTCACCGTCGAGGATCCCTCCGACGCCGACATCATGACTCTTCAGGCCGGACAGACGTTGCGCCGCACCGACAAGCAGGCCGACACCGGACTGCTGACCGCAACGGTCGACCGCGTGAGCATCGACCGCAAGACCTCGATGCCCGTCGAGAGCCCGATCGGCACCATTCAGGTGGCAGGCGACAAGCCGGCCGAGGAAGTGGCCCACACCGGTCTGCAGTACAAGTTCCCGTTCAACGCCGAGCAGAAGAGCTACCCGTACTTCGACGTCAACGCGCGCGCCTCGAAGGACATCGACTTCGTCGAGGAAACCGAGATCAACGGCACGCCGGTGTACCAGTACCAGCAGACCGTCGGACCGGTCGACCTGTCGACCGTGGTGAACCTGCCGACCAACAAGGTCACGCTGCCCGCCGACACCTGGGGCGTCGAAGGTGGAACCGCACCGGTGACGATGACCCGCTGGTACGAGAACACCCGCACCCTGTGGGTCGAGCCCGAGACCGGCGTCGTCGTCAAGGGCGAAGAGCAGATCCACCAGTACTACGGCCGTGAGGCAGGCCGTCCCGAGGTCGACGTGCTGAAGGCCCCGATCACGTTCGACGAGAACACCGTCGAGTACCAGATCCAGCAGGCGAAGGACGGCCAGGACAAGCTGTCGCTCTTCGGCCGCACCGTTCCGATCGTCGCCGGCATCCTCGGTGTCATCTCGCTGATCGCCGGAGTCGTTCTGCTGCTGCGCGGCGGCGGCAACGGTGGACACCGTCAGCCGGCCCGCACCGACACCGGTCCCCGCCCGACCCCCAGTGGCGGCACCGCACCGAACCGCGACTGGACGACCGATCGCACGGAAGAGATTCCGAGGACGAACCTCTCCAAGGAGTAAGTGCCTATGCAGGAGTAGAGCCTGCGGAACGACCAGATAGCCAGTGGCGTGGTTGTGTGCCCCAGCGGGGACATGACCACGCCACTGGCGTTTTCGGCCACTCAGGCCGTCGAAAGTATTCCGTACTGGTGTGGTTGGCGCATCAGCACGAGGTCTTTGCGGCGCACGACGTTGGTGGGGTACGCCCCACCCAGGCTCGTGGTGTCCACGACGCAGGTCGCGTGGCCCGGTGCGTCACTGTCGACGAGGGCTTCGGTTCGGGGGAAGGCGAAGGTGTCGGGCCCGAATACTCCGCTGTGTCCGGCAATTCCGCGGTCGGTGTCGATCGTGTTGGCGAAGGCGAAGTACACGTTGTTCTCGCCTGCCCGGACGCGCATGTGATGCCAGTGCATGGGATCGGCTCCGGTGGGAATCTCTGCTGCATGAGGGATGTCGGTTCCCGGGTGGGAGCCGACGAAGGTGCCTGCGAGTGCGGCCGGGCAAACGATCAGATCACAGCCACGTAGCGCCAGAATTCGGCCGGCCTCCGGCAACAGTGCATCGTGACCGACGAGCATTCCCACTCTCCCGACTGGAAGGTCGACGACGGTCCAGCGGTCGCCCGCATCGAACAGCGAGGTGTGTTCGACGGACAGATGGATCTGGCGGTACGCCGTGCAGGTTCCGTCCGCCTGAACCAGCACTGCGGAGTTGTACACCCGATCGGATCCGATGTCGCGCTCGGCCACACCGACGACCATCGAAACACCATGTCGAGCAGCGATATCGACGACGCGTGAGAGCGACGTCCCGTCGATCGACTCCCCGACCTCGCGCGGCGGCCGATCCGCGGAGACCGGCCCGGTGACGGACAGTTCGGGAAACACGATGAGATCGCTCGCGCCCGCGAGGCCGGCGGCCCACTGCTCGATGTCGTCGAGATTGCCGTCGATCGACGTCCCCGGAGTGCATTGCACGACGCTCACCGACGAAGTCCGCCCGGCCGGTAAGGGCGAGTGGCCGTAGAGGGTGAAGAAATCGAGCGGGTTCCACGCGTACGTGTTGGTCTGCAGTTCACGGTACAGATTCGGCCTGCGCACGGGCCCGGCCTCACGTGTGCGACGAATGTCGATGTCGCCGAGAACAATACCGTCACCGACGTCGAGGCGACCGGCCACGTTTCCGTCGGGTTCGATGATGCA
This sequence comes from Rhodococcus sp. PML026, assembly GCF_000963615.1. NCBI lineage: Bacteria > Bacillati > Actinomycetota > Actinomycetes > Mycobacteriales > Nocardiaceae > Rhodococcus > Rhodococcus sp. PML026. The sequence goes on along the minus strand of NZ_KQ031370.1, from coordinate 254,403 downwards.
GGTGCCGCCGCTGAACTGAACGGTTCGTTCGAGACCCCAGCGGTTGCTCTCGATGACGTAGCAGTTGTTCTCGAAGGCCCGACTGATCCAGTAGGGGGCTGGAGTGCGTTCGGCGAGCCAGTTGCTGATGTGGCAGATCACGTCGGCACCCTGAAGCGCAACCACTCGCGCCGTCTCCAGGAAGTGCAGATCCATGCAGATGAGCAGTGCGATGCGACCGAGCGGGGTCTCGAACACCTGGTGCCCGAGATCGCCCGGGGCCGCCCATTTGGGCTCGGCGATGTACGGATGCGTCTTGCGGTGTGTGCCGACGATTCCCTCGGGACCGATGAGAACTGCACTGTTGTAGAACAATCCGCTCGTCGCATCGACTTCGGGCATGCCCACGACGATGTAGCAGTTACGACGGGAGGCGATCTCGGCGAACGTCTCGGTGGTGGGGCCGGGGATCTGTTCGACGACGGTTGCCGCTTCCTCGGTGTCGTGGAAGCAGTAGCCGGTGGTTGCCATTTCGGGTGTCGTGATCAGGCGCGCCCCGTCCGACGCCGCCTTCTCCACGAGATCGCTCAGAGCGGCGACGTTCGATTCCTTCGCGAACAGCGTGGGCTCGAATTGGACGGCTGCTGCAGTGAATGTCATGACGCCACAATCCTTTCGGCGATGAGGGGATCGCTCGATTTCGGTGGTTCGTAGAACTGTCCGCGGGTTGCCATCGTGAGCGGAACGTAGAGAAGAGGACCGAGAAGCATGGCGATGAACGACGCGTAATACGACGGGTAGAGTCCGAACACGCCGAGCCCGCCCACCGCGACGCCCGCTGCCATGGCGACGATGCCGCAGGGGTTCCAATTGCGCACTCGCCCTTCGCGGAACTCGATGTTGTCGCGGGGTGCCAGGCCGAGCAGTCTTCTGCATACGAAGTAGTCCGCGAGCAGAATGAAGATCCAGGTGTTGGTCATGATGCCGGTGACGGCCAGGAACTTGTCGGTGTACTGCAGAATGTTGACGGGGTAGCACAGCACGCCCACCACCAGTAGAGTCACCATCCACCATTGACGCCCGACCTTTCTGGGCGAGAGCACATCCCACGCGTTGGACAGGGCCAGGGATCCGGAGTACAGGTTCATGACGTTGATGCGGACCTGGGTGACCACCGCGAAGATCACGCCGAGCAGACCCATGACGATGGCGAAGTACAGTCCCGGGTCGGTGGCCGAGAGTTCCGGTGTTGCAGTGGTTCCGGTGAAATGACGCAGCATCGTGAAACCGAGGAACACACCGAGAATCATCACGACGACGATCATCAGCAGTTCTGCCAGCATCAGTCCGGCCGTTCCCACATAGCTGACGCTCTTCTTGACGAACCGTCCGTAGTCGGTGGCGATGAGTGCTTGGAACACGACCTGCCCGTTCGCGAGGCTGAAGGCCTGCCACATTGCGGTGGCGGTGAATCCACCGGTCGCTTCCCATTCGCCGGGCCCGACGAGTACGTAACCGCTGGCGAGCATGTACATACCGACGGCGAACAGGATCAGGAAGATCGGCATCCCGAAGCGCTGCAGAATGTTCATCGAGTGCATACCGCGCCAGGAGAAGAACAGCGCCACGAGTGCGACCAGCGCGAATACCACTGTGGCCCACGCAGAGTCGATCTCGATCCCCGCGAGCTCACTGAGCCCGTGCGAGACGATGCTGCCCTCGAAGATGAAGTAGAACACGTAGTTGACCGCATAGACGAGCGAGGCGACGGCAGACCCCTTGGTTCCGAACCCGAGCCCGCGGGTGAGCAATGGCAGCGACAGACCCTCTCGGCTGGCGATACGCATGATGAGGCTGCCGACGAGCGTCGCACCGATCACCATGTAGGCCACGGGGATCAGGAACATCGGCCATCCCACCAGAAACCCGATCTGACCGCCGAGGGCGAACCAGAACATCGCGGTCACGTTGCCGGTGAGGACCAGCAGGATCGCCGGCCGCCGCCAGCGTTGGTCGTCGGGCACTCGGGAGGTTGCGTAGCTTTCGATCTGATCGTCGAGGCTGGTCGCAGGCCCCTCGAAGTATTTCTTCATGTTCATGAACGGGTGTCCACTTCGGTTCGCGGCGAGAGCGCTGGCTGCGCTGCATCGGAACAATACTTTCCGTGGACACTATTGCAATGTGAAACATGTTAAAAAGAGATCACGAAAGCGGCCGACCTGGCAGGTTACGGCGGAGACCGCGTCCGAGACCGGACGCCGAGAAAGGTCAGTGGGTGATCGAGGCCGTCTTCGCGTTGGTCTCGAGGGCCCGGAGCAGAGACTGCAACAGCTCACGATCCGACTCCGACGGGAAGACCATCGCCGCGGCGTCGTTCATCATCGGGGCGGCCGCGTCGTGCTTCGCTTTCCCACGGGCAGTCAAGCGAATCAGCACCTGCCGACGATCGACGGTGCCGGTACGGCGGTGCACCAGATTGTTGGACACCAGCCGGTTGACCGCCTTGGTCAACGTCGGCGGCGAGAGCAATGCGAACTCCGCCGTCTCGGCCATCGTGTGTCCCTCACCGTCGGACAACAGCGACAGCACTCGCCATTCTTCGAGGTCCAATTCCCACGGCACGAGGGTGGCGCGCAATCGATCCGACACGGCCCGCTCGACCACGGTGAGCAAACGCGCTGCCGACGCAGCATCCTGGTGATCCACGTGATCGTCCCCCTGCTCGGTTCCTGCGTCGGCGCTACAGTCTCTCTCAGCGATTCTATGGTGAAGCGAACCGCGAAGAGACACCGAGCGGACGGACGGCACGATGAACAGCGATCGGTTCGACACGTTTCGCGTCGGCCTGATCTTTCCGATGTCCGGACCGTTCGGCATCATCGGACCGTCGAGCGAGCTGTCGGCCCAGCTGGCCAGGGACGAACTCAACGCCTCGGCCGGTGTGTTGGGCCGCCGCGTCGAGTTGATGTCCATCGACGGCGGCCGCGATCCGGTGACGGTGGCCCACGAGGTCGCGACGCTGCTCGATGCCGGTGCCCTCGATGCGGTGGCGGGGATGCACACCTCGGCGGTACGGCGAGCCGTCATTCCGGTGACGCTCGGACGGATTCCGTACGTGTACACCTCCATGTACGAGGGCGGCGACCGCTACCCGGGACTGTTCATCACCGGTGAGACCCCTGCCAACCAACTGGTCCCGGCGCTGGAGTTCCTCGTTCGCGAATTCGGACGACGCCGCTGGGCGATCGTCGGAAACGACTACGTCTGGCCCCGAAAGAGCGCTTCCATCACGGCAACTCGGCTCCGTGGGCTGGGCGCATCGGTGGTGCACGCGGAGTTCGCACCGGTCGGTACGAGCGACTTCGCAAGGACCGTCACCGCGATCGAGCGGTCGGGTGCCGACGCGACCGTGGTCCTCCTCATCGGCGACGACGCAGTCCATTTTCATCAGCAATTCGCCGGGGCCGGGCTGGACGGGCACTGCATCCGTCTCAGTCCACTGATGGACGAGAACATGTTGCTGGCGGCCGGCGGCGAGAACACCCACGGGCTGTACGTCGCGTCCGGCTATTTCGAAACCCTCGCCACCGAAGCAAGTTTGGGATTCTCGGCTCGTTTCGCTCGTTCATTCGGGGTCGATGCGCCGATCGTCGGCGCACTTGGACAGTCGTGCTACGAGGGCATCAAACTGCTGGGCGCGCTGGTGAACAGGGCAGGCACAGCAGATGTTCGCATCATCGAATCCGTATCCGATTCGGTGTCGTTCACCGGTGCCCGTGGGCACCTGTTTCTGTCCGACGGCCACGTCTCGCAACCGATCTATCTGGCGTTGGCCGGTGCTGTCGACTTCGAGATCATCGGCGAGATCCGGCCCGCGCGCGACTGATTCTGTCGCCGAACAGGACAACGCCGCACACGACGGCCATCGTGACTGCGGCGGTAACGGCTGCGACGGTGACGAACTGGGCCAGCGTGGAGGCCACGAACAGCAACAGCAGCACCTCGGCCGCGAGGGCGAACCAGGCGACGAGGGCCAGGCGGGTACGCTCACCCGCTATCGCCCACAGCAGCGCGCTCTGCAGTACCGCCAGGCACGCCCCCTGCAGCACGAACAGCCACACGTATTGCTGCACACCGGAATACGTGTCACCGACAACCACAGGAAGTAACGGCGACGCCAGCGCGCCCCCCAGTACCAGTACCGTGCCGAGTCCGGCGACGACGGTCAGCGCCGAGCGCACTGCGGCAGCCGAGTGCAGCGGGTTCGCCATGCGCGGATACAACACCACTCCGACCGCCTGCGGCAGCCAGAACGCTGCTTTGGACGCGACGGCACCGACCGCGTACAACCCGGCCTCGGTACTGCTGAGCAACGAACGAGCCAGCACCAGATCCAATGCGGACATCGCGATCAGCACCAACTGCACCTGCGAGGCCTGCAACACCGTCAGAACGGTCACCCTGGTTTCCGACACCGCGTTCACCGGCACTCCAGCGGCCGACCGCGCGCCGACGGCCACCACGCCGATACCGGCCGCCGTGGCCAGCAGCACCGAACCCGGGCCGCCGCCGAGCAGCAACACGACCACCGCCGGCGCCACCTTGCCGAAACCGGCCGCCGCCAACACCACGCTCAGTGCGCCGAACCGGCCGCGTCCTTGCAGCAGCCCCTGCTCCGCGGCCAACAACACCAGCACCGGCGCAGCGATCACGGCCGACACCGTCGCCGCTGCGGAGACGTCCATGGCCGCCGACAACGCCGGGGACACAGCGAGAGCCAGCACACCCACGACCGCCGCACAGCGGTAACCGACACCACGCAGCTCGCGCGAACTGCGGCCGCGCACCACCTCGCGCGCGACGACGGACTGCAACGCCAACGCCGGGACCGCCAGAACCAATTGCACCGCAAGAAGACTCGCAAACTCGCCGTAACCCTCGACACCGAGCATGCGACTCGCGAGCACCTGCAGCAGATACGCCACGACATTGGCGAACATCGAGCCGGCCGTCACCATCCCCATCCCGGCGACGGACGCACCCGCCGGGTGGTCTGCCTCGGACGAGGCGCGAAACGACATGCGTCCACGGTATAGGGTGCCGATCATGGCGTGGTCGAGGTCGAGGTGGACGCCGCCGCTCTACAGCCTGCTGCTCTCGCTCGTCGTTCTCGGGCCACTGCTCGGACCTGGATATCTCCTGCTTCGCGACGCCGTCAGCACCCCCCGTTCCTACTTCACCGACTCCGCCTGGGGAATCGCCGACGCGGCCGCGCGGGCCGTGCCGCAGGATGCCGCGATCGCGGCCCTGACCACGGTGTTCGACGGTGGCCTTGTGGTCAAGGCCGTTCTGCTGCTGGCGTTGTGGATGGCCGGCTGGGGCGCGGCGGTGATGGCGCAGAAGATGCTGCCCACCCCGCCACTGCCTGCCCTGCTCGTCGCGTCGACGGTGGCCGTGTGGAACCCCTACGTCGCCGAACGCCTGCTGCAGGGACATTGGAGTCTGCTCGTCGGCTACGCCGCCCTCCCGTGGACGGTGGTCGCCGCACTCGCGGTCAGGTCCGGTCGCTCCTGGTGGGCCCTCGCCGTCTGCCTGGCCGCGGCCGGGCTCACCCCCACCGGCGCGCTGCTGGCGGCAACCGTCGCGCTACTCGTCGTCGCCCTCCCCGGGGGTGCCCGACGCGGCCTGCGCGTGGTCGCCACCCTCGCGATCGCAGCCGTCGCGTCGGCGCCGTGGCTGGCGGCGACGATGGTGTCGGGCGGTGGCGTCGAACCGGCGGATCCGGCGGGTTGGGCCGCATTCGCAGCACGCGCCGAACCAGGTCTGGGCACGGTGGGTAGCCTGGCCGGCCTCGGCGGCATCTGGAACTCCGACGCCGTACCCGGTTCTCGGACAGGACTTTTCGCTGTCGTGGGAACGGTCCTGTTTCTGACCGTCGTCGCTCTCGGGATACGGCCGCTATATCTGCGTCGACACAATCCGGTGATCGTGGGCCTGAGTGTCGTTGCGCTCGCTGCCATCGTGCTTCCTGCGCTGGCAGCAACCGGACCGGGGTTGGCGGCCGCTCGTGTACTGGGCGACACCGTCCCCGGGGCCGGTCTGCTCCGCGATTCGCAGAAGTGGGTCGCGCTGGCCATGCCGATGTACGCTCTCGCCGCTGCAGCCGGTGTCAGCTGGTTGGCGTCCCGGCGCACCCGATTCGGCAATGCATGGCTGCCGGGGGGCGTGGCCGTGCTGGCGTTGCTCGTTGCGCTCCCCGACCTCGGCTGGGGCGTCGGCAACGCATTGAAGCCGGTGACGTACCCACAGTCGTGGCGGGCCGTCTCGGCGGAACTCGCCGACCAGGACGGAGACGTGGCCGTCCTTCCCGCCGGCATGTTTCGCCGCTTTTCCTACAGCGGTTCAGCGCCCGTTCTCGATCCTGCACCCCGCATGCTGCCGCTCGACGTACTGCAGACCGGTGAACTCCTCGTCGCAGGCGGCACGGTCCGCGGGGAAGGGAAACGGGCGACGGACGTGCAGAACGCTCTGCTCGCAGGCGACTCCGCGGACACTCTCGCGGCCCTGGGTGTCGGCTGGGTACTGGTGGAGAACACGACTCCCGGCGAGCTCGGCAATGCACAGCAGACGTTGGACCGACTCGACGCCGTGTACTCCGACGAGGAACTGACCCTCTATCGGGTGCCGGATCCGGCGATGCTCGAAAGTCGTTCGGCAACAGCCGTTGTGCTCGCACATCTGACGTGGGCACTGCTGTTGCTCGGCGGACTAGCGGTAGGACTTCTGAGCCGATTCGGCAGGCGTGTGCGCGTCGGCCGCCCCCACCAGGCCTGACGACCAGGTGCCGCGCGTCGTCCCGTCGAGCACCGAGAACACGCCGTCGGCGCACTGGCCCCAGGAGAACTCACCCGCGCGGACTCGTGCCTTCTCACCGAGGCGAGTGCGGGCCTCGGCATCCTGCAGCAGTTCGGCGACGGCACCGGTCAGCGCGGACACATCGCGGTCCTCGGCTCCGGACGTCGAACCACCCACGAGAACACCGGTGACGCCGTCGATGATCGAATCGGTGAGTCCCTTGGAGCTGCGATAGCCCACCGTGGGAACACCGTGCTGGGCAGCTTCGACGACGGCGAGGCCCCAGCCCTCCTTTCGGGAGGGCATCACATGCACCCACGACCGACCGAGCAGTGCATGCTTGCGCTCCTCGTCGACGTGACCGTGGAAGGTGACGTATCGATCGACGCCCAGGCTCGTGACGTACTCGCGAAGATTCCGTTCCCACCACCCGCCGCCGATGACGTCGAGATGGATGTCGGGAATGCTGCCGCGCAGTGCAGCCACGACGTCGATCGCGTCCTCGATCTGCTTGTGTGGAACCAGCCTCGACAGCACGGACAAGGACGGGTGCGGCGTCCGGGTGTCCTCGCCGCCTTCCGGTACAGACAGTGGGATGTCGTCGGCACCGTTGCGGACCACGGCGATGCGCTCCCGGTCGACACCGAGAGCGATCAGCTCGTCTGCAGAAGGCAACGACACCGTCAGGTACTGATTGCGGCGGTGTACCCTCGGCGAGATCGTCGACTCGAGCCACCAGCCCAGCTTGGCCATCATCGGGCCCGCCACCGGCCACTGCTCGCGGTGACAGTGATGCACCAGCAGCGTGACCGGCACACCGAGTACTGCGCGGGAGAAGAACGGAATGCCGTTCTGGGTGTCGATCACGGCATCCGGGGAGATCCCCTTGAGCGGCCCGAAACCGAGCCGACCGGCGGCGATGGCGGCCAGAGCGCGGGGATACACCGACAGGCGACCACCACCGCGACTGATCCGGATGCCGTCGACGATCTCCTCGGCCGGAGCACCGGGATAGGACGCCGTCCGCAGCGTGACGCGGACACCGCGTCGAGCCAGGCCGGCACCTACTTGCTCGAGGTACCGCTCGCTGCCGCCGCCCTGCGGATGCCCGGTATCGCGCCAGCACAGCAACAGAACCTCGCGCACCGCTCGCTTCACCCCATCCACCGTGCTCGCTTCTCGACCGTCGTCGAATACCGCTGCCACACTAACCGCTAGGGTTCGTTTTCGTGACTTCCGCCGTGACACGACTGTTCGCCTCTCGCGCGACACTGCGTCGCTCGGTGAAACTCCTGAAGGACTTCGGGCACGAGCAGAGTTCTCCGGACATCTTCTACGGCGCCCTGGCCCGTGATTCCGTCGAACTGATCGGAGACCTCTACCGCGGCCTGACCGGCACCGACATGTCCGCGGCGACGGTGCTCGACGTCGGCGGCGGACCCGGATACTTCGCCGACGTCTTCGGCGCGAGTTGCGCGCGCTATCTGCCCGTCGAACCCGACGCCTCGGAAATGCACGCCGCCGGACTGCAGATCCCCGGTTCGGTGCGCGGCTCCGGCATGGCGTTGCCCTTCCGCGACGACAGCGTCGACATCTGCTTCTCGTCGAACGTCGCCGAGCACGTCCGCGAGCCGTGGACGATGGCCGAGGAAATGTTGCGCGTCACCAAACCCGGCGGCCTCACGGTGCTCTCGTACACCATCTGGTTCGGCCCGTTCGGCGGCCACGAGACCCGGCCGTGGCACTATCTCGGCGGCGAATACGCGGCCCGACGCTACGCCCGCACCACCGGACACGAACCCAAGAACCGATTCGGCGAATCCCTGTTCGATATCAGCGCGGCAGACGGATTGCGTTGGGCGCGAAGCACTCCCAACGCAAGGCTACTGGCCGCGTTTCCGCGCTATCACCCGCGCTGGGCATGGTGGATGATGCGCGTACCGATACTCCGCGAGTTCCTCGGCAGCAACCTCGTCCTGGTCCTGAAACCGAACGCATACCCAATGGGTCATTCCGCAGGCTCCACTCCCGCATAACCTGGATCGATGACGGCACTCGCGCTCGACATCGGCGGCACCAAGATGACAGCGGCACTCGTCGGCGACGACGGACGTCCGCAGCACCCGGAGACAGTTCCGACACCGGCCACCGGCGTGTGGGAGGCCTGTGCCGAACTGCTGCACCGGGTCGTCGGAAGCGTCGACGTGACGCGGGTCGGGGTCGCGTGCTCCGGTCCGGTCGACCTCGTCACCGGATCGGTCGCGCCGATCAACGTCGACGAGTGGAAGAACGGATTCGGCCTGCGCGAGCACATCTCCGCCGCACTGCCCGACGCCGAGGTACTTCTGGCCATGGACGGCAGCGCAGCGGCGTTGGGTGAGCATCGATTCGGTGCCGCTGCCGGGATACCGGACGTGCTGAGCCTCGTGGTGTCCACCGGGATCGGCGGAGGTCTGGTGCTGGGCGGGAAAATCGTCGCCGGGGCCAGTGGCAATGCCGGGCACATCGGCCACATCGTCGTCCCCGGTTCGGCGACGCCCTGCGCGTGCGGCGGAATCGGGTGCGTCGAGACCGTCTCCAGCGGCCCCTCGGCGGTGCGGTGGGCTCGGGAGCAGGGCTGGCCGGGGAACACCGGTGTCGAACTGGCTACGGATGCCGCCGCGGGCGAACCGCTCGCCGTCACCGCATTGCAACGCGCCGGAGTAGCTCTCGGTCAGGCCATCGCATCGGCGGTCGCACTGGTGGACGTCCGGATGGTGGTGATCGGCGGCGGCTTCGCTCAGGCCGGCCCGCCGCTGTGGGATCCGATCCGGGAGTCGATCGCCTTGCACGCGCGCCTGAAGTTCCTCGACGGCCTGCAGGTGGTGCCGGCTGCGTTGAGCGGACTCGGCACCCTGCACGGCGCGGCCGCTCTCACTGCCTGATCTCGCATACTTCGAAAGCCAGAACGGGGCCCACCCCTCGGTGAGCCCCGTTCTGTCTCGTGAATACTACGCGCCCAGACGCTGCTTGAGGGCGTCGAATTCGTCCTGAATTCCGGTGGGCAGTTTCTCGCCGACGAAGTCGAACCACTCCTGGATCAGCGGGATCTCGGCCTTCCACTCGTCGGTGTTCACCGCGAGTGCCTCGGCGACGTCGTCGACGGTGGTGTCGAGGCCGTCGATGTCGAGTGCCTCGGCCGTGGGGACGACACCGATCGGGGTCTCGACGCCCGCGGCCTTGTGCTCGATGCGCTCGACGATCCACTTGAGCACGCGCGAGTTCTCACCGAATCCGGGCCACAGGAAGCGCTTGTCGTCGCCGCGACGGAACCAGTTGACGTAGAACACCTTCGGCAGCTTGGACTCGTCGGCGTTCTTGCCGAGGTCGATCCAGTGCTGGAAGTAATCGCCCACGTTGTAGCCGAGGAACGGCAGCATGGCCATCGGGTCGCGTCGGACGGTACCGACGGTGCCCTCGGCGGCAGCGGTCTGCTCGGAGCCGACGGTGGCTCCCATGAACACTCCGTGCTGCCAGTCGCGGGCCTCGGTCACCAACGGAACGGTGGTCTTGCGTCGTCCGCCGAACAGGATTGCGGAGATCGGCACACCCTGCGGGTCGTCCCACTCGGGAGCCATCGACGGGCACTGAGCCATCGGCACGCAGTACCGCGAGTTCGGATGTGCGGCATCGGTTCCGGACTCGGGCGTCCAGTCGTTGCCCTTCCAGTCGATCAGGTGATCGGGCTTGCCTTCGAGGCCTTCCCACCACACGTCGCCGTCGTCGGTCAGGCCGACGTTGGTGAACACCGAGTTGCCCTGATCGATGGTCTTCATCGCGTTCGGGTTGGAATCCCAGTTGGTGCCCGGAGCGACACCGAAGAAACCGAACTCCGGGTTGACGGCGTAGAGACGACCGTCCTCACCGAAGCGCATCCACGCGATGTCGTCACCGATGGTCTCGGCACGCCAGCCCGGAATGGTCGGCTGAATCATCGCGAGGTTGGTCTTACCGCACGCGGACGGGAATGCCGCCGCGATGTAGTACGCCTTGTCCTCGGGGGAGATCAGCTTGAGGATCAGCATGTGCTCGGCGAGCCAGCCCTCGTCGTGGGCCATGGCCGACGCGATACGCAGCGAGTAGCACTTCTTGCCCAGCAGCGCGTTGCCGCCGTAACCGGATCCGTAGCTCCAGATCTCGCGGTCCTCGGGGAAGTGGGTGATGTATTTGGTGTCGTTGCACGGCCACGGCACGTCGGCCTGACCCTCGGCCAGCGGAGCACCGAGCGAGTGCAGCGCCTTCACGTAGAACCCGTCGTCGCCGATCTTGTCCAGAGCGGCCTGACCCATGCGGGTCATCACACGCATGGAGATGACGACGTACTCCGAATCGGTGAGCTCGACGCCCAACTTGGGATCGGCAGCGTCCAACGGTCCCATGCAGAACGGAACGACGTACATGGTCCGTCCGCGCATGCAACCGCGGTACAGCTCGGTCATCAACGACCGCATCTCCGACGGGTCCATCCAGTTGTTGGTGGGACCGGCGTCGATCTCTTCCTTGGAACAGATGTACGTGCGCGACTCGACGCGGGCCACGTCCGACGGATCGGAGTTGCCGAGGAACGAGTTGGGCTTCTTCTCGTCGTTGAGACGGGTGAAGGTTCCTGCCTCGACCAGCTTGTCGGTCAGGCGCTCCCATTCGGCGTCGGATCCGTCAGCGAACACCACGGAGTCCGGTTCGGTCAGTTCGGCTACCTGAGCAACCCAGGCAAGCAGTTCTTTGTGTCGAGTCGGCACGCTGTCGGTGCCGCTCAAACCGGGAATGGTCGCTGAGGTCATCTAACTCTCCTGGGGTTAGCCGGAACCGGGAAGAATTCGCACGATCGCTGTGGGCAAGCACGCACGAGTAGATCTCGGTTTTCCCCTCTCGGCGGGGCGCTGCTCGGCCGTTCGAGCTGCAGTACACCATGTTACTGGATACAGCAAGCTGAGGACCGAGCGCCGGATGTCCTGTTCATCAGGTTAACGCCGAGCGACGTGATTCCAGAAACAGGGTGTTGTCCGATTGGTCACAAGACCGATTCAGATAGGGAAAGACCGACGCAAGAAGCCATCCACCAGCGCCGATGTAAATCAGACCGAATGGCCTACAGTCGGCCGGATTCGGACGATCTGCCCTGCCCGAAACCGTTCGCTTCCCGAAAAATCTCCCAGGATTCGTAGTGCCCGTCACGGTCGAAGGCGGTGAACTTGTCTGTCACACCATCTCCATCGACATCCGTTCCCACCGTCGTTCCGGCCTCCGTCGTCCGAACGGAAGTCTCGTGACGACCGTCGCCGTCGAGATCGAACCAGTCCGTCGAGACGTACCCGCCACCGTCGTCCGACGCGTCCTCGGCCGGCTCGTTCGTCTCGAAACCGCCCACTGCGAAGCCATCCACCGCGATCATCGACGCTCCTCACTGTCGGGTCCCTGTTCGCCGCCTGCGAACCTGTTCGGACGTGCACCTACCCGCTTCGACGCATCGGTGCGCCGATCGGTTCCGGATCGCCGGGAGAGAATTCGACGGGCTTCGACGGCACGACCGAGTCGCGCCCGGACCCGCGAAATCGCTCCAGCCCGCGCTCGAGTGCAGCCAGATCCCGATCGCAGGCCGAGAGCAGCGCCGATCTGTGATCGGCGAGCGTGCGAAGTTCGGCGTCGATCTCGGCCAGCGACAGATCGATACGTGCCGCCGCCTCCCGGTCCGCCGAGGTCAACGCCGACGCGAGTGCGGACTCGGCGTCGAGAATGCGAGAGAGCAGCCGCTGTTCCACGTCCGATTTCACGCGAGCCAGACTTTCCTGGGTCCAGCCGCGAAGGTGCGCACGGTCGGCGACGAGTGCGCGTGAGCGGGTCAACCACCACGCGATCGCGGCACCGATGGCCAGTGAGACGATCGTGTTGGCGACGGCCAAGGTAGGAATCAGAGCCAGGGGCGAGACGACGAGCCGACCCAGTCCCACCCCTGCCGAGGCCCCCAGTGCGACCATCAGGACGTCTTCGATCCCGCGTCGCCTGGTCGGTTCGCCGATGTCGATCTCACCGCCCGCGGTACCGGATTCGGGCACCGTGTCGACGAGCCCGAGTTCGACTTCCACGGCGCGGAGACCGGTGGACAATGCAGCGTCGGCGCGTGCTCGAACTGCCTGTACGGATTCGGCGAGGTGCCCGGGCAGATGGCCGAGTTCGGCCCGCCGCGATCCCTCTATCGTCTGCCGTACCCGCGCGCCGAGCAGCCGAACGTCCTCGGCCGCAGCGTGAACACAGTCGACCCGAACCCGTTGAATACGGTTGTGCAGCAATGCTCGTCGGTCACCACCGAGATGTTCGCGTGCACCGAGCAGCCGCGCCCGCCGGGCACGCAGAGGGGCGGTGTCACCACCTCCGGTCACTGCGCGAGCTTCGGCCACGATGGCGGCCTTCGCCTCTGCGGCAGATCCCTGCACTACAGCAACGTATTTGCGCTGGGCCCCGACTGCCGCGGCCTGCATCAGCAACGCGTCGATTCTGTCGGCGATCGCCCCGAAACCCGACTCCGCGAACACGGCAGCATCGCCGCTCTCCCTACCGGCTCGTGCCAACCGTGCCGAGACCGGATGGACGGAGTGTTCCACCGCACGCGGAACACGCTCGGCGACGATCTCGATATCGGCGTCGACCACTTCGCGCCACCGGCGATGCACATCGATCTTGTTGACCACCAACACAACCGGTGTCGACTCGAAGGCAGGACGCCAGCGCTCGACGTCGGCACGGCCGACCGGAGCCGACGCGTCGACGACGATCACGACCACCGCGGCCTCCTCGACCGAGTCGGCGAACCCGATCTCCGCGCCGTCGCGCCGGGTGAGCAGATGACATATCTCGGTCTTGCCGGATGCTGCGGTGCCGGTGACGTGAATGCCTGCAGGTCGGCTGCTGCGTGCACGGTCGATGCGTACGAGGGATTCCGAGTTCCGTCGACGCAGAACACCTTTCAGATCGTCCGGCAGCAGGAACCGGTTCGGATCGGTCACGGTCGGAGCATCCGCACATAGCCGCGGCACAGGGCCAGGGCGGAGCGCCGGACGGCGTCGTCCTCCGAGGTGGCGGCACACCGCTTCCACACAAATGCCTGCTCCAGCAGGGCCCGCTCCGAGTCCGTCTCGATCGGTACCCCCAATCGCGCTGCAGCACAGCGCATATCGGCAGCCACCGCCTCGTCCGAAGCTAGATACGATTCGACGGCACCTCGAACGTCTCGGTGACGGGCGGATATCTGCAGCAGTTGTTCGTGCAGGTCGTCGTCGCGGGCCGTCGCAGCAGCCGAGACAGCATCGGACACCACCGTCGTCACGGCGTCGACGCCGGTGGCCTCCCACAGCTCACGCAGTACATCTGCGTCGGACACCCCGCTGCGCCGCCGGAGCGCCTCGACCAGCAGGGCGAGACCGCGTAATTCCACACGGTCCAGCAGTGCCTCTCGTTGGAGAGTCGAGAGCGGAATATCAGCACTCCGGAACCGATCGACCGTCATCAGATCCCCAGTACGCAGCGCACCGGCCGCGACGGCCCGCACATCGGCCATGTCCACAGCGGAGCCTCGGGCCGCGCCGCCCAGGCCCGCTGCAACAGATCCCATCACCGGCAGCACTCGTCGCCCCAGTTGCTCGGATGCCGCTGCGGCTGTCGCCGCGGGTTCGTCGAGAGTGTCGGCCTTGTTCAGCAGGATCACGGTGTGTGCCGGCGGTCCGCCGGGTCGAGCGGACAGGAAGGTGATGTCGTCCGGGGACACGGCACCGGCCAGCACGTGGACGAGAACGTCGATATCGGATGCGGTGCGGCTCTGCTGCACCTCCGCTGCACGCGGGATATCGGCCCATCCGCTCTCGTGCAACCGGACCTCGAACCCGTCGGTATGCAGTCGCGCGGCATCGAGCACCGAGACAATCACCGACTTCCCGACTCCGACGCGGCCGGAAACGTGCACCTCCAGCGGCCGCAGACGCCGCTCGACAGCATTCTCGACAGCCTTCCGGCCTGCGCCGGCCCCGGCCGCGTCCACCTCTTCCGAGCGCACACGCAATCGACCCAGACCTGCCTCGGCACCGTCCATCATCGATCCCCCCGGAAACGACCCACCGAACGGCCACATCGAGATGTGCGATCGGCTCGTCGAGCACGATCGGCCACGTGGCCCGCAGCCCCCTGCTGCGGCACCGATTCTGGCACACGACGGCCGTTCCGGACAGGCCGTCGAGAATTACACCGTTGTATTTATAGGACGCGGCCCTAGCGCTGATCAGCGATGGAACAGCAAGTCTCAACTTCAACTCGAGACCCACCTGTCACACACTCCGCCGATGCGCGACAATGGACCGGTGAACGAGCCACAGGACACCTCTGCCGACACCGGAGACAACTCGGTGCAGACCCAGGAACGGGGCTCGCGGCTGTACCCCAGAGTGACCAGTTTCCGCTCCCGCCGCGGAGCGCTGACCGACGCTCAGCAGAGCACCTGGGACAACCTGTGGCCACGCATCGGCCGCGATGTCGCCGACGAGCAGATCGACATCGACGCCTGGTTCGGGCGCAGCGGTCCGGCGATTCTCGAGATCGGGTCGGGCACGGGCACGGCCACCACGGCAATGGCGATGGCCGAGCCGCACGTCAACCTCATGGCCGTCGAGGTCTACCGACCCGGGCTCGCGCAGACTCTGCAGCAGATCGAGCGCGAGAACATCGAGAACGTCAGGTTGTTCCGCGGCGACGCGATGGACGTCCTCGAGAACATGCTGACCTCGGAGTCCTTGACCGGCGTTCGCGTCTTCTTCCCCGACCCGTGGCCCAAGGTGCGCCACCACAAGCGTCGTCTCCTGCAGGGCCCCACGTTCGCGATGATCGCGGATCGCCTGAAGCCGGGCGGCGTTCTGCACGTGGCCACCGATCACGCCGAATACGCTGAGTGGATTGCCGAGGCCGGGAACGCCGAGCCCGGCCTGACCGTTCTCGATTGGGAGTCGCCCATGACGCACGAGCGGCCGGTGACCAAGTTCGAGGGCAAGGCCCAGCAGGTGGGCAGCTCGGTGACGGAATTGATCTGGGGAAAGAAGACAGCATGAGCGTCAGTACGGACATGCCCGACACCGTGATCGATCCCGCCGAGCTCGGGGCGATCGGTGAGTCCCGCCACAGCAAGCGAGTCCTGCTCGTGTGGGATGCACCCAACCTGGACATGGGTCTCGGCGCGATCCTGGGTGGCCGGCCCACCGCTGCCTACCGCCCACGATTCGATGCGCTGGGCCGATGGCTGCTCAGCCGCACCGCCGAACTGTCCACCTCGGGCACCGCGACGCTCGAGCCCGAGGCAACGGTGTTCACCAACATTGCACCCGGCAGCGCCGACGTCGTCCGCCCCTGGGTCGAAGCATTGCGTAACGTGGGCTTCGCGGTGTTCGCCAAGCCCAAGGTCGACGAAGACAGTGACGTCGACGCCGACATGCTCGACCACATCGACTTCCGCAACCGTGACGGCGGCCTCGCCGGTGTCATGGTCGCGTCCGCCGACGGTCAGGCGTTCAAGGGGCCGTTGGAGGCCATCGCAGCAACCGGAGTACCCGTTCAGGTACTGGGATTCCGGGAGCACGCAAGCTGGGCTGTCACGTCGGACATCCTGGAATTCCTCGACCTCGAGGACATTCCCGGCGTCTTCCGTGAGCCACTGCCTCGGGTGAGTCTCGATTCGCTCCCCGACGAGGGCGCGTGGCTGCAGCCCTTCCGACCGCTGTCCGCCCTGCTCGTCGGGCGCCAAGGAGTTTCTTAAGTGTTCGCCAGATGGGGAGACATCGTCTACCGCCTGCGGTACACCGTTATCGGTGTCATGGTGGCCGGGCTGTTGGGCTTCGCTGCCTACGGTCTCGATCTCAACAGCCATCTCAGTCAGAGCGGTTGGGACGATCCGACCTCGGAATCGGCCCAGGCTGCCCGTCTGGCGGACACGACGTTCGGACGCGACAAACAGGGTGACGTCATCGTCCTCTACACCGCGCCCGAAGGGTCGTCGATCGACGATCCGGAATTCCAGTCGAAGGTCGTCTCGAGCCTCGAATCGCTCCCCGTCGACCATCCCGACCAGATCGAGAAGGTCAACGGCACCTACTTCAAGGTGCCCGGCGCACCCAACCTCGCGGCTCTCGGTACCAGCGACAAGCAACATGCCATCGCCAGCATCGCGATGAAGGGTGCCGACGACACCGAACTGACCAACAACTTCCAGGCCGTCAAGGACGCCTTCTACATCGACGGCGTCGACGTGCAGGTGACCGGGCTACAGGCCGTGGCCGGCGCACTGCAGTCGACGATGGCCGGCGACATCCACCGCATGGAACTGTTGGCGATTCCCGCCGTCGCAGTCCTGCTGTTCTTCATCTTCGGCGGCGTCGTCGCCGCGGCGCTCCCGCTGATCATCGGCGGTCTGACGGTCGTCGGAGCCAACGGCATCGTCAAGGTTTTCACCAACTTCACCGAGGTCAACTCGTTCGTTGCGCCCGTGGTCTCGCTCGTCGGACTCGGGTTGGCCATCGACTACGGACTCTTCATCGTCTCGCGATTCCGCGAGGAACTCGGTGACGGACATACGACGCCACAGGCCGTGCGCCGCACCGTCATGACGGCGGGTCGCACCGTCGTGTTCTCCGCGACGATGATCGTCGCCTCCCTCGGTGGCCTGCTGCTGTTTCCGCAGGGCTTCCTGAAATCCGTCGCATACGGATCCATCGCCACCGTCGCGCTCGCAGCGCTGACGGCCATTACGATCCTGCCCGCGATGCTGGCCATCCTCGGCCCACGCGTCGACGCCCTCGGTCTGAAGTTCATGCGCAAGACCAAGTCGAGCGAAGAGATCGAGAACGGCATGTGGGGCAAGCTCACCCGCTGGGTGATGCGCAACCCCGTCAAGGTCACCGTGCCCATCGTGCTCGGACTGGTCCTTCTGACGCTGCCCGTCGGCAACATCAAATTCGGTGGCATCAACGAGACGTACCTACCGCCGGACAACGTCACCCGCGTCGCGCAGGGAGAGTTCGACAGCCTGTTCCCCGGCCAGCGCACCGAACCCATCAAGATCGTCATCGAGGGCGCGCAGGGCCCGACGCTCGGCGCGATCACCACACAGGCGAACAACGCTCCCGGATTGATCGAGAAGTTCACCCCCGTCGGCGCCAGCAAGGACGGCGTCATCGTCTTCAAGGCCGGGTTGACCGATCGCAACGACTCGAAACCGGCCATCGACTTCCTCCGCAGCATCGACGTGCCCGACGGCGCGACGGTCATGATCGGAGGTACCCCGGCAATCGAGCAGGACTCGATCAGCGCACTCATCGACAAGCTGCCACTGATGGCCGTGCTGGTGGTGTTCATCGTGACGATGCTGATGTTCCTGACGTTCGGATCGCTGGTGCTGCCGATCAAGGCGGTGCTGATGACCGTCCTCGGCCTCGGTGCCACCATGGGCATCCTGACGTGGATCTTCATCGAGGGTCACGGGGCGGGGCTGATGAACTTCACCCCGGGGCCGATCATGGCTCCGGTGCTGGTGCTGATCATCTCGATTGTGTTCGGCCTGTCCACGGACTACGAGGTGTTCCTACTCTCCAGAATGGTCGAGGCACGCGAAAAGGGTGCCAGCACAAGCGAAGCCATCCGCATCGGAACCTCGCATACCGGACGCATCATCACCGCGGCGGCGCTGATCCTCATCGTCGTCACCGGCGCGTTCGCGTTCTCCGATCTGGTGATGATGAAGTACATCGCCTACGGCATGATCGCCGCTCTCATCATCGACGCGACGCTGATTCGCATGTTCCTCGTGCCCGCCACGATGAAGCTGCTCGGCGACGACTGCTGGTGGGCTCCGCAGTGGATGAAGCGCATTCAGCGCAAGCTCGGCCTCGGCGAGACCATCCTCGAAGACGAGCTGCTGCCCACCGGAGACGTGCCCGAACTCGCCCTCGCGGGCGGCGCGCCCTCCTCGACCGTGGCACCCCCGATGCGTCCGACACCGCGCCGCGGTGAGCCCCTCACCGAACCCATCCCGGTGGTGGCACCGCACGGAGGCGGACCGATCCGTGCCACGCACGCCGCGAAGGAGGAGTCGCGTCGAAGCGTGACCGGCCGGCCGGCGACGCCACCCGAGCCGACCCGCGCGGCACCGACCACTCCCCCGAAGCAGGCCGAGCCCCAGCCCGATTCGGAGCAGCCGTACTCGTCGCAGGCCTACTCGCCCCAGGCTCGCTCGTCGCAGGCTTACTCGCCGCAGGCACCCGCGGCGCGTCCCACTCCGCCGCGTCCTGCCGAACCGCGCCCACCCGTATCCGGGCCGACTCGGGCTCAGCAGGTTCCGCCGCGTCCGCACGTCGAACCCGAACCGACTCAGGCAGCGGACGTCGTTCGACCCGCTCCCCCGAGTGCCGCACCCGTACCCGAACAGTCGCCTCAACCGCCGAGTGCACCCCCGAGCCGTACCCGCAGCACGCGAGCGGGACGGGCCGAGGAACCGGATTCGCGATCCATCGAAAGTTGGCTGGCCGATCTGCGAGCCCCGAGCGCATCGCAGGCACCACGGCCGAGCACTCCGCGAAGCGAGTCGCTCACCAACGGCTCCCGCGGTTCTGACAGCCACACCTCGAATGGTCTCAGCTCGAACGGTCACAGCACCGGTGCCAACGGGTCGTCGTCCAACGGCTCGACCACCAACGGGGCTACTACCAACGGAGCCGCTACCAACGGCGCTGCTACGAACGGGGTCGACAAGCACGGCACCAACGGCTCGGGCACCGGCACCCACGGCGGCACTGCTGCCGGACGCAACGGTTTCGGGCGAAACGGCAACGCCGACAACGGGTCCGAACGCCGTGGCTCGAACGGAAACGGCATCGACCGCAACGGTTCGGACAGCAGTGGTTCCAACAGCAGTGGCTCCAACAGCAGTGGTTCCGACCACCGCACCTCGGAACGACATGACACCGAAAGCAACGGCAACGGTGTCGGGGCCAGTTCGGAATCGGATCGCGAGGAGAAGCCGTCCGGTCGTCGTGCCGCTCCGTCCACCGAAGGCGGGGACAGTGGCCGCCATCGCGGCGGCGACAACGGCCAGGTGCTCAGTGTCAGCGAACTGTTGGCTCGGGAGCGCAACCGCTCCCGCTGACGCGAGTCGTCACAGCCGGGAGGCACCCCTCCCCCGCAACGCGTGAACGGACCACTGCACCGTCGAGACGTGTGCAGTGGTCCATTCACGCAGCGGGGGTCAGGAGGCAGCGGTGGTCAGGAGGTGACCGCTCCCTCTCGGTCCGCGAATACCTTGGCGTATCGGGTCCCCGCGATCAGCAGCAACAAGCCGACTGCGATGAAGGCGATGACGCGGAAGAGGCCGTCCAGGGCGACGAGGTCGAACAGGAACAGTTTGGCGATGGAGGCGGCGGTCAGCGAAAGTCCGGCCAGCAGTGCCAGGTGAGCGTGGGCAATACTCCGTAAGCCAAAGGCCAGCAGGGCGAATGCTGCGATCATCCACTCGATCGTGGCGGCGGTGTGCCCGGCGGTGAATCCGGTGGTGTTGCCGCCGATCGAGGTTCCCAGGCTCACGGTGGCCGAGGTGAGGCCGTACAGGGCGAGCACTCCGGAGACGATGGCGAGGGTCTGCATTCCGTCGTCGAGGAGTTTCAGTTCGGTCAGGACATAGGCGAACGCGAATGCTGTTGCAGCGAGCAGTATTCCGCCGATGATGCTGCCCGCGTTCCCGGCAGCGTGATCGGAGTCCAGGAGAGCCTCCGGCGGGGAGATCGAGACGAAGGTCAACGCACCGATCACACCGAACGCGCTTCCGATCAGGTAGGCCAACGACGAGCGGGTGCGGTGGGCCGCGGCGAACAGCGCCAGGGCAACCGCGAACAGCACGACCGGACGCACGTCGACCGTCGTCGATCCGACTGCGGCCTGCAGCATTGCCACGGCACCGATGATCGAGACGGCGATGCGGGCATGCGCCGGCAGCCAGTGCACCAGCAGCACGATCGCCAGTGCCGCGGCCACCAGAACCAGTTGCACGGTCACGGTGGTCCACCGATCGAACACGCTCGCCGAGATCAGCAGCGGCAGCGCAGCCAGAGCGGTCATGACGGTGGCCACCACGTCGGAGACGTTGCGGCGCAGCAGTTCCAGAGACATACCCATTCCGGACGCGGCCACCAGTACGACGACGAGAAGCAGTCGGTAGTCGGTCGGTTCGGACAGGTCGGTGCCGACCAGCGCTATCAGGACCGTGCCGACGAGGGGAAGGGTTCGGACGATCTGCAGCAGCGGCCAATCACGGCCGATCTGAGCCGGGAAGCTCGCAATGTAGGTGGCGACGAAGAACGCGATCAGGGCCAGGGTCGGACCGTCGGTCAGGATGGGGCCGCACGCCGCGACTCCGGCGAGAATCAATACCGCCATCGGCTGCGACTTCCACTGCACTGCGAGAGCTGTTCCCGCAGCGGCAATTCCGAATGCAGCAATCAACCCGATAACCGGATCGAGCCAGCCGTACAGGACGGACGTCGCCAGAACGTCGAGGTACAGACCCGCAATACCCGTAGCGGCCAGTGCAATTCCGCCGACGCGTCCTCCGGAGCGACCGAACACTCGTACACCGGCACCGATCAGTGCGAGGGAGAACACCCCGCCTGCGGCGACGCGCAGAGGCGGCCCGAACCACCCGGCCTGTGCGGCCAGAACCAGCAGCATCACGACGCCGACGAGCGTGACACCTGCGCCCGCGACGGCGAGCAGGCGACTGATGACGCCGTCTCGTTGCCACCACGGCTCACGGGGCGGAGCGGGTGGCCGCGGCGCGACCACCGGCCCTCGCAACGGCGGGGCTGCCATGGACTGGCCGACCGCAGGAGGCGGCGTGACCGGAGGTGCCGACACCGGGCCGCGCGCGGCATAGGGCTGCTGCGGTGCAGGCATCCGGGGCGGCGAGAACGTCTGCGGAGGGACGGTCGGCGCATACGACCGCGGCACCGGCTGTGGCCTGGCGGGAGCCGAAACGGGCACGGAAGTGGGTGCGGTACCGAGCTGCGACTGCAATGTATGCAGGTCGACGGCCACCTGACGCATGTGGTCGCCCAGGGAATCGAAGCGGCTGGACAGGCGCGCGACGAGTTGCGGGTCCAGCCCGGAGTTCTGGGAAGAAGTCATGGGATAGATCCTGCGGGCCGCGCGGCTCGATAGCCTGAGTAGTGCTACTCGGATCCCTCGAGTAGTCCAGCCCGACTATCCGAAAATTTTACGGAACGAGCTGCCGAAGGGGTGCTTGACGGTGAGGGAACCGAAGCGGACTTTCCCGGTGAGCACCACGTGCAGCGGTCCGTACGGCGGGCCGGTGCGCACCTTGTTGGTGACGGTACCTGCGACGGCCTCGGCACCGTTGACGTCGGCGGTGGCCTCCGTCGGGAGGATCACGGTGACCGAGCTGCAGTAGTCGTCGACGTGGATGTCGACGACCTGGCTGACCATGACGGCCTGCGTGAAGTCGAGTGTCACCGACGACAGCCGCGTCACCACGTTCAACCGGCGCGGTACGTTCCACGGGCCTT
Organism: Rhodococcus sp. PML026; assembly: GCF_000963615.1. Taxonomy (NCBI): domain Bacteria; kingdom Bacillati; phylum Actinomycetota; class Actinomycetes; order Mycobacteriales; family Nocardiaceae; genus Rhodococcus; species Rhodococcus sp. PML026. The sequence goes on along the minus strand of NZ_KQ031370.1, from coordinate 231,934 downwards.
TGCGGGTGATGGTGGACATGCTGCCGCGCACCGTGTCCGGGGTACCGCCGCCGTGTCCCCAGTGCTCCTGCACGACGCGTCGCGGCGTCGGTTGTGGGGTGGGATCGGCGAAGGGTTTCGGCGACGGGAGGTGCTCGCCGGCGATCTGCATGCCCGGTAGATCGGCGAGTACCGAGTTCAGCTCGCCCCGGGTCTTCGACGCCAGAGCGGTGTCCATTCTTTCGGTGAACTCACCGAGCGACAACATGCCTTGGCCGACTGCCCGTTGCAGCAGCTGCCCGACGTGCTCGCGTTCGGCATCGGACACTCGCAGATCCCTTGCCTCCATGGGCCCAGGGTAGCGAAGTTCTCAGGCGGCGTGCCCGCGGAGAACCGACAACATTCCGTGTACCGATGCGGGCCAGCCGAACTCTTCGGCGCGAACCCTCGCCGCGATCCGGCGTCCGTCGGCCGGAAGTCGAAGCAGCCGTTGAATTTCCGCTGCGAAGCCGTCGGCGGTGTTGATCGAGGATCCACCGCATTGCGGGGTGACGATCTGGGCCAGTGCCGAGGTTTCGGAGACGACGACGGGCGTGCCCGCGGCGAGCGATTCCAATGCCGCGAGGCCGAATGTCTCGTGCGGTCCCGGCGCGAGGGCGATGTCTGCCGAGGCGAGCAGCTCGGCGACGGCCGACCTGCCGTCGACGAAGCCGAGGAAGTCGACGGGCAGCCCGCGGGCGCGTCGTTCGAGGCCCGCTCGTCGGGGGCCGTCGCCGGCGATGACCAACCGAGCCCGCACACCCGAATCGCAGAGCGCGGCAAGCGAATCGATGCTGGTCTCGACATGCTTTTCCACCGACAGTCGGCCGCAGTGGACCAGCAGCCGGTCGGCGCTACCCAGCCATGCCGAGCGCGCGCCGGCTCGGCGTCGTCGGGGATGGAACAGCTCGAGATCGACGCCGAGCGGGACTCGATGGACGTTGGGTGTTCCGATTCGATCGAATTCCTGCTGTGCGAACTCGGTGGTGCAGACGACGGCGTCGTACGACTCGGCAGTGCGTCGGTTGGCCGCGTCGGCGAGGGGCCGGGCGTATCGCATCGGCATCGTCTGAGCCAGCAGCCGGTCGAGGCGCTCGTGGGAGATCATCACGCTGCGGATGTCGCGACGCGACGCCCACCTGCCCATTCCGCGCAGGGTCAGCCGGTCCGACACTTCGATCACGTCCGGACGTAGACCCGACGCGATCGAGGCCACTCGCCGCGGGTCGGCCACACGGTAGCCGCCGGTGAACGGAACTTTCGGCGCCGGCACCTCGACACGCGTCACTCCCGACTGCAGCGTCGTCTCACTCCACCGGGCACCCGGCACGATCAGCGTGACGTCGTGACCAGCGGCCACGTAGCCCGATCCCAGCTGATCGACGGCCGTCCGCAAACCGCCGGACCGCGGCCCGTAGAAGTTCGCCAGTTGAACGATGCGCACCTGCTCAGTCTCTCCAGCCGGACGTCCACCCGATGCCACGGCGGTGGATGGTGACCGAACGTTCGGCGAATATCCGTGTGGAGACCGCTACCAGCGGGTAGGTGAGAGCTATGCGAGTGACACTGCAATCCACCGGCGACGCCCCGGCACCCGAGGTCTGGAAGCGATACATGGACCCGACGATCTGGAAGACCTGGGCTCCGCAGATCATGGGCGTCGAATACCGGGGCGAACGCCTCGACTCCGACACCACCGGCCGAGTGCTGGGACCGTTGGGGGTGCCGATCGATTTCGAGGTGCACTCGGTGGATGAGCAGTCGTGGACGTGGGCGTGGTCGGCGTGGTTCCAGAACAGGGCCATCGGCGTGGATCTGGCTCACGGTGTCGTCTCCCGACCCAGTGGAACCCGGGCGTGGATCACCATCGATGGCCCGCTGCCGCTGGTCCTGCCCTACCTGCCGATCGCCAAATTCGCGCTCGGCAGGCTGTGTGCCCAGTAGGGGCTACTCGGACCGGGTGACGGTCTTCTCGTCGCTCTTGTCGGCCACTTCGGTCGGCTCGGGCGTCGGAAGCTCGGACTCCTCGCCCGATCCGTCCAGATGGCCGTCGAATTCGTCGATGGCCTCGGCGCGCTCGGCACCGGTCTGATCCTGGTCGGCGTCGACGCCCTTCGTGTGCTCGGCCGGATCGACTGTCGTGTCCACTGCTTCGTTGTCGGTCATGGGGTCAAGAGTGCCCGTCGGGCCGGGTCGCAAACCCCTACAGACCCTTTTCGATGGCGTACCGGGTCAATTCGACGCGGTTGGCCAGCTGCAGTTTTCGCAGTGTCGCCTGCACGTGGTTCTCGACCGTCCGGTGGCTGAGCGTCAAACGGGTCGCAATCTGCTTGGCGCTGAGCCCTTTTGCGACCAGTCTGAGCACCTCGGTCTCGCGCTCGGTCAACGTGGGGCGGGTATCGGACTCCGGCTCCGGTGACGACGACATCCGCCGGAATTCGCCGAGAACCAAACCGGCCAGACCCGGGGTGAACACCGCTTGTCCGGCTGCGGTAGCGCGGACGGCGTCGAACAGCTCCTTTGCCGATGCGCTCTTGACCAGGTAACCCGTCGCACCAGCTTTGATCGCGTCGAGCACGTCGCTGCGTTCCGCCGATGCCGAGAGCACCAGAATCGTGGATTTCGGGGACGCGTCCAGCACTGCGACGGTGGCATCGGCACCGTTCCCGTCGGGCAGATGCATGTCCATGAGGACGACGTCGGGAGTGGTCGCTCGGGCGCGGCGTCCGGCCGCGGCTACTCCGTCCGCGGTGGCGACCACCCGAAATCCGGCGGCCTCGAGATCCCGGGCGACGCCGTCACGCCACATGGGGTGATCGTCGACGACCATCACCGCGATCTCGGCGTTCGGATTCTCGTCGCCGGTCATCTCGCTCCTCTCGTTCGCGGAACCCGAATTTCCCATTCGGTGCCCTCGCCCTCTCCGGTGTCGAGTATCGCAGTACCGCCGAGAGATTCGACCCGGCCGAGGATGGACTTCGAGACGCCCATCCGGCCCTCGGCCTCGGCGGCGGCGAGCCGTCCGGCGGGTATTCCGCGGCCATCGTCACGAATGCTCAAGATCAGCTCTCCGTCGACGTCTTCGAGCAGTACGTAGGCCTTCGCATCGGCACCTGCGTGAAGCTCGACGTTGGACAGGGCAGTGGTCACGACGGCAGCGAGTTCCTCGGCGACGTCGGATTCGACGAGCACCGGGTCGGCGGGAGTCGACACCGAAATCGACGTGCCGGCCTGAGTACGCAGCAGCGCGCGCACGTCGACGATCGATCCGGTGTGATCGTCGCGCGGAGCCGACTGTTCGGAGATCAGCACGCGCAAAGCGACTTCCTGCTCACCGGCGAGCTCCGCGAGTTCGGCTGCCGGCCCGCCTATTTCGAGACCTCGACGGCGGACGAGGGCCAGCACCTGCAGAACCCCGTCGTGCACCTGTCGGGCCAGCCGCTCACGCTCCTCGGTGATCGCGGCCAACCGTGCCGCACTGCGCAATTCCTCGTGGGCGCGCCGGGCGGTGTTCGACGCCAATCCCAACGCGAGCCCGGCCGACAGCAGCACCGGGGCGGTGGCGTCCGACCACAGGTCGGTGTCGAACCGGTCTCGTACCAGGGCACTGACCAACGACATCACCACACCCGAGGCGATACCACCCTTGAGCCCCAACAGAATTGCGGCGGAGATGACGGCGTTGGTGGCCCACAGGGTGGTGGGCAGGGTCTGGCGGGTGCTGTACCAGTCGTAGTCGGCCACCAACCGCGTCGACGCCATCAGAGCGATCACGATGATCTGATCTGCGAGGACCACCTGCCAGCGCGGCAGGGTCGCTCGCGAGAGCAGGAGTGCCGAAGCTCCGGACCATACGGCCATGAGGGCGACCAATGCCCAACTCAGCCGCGGGTTGGTGTAGTTGTCGACGGTCGCGGCCTGATAGCTGACGGCGTACACGAGAGTGACCAGACGGAAGGCCTGCGAGGCCCGCCACAGCGGGCTGTCGGGATCGGCCGAGTTCAGCGTCGGCCGCACTCGGTCAGTCGTCCGCATCGGTCTTCGGGTCTGCAGTGTTCAGCTCCCCCTTGGCAAGTCGATCGGGCTCGGACGAACCGGGAGGAGTGTCCGGGTCGCTGGGTTCGGCCGAGTACAGCGTGTCGCTGACATCGAGTTCCTCGTACACCTCGTCGGGGTCGTCGGCGAGCAGCGACCGGACGGCGGTGTTGAGCACCGCGACGATCGGGACCGCCAGCAAGCCGCCCACGATGCCCGCGAGCAGAATGCCGACGGTGATGGACAGGACGACGGCCAGTGGGTGCAGCCGAACGGCGCGGCCGAGCAGAAGTGGCTGCAGCACATGGCCTTCGAGCTGCATGACCGCGATCACGATGCCCAGGGTGATGACGGCGGTGATGAGCCCCTTCGTCACCAGGGCGATGAACACTGCGACGAATCCGGTCAGCACGGCACCGATGATCGGGATGAATGCGCCGATGAACACCAGCGAGGCCAACGGAAGTGCCAGCGGTACACCGAGAATGGCGAGCCCGGCTCCGATGCCCACCGCGTCGGCTGCGGCGACGGCCACCGTCGCGCGGACGTATCCCACGAGCGACCCGAAACCTTGGATGCCGGCTGTGCGAATCTTCTTGCGCGCCTTCGTCGGTGCCAGCCGGGTAACGAACTGCCAGATCTGATCACCGCCGTACAGGAAGAAGATCAGCGTGAACAGCGTCAGCAACGCCCCGGTCAGAATTTCGCCGATCACCGTCGCCGTGGTCAACGCCCCACTGGTGACGGCCTCCTGGTTGTCCTGGATGACCTTGACCAGATTGTCGGTCGCTTGCCGAATCTGGTCTTCGCTGATGTGCAGCGGCCCGTTGCTGAGCCACTCCTCGACGCTGTTGATCGATTGGGTGAACTGATCGCCCACCTGTGGAAGCCCCTCGATGAACTGCTCGACGATGAACGTCATGATTCCGGCGACGACGCCGATGCTGGCGATGATCACGATGATCACCGCAGCGACACGCGGCACTCCCCGACGCTGCATCCAATCGACGATCGGCACCAGCAGCGCGGCCGCAAGCAGCGCCAGACCCAGCGGGATGACCACCGTGCTCAATTTGGCGATCACATACGCAAAAGTGATGAATCCGGCAAACAGGACCAGCAGTCGCCACGTCCATTCCGCCCCAACCCGTACCAGCGGATGCACCGAATCTGCGGCCGAAGTGAGGCGCGGGGACGCCCCCGTACCTTGCGCCCGCAACTCGTCGGTGCTCACCCGCTAAATTTAACCTGTGCTGGCATCTTTCCGAGCGGTCTCGCTCACCCTGAAGAGTCGCTGGCCGCTCTATATGCTCTCGATGCTCATCGCCAACGTCTTCGGCGCAGTTCTGGTCTTCGCCTTCGTTCGCTACGGTCTGCCCATTCCGGAGTCGCAATCGATCGTCGCCGACCGCGTCCGCAACGTGTACATCTTCGGTGCGTATCTGGGTGTTGCCCTGGTGGTCAGCCTGATCTACGCGTACACACTGCTGCGCTCGGTCATCAGGTGGCAGCTCCGCGGCGGCCCGCCCACCCGCAAGGAACAGATGACGACGCTGCACGCGCCGCTGCGTCAGGCCATCGTGCACCTGATTCTGTGGATCATCGGCGGCATCATCTTCGTGCTGCTGACCATCGCGGAGATGCCGTCGCTGTCCATCGCCGTCATCGTCACCGTCGGCATGGCCGCCACCGTCACCTTCGGTTTCACCTACATGCTCGGCGAACGCATCCTGCGCCCGGTCGCAGCACTGGCACTGAGCGAAGGCCGCTTCGACCGCACGATGACGCCCGGCGTCGGTACCCGCATGGCCATGACGTGGGGACTGGGCACGTTGATGCCCGTCATCGGCATCATCTTGCTGTGTGCCACCCAGCTGACGACCGACCTGGTGTTCTCGCCGAACGCACTGGCCGTGGCCATCATCCTGCTCAGCGTGCTGGCCATCGTGCAGGCCTTCGTCCTGTCGATGCTCACGGCGAGCCAGATCTCCGACCCGATCAGCCAACTGCACAACGCCATCGAACGCGTGCAGCGCGGCGAGACCGACGTCGAGGTCGACGTGTTCGACGGCAGCGAGATCGGTCGCCTCCAGGTCGGCTTCAACCGCATGATGGAGGAATCCGCCGAGCGACGCGTCCTGCGTCAGCTGTTCGGCCAGCACGTCGGCGAGGACGTGGCGCGTCGAGCACTGCAGTTCGGTACCGAGCTGGGCGGCGAGACACGATTCGTCGCCGTGCTGTTCGTCGACATGGTCGGATCCACCGCCACCGCGTCGGAACGCCCGCCGAGTGAGGTCGTGGTGTTGCTCAACGAGTTCTTCCGGGTGGTCGTCGACGTCGTCGGACGCCACCACGGCTTCGTCAACAAATTCATGGGCGACGCGGCGCTGGCGATCTTCGGGGCACCACTCGACCGTCCCGACGCTCCCACCGCGGCCTTGGCCGCGGCGCGTGAACTGCGTTTCGCTCTGGACGAGATCACCGGACTCGACATCGGTATCGGGGTGTCGGCGGGACTGGCCGTCGCCGGCAACATCGGCGCGTCCGAGCGCTTCGAGTACACGGTCATCGGAGACCCGGTCAACGAGGCGTCGCGCCTCACCGAACTGGCGAAACTGCGGCCCGGACGTGTTCTGGCATCCACCTCGGCCCTGTACTTCGCCGACGACGAGGAGCAGGAACAGTGGGAGTTGGGCGACCAGGTGCAACTGCGTGGCCGACGACGGGCAACCCACTTGGCCTGGCCGGTGGAGTATCCCGACTCCTCCTCGAGTGACGGTTAGTCTGACAGGATGCCCGACCCCAGCTCGACCAGCGGACCCGCAGCGCGGCGCCCGCGAAACCGGCTGAGATGGGTCAAGTGGATCGCCGCAATTGCCCTGGTCGCTCTGCTGGTGGGCGAGGCGATCTACCTGTGGCCACGGCTGCACGAATCCTGGACAGCAGTACGAGAAATCCATTGGGGCTGGCTGGCTGCGTGCGTATTTGCCCAAGCCGTGTCGCTCAGCGCGTTCGGCCGAGTCCAGAAGCAGCTGCTCGACGCGGGCGGCGTACAGGTGCGTCAACGCAAGTCCGTGGCCGTCATCTACGGCAGCACCGCAATGTCGCTCACTCTGCCCGCCGGCCAGGTGTTCTCGACGGCCTTCACCTACCGCGAGACCCGACGCTGGGGTGCGAGTCCGGTTGTCGCCTCCTGGCAGCTCGCCATCTCCGGCGTCATCGCCGCGGCCGGGTTGGCGGTGCTCGGCGTTGCCGGCGGACTGGTTGTCGGTAGTTCGTTCAATACCTTCACCGTGGTGCTCCCGATCATCGGCGTCATCGCGATCGTGGCCGCTGTCCGATACATCTCGAACCACCCGGAGTCCATCAAACAGTTCGCCCGCTGGGGTCTGCGCAAGTACAACGCGTTCCGCAACCACGATCTCGACGCCGGAGCCGAGGCCATCGACAAGGTGATCGGCCAGATCCAATCCGTACAGCTCGGCAAGCGGGACGGCGCGCTCACACTGTCCTGGTCGGCCGTGCACCGGCTCGCGGACGTCGCGTGCCTGGCGTTCGCGTGCTTCGCCGTCGGCGCAGATCCACGACTGTCCGGGCTGTTCATCGCATTCGCGGCGGGTAAGGCCGTCGGATCCGTTCCGCTCGCACCCGGTGGCCTGGTGGTCGTCGACGCCACCCTCATCGCGTTCCTGACCAGCGCCGCGTCCATCACCGCATCTCAGGCAGTGGCGTCGGCCTTGGTCTATCGCGGGGTCAGCTTCATCTTGGTCGCCATCGTCGGGTGGATCGTGTTCCTCGTCCTGTTCCGTAAACACCAGCACGCCGATCTCGAATTCGACATCGCCCTCGAGCGGCAGGAGACCTCCGATCTCGGCCGAGCCGCCGAGCACGATCGCGACTCCAAAGGCGATCCGGAGACCGCCTAGCCACGTGCTGTTCGGTATGGCATCCGTCACTGTCCGTTCACCCGGAATATATACGGACCCCGGTCCGCTTGTGTACTATGAGTTTGAAACTTCAACCCAACAAGGAGTCCTCATGACCACCGCCATCGCGCTTCCCGAGCTCACCGCAGGCACCTGGGCCATCGATCCCACCCACTCCACCGTCGGATTCACCGTCCGCCACCTGGTGGTCAGCAAGGTCCGCGGCCGTTTCCAGAACTTCAGCGGCACCGTCACCGTCGCCGCCGACGGCACCCCGTCCGTCGACGCCGAGATCGACGTCACCTCGATCACCACCGACAACGAGCAGCGCGACGGCCACCTCAAGACCGCCGACTTCTTCGAGGTCGAGAAGTTCCCGACCGCGACGTTCAAGTCCACCTCGGTCAAGGCCGACGGCGGAGACTTCGTCGTCACCGGAGACTTCACCCTCCACGGCGTCACCAAGTCCATCGACCTCAAGCTCGAGTTCAACGGCGTCAACGCCGGCATGGGCAACGGACCGGTCGCAGGCTTCGAAGCCAGCACCACCATCAACCGCAAGGACTTCGGCATCAGCATCGACATGCCCCTCGAAGGCGGCGGCGCAGTCGTCGGCGACAAGATCGCACTGAACCTCGACATCGAGGCCGGCCTCCAGGCGTAAGTTTCACCCCCTCTACTCCTTCCGGATTGACCCCTCGCCTTCCGGATTGACCCCTCGCCTTCCGGATTCACCCCCCCGCCTTCCGGATTCACCCCCCCGCCTTCCGGATCAATGCGCCTTTGTTGCAGTCCAACCGACTGAAACCCACATTGATCCGGACCTGGGGGGCGGGATCCAGTGGCATCGAACGGCCCGCACCTGCACTCGTAGGCGCGGGCCGTTCGCGTCGGTGTCCTACAGTTGTCCCGTGAAGTTTCGTTCCCCGGCCGTCGCTGCCGTCCTCGATCTCGTCATGATCGTGCTGTTCGCCGCGATCGGCCGTCGCAGTCACGACGAAGCCACCGCGCTGTCCGGCCTCTTCCACACCGCGTGGCCGTTCGTCGTCGGTGCCGCTGTCGGCTGGATCGCTACGTTCGCTCTGTACCGCAACAAGTTCGACGCGTTCCTCGTTGTTCCGACGGGCATTCTGGTGTGGGTCACCACGGTCGTCGGAGGCATGATCCTGCGCACGGCGACAGGTCAGGGAACCGCTACCGCGTTCATCATCGTTGCGACGATTTCCACCGCGGTTCTGCTGCTCGGCTGGCGCGCGATCGCCAGATTCATTCCCTCGGTTCGGTGACAGGGACCTTTTCGCGATAGGATCATTCACGGTGCGCCGGGAAGTCTGGTCGGCAATAGTTCTGTGCTGCGCACATGTCCGTCGACTCGGCGGACGCGCTCAGCACGACGTTGCTACCGAAAGGCGTTGTTCCCGTGTCTGATTCACCGATTCCCAAAGAGAGATTGCCGCTGTTCTCTCGCGGTTCCTGGTCCGAGGCCGACCGCATCGCACAGGTCTTGCGCAAAGAGACCGTCGGCGGCGCATTGCTTCTCGTTGCCACCGTGGTCGCGCTCGTGTGGGCCAACTCACCGTGGTCCGCCGCCTACGACACATTGATGAGCACTCGCGTCGGGCCGTCGGCCCTGCATCTCGATCTGACTCTGTCGACGTGGGCCGCCGACGGGCTGTTGGCCATCTTCTTCTTCGTCGTCGGACTCGAACTCAAACGCGAGTTCGTTGCCGGCGATCTGCGCGATCCGGCACGCGCCGCATTGCCGGTGGCCGCTGCCGTCGGCGGAATGGTCGTTCCCGCAGTCATTTTCGTGCTGTTCAACCTCGGCACCGGGGATGGCGCTCTGCTCGGCTGGGCCATTCCCACCGCGACCGATATCGCGTTCGCCGTGGCCGTTCTCGCTGTGATCAGCACGCATCTGCCGACAGCGCTGCGAACCTTCCTGCTGACTCTGGCCGTGGTCGACGACCTTTTGGCCGTCAGCGTCATCGCGATCTTCTACACCGACGACATCAACTTCATCGCGCTCGGCCTGACGCTGATCCCGCTCGCGCTGTTCGCCGTCGCCGTGCAGATGCGCGTCCGCTCGTGGTGGGTGCTCATCCCGCTGGCCGTAGTGACGTGGGTGCTCATGCACGAGTCGGGTGTCCACGCCACCGTCGCAGGCGTTCTGCTCGGCTTCGCCGTCCCGGTGATCCGGAGCAAGGCGAACGGCGGCCCCGATGCGGGCCCCGGTCTCGCCGAGCATTTCGAGCACAAGATCCGACCCATCTCCGCGGGTATCGCTGTGCCGCTGTTCGCCTTCTGCGCAGCCGGTGTGACTGTCGGCGGCTTCTCCGGCCTGGCCAGCGCCCTGACCGACCCGATTGCCATCGGCATCATCGCCGGCCTCGTCATCGGCAAGGCCATCGGCATCTTCGGCACCACCTACCTGGTCTCGCGCTTCACCCGGGCCACCCTCGATGCCGGCTTGAAATGGCTCGACGTCTTCGGCGTCGCGATGCTCGCCGGTATCGGTTTCACGGTGTCGCTGCTGATCGGCGATCTGGCATTCGGTGAAGGAACAGAGCGCGACGATCACGTGAAGGTCGGTGTGCTGACCGGTTCGATCATCGCCGCAACCATCGCGTCGATCATTCTGCGAACCCGCAACAAGGCGTACCGCGACTTCTACATCGAAGAGACGCGCGACGACGACCACGACGGAATTCCGGACGTGTATCAGCAGAAGAAGTAGACCGCGGCCGAAATCTGGTCCGTTGCCACTGTTGAGGGGCCTCTACAGTTGTCGCCGTGATCGACATCCGGGTCCAGGCATGACCGACCCACAGCCGCTGGCCCGTCGACTGGGCCTTGTCGATGCAATCGTCATCGGTGTCGGCTCGATGGTCGGGGCGGGAGTGTTCGCGTCGTTCGCTCCCGCGTCGGCCGCAGCGGGTGCCGGCTTGCTGATCGGCCTCGCCATCGCGGCAGTCGTCGCGTTCTGCAACGCGACGTCGTCCGCGCAACTCGCCGCCCAGTATCCGACGTCGGGCGGGACGTACATCTACGGTCGCGAACAACTCGGTGAGTGGCCCGGCTTCCTCGCCGGCTGGACCTTCGTCATCGGCAAGACCGCAAGCTCGGCGGCCATGGCGATGGTGTTCGCGGCCTACGTCGCCCCTTCCGGCTATACGAAAGTCGTTGCGATTCTTGCCATTGTCGCGTTGACGGTGGTGAACTACTTCGGTATCACTCGCACGGCGCTGCTGACGAAGATCCTCGTCACCGCGGTGCTCGCCATCCTCGTCATCGGGGTGGTTCTGGGCTTCGCCGGCTCGCCGGGCAACGGCATCGGCGCTTCGGGATCCCTCACCGGGGACGGCTGGTACGGAATTCTGCAGTCCGCGGGATTGCTGTTCTTCGCCTTCGCCGGCTACGCGCGCATCGCCACCCTCGGCGAGGAAGTGGTGCGGCCCGAGCGCACCATTCCACGGGCCATCGTCTCTGCACTCGGCATCGCGTTGCTGATCTATGCAGCGGTTGCCGTGACATTGTTGACGGTATTGGGCCCGGACCTACTGGCCTCGTCGTCGGCTCCGCTGGTCGATCTCGTTGTGACGTCCGGGTATTCGTGGGCATCACCTGTCATGCGCATCGGTGCCGGACTGGCCGCGCTCGGAGCGTTGCTGGCCTTGATCGCCGGTATCGGACGCACGTCGTTGGCGATGGCCCGCCACCATGATCTGCCGTCGTATCTGACTGCGGTCCACCCTCGTTACTCGGTGCCGCACCGGGCCGAGATCACTCTGGCGGCGATCGTCAGTGCCGCAATCCTGCTAGTGGATCTTCGTGACGCCATCGGCTTCTCGTCCTTCGGAGTGCTGCTGTACTACCTCGTCGCCAACGTCAGCGCGTACACCCAGGGCACCGAACACCGACGCTATCCGCGCCCCCTGCAGGCGCTCGGAGCGCTCGGATGCCTGGTTCTCATTGCCACGCTGCCCTTGTCGTCGATCGCGATCGGCACCGTTGTGACACTGCTCGGCGTCCTCTACCGTCTGGTCCGGGTTCAGCGACTGTTCACTTGACGGCTGATTCGACAAGGGTCAATATAGACCAATGTCGAATCAAGACCTGACCTCCTCGGCCGGCGCATGCTGTTCGCCGCTCGTCCACGAACCGCTGACCGTGGACTGGGCCGGGGATCTGGCCCGCATGTTCAAGGCGTTGGGCGATCCTGTGCGCCTGCGGTTGCTCAGCCTCGTCGCCAGCCATGCCGGCGGCGAAGCGTGCGTGTGTGACATCTCCCCCGCTTTCGACCTGTCGCAACCGACGATCTCCCACCACCTCAAGGTGCTCCGCGAAGCCGGGCTGCTCGACTGTGAGCGACGCGGAACCTGGGTCTACTACTGGGTCGTTCCAGCTGCTTTGCAACAACTGTCGTCGGTACTCACCGCCGCGGACCCCACGGTGGTCGCGGTATGAGCACCACCACGGACACCGCCGTCGTCGGCAAACTCTCCACGCTCGATCGGTTCCTCCCGGTGTGGATCGGTGTCGCCATGGTCGTCGGCCTGATCCTGGGGCGCATGGTCCCCGGGCTGAACGACGCGTTGTCGTCCATCTCCGTCGACGGGGTGTCGCTGCCGATCGCCGTCGGCCTGCTCATCATGATGTATCCGGTACTGGCCAAGGTCCGCTACGACCGCCTCGACACCGTCACCGGCGACAGGCGACTGCTGATCGGATCGCTCGTTCTCAACTGGGTCCTCGGACCGGCGCTGATGTTCGCTCTCGCATGGCTTTTCCTGCCCGACCTGCCCGAGTACCGGACCGGCCTGATCATCGTCGGCCTCGCTCGATGCATCGCGATGGTCATCATCTGGAACGACCTCGCCTGCGGAGACCGTGAGGCCGCGGCCGTGCTGGTGGCGATCAACTCGGTGTTCCAGGTCTTCATGTTCGCCGTCCTCGGATGGTTCTACCTCTCGGTACTGCCCGGCTGGCTCGGCCTGGAGCAGACCACGATCGAAGCGTCGCCGTGGCAGATCGCGAAGTCGGTGCTGATCTTCCTCGGAATCCCGCTGATAGCCGGATTTGCATCGCGCTTCTTCGGTGAACGCGCCAAGGGTCGTGCGTGGTACGAGGAGAAGTTCATCCCCAGGATCGCCCCGTGGGCTCTCTACGGGCTGTTGTTCACCATCGTCGTTCTCTTTGCGCTGCAGGGTGATCGGATCACCTCACAGCCCTGGGACGTGGTGCGCATCGCGCTGCCTCTGCTGGTCTACTTCGCGGTGATGTGGGGCGGCGGTTACGCACTCGGTGCCGCCATGGGCCTGGGCTACGAACGCACTACCACCCTCGCATTCACCGCTGCGGGCAACAACTTCGAGCTCGCCATCGCCGTCGCCATCGCCACCTACGGCGCAACGTCCGGGCAGGCACTCGCCGGGGTCGTCGGCCCGCTCATCGAGGTGCCGGTCCTGGTCGGCCTCGTCTATGTCTCCCTCGCCCTACGGAAGCGGTTCTCCCCCAGCCTTTCCACGACCACGTCATCGAAGGATTCCTGATGTCCGACACACCCAGCGTCCTGTTCGTCTGCGTCCACAACGCCGGCCGCTCTCAGATGGCCGCCGGATTTCTGACCCATCTCGCCGGTGATACCGTCGAGGTACGTTCTGCCGGTAGCGCTCCCGCGGACACCATCAACTCGGCAGCGGTCGAGGCCATGGCCGAGGTCGGTATCGACATCTCGTCGCAGTCGCCGAAGATCCTGACCACCGAGGCCGTCGAGACGTCCGACGTCGTCATCACCATGGGCTGTGGCGACGCGTGCCCGGTGTTCCCTGGCGTGAGCTACCGCGACTGGGCACTGGCCGATCCGGCAGGAAAAGGCGTCGAGGCAGTCCGCCCGATTCGCGATGAGATCAAGCGTCGAATCGAAGAATTGATCGCCGAACTGGTTCCAGCGAAGCAGAGTTCGGCATCATGACGACACCCAGCGTGCTGTTCGTCTGCGTCAAGAACGGCGGCAAATCACAGATGGCGGCCGGCCTGATGCGCAAGGCCGTCGGCGATTCGGTCGAAGTGCACTCTGCCGGAACGAAGCCGGGCGGAAAGGTCAATGCACTCTCGGCCGAGGCGCTCCTCGAAGTCGGCGTCGATCTGTCGGGTGAAGTACCGAAACCGATCGACCCCGCTCTGCTCGCCCGGATGGACTACGTCGTCACCCTCGGCGGTGAGGCGAAGGTAGACGTGGTCGACGGCCCCAGATTCGAGAACTGGGACACCGACGAACCGTCCGAACGCGGTATCGACGGCATCGAGCGGATGCGTCTGGTGCGTGACGACATCGCGGGCCGCGTCGGAGAACTGGCATCCCGATTGCGCAGCGCGGAAACCTGATTCGAATGAACACCGAGGTGGTGGTGATCGGCGGTGGTCAGGCAGGACTGGCCGCCGGCTACTACCTGCGACGAGCCGGGCTGGACTTCGTCATCCTCGACAATCAGACGCACGCCGGCGGGTCCTGGCAGGACTACTGGCCGTCGCTACATCTGTTCTCGCCGGCCGAGTACTCGCGACTACCCGGTTGGCCGATGCCGCCGTGGCACAGCGGCTTTCCTCCGGCATCGCACGTCGTGGACTACCTGCGGGCATACGAGAAGAAGTACGACTTGCCGGTGCACAGGCCCGTCGACGTGAAGTCCGTGCATCGTACGACCGAGGGCTATCGAGTCGACACCGACGGCGAGTCGTACGGTGCCGCAGCAATCGTCAATGCGACGGGAACGTGGTCTCGGCCGTTCTGGCCGAGCTACCCGGGTATGCGTGAGTTCGGTGGAACCCAGCTGCATGCCGCTGACTACCGAACGCCGGGTCAGCTCGTGGGCAAGCGAGTGGGAATCGTCGGCGGCGGAAACTCGGCTGCTCAGATACTTGCCGAGATATCCACGGTCGCGCAGACCCTGTGGTTCACCAACCGCGAGCCCAAGTTTCTCCCCGACGACGTCGATGGTCGGGTGCTGTTCGATGTCGCCAGCGATCGGTCCCGCACTCTGGCGGCAGGCGGTCCCGATACCGGCGGGGTCGCCGGTCTGGGCGACATCGTCATGGTCCCGTCGGTGCGGGAGGCCAGGAATCGCGGAGTGCTGCACGCCCGGCCGATGTTCACCGCGATCACCACCGACGGTGTCACCGACGGACAAACGACGGAGAAACTGGATGTAATCCTCTGGTGCACAGGATTCCGACCCGCACTGCGGCATCTGCAGCCGCTCCATTTGCACACCGAAGGATCACGAATCGTGCTGGACGGCAATCACGTCCGCGGCGAACCGACGCTGGTGTTCCTGGGCTACGGCGACTGGACCGGCCCGGCCTCGGCGACGCTCATCGGCGTCGGCCGGACGGCACGCGCAGCAGTGGACACTCTCGTTCGACGAGGAAAGGTAGATCAGACATGAACGAATACCCCGTAGTGGTGGTCGGCGCAGGCCCCATCGGTCTCGCTGCCGCGGCGCACCTGACCGAAACCGGTTCTGCCGTCATCGTTCTCGAACGTGGACCGTCGGCCGGATCGGCGGTGTCCGAATGGAATCACGTGCGGCTGTTCTCTCCGTGGTCCGAGGTCGTCGACCCGGCTGCCGCCCGACTGCTCGAACCCACCGGTTGGACTCCAACGGGCGGCGACACCTACGCCACCGGACGCGAATGGGTGGAGCACTATCTCGCGCCCCTCGCTGCTGTGCTCGGCGATACCGTCCGAGTCGACTGCGAAGTGGTCGGGGTCGCCCGCCGTGGACGCGACCGCGTCGTCGACGCCGGACGCGACACCGAACCACTGTCGGTGCATGTTCGCCACTCCGACGGCAGCGAGGAACGCATCCTCGCTCGCGCCGTGGTCGACGCGTCGGGCACCTGGAGATCGCCGAATCCACTGGGGAGCGAGGGGCTTCCGGCCATCGGCGAGAAGGCCGCCGCCGACCGCATCGACTACCGAGTCCCCGATCTGGCCGATCCGGCGATTCGCTCCCAGTTCGCGGGCAAGCACACCGTCATCGCCGGTAGCGGCCACTCCGCGCTGACCGCCATCATCACCTTCGCAGAGCTCGCCGCCGACGAGCCCGGCACAACGCTCACCTGGGCCGTGCGCCGAGGCGTCACCGCGGAGGTCTTCGGCGGCGGCGCGGCCGACGAACTCGCGGCGCGCGGCGCACTCGGCCAACGCGCGAAGAAGGCCGTCGACGACGGTTACCTCACCGTGGTCTCCGGATTTCGCACCGAAGCCGTTGTTGTGCAGGGTGATCGGCTCACCCTCGTGGGCGACGGCGGCACCCGTATCGAGAACGTCGACCGCGTCGTCGCACTGACCGGGTTCCGTCCGGATCTTTCGTGGTTGTCCGAAGTGCGCCTCGATCTCGATCCCACTCTGCAGGCACCGAAGTTCGTCGCCGAACTGGTGGATCCGAACATCCACTCCTGCGGCTCGGTGTCACCACACGGAGTCGAGGAGCTCACTCAGCCCGAGCCCGGCCTGTACCTGGTCGGCATGAAGAGCTACGGACGTGCGCCGACGTTTCTGTCGATGACCGGATACGAGCAGGTGCGCAGCATCGCCGCCGAACTGGCAGGCGATCACGAGGGCGCGCGAAAGGTGGAGCTGACGTTGCCCGACACGGGCGTCTGCGGTGGGGCCGGCCTGTTCGACGAGCCCGACGCCCCCACGACCGGTGGATGCTGCGGTGTCTCCCCAGAAGCTGAGGCACAACTGATCTGAGTGTCCACTATTTCGTTCCAGAAGCGGGATCGCGCCTCCCGGCTGAAATGGTGGACAGTCAGATCACCGACGACGTCAGCCGAATGCCTGGTACCCCAACCAGCCGGCGAGGCCGAGTCCCAGAATGCCGACGCCGACGCGGAGCACGATCGGTGAGATCACCTTGACGGTCGGTGGCCCGCAGGCACCGCCGACGAAGCAGCCGATTGCGAGAGCCAGAGCGGCCCACCAGTTCACGTGGCCGGAGAACGAGAAGATGATCGCCGCAATGAGATTGGCGATGCCGAGGAAGAAGCTCTTCAAAATGCTTGCGCGCCAGAACGTATCGGACGTACAGATCAGCGCCAGAGCCAGGAAGATGACCCCGGCTCCGGCTCCGAAGTAGCCTCCGTAGATGGCGACGGCGAACAGCGCCAGCGGGTACAGCGTCGGAAATTGCCTGCCGCCGGACAGCGTTCGGATTTTGGGCTGCAGCAGCAGTGCAATCGCAGCCATCGCGACCAGGAACGGCACGATGACCTCGAACGATCCCTCCGGAGTGACGAGCAACAGGATGGCTCCGGTGGTCCCGCCGAGCGCCGAGTAGACGGCGTAGCGAATCAGCTGTTTGCCGTCCTTGGCGAGTTCGGCCGACGAGCTCGTAGTGGCACCCACTCCGGCAGCAACCAGCGCGACGGTGTTGGTGACGTTCGCCGAGACCGCGGGAAGCCCTACCGCCAACAGCGCCGGATAGGACACGAGGGATGCGAGCCCGGTGACGAACCCGATGAGGCCGGCGAAGAACCCGGCCACCACCAGTAGTCCGAAATCGAGCACAGTCACCGAACAAAACTACCGTGCCTAACGATCGAGCCCCTATTCGACGGGGTTCGCCATCTCCTGCAGCAAGCGGCTCGTCATCCGCACTGCTTGATCCCCTCCGTCGGCGTCCTCGATGTAGACGGCGAAGGCAACATCGCCGCTGGTCGCGAGCACGAAGCGGTCATCGCCGCTCTCCCCGGCAAATCCCTGCACGCCGTCGAACGTATCGAGACCACTGCTGTTCGACGATGCGGCCACGATCTCACGCAAGCGGGCTGCAGCGTCAGGGCCCATGGGCTCGGCTGCGCGGTCTGCCACTGCAGTCTGCCCGGCAACGATGGCCGGCGTGGGCGCGCTGCCGCGGGAGATCGCTGCTGCCATCTGGGCCAGTCCGAACGGTGTCACCGTCGCCTCGGCTCCGGATGCGGTGGAGACGTTCCGAATACCGTCGATCGCGCTCCGGCTGTCGGCGGGGGTGCCGGTGTAGGCGTCGAGACCGGGCATTGCATAGTGAATTCCCAGACCCAATCGTGCTGCCGCGTCTTCGGCACTGTCGTCGCCGCGATCGGCCTGTACGGCTTTGATCAACTCCGACGCGGTGCCGGCCGGATAGGAGCCGGCGAACACCACGTCGCCCTGCTCGTTGGCGTAACTGTTCTGTGCCGCACCGAGAATCGCACCGGTCGACGTGGACACCGCCACGATCGACGCGGATGTACCCGCCATCACCACAGCGTTCTCGGCCGCGAGTTGGACGCGCGGATCGAGTGTTGCGTGCAAGTCCGGTCCGCCCGGTCCCTGGAATCCCACGCGTCGTTCACCGGTTCCGTCGACGGTGTAGGTGTCGACGGCCCAGCCTGCGGTGGCGTCGCGGCCGGATTGCCACGCGGCGCGCAGGGAGTCGAGCACCGGGGAGGTGATTCGACGGTCGTCGACGATGAGCTTCGGCTGCGGGGCGACCACCACTCCCGGCACCGCTCGCAGATCGTCTTCGAGAACGGCGAAGTCGTCGTCGCGCAGTGTCACTGCGGTGATCGGAGCTCCGTGGGCCGAATCGAGTTCCTTCAGTAGCGATTCGGAGGTGATCAGCGGCGCGACGACGTCGATGACATCGGCGAGTTGCTGAGTCGACGCCGCCGGATCACTCATCTGGGCGGGGTCGAGAGAAATGGCGTTGATGGTCCGCTCACTCATCAGCACGTTGTTCGCGGAATCGAAGATCAACGGCGGAGCGGCGTCGGTGCGGGTGTAGCGAACCGACCCGCCCGAGGTCAGATCCGGAACGAGCGTGGCCGGATCCCACGCGATACGCCAGCCGACACTGAGCTTCTTGGTTGCGCCTTGGGCGCTGTACTTCCAGTCCTTGCCTTCGCCGAAGTTCCAGGCGGACGCGAGCGTGAAGAATCCGCTCTCGTCGGAGAGATCCATGTACTGCGTCAGGTCGAAGTCACCCGTCGATCTGCCGTCGGCCGACAAACCGTCGAACATCTGATTCAGAGCTGCCGTCGCGGCGTTCGGGTACGTCGTCAGTGCGGCCGCCGCCGCGACATCGCGGTTGTCCAGCGCGTCGACGAATTTGGAGACCAGTACCTCGGCCTCGCTCGGTGGGCGGTCGACCATCCAGAACACGGCCGAGACCGACAGCGTCGCCGATGCTGCAACTGCGACGAGGTAGCGACCGCGGACCTTGCGCGGGCCACGACGGACACGACTCATAGAACTCATGAGTCACAATATTCACTGTAGTCACACGAGTAACAAGCACGGGATTCATACGAGCCGGTCACGATTGAGATACGGAGTGGTCCGTTTACCTCGGGCTGTTACCTCAGAAAGCGTCCTGCAGCCTCGATGGCGGGTGCCGAACTTCCCGCGTTGTTCACGAAGACCGCGAACGCGAGCTCACCGGAGATCCCGACGAACCAGCCGTGCGCTCCTTCGTTGTTCGGCCCGAATTCGGCGGTTCCGGTCTTGCCGAGCAGCCCCGGAATGTCGTTCAGTGCCGTGGCCGTACCACCGGTGATGGTCTCGCGCATCATGGCCTTGATCTGCTCGGTGACCTGTGGGTTCACCGCTGCCGGCTGCATGTTTCCCACGCCGGGCTTACCCGAGACGACCGTCGGCGGGAGCAATCCGTTGTTCGCGATCGACGACGCGACCAGCGCCATGCCGAACGGTGACGCAGTCACCTGCCCTTGGCCGATGGCGGATTCGACGCGCCGCGCCGGGGTGTCGGCCGACGGCACCGAACCGGTGACGGTCGTCAGGCCCGGGGTCACGTAGTCGACGCCGAGGCCGTACTGCGCGGCCGCGTCGGTCAGACCGTTCGGCGGCAGGGCGACGCCGAGTCGGCCCATCGTCGTGTTGCACGATTTCGCGAAGGCAGTGTGCAGTGGAACGTCGCCGAGCGCGAAGTTGTCGTCGTTGGGAATCTGACGTCCCTCGATGTTTTCCGTCGCCGGGCACGGCACCACGGTGTCGGGGGTGACGGCACCGGATTGCAGAGCAGCCGAGGTGGTCACCGTCTTGAAGGTCGACCCGGGCGGGTAGAGACCGGTCAGAGCAATCGGGCCCTCCGCATCCGCTGCGGCGTTCTGCGCGACGGCGAGAACCTCTCCGGTAGACGGCCGAAGCGCGACGATCGCAGCCTGCTGCGGCACCGACGCCAGGGCGTTCTCGGCCTTGATCTGCAACGCCGAGTCGACGGTGGTCGCGATGTCGTCACCGGTGGAGGCATCGCGACCGGCAAGCTGGGTGACGGTGTTGTCGGCAGCGACCGATTGGATCGCCCAGCCCCGATTGGCCGCCTGCTCCTGTTCCCACAGCGTCGTCAGGTCGCTGAGAACCGGCGAGACAAGATTGCGATCGGTGGCCAGCAGCCGAGTCTGTGGTGCCAGGGTGACTCCCGGAACGGCCGCGAGCTGCGCTCCGATGGGATCGATATCCGCCTGACGGAGCGAGACTATGGTTGCTGAATTGCCTTGTGCAGCAGCAACGGACGACGCAACAGACTGGGCCGTGATCCCGGGAACGACGGATCCGACGAGAGCTGCGACGGCCACCGGATCGGCCGTCGCATCGACGTTGACGAGGGTGACGACCTGCTGCGACATGAGCTCGCCGCCGTTGGCATCGAAAACCCTGGGCGCGACGAGCGCGTCGGTCGGGGTGAATCGGACCGAGGAATCGGCCGTGAGTCCGGGGACCAAGATGGCCGGGTCCCAGGTGATCTTCCACCCTTGCGGAGTCTCTGCCGCGGTCGCAGACGTCGTGTAGTTCCACTCTTTCGGCTGGCCGTCCGGTTCCGCCGTGCCGTCGGTGGTGGTCGAGAAGCGCCAATCGGCGTTCAGCGTGAACGTGCCCGCATCCTCGTTCGCGTCGACAGCCTCGAAATCGGGAGTGGCGGTCACCGTTCCGCCGCCGGACAGCCCGTCGTACAGCTGGGTGAGAGCGGCGCTCGCGCCCGCGGGATCGGTCGTCAGCGCGGCTGCCTGATCGATGTTCGAGCTGCTGACGGCGGCCGCGAACTGCTCGGCGACCGTCTGCGGCTGATCGGGCCCACTGTTTCCGCAGGCAGCGACCACCAGCGCCAGTACGGACACGATTGCGGCCAGAGTCGTCGGTCTTCTCGTTGTGCGCACGGAGTCGATCATGCCCCAGGCCTCCGACGAATCGGCGGTGGCGCGAACCGAGGATGAGGTGTAATCATGTAATCAGTATTACGAAACCTACAGAGGAGTCATCATGAAACCCAATGGACGCTCGTTCGGTCGCCCCGGCGGCTGGCAGCACGCAGATGTTCCCGACGCCACCGATGCCGGCGACTGGTTCGGCGGCAGATTGCCCGACAGCTGGTTCGAGGGCACCGCGTCGGTCGAGGTGGATCGCGAAGAGATCGTTGTGGTCGGGACGTTGGCCACCGAGGAGGGCAGTTCACCTGCCGCCACCGAAGGCCGCATCGCCCGATTCCGAGAAGGCACCCGGGCCGAGCGCATGCAGATTGCCGACGAGGCCGAGAAGCGCTACGGACGCAAGGTCGCCTGGGGCGTTCGGACCGATTCCGAGGTAGTCCTATTCACCCATCTGGCCGTCCCGGTCATGACCCGCCTGCGTCAGCCCGAACGACGCGTCCTCGACACCCTCGTCGATGCCGGAGTCGCGCGGTCTCGTGCAGACGCTCTGTCGTGGGCCGTGAAGTTGGTCGGCGAGCACACGCAGGACTGGTTGGACGAACTGCGCGGAGCCATGTCGACAGTGGACGAACTACGCAAGAAGGGACCCTCGGTCTAAATCGCTTGCGAATTGCCCACGTTCGGCATTAGCGTGGAGATCGCCTTGTTGCCCACAGATTCGGAGAGGCCATTGCTCTTCCAAAGGTTCTAGACGCCTGCAGTTCGACCGCACGCACACCTTTGGAGCATCCATGCCTCGTTCATCTTCCCTCTCTGTCTCCGATCTGACGTTCTCCTGGCCCGACGGCGACCCCGTGTTCGACGCGTTGTCGGCCATCTTCCCCAGCGGCACAACAGGTCTCGTCGGATCGAACGGTGCCGGAAAGTCGACCCTTCTGAGATTGCTCGCCGCAGAACTGACGCCGCAGCGCGGTTCGATCTCGATGCCCGGCGTCCTGGGTTATCTCCGTCAGGACATCGCACTCGACCCCGAGCTCCCGGTGGATCGCGCGCTGGCCATCGATTCGGTCCGAAAGGCATTGCATCGCATCGAATCCGGTACATCTTCCGATGACGATTTCGCCATCGTCGGATCCTCCTGGGACGTCGAGGAGCGCGCGCTGGCGTTGCTGAACAAGCTCGGTCTGGGCGGCATCGTCGGCACCCTCGACGACCTGGATCGACCGGTCGGCACGCTGTCCGGTGGCGAAGCGATGCTGCTGGCTCTCACCGCGCAGTTGCTCGCCGAACCAGACGTACTGCTGTTGGACGAGCCGACGAACAACTTGGATCGCGTTGCACGAGAACGACTGTATGCGGCCGTGGACGGATACTCGGGGGTGCTCGTCGTCTGCAGCCACGACCTCGAACTGCTCGATCGTGTCGATACCATCGCCGAGGTCCGCGCCGAACGTAGCGGCACCTCCCGAGTACGCCTGTTCGGTGGAAACTACACGCACTACCGATCCGTGATCGACTCCGAACAGAAAGCCGCTCGGGCGAGCGTCCGAGACGCCAAGAACGACGTGCGCAAGCAGGAACGCGAATTGGTCGATACACAAATCAAACTGGATCGCAGGTTGCGCTACGGCAAGAAGATGGCGGAGCAGAAGCGCGTACCACCGGTCCTTGCGGGCCGACGCAAGCGGGCCGCACAGGAATCGGCCGGCAAACTACGCGGTACCCACGGCGACCGCGTCGACGATGCCCGAACGTCACTGTCTGCCGCCGAGGATCTCCTGCGCGACGACCGCGAGATACGCGTCGACCTGCCCGCAACGAAAGTTCATCCGGGACAGGTAGTTCTGACTCATGACGACGTTCACATCGTCGGTCCCGAACGCATCGCACTCGTCGGGCCGAACGGAAGTGGCAAGACCACCCTGCTGCGCAGTCTCGACACCGCCGAGGCCGAAGTGCCATGGAAATACCTTCCGCAACGCCTCGACATCTTCGACGAATCACGCACCGTTGCCGAGAACATCGCCGACGTGGCACCGCACGCCACCGCCGAACAGATCCGTGGACAACTGGCACGATTCCTCTTCCGCGGATCCGACGCCGACGCCGTCGTCTCCACCCTCTCCGGAGGCGAACGACTGCGAGCCGCACTGGCACGAATCCTGCTGGCCGAGCCTGCACCGAAACTACTGATGCTCGACGAGCCCACCAACAACCTCGACATCACCAGCCGCCAACACCTCATCGACGCACTGAACACATTCGAGGGTGCACTGATCATCGCCAGCCACGATCGCCCGTTCCTCGACGCGATCGCCCCTACCCGCACCATCGACCTGACGCCGATCGCCCAGCCCACCGACTCGGCCGACTCGGCCGAGGAAACACCCACCCGGGAGGAGTCAATGTGACGTTCGGTGGCCTTTTCGGGGGTCAATGTCACGTTGAGTGGACTTCCAGGGTCAGAATCGGAAGGTGGAATACGCCTCGAATGCAGATGATGGGACGCAGATCGCGTACACGGTGGTGGGGTCCGGGCCGCCGTTGTTGATGGTGCACGGCAGTTTCCTGACGCACACGATTTGGCGGACGTTCGGATATGTGAAGGCGTTGCGCGGGACTCGGCAGCTCATACTGGTCGACAGTCGCGGTCATGGCCGCAGCGAGAAGCCCCATACTCCCGACGCCTATGCCATGGCCAATATCGTCGGAGATCTGACGTCGGTTCTCGACGCGGTCGGCGCTCCGACCGTCGACTATCTCGGCTATTCGTTCGGTGCGCGGGCCGGTCTCGCGTTGACGGCGGCGAGGCCCGAACGCGTGCGTTCACTCGCGGTGGGCGGCGGTAGTCACGGCGCTCAGGCGGGAGCGTTCGACAGGCTGTTCTTCCCGGGCTGCGCGGACGTGTTGGAGCGCAGCGGCATGAACGGGTTCCTCGAGGCATGGAACGAGCACCGCATGTTCCCCATCGACCCAGGAACACGAGCGGTATTCTCCGCCAACGATGCTCAGGCCATGGCCGCGTACATCCGAGCATGCGACGCCGATCCCGGTCTACCCGACGACGTCCTGCAGCACTTCACCCCACCGTCGCTGTTTTACGTCGGCAGCGAGGATCGAACCCGGCTCGACGACAGCCGTGCCGCTGCCGCCCTGGTGCCCGACTCCGAACTGCACATCGTTCGCGGATTCGACCATGCGACGACGATGGCCGCATCGGACGAGGTGCTCGAATTCCTCGAGCGGTTCTGGAGCAACTGATCTGAACGCCCACAATTCGCGTCGAGAATCGGGATCCCGTCGCGAGCAGCCAATAGTGGGCGCTCACGTCACCTACGACTACCGACCCTGCCAGCCCCACCCACAACTGATCTGAGCGCCCACAATTCGCCTCCAGAATCGGGATCCCGCCGCGAACAACCAATAATGGGCGCTCACATCACCTACGACAACCGCCCCTGCCAGCCCCACCCACAACTGAGCTCAGCGTCCACAATTCCCGTCCAGAATCGGGATCCCGCCTCCAGCAGCCAATAATGGGCGCTCACCTCACCTCTTCAGCGCGGGGAACTGGTCGTCACGCCACTCGCTGTCCAGTGGTCCGACGGCTGCGTCCTCACGGGCGCGCAATTCCACGCGGCGGATCTTGCCCGAAATAGTTTTGGGTAGCTCGAGAAACTCGATACGCCGAACTCGCAGGAACGGGGCCAGGTGCTCGCGGGCGTACTTCAGGATCTCGAATGCCGTGTCTTCGTTGGGTTCCCAGCCAGCTGCGAGTGCAACGTACGCCTTGGGGACGGCCAACCGCGTCTCGTCGGGAGCCGGAACGACGGCCGCCTCGGCCACCGCGGGGTGTTCGATCAGCACGCTTTCGAGCTCAAACGGGGAGATCTTGTAATCCGAGGCCTTGAAGACGTCGTCGGTGCGGCCGACGTAGGTGATGTAGCCCTCGGAGTCCCGCGATGCGACGTCACCGGTGTGGTAGTAACCGTCGGCCATGACGGCAGCGTTGCGTTCGGGGTCCCCGAGATAGCCGGTCATCAGGTTGAACGGATTCTGGGCCAGGTCGAGACAGATTTCGCCCTCGTCGGCCAGTTCGCCGGTGGTGGGGTCGACGATCACCACGGGGACACCGGGCAGTGGCCGGCCCATCGATCCGGACTTCAGCACCGCACCCGGCGTATTGGCAACCAGCGCAGTGGTTTCGGTCTGGCCGAAGCCGTCCCTGATGTTCAGGCCCCAGTCCTGCTGCACCCGCGAGATCACCTCTGGGTTGAGCGGCTCACCGGCACCGATTGCCTCACGCAGTGAACCACCTCCGCCGGCAAGGTCTGCCTGAATCAGCATGCGCCACACGGTCGGTGGCGCGCAGAACGTCGTCACCTCGGCCCGGCGGATCTGCTCGAGCAATGCCTTCGCGTCGAACTTGCCGTAGTTGTAGATGAAGATGGTCGCCTCGGCGATCCACGGTGCGAAGAAGCAGCTCCACGCATGCTTGGCCCAGCCCGGCGAGCTGATGTTCAGGTGCACGTCGCCCGGGCGTAGTCCGAGGAAGTACATCGTGCTCAAATGCCCTGCTGGATAGGAGATCTGAGTGTGTTCGACGAGTTTCGGCTTGCTGGTGGTACCGGAGGTGAAGTACATCAGCAGGCGGTCGGTGGGTGCGGTGACGGACTCGAACGGCCTGGCCTCGACGGAGCGGGCATCCGAATAGTCGATCCAACCATCGTGGGCGGTAGTGGCGATTCGCAGATAGTCTCCGGGCACGTCGTCGAATTTGCCGGTGTCCGAGGGGTTCACGATCACGGCGCGCGCATTGCCGCGCACTACTCGGTCGGTCAGGTCGGCGGGCCCGATCGCCGTGGTCGTCGGCATCAGCACCGCTCCGAGCTTCATCACCGCGAGCATCGACTCCCAGAGTTCCACCTGGTTGCCCAGCATCAGGATCACCGAGTCGCCGCGGCCGATTCCCTGCAGTTCGAGCCAACGAGCCACCTGATCGGAGCGACGCGCCATGTCGTCGAAACTGTATTTGGCCTCGCTGCCGTCCTCTTCGACGATCCACAGCGCGGTGCCGTCGTTGCCACGGGCAATCGCGTCGAACCAGTCGATGGCCCAGTTGAACGTCTCGCCGAACGACGGCCATTCGAAAGTCGCTACCGCACGGTCGTAGTCGCCGTAGGTATCGAGCAAGAGATCGCGTGCGTTTCTGAATGCCGTATATGCCGAGTCGACCATGTTTCCTCCTGCGCCTGTGATGCCCATCACCGCCACGGTAGGGGAGATGAACAATTCCTCGCTACCCCTGAACGGGGGTGGCAACTCGGCTAGCCTCGATCACCGTGGCCATCCGATTCTTTGCGATCGCGTGCGTACTGGGGATCATTCACGCCGCGTTCTCCGCCTATTGGGCTGCAGGTGGTCGATGGATGCTCGACACCGTCGGTGCCTTCGCCACGGAGTGGGCCGACTCCGAACCGGCAACGGCACGAACGGCACTGCTGGTGCTTGCCCTCGTCAAACTCGCCGCAGCAATTCTTCCGGCCCTCGCCTATCTGAACCGGCCGCGCCTGGCAGCACAGAACCGGACGAGGGTGCCGTCGTTGATCTTCGGCATATCCTGGCCCGGCTCGGTACTGCTGATTCTCTGGGGCGGTGCGTCGTTCATCGGAGCGGTGATCGGATTGGTCGTCTCGGACGAGAACCGATCAGTCAAGTATGGTCACCTGTTCTTCGACGGCATCTTCCTGCTCTGGGGCGCAGCGCTTCTGACGGCACTGATCCTGTCGAGAAAAGCCCCGTACCAACCGCGTTAGATGCGCTCCCCCGTCTCAGGGTGGAAGAGGTGGATCGCACCGTCGAGTCGCGTCAGCCCGATGCTCTCGCCGATCTTGGCCGGAGCTCGGACGGCCGAGCGCGCGACGAGTGAGACCGGCCCGCCGTCGAGCCCCTTGACCTTCGGGTCGTCGAGATGTGCGTAGAGGTACGACTCGCTGCCGAGTTCCTCGATCAGATCCACCTTGCCCTCGAAGCCTTCGCCGCCGCCGTGCACGATGCCGAGCTGCTCCGGGCGTAGCCCGACGGTGACGTTGTCGAGACCCAGGCTCGCGAGCTTGGTCAGCTCGTCGCGTTCGAGCGGAAGCAGGAACGAGCCGATCTGAACGCCACCCGAGCCGATGGGAACCGTCATCAGGTTCATTGCAGGCGAACCGATGAAGCCGGCGACGAATGCGTTGACGGGGTTGTCGTACAGATCTGTGGGAGAGGCGAACTGCTGCAGTTTGCCACCGCGCAACACGGCAACGCGATCACCCATCGTCATGGCCTCGACCTGGTCGTGCGTGACGTAGACCGTCGTGGTGCCGAGTCGACGCTGCAACGCCGCGATCTGAGTTCGCGTCTGGACTCGCAGTTTCGCGTCGAGGTTGGACAGGGGCTCGTCCATACAGAACACCTGCGGCTCACGAACGATGGCACGCCCCATGGCAACTCGCTGACGCTGACCACCCGAGAGCTTGCCGGGCTTGCGATCCAGGTACTCGGTGAGGTCGAGGATCTTCGCGGCCTCGGCCACCTTCTTCGTGCGCTCCTCGAGGGACACACCACGCATCTTCAGGGCGAAACCCATGTTCTCCCCGACGGTCTTGTTGGGGTACAGGGCGTAATTCTGGAACACCATCGCGATGTCCCGATCCTTCGACGGCACACCCACCATGTTCTTGCCACCGATCTCGATGGCACCACCGTCGATCTCCTCGAGACCGGCGAGCATCCGCAGAGCAGTGGACTTGCCGGAGCCGGAAGGCCCGACCAGCACGACGAATTCGCCGTCCTGGATGTCGAGGTCGAGTGAATCGACGGCGAGCTTGTCGGCACCTTCGTAGACGCAGGATGCCTTCTTGTACGTGATTGCAGCCATGAGACTTTCTCCTACTTGATTGCGCCGAAGGACAGGCCGCGCACGAGCTTGTTCTGCGCGAACCATCCGGCAAGGACGACGGGAAGTGCTGCGAACGTCGCAGCAGCGGAAAGCTGGGCCCAGTACAGGCCCTGGCCGGTGATGAATCCGACGAGGTAGACCGGAATCGTCTGAGCCTGAACGGCAGTGAGGTTGACGGCGAAGAAGAACTCGTTCCACGAGAAAATGACGCAGATGAGCGACGTCGCAGCGATACCGGGAGAGACCAGCGGCAGGATCACCTCACGCACCGAGGTCCACAGGGACGCGCCGTCCATGCTGGCGGCTTCGAGCAGTTCGCTCGGTACCTCGAGGAAGAACGATCGCATCATCCACACGGCGATCGGAAGATTCATCGCGGTGTACAGCACGACCAAAGTCCAGATGTTGTCGAGCATTCCGATGTCACCGACGATGACGTACAACGGGACGATCGCGGCGACGACGGGCAGCATCTTGGTGGAGATGAAGAAGAACAGCACGTCCTTCGTCTTCTTGACCGGTCGCAGTGACAGAGCAAAGGCGGCCGGAACACCCAGCAGCAGAACGAAGATCGTCGAGACGACGGTCGCGAACGCCGAGTTCAGCAACGTCGTGCCGATGCCGCTCTCCAGGACGCCTCGATACTGATCGAGGGTCGGTGTGAAGAACAGCTTGGGCGGGTCGGAGTAGGCGTCGGCCTCCTGCTTGAAACCGGTGAGGACCATCCACAGCACCGGGAAGAAGAACGCGATGCCTGCGACCCAGGCGACGAAGGACCAGATGGAACCCGGGCCCCACTTGGTCTTGCGCTTGATCGGCGCGGGAGTAGTTGTCTTGTCTACAGTTGCGGTACTCATCACGCAGCCTCCTCGGTTCCGCTGAAGCTCTTGAAGATCAGTCTCAGCGCCAGGGTGCTGACGATGATGGTGGCCACGACGGTGACGACGCCCATGGCCGCGGCCTGACCGATGTCGAAGCCGAGGAACGCTCGCTGGTAGATGTAGAACGGCAGGTTCGCGCTCGCCACACCCGGTCCGCCGGAGGTCATCATGTAGACCGCGTCGAAGGTGTTGACCAGATAGATGGCCCCGAGCACCGCACCGAGCTCGATGAATCGGCGCAGATGCGGGAGGGTCAGCTCACGGAAGAGCTTGATCGGCCCTGCCCCGTCGACCCGTGCCGCCTCGGCGATGTCCTTCGGCATCGACTGCAGGCCGGCAAGGATCAGCAGCATCATGAACGGGGTCCACTGCCAGATCAGGTTCGCCATGACGGCGGGCAATGGGTAGCGCGAGACCCAGTCGATCTGATCGACACCGAACGGGCTCAGCGCGAAGTTGATCAGGCCGAAGACGGGATCGAACATCGTGGTCTTCCAGATCAACGCGCCGGCGACCGGGGTGATGAGGAACGGGGTGATCAGTAGGGTGCGAATCAGGCTGCGGCCGATGAACTTCCGGTCCAACAGCAGAGCCAGGAACAACCCGAGAACCACCGAGATGATGACGGTTCCGACGATCATGATCACCGTGTTGAGGGCGACCTCACGGAACTGACTGTCCTGGAAGACTGCCACATAGTTGTTGAGCCAGTTGAACTTCTGCGAACCCGGTCGCACGAGGTTCCACGACTGCGTCGAGTAGTACAACGTGAACAGGAACGGAACCTGGGTGACGAGAATGGCGAACACCATGGCCGGCAGCAGCGGGCCGCGGCGACGCCACCCTTCGGCCTTGGAGATCGTCCTCGGTCTCGGTACGAACTCCTCGGAATCGGCCTGCGCCGATCGTGTTGCGGTGGTGGTCATCCCTGGTCCTCCTGGTACGTCTTACCGACCACTTCGGCGTATTGCTGCGCTTGTTCGAGCGCGTCGTGGACGCTGATTCGTCCTGCTACTGCGGCGCTGATCTGTTGACTGACACGGGTTCCGAGGTCCTGGAACTCGGGGATGGTCAGGAACTGCACTCCGGTGTACGGAACCGGATCCACAGTGGGATTGTTCGGATCCGCGCCGTTGATCGAATCGAGGGTGACCTGACCGTACGCAGCGGACGCCTCCTCGTATTCGGGAATCTGGTAGGTCGACAGACGGCTGCCGGGAGGCACTCGCTCCCAACCCAATTCGTTGCCGACCTTGTTCAGGTATTCCTTGCTGGTCATCCACGAGACGAACTTCCAGGCGTCGTCGGGATTCTCGGACGTCTTCGGGATTCCGAGGGCCCAGGAGTACAGCCACCCGTTGTCGCCCTTGGCGGCCGACGGTGCCTTGGCGTATCCGATCTTGCCGACGACGTTCGAAGACGTCGGGTCTTCGAGGACCGACACTGCAGATGTGGCGTCGTACCACATTGCCGTATTTCCCTGCGACAGTTGCGTTCCGCATTCGCTGAAACCGCTCGTCGCTGCGCCTGCCTGACCGTGCTCACGTACCAGGTCGACGTAGAACTGAACGGCCTGTTCCACCTCTGGGCTGTTGAGCTGTGCGTTCCAGTTCTCGTCGAACCACCGGCCACCGAATGCGTTGATGACGGTATCCAACGGGGCGAGTACTTCACCCCAACCGGGCTTGCCGCGCAAGCAGATTCCCGAGACATCAGGACTGTCGAGCTTCGCGGCGGCGTCGGCGACTTCCTGCCAGGTGGGCTCCTCCGGCATGGTGATGCCGGCAGCCTCCATCAGGTCCTTCCGGTACATCAGGAAGGAGGATTCGCCGTAGAACGGCACCGAGTACATGCTCCCCTCGTACGACAGCGACTCCTTCAGGGTGGGAATGAAGTCGTCCTCGTCGTAGCCCGGTGTTGCGTCGGCGTACTCGGACAGGTTGGTCAGCCAGCCGTTCTCGGCCCACTGCGGGGTCTCGAAGTTGCTGATCATCACCACGTCGAACTCGCCGCCGCCGGTGGCGACCGAGGCGGTGATCTTGGCCCGCGCCTCGTTCTCCGACAGCGACACGAACTTCAGATTGATGCCGGGATTCTCCGCCTCGAACTCCGGAGCGAGCGAAATGGCGTCGGACATCTGTGAATTGGAGACGATCGCGACGGTGATCGTCTTGCCGTCACCGTCACCACCGAACGAGCCGGCTCCGGCGCAGCCGGACAGCGCCAAGGTTGTCGCCAGCGATGCCGCGACAGCCACTTTCGGTAAAACCCTCACTGAAATACCTTTCCATTGGAGGTCGCCGTTGCAGGAGCTTGCGCAACGAGCCAGCGTGCACTTTCGATGTCGGTCACCAGGATCGAGGCCAGTCCGCCGCGCAGAGCACCGAGGAGCGCCTCGTGTTTACGTTGCCCACCGGTGACAAGCACAGCCCGATCACACGCCCTGATGGCGTCGAGCCCCACCGACACGGTTCGGCCGGGGAGTGATCCTCCGGTATCGATGCCGTCGGCGTCGTAGAACCGTCCGCCGATCTCGCCGACTGCACCGAGGCGGCGCAATTCTTCGAGCACGTCGAGGTCGATGAAGCTGCCCTCGAACAAGGTGGTGGACGTGGAAACGGGACCGATGCCGTACATCATCACATCGGCATCGGTCCCGGCTTTGAGGGCGCGAGAGATCACGGAATCCTGCTCCAACGCAACGACTGTCGCCTGATCGGCGTACAGCGGCGCGTTGAGCCTGATGGGTGTCGCCTGCAGGTACGCAGCGCACCGTCCGAGTGTGTACTCGACACCGGTCTGATAGTCGGCCGAGGTGATGGAGCCGTCGAGTTGTACCACCGCAGCACATTTGGTGGATCGGGTCTTCAGCGAGCTCGCCACCGCCACCGTTTCGGGGCCCCAGGTGAACCCCAGGACGTCGCGATCCTTGAGTCGACGCGAGAGCAACGTCGCTGCCGCTCGGCCGAGGGATCCGTAGCCGGTGTCCGTGCCGTCGATGACGTCCGAGACGACCAACACCTCGGTGAGTCCGAACTTCGCTTCGAGCTCACGCTCGACATCCGCATGCACGGTGCCCTGCAGATCGTCGGGGACGTTGAGCTCGATCGTCACGAGCCCCTGGGAACGAGCCCGCGCGACCAACCGTCCTGCAGTCGGGCGCGAGACGCCCAGCTTCACGGCGATCTCGGCCTGCGTCGCACCTTCGAGGTGGTACATGGTGGCGGCGCGCAGAGCCAGCCGGAGATCTTCTCCCGACCGCGCGGACTTCGCCCCGCCGGGCTCCGATCCGTCCATGACGCCTCCCTGACCAGTGAGCAAATGCTCAGCTCGTGTTCATCTGCTCACTAAGCTAACATTAAGGTGTGATCTACACAACACCCCCTCGCATCCAGCGGCCCGTGCCACAGTCCATGCAGGCCAGCGTGCTCACCGGCGTGCAAGAGATACGAATGGAAGATCGGCCGGTGCCGACCCCCGCCCACGACGAGGTGCTGGTCCAGGTCACCGCCGTCGGCGTGTGCGGGTCCGATGCGCATTACTACCGGGAGGGACGCATCGGCGAGTACGTGGTCGACGGCCCGCTGGTCCTCGGTCACGAGGCGGCCGGTGTGATCGTCGCGGTCGGCTCCGATGTGTCCGACGCCCGCGTCGGGCAGCGGGTGTCCATCGAACCGCAGCGTCCCGATCCCACCAGCGCCCAGTCGCGCGCCGGCCGTTACAACCTGTGCCCGGCCATGGAATTCTTCGCCACGCCGCCGATCGATGGCGCGCTGGCAGAGTACGTGCTGATCCAGTCGGTGTTCGCCCACGACGTCCCCGACTCGATCTCCGACGAGGCCGCAGCACTGTTCGAGCCGCTGTCGGTCGGTATCGCGTCGGCGCAGAAGGCCGGGATCACCGCCGGATCCAGCGTGCTCATCGCCGGCGCAGGTCCGGTCGGCATCGTCACCGCCCAGGTGGCCCGTGCTTTCGGTGCCACCGAGGTGATCGTCAGTGACATCGACGCACCGCGACGTGACAATGCCGCGAAACTCGGTGCGACGCGGGTGCTCGATCCAGCAGTGGA
The DNA here is from genome assembly GCF_000963615.1 of Rhodococcus sp. PML026. NCBI lineage: Bacteria > Bacillati > Actinomycetota > Actinomycetes > Mycobacteriales > Nocardiaceae > Rhodococcus > Rhodococcus sp. PML026. The sequence goes on along the minus strand of NZ_KQ031370.1, from coordinate 198,871 downwards.
GGACGTGCGTGCGCTGGAAGTGGACGCGTTCATCGACGCATCGGGTGCAGCTCGAGCCGTCGTCGACGGTATTCATGCTGTGCGGCCGGCGGGTACCGTCGTACTGGTGGGCATGGGCGGTTCGGATTACCCGCTCCCCATCTCACTGATTCAGAACCGAGAACTGGTTCTCACCGGCGTCTTTCGGTACGCCAACACGTGGCCGATCGCGCGCGAGCTCGTCCTGGCCGGTCGCGTCGACCTCGATGCTATGGTCACCGCGCGTTTCGGCCTCGATCGCGTCGAGGATGCCTTGAATGCAGACAAGCAACCCGGCAGCATCAAAGCCGTTGTGATTCCCGGTCTTTCCCAGAGCCCATCGAAGGAGACGAACGCATGAAGTTGAACTCGCGCAATCTCGACGACTTCATCGAGGACGTGGCCGTTCCCACCTACGACCGTTCCGACGTCACCGTGGGCATCGTGCATTTCGGTGTCGGCGGCTTCCATCGAGCACATCAGGCGATGTACATCGACCGGTTGTTGCAACAGGGGCAAGGGTCCGAGTGGGGCATCTGTGGAGTGGGCGTACTTCCCGGAGACCGCCGGATGAAGGACGTGATGGAGGCGCAGAACTGCCTGTACACGTTGGCGCTCAAGCATTCCGACGGCACCTGGGACACCCGCGTCATCGGATCCATCGTCGAATATCTCTTCGCGCCCGACGACGCAGAGGCCGTCGTCGAGAAGATGGCCGCGGAGACCACGAGGATCGTCTCCCTCACGATCACCGAGGGGGGCTACAACTTCTCCGCGACGACGGGTGAGTTCGACGTCGAGAACCCCGCCATCGTCGCCGATCTCGAGGACGGGGCCGTTCCGGCAACCACATTCGGGCTCGTCGTTGAGGCATTGTCACGGCGCAAGGAACGCGGACTGAAGCCGTTCACGATCATGTCGTGCGACAACATCGAAGGCAACGGCCACATCGCACAATCGACGTTCACCACCTTCGCCCGACTGAAGGATCCTGCTCTCGCAGAGTGGATCGCCGCAGAAGGGGCGTTCCCCAACTCCATGGTCGACCGCATCACTCCGGTCACGACACCGGAAGTGATCGAGGAACTCTCGGCCCGCTACGCCATCGACGATCAGTGGCCCGTAGCCGGTGAGCCGTTCACACAGTGGGTGCTCGAGGACAACTTCACGCTGGGTCGCCCGCCTCTCGAGGACGTCGGAGTTCAGGTCGTCGACGACGTCACGCCGTACGAGCTGATGAAGCTACGGCTGCTCAACGCCAGCCATCAGGCGCTCGCATACTTCGGCTACCTCAGCGGTTTTCGACTGGTGCACGAAGTCTGTCAGGACCCGCAGTTCGCCGCGTTCCTGCTCGCGTACATGGACGAGGAAGCAACGCCCACGTTGCAACCCGTTCCCGGCATCGACCTCGCCGAATACAAGCACACGCTCATCGAACGGTTCTCCAACCCGGAAATCCGCGACACCGTCGCACGCCTGTGCGCCGAGTCCTCGGATCGAATTCCCAAGTGGCTCTTGCCCGTCATCCGCAAGAATCTCGAGAGCGGCGGTGAGATCACTCGCTCCACCGCGGTCGTTGCCAGTTGGGCACGCTACGCCGAGGCAGTCGACGAGGCCGGTGAGCCCATCGACATCGTCGATCAACTGAAGGATTCACTCGTTCCGATCGCGCGGAGTCAGCACGAGAATCCGACGGCCTTCATCGCCAATCGCGCAGTGTTCGGCGATCTGATCGACAACGACCGTTTCGTCGCCGAGTACACGAAACAGTTGGCGTCACTTCAGGAGAAGGGTGCTCGCGCGACCTTGGAGGCGCTCATGTCGACTCGCTGAATTTTTCGGTGTCTCGAACCTGGCCGGAGACGATGACGGTATCGCCTGCGCCGATCACCGTGTCTGCCGTGGCGTAGGTGAACCCTTCACCCGGACGCTTGACTGCAACGACGGTTACTCCGTGCTTGGTGCGAATTCCACTCTCGCCCAGAGTTTTTCCTAGCAGCGAGGCCGGGGGCGACGTCTTCGCCATGGCAAAGCCGTCGTCGAACTCGATGTAGTCCATCATCCGACCACGTACCAGGTGAGCTACTCGCTTACCCATGTCGTGCTCGGGCCTGACAACGTGGTGGACGCCGATCTGGCTGAGAATCTTGGCGTGCGCGTTGCTCAGAGCCTTGGCCCAGATGGTCGACATCGACAGATTCACCAGAGCCGATGCGGTGAGCAGGCTCGCTTCGAGATTGGAACCGATGCCCACGACGGCGCGGTCGTACTCGTGTACCGAAAGTTGTCGCAACGACTCCTCGTCGGTGGTATCGGCCACCACAGCATGCGTCAAACGGTCTGCCACGCGTTGCACTACGGCCTCGTCGCTGTCGACGCCGAGCACCTCGACTCCCTGGCTCATCAGTTCCAGCGCCAGCGACTTACCGAAGCGGCCGAGACCGAGAACGACGACGACGTCGGAGGACGGTTTCCTAGCCAATGAACGGCCTTTCCGTGGGAAGCATGTAGCGCCGACCGCGGTCGCGGGCGGCGAGAGCACTGACCAGAGTGATGGAACCGATGCGGCCCAGATACATCAGGACGATCAGAATCATCTGGCCCCAGCCGGGCAACTGTGCGGTGATTCCGGTGGACAGGCCCACCGTCGCGAATGCCGAGACGACCTCGAAGAGAAGCACGTCGAGGTCGAAGTTCGTACCGGCCAACAGCGCCACCACCGGCAGCATGATGAGGGCCACCCCGATCAACGCGACGGTCAATGCCTGACGTTGCACCCGAGGATCTATTCGACGGTCGAACACCGTCACCTCGCGGTCACCGCGGATTTCGGCCACGATGACGAACAGCAGCAAGGCAAATGTGGTGACCTTGATGCCGCCTGCCGTACCGCCGCTGCCACCACCGATGAACATCAGGACATCGGTGATCAAGAGGGTCGCGTTGTCCACATCCGCGTAATCGACGCTGTTGAATCCTGCGGTTCGGGGCATGACGCCCTGGAACGTCGCAACGAGCATCTTGTCCCAGAAGCCGAATCCGCCCAGGGTTCTCGACCACTCGAAAAGCAACACCACCGTCGGACCGAGAACCAACAGAACGGCGGTGACGGACAACGTCATCCGGGTGTGCAAGGTCCAGCGCTTGCGAGAACGAACGCCGCGGGCACGCGATCGGATACGACGGGCGATCTCGAACAGAACCGGAAACCCGATGCCGCCCAGCACGACCGCGATCAACAACGGCACACAGATCCACGGGTCGGTGGCGAACCCGATCATGTTGTCGCTGAAGAGCGCGAATCCTGCGTTGTTGAACGCCGACACGGAATGGAAGATCCCCAGCCAGATCGCGCGGCCGAGGGGCTCGTCGTATCCGAAGAAGAAGCGCGCCGCCAGACAGAGCGCGACGACGCCCTCGATGATCAGACTGGTACGAAACACACCCACGACGACGCTTCGAACGTCGCCCAGCCCGGATGTGCGTACCTCGGCTGCCGCATTCAACCTGCCCGAAGACCGATCCGATCCGCCAGGAGCAACCCGACCAAGGACGCGATCGTCATGATCCCGAACCCGCCGATCTGAATCAGGCCGAGAATGACGCCCTGGCCGAGACCCGACCAGTACACCGGGGTGTCCACCACGATCAGACCCGTCAGGCTCACCGCCGAGGTGGACGTGAACAGCGCCTGCAGAATCCCGGTGTCGTTTCCAGGCACGGTGGCCGCCGGAACCATCAGGATGCCCGCACCGAGGAGTATGGCCACCGCGAAACCCGTTGCCATCACTCTGACCGGCGTCGGCCTGAAGAGCGCGAACCGTCGTGATGCCTGGTGAGCGTCTGTCACCCGGCAGACAGTACCGGTGGGACGAGCCGCTTCGCGGCACGTGCGCGGAACTTCGTAGCAGGGGTCGAGTTTCCGCGCACGTCAGCGCTCCACGTCAGGGCTCCACGTCAGCGCACCACTGCCTTCGCCACCGTCCAGGCCCGGCCCTGCTCGCTCAATGTGAATCCCAGCCCCGGGCGAGCGGACAGGTGCATCCGGCCATCCCGCGTCTCGAGGTGCTCGTCGAACAATGGGTCCAACCAGTCGAAGTGCTCCACCCATGTCTGCAGTGGGTACACCGCTGCGAGGTGCAGATGAATCTCCATCGCAAAGTGCGGGGCGAGCTGCACGTTGTGATGTTCGGCCAGCCCGGCCAATTTCAGGAACTGGGTGATGCCGCCGATGCGGGGTGCGTCGGGCTGCAGGATGTCGACCGCGCCGGCCTCGAGGAGACGGACATGCTCGCCGACGCTGGCCAGCATCTCCCCCGTCGCGATGGAGGTGTCGAAATTTCTCGCCAGCATCGCATGACCCTCGGCGTCGTAGGCATCGAGCGGTTCTTCGATCCAGACGAGGTCGAACTGCTCGAGGATGCGGCACATGCGGTTCGCCGTCGGACGATCCCACTGTTGATTCGCGTCGACCATCAGCGGGACGTCGTCACCGAGGAACTCGCGTACCGCGGTGACGCGGGCGATGTCGGTGCGCCAATCAGGTTGGCCCACCTTCAGTTTGATACCGCCGATTCCGTTCGCGAGCGACCCGGCCGCGTTGTCCATGACCTCCTCGATCGGAGTGTGCAGAAATCCACCGGAGGTGTTGTACGTCTGCACCGAATCGCGGGACGCGCCGATCAGCTTCGCCAGCGGTAACCCGGCGCGCTTGGCTTTGAGATCCCACAGGGCAATATCGATCGCAGCGATGGCCTGTGTCGCAACGCCACTGCGGCCGACCGAAGCTCCGGCCCACACCAACGTGGTCCAGACCTTGCCGATATCGTTCGGGTCCTCACCGATGAGCACCGGCGCGATCTCCTGGGCGTGCGCGAACTGGGCAGGCCCACCCGCCCGCTTCGAGTAGCTGAAACCGATCCCCTCATGGCCCTGTTCGGTACGGATCTCGACGAACAGAAACACCACCTCGGTCATCGCCTTCTGTCGACCGGTGAGAACCTTGGCGTCGCTGATCGGATTGCGCAGCGGCAGCACGATCGAGGACAGCGTCACCTCGGAGATGCTGTCGACGGACGCGTCACCGGATGCGAGGGCCCGAATCGCCGCATCGGGCGCGGTGAGACCGCTCGAGGGCTTGTCGATGTACGTTGTCATCTCACATCTCCTGTGATTGCGAAGGGTGTTGCCTCACAGCCTAATTCGGGTTTCTATACGCGTCCAACACAATTCAGCGGGCCATCGATACGGCAAGTGCATTGATGTTCGACGCGATGTCGGCGACCCGGCCGACGAACGTGTGATGCGTGACGCCCGACGAGTGCGGCGTCATCAGCACGTTCTCCAGCTCGCGGAACGGCAGGGAACTGGGCTCACCACGCCCGTCCGGCCCCGGGTAGCTGTACCAGACATCGATGGCAGCCGCGGCAATCTCGTTGCGAGACAGGGCGTCGAACAATGGTTTTTCCTGAATCAGCGGGCCTCGACCGACGTTGACGACCATCCCTCCGCTTCCCAGCCTGCGCAGTTCCTCGGCACCGATCATGCCGCGGGTGTGCTCGTTCAGTGGTGCGGAAACCACGAGTACATCGGCGAAGTCTGCAAGCTTTCCCAAATCCTTGGTATCCGAGACCCATTCGAGGCCATCGCCCAGGTCCTGTCCGCCTCCGGTGACGGCAGCACCGGTTGCCCCGTATGCCCGAAACAGCTGCCAGGTCTGCCGGCCGATGTGTCCGAACCCGACGAACCCGATCCGCGCACCGCTCAGCGACAACGGCTGTGGGATGGTCGGGTCGTACACGGATGTGGCAAACAATCCCGAGCGGAGGGCGCGGTCTTGCTCCAGGAACTTTCGTCGCAACATCACCGTTGCCGCGACGACGTATTCGGCAATCGACTGCTCGTGGTGAAAGGTGTTGCACACCTGCACATCGGGCCGCATTCCGGATCGATCCACGTTGTCGGTACCGGCACCGGCAACGTGAACCATCCGCAGCCTCGGGGCAGCCGCGCCCATGGCCGCACTGAACTTGCCGCCGACATAGACGTCGGCGTCGTGCAGATGCGCGATCACGTCCTGCTCGTCGAAGGGAACGCTCCACACCACCTCGGCGTTCGCCGGCAAACCCGCCTCGAACTGCTCGCGATGCGGCACGACGTTGCGGTCACCGACGACGATCTTCATCGACCCAACAGAACTCGACGCACCAGAACTCATCGAACGAGGGCCGGGCGCTTGCTGTCGAATGTCCAGCCCTCGATCAGGTACTGCATGCCGATGGCGTCGTCTCGGGCCCCCAGTCCTTCCTTCTGGTACAGCTCGTGCGCCGCATCGATCTGCTCGAAGTCGAGTTCGACACCCAGACCCGGCTTGTCGGGCACCGTGAGGTAGCCATCCTCGATCGTGAACGGCTCCTTGGTCACTCGCTGCCCGTCCTGCCAGATCCAGTGGGTGTCGATGGCGGTGATGTTCCCGGGAGCTGCAGCAGCGACATGCGTGAACATCGCCAGGGAGACGTCGAAGTGGTTGTTGGAGTGCGATCCCCACGTCAGGCCCCACGCGTCGCAGAGCTGCGCGACACGCACCGACCCGGCCATCGTCCAGAAGTGCGGATCGGCCAGCGGGATGTCCACGGCACCGGACCGGACGGTGTGGCCCATCTCGCGCCAGTCCGTCGCGATCATGTTGGTCGCGGTCTGTAACCCGGTGGCCCGCTTGAACTCCGTCATCACCTCGCGGCCCGAGAAACCACCCTCGGGGCCGACGGGATCCTCGGCATACGCCAGCACGTCACGCAGCCCTCGGCAGGTCTCGATCGCATCCTTCAGCAGCCAGCCGCCGTTGGGATCCAACGTGATTCGAGCCTCGGGAAAGCGCTCGGCCAGAGCACGAACAGCGGCGGCCTCCTCGGCTGCCGGCAGTGCACCACCCTTGAGCTTGAAATCCTGGAACCCGTAGCGTGCCTGCGCAGCCTCGGCGAGGCGCACGATCGACTCCGGATCCATCGCCTCCTCGTGCCTGATCCGCAGCCAGTCGTCGGCTCCGGCCGCCTCGTCGGCGCTGCTCCGATACGCGAGATCCGTCTTGTTGCGATCGGCGACGAAGAACAGGTAGCCCAGCGCCTGCACCTTCTCGCGCTGCTGCCCCTCGCCCAACAACGCCGCGACGCTGACGCCGAGATGCTGACCGAGCAGATCCAACAATGCCGATTCCACCGCGGTCACCGCATGAATGGCGATCCGCAGATCGAACGTCTGCGCGCCGCGGCCACCGGCATCACGATCTGCGAACGCGCGACGCATGGCGGCCAGCACCGCGTTGTACCGGCCGATGTTCTGCCCCTCGACCAGCACCCGCGCGTCTTCGAGCGTCTGCCGAATCGGCTCCCCGCCCGGCACTTCGCCGACGCCGGTGCGCCCGTCCGAGTCGGTGAGCACCACCAGATTGCGGGTGAAATACGGCGCGTGCGCGCCGCTGAGGTTCAGCAACATGTCGTCGTGACCGGCAATGGGAATGACACGCATTTCGGTGACGACGGGGGTGCTGGTGTGGACGACCATGCCCGACCTTTCTCGCATACCTCTGGTGACTCGGCTCACAGACGACAGTAGGGCCAGCTATCGATTCCCGTCCAACACCATCTGCGCATCGACTGATGCAGTCGAGGTATCGAGGATCGGCATCCACGCTCGAGTAGACGGTCAGCCAGGCGATACCGAGACTGCATCAAACACAACATTTTTAGACTTGGACATGTATCGATCCGGCTCCTACGGTGGTGAGTTATGAGCCAGGTCACGGCCTCGGCGTCACTGCACGTACCGCACCACTGCCTTAGGAGTCACCCCATGACAGCGTCGACGACACAGTCCACCGACCTCACCGGTCGGATGATCATCGCCGGCGTTCCGGTTTTCGGTGCCGGGACGCAGATTCACGGAATCGATCCCGGTACCGGAGAGAATCTCGAACCCGCCTACGGCCACGGCGACGACTCGGATGTCGAGCGCGCCTGTGCCGCAGCGGCCGACGCCTTCGCCGACTACCGCGCTACCTCGTCGGACACTCGCGCACGGTTTCTCGAGACCATCGCCGACAACATCGCGGCCCTGGGCGACACGCTCATCGAGCGGACGGTCGCCGAGTCCGGTCTGCCGCTGGCACGCATCACCGGCGAGGTCGGCCGCACCACCGGTCAACTCCGTCTGTTCGCTTCGGTTCTGCGCGAGGGCAGTTGGAACGGAGCCCGCATAGACCCCGCCCAGCCCGAGCGCAGCCCGCTGCCGCGTGCAGACATCCGTCAGCGTCAGATCCCCCTCGGGCCGGTTGCTGTGTTCGGTGCCAGCAACTTCCCCCTCGCCTTCTCCGTCGCCGGTGGCGACACCGCCTCTGCCCTCGCGGCCGGATGCCCCGTAGTGGTCAAAGCACACGACGCCCATCCAGGAACGTCCGAGCTGGTCGCCCGCGCCATCACCGACGCGGTTATCTCCACCGGAATGCCCTCCGGCACATTCTCGTTGCTCTTCGGCTCCGGCCGCGGACTCGGCACCGCTCTGGTGACCGACCCTCGCATCAAGGCCGTCGGATTCACCGGATCGCGTTCGGGTGGAACAGCTCTCGTTGCTGCTGCGGCGGGTCGTCGTGAGCCCATCCCGGTGTACGCCGAGATGAGTTCCATCAATCCGGTGTTCGTCATGGACGGTGCACTCGCCACCCGTGGAGCCGAATTGGGCCGCGCGTTCGTCGCATCGCTGACGATGGGCTCGGGCCAGTTCTGCACCAATCCCGGTCTGGTCATCGCCGTCGACGGCCCGGGCTTGCAGTCGTTCATCGACGCCGCTGCCGCCGCAGTGCAAGAATCCGCTCCCTCGACGATGCTGACGCCGAACATCGCCTCGAGCTACGCCGAGGGTGTGCGAACACTGTCCGACGCGGTGACGGTGGTAGCGCGGGGATCCGACACCGACGCCCCGAATGCCTGCCGCGCAGCGCTGTTCGACACCGATGCGGCCACGTTCCTCACCTCGGAGGCAGCGCAGGCCGAGGTGTTCGGCGCGTCGAGCCTCGTCGTGCGCTGTGCAGATGCCCAGCAGGTTCGGCGGGTGGCGTCACAGCTCGAAGGTCAGCTCACCGCCACCATTCATGCCGACGAATCCGATCATTCCGAGGCCGGAAAGCTGCTCTCGGTGCTCGAACTCAAGGCCGGCCGGATCCTGTTCGACGGATGGCCCACCGGAGTCGAGGTCGGCCATGCCATGGTGCACGGCGGGCCGTTCCCCGCGACCTCGGACTCCCGCACCACGTCGGTCGGATCGCTCGCGATCGAACGCTTCCTGCGCCCGGTCGCGTACCAGGACGTACCGAAATCGTTGTTACCCAACGCCATCGCAGACGGAAATCCGGACGGCATCTTCCGCCGCATCGACGGCCAGCTCACCCAAGACTGACACACCCAACCTAGTTCTCGAGGAGACCCCCATGCTCGACGGAGTTCTGTTCTTCCCCGTCACCCCGTTCACCGCATCCGGTGAGGTCGATTACGACCTCCTGGCCGCTCACATCACGAAGGGTGTCGACGCGGGACCCGGTGGAGTGTTCATTGCCTGCGGCACCGGCGAATTCCACGCCCTCGAACTCGAGGAGTTCGGCAAGATCGTCCGTACCGCAGTCGACAGCGTCGCAGGCCGCGTTCCTGTCTACGCCGGTGCAGGCGGATCCGTCGCGCAGGCAAAGGCATTCGCACACGCGGCGAAGACCAACGGAGCCGACGGCATTCTGTTGCTGCCGCCGTACCTGGTGACGATGCCGCAAGCCGGTCTCGTCAATTACACCAAGGCCGTTGCCGCCGCATCGGACCTGCCGCTGATCGTCTACAACCGCGGCAACGCTCGCTTCACCGAGGAGTCCGCCGTCGAGGTTGCACAGCTTCCCACCGTCGTCGGATTCAAGGATGGCACCGGCGATCTCGATCAGGTCGGCCGCATCGTCCGCGCGGTACTGGACGCACTGGAGCCGTCGGGCAAGCCCTTCCAGTTCTTCAACGGACTACCCACCGCCGAGGTCTCCCAGCAGGCGTACCGAGCGATCGGTGTCACGCTGTACTCCTCCGCGACATTCGCGTTCGCCCCCGAACTGGCACTGGCGTTCTACCGCTCTCTCGACAGCGGAAACGAAAAGCTCACTGCCGCACTGCTCCGCGAGTTCTTCCACCCGCTCGTGCGCTTGCGCGACAAGGTTCCCGGCTACGCCGTCTCTCTCATCAAGGCCGGCGTGACGATGGAGGGTATCGAAGCAGGGCCGGTTCGCCCACCCCTGGTGGACATCAGCGCACTGCACCTCGAGGAACTCACCGCAATCGTTGCCGCCGGCCGGGCCGTGTTGGCAGACGAGCTCGCGGTGCACTGATGCAAGAACCGGTACTGATCACCGGCGCTCGAATCACACCGATCGCCTTCGTCGATCCTCCGTTGCTCAACACCGTCGGCGTGCATCAGCCGTATGCGCTCCGCGCGATCATTCAGCTGGACACCGACGCCGGTGTCGTCGGACTCGGTGAAACGTACGCCGACACTGCTCATCTGGCTCGACTGGAAGCGGCCTCCACCGCCATCTCCGGTCTGGACGTGTTCGCGCTCAACGAGATCCGAGATGCCATCGATGCCGTCCTGGGAACCCTGTCGATCACCGGCGGCGACGGCGTCGCAGGCATGATCACCACAGCCAGCACCACCGATCGGGTGTTCTCCCCCTTCGAGATCGCGTGCCTGGACGTGCAGGGCAAGATCCTGGGTCGACCGGTGTCCGACCTGCTCGGCGGCAAGGTTCGGGACTCCGTTCCGTTCAGTGCGTATCTGTTCTACAAGTGGGCAGCTCATCCCGGCCAGGAGCCCGACGAATGGGGCGAGGCGATCGATCCGGACGGATTGGTTCGTCAGGCCCGAAAGATGATCGACGAGTACGGCTTCGGGGCAATCAAGGTCAAGGGCGGCGTCTTTACGCCCGACGAGGAGATCGCCGGAATCAAGGCGCTCCGGCAGGCGTTCCCGGAGCTACCGTTGCGGTTGGATCCCAACGCCGCCTGGACTGTCGACACATCCATCCGGGTAGCCGCCGAACTCGACGGCATCGTCGAATATCTCGAAGATCCCACACCCGGGCTCGACGGGATGGCCGAGGTCGCGCGCGAAGCCAAGATGCCGCTGGCGACGAACATGTGTGTCGTTGCCTTCGATCACCTGAAGCCTGCCGTGGTGAAGGATTCGGTGCAGGTGGTGTTGTCCGACCACCATTACTGGGGCGGACTCCAACGATCGAGGTTGCTCGCCGGAATCTGCGATACGTTCGAGATGGGGCTGTCGATGCACTCGAACAGCCACCTCGGAATCAGTCTGGCCGCCATGGTTCATCTCGCAGCGGCGACACCGAACTTGACCTATGCCTGCGACACGCATTGGCCCTGGAAGAACGAGGATGTCGTCGTGCCGGGGGTGTTGAACTTCGTCGACGGCGCAGTGGCCGTTCCCACCGGACCCGGTCTGGGCATCGAGATCGACGAGGACGCGCTCGCGGCGCTGCATCAGCAGTACCTCGACTGCGGAATTCGTGACCGCGACGACACCGGATACATGCAGAGCATCGATCCGCGCTTCGAGAACACCTGCCCGCGTTGGTGATCGGACTCTACGTCTGCAGCGGCGCGACGATATTGGCGAGCATGGTCGCGATCGTGGCGACGACGATGCGTCGTTCTGCGGCGTAGCCGCTCTGGTACCAGGTCATGGCGGTGTGGCTGATTGCGCCGATGGCAGCGGTGGCGAGCAGGTCCACGTCGAGCTCCGGGCCCGACGGCACCTCGCCGGCGAACGTGCGGAGGTAGCCGAGCAGCAGGGTGCCGAATTGCTGCATCACCGTCAGATACGTCTGCTCCACGCGAGGGCTGACGCCGAGCACCTCCATCCACACCACGCGGGCCAGGTGCGGGTCCTCGACGACCCGGAAGAACGGGTCGAGCAACTGCTCGGTGACAGCCCTCAGATCACCGTCCCGATTCACCTGCACAATTGCGTCGGACACCGAATCGGTCAGGCGTGCAATGCATTCGGCATAGACGGCGAGCAGAAGATCCTCGGTCTTGTCGAAATACTGATAGAAGTGGCGATCGGCGATCTTGGCCTCACGGCACAGTCCACGGACGGTCGCGGCGCGGTACCCGACGCTGCCGAACACCCGCAGTCCCGCATCCAGCAGCTGCCGCCGCCTGCGGTCGTCGCGGTCGGCCGCGCTCTCACCGCCGTAGGCGCGGCCGGCCGCTTCGGACACGGTGCTCATGACCGCCGGGCATCCAGTTCGGCAGTCAGACGGATCAATTCGGCATCCCGCTCCATCGCGGCGTCCATGATCGGGTTGACGATGCCGCGCAATATCGAGATCGGGATCCAGCGACCGGGAACGGCGATGCGCGCGGCTCGGCGTCCGATGCCTCGTACGGCCACGCGGGCAAGCTTGTCCGGTGTGATCGGGCGGAGCAGTGGCGAGGGAAAGGCGCGGGCAGTCATCGCCGTAGCGACGGTGTCGCCGCCGAACGCAACGTCGGCGATCGGCGTCGCCACCCACCCCGGATACAGCACTCCCGCTGTCGCTTTCGTGCCCGCGAGTTCCGCACGCAGAGCACGACCGAGTTGTTCCACCGCCGCCTTCGAGGCCGCGTACGGTGCGTTCGCCAGACCGTTGAGGTAGGCGTACGTCGAGGAGGTGAGCAGCACGTAGCCCCCGGACTCGACGATGTGCGGCAGCGCCGCTCGCACCGTGTTCCACACACCGACGAGATTGACCCCGATGACTGTCTCGAACACACCGTCGTCGACGGAACGGATCGTCGATGCCTGTGCACCGCTGGAGATTCCCGCATTCGCCATCACGATGTCGAGCGTGCCGAACGTCTGGATCGCGGTGGCGACCGCCGCGTCGAGTTGCTCTCGCACGGTGACGTCGGCATGGGCGATCGCTACGCGCTGGTTGCCCAGCTTTGCAGCAACCGATTCGAGATCGGTCGACTCCATGTCGACCAGAACGATCGAGGCACCGCGCCGATGCAGTGCTGCCGCCACAGCAGAGCCGATACCGCCTGCCGCCCCGGTGATCAGCGCTACCTGGCCCGAATGATTCTTCATGCCGATACCTCGTCCTTCGTCGTCACGTCGGTGGACGACCGATGGATGTGATGGGCTTCCGGCCGAAAACGCTTGGCCCACCGTCGGGACGTGAAGCTGAAGCCGGGGAACATGGCGACGACATGCCCGGATTTCGACTGGTACCAGCTGTGGCAGCCGCCGTCCTTCCAGACGGTGCCGTCCATCTCGCGGTGAATCGTGTCGGTGTACTCCTGCTCGGCGGCGGCAGTGACCTCGATGGCGGTTGCACCCGCGTGCTGAACTGCGTCGACGGCTCGCACAATGTACTCCATCTGCGCCTCGATGAGGAAGATGGCGGAGGTGTGCCCGATTCCGGTGTTCGGTCCGGTGACCACGAACAGGTTGGGGAAACCGGGAATCGTGGTGCCGAGGTAAGCGCGGGGGTAGGGATCCCAGACCTCGGACAGCGCCCGGCCGTCCCGCCCGATCACCGGATACGAGATGACCCCGTCGGTGGCGTCGTATCCGGTCGACCACACCAGCAGGTCGACGTCGACGTGTTCCCCCGAGGTGGTCACGATCCCGGTTTGGGTGATCTCGGCGATGCCGTCGTTCTTGTCGTGCAGGGTCACGTTCGCTTCTCCCAGTGCGGGATACAGCGTGTTGGACAGCAGCACGCGCTTGCACCCGATGGTGTAGTCGGGGGTGACTTTCGCCCGAAGCTGGGAGTCCGGAACCTGAGACTCGATGTGCTTCAGGGCAGTCCGCTGGGCCACGGCTTTCAGCATCCGCCGCGAGTACTTGAACCCGATGATGCGGGTCTCGAGACTCCAGTAGATGCCGGCTCGCACCAGCCGTCGAATGGGCTCGAATCGCAGCAACTTTCGTTGCAGCGGCGTGAATTCGCGATCGTGACGCGGCATCACCCAGTGTGGTGTGCGCTGGAAGACGTGCAACGCCTCGACGTCGGGCTGGATCGCGGGGATCACCTGTGCGGCGCTGGCACCGCTACCGACGATGGCTACCCGTTTTCCGGCGTGATCGTAGGAAGTGTCCCAGTCGTTGGTGTGGAACTGCTTGCCGCGGAACTTCTCTCGGCCTGAGAACGGGGGGATCACCGGGGTGCTGAGCGGCCCGGATGCATTGACGACGAACTTCGCTGCGTAATCACCGTGCGACGTGGTGATCAGCCAGTGATCGCCGACCCATTGGATCTTCTGAACGTCGGTGTCGGCATGTGTGCGTTGCGGCAGCCCGTTGGACTCGAGCACGTGCTGGGTGTAGCGCTCGAGTTCCTCCCGCTCGGCGAACATGCGCGACCACTCGAACGGCTCGGAGGCAATGGAGTACAGGGGACTCTGCACGTCGACTGCCGCGCCCGGGTAGCGATTCTGCTTCCAGGTTCCACCGAGAAAGGGCCTTCGCTCGAGAATGACGAGGTCGTCGATACCGCGGTCGAGCAGGGCTTTGGCGGCGCATTGACCTCCGAAGCCGCTACCGATGATCACCACGGTGTGAATACGCATATCGACGAACCCTCCAGCACAAGACGCAATCCGATGTTGCGTGTCATCACATTAAAGTGATGACGTGTGATTCCGCAATGGCGGTTCCCTTGTTGTTCACCGTCGTCGGGCACTATCGGCGTCGAACCGTCGAACGAAAGGTGCGTGAGATGTCTCCTGAGGTGTCCTTACCGGCAAACGCATTGCGGCTGCGTCGCATCGCCAGAATTGCCGTAATCTCAGCGGTCGTACCGCTGGTCCTGTTACCGACGGCGGCGACGAGCGCGGCCGAGACGCCTGCCGAGAATCTGCAATCTCTGACCGACGTTCTTGCAGACCGTCTGGCCACCGCAGACAGCGTGGCCGCGGTGAAGTGGAAGACAGGCGGCCCCGTCAGCGATCCCGAGCGCGAGGCCCAGGTGATCGATGCGGCGCAGAACGCTGCCATCGGGCTCGGACTTGCACCAGAACGCGCAGGGACTGTGGTTCGCGACCAGATCGAGGTGGGCAAGGCGATCCAATCGCTCCGCCTGGCCCAGTGGCACGCCGATCCGGCCGGCGCTCCCGATGCGCCCGCGGACCTCGCGCCGATCCGGGAACGCATCACCGCACTCACTTCTGCGGTGGTCACCCAGCTTGCCTCGAACGCGCAAGCCCTTCGATCACCGACGTGCTACACGGACCTCGTCCAAGCGGTCGTTGCCACGAACACCGCCCACGACAGCGACATCGTGCACGCTGCAGCCTTGGTTGCTGCATCGCGTTCACTCTGCACCCCCTGACGACACGAGCGCCGGCCGCGAGATCGACGTGGACGACGAGCTGTCCCATGGCTCGAGGACGGCCATGACACGGTCGGCATTCCACCCTCGACGGCGAGCAATGCGTGGATCTTCGGACCGGGGTCGAAGCCAGGTCGGCAGTCCCCCGTAGCGTTGAGGTCATGTCTAGATCACCACGCCAACGCAGATCCCCCGCCGCACCTCGAAAGCGATCCTCCTCAGCGCTGTCGGCAGGGCACCTTCGCGTGATCGCGACGGGCGGTCTCGGCGAGATCGGCCGGAACATGACCGTCTTCGAATTCGACGGAAAGCTGCTCATCGTCGACTGCGGCGTGCTGTTTCCCGAGGAGCATCAGCCCGGCGTCGACGTCATCCTCCCCGACTGGAGTTGCATCCGGGATCGCCTCGACGACGTCGTCGCCATCGTTCTGACGCACGGACACGAGGACCACATCGGCGGCGTCCCGTATCTGCTGCGCGAGCGTGGCGACATTCCCGTCATCTCGTCGCGGCTGACGCTGCATTTCCTGGCTGCCAAGTTCGAGGAGTTCAAGGTCTCGACGACGCTGATCGAGGTCGAGGCGGGGCAAACCCGGCAGGAAGGCCCGTTCGAGCTCGAGTTCATCGCCGTCAACCACTCGATTCCCGACGGTCTGGCCATCGCCATTCGTACCGACGCCGGGCTGGTGCTGCACACCGGTGACTTCAAGATGGACCAGTTCCCGCTGGACGGTCGGATCACCGACCTCCGGAGCTTCGCACGCCTCGGCGAGGAGGGGCTCGATCTACTCCTCGTCGACTCCACCAACGCCGAAGTGCCCGGGTTCATGGTCTCCGAACGCGACCTGGTCCCGGCCATCGAGAAGGTGTTCCGCGAAACGACGGGACGCGTGATCGTCTCGAGCTTCGCCAGTCACGTGCACCGCATTCAACAGGTACTCGACGCCGCACACGCGCAGGGCCGCAAGGTTGCGTTCGTCGGCCGATCGATGGTGCGCAACATGAAGATCGCGACCGACCTGAGCTACCTCGACGTTCCCGACGGCCTCGTCGTGGACCTCCCGAAGCTCAATCGGCTTCCGGCCAACAAGATCACGCTGATCTGCACCGGCTCCCAGGGCGAGCCCCTCGCGGCGCTGTCGCGGATGGCGTCGGGCGAGCATCAGATCAAGGTCGGCGACGGCGACACCGTGCTGATGGCGAGCAGCCTGATCCCCGGCAACGAGAACGCGATCTACCGCGTCATCAACGGCCTCGTCGACAAGGGTGCACGCGTGGTGCACAAGGGCAATGCGAAGGTGCACGTCTCCGGTCACGCCAGCGCCGGCGAGCTCGTCTACTGCTACAACATCCTCGAACCCGCCAATGTGCTTCCCGTACACGGTGAATCGCGGCACCTGCGTGCCAATGCCGATCTCGCCATCAGGACCGGTGTTCCTCGCGATCGCGTGATCATCGCCGAGAACGGAAGCGTCATCGACCTGTACGACGGCGTCGCGCAGATCACCGGCTCCGTCCCCATCGAACTGATCTACGTCGACGGCAGTGCCGTTGGTGGCGTGACGGAGGATTCACTGGCCGAGCGTCGCCTCCTCGCGAACGAGGGCGTGCTGACCGTCATCGCCATCGTCGATCCCGACACCGGGCTGCTGGTCGACGACGTCGACTTCATCGGACGCGGATTCGCCCATGAGGCAAACGCTTTCGACTCGTTGGCCAAGGCGATCGGCAAGACCCTCACACGCGAGAGCGACGTCAAGGTTGCCTCCCGCGAGAACATCGAGAAGCGCATCGTGCAGGAATCGGCCCGCTGGGCCAAGCAGACTCTGGGCCGCCAGCCCCTCATCGTCCCGGTGGTCGTGGACGGCTAAAGCTGGTCCGGTCAGATTTGGGCCGCTGCGCCGCGAGTCGACAGCACCTCGGTCAGCTCCTCGGCGTAGGCGAGCTGCCGCCGCAACGTGCGGCAGCTTTCCTCGGCCTTGGTGTGGCACTCACGAACGAAGGCCGCGGCCGACGACCTCGCGTCGTCGGTCGCGTTCTCGTCGCCGAGAACGTCGAGGGATTCCAGTAGCTGTTTCATTTCGGCCAACGTGAAGTCGAGTGGCTTCATCCGGCGAATCACGAGCAGTCGTTCGACGTCGGACTCGGTGTAGAGCCGGAAGCCGCCGACGGTCCGAGCAGAGGGCGTGACCAGACCGACATCGTCGTAGTGACGAACTGTGCGAATCGACAGCTCGGTTCGCTGAGCTACCTGCCCGATCTGCATGTGTACGCCGTCGTCTGTCATGTGCCGCCTCTCTTCGCCCGACCAACCACCCTAGTCAGTGCTCGGCACCCAGGTTTCCACTGAGACGATCGTGCCGCTCGGTCGACGGCGCGTTCAGGCCGACGATCTCCACCGTCTTGCCCTTGGCGGCGTACTTGGTGGTGATGGCGTCCAGGGTCGCAACGGTCGACGCGTCCCAGATGTGCGACTCGGACATGTCGATGACGACGTTCTTCGGATCTCCGACGTAGTCGAACTGGTAGATCAGATCGTTGCTCGACGCGAAGAACAACTCGCCCTTGACGGCGTAGACGCGGGTGTCGTCGTCGGGATGCGCGACGTCGACAACCTCGGTCAGGTGTGCAACCCGCCTGGCGAACAAGACCATCGCGGTGATCACTCCGACGACGACGCCGTACGCGAGGTTGTGGGTGACCACAGTGACAGCGACGGTGGCCACCATGACGAGAGTTTCGCTCTTGGGCATGCGCCGCAACGTCTTCGGGTGAATGCTGTGCCAGTCGAAGGTGCCGACCGACACCATGATCATCACGGCGACCAATGCGGCCATCGGAATGAGCGCGACGATGTCGCCGAGACCGACCACCAGGATCAGCAGGAAGGTGCCGGCGAGGAACGTCGAGATACGGGTGCGGGCACCGGAGACCTTCACGTTGATCATGGTCTGGCCGATCATCGCGCAGCCGCCCATACCGCCGGTGAATCCGGTGACCAGGTTCGCCACGCCCTGACCCCAGCCCTCACGAGTCTTGTTGGAGTGCGAGTCGGTGATGTCGTCGACGAGCTTGGCCGTCATCAGTGATTCGAGCAGACCGACCAGGGCAATGGCCAGAGCAAACGGCGCGATGATCGACAGGGTGTCGAACGTGAACGGCACGTCCGGGATCAGGAACGACGGCAGCGAGGACGGCAGTTCACCCTCGTCGCCCACGTCCGGGACGGCCAGCGCGAAGACGAGCGTGACGGCGGTGAGAATCACGATGGCGATCAGAGGTGCCGGCACGACAGTGGTGAGCTTCGGCAGGAAGAACATGATGAGCAGTCCGACGGCGACCATCGGGTAGACCAACCACGGCACCCCGATCAGGTACGGCACCTGTGAGGTGAAGATCAGGATCGCCAACGCATTGACGAATCCGACCATGACACTGCGCGGGATGAATCGCATCAACTTGGCGACACCGAGGACGCTCAACACGATCTGCAGCACTCCGCCGAGGATGACCGCGGCAATGAGGTAGTCGAGGCCGTACTCGCGAGCCAAGGGGGCGACCACCAGGGCGATCGCTCCGGTGGCCGCGGAGATCATCGCCGGTCGACCCCCGACGATGGAGATGGTGACGGCCATCGTGAACGACGCGAACAGGCCGACGCGCGGATCGACACCGGCGATGATCGAGAACGAAATGGCTTCCGGGATCAACGCCAGCGCCACCACCAGCCCGGCAAGAACCTCGGTCTTCAGTCGCCTCGGTGAGCGCAACGCACCCAGCACCGAGACGTCTTCGACGGCGGTGCCGGGCACCTGGGCAGCTCGAGACACGACGACTCCGTTCGATGGTTACGAGGGACGACAACCGGGATGGGCGTCCACTCCGCGAGCAACTCTACTCTTACCGGAGGGAAGGTTACTAATCATCGAGGCGTGCACCACGTGCGCTAGATTTATACGAAGAAGCACGCCGGAACTCCCAGCGCGATGCAAGGAATGAATCGATGTTCTCGCTCAACAGGCTGTCCTGCTTCATCGCCGTCGCCGAGGAATTGCACTTCGGCCGCGCCGCCGAACGTCTGCACATGACGCAGCCGCCGCTCAGCAGGCAGATCCAACAACTCGAGAGCGAAGTCGGCGTGCAGCTGATCGACCGCACGAGCCGGTCGGTGACCCTGACGGCCGCGGGATTGGCCTTCCTACCCGAGGCCCGACGCATCCTCGACCTCGCCGAGGGCGCTCTGCTGACGGTGCGACGCGTTCCCACCGGAGACCTGGGGACTGTGATCGTGGGATTCACCGGGGCATCGGCGCATGCGGTGCTCCCGCAGCTGCTCGACGCCGCGCGCGAGAAGCTACCGGACGTGAAAATCGTTCTACGCGAGATGGTCTCGGCGGTACAGATGGAGTCTCTGGCCATCGGCGATCTGGATCTCGGGTTGGCCAGGCCACCACTCAAGCGACCGGGCATCGCGTCCCGGCCGGTGCTGCACGAATCGTTGATCGCGGCGATGCCCGAAGAACACCCACTGGCCGCGAAGGACGAGCTGTCGGTAGAGGACTTCGACGAGCAGCCGATCATCATGTACTCGCCCGTCGACGCGCGGTACTTCCACGAACTGCTGATCAGCACCTTCACCATCGTCGGGGTCTCACCGCGCTACGTGCAGTACGTGACCCAGGTACACACGATGCTGGTGCTCGTTCGCTCGGGAATCGGACTGGCGCTGGTACCCGAGTCGGCGTCGACCATGCGGCCGGAAGGCGTTGTGTTCCGGCCGGTTCGGACGGTGAAGGAACGCCCCGTCGAACTCGACGCCGCCTGGCGCGTCGACAACGACAACCCGGCACTGCACCGCTTCATGACCGACGTGCTGCCGACGCGTGAGTGGTCGTGATTTTTTCCTGCTGATCGAGCCGTGGTTCGACAGTGCCCGAAGCCGGTCTCGGTCGAGTGCTCGTGTGAATACGGCGCGCCTCGAAAGCCAACGAAGGCCCGCACCTGGTTGGGAGCGGGCCTTGTCGGGTTCGTGGGTGCTCAGTCTTTGGGCGGATTGGCGTCTTTGCCAGCGGCGACGTCGCGGAGCCATTGCGGGACCGGCTTGTTGTCGTACTCGCGGAGTTTGATGGACGCTCCTGCGGCTGCTGCGCGTACCTTCCGGCGCTGCTCGGGGGTCCAGGCCCGGCGCGGTTCGGTGGTGGTCATGGGCGCTCCTCGCGGTGTGTTGTAGCCCCATTGTCGCTGTTGCCGTCGGTTTCCGCTAGGTCGTTGCTGTCGAGGTCGATGTCGGCGATCGCTTGCAGTGTGTCGCGGTCGGTCTTAGCGATGAAGGGGGTCGCAGCGACGGTGCCGAATACTGTCCAGCCAGCAACCGAACTATCGCGGCGTCCCAACCGGCGGCTTGACGGCCGTCACCGGGCAATGCGCTTCGAGCAGTACGCGCTGAGAGATGCTGCCCATGAACAACTTTCCGACGGGCGATCGACGTCGGATGCCGATGACGACCAACTGAGCCTGCTCGTCGAACGACAGGTCGATCAGGTTGTCGGCGTGCGAGCGGCCGGCCTCGTTGTCGTGAATATTCGTCGTGACACCGACCGCCGACGCCTCCTCGCGAGCCGATTCGACGGTGGCAGCGAAGTCGGCGTCTGCCGCGCTGTTGTCCTCGGCGACGATGAGCAGATTCGTTCCGCGCATCTGGGCCTCGCGAAATGCGAAGGGCAGCGCGCCTTTTCCTTCGGTGGTCGGCGAGTAGCCGACGACGACGGTCACTTTGTCACCGGCGTGACGAGGGAGCCGTCGGCCAGGAATCGATCGAGGTTCTCCAGTGTCAGTGCTTCCATGGCGGCGCGAGTCTCCACCGTTGCGCTGCCCACGTGCGGCAGCAGCACCACGTTGTCCATCGCCAGCAGGGCGTCGGGCACGTTCGGTTCGTGGGCGAACACGTCCAGGCCCGCACCGGCGAGCTGCCCGGAGGCGAGCAGTTCGATCAGCGCCTCCTCGTCGACGACGCTTCCGCGGGCCACGTTGATCAGATAGCCCTGCGGCCCCAGCGCGTCGAGCACCGCGCGATCGACCAGATGGGCCGTTCCCGAGCCACCCGACGCGGCGACGATCAGTACGTCGACGCCCTCGGCGAGCGCTACAGGACTGGCCGCGTACGCATACGGTGAACCGTCGATCTCGTTGCGGTTGTGGTACGAGATGGGGCAGCGGAATGCGGTGAGCCGGTCCGCAATTGCAGATCCGATCCGGCCGAGCCCGATGATCCCGACTCGTTTGCCGGTGACCTGACGGGTCAGCGGAGTGTTGCCCTCGGCCGGCCAGCGGCCGGCCCGTACGAATCGCTCCGCGGACGAGAGCCCACGCACGGTGTCGATCACCAGGCCGACAGCAAGATCCGCGACGCAGTCGGTGAGCACGTCCGGGGTGTTGCTGACCCCGATGCCACGCTCGGTGGCCGCGTCGACGTCGGTGGTGTCGTATCCGACTCCGAAGTTCACGACGGCTCCGAGCTGCGGCAACCGCTCCATCAGCGCTGCGTCGACGCCGGTTCGGCCGGAGGTGACGACGGCGGTGATCGACGGGCCGTGCTCGGCCAGGAACTGCTCACGCTCGTCCCCCTCGGGCAAGGTCAGCGCGTCGTAGTCGGCAACCAGAGTGTCCATCAGGGACGGCTTCAGCGGCCCGACTCGGAGCACGCGGCCCCCTTGGCGTGAATCCTGTTGCAACACAGACTTTTCCTGTTGACCGGTGGTCACCGTTGTCCTCCTCGCGATGTGGTGGAGCGTGCGCGTTTCCTGTACGGTATGCCGCTTCTCGGATACCTGTCCAACACGCAAATAACATGGACCGATACCCAAACGGCATGAACATGACCCCCAGCATGCAGGTATGCCTAACCCGCTTGGACGTTCGACCTGCTCAGAGGCGCTGAACTGCGAGCAGCCGCACTGATCCAGCACGATTGTGACGTGGATAACGGGCCGAAACGTCGCTTTCGTCCGGTTGACGGTGGAGATCACCCACTCCTACCGTGTGTCTACCGTCACAGATCCGAATGCGGCTCGATGACGCGTATCCCTTTTCCCACTGGAGGCCACCATGAGCCCTGCACTCTCCGTGCAGCAGGGACGGACCCATCGCGTCGCCGCTATTGCTGTTGGCGCACTGACACTTTCATTGATCGCAAGCGGCTGCACCGTCGCGAACTCGAGCAACGGAGCCGCAGCCCGCGCAGACACCCTGCGCATCGTTCTGCCTCAGGAACCGCCCACCCTCGAAGCCTGCGACGTATCGCTGACGTCGGTCGGAGTGGTCACTCGCTCGAACATCACCGAGCCGCTGATGGAGCGCAATCCGAGTACCGGTGATCTCGAACCGAAGTTGGCGGACTCGTGGGAGCAGACCTCGGACACCGAGTGGACGTTCGCCATTCACCCCGGCGTGACGTTCAGCGACGGCAGCCCCTTCGAAGCCGAGGATGCAGCGTTCTCCATCGACCGCACCGTCAACTCCGAACTGGGATGCAACGTCGAGGGATACGTCTTCGGCGACGCCGATCTGGTGGTGAAAGCCGTCGACCCGTTGACGCTGACAGTGCAGTCACCCGAGCCCGATCCCATTCTGCCGCTGCGGCTCTCGTTCGTGGAGATGGTTCCGCGCACTGCGAGCTACACCGAGCGGGTACGCGAACCGATCGGCACCGGCCCGTTCGCGATCGAGCGGTGGGACTACGGCCAGAAGCTCTCCCTGGTACGCAACGAGACCTACTGGGGCCCGAAGCCCGAATACGCCAGGGCCGAATACCAATGGCGCAGTGAGGGCAGTGTCCGCGCGTCGATGGTGACCAACGGCGAGGCCGAGATCGCCACGTCGGTCGGACCGGAGGACGGTGCAGGCGACCTCGGCGTGGCCTATCCCAACAACGAGACCACGGCACTGCGCATGCAGGCCGCGCAACCGCCACTGGACGACATGCGGGTTCGGCAGGCGATCAACTACGCCATCAACCGCGACGGCATCGTCAAGGCGCTCTTCCGTGGACTCGGTTCCCCTGCAGCACAGCTCATCTCCGAGGGTGTCGTCGGCTACAACGAGGACCTGACGCCGTGGCCCTACGACATGGACCAGGCACGCACGCTGATCGACGAGGCGCGGGCAGACGGGGTACCGGTGGACACAGAGATCCGCCTGATCGGACGCACCGGACAGTTCCCCAAGATCAACGAGACAGTGGAGGTAATCCAGAACTCGCTGTCCAAGATCGGCATGAACGTCAAGATCGAAATGATGGACGCCGCAGGTACGGCCGAATACCAGGAACGTCCGTTCCCGAACGTCGGGCCGTATCTACTGGTGATTCAGCACGGCAACCAGGCCGGCGACTCCGCCTTCACCGTCGATCAGTACTTCACCAGTGACGGGTTCCAGAGCGCTTACGGCACAGCGGACTTCGACAAGGAGATCGCCGCCGCCGGTGCACTCACCGGAGAAGACAGGCAGGCCGCGTACGCCCAGGTGTTCGCCGACGAACCGAAAGACATCATGCAGATGGCCTACATCGCACACATGAACGGGGTGCTCGCCAAGGCCGCCTCGGTCGACTACACCCCGGACTCGGCCACGGTCGACGAAATGCATCTGGCCGCGATGACCCGCGCCGAGACCGAGAGGCCCTGACATGTTCAGATTTCTGCGCCGACGGATCTACACCAGCCTGATCCCGCTGTTCGTCGTTCTACTGGGCGTCTTCTTCCTCGCCCGGCTCACCGGCGGCGACCCCACCAGCCTGTACCTCCCCGAGTCGGCCACCCAGGCGCAGCGCGAAGCATTCCGCGCCACCAACGGCTTCGATCAACCGGTGCTGACTCAGTTGCTTGACTACTTCAAAGGTGTCGTACAACTCGACTTCGGGCAGTCGCTCCGCACCGGTGAGGACGCGTCGGCGATGGCCCTGCGCGCCTTCCCCGCAACGCTGCAGCTGGCGTTCGCAACGATGTTCCTCGCCATCCTCGGTGCGGTGATCATCGGCTGCTGGGCCGCATACCGGCCGAATTCGCTGGCCGATCGCATCTCGAGCCTGCTGTCGATGACGGCCGCATCCATTCCCGACTTCTGGTTCGCCATCATGGGCGTCTACGTCTTCGCCATCCTGTTCGGGTGGCTGCCCACCTCCGGGGTGGACAGCGGAATGCTCTCCTGGGTGTTGCCGATCGCCACGCTGCTCATTCGACCGCTCGGCGTCCTGACACAGGTCGTCCGTGGCGCGATGGTCTCGGCGCTGTCGGCACCCTACGTGCGGCTGGCGAGAAGCAAAGGGGCGAGCGACCTTCGGGTCGTCACCCACCACGCCCTGCGCAACGCCGCGGCACCGGCGTTGACCGTGGCCGGCGACCTGATGGTCGGGCTCGTCAACGGCGCAGTGGTCGTCGAAGCCATCTTCGGCTGGCCCGGTATCGGAAAACTGATGATCGACGCCATCCTCCAACGCGACTTCGCCGTTCTGCAGGCAGCCGTGTTGCTGACGGCAGTGTCCATCTTCGTCCTCAACATCGTCATCGATGCCTGCTATGCACTGCTCGACGCCCGGGTTCGCGACAAGGTGAAGGTCTAGGTAAGAACATGTCACTCGACTTCGAAGCACCGAAAACATCCGAGCCCGAGGATGTTCCACCGACGGCTCCGGTGGAAGCCCGCAAGGCGTCGGCCCCGCTGTGGAAGCTACTCCTGCGGGACCGAGTCGCCACCGTCGCTGCCGCAATCCTGGTGCTGGTCTTCCTCACCGCAGTCTTCGGCCCGATGTTGGTCGGGGACGCCGCCACCGACCAAGATCTCGATCGCTCGAACCTGCCACCGTTCACCCTCGACACCGGTTGGATGAACATCCTCGGCACCGATCCATTGGGACGCAGCATGCTGGCCCGATTGATCGTGGCGAGCAGAACCACACTGTCGGTAGCCATTCCGGCCGTGATCCTCTCGGCGATCATCGGCTCGTTCATCGGAATGTGGGCCGGCTTCCATCGCGGTTGGCGCGAGACCGCGGCGATGCGCGTCGCCGACGTCATCCTCAGCTTTCCGTCCCTGCTGATGGCCGTCGTCGTGCTCTACGTCTTCTCGCCCAGTGCCGCGAACATCGTTCTGGTCCTGACGGTCACGCGTATCCCGATCTACCTGCGTACCGCCCGCGCCGAGTCCGCAGAACTGCAGAGTCGGTTGTTCGTGGACGCTGCCCGTACGTTCGGCGCGAAGAGCGGATCGGTGATCCGGCGTCACGTGGCACCGATTCTGCTGCCGACTCTGCTGACCGTCGCAACCCTGGACTTCTGCTTCGTCATCCTGGCCGAGTCGTCACTGAGCTTCCTGGGCATCGGCATTCAGCCGCCCGACGTCTCCTGGGGCCTGATGGTCTCGCAGGGCCGCACCTACCTGCAGACCGCCTGGTGGCTCTCCTTCTTCCCCGGCCTCGCGATCGTGTTGACGACCGTCTCGGCCACCGTTCTCGCCGCCTGGGCCCGCATCGCCACCGATCCGGCGCAGCGGTGGCGACTCAACGTCCCCCGCTCCAAGCGGTCTCGCCTGATCCCCGCACGAAAGGTCGTCTCATGAGCGCACCGGCAACCGCACCTCGACGCTCCGATACCGGCAGCATCGCTCTGGACGTCCGCGGACTGACGGTCGATCTGCGGACGCCGTCAGGCGTCATTCGCGCCGTCGACAACGTCACCTTCTCCGCACGCCGCGGCGAAACCCTCGCTTTGTTGGGTGAATCCGGCTGTGGCAAGTCGATGACCGCCCAGGCCATCGTCGGGTTGCTCGAACCGATCGCCGACATCACCGGCGGCTCGGTGGAGATGGGCGACGTCGATTTGGTCACCGCCAAGACCAAGGTGCGACGCACGATCGCGGCCACCGAACTGGCCATCGTCTTCCAGGATGCACTGACCGCACTCAATCCCGTCTATACCGTGGGAACTCAACTGGCCGAGCCGTTTCGGATCCACCGGGGTATGTCGGCCAAGCAGGCGCGAGTCGAGGCCATCGCCCTGATGGCCCGCGTGGGTATCCCCGAGCCCGAATCACGCGCCGACTCCTACCCGCACCAGTTCTCCGGCGGCATGCGGCAGCGCCTGCTGATCGCGATGGCCGTGGCCCTGAGTCCGTCGGTACTGCTGGCCGACGAACCGACCACCGCCCTCGACGTGACCGTGCAGGCGCAGATCATGGCACTGCTCAAGGAATTGCGCACCGAGCACGACATGGCCGTCGTACTCATCACCCACGACCTCGCTCTGGTGGCCGAAGAAGCCGATCGAGTGGCAATCATGTACGCGGGCAACGTCGTCGAAACCGGGTTGGTTTCGGAGGTGTTCGGATCGCCGCGCCACCCCTACACCAAGGGTCTGCTCGACTCGGTCCCCGTGCACGCCGTCCGCGGCGAGGATCTCAAATCCATCGGCGGCACCCCGCCGGATCTGCACTCGATCCCCGACGGATGCGTCTACCAGGCACGTTGCCCCATCGCCCGTGAGATCTGTAGCAGTAGCCGCCCGCCGCTCGAATCCGTCGGCAACGGCCGCCTGTCGGCCTGCCACTTCCCGAACGAGGTATCGCGCAATGTCTGAGCAACTGTTGACCGTTCGTGGCCTGAACAAGACCTTCGACGTCGGCCGCGGGAAGCTACGCGCTCTGGACTCCATCGACCTCGACCTGCGGCGGGGCGAGACCCTCGGCCTCGTGGGCGAATCCGGCTGCGGCAAGTCCACTCTCGCACGCACCCTGATGATGCTCGAACGCCCGGACTCGGGCACCGTCGCCTTCGACGGCACGGATCCGTTCGCGCTCCGCGGCAAGGAGCTCCTCGCCTGGCGCCGCCGCGTGCAGATGGTGTTCCAGGATCCGTACGGTTCACTGAACTCACGCATGACGGCCGGGGACATCATCGGTGAACCATGGCGAACCCACAAGAGCCTCTACAAGACTCGACGTGACCGCTCCGCGCGGGTGCGCGAGCTGCTGCATCTGGTGGGCTTGCGACCCAGCGACGAGAACCGGTTCCCGCAGGAGTTCTCCGGCGGTCAGCGCCAGCGCCTCGGCATCGCGCGAGCTCTGGCACTGAACCCCGACGTCATCATCTGCGACGAGCCGGTGTCGGCTCTCGATCTCTCGGTCCAGGCCCAGGTGCTCAACCTGCTCAACGATCTGCAGAAGCAACTCGGCATCTCCTATGTCTTCATCTCGCACGATCTCTCGGTGGTCCGGCACGTCGCCGACCGAGTCGCGGTGATGTACCTGGGCCGCATCGTCGAATCCGGAGCCACCGAGGCAGTATTCGATCGGCCCGCCCACCCCTACACCGCAGCGTTGATGTCGGCCGCACCCACACTCGACGCGTCGAGCCGCGGGGACAAGATTCTGCTGAAAGGCGAGGTGCCGTCGCCACTGAATCCGCCGTCGGGATGCCGTTTCCGTACTCGCTGCTGGAAGGCGACCGACCTGTGCGCGAGCGACGCACCACCCGTCGCACACGACGCCGACGAGGCCGATCATGTTGCCGAATGCCATTATCCGCTCGTGGCAGGAAATCTCGGCCTCGTCGCCGCCGGAACATGACACTCACGCACCTGAGTGTCACCGGCTTCGTCGTCGTCGCGCTCGCGATCTTCTTCGCATCCGCGATGCAGGCGTCGATCGGCTTCGGCATGGGCATGCTGGCCGCCCCCATCGTGGCCATCGTCGACCCCGGCCTCATCCCGGCGACGCTGATCATGCTCGCCGTCGTGGTCAGTGTCCTTGTGCTGGTTCGCGATCGCACGGCCCTCGACCTGTCCGGCGCAGGGTGGGCGCTCGCCGGTCGCCTGCCCGGTTCGGCGTTGGGCGCAGTTCTGCTCGTTCTGTTGCCCGAACGCGGGCTGGCGATACTGTTGGCACTCGTGGTCCTGGGCGGCGTCGCGCTGACGTCGTTCGGCTGGGTTCCGTTGCCGCACAGACGTAATCTCGTCGTCGCCGGGGCCGCGTCGGGAGTTCTGGGAACCGCCACCTCCATCGGTGGGCCACCGATGGCTCTGGTGTGGCAAGGCAACTCCGGAGCCGAACTCCGCAGCACGATGAGTTGCTTCTTCCTCGTCGGCTCGATCATCTCCATCGCGGTGTTGACGGTGGCCGGAGCGGTGAACAGCCACACCGCCACGCTGTTCGCCTTCCTGGCCCCAGCGACAGTTCTGGGGTTCCTGCTCTCTCGGGTGATCAACCGAGTTCTCGATCGGCGACGCCTACGTATCACGGCAATCGCCGTCTCGGCCGTGGGCGCGATCGTGCTCGTCGTCCAGCAAGTACTGGCCCTGACGTGAGTGAAGCGTCACGTGTTGCATCGGCTCCAGTGGGTAACCGGACCCGATGACTACGAACACCACGCGCGCGTTGATCGTCGGTGCCACCGGCATTTCCGGGCAGGCGCTGTGCCGCGCAGCACTCGATGCAGGCTGGACCACCTACGGACTGAGTCGGAGCGGCAGTACCCCCGTCGACGGCGTCGTGCCGGTCGCGGCGGATCTGCTCGACCCGAAGTCCCTCGAAGACGCGCTGAAGGACGTCCGCCCCGAGGTCGTGTTCTTCACCGCGTGGGTGAAGAAGGACTCCGAGCAGGAGAACATCGAGGTCAACTCGGCGACCCTACGCAATGTGCTCGATGTTCTCGGCCCCCTCGATTCGGTGAAGCACGTCGCGCTGATGACCGGACTCAAGCACTACCTCGGCCCGTTCGATGCATACGGTGAGGCCGTGATGGCCGAGACGCCGTTCCACGAAACCGAGGACCGCCTCGACACCCCGAACTTCTACTACGCGCAGGAAGACGAACTGTTCGCCGGCGCAGACAAATACGGGTTCGGATGGAGTGTGCACCGCGCTCACACCGTCTCCGGTTTTGCCGTGGGCAACGCGATGAACATGATGCTGACGCTGTCCGTCTACGCGTCGATCTGTAAGGAACTGGGCGAGAAGTTCGTCTTCCCCGGCTCCGAAACCCAGTGGAACGGCTTGACCGACCTCACCGACGCCGACCTGCTTGCCGAGCAGATGATCTGGGCGGCAACCGACGACAACGCGCGCAACGAGGCGTTCAACATCGCCAACGGTGACGTCTTTCGCTGGCGCTGGCTGTGGCCGCAGTTCGCCGAGCACTTCGGTGTCGAACCCGAAGGCTTCGACACCGAACCGCGCCCCCTCGAACCCCGTATGTCCGACGCGGCCGCCGCGTGGAAGCGCGTCGCCGAGAAACACGATCTGGTCGAGAGCGATGTCTCCCGCCTGGCGTCGTGGTGGCACACCGACGGTGACCTCGGCCGCGACATGGAATGCCTGACAGACATGAACAAGTCCAAGAAGGCCGGCTTCCTGGGCTTCCGCTCCACGCCCGATGCCATCGCCTCGGTGATCCAGCGTTACCGAGATGCGCGCCTGATTCCCTGAGCGGCTGCGCCGCATGTGCGTGGAAACTCGACCCCTGCTACGTGTGCTGTCTTGATACATGCGGGACACGGGTGTCTCGATACATGTGAGACACGATTCTAGGCTGCGGGGCGGTGGAGTTGTCCTTGGTAGCGCTTGTCGATGTTCAAGTGCAAATGGCCGAGGACTTCTCCGCTGGCCGTGTAGGTGGTGATGTGGTTGCCGTCGCGCAGGACGGTCACGCGACTGTGAGCGTGGGACCGTCCGACCGAGATCGTGTGGTCGCCGACGGAGATCACGCCGGAGCCGGAGACGGAGTGGGTACCGACTGTGGCGTCGACCTGGGCGGGTAGGTGCTGCGGACCGCCCAAGGTTGCAGCGCCGTTCCATGCCTGCTGCGGGGGCATGTTCACGGCACTGTGGCGGCGGTCGTTGTTGTAGAACGTCTGGTACCGATTGCACGATGTCTGCAACTCGGCGGTCGTGGCGGGCCGGGTGGGTTGGTCGGTGAGCCACTGTTTGAAGGTGCGGTGGTGGCGTTCGACTTTGCCGTTGGTCTGCGGGTGGTACGGGCTCGAGTGAATGAGCCTGGCACCGGACCCGGTGACGAACGCGCCGAACTTCGAGCGGCCCTTCGACGCGGTCGCGCAGAATGCCATTCCGTTGTCGGACAACACGATTGCCGGTACTCCGTAGTCGGTGAACGCTCTGCCGATGGCGGTGATGGCTCCGGCGGTGGTCTCGGCGTGGCAGACGTACGTCGCGACGAGGGTGCGGGTGCAGTCGTCGAGAACCTCGAAGACGGTGGCTTTCCCGCCGCCGGCGAGTACGACTTCGGTGGCGTCGATCTGATAGCAGTCACGGGGTCGGGCGTATTGGAATCGGCGGTAGGACGATTTGGGTCGCTTCTTGGGTTCCGGGGTCACCAGGCCGTGGCGGGTGAGGATGTTGTTGATGGTCGATCGGGCCGGGACCTTCCAGCCTTTGCCGGCCCAATCATGTTCGGCGGCAATCTTGGTCAGCTCGTAGCGGATGTTGTCGGCACCGTTGTCGCGGCCCAATTCGCCGCGGAGCGCGATGATGCGGGCTTCGACAGCGTCGGGGGTGCGTGCCGGGCTCGAGCGGGGCCGGCGGGAGTCGAGTTCCCACCGGCCCCGTTCTCGGATCCGGGCGGCGTGACGGTTGGCGGTACTGCGGGAGAGCCCGTGATCGGCGCAGAAGCCTGACAGGCCTCGTTCGTCGAAGACGTCGGCTCCCTCGATGATCCATGCGGTCAAGGTGGCGTCGAGCAGGTTCATCCGGGCATCCGATCTGGCCATGGATTACTCCATAGCCGGTCACAGTGCCCCGCAGCATCATCACAGCCCGTGTGTCACATGTCCGTGGACATCTCGTGTCTCATATGTCCCCGGACTGAACACGACCCCTGCTACGAGTTTCCACTCACATGCGCGTAGCGCTCTCGCACCGCCGGCGTGGGGTCTGCCTCGTATGTCTTCGAGGTGGCCTGCGCCCAGGTCGGCGGCTCACTGGTCCCGGCCAAAGTCCATGCTGCCTGGCGCGCTGCCCCGTCGGCGACGTATTCACCGGGCTCGGGTACGGCCACCGGCACCCCGAGAATTGCCGGGGCCAAGGCTCGGAGCGCCGCGGACTTGGCACCGCCGCCGATGAGCAGTACTCGCTGCACGTCCACTCCCTGTGCACGCAGGTAGTCGATACCGTCGGCCAGTCCGCACAGCAGTCCTTCGACGGCAGCACGAGCCAGGTGGCCAGGAGTCGAATTGTTCAGTCGCAGTCCATGAATCGCTCCGGACGCATCGGGGAGATTGGGCGTCCGCTCGCCCTCGAAGTACGGCACCATCACCACACCGTCGCTCGTCGTCGACAGAGCCAACCGCGACAACTCGTCGTGATCGACGCCCAGCATTCGCGCCGTCGCATCGAGGACGCGAGCCGCGTTGAGCGTGCACACCAACGGCAGCTGACGCCCGGTGGCGTCGGCGAATCCGGCGACCAGGCCCGAACCGTCGGCCGCGGCGGCGGTGGTCACCGCCGAGACGACGCCGGACGTGCCGATCGAGACCACCACATCACCGGGCTGCGCATCGAGGGCAAGCGCCGCCGCGGCATTGTCTCCGGTACCCGGGCCGATCAGCGCACCGGCGGCAGTGTGGCCTATCGCCTCGTTCGGCGCTGCCACGCGGGGCAGCAATGGGTTGCGGCCACGAAAACCCAGCTGCAACAGATCCGTTCGATACTCGTTCGTGGCCGCCGAGAAGTATCCGGTGCCGCTCGCATCGCCGCGGTCGGTGGCCAAGGCGTCGAGCCCCGACGCGCCACCGAGCTGCCAGCCGATCCAATCGTGCGGAAGGCACACCGCCGCAGTGCGATCGGCGTTGTCGGGCTCGTTGTCGGCGAGCCACCGCAGCTTGGCGACGGTGATCGAGGCCAACGGAACCACGCCGACGGCGTCGGCCCAGGCCTGACCGCCGTCGCCACCGGTCTTCTCGCCGAGTTCCGCGATCAGATCCTCTGCCGCCTGGGCCGACCGAGTGTCGTTCCACAGCAATGCTTTACGAATCACGGATCCGTTGTCGTCGAGGCAGACCATGCCGTGTTGTTGCGCGCCGACCGACACCGCAGCGACATCGTCCAGCCCGCCGGCGGCGTCGACGGCCTCGTCGAGTGCTTCTTTCCACCGCTGCGGGTCGATCTCGGTGCCGTCGGGATGACCGGCGCGGCCGTGACGCACCAACTCCCCGGTGTCGGCATCGCGAACGAAAACCTTGCACGATTGGGTGGAAGAGTCGATTCCGGCAACGAGAGCCACGATGAGCTGGTCCTTTCGTACGCAAGTGTGACCTACGACCCTACCCGCGGGGAGTGGTCGCCTCGGTCACCAGCGTGCGTGCACAGGCGATGGCCTGCGGGGTGGTGTCGAAGACGTGTCGAGCGTCGTCGTCCTTGGTGGTGAACACCCCCAGGGCTGCGAGGGGACGCAGGTGCTCGGGCTTGGCACCGGAGATCAGGACGGTGATGTGTCGGTGTTCGAGTTCGGTGATGGTGTCCTTGAGAACCATGGCGCCGGTGGCGTCGATCGTGGTGACTCGGGACATGCGCAGGATCACCACCTTCACGTCCGAGACGTCGGCGAGTTCGAGCAGGAAGCTGTGCGCGGCACCGAAAAACAGCGCACCGTCGATGCGGTACGCGACGATGTGTTCCCGCAGCAGGTCTCCTTCTTCCTTCGAGACCGCATCAAGTGTGTTCAGGGGGACCTGCTCGACCGTGGCCGATCGCGCAACGGCCCGGAGAGCCAGGACGGCAGCGAACCCGACGCCGACCGCCACCGCCGTCACGAGATCGAAGACCACCGTGACGAGGAAGGTCGCCGCCATCACCACGGTGTCCCCGCGGCCGGCGCGGGTGATCGCCCGGATGGACGCGGTCTCGACCATCCGCACGGTGGTTGCGAGCAGCACTCCGGCCAGGGCTGCAAGCGGGATATCGGCGACCAACCCGGCCGCGGAGTACATGATGACGGCGAGGATCACCGCGTGGGTGAGGGCCGCAAGCCTGGTGCGGGCACCGGATCGAACGTTGACTGCTGTCCGGGCGATCGCACCTGTGGCGGGAATGCCCCCGAACAGGGGTGCGGCGATGTTCGCAAGGCCCTGTCCGAACAACTCCCGGTCGGGGTTGTGGCGAGCGCCGACGCCCATCGAGTCCGCGGCGGTGGCGGACAGCAACGATTCCAGGGCAGCCAGAGCTGCGACGGCACACGCCGGGGCCAGCAACGCCGTCACGTCACCCAGGTGGAAAAAGCCCAGGCTCGGGGCGGACAACGACGACGGAATGGTGCCGATGCGGGCGATGTCCAGATCGAACAGCTGGGTGGCCACGGTAGCGGCAGCAACCGCGACCAACGAGAACGGGATCTTCGGTGCCAGGCGGCCGCCGACGAGCATGACGATCGCGACGGCGATCGCCACAGCGGGGGTGAGGATGCTCGCATGCGCGACAAACGAACGGGCGGCATCGAACGCGGACTGCCAGACCTTGTCACCTTCGGCGTCCGTGATACCCAGCGCCGACGGAACCTGTTGCAGTGCAATGACAACGGCGATGCCCGCGGTGAATCCTTCGATGACGGGCGCGGGCATGTACCGCACAGCTCGGCCGATTCCTGCTACCGCGAGCACCAACAGAATTATCCCGGCCAGCAGCCCGACCGCGAGCACTCCCGTCGGCCCGAATTCGGCGACGATCGGGACCAGCACCACCGTCATCGCACCGGTCGGACCCGATACCTGAAACCGTGAGCCACCGAATACCGCTGCCACGACTCCCGCGATGATGGCGGTGGTCAGTCCCGCCGCTGCACCCAGCCCGGTGCTGACTCCGAATCCGAGCGCGAGGGGCAGCGCCACCAGCGCCACGATGAGGCCGGCGAGAAGATCCGAACCGGGTGCGCGCAGCGCGGGCTTCCACTCGCTCCATCTGGGTAGAAGGGCGGAAACCGCCCTCAGGGCGTCGTTCGTGCGGGTGCGTTTCGTCGGTTCGGACATGCGACGCTTCCTGAAAGCTCATCGTTCTTGATCCAGTTGATTGCTAAGTTTAGCAAGTAATGAATCAGATGCGGAGAGATGATGCACACCTCCCTCGACGGTCAGCTCAGGTGCGCGATCCGGACTCGCCGTCCAGCAGTTCTACCTGGTTGGCCACCACGCCGGTCAATATCTCCCGGGCCACCACGAGGAGGTCCGCCACTTTCGGCGACGTCAGCGTGTACGACACCGACAACCCCTCCCGAGTGCCCTCGATGAGACCCGCGCGACGCAGAATCGACAGCTGCTGTGACAGATTCGCCGGCTCGATGCCCACCTCGGGCAGCATCTCGGACACTGCGTGTTCGCGTTCGCTCAACAGTTCCAGCACTCGAATACGCGCGGGATGAGCCAACGTCTTGAAGAAGTCGGCCTTCATTCTGTACAGCGGTCGACTCGAATCCGTGGCCATGACGTCCTTCCGCTTCGCCGAGCACTGCGAAGCAGGCTACTTGCGAACACTAGCAATCAGCCACCGAGAAGGACGACCTCAGTGCCCCTGCCGAAACTCCGCTACCTTCACTGGCATGCGCGGAGAACCCGAGGAATCCACCGACTTCAGGCTGACCGTGGCCACCGCGGCCCTGGATCTGTTCTCGGTCAAGGGCTACGACTCGACGACGGTGGACGACATCGCGGTGGCGGCCGGAATCTCGCGTCGAACGTTCTTCCGGCAGTTCCGCGCCAAGGAAGACGTCGTCTTCGCCGATCACGAGATTCTGCTCGAACAGGTCGGCGCTTTGCTCGCGTCCAACACCGGCGACCCATGGCAGGCCGTCTGCGATGCCGCCCAGTTGGTGTACGAGCGATTCTCGGACTGGAAAGAGATGTCGCGGCTGCGATATCAGGTGGTGCATCGAATTCCCGCCCTGCGCGATCGCGAGATCGTCACCGTGTTCCGCTACGACCGTCTCTTCGTCGAATACCTGCAGCGGGCGCTTCCCGACCACCCTCATCTGGAGATCCTGCAGTTCTCCGCCTCGGTGACCGCGACCCACAACTACTTTCTACGACGGATGATTCGCGACGGCCTGCCGACGTCCGTCACCGACTTGCGCGCAGCGTTGGCGCAGGTCCGCGCCCAGTCCTCGGGAGACGTCGTGGTCGCGACATTCCCGCGGGGCACGTCCGTGAACACCGTCGCCGACGCGTTGGCCCGCCACCTCCCCGAGTGACACCCACCCGAGATGGCACTCAGTGCCGTCTCGGCGAGCCCCACCCTTGAATCGAGGCCGGTCCGGTCGTACACTGGGATGAAGCTTGGCACTGAGTGCCCTTTCTGGGCAGTGCTGTACCCCCGACATCGCGAGGAGCGTGGCCGACATGGCCGGAAATCCCGACTTCGATCTCTACCAGTCACCCGAGGAGCACGAGGAGCTGCGCGCAGCGATCCGGGCCCTGTCGGAGAAGGAGATCGCCCCGTACGCCAAGGAGGTCGACGAGGACTCGCGCTTCCCGCAGGAGGCGCTCGATGCCCTCAACGCCTCCGGCTTCAACGCCGTGCACGTTCCCGAGGAGTACGACGGTCAGGGTGCCGACTCGGTTGCCGCCTGCATCGTCATCGAAGAGGTCGCCCGCGTCTGCGGCTCGTCCTCACTGATTCCCGCCGTCAACAAGCTCGGCACGATGGGCCTCATCCTCAAGGGCTCCGAGGAGCTCAAGAAGCAGGTCCTGCCCTCGCTCGCAGGCGGCGCGATGGCGTCGTACGCGCTGTCCGAGCGTGAGGCCGGCTCCGACGCCGCCAGCATGCGCACCCGCGCGAAGGCCGACGGAGACGACTGGATCCTCAACGGCTCCAAGTGCTGGATCACCAACGGCGGCAAGTCCGACTGGTACACCGTCATGGCCGTCACCGATCCCGACAAGGGCGCCAACGGCATCAGCTCGTTCATCGTGCACAAGGACGACGAAGGATTCGTCGTCGGCCCCAAGGAGAAGAAGCTCGGCATCAAGGGTTCGCCCACCGCCGAGCTGTACTTCGAGAACTGCAAGATCCCCGGAGACCGCATCATCGGTGAGCCCGGCACCGGATTCAAGACCGCACTCGAAACCCTCGACCACACCCGGCC
Source organism: Rhodococcus sp. PML026 (assembly GCF_000963615.1). Classification (NCBI taxonomy): domain Bacteria; kingdom Bacillati; phylum Actinomycetota; class Actinomycetes; order Mycobacteriales; family Nocardiaceae; genus Rhodococcus; species Rhodococcus sp. PML026. The sequence goes on along the minus strand of NZ_KQ031370.1, from coordinate 162,308 downwards.
CACCATCGGCGCACAGGCCGTCGGCCTCGCTCAGGGCGCTCTCGACGCAGCCATCGCATACACCAAGGACCGCAAGCAGTTCGGCACGTCGATCTCGAGCTTCCAGGCCGTGCAGTTCATGCTCGCCGACATGGCAATGAAGGTCGAAGCTGCCCGCCTGATGGTCTACAGCTCCGCGGCACGCGCCGAGCGCGGCGAGAAGAACCTCGGATTCATCTCTGCCGCAGCGAAGTGCTTCGCCTCCGATGTCGCGATGGAGGTCACCACCGACGCCGTCCAGCTCTTCGGCGGTGCCGGCTACACCACCGACTTCCCCGTCGAGCGCATGATGCGCGACGCCAAGATCACGCAGATCTACGAGGGCACCAACCAGATTCAGCGTGTCGTCATGTCGCGGGCGCTGCTCAAATGAGCACCATCGAACTCGTAGGCGTCATCGGCGGCGGCACCATGGGTGCCGGTATCGCCGAAATGTGCGCCCGCTCCGGTAGCTCGGTGCTGATCCTGGAAACCAGCCAGGGCACCGCCGACGCCGCCGAAGCACGCCTGGACAAGTCGTTCGCACGGGCCGTCAAGTCCGGCCGCATCGACGCCGACGCGGCCGAGAAAGCCCGCGCCGCAATCTCGTTGACGCTCGACATCAACGATTTCGCCGATCGCGATCTCGTGATCGAGGCGGCACCGGAGATCGAATCACTGAAGCTGGATCTGTTCGGCAAGCTCGATTCCATCGTCAAACCCGAAGGAATCCTGGCGACGAACACCTCGTCGATCCCCGTCATCAAGATGGCCAACGCGACGAAGCGACCCGACCAGGTCGTCGGAGTGCACTTCTTCAACCCCGTACCGGTACTGCCGTTGGTCGAAATCGTCGTCAGCCTCCTCACCAGCGAAGAGACCGTCGACGCAGTCACCGATTACGCGGCGAACACCCTGGGCAAGAAGACGATTCGTGCGGGTGACCGTGCGGGATTCATCGTCAACGCATTGCTCATCCCCTACATGGTCTCGGCCATCCGGATGCTCGAATCCGGCTTCGCCAGCGCCGAGGACATCGACGACGGCATGGTCAACGGTTGCGCCCACCCCATGGGACCGTTGCGTCTGACCGACACCGTCGGCCTCGACGTCACCCTCGCGGTCGCAGAATCGCTGTACGCCGAATTCCGCGAGCCGCATTACGCTCCGCCCCCGCTGCTACAGCGCATGGTGGACGCGGGAATGCTGGGTCGCAAGAGCGGCAAGGGTTTCTACACGTACTCCTAGCCCACAGCCTTGCTTTCCGGCACGCCCCCCCCTTCCGGATCAATGCGGCATTCAGCTGCACTGGACCCCGTGGGTTGGACCGGTTAATGGAAATCCTAGGCTGCGAGGGCCTGGGCTCGGTATTGCACCGGGCTCAGGCCGTCGAGTCGTAGCGAGATGCGGTCGTTGTTGAACCAGTCGATGTAGTCCTCGATCGCGGTGTGCAAGGCGTCGAGGTTCAGGTATCGGACGTGATGAAACATCTCCTCTTTGAGGTGACCGAAGAAGTTCTCGATGATCGCATTGTCGTAACAGTTCGCTTTGCGGGACATCGATTGGATGGCTCCCGCATCGGCCAGCAACCGCCGCCACGACGAGTGCTGATAGTGAAAACCCTGATCCGAGTGCACAATTGGATAATCCTGTTCGCCGAGGGTGCCCAACGCGGCCCGCAAAGAACGGTTGGTGAACTCCGTCGTCGGGGACCGACCGATCGAATACGAGATGATCTGGCGGTCGAACAGATCCATCACCGGCGACAGATACAACTTCGCCTCCCCGACCCGGAACTCGGTGACATCGGTGACCCACTTCTGATTCGGGGCCGCCGCCGTGAACTGACGGTCGAGGATGTTCGCCGCGACCGCCCCGACCTGACCCTGATACGAGACATACCGTCGACGGCGCCGCACACGGCACGCCAACCCGAGCTCACGCATCACCGCGAGCACGGTCTTCTTCGCCACCCGCCACCCCGCGTCGACGAGGACTCGGTGCACGCGTCGATGCCCGTAGCGTCGGTGGTTTTTCTCGAACGCCCTGGTCACCGCCGCTTTCAACGCAGCCTTCGGATCGGGCCTGCGTAACTGCGCTTGACGGTAGAAGAACGTCGACCGAGCCAACCCGGCGACGTCGAG